>JBEVXD010000002.1:0-640913 GCA_040506275.1 Candidatus Thiodiazotropha sp. DIVDIV
GACCGGCTTGTCAGGGAAGCTATATCGATCCCCTGTAGCCTGATAAACCACCCATTCAAACTATCTATGCCTTGAATTATCTTGGCAGGGACATTATTGCCTGCAATAGGCAAATTACGACTAAATTATTTACTTCATAGGTAATTGATTAATGCTTTTCAAGCAGTAGTCATAGTTTTTCTACTCAAAATTCACAGCACTATAAAACTATCGGAAATGTGTATTGTTTAAATATAATTAATTATTGGATGTCCCTGTCTTTCCTTCTGTCTTTCCTTAGAGAGAAAGTGGTTCTGTTTGACCGGCTTGTCAGGGAAGCTATATCGATCCCCTGTAGCCTGATAAACCACCCATTCAAACTATCTATGCCTTGAATTATCTTGGCAGGGACATTATTGCCTGCAATAGGCAAATTACGACTAAATTATTTACTTCATAGGTAATTGATTAATGCTTTTCAAGCAGTAGTCATAGTTTTTCTACTCAAAATTCACAGCACTATAAAACTATCGGAAATGTGTATTGTTTAAATATAATTAATTATTGGATGTCCCTGTCTTTCCTGTCTTTCCCTGGGATGCACATAAAACTGTGGCCAATAATACTTGACCACTACACGGGGGAAGTTCACGATCATTGCTGTATGTTGGTAAGCAATACATAAGTTAACACCATATCTCTTTTCTCTATACGTCCACTTTGATATTTTCAAAATCATTATCAAATCCTTCAACGCTTTCCTCTGCTAGAGCCTCACCCACTTCACCGCTTGGTCCTCGGGCCGCCAACACTTCTTCCAATTGGTCGCTTAAAGCATCGGGTTGTATTAATTCGGTTCCCAATAGTGATCGTTCCTGGCCTAATGCAACGACGCGTGTACACTGAAGACGGTAGCGCAACTCTCGAAGTTTTGCCCATGGAAAAGCGAGGCCAACTGTGAGAATCACTACAACCGCATTGGTTAGCCTTATTGTCAATAATTTTGCGTAGTCAGTACTACCAGAAAACCGTAGTTTTCCTAGTGTTATATTTCTGCGTACTAAATTGTCCAGAGTGTATCTAGTATATGTACTCGCAAATACCCACGTTAGCGGAACAGTAAATAGCGTGTAGAATCCATACGCTTCCCAGAACACAACAACTACTGGTAAGCAAAGAATATACAAAAGCATTTCTGGTACATACACAAACAAGTAATCTGATAACCCCGCCTTGAATTTGAGTCTATTGGTACCAACCCAGATATTGTTTAGAAGAAAGAGATGGATACGCCACTTGGTGTATGGTCGCAAAAACGGAAGCAAACCACCCCATATAGGAAATACCATTAACGCATCGCTCGCGCTACGATTGTAGTTACTACGAAAACCACACCTAATATTGCCGACTGTTGTGTTGTACGTGCGAAACACCAACCCTTTTAGTCGCGCCTTGCGAGCAAAGTCGTAAATGACGAAACTACTTACTATTACTATTGCTGGCCCAACTAAAGGAATTACCGACAATCCAGATAATACAACCGTTATCCCTAATCCGATTGCGCTTGCCTTAAGTCTATTCAATAATGCATTCTGCGGATTAACTAAATATCGCAGATGCGCTTTGCCAATACTTGTCTTCCTACAAAGATAGTCCTTGATCTTACATTCGAAGTACGCCGCTCCTAGACCAAGTGAAATGATTGAACCAATCGTTCCAAAAAACAAAATTGGGAAGAAGCTCCTAACTCGCCCATCAAACTTAACGTCGTATGTACGCATATCTATGGATGATTCAAACGGGAAGTTTCTAACATGCTGAGTTCGCTCACATCGCCTGTAACAATGCGAAATCCTATATCGTAGTCAAGCTCTTCTGTCAGTATACTGTAGCGTGATTCTGCAAGCGCAGAAGCTAAATCATTAAGGAACGAACCGCCCCGTACTGCATGATCATCCTCGAGCGCAAGTGAAGCGTTGGTCAGTTCTTCAAATGCGTTGAGGCAGTGCTCAAAAACATTGCCTGTTAGATCGTATACTCCCCAAGGTGAGCAATTCTGGGGATACATTCCTACCGCGATTGTGCGACCTAGCCGACTTTCCGACGTGTTAGCGTAAGATCTTTCTGGTTCTTGGCCCCAGGGAAATGCCCTTTCAGTGAGACCCCCGGTAGCGGCAAGAAACCATTGCGACTCTGTTGGCAGTGTTACATCAATACCAAGGTGAGTACTTAACCACCTACAGTATGCAATAGCTTGCACCCAAGATACTGAGTCTACTGGGTGATTACTGACGGTTCGATACTGACTCCAACTTGGAATATGAGAAACTAAACTAGTCCACCAATGTTCACAGTAATAGCCTTTCGGGTCATTGTAAAATGACAAGTATTGGGCATAAGTTATCGGATACTTGGATATGTAGAAGCGCTCAGAGAGACTCTTATCCGGAGATACTTCACACCAAGCGATTTGAGGCACACCTTTGTCGTCAATATCGACACCATGACGCGGGTCACCAATCGTTGCGAGCCGATCTCCGATAGCGCTACGTCTATAATGACTTGTGTCTAGATTAGAGAGTTCATCGATCAGTCTTTCATACTCCGGTCGAATATAGCTTTTCAAGGGCTCATCAAGATTCTTGACCTTAAGCCCCAATCGCCTAAGTGAGCGGTATACAAACTGAAGGCCTTCATTTGGCCATTGACTGTAAACTGGATTATCTGGCTCTTTTTCCCACTGCTCGGCCAAGGACTCCATTTGTCGAACTAAACGCACATCGTCCCCAAAGGAATTCAGCCACTTGAGAAAAGTATTCCATTGTCTATAGAGAGCTTCATGAACGATGCCCACGTGTTGTTCTTTACCTTTTGCTTTTAAAACGAGGAGTCGGGCGTTAATAAACTTAGTTAGTATCAGATGACTCTCCTTTGGAAAGGACTGCCAAGGAGCCGAAATATGCACGAATTTTCCTGCTGATTCCTCCTTAACTAGCTTAAGAAATGAAATCCGAAGTGCTTCACATTCGGCTTCAGATAGCGTTTTCATATCAGCAATTGCATCGGCTCGCCGCTCAACAACTCGAGTTAGCCCACCGAACTCATCCATGTAGAATTGTTTCGTGATCTTACCGGTACGCTCTCCCTCAGTCTCCCAAAGTTCCCTCAAAGCGAATGCCAACAAAGGTAGCGCGTCTTCGCTTTTGGTGTCGCTTATGAGTGTAGATATTAGAGTCGGCTCTATCTCTATGCCAACCAATTTAGCCGGCCCGACTATAATGTCGGAAAAATAGTCATGGTGCAGAGGACCGACATCGAGAAATTCTGTTGGTATCGCTTTTGTAAGCGCATTTGAATTCCATTCTGTATAGTAGTCGGATCGCAGAGTTCCAATCAGGAATAAGTTACGAGGGAATGAATTTAATAACAGCACAATCTTAGAAAGAAAAGAACTTGAGTCGAGTATCTTTTTGTCGGCGAGCAAATTTTCCAACTGGTCCAGTGCAATAACTATTTTTGCCTGGGAATTAGTAGCAGAGGCTAATACCTCTTTTAAATCCGCGATAAGGTCTTCGACTGCGCCAGATGAGCTAAGAGAATTCTTATAAGTCCGGAATTGTCCTTGCCCTAATGAAGCGAATGAACGTAACAGACATTCAAATGCGAATGAGTCGCAGAGCGTGGCCGTGGTGGGTATCCAACAATCCTGCATTTTTCTGAGAGCAGGGAGAAGTCCAGCGCGCAAGAAAGAAGATTTACCACTCCCAGATGAACCGACGAGTATTAGTGATTGTGTTTCCTTAAACTCCCATATGATCCTTAACTTCTCTAACGCTTGACGAACTTCCCCGTCACGACCAAAGAAGTACGGAGCATCAGCCTCATCGAAATAATGAAGACCTGGATAAGGGGCGCGATTAGAATCGATCTTTAGACTATTACGCCAATCAAGTCTACTTTTTATAGCAGCGTCAAGAGCCATTGATGCTATCTCAGTATCCCCGAACATTGCGTGCTGCAAATACGGCAGAAGAGGGTGTTCATCGCAATCATCCAGCTTCATGGGAAAAATTGGTTTGCCTAGTGCTTTCGCGTGAGTAATTTCTGCAAAACACCATTTCGACTCAAGCATACTTTTAGAGCAGAGAGCGACAACTGCAAAACATTTTTTCAAATGGGAGTATAGTGACGACTCCCATTCATCTCCAATAAAGAGTCCATGTTCAGGATGTCCCAATACAATTACTGAGTATCCCAGGTTTCTTAAAGAACCAGCGACTTGATAACAGATGCTCACATCTCGGTGTGAGTGGCTAATGAAAACCGATGTCATATCGTTAATATATAGTCAAGCCTTCGGTTAGTACATGCTGAATCGAAAAAATTCAGCGTCAATCGTTCATGTGTGCTAGTTGGATGCTGAAATAATCCAGCCTAACGGTTTAGTTCAACATCGCAATTCACCGGAGTCAAAAAGCATAGTGAGGAACGAATGACGCTTTTTGCCGTTGATCTTCCCCCGATAAAATGGACACCCTATATTTCATCCACAACATTGTTCGTATTTCAGCGGGGACACATAATCCAAACTGAAGTGTAACCTAACTGAATTGTAAAATTGATTGATGTAAGTTGCTAGTGCTTTGCGCAATGCCTTCACGCCACGAAATACTGTTCCACGTATTATCTCCGCTTTCAAACCATAAAAAAAGATTCCATATGTGCGTTCTCCGTGCAGTGACCCGGGCGATTCACGCTGTGCTTAAATCCAAACTCATCCAATAACTTCTGGAAGCTCGCTCCCGTATACTCAATACCACGATGCGTATGAGAAACTACATCCCGGGAATATCCCCTTTTTCTTAACGCATAGGTGAGCGCATCACAGGTCAGCTCAGTAGTTCGACTCTTTGATAAAGACCAGCTAAGTATTCTCCTGGAATAAATTGCCCGTTAAGCTTAGATACCTTACATCGGCCACCCATACCTGGTTGATCTTTGTAAGCTGATCCATGGTTTTCCACAGATTTTCTCCTTTGGCTTTGAATCGCTTTAAGCCCGGCTGGCGACGCGTCACGCGTACCACACACGCACGAAATCCTGCCTCTCGAATCAGCCGCTATACCCCCTTATGACTGACGCGTATTCCTTGCTGACGTAGTGCTTTATATACTCTGGAGCTACCGTAACGACCGCTACTTTGCCAGAATATACGAGCAATCTTTGATGTTCATGGTAATGATTGGGCGCTTCTCGTTTTTCACAAGCATAAACCCGGTGGGCGATACTCCAAGCCATTCACACATATTGACTACGCCTAATTCTCGGTATCTTTGCACAAATCCAAATCGCTCTGATGTTGTTCCGCAAGATACCGTTGCCACTTTTTTTATAAGATGGTTCTCCTTCTTAAGCCGCGCAACCTCTTTCTTGAGTCGCGCATTCTCAGTCAGCTTTGTCTTGCTGATTATTTGCTTTTGTTTTTTCACACCGACTCGCTTTTGGTTGTCACCTTGTAGTTTGCCTTCTCGATATTCTTTACGCCAGCGCGATAGCATAAATGGATGTATATCCAGCCCCTCCGCTACCTGCTTAACTTGAATGCCTTACTTGATAGCTTAGCTTGACTGCTTCTTACTTTGAAATCTTTCGTGAACTGCCAAGTCTTTCTTGGTTTTGTATATTTCGGCATTGCCACCACCTGAGTTATCAGAAAGTGTCCACTCTACCAGGGGAAGTTCACGTAGCACCTTCCCTCTGTCACACGATAAAGGCTGGATAGCAGGCCATTTGTACCGCGATAAAAGGTATATTCCTTTATTCTAATAATTTACAGGAGGATTAGTTGGCGAGCCACAACCTCCATGTCTACCTACTTTGTTATAGCAAAAAATTATTGTTTTACTAGGGGATTGCAATTTTCGCCGTATGTTGGAAAGCTGATGGATGTAGAATTCGTGTATTCTGCCTTCTATCTTTCTGTTGCTCTCAATATAGCAACACAGTCACCATTATTTGATGAAACAACGAGGTCGTTAAGTATTCTTAATAGCTTAAAAGTAGCGGATGAAGGGTCTGCAAGTGACTACTTGATGAGGCTCTGAGGTTAAGGAAAGATTGGGCTGCTTCCCCGGCTTTTACGGCATCTTAGATTTCGCTGGATACTAATGTGCAACATGGGTGAAGTCAGTTCCAGACTTGATACCAAATGCCTCCTCCAGAGAGAGTTCATTGATTAGCTGGTCACTGGCTTGCTGTCCGTACTCTCGTTGAATCTCGCTCAGCAGCAGACGTACAGCATTACGATTATAACCACTGCCGAAACAGATCTGCTGTTTGATGATTTCGCGTGCTTTATCTATGGTCATATTATGAGCCGGTTGTGGAGATATTGACCTATGGCAATATTGTGACCCGCCTTAACAGTTCAATACCCATTAATTATTTCAGGTTGTATCTCTGGGCGATTACCCCTATCTGATAGTATCAGAAGAGGTATCATCTCTCTGAAGTACCATTTAACCTGTAAATATTGAACGGTTTATAATTTATACCCAGAGCAATGCAAAAAAGGTCAAACTATCCATGGACCGAGAGAATCTTGAAAAAATGTTGGAGCAGGGTACAGATAACGCCTTGCTGCGATATACATTGGGAACGCTCTTTCTCAAGCAGGGTGATTTCCTGAAGGCTGTAGAGCAGTTGATTGAAGCTGTAAATCTGGATGAGCAACACTCTGCCAGTTGGAAACATCTTGGCAAAGCCCTGGCAGGGTCGGAGCAGGTGAAGGAGGCGGTGGATGCTTACCGGAAAGGAATCGAAGTAGCTGAGGCTAAAGGTGATATTCAGGCAGCCAAGGAGATGAAGATCTTCCTGAAACGCCTTGATTCCAAATAAACATAACAATTAGAGAATAAACTATTTTGAATGATCAACCGAACAAAGAGCAAGTTAAGGCGTACTTGCTGAAATTACAGCAGACAATCTGCTCAGCTCTGGAAGAGGAAGATGGTCAGGCAGATTTTTTTCGGGATAGTTGGCAACGCGATCCTGGAGAAAAACTCGGTGGTGGTGGAATTAGTGCGGTGCTGCAGGGTGGTGCTGTTTTTGAACAGGCAGGCGTTAACTTCTCCCACGTGCGGGGTGATCAACTACCTGGATCAGCAACCGCACATCGTCCGGAGTTGGCTGGCCGTGCTTTTGAGGCGATGGGGCTGTCTCTGGTGATTCACCCAAACAATCCTTATGTCCCTACATCACACGCCAATGTTCGTTTCTTTATTGCTGAAAAGGAGGATGCCGATCCAGTATGGTGGTTTGGTGGTGGTTTTGACCTAACGCCATATTATGGTTATGACGAAGATTGCCGTGATTGGCACAATACGGCAAAAAAAGCCTGTGAGCCGTTTGGTAGTGATGTCTATGGTCGCTACAAAAAGTGGTGTGACGAATATTTTTATCTCAAACACAGACAAGAGCCGAGAGGGATTGGTGGTCTCTTTTTCGATGATCTCAATGAGTGGGGGTTTGCCAAGTCATTCGAATTTATGCGCAGTGTCGGTGATCACTACCTGCCTGCTTATCGACCGATAGTTACTCGTCGAAGCGATACACCTTTTGGTGAGCGTGAGCGGAATTTCCAGCTCTACCGTCGGGGACGTTATGTGGAGTTCAATCTGGTCTACGACCGGGGTACGCTGTTTGGTCTGCAATCAGGTGGACGTACTGAGTCAATTCTAATGTCACTGCCACCTTTGGTGCGCTGGCAATATAACTGGACGCCAGAGGCGGGTTCTGATGAAGCTCAGTTATATGAACGATATTTAAAGCCTAGAGACTGGGCAGATTGAGAAGGATCTAAGATTGAATATAAAACAGAAGCCTTATGCCGAATCTTGTGATGAGAATAAGCAACCGATTCTAGAGCAGTTGAAGCGTCTATTAAGTGGTGCCAATTCAGTTTTGGAAATCGGTAGTGGTACGGGGCAACATGCGGTCTTTTTTGCTGCTGCAATGCCTCATTTGGTATGGCATACCAGTGACAGGCAGGAAAATCACGAGGGAATACAGGCTTGGTTGCTTGAGGCGGGTTTAAGTAACCTGAGGGAACCGGTCACTCTCGATGTCGCTGACAACTGGCCCGCGGACTGTTACAGCGCTATATTCAGTGCGAATACTGCGCACATCATGTCCTGGCCAGAGGTGGAGAAGCTGTTTCAAGGCGTAGGCCGCATTTTGGAAACGGATGGGTGTTTTGTGCTCTATGGCCCATTTAATTATCAAGGTCACTTCACCAGTGAAAGCAATCGTCGATTTGATCAATGGCTTAAATCCCGTGACCCATTGAGTGGCATACGAAATTTTGATGATCTGGTTTTGTTGGCTGGGAATCAGGGAATGATACTTGAAGAAGATATAGAAATGCCGGTCAACAATCGCATGCTGGTCTGGCGTAAACAGGAATCTTGAGCATGGGATTTGTGAGCCTGAATAAACGGCCCTGGCTAACCCATTGATTAGTCAATCGTATTTGTAGTTTTTTTAGGTTCAGTTAGCGTTCAGTTATGGTCTCTTAAGCTGTAGATAACTTGAGGTGAGTTGTCACCACTGTTTATCAGAATCAGCCTGGAGAAAATAATGAACAGAACAACACTGATAACCGGATCAATACTCCTTACTCTATCAATGACGGCCACGGCAGGGCATAGGGACCGCTATCGGGATAGTGCCAAGGTTATTGATGTGGAGCCCGTCTATCATACGGTAGAGATCTCTGAGCCTGAACGTCATTGTTGGGATGAAGAGGTTGACTACTATCAGCCGGGTGGTAAGAAATTTACCAGTACAGTGCTTGGTGGCATTATTGGTGGTGTAGTGGCCAATTCAGTGAGCCGTGGCCGCGGTCGAGGAAAGGATGCGGCTACTCTGGCCGGTACCTTGCTTGGTGGTGCGATTGGACATGATCTGAGCAATCAGAGACGGGGTGGTCACTACGGCACAACCTATGAACATCGTTGTGAAACCACGCATCACACCCGCTATGAAGAGCAGCTGGCCGGTTATGATGTCACCTATCGCTATAAAGGCAGGATATTCACCACCTTCACCAATGAACATCCTGGTGATCGCATACCGATTCGGGTAGATGTCAGGCCAGCAGATAGGTACTAGGCTTGACTGTGGATTGATGGGTAATCGCTTTCGATCTCTGAAAACGGTATAACAATGGATGAAGGTTAATTGGCTCAATTTCAGCCCCTGGATAGATCAGCACTTGCTGTTTTTCGGGGGTGGCCCGGTGACTGCAAACAAGGTACACAATCAGGTATTTTTATACGATGAGGACAATCACTCGACATATCGTCCAGGCACTGTTGCTCGGATCATTGCTGTTGTCACTGACCAATGCTGTGGCGGAAGTTAGCCTCAACAAGGCAGTGGAGCAGGCCAAACAGCGTCGTGGTGGTCAGGTTATCTCGGCAGAGACCCGAACTCGAGATGGTCAGAGAGTGCATAACATCCGTATATTGACCAAAGATGGAAAAGTGCATCGTGTACGCATTAACGCAGATGGCGGTGGCAACAGAAATAGCTCAAGGCGCTAAACCGGACGGGAATTACTCAGATGCGCGTACTTTTGGTTGAAGATGAAGCGGAGATACGAGAGCCACTCGCTGCTCGACTCGCTGATCAGGGTTACACAGTAGATAGTGCTGAAGATGGCGCAGAAGGGCTTTTTTTAGGGCGGGAGTATGGCATCGATGTTGGCATTGTCGATATTGGCCTGCCGAAGATGTCTGGCATTGAGTTGATCAGTGAGTTACGAAAGCTGGATAAAAACTTTCCGATTTTGATTCTTACCGCCCGGGGTAATTGGCAGGACAAGGTGGAAGGTTTGGAAGCTGGTGCTGATGATTACCTGGTCAAGCCCTTTCATGTGGAAGAACTTCTGGCCAGACTCAATGCGCTTCTAAGACGTTCTGGGGGTTGGTCGCAGCCGGTACTCTCAGGTGGGCCGGTGTCGCTGGATACGCGTACACAAACGGTCAGCATCAACGATGCGCCGGTGGAGCTGACAGCTTACGAGTACAAGGTTCTTGAATATATGATGTTGCATGCCGGTGAAGTGGTATCGAAGACCGAGCTGACTGAGCACATCTATGAACAGGACTGGGATCGGGATAGCAATACTATTGAAGTTTTTGTAAGACGCTTGCGTAAAAAGCTTGATCCTGAAGAACAGTACAAACCCATTGAGACTCTGCGAGGGCGGGGCTATCGATTTGCTCTGGAAAGACATCTTTAACAACACCCCAAGTATGGCAAGTAACTTCGGACCTGATCTGAGCAGGGAATAGCAACGCCATATGATGACCAAGTACACCGGGCACATACTTTCCATTCAACAGCGTCTGCTTCTGGCGGCAACTCTGGTGTTGGGCGCTTTTCTTGGATTAACCGGATTCTCTCTTGATAAAGCCTTTCGTTCATCTACGGAAGAGGCCCTGAATGCGAGGCTTTTAAGTAGTGTTTATGCACTACTCGCGGCGGCGGAAGAGGGTGATGATGGGCAGCTTAAGATGCCTAGGATATTGACAGATCCCCGCTTCAACCGCCCAGATTCCGGTCTCTATGCTCAGGTTAACCTCTATCCCGAGGGTTATCGCTGGCACTCGGGTTCCGCTTTGGGTCAATCTCTCAGTTTTTCGAAATATATCCCCCCTGGTGAATCCGAGTCTGGACGTTTCAAGATGCCCGACAGAGAAGTTATGGGTTTGAATTTCGGGGTGGTATGGGAAGACTTCAACGGCCGTGAATTGAAATATGTGCTGTCGGTGGCTGAGGACCTGCAACCGATACAGGAGCAGATAGGGACTTTTCGTGACACTCTCTTTGTATGGTTGGGCGGCGCTGCTATCTTGCTGCTGTTGGTACAAGGATGGGTGCTGAGCTGGGGATTGACGCCGCTACGTGAGGTTGAGGAGGCATTAACGGAAATTGAATCCGGGCGTTCAGACAGACTCAAAGGGCGCTATCCGAAAGAGCTGAACCGATTGACATCAAATATCAACTCTTTGATCCAGCACGCTCAGGCAAGACAGCAGCGCTATCGGGACAGTCTTGGTGATCTGGCGCATAGCCTTAAGACGCCCTTGGCTATTCTCAGGGGCATTGCTGATCAGCCGGGAGAATATCCTCATCAAACCGTCTGCGATCAAGTGGAGCGAATGGATCAGATCGTCAGCCATCAATTGCAACGTGCGGCGGCGTCTGGGCGACATGTTCTGACTCAGAGTATTGCGATTGAACCATTGATCGAAAGATTGATGAAATCACTGGACAAGGTCTATCTCGATAAGGGCATTCAATGGCAGATCAGTGTAGAGCCAGAGAGCCACTTTTTTGGGGATGAGGGTGATCTGATGGAATTACTCGGAAACCTGATGGAAAATGCATCTAAGTATGGTCGGCATCGGGTCGCTGTGACCGTAACCTCCTCTAAGTTACTCTACTTTTGTATAGAGGATGATGGGGAGGGCATTCCTGAGAATCAAATCCAAGACGTTTTTCAACGAGGGCATCGAGTCGATACCAGGCAATCCGGTCAAGGCATTGGGCTGGCAGTCGCCTCAGATATTGTCAGTGCCTACGGAGGAGAGATTAGGCTAGGAGATTCTGAGACCTTGGGTGGGGCTGCTGTCCATATCCACTTCCCTGAGAGTTAAGTTCTACAAGCATAATCACTTCCATCGGGTCATGTCTTGCTCAATCTGAGAAAGTTGTCCAGACGGAGTGGGTCTATCTCACCACGACTTGCAGCACTTTGAATGGCACATTTGGGTTCATGTTCATGGGTGCAGTTATGAAAACGGCACTGTCCGATGTAGGGACGGAATTCCGGGAAGCCCTGTTCAAGTTCCTGACGACTGAGATCAGTAAGCCGGAAACTTCGAACCCCTGGTGAGTCAATTAAATTACCCCCTTGAGGCAGAGTGTAACAAGTCGCTGCAGAGGTGGTGTGTCGGCCAAGGCCTGTGGCTTCAGAGAGTCGACCGATCTCAACATCATGTTGTGGAAGCAGGGCATTGATCAATGAGGATTTTCCAACACCTGATTGGCCAAGCAGAATGCTGGTTAACCCCTTCAAATGATCAATCAGAACGTCCAGCCCATGTTCCTGCTTGGCGCTGATTTTTATCAGCGGATAGCCAATATTCGTATAGGCATCGAACTGTGAGATAAATTCCGACTCCTCCTGCTCTGACAAAAGGTCAATCTTATTGATTGCGATAAGCGGAGGAATCTGAATTGTTTCGGCGGTAACCAGATACTGATCAAGCAGGTATCCGCTGGGTTCAGGTTTTGGAGCAAGAACAATCACCAATTGACTGATGTTTGCCGCCAGTGGTTTATGACGGCCACTGTAGTCTGGCCTGCTGAGGACACTCTCCCTAGGCTGCAAGGCAGTCACAACCCCGGCGTTCTCCTCGACAGGTTGCCATATGACACGGTCTCCACAGACGGGATGGCCTATGTTCTGGCGGGTCTGACAGCGGTGGATCTTTCCTGATCCATCATCAATCCCAAGCGTGGCCCCATGGCGTATGACCACAAGCCCTTCCTTGGATGGTTGCTCGTCAACACTGGTCAGGGATTGATGGGCTTTCCGATCCAGACGTTGACGCCGCTTCTCCTGTATTGCCTGAATTCGGCTTTTTTGTTGGATTGTCAGGCGGCGTTTGGCCATGCAGAGTATTTCTTATTGTTTGAGGTCAAATTTGTAGTATTCCAGATTGAGGTAGGTGGAGGTACTTTCAATGTCGTCATCAAACCAGGTCAGTCCCAGGTTCTGCTCACAAAAACGCACTTGTTTGCGTAAACCGGCCAGATCGTTAACCCTACGATTAGGGCGGGTATAAACTTCGGTGCCGTGGCATTTTACGCAGTGCTCATCATTCAATTGTTTGCCTCTTTCTGCATCTCCCGCGAAGGTGTTGGAGGAGGCAAGGATCAGCAGCGAGGTCGCAGGTATCAGTAACTTATTCATCAACTATCTCCATTTAAGCTGAAATATGTTTCGTTATGTGGGCAATGCGCACTGGAGCAGGAGGGTGGCTGTCGTGAAAAAACGAATAGAGCGGATCCGGAGTCAGTGTGCTTGCATTGTCTTGATAGAGTTTGACCAGCGCTTTAATCAGAAACTCCCCACTACTCTGATTGACCGCATAGTTGTCCGCTTCAAACTCATGGCGTCTTGATAGATAACTGCCAAGCGGGGTAAAGAATATTGTGAAAACAGGGATTGTCAGTATAAATAACAGAAGCGCTGCGGCGTTTGAGGGCTCAGTGATACCCAGACCATTGTAGAACCAGATCTGCTGAGTGAGCCAGCCGAGTAGTGCCATACCTCCGAGAGAGAGCAGGGCCATGACCACCATCTGCTTATGGATGTGTTTGTAGTGGAAATGGCCCAGTTCATGAGCCAGAACGGCCTCCACCTCTTCAACACTAAGGGTCTCCAGCAGGGTATCAAAAAAGACAATTCGTTTGGTTTTTCCGAAACCGGTAAAGTAGGCATTACCGTGGGCCGACCGCTTAGAACCATCCATAACAAAAATACCATCGCTGGCAAAGCCGCAACGTTGCATCAGGCTGCGAATACGGTCGCGCATATCCCCTTCAGTTAGTGGGGTGAACTTATTAAATAGTGGTGCAATAAAGCGCGGGTAAGCCCAGGAGATACCCAAGGTAAAGCTTAGCCAGACCAGCCACGCGCCAAGCCACCAGTATTCACCAGCGCTATGCATCAGTTTAAGGATCACCCACAACAAAGGCCCACCAAGCAGTATAGAGAGTACCAGGCCGAGTGCGCGATCTTTCAGATATTGTTGAGGTGTTATGCGGTTAAAGCCAAAGACGGCTTCCAGACGGAAGGTTCTGTAGAGACTGAATGGGATATCCAGTATGGAGCCAATGAATAAAAATGAGAAAATGAAGGCTATCCCGGTTGTGATCTCTCCCCACTGCCACTCACTCAAGTAGCGGCTTAACAGATCCAGGCCTCCACCCAGGGTCCAAAACAACAACAAAGCGACACCAATCAAGCTTTCGATAAAGGCCAGTCTACCCTTTGCCTGTGTGTAGTCAGCGGCTTTCTGGTGGTCCTCTAGCTTCACTTTATCTTTAAAAGCGTCGGGTACGGTTCCCCTGTTTTGAGCGACATGATTCAGATGCCGATAGAGTAACCAGAGTTGCAGCAGAGTACCGAAAATCAGAAACAGTAAAAAAAGTTGTGTAAATAGAGCCATCAGTGGTTTATCAGGAAATCCTAAGTCGTTGGGTCGATAAGCATACAGTCTGAGACAGCTTCCTGCTAGAATCTCGCCGCAAGCCGATAATGAGACAAAGGATACCAAGATGCCTGTTGATGCCTCCAATCTAATTTGGATCGACCTGGAAATGACTGGGTTGGATACACAACACGATGAAATCATTGAGATTGCAACGATTGTTACCGATGCAAACCTGACTATCCTTGCTGAAGGGCCTGTGATCGCGGTTCATCAGCCCCAGGAAAAGCTTGATGCCATGGATGAGTGGAATCAACGCCAACATGGTGGTTCTGGGTTACTAGAGCGGGTCAAGAACAGTCAGTATGACGAGGCAGCGGCAGAGGCGGAGACGATTGCCTTTTTAGAGAAATTTATACCATCAGGGGCTTCACCCATGTGTGGCAACAGTATTTGTCAGGATCGACGTTTCCTGGCCAGGACAATGCCGAAATTGGAAGACTATTTCCACTATCGGAACCTGGATGTCAGTACATTGAAAGAGCTGATGAGCCGTTGGTCACCCTCTTTGAGTGAGGGCTTTTCCAAACAGGGCAAGCATCTTGCCATGGACGATATCAAAGACTCTATTGCAGAATTGCACTACTATCGGGATCATTTTCTACGTCTACCGTAACGAATGGGCCAGCTGTGTCAGGTCAAACAAGGAAGTTGCCAGATCAGCTGGTAAAACATTATCTTCTGGCAATATCACTTGTTCTCCTGAGTTATCTTCTCTTTAACTCACTGGATGCTTATCACATCAATGGTGAGCAGTTCCTGATGAATCCTGATTTTTCTGATGACCTGGCTGGATGGAAGGTCGGAGGAAAGGCCGGGTTGCTTCAGGTTTCTGATGGCATTGTTGAGATCAACCACCAATCCAAATCCCAATCCACCAGGTTATACCAATGTTGGATGCGCTCAGACTTTCCCGACTATTTGTTGATGGCTATCGATGCAAGTTCGGATGGCTTGTTGGTCGGGCCTAAAAAGTGGCATGGCGCGAGGGTCGGGGTGACAGGGTATCTGGCTGATGGTGGGAAAAACTACAAGTTAAGCAGTCGACTATTCAGTTCAAAGGGAAATTTGCCTTGGGAACACTATCAAGAGGGTGTTGAAATCTCTGCTGAATTTGAGCGAGTCTGTTTCTCGATCTCATTCTTCAAATCCATGGGTGAGTTCCAGTTTAAAAATCCTTCCCTATATCCAGCTATTGAAAACCCTACATTTTTCATCCTCAAAAATCTGTTGATGCTGGTCTGGTGTCTGTTCTCTGTCTGGTGGCTGATATTGCTCGTTCAACACTATCGCAGTCGTCCACAGTGGTCCTATCTGATGGCCATATTCATGGTTATTGGGGTTGGTGTCCTGGCACCGATTGAGCTCAAAAGTGCGTTGGAAAAGGGGCTTTTCTATTACGTTCCTGAATTGCATACAAGGGATATGCTGGCTGCAATTGGGCTGTCGTTCGATATATCACCCAAATATTTTCCTGTGGTTTTGGATGTATCGAAATTTGGCCATTTCGTTGGATTCTTTCTGCTGAGCGGAATTCTCTTTTCAGAACGAGCAAAGCCGGTCAGGTTTCTGTTACCTGGATTATTCTTGGCGGCACTGGGGACAGAATTACTGCAATACTTCGTTCCAGGAAGATCACCGAGACTGAGCGATGTCACAGTGGATAGCATAGGGATCTTCGCCGGTTGGTTTTTTGTGAGGTTCTTTTTTTGGCGGCGTCAATCTGCTTTGGCTTGATGCTTGTGTTGCTTCAGCGCCCAGAGCAGATGATCCAGGACCATTGGGGTTACCTGATTGATACGGCTTTGCAGTGCCTCAATAATTTCAGGTGTTGTGGGAGCATTACCCAGCGCCACTGCCAGATTTCTTAGCCAACGCTCATGCCCTATGCGACGTATGGCTGAACCCTCTGTGCGATTTAGAAAAGTGGCTTCATCCCATTTAAAAAAGGCAATCAGGTCACTGCTGTCCATGCCTTTACGTGAGTAAAAGTCCGCTTCTCGGGTTAAGCGAGCGAAGCGGTTCCAGGGGCAGACTTGCTGACAATCGTCGCAACCATAGATTCGATTGCCAATGGGGATTCTGTAAGGCTCGGGTATCGCCCCCTTCAATTCTATGGTCAGGTAGGAGATGCAGCGTCTCGCATCAAGCTGATAGGGGGCTGTGATTGCCTGTGTGGGACAGATTTCGATACAGGCGCTGCAGCTGCCACAGTGGTTTTCAGCAACCTGGTCTGTGATCAAGGGGAGGTCGGTATAGATCTCACCAAGGAAAAACCATGATCCAGCATCTTTGGCGATCAGATTGGTATGTTTGCCGATCCAACCCAATCCGGCTTTTTGCGCCAGAGGTTTCTCCATCACCGGTGCGGAATCGACATACAGTCGATAGTGTCCGCCAGATACAGCCTCCTCTATCAGCTTTATCAGCTTCTTTAGGCGCTTTCGCAACACCTTGTGGTAGTCGCGACCTAAAGCGTAGCGTGAGATAAAGGCTTTTTGTGGGTTCTCCAATACGCTCTGCAGATCATCCATCGATTCAGGCAGATAGTTCATGCGTACAGAGATTACCCTGAGTGTGCCGCTTTCCAGTTCGGATGGTCGACTTCTTTTGGTACCATGTTTGGCCATATAGGCCATCTCTCCATGGAAGTCTGACGACAGCCACTGATCGAGTCGGGACTCTGCCTCTGTCAGGTCAGTGTCTGCAATACCTACCGCATCAAAACCCAGATCAACTCCCCACTGTTTTATCTGCAGGCTAAGGTTTCTCAACTCGTCAGTATTCATCGTCACGCTCATGCTGGGAGACTATAACTCACTCACTGAGCAGCGTCTTACTTGTGTCTGCTATGCCGAAGTATTTTGAGGATCTACTCAGTACTCCGTTTAGGCGTGTCTGATCTTCATCCTTCAAGGATATTTTGATACCCCAAAGGCTTCGCGGTATGGTTCCCCTGATATTAGGGCCTGTTAACACTAAATGAATCGACCCTGCTGAGACTATTTTTTCGTCCAGCAAGACAGAATGAGCAAGGTGTGGTCATTCTACATGAGCGAATGATAACGCCGCTGGGCGGAAAAATAGCCTCAGCCCTTCGGGTTGCCCCTGAAAAAGCGCCATTCGGCGTTGCTCGTCGTTCATTTGGAGTGACCAAACCTCTCTCCTCGCGCCTTGATTGGCGCTTTTTCAGGGGCAACAGGGTCGATTCATTTAGTGTTAACAGGCCCTAGGAGACTAGACAGTTATGCGAGTATTGCCATTCATCGATACCTTGCCCTTTGCCCTCTATCGGGCTGAGCAAGTACGCGAATTCGATCGAATCGCCATCGAGGATTTCTCTATTCCTGGTGAAGTGTTAATGGAGCGAGCCGGGGCTCGCGCCTTTGAATTTATCAGGCATCGATGGCCTGAGATAAACGAGATACTGGTGGTTTGTGGATTAGGTAACAACGGTGGTGATGGCTATGTTGTTGCCAGGCATGCACTCCAGGCGGGCTTTCGAGTTCGAGTACTACAGCTTGGAGACCCTGAGAAGATCAAGGGGGATGCCCTGATCAAAGCCAGGGCCTGGCAGGATCTTGGTCGGGATATTGAACCCTACCAGGGATTACCGGGAAAACCTGGTCTGATCGTTGATGCGATTCTTGGTACAGGTCTGGAGCGTGATGTTAAGGGGAGCTGGAAATCTGCGATGGAGCAGATTAATCAACATCAGGCGCCTGTCTTTGCATTGGACATACCATCAGGACTACACGCAGATAGAGGCTCAGTATTGGGTGCTGCGGTAAAAGCTGATGCAACTATCAGTTTCATAGGGCTGAAGCAGGGGATGTTTACCGGAGATGGCCCTGAGTATTGTGGCAACATCTGCTTCGACGCGCTTGAGGTGCCTGCCCAGGTCTACGCCCGTCAACTGCTGGCCTGTCGTCGTATCAATTGGCATAAGTCAGCAAATCAAATACCCAGGAGGAACCGTGCCTCTCACAAAGGAGATTTTGGGCATCTTCTAGTTGTTGGAGGAGATACCGGCTACTCGGGCGCCGTACGTATGGCTGGCGAGAGTGCAGCCAGGAGCGGTGCAGGATTGGTCACCCTGGCAACTCATCCGCAACATGCTGCATGGAGCAATATTGGTCGCCCGGAGCTGATGTGCCGCAGTGTGACTGATGAGACCTCTTTGGATGACTTATTAGATAAGGCTGATGCTGTGGTGCTGGGCCCTGGGTTAGGCCGGTCTGACTGGGGTAAAATGTTGTTTGATTCAGTTACCAGTACTGGTTTGCCGCTGCTCATGGATGCCGATGCCCTATATTGGCTGACGAAATATCCAACGCGGAGAGATAACTGGGTACTGACACCCCATCCAGGGGAGGCTGCCAGACTGTTGGGTTGGGAGACAAAGCAGGTACAAAGTGATCGCTTTGCGGCTTGTGAAGCTTTGCAGCAGCGCTATGGCGGTATCATCGTTTTGAAAGGGGCGGGAACACTGGTGGATTCAGATGGCAACCAGGCTGTTGCGCTCTGTAGTGATGGCAATCCTGGCATGGCAAGTGGCGGATCCGGTGATGTCCTGAGTGGTGTGATCGGCGCATTCATGGTGCAAGGTTATCCACTACGGGAGGCAGCTGAACTGGGTGTCTGTCTGCACGCTGCGGCGGGTGATCAGGCTGCACTCGAGGGGGAAATCGGTATGTTGGCAGGAGACTTGATCAAGGCCCTGCGCCAGACTCTGAATTTGGAGTTGAGGGATGATTGAATTGACTGTGTCGGGTGAAGTGCAGCAGGAGGAGCTAGGGCGTCGCCTGGCAATGAACTGTTTACCACCCTGTATTGTCTATCTGGTGGGTGATCTTGGTGCGGGTAAAACTACACTGGCACGAGGGTTCATAAGGGGAGTCGGTTATCAGGGACGAGTTAAAAGTCCAACCTACACACTTCTGGAACCCTACGAATTAGGTCAGGTTTCCTGCTATCATTTCGATCTATATCGATTGTCGGATGTTGAAGAGCTGGAATATCTTGGAATTCAAGACCTGCTAACAGAAAATGCTTACATGTTGATTGAATGGCCGGAAAGAGGCGAGGGTGGGTTGCCTTCTCCTGATCTGGTGTTGGAGATTGGTCATAATGAGGCAGATAGGCGCATAAAAATCAGGGGCGTCAGTGAAAAGGGCAAAGAGATAATTCAGGAAATACAAAGTGATCTGGTGAATGGTTAATTTATTTAATAGAAAAACCAGCTATCTAACAGAATAACTTGGAAAAAATCCACGCGCATGCTATTTTTTATGTTGTGTTTTAATGTTTACTGGTCATGGGGCAATGAGGAATAGACTCACCATACTGCTGCTCATGCTTGTCTGCAGTCTCCCACTCCACGCCAAGCAGGCTGAGATTACCGGGCTCCGTATTTGGTCCGCGCCAGACCATGTCCGCTTGGTATTCGATGCCAACGACAAGGTATCACACAAGATTTTCACCTTGAAAGCACCCGATCGCCTGGTATTAGACCTTAAAAATGTGAAGCTCACCAAGCATTTACCGGACCCCACCAAAGAGAACAAGATGATTCGGGGTATGCGCTCTGCTGATCGCAACAAAAATGATATTCGAGTGGTTTTTGATCTAAACGGTGCAGTTAAACCTAAGAGTTTCTCGCTTCGTCCGAACAGAGAGTACGGACATCGGCTGGTTATTGACCTGTATGATGGGAAAGGTACAGCCCTTCATCGTAATCAACCGGTTAAATCTGCAAAGAAAGCGAAAACAGAGGGACACCGTGATGTGGTAATTGCAGTTGATCCCGGTCATGGTGGTGAAGACCCAGGCGCCCGGGGGCGCAAGGGCACCTATGAAAAGGACGTTGTACTACAAATCGGGCGCAAGCTGGTGAAGTTGCTGAATAAGCAAAAAGGGATGCGCGCTGTACTTATACGGGATGGGGACTACTATCTGGGCCTGCGAAAACGCATGGCTAAAGCGAGGCAACACCAGGCAGACCTGTTTGTTTCAATCCATGCTGACGCCTTCAGAGATCCAAAAGTGCGGGGATCATCTGTCTATACACTGTCGAGAAGTGGTGCATCAAATGAAGCGGCACGGTGGTTGGCGGAGCGGGAGAACAGCGCTGACTTGGTTGGCGGTGTCTCACTGGAGGACAAGGATGATATGTTGGCCTCGGTGTTACTCGATCTCTCACAGATTGGTACATTACAAGCGAGTTCTGAGGCTGCAAGCCGAGTACTCTCTGAACTTAAGACCTTGGGCAAAACGCATAAACGGAGAGTGCAGCAAGCCGGGTTTATGGTGTTGAAATCTCCTGATATACCCTCAATGCTGGTAGAGACGGCATTTATCTCCAATCCGGATGAAGAGCGCCGCCTGAGAGATCCCAAACATCAGAATAAAGTTGCGAAAGCTTTGATGAAAGGCATTCGTGACTACTTCAAGTATCAGCCACCACCAGGTAGCTGGTTAGCTGCAAACCAAGCTGTACGCAAACATATCATCTCTTCTGGTGATACTCTGCTCGCTATCGCCAATCGTTACCAGGTCAGCGTCAAACGTCTGCGTAACGTCAATGAGCTGAAGAGTGATACAATTCGGATCGGACAGGTGCTGCAAATTCCTGGTGGCTGACGCCAACAGCTATTCTGAATCCCATCTTTGAAGAGCAAGTTGCGTTGTATCTCCCTGCCTCAGTGATTTGCCAAGAATCATTGGATCACCACTGCTGTGGTCATCGAGTGGAGGCCGCTCGCCATGAACCCACAGATTCAGGTTGAACACTACACTAGCTCAAGCCTTGTAGGGTGTGGCCTGCCGCACCTATATCCTCTCAATCCGTAAAATGTTCTGTTAATGGAAACCATCAACACCCATCACTGCTCATCCCGCTTTTCGGTGCGGCAGGCCGCACCCTACAGACTGTTGTGGTCATAGAGTGGAGGTCGCTCGCCATGAACCAACGGATTCAGGTTGAACTCCTTCACATGACCTATTAAGGTGCCGGGTTAATGCCCCAGCCACTCTAACGTCTATCAGCATGCCTATCCGTACTCTGCCACCACAATTGATCAATCAAATCGCTGCTGGTGAGGTTGTTGAGCGCCCAGCCTCTGTGGTTAAAGAGCTGGTGGAAAACAGCTTGGATGCGGGGGCACGTCACATTCAAATCGAGATCGAGCAGGGGGGGATCAAGCGTCTGTGTGTCAGAGATGATGGTGTCGGAATCACCAGGGATGAGTTGAGTTTGGCACTTTCCCGTCATGCGACCAGCAAGGTTAGCTGTTTTGAGGATCTGGAGTTATTGCAGAGCATGGGGTTTCGTGGTGAAGCCCTGCCCAGTATCAGCTCAGTTTCGAGACTAAGGCTGATCTCCAGGCACCAGGATGCTGAGGAGGCTTGGGAAGTCAGCGGTGAGGGTGCTGATCAGGAGCTGAACACAAAGCCGGCAGCTCATCCTCAGGGGACAACGGTTGAAGTTCGTGATCTGTTCTATAACACCCCGGCTAGGCGTAAATTTCTACGCACGGAAAAGACTGAATTTGGTCATATTCAGACTTTGGTTCAGCGCTTGGCACTGGTTCGATTCGATGTTGGGTTTACGCTTCAGCATAATCGCCGCACGATCTTAACTCTGGCGCCTTGTGACGATGTCGCTCAGCAGGAGAAACGGTTAGCTGAACTTTTGGGCAGCAGTTTTCTAGAACAGGCGCTGCCCATTAAGGAACAGGCGGGAGATCTCTCTCTCTATGGCTGGGTTGCCCGGCCAGGATTCTCTCGTTCTCAGGCTGATATGCAGTATTTCTATGTCAATCAGCGCATGATCAGAGATAAATTGGTTACTCATGCAGTTCGGCAGGGCTTTCAGGACGTTCTCTATCATGGCCGACATCCAGCCTACGTGATCTTCTTCGATATCGATCCACGTAAGGTTGATGTCAACGTTCATCCCACAAAACACGAGGTACGATTTCGGGATTCTCGCTCGGTTCATAACTTTATCTATCGTGCACTCCATCGACTGCTGGCTGAGACGAAGCCACAGTCATCAGAGGAGAGTCTGAGTCCAGAGCCGATTCAGATATTGTCACCGACTCACTCTCAGGTTTCAGGTGATCAATCCTATTCAATCCCAAAGCAACAGGGTCTGGATTGGCGCACAGCTGAACGGCCAGCAGCTTATCGGGCCGGGTTTGCAGCCCAGCGGCCAGCTGAACCCACTCACCAGGATATAGCAAAGCCCACATCTGATGAGGAGATACCTCCCCTTGGCTATGCGCTGGCCCAACTGCATGGAATCTACATTCTTGCGCAGAACAAGACCGGTCTGATTCTGGTAGATATGCATGCTGCGCACGAGCGGATTACCTATGAGCATCTTAAAAAGCGCTATCACGAAGGGGGAGTTACCCATCAGCCGTTGCTGGTGCCGGTCAGGGTTGCAGTAAGTGTCAGGGAAGCCGACCTCGCTGAAGAGTCAAATGCATTTTTTGAACAGATGGGTTTGGAGGTGAGTCGTTCTGGGCGTGAGTCTCTGGCAATACGCTCCATTCCCGCACTCCTGCAAGGTGCAAATCCTGAAAAGCTGTTACGGGATCTACTCTCTGATTTGGCCGAACATGGCAGTAGCCAAAGGCTCAAGGAAGAGAGTGACCATGTTTTGGCAACCATGGCATGTCATGGTTCGGTCCGTGCCAATCGGCGTCTGGAGTTGGATGAGATGAATGCTCTGTTGCGCGATATGGAGCGAACTGAAAGGGCTGATCAATGCAATCACGGCCGACCGACATGGACAACACTATCGATCAGCGATATCGATCGATTGTTTCTCAGAGGTCGTTGAGATGGTTAATTCTTCGACGAGCCAGGATCAGTTGCCAGCTGCGATATTTATCATGGGACCTACTGCATCAGGTAAGACCGAATTGGCGGTTGATCTGGTACATCAGTTACCATTTGAGATTATCAGTGTCGATTCTGCGCTGGTCTATCGGGGGATGGATATCGGTACAGCTAAACCCGATCAAGAGACCCTTCGAGAAGCACCGCATCGACTGATCGATATTCTGGATCCGTCTGAAAGCTATTCTGCTGCCGCATTCAGGCAAGATGCACTGCAAGAGATGGCGGCGATTCATGCCGCAGGAAAAATACCGCTTCTGGTAGGCGGTACTATGCTCTACTTTAAAGCCCTGACACAGGGGCTTTCAGACCTGCCTTCAGCAGATCCAGTGATTAGAAAGCGTCTGGAGACTGAGTTGGCTAAACAAGGATTGAATAGGCTCCACCAAAAGCTGCAAAGAGTGGACCCCGATGCAGCATTGAAGATACACGCTAATGATACCCAGCGTATTCTACGCGCCCTGGAGGTCATTGAGATCACGGGCAGGAAGATGAGTGAACTTCAACAGGCAGGAAAGGGTCAGATACTTCCGTATCGGGTCTTGAAACTCGTCCGAGCACCGAAAGAGAGGGCATTGCTGCATACCAGAATCGCACAGCGTTTTGAAAAAATGCTGGCGGAGGGATTTGAGCAGGAGGTCCGGAAATTATTGAGTCTTGGTAACCTGTCACCCGTCATGCCATCGATGAGAGCTGTCGGCTATCGGCAGATGCTGCAATATATACTTGGTGAAAGCAGTTGGGATGAGATGGTTGAAAAGGGGATCATAGCAACACGCCAATTGGCCAAGCGTCAGTTTACCTGGCTGCGTGCTGAACAGGATTGCCACTGGCTGGACGAAGAGGGGGACGTGCTGGACCAAGCCTTAGGGCTGATTTCAGAGCAATTTCCCGGTTTGGTCCCTACCAAAAGAAGTTAAGGCACTAAACCTGCTTAAATCAGAGGTATTGATATTTTGAATACTTTGATAAATATACAGTATGCTACAATTTCGCTTGTAAAGTAGATATTTACTACCGATATTATTTTTTAGCGCTTGTAATTGTTTTTAATAATACAAACACAATAAGGAGAATCTCCATGTCTAAAGGGCAAAGTTTACAAGACCCTTTTTTGAATGCACTGAGGAAGGAACGCGTACCTGTCTCAATATTTCTTGTTAATGGTATTAAGCTACAGGGGCAGATTGAATCATTCGATCAGTTTGTGGTTCTTTTGAAGAACAGTGTCAGTCAAATGGTATACAAGCACGCTATTTCTACTGTGGTGCCTGCCAGAAACGTCCGCATTCAACATGCTAATGGCCAATCCGAAGAGGATGGGGCTGCAGGTGCCGGAAATTTCTAGATTGCCCAATCAGATTCATCACTGGGCGTATCAGAGGATTGATACGCCCATTCAGTTTGATAGTCCAAATCTCTCCTAATCTTCGATAACAATTCCACTTATGTTTGAACGTCCCAAATCGGGTGAACGAGCCGTACTGGTTCATCTTGATCTGAACGGGCTTAGCGATCCCGATGAGATTAACGAATTCCGTGATCTGGCACGCTCTGCGGGTGCAGAGCAGGTTGCTTTTGTCTCGGGAAGTCGTCGTCAGCCCGATCCAAAGTATTTTGTCGGACGAGGTAAGGCGGACGAAATTGGCCAAATCGTCTCCTCTGACGAGGCAGAATTGGTAATATTTGATCACATACTCTCCCCGAGTCAGGAGCGTAACCTGGAACGAGCGTTCGGATGTCGGGTAGTCGATAGAACAGGCCTGATACTCGATATATTTTCGCAACGTGCGCGCTCTTTCGAGGGCAAGCTACAGGTGGAATTGGCCCAGTTACAACATCTTTCAACGCGTCTGGTCAGGGGCTGGACCCATCTGGAGAGACAGAAGGGTGGTATTGGTCTCAGGGGGCCAGGTGAAACCCAGCTGGAGACCGATCGACGCTTGCTCGGTCAACGAATAAGCCAGATAAAGAAACGTCTTGCTCGGGTTGATTCACAGAGGGAGCAGGGACGAAGAGGGCGGGAGCGGGCGGAAATCCCAACAGTTTCTCTAGTTGGTTATACCAATGCTGGAAAATCTACACTTTTCAATCGTCTTGTCGGTTCAGATGTCTATGCGGCTGATCAGCTCTTTGCGACCTTGGATCCCACTTTAAGGCGACTTGATTTAAAGCCTGAGGGACCTGTTGTATTGGCAGACACCGTTGGATTTATCAGTCATCTCCCTCACGATCTGGTCGCGGCATTCAAGTCGACTTTGAAAGAGACCACAGATGCGTCATTGTTGTTGCATGTTATCGATGCAGCCAGCCATCAGCGTGCAACCTGTATCACTGAAGTTAATGATGTTTTGCAACAAATTGGTGCTGACAAGGTCCATCAGATTGAAGTTTTCAATAAGATCGATCTGCTGGCGAATGACGAACCCAGGATAGACCGGGATGAAAATGGTCGGGTTTCTCGTATCTGGTTATCTGCACAGACGGGAGAGGGTTGTGAATTACTCATTCAAGGACTCACTGAGTATTTCAAACAGGACCATGTCAGGCAGCGAGTACGTTTGAACCCAGAGGATGGTCGACTACACGCCATGTTATTTGAACGTGGTGTTGTAATCAATGAATCATCGACCGATGAAGGTGGTTGGGAGATGGACATTGATATGTCAGAAAGAGAATTTCGTCGACTCCTCAAAGAGGAGCCTCAGTTCGAGAGCTGTCTGATCTGAATGGTTTATCTCCCTGGAGTGGGCCACCACCATTCAATACAGGTGTGAGGTCTGTTGGCTTTTAGAATAGGACTACAAGAATTGGGTTAGTCTGCTAATGGATCCGATGGTATCGTATGGTGGGACATGGCAGTTGCGTGCTGTTAGAATGCTCCGCGATGTGGCATAGAGTGGTCAGCCTGATACGATATGCCGAAGATGGAGCGTTGAATCCTGCTGGAACATCCCCATATATAAATATTCGGATGTCTGACAGATTCTATATAAATCAATAACCAAGTTGGAGTGTTCAATGGCCTGGAACGAACCGGGTGGAAACGGTAAAGATCCTTGGAGTGGCAAGGGCGGCGATCAAGGTCCACCGGACCTAGATGAAGTTGTAAAGAAACTACAAGATAAGCTGGGCGGAATCTTCGGTGGGGGCAAATCCTCGCGTGGAGACTCCTCCATCGGCGGAGGATCCGGACCAGGATCCAAATCGATCGGATTTGTAGCAGTTATTGTGCTACTTGTCTGGCTAGCTAGTGGTATCTACATTATCGATGCCCCTGAACGTGGTGTTGTATTGCGTTTTGGCGCATACCATGAAACCACAAAGCCTGGTCCCCACTGGCATATACCCTTCCCGATTGAAAGGGTAATTTCCGTGAATGTGGATCAGATAACCTCATTCAGGCACAAGGCCCAGATGTTGACCAGAGACGAGAATATCGTCGATGTGGAATTTACCATCCAGTCCCGAATTCTGGATGCTGCAGATTACCTCTTTCAGGATCGTGATCCCGATAAAACCATGCGTGATGCAACAGAGACTGCAGTGCGTGAGATAATTGGTAAAAGTGATCTTGATTTTATCCTGACTCAGGGCCGTGGTGCGATTGCTGATCGAATCAAGCAGGGTGCTCAGGGCCTGATAGACGATTACAAGGCTGGTCTATTGATCACCAGTGTGAATATGCAGCCAGCCAAGCCACCTGAACAGGTTAAAAGCGCATTTGATGATGCGATCAAAGCCCGAGAGGATAAGGAGAAGCTTGAAAACCAGGCTGAAGCTTATGCCAATGAAGTGGTACCCCGTGCCCGAGGCGCGGCAGCGCGCCAACTGGCTGATGCAAGTGCATACAAGGATCGGGTGATTGCTGAGGCAGAGGGTGATGTGAGTCGTTTTCTTGCGGTTCTCAAAGAGTATCAAAAGGAACCCAAGGTTACCCGGGATCGTATCTATCTTGAGGCAGTGGAAACTATGCTGGGTCAGACCAGTAAAGTCATGCTGGATACCGAGGCGGGGAACAGCCTGATGTACTTACCTCTGGATAAGCTGATTCAAGGGGTGGACAAGGACAATAGCAGCAGGAATACATCGATCGGGAGGAGTGATAGTTCTCGCCCAACAGATGAGAGCACAAAATTCCGTAATGTCGATCGCACCAGGGGAGTACGTTGATGAAATCATCTAAAATTATATTCCCTATTGTCGCCATCGCTGCTGTGGGGCTTTACTCAGCCGCCTTTATCGTTAACCAATGGGAAGTGGCTCTGAAACTTCGGTTGGGTGAGATAGTTGCAACTGATTACAAGCCCGGTCTGCATTTAATGGTGCCATTGGTTAATAATGTTAAGACCTTTGATGCCCGTATTCAGACCATGGATTCCCGTCCTGAGCGATTTCTGACAGCTGAAAAGAAAGATGTAATTGTTGACTATTTCGCCAAATGGCGGATTGCCAATGCTGCTCAGTATTTTCGTTCGACAGGGGGTAGCCTGGACAAAACAGCTCGACTGTTACAAGAGCGCATCAACACCAATCTGCGTGACGAGTTTGGTAAAAGGACTGTGCAGGATGTTATCTCTGGTGAACGTACAGAAATTATGGATAAGTTGACCAAAGATTCAGATGTCATGGCATCTGAACTGGGTGTCGAGATCCTGGATGTGCGTGTCAAACAGATCGATCTACCACCAGAAGTCAGCGAGTCAGTCTATCAACGTATGAGGGCTGAGCGTGAACGGGTGGCCAGAGATCTACGCGCAAAAGGTGCTGAAGCCGCTGAGCGAATCCAGGCCAATGCTGATCGGGAGCGTGTTGTTATCGTTGCTGACGCTTATCGTGAAGCAGAGATATTGCGTGGTGAAGGTGACGGTAAAGCAGCTGAGACTTATGCCAACGCTTATAAGCAGAACAGTGAGTTTTACGCCTTCTATCGGAGCCTGAATGCTTATAAAAACAGCTTCAAGGACTCATCGGATGTGATGGTGTTGCAACCTGATTCTGACTTTTTCCGCTATTTGAAAAACAGTTCTGGTCAGTAACCTCCAATACCCCATCTTCAGCTCTGGCTGAAGATGGGGGCTCCCTTGTTGATTAGGTGTCGACAGGTATACATTTTTTCATCATATGAAAATCAACTAACCCGTTGATGGACAATAGTTGTCCACTCTGGGAAAATGGCCTGCGGCCTGCTAGGCAGCAAACACTGGACCGGGATGCTCCCGGTTTTTTTTTGGGGAATGACAGATGTGGCATGATCTGCTGGTGGCTTTGGCTCTGTTGTTGGTGATTGAAGGCATATGGCCTTTTTTAAACCCTAACGGAATGCGCTCAATCCTGCTGATGATTGCCCAACACGATAACCGTTCCATGCGCCTCAGTGGCCTGGTCAGTATGGTTTCTGGTGTCATTCTGCTTTATCTGGTGAATTGATCTTGGCGATGATGGAAAACGAACGTTGGATTTTGCCTGACGGCATTGATGAGGTGCTTCCTCGGGAAGCAGCAGTGATTGAGAGTAAACGTAGAGAACTGCTGGATCTCTATCGCAGCTGGGGTTATGACTATGTCATTCCCCCATTTGTCGAATTTCTGGACTCTCTATTAACGGGTACCGGTAGCGATCTCGATTTAAATACCTTCAAACTGACCGATCAGATGAGTGGCAGATTGATGGGGGTTCGCGCTGATATTACCCCGCAGGCTGCAAGAATCGATGCCCATCGAATACGCGCTCAGAGTCCAACACGGCTATGCTACCTGGGCACGGTGCTTCATACCCGTTCAGATGGATTTGCCGGGACAAGAAGTCCACTCCAAATCGGTGCTGAGTTGTATGGACATTGTGGGGTTGAGAGCGATATCGAAATATTGCGCCTGATGATGGAGACATTGGACAAGACCGGAGTCCAGGATGTCTATCTCGACCTGGGTCATGTTGGCATCTTCAAAGGGCTGGCCAAGCAGGCAGGATTGAATAAGTCTCAGGAGACTGAACTCTTTGATGCACTTCAACGTAAGGCATTACCCGAGGTTGAAACCCTGCTTGCGTCGTTTGAGATAGCACCTGAACATGCGTCGATGCTTTCACGTCTAGGCGAGCTGAATGGTGACAAAGCCCTCAGCCAGGCAAAACTGGATCTCAAGCACGCGTCACCTTCTGTAATAGAGGCATTGGATTATCTGCAGGCAATGGCTGACCTTATAGCGCAATGGTTGCCCGATGTGCCGGTCCATTTTGATCTTGCTGAGTTAAGAGGCTATCACTTCCATACCGGGGTTGTTTTTGCTGCATTCGTACCTGGAAATGGTAAGGAGATTGCCCGGGGTGGGCGTTATGATGCCATTGGTAGCGTTTTCGGACGAGCCAGGCCTGCTACAGGTTTCAGTACCGACCTTAAGAATCTGATTCGTGTTGCTCAATCCACGCTGGACAGGGTGGACGAATCCTCAATATTTGCACCCAATTCAGATGATCCCAGGTTGCACCAGGAGATTGTCCGATTGCGTAGCGAGGGGCATCGAGTGATCTGTGCCCTGCCTGGTCAGTCTGGGGGAGCCGTCGATATGGGGTGTGAGCAACAACTTCAGTGCGTTGACGATCACTGGATACTTATTTCTGTTTGATTTTGAAACTATTTCTGTAAGAATCGACGGGTTTTGTAATAAAAAGTCCGGCAACGGCCGGATATAACGATTTTGAGAGAGCCATGGGCAAGAATGTCGTAATTATCGGAACACAGTGGGGAGACGAGGGTAAAGGTAAGGTCGTAGACCTGCTGACTGACAAAGCGTCTGCCGTGGTCAGATTTCAAGGCGGTCACAATGCAGGCCATACCTTGGTTATCGATGGCAAGCAGACAGTACTGCATCTTATACCCTCAGGTGTTCTGCGTGATGGTGTCCGGTGTCTGATCGGGAATGGTGTCGTACTTGCCCCGGACGCGTTACTGGAGGAGATCGACATGCTGGAGAAGAGCGGAGTTCCCGCGTCTGATCGCATGGGGATTTCTGAGTCCTGTCCTCTGATTCTTCCCTATCACATTGCGCTGGATGCGGCACGCGAGAAGGCTCGCGGCAAGAAGGCGATAGGTACAACAGGCCGTGGCATTGGCCCTGCCTATGAGGATAAGATCTCGAGAAGGGGTATCCGCTTAGGCGAGATCTTTGATCAATCACATATCTCTGAGCGCTTGCGTGAGGTGATGGATTACCATAATTTCGCGCTCAAGCATCTGTTTGAGTATGGCGAGGTTGATTATCAGCAAGTACTCGATCAGTTACTTGAGCAGGCTCAACGCTTGGAACCTATGGTCGAGGACGTGACAGGCACGCTTCATCAACTGCGTCGGGAAGGTAAGCACGTCATGTTTGAAGGGGCTCAGGGTGCCCTGTTGGATATTGATCATGGTACCTATCCCTATGTCACCTCTTCCAATACGACTGCTGGTGGTGCCGCCACTGGTACAGGTGTGGGGCCACGATATATCGACTATGTCTTGGGCATAGTTAAGGCTTATACCACTCGCGTAGGCGCTGGTCCGTTTCCAACTGAACTCTTTGACGATGCAGGCAACCACCTGGGGACCAAAGGACATGAATTTGGTGCAACCACTGGGCGTAAAAGGCGATGTGGTTGGTTAGACAGTATTGCCTTGCGCCGCTCTCTGGAAATAAACAGTGTTAGCGGAATCTGCATCACCAAGCTTGATGTCCTTGATGGCTTGGATAAGATAAAAATCTGTGTTGCCTACAAACTGGATGGTCAGGAGGTCACAACACCACCTTCGGGAGCAGATCTCTTCGAGAAATGCGAACCAATCTATATAGAAATGCCGGGTTGGCAGGAGTCGACAGTGGGCATTACTGAATACGATCAGTTACCGACAGCAGCCAAGGAATACTTGAGCAAAATTGAAGCGTTGTGCGAGACTCCGATCGATATTGTTTCTACGGGACCTGATAGAAACGAGACGATTATCCGCTGCCATCCCTTTAATTGATATTTGACTATTAACCCGGCAACCGCTTTGAGACATTCCGTGTCCATTGCGGTGAGCCTGGCTAATCTTTCCTTGTCAGAATAATTCTTAATCAAACCGATGCTGGGAACTTGTTGAAGCAAGATTGTGATCGCAGTCACTTTTCGAGCAGTACCAGACGGGTTTGGGATAGCTTGTCGTGCCATGCCATTTTTTCTGGATCGAACACTATCCAAATAAACCCTAGGCCTATACTCAGGATGGAGAGAATTGCTGCAAAGTGACGCTTTAAAGCATCCCCCCAACCAACAGGTCTGCCATCCATACGTACCAGTTTAAGTCGCCAGGCACGCATACCAAGCGTTTGACCTCCCCATACCCAAAATCCCACAAAGAATAATAAAGGTATGATTTCAAATACAAATAATTGAAAGATTAGAAGCCAGTTACCACTGGGATTGCCAAATGGCAGGGTTACGATTGCTGTGGCGACAAACACCAGAGCCGTTAACAGCAGAGCATCGTAGAAAATGGCGCCGAGACGTCGTAGTAATCCAGGCACTGCAGCCTCGGATAGGTCATTGGTAATATTTGTCTTTGAAATCATTAACAGTGATCAGTAAATAAAGATAAGAAAATCAAGGGTAAACCCTAACGCTCGCGAGCAATAATCCGAATTTGAAAATTGATGGTAAACATCCATACTTAGGGTTCATGTTGGATGGCATGTAAATACGGGGAGCCATAATATGGAACATAGATGTGACCACAGAAAGTTAATTTCTTGTGAAATCATAATAAACGACCGTAAACTCGGTAGGATGAAAGGGAAGATTCGGAATATAAGCCTTAGTGGTATGTTAATCGATATTGGTGAAAGCTCACAGCAGTTAAGTACCATTGTCGAGGTTTCTTTTCCAGTTAAGGCCTGTGGCGGCACCAATCAATGTAAGACCAAGGCTATGGTTGTACACCAGCAATCGGGTTGTCTTGGACTGATGTTCAGCGAGTTGGATGCCAAAGTCAGACAAATGCTCCGTAAAACGCTGTATGGTTATGCAACAGTGGCTGAACGAGCATACCTCTACCAGGGTTACTCAGGCAGTAGCCAGGGTATGACCAAAGGATTTACAGCCTCCACCCACTAAATTTTCATTACCTCCTGAAAAATAAAAAAATAGGAATCCAGTCATCTGGATAGAGATTTAAAGACGCTTCAGGCGTCTTTTTTTTGCCTGAAATATGTTGAATAATGCTCTATTTGATTCTTGCACTGCAATAATAATCACCAGACTGATGAGGTGAAAAGTACAATTAGAACAATCATTTAATGTTTTTAGCTGCCATGCATTAAAAGCACTATTCGTCTGACGATAAACATAAGGTCGAATATGAACTACACAGGACAGGGTGAGTGCTTTTGAAGCATACTATTAACCCGGCGACTAAGTATGTCGTCTTCAGGGTTTCAAGCCTGCCCTTGATCAAGGCGCGGCTCGCAGGCAATGGTTGTACCCTTGTCAAGAGCCGCAACACCGAGCAAGGGTTGGCTTGAAACCCCTAACAATATGATTTTTAAAAGAGAGGCCGAAGTGTGCCTGCCTGCAGACTGCGTTATCAAAACTTGCTGTAGGAGTGCTACAGCGGCGTTTTGATGCCTTGCCGCAGGCAGGCACACTTCGGCTGAAGACAACATACTTAGTCGCCGGGTTAATAGTAGTGGACCTTGTGGTAAGTTCGGTAATTCTCAGTGTACTCCGCTGCGTAGTCGCTCTTGTTAAGGGAGCGGCCATAAACGGCGAACGACGCCTTGCGGGGCAGACTGAGATTTGCCCTCAAATCCGCAGTTGACCGCTGATATCTGTCGTAAGGTACTGATTATGCAACATCCATTAGTGGATTTTACCCTCACCCCCTGGGTGAACTTACTAACGCTGCACGAATTTGTGAAAAATCTCATTGCACCCCGCTGTGCTTTCGCTCTTGTTAAGGGAGCGGCCATTAACAGCGAACGACGCCTTACCGGGCAGACTGCGATTTTCCACAAATCCGCGTTTTTTTAAATGTCGATATGGGATTTTCCGAATGCAGTTGTAGTCCTGATAGTCTATGGTCTTTGTGCTGGAAGGGCCTGATATGAGTAGTCGAAGAAGTGCTAAGTGGCAAGCCAAGTTAGCAGCTGTTCCTTTGCCCGCACTCTCTCTATTTGTAGGCATATTCTGCGGATTGGTGATGTGGTTGGTACTGGAGCCAATTCAGGATGAGCGTCTGGCAAAAGTGTTTCACCACGAGCTGGTCAGCAGGCTGGATGTTCGGGCGGTAGAGACTCGTTTCCGTTTCGAGCAGTTTTTACAAGAGTGGCAATATATTGGAAACGGCTTATCGAACCACTGGCGGATAAAAAAATATCTCAATTCCCCCTTATGGAAAGAGAATCAATCTGAAGATGCTGAGATAATCCAACATAATATGGTCCCGGAATGGCTTGATCCTGAAAGCCCTAAACTCAGTACCATAGAACCCAATCAGGTAGTGCTGTTCAACAATCGGGCCACACCAATAGAACTTTATCTAAAGCAGCCTCTCTCTTTCGATCTCGATCAGCTGTTCGAATTCTACTCTGGACGAAACGAGACGCTGATTACTCTGATAGATCAGCAACCTTTCTTACTTGTCTGGTCAAATGTCTCCTATAAAAAAGAAGATATGGCAGCAGTGCTGTTGCTGATCGTGCCTGTGGATGAGCATTTTCTATTAGAATCACAAAGCATGTCTCATGATACAGATACAATAATTGCGTTAATTGATGCCAATTCATTGAAGCTGTTAGGCAGTACCAATCAGGAAATTATACCGATGGACTCTCTGCTCAACGATTGGCAAGAAAAATATCTTCTTACATCCCAGGCCATAACACGCTTTCAGTCTATGGAGCAGAATCTTTTGTTTACCACTATGGTCTCCCGGGATGCAGTGGAAAAGACAATCCATAATATTACCGAGTTAGCCCAACAGGATAGATTTATTGCCGCTTTGGTATATATCACGGTATTTTCAGTAATCTTCTATTTGATTTCTGCAAAGATCAGTCATGTTTTAATGCGTATTTCCCGCTTCGGGCAGCAGGCGTTGGGGATCGAACAACCCGTATTTAAGAAGGGGAATCAATTACTGCTTTTGGAAGATTGGGTAAAAGCGTTTTTTCGACAATTGATCAGTGCCCGCGATTCGCTCCGCAGTAAACAGGAAGAACGTTTGCGTGAAACGGAGGTGTTAAAGAGTGCATTATTTGACAACTCCATGGTTTCTATCATTACCCTGAATCAAGAGGGGATTGTCGTTGAAGTAAATGGCACGGCGATCAAAACATTCGGCTACAACAGGAATCAATTGATAGGGCGCCATCTCGAAGAGATGGTAATCCAGCCTAATGACCAGGTACGCTTTCGTGCCATGCTCAGTGGTTGCCTCAGTATGAGTTCACCAAGCAGTTCTTGTAGAGGTCAACCCATGCAGGCGACGACTGTTAATGGGGAAGAGAAGTCAGTCGAGTGTTCAGTCATTTCCATTCATCTACAAGAGCAAACAGTTTTCAATGTATATTTGCGTGATATTTCCGGAAAAAAACAGGCGCAACGTGAAATTACCAGTCTGGCAAAACTGGCAAGTGAGAACCCAAGTCCTGTAATTCGAGTCAACAAGCGTGGTGTCATCCTCTATGCCAATGCTGCCAGTGAGCCACTACTGCAATATTGGGATTGTGAGCGGGGTCAGACTCTTCCTCTTTACTGGAAAAATCTTGTAGCCAGTTCGTTCAAGGAAGGGGTGACAAAAGAGTATGAAGTTAATCTTGAGAATCAGATATTCTCTTTACAGCTGGCACCTATTCTTGAACTTGAATATGTCAATATTTATGGCAGGGACTTCACCAGAATGCGCTTGGCTGAGATGCAGAGCCGACAACATCAATCTGAACTGGTCCATGTTTGTCGCCTCAGTACTATGGGTGAGATGTCAACTGGCCTGGCTCATGAGCTCAACCAGCCACTCTCTGCAATTATTAATTTCGCCAGTGGTTGTGTACGCCGTTTACAGTCTGGTAAAGGTGGTGAACCCGAAATAATTGATGCAATAGCTCAGATAACTGCTCAGGCAGAGCGTGCTGGAGAGATTATCAAAAGATTAAGAACCTTAGTGGGTAAGAGGCCGCATGAACATGAGGCGGTCAATCTGAATCATCTCGTACTGGAAGTGGCTTCATTTATCGAATTTGAGGCTAACAGGCAAAATGTAGAGGTCTCTCTTCAGCTTTCTGAGGGGGCTCTACCGGTAAAAGTCGACTTGGTGCAGATAGAGCAGGTTATGTTGAATTTAGTACGCAATGCCATTGATGCCATGAAACAAGTTGATCGGAATCAACGGAGACTCATACTAAAAACCGCTAGAATGGGTATCCGGGATGCACAAGTCATGGTTCAGGATAGTGGCACAGGCATACCAGCCAAAACACAGAAACATCTGTTCGATGCTTTCTTTTCCACTAAAAAGAGTGGAATGGGTATGGGTCTACCAATCAGTCAGAAAATTATGCAGGATCACAAGGGATTGATTGAAGTGGAATCTGAATATGGAAAAGGTGCAACTTTTAGGTTGATCCTTCCTTCTGATCCTGCACTAGAATTACCAGGTTTTTAGTCATGAGTAATAGATCGACAGTATTTGTAGTGGATGATGATCAGGCGATGAGAAATTCCCTGAAATGGTTGATTGAATCGGTCTCCATGCAGGTGGAGACCTTTGAATCTGCTAATGCGTTCATTCAATCCTACTATCCCGGGCGATCCGGATGCCTGTTGCTGGATGTGCGTATGCCCGGTATGAGTGGTTTGGAGTTGCAGGAGTATCTGAAAGTCAATCAGATTGCGATACCGGTAATTATTATTACCGGACACGGCGATGTGCCAATGGCTGTTAGAGCGATGAAGGCTGGGGCAGTGGATTTTATTGAAAAGCCCTTCAACGATGAATTGTTACTTGAAAGTATTCGCCATGCCATGGCCGTAGATGCAAAACAGCGTGATATGCAGTCACAGCGTGCCGAAATAGCAACAAGATTAGCGCGATTGACCCCTCGTGAACATGAGGTGATGATCATGGTCACCAATGGCAAAGCGAACAAAGAGATCGCTACCAGTCTTGGTGTGAGTTCCAAAACAGTTGAAGCGCATCGGGCAAGAGTGATGGAAAAAATGGAGGCTGAGTCCCTGGCCGAGCTGGTAAGAATGGCAATTAATGCCAATTTGACTTTGACAGAGCCTGCTGAAGAGTAATTTGGTGCAAAACGATCCGAATAAACCACTCCTGAAGCAACCGGCCACACTCTCCTGGACACTCTACGACTGGGCTAATTCTGCATTTGCCACGACTGTAATGGCAGGTTTCTTTCCAGTATTTTTCAAACAATACTGGAGTGTAGGTATCGCTGCCACTGAATCGACATTCAGACTTGGCATGGCCAATTCCCTGGCAAGTATTGTAATTGTTTGTATGGCACCGTTTTTAGGAGCACTAGCTGATCAGGCAGGTGCAAAGAAGCGTTTTTTACTCTTTTTTGCCGCGATGGGCATTGTCATGACCGGTGCTCTCTATCTGGTTGCTTCAGGGAACTGGGTAATGGCCTTGATACTCTACGGCTTGGGTCTGCTTGGCTTCATGGGAGGGAATGTCTTCTATGATGCACTACTGATCTCTGTAACAGAAAAAAAGCACTATGATCGGGTCTCCGCCTATGGATATGCCTTTGGCTATTTAGGAGGAGGTCTACTATTCACCTTTAATGTATTGATGACACTCTATCCAGAATTTTTCGGTCTGGCCGATGCGGCACAGGCAGTAAAGCTATCATTTATCAGTGTGGCGCTTTGGTGGGGTCTCTTTTCCATACCTCTGTTTCTGTTCGTAGACGAGCCTCCCGGTCCCGCACCTAAGAAAGGTTGGGTTTCTGCCAGTGTGCGTCAATTGATCGAAACATTCGCTCGCATACGAAATCTACGCATGACTTTTCTGTTTTTACTGGCCTATTGGTGTTACATCGATGGCGTGGATACCATTGTCAGAATGGCAGTGGATTTTGGGCTTTCAATCGGTTTTGATGCCAATAACCTAATGGTTGCTCTGTTGATAACTCAATTTGTCGGCTTTCCAGCGGCACTTGGTTTTGCTTCGATTGCAGCAAGACGCGGGGCTAAACAGGGGATAATGATAGCTATTTTTATCTATCTTTTGATCCTTGTTTGGGCATATCAAATGGAAGCAGTCTGGGAGTTCTACATGCTGGCAATTGCCATCGGTCTGGTACAAGGTGGTATTCAGGCTCTGTCCCGCTCTCTCTATGCCTGTCTGATACCCCATAATCAATCAGCTGAGTTCTTTGGCTTCTATAACATGTTGGGAAAATTTGCAGCGGTACTCGGTCCAATGATGATGGGATGGGTTGGGGTATTGACTGGCAGTACGCGAATTTCAATCCTATCCGTTGGTATACTGTTTATTATTGGCGGAATCCTTTTAAGCATGGTGGATGTGAAAGCGGGTGCACAAGCAGCACAGGAATTGGAATAGATCCCGGTGATAAACAAAGACGATATCTATGCCGATGTGCAGCAGGTTATTCCCGGTTTTGTATTTGACGAGCGGGTAGCGCAAGTCTTTCCTGACATGATTAATCGCTCGGTACCCGGTTACGGGACGATCATCAATATGATCGGTACGCTGGCAAGCAAATGGGTGAGCCGAGGAACAAACTGTTATGACCTGGGCTGCTCCTTGGGTGCAGCCAGCCTAGCGGTTTGTTACTCAACGCCACATCAGGAGTATCAATTATTTGCCGTGGATAACTCCATCGCGATGTTGCAACAGGCATCCAAGCGACTCTCCACCGATGTAGATGACTATCCAATCCAATTGGTATGCTCAGATGTGCGTGACGTTGTCATTCAAAATGCATCCATGGTGATCCTCAATTTTACACTGCAATTTATCCCAGCAAGAGACCGGGAACAGTTTATAGAACAGATCTATAACGGCATGCTGGAGAAGGGGTTACTGGTTTTATCTGAAAAGATCGCTTTACCTGATGCAGTCTCTCAGGATCTGTTCACCGAGATGCATCACAATTTCAAAAAAGCACAAGGTTATACCGATCTGGAGATCAGTCAGAAACGTACTGCTTTGGAAAATGTATTGATTCCTGAAACCCTCGAGCGTCATAAAGCTCGGCTTGAGAAAGTTGGTTTTACAACAGTGACAGTCTGGTTTCAGTGCTTTAATTTTGTTTCATTACTGGCAATAAAATGAAGTACAACTGGCAATGGTGTGAATCCTATTGGGATCACCCTTTAGGGGCCTGGTTAAAGAACCTTCCCCAACAAGTCTCCACAATTTGGAGCGATCAACCTCATGGCGATATGGCAAAGTGGCGTGAGGCACTACAGATGTTACCCGAGGTGTCTGTTACCAAGATCGACTTTAAGTCAGGTCATGTTATTGCCGGTGGAGGTTACGATTGCAATGATGAACAGCTGGCTCAGCTCCAATCTGCATTGCACATGCTGCATCCCTGGCGCAAAGGACCCTACCAGATATGTGGTATCGATCTCGATACAGAATGGCGTTCGGACTTAAAGTGGAATCGTTTGAAAGAGCATGTCTCACCTCTGAAAAACCGCGTAGTTCTGGATGTGGGGTGTGGTAACGGTTACCACCTTTGGCGTATCTTCGGAGAGGGTGCAGAGCGGGTTATCGGAATAGACCCCACTCAACTGTTCAATATGCAATTTGAACTATTGAAGCATTTTGTCGGAGAGCAGTTTCCTGTTCATCTGTTCCCTTTGGGTATTGAGCAACTACCTGCAGATTTAAAGGCATTTGATACGGTTTTCTCAATGGGTGTCTTTTATCATCGTCAATCACCATTTGCACATCTAAATGAACTTAAAGGTGCACTACGTCAAGGTGGTGAGTTGGTTCTTGAAACTCTGGTAATAGAGGGGGGAAGGGGAGAGGTTCTGGTTCCGGAAGGGCGCTATGCGAAGATGCGGAATGTCTGGTTCATACCGACAGTTGAGACACTCATGGCCTGGTTAAAACGAGCAGGCTTCAGTGATATTGAATTGGTAGATGTATCGAAAACCACGGGACAAGAACAGAGATCGACGGAGTGGATGCGATTCGAGTCCCTAAAGGACTTTTTGGATCCATCTGACCCTGACTACACCATTGAAGGGTACCCGGCACCACGTCGCGGGATTTTGGTGGCGAAAAAAAATAGGGGCTGAAGCAAGTCTGATCCTGACGCTGTGCCTACTCAAAACTCTAATCCAGAATAGGTGGAAATAACCTGGATAGATTTACCAATCACCCCTTAAACGAAGTTCTAAACACAAGAGAACATGAAACTAGATTGCTTCGTCGATAAGTCTTCTATCTACTGGCAAGTGGTTTCATGCCACTTAGTATGTAAGTGGATTAAGAAAAAAAATAGATAGGAATTACCCCAGTTAGGGTTTCCCCTAGCGGGCCGTACGGTAGATCCGGCCCAAAGGGAGCCACACTACTGGGCCAATTTTGCAGCGCACTTTTTGGGAAGGGCATGTCATACCAGATAAAGCGCACCTTGCCTTGGCCCAGTGGATCCTAACAAGATCTATTCAATGGCGATGGTGAATTCTGGTGCGGTATGCATGTGCCTTTTTACAGCACAAAGTTCCATGGCTCTGATAATGCCACTGCGGTATCGTTCAGGAAAATCATTGGGCAGTGTCAGATGAAAAATGATGCTTCCGATCATCTTCTTCTTTTCATCTTCGATACACTCCATTTTCAGCGCCAGCCCATCGGTGGAAAGCTGACGGGATTCACAAAAGTTCCAAGCGAAAATACCAGCACAGGTTGCCAGAGAAGCCAGAAACAGATCAAAAGGGGCAGGAGCACTGGCCTCACCCCCATATTTAGCCGGTTGATCCGTCTCTATGGTAAAGCCAGCGACTTGGGCTTGAATACGTTTACCGCCAGTGAAACTGACCTCTACAGGATTCATACTCTTACTCCAGGTTATAGAGGATAAAGTTCTTTGATTGGCCCAGTGTTTTTAGTTTCAACCTGAGCATAGAGATTGTTGAGTGCAGCCTGTAGTGCCTCTTCTATTACCGGGTGATAGAAGGGCATGCGGATCAGGTCACCTACGCTGAGCTGCTGTGAGACAGCCCAATTCAATAGATGAGCAAGGTTTTCCCCACGGGTTGTAATCATCTCCGCTCCCAGCATGAGCCCGGTCGCTTTATCGGCGTAGACGCGAATGATTCCCCGGTTCTGCCCCATGATCTGGGCACGTCCAACTGGTGCAAGTTTGACCTCGCCAATGGCAGTTTTGTCCAGGTCCAATTCCTGAAAACGCTTACCAACAAGACATATATTGGGGTCACAGAAGTTGATTGCCAATGGGACCTTTCTTTTGAACCCCTGAACCTCAGAGTGGGATGCGTTATAACCTGCAATTTTTCCTTCATCTCCCGCTTCATGAAGGATAGGACGTTCACCATTCAAATCACCTGCAATGAAGATATGTGAATCTCCACACTGCATGGTATTTTGGTTGTATACCGGGACGCCTTTGGAATCGAGTTCTATGCCTGCGTTTTTCAGCGCCAGGCCTTCTATGTTCGGCGTACGCCCCAGGCTGGCCAATACTTTGTCGACAACAACTGACTGCTCTCCAGCAGTGACTCTGAGTTGGTTGCCTTCTTCAGAAATTTCAACAGCGTGACCCAGGTGGATTGGGAACTCTCTTTGCATGATCTCAAGCGCAGACTTGGAGACCTCTGGATCGCTGGTGCCGCCGATGGTCTGAGCCATATCGAAACCGGTAACTTTAATACCCAGTCGGTTGAGAGACTGGCCTAACTCAAGACCAATTACTCCCAAGCCGATGACTGCCACCGATTCTGGCAGGTCTTCCAATTCAAAAAAGGTATCAGTGGTTAGGATATTACTCCCAAATACTTCCCAGGCAGGGGGTATCATGGGTCTTGAGCCTGTTGCGATCACTATTTTGTCTGCGATGACCTGGTCGCCATTATCGAGCTGCAGGGTGTGAGGGTCGATAAACTCTGCATAAGCTTCGACAAATTTTTCACCCATGTTATCAGTGCTGTTGGAGAGTACGCGATCGACGAAATTGTCCCGCAGATCCTGAACATGCTCCATGGCCTCAGGAATATCGATGGTCAGTTCGGCATGCCCATCGACGCCATATCGGTGAAGATGGGTTCGGCGATGGTAATCCTCAGCGACCTGAATCAAGGCTTTTGAGGGCATACAGCCAACCCGGGCGCAAGTTGTACCTGGCTCTCCGCCATTAATCAGAAGAAAGCTTTTGCCACTCGGCCCAACCTGACCAGTTGCATTCAATCCAGCGGTGCCGGAACCGAGAATAGCGACGTCGACTCGTTTTTCTGCCACAGAAATCTCCAGGGGATTTATTGATATGGTGCGGGATTCTAACGGCTTGGCTTTGAAATTTCAGCTTATATCAGCTTGGGTTTTTTACGCTACACAGAATTAAATGGCATTGATTTCTGCAAGGTTATTCCACTGATTCAGGTTTAATGGTGGGGCATGGCCCCACCCTACGCCTTGAATCATCCCACTCCACACACACTGAACTATCGGGTAGGGTGGGGCCATGCCCCACCAACCAAGGCAAAAAAATACGCCAGATCACCGCTATTCCACTTACCCCTCTATCTCTTCAGAGGTTGTCTCAAAAGTCCAATAGCAAGGAAAAAATAGTTTTGACACAATCATGAATGAAGTTAATGGAACAGCTGTGATTCCAACTATTATGTTGGAGTCGTTGAGAATATCTCCTTCGACTCAAACACTACCTTGAAAACCCGCTTTGCAGAAGCAATCACAGACAGGGTTCACTTGGCCTATTGCTTAAGGCCGTGGGGTCGATTATTTTATTCGTTCAGTGTTCCCAAAAATTATTACAAAATAAAAAAACAGTGTGAGGAGAATTTTTCATGAAATGGCTACTAACGACCTTATTGATCCCTGGACTCGCCTTAGCTCAACCTCCGGGTTCTGCGGAGGGAAAAATGGATCAGCAACAATATTTTGACCAGTCCAAACAGACCATGTTGTCTATGATCAATAAGAGTCTGCCAGCTATGGAGGAGACCAAGACCTGCTTGGGTAAGGCAGGGGATCAGGCGGCTTTCACTAAATGTGTTGAGATCATGATGGCGCTGGAAAAAGAGATGCAGGCCAAGATGGGGCATGCAGCCGGGATGCCTGATAATCCACAAGCTCAAGCTAAACAGCGCAAAGAGGTCGAGTTTAATGAGCAAAACAAGAGCAATATGCTCAAATTCCTCGATCAATCAATTTTAATGGGAAATACTCTGAAAAAGTGCTTCTCAACGAGCGAGTCTCCTCAACAGATGCAAAATTGCATGACTGCTGCAAAACCTAAAGCTTGAACCTGCGGGTTCAGGTTAAACACTACACTAGCTCAATCCTTGTAGGGTGCGGCCTGCCGCACCATTACCCTCTCAACCCGTAAAATGTTCTGTTAGTGGAAACCATCAGCCCCCACTGACCTTCCCGCTTTCGGTGAGGCAGGCCGCACCCTACGGATTATTGCAAAATAGGCTGTAGAAAAATCACCTAAGGATTACCCGACAGCTTCCCCTGCAGTTCAAATAATGTCCACTTAACCTATGGGTGAAGCTAAGACTTTTTGATTCCACTGGGAAACCAAAATCTTACACTCTGCGCTCGCCATGAACCCACGGATTCAGGTTTTAGTCAGTAGTCCGAGTAGTGTCTGCCTGGATTAATCAGGCCTTTAGGATCAAAAACGGCTTTTAGGCCTTGTTGTATCTTGGCAATACGTGGGTGAAGTGGGTGAAAAACCTCACCACTTCGGTCGCCATTGCGAAACAGCACTGCATGCCCACCCAGCTTTTCCACAAGTTCGCGCATCTCATCCGGTGACCGATCGGAGAATACCCAGCGCTGGGCACCAGACCATTCAATCAGTGTAGGCTCGTTCATTTCCAGTCGGGCTGTTGGTTGAGTCGAGAGTCGCCAGAGAGGTGCTTTTTGATGAAAGAAGTCCAGTTTCTGGTCTCTCAATTCTGCCCAGAATCCCTCGAACGCTACTGCGTCTGTGAGTCCGTATTGCTGTTGGATTTTGCTTAATCGTTCACTACTGCATGAGAGTCGCAGGCCTTGGTGATTTCCCAGACTGTAAGTTGCAGTAATGGGGATTGAATGGCCTATCATCTCGATAAACAGATTCTGAGCCTGGTCTGCATCTCGCTCAAAAATGAGGGTATGCTCCTCAGCAGGTTTGGGCAGAACCTTTATGGAAACCTCCAATAGGATACCCAGGGTGCCAAGTGCTCCGGCCATCAGTCGTGAAAGATCATAGCCGGCTACATTCTTCATGACCTGGCCGCCGAATTCCAGAATCCTGCCCTGACCGTCCAGCATTTTGATGCCAAGCAGTAGGTCTCTTGGCGAGCCTCCCCATGGACGGCGTGGCCCGCTCAGGCCTGCCGCAACAGCACCACCAATGGTACCCTTATCACCAAAGTGGGGTGGTTCAAAAGGCAATAATTGTCCCTTTTCATTCAGCGCCTCTTCGATTTCAACTAAAGGCGTTCCACCACGAGCTGTGATTACCAGCTCTGTTGGCTCGTAGTTGACGATACCCCGGTTACCACTCAGCGACAGAGACAGCTCATTTCCAAATTGTCTGCCGTAAAACTCTTTGCTGCCACTGCCGATGAGGCGTATTGGCTTAGCCTCTGCAAAGGCATCCTGGACTGCCTGTTGGAGGGTGTGTGATTGGTCTTGATCAATAGACATTAGAATCTTTCCAAATCCGGGAAGCGTAATTTGCCAGCATGAACATGCATGGCACCGAACTCTGCACAGCGGGCCAGGGTCGGAATCGCCTTTCCTGGATTGAGCAGGCCGAGGGGATCAAACACCGCTTTTACAGCATGAAAGGTCTCCAGCTCAGGATCTGGAAATTGGGCGCACATCTGATTGATTTTTTCGACGCCAACACCGTGTTCGCCGGTGATTGTGCCACCTACAGCTACACAAAGCTCCAGAATCTCGCCACCAAACTCTTCAGCTTTTTCCAACTCGCCGTGGTTATTTGCATCATACAGAATCAGAGGATGGAGATTGCCATCGCCGGCATGAAATACATTGGCGCAGGGCAGTCCATACTTCTCTGACATCTCGCCAATCATTTTTAAAACCTTGCCCAGTTGATTGCGGGGGATGGTGCCATCCATGCAGTAGTAATCTGGGGCAAGTCGGCCTACCGCCGGAAAAGCATTTTTACGTCCTGCCCAAAAACGTATCCGCTCCGCTTCATCCTTCGCGGTTCGCACCTCACGGGCACCTGAATCAAGCAGTATCTGACGTACCCGCATAATCTCTTCAGAAACCTCATCTTCACTGCCATCAACCTCACACAGCAAAATTGCTGCTGCATCGGTGGGATAGCCAGCATGTACGAAATCCTCAGCGGCACGCAGTGAGAGGTTGTCCATCATCTCCAGGCCTGCCGGCAGGATTCCCTTGGCGATAATATCCGCAACCGCCCGGCCTGCAGTTTCCACATCATCAAAAGCAGCCAGTGCAACCTGTTGCCGCTCAGGGATAGGCAGTAATTTGACAACAATCTCGACGACCAGCCCCAACATCCCTTCCGATCCGGTAATCAAGGTCAACAGATCCAGACCGGGGTTGTCCAGTCCGGTGGTACCTATGGTTAATCGTTCGCCATCCATGGTGATCAGGGTCACCTGCAGAACATTATGCAGGGTCAATCCATACTTTAAGCAGTGCACGCCACCAGCATTTTCCGCCACATTCCCGCCGATGGAGCAGGCAATTTGAGAGGAGGGGTCTGGCGCATAGTATAAGCCATAGGACTTTGCAGCTTCACTTACTGCTAAGTTCCTGACGCCAGGTTCGACACGGGCCTGTCTGTTATCCCTGTCTATTTCAATGATTCGGTTCAGCCTGGCAAGGCTCAGCAAAACACCCTGCTCGTGGGGTAGGGCACCACCAGAGAGACCTGTTCCAGCGCCACGGGCCACCACAGGTATTTTATGTAGATTACAGTACTTCAGGATTGTCTCTACCTGTTCAGCAGTGGTTGGCAGCAATACAATTAAGGGAACCTTACGGTACGCAGACAATCCATCACATTCGAAGGGGATAAGTTCCTCTTCACGATAAATTACACAATCCGAAGGCAGCATTTTTAAAAACACTGCGGCTAGTTTTTGGCGATCATCTTCCATCAGATTATCCTGAAATGTCTTTTATCATTAGGCATAGTAGATCCCAACAAATGAGTAGTGATCCTACTCGTTTAGCTTGTGATATCCCACTGAAGACTGGAAATATGGGAGTCGTTTAACCATAGTATGTGATTCTTTCAGAAATCGACTATAAGGTTAACCTTGTTAAGTGTAGTGTCTTGGACCTGTAAATAGTGTTTTGAATTGAGTGTCACCGATTGGACTCGTATGATGCGGTAGGTTGGAAATCTTGAGTCCATACTGATACATGGTAATTATAAGCCTTCGATATATGGGTGATGGCTGAGGTTGAATTTAGTAACAAAATGAAATTATTTGTATTTTTAACGATTACTCTGGGACTCTTTTTGGGCTGTGGCAATGGTCTGGCAGCAGATAGCCTGAAAAAGGCGATAGACGTGGAAGTGAGTGGTCAAAAGGCTGCAAAAGCTTCCCAGAAGAAGATCGAAAAGCTGGATGACGAATCTCGCAAGATGCTTGAAGAGTACCGACTGCTGACACAACAATTAGAACGTACCACTTTGGCCAATGAGGATTTGCAAACCAAGTTGGATCAGCAGGCTGTTGAGATAGAACGCATCTCACAGGAACTGGAAGAGATCGATCACATGCGTAGCGATATCGATCCTCTGATGAGTCAGATGTTGGAAACCCTAGGTAAACTGATAGCGCGCGATACCCCTTTTCTGGCTGAAGAGCGTCTAATCAGGCAGAACTCATTGGAAGAGGCATTTGAAGAGAAGAGAGGAGAGATATCTGAGCGCTATAGACAGTTGCTCGAAGCCTATCAGATCGAAGCGGATTATGGCCGCAATATTGAGGCTTATCAGGCTCAGTTGGATCAGCAGGATGGCAATCAGAAAATGGTCGATTTTCTCCGCCTGGGACGGGTTGCCCTGTTCTACCAGACCCTGGATGGAAAGCAAGGAGGCGTCTGGGACAATCAACAACGCAGCTGGCTCAGGCTTGAATCAGGCGATATGGCCGAATTGACAAGGGCGATACGTATTGCCAGAAAACAGTTGCCACCTGACCTGATGGCGTTACCCCTGGTGATACCTGAGGAGGACAAGTAGTGAAGTACTTATTTGTTACTCTCAGTCTGATGGTTGGCTTTTTTGTCATGCCTGCAACGGCTGCTGCTGCGGATGACTCGTTACAGTCGTTGCTTGATCAGGTAAGGCAATCCCGTCAACAGCAGCAAATCAGAGACCAGGCCAGGGAAAAACGTTTTCTTGAACAGCATGATCAGCGAAAAGCGGAACTTAAGGCCATTAAAGCGAAGCTCAAGAAGGAGCAGGATCGTCAGCAGCAGCTTCAAACCCGGCTTGAACAGCAGCAGACAGAGCTGGAAGTGCTTCGGGAGACCCACAAAGCAAGTGTCGGGACATTTGGTGAGTTGTTTGGTGTTGTCAGACAGGTAGCATCAGAAAGTCTGAACCTGTTTAAAAATGATCTCTCTTCATCTCAATATCAGGACGACCTGGTAATCCTTGAAGAGATTGCCAGTAGTCGATCTCTCCCATCCCTTGATCGTCTGCAGGATCTTTGGGAGATCTTCATGCAGCGCATCATAAAATCCGGACAGATCTGGCAGAGTGAACTGCCCGTAATTTCCACATCCGGCGAAGAGCATCAGGAACAGGTTACCGTAATAGGCCTCTTCAATGCCCTTTCAAATGGCCGTTATCTAAGATATTTGCCCGAAACGGCTCGTTTCGTTGAACTCAGCAGACAGCCAGCTCCGCGCTTCCAACTCATGGCAAAGCAAGCAGAACAGAGCAATGGTGGACTACATAAGCTTGCGGTTGATCCTTCAAGAGGGGCTATTCTGTCACTACTTGTTGCCTCGCCAACGGTTGTAGAGCGGATTCAACAGGGTGGCTATATCGGCTATTTCATCCTCTTTCTGGGACTGCTGGGTTCCCTGGTCATATTGGAACGATTGATCAGTCTCTATCTGGTAGGTCGTAGTGTGAAGAAACAGCTCAATAATTCGGAAGCTATGGATAACAATCCACTTGGACGATTGCTCTCAATTGATCGGGAACATGCTCTGATCTCATCCGACGCCCTTCAAAAACATCTGGATGAAGCGATTCTCAAGGAGCTTCCAAGCCTAAAAAGAGGTCTACGGTTGTTGGCGATTTTTGCAGCGGTTGCACCCTTGCTGGGACTGCTCGGCACAGTGACTGGCATGATTGAAACCTTTCAGTCCATCACCTTGTTTGGCACAGGCGATCCGAAACTGATGTCCGGTGGCATCTCTCAAGCTTTAGTGACCACTGAGTTGGGATTGGCGGTTGCCATACCCATGGTTCTGCTGCACAGCTACCTCGCCGGTAGGAGCAATCGGGTAATTCGATTGCTGGATCAGCAGAGTGCCGCCCTGGTTGCCGCCCGGTCTGGGAGTTGAGATGGAGATCCTGCTGAGTTGGTTGCCTCTTGACGCACTCAGTCTACTGGAGCGGGGCGGGGTGATTTTACTGGTGATTCTATTACTCTCCCTGGTTATGTGGACATTAATCATCTACGTCTATCTGCAGTTTTGGTGGCGTGGTTCCAGGATAGTCACAGATGACTGTCTGCCCTGGTTGCCATTAATCATCTCCCTGGTGCAGATTCTGCCGATGGTCGGTTTACTGGGAACCATAGAAGCCATGATCGACCTTTTTCATGTTATTGCCCATCATGGCACAGGCAATATACGAGGCATGGCCGGCGGTATATCCCAAGCATTGATTACCACAATGGCGGGTTTGGTAGCCTCATTGTCGGGCTACTATTTCTCAAGTGATCTGCAGCACCGACTAAGCTACAGCCACACTCCACAGGAGGGTGTCTGATGCGTCATCAACATGTGGATGATGAAAATGGTGAACAGGCGATCAATCTCACGCCATTGATCGATATGGTTTTTATCCTGTTGATCTTTTTTATGGTGACCTCCTCATTTGTTAAAGAGCCTGGTGTTGATGTGGATCGTCCCAGCGCAGCAACAGCCACCATAAAACAGCAGGCAGCAATTCTTATAGGCGTTACAGATAAGGGTGAAGTCTGGATCGATAAACGTCGTGTCGATATCCGGGCAGTGCGAGCAAATGTAGAACGCCTGCATGCTGAAAATCCTGAGGGTGCAGTTGTCATAATGGCCGACCGGGAAGCGCCAACCGGTGTGGTAATCAGGGTGCTGGATCAATCACGTCTTGCGGGAGTGGAGAGTGTTTCTATAGCCGCATCCCTGGAACAGGAGTGATGCGTTTTTTTACTGCAATATCGATCGCTTTTATAGTCAATCTGGCACTCTTCTTTTTGCTGGATCAGATGTTGCGTGAAAAAGAGATTGATGTGGAAAAGCATATTACCTCTGAACTTGTAGAGTTTGTTCGCCTGCGTCGTCAGCCTGATCCTCCCCCTCAGGATGAACCTGATCAGGTTGAGGAGAAGCAGGAACCACCACCATCAACACCAGAAACCCCTCTCAAGCCATTAGCTGTGGATCGTCCGGATATTCAGCAGTGGCAGATTCCCAATTTAGATATACCTCTGAATATAGCTGCGGGACCCTACATCGGTAGTCGTCCAACGTTACCTACAACCATGGCGGCTGAACCGGTTCCACGTATGCGCTTTCCCCCTAGATATCCTCAACGGGCCTTGATGAGACGTATAGAGGGCAAAGTTGTGTTGAAATTTACCATCAACCCGGATGGGTCGGTTAGCAATGCAACGGTTGTTGAGTCAGAACCTCCAGGCTACTTTGAACAGTCGGCGCTTAGAGCGATCAGCCGATGGGAGTTTCATCCCAAGGTGGTGGAGGGCAAGGCTGTCTCCCGCACAGCTACACAAACCATAAGTTATCGCCTGAACTGATGAATAAAGGAATACAAACAATCTCTAGATTGGGCTTGAAAATCATACTTTTGATGCTCTTCATCCCCGCTGCACTATCAGCATCTGATGAGCTGCCAAAAGATGCAGCTGAAGCAGATCGCTACACTTATGACTACCTGTACATGATCGATGTCCTGATACGAAATGAGAAGTATCAGCGTGCCAAAGTCGAGTTGGATGCGTTACTGGTTAGGGTCAAGGAAAAGCCAGATGAGTTCGCCTTGACACGGCAGGCTTATGGGTATTTGAGTATCGGGCTGAAGGACTACAAATCAGCTATAGAACACTTTCAATTTGCAGTGGACTCAGGTGCCTTGCCACCCCAGGTAACGCTAAGTTTACGCTATACGCTCGCTCAACTGTTGTATCAGGAGGAGCGATATAAAGCGGGTTTACAGCAACTGAAAATCTGGTTTGAAAAGAGAGATAAGCCATCTCCCGAATCCCGGGTTCTGTTGGCCAGCCTCTACTATGCCTTGAAACAATACCGTAAGGCGATTAAACCTCTGAAGCTGGCAATCAAGCAGTCTGACTCTCCCCGAGAGTCTTGGTATCAGATGTTGGTAGGGCTCTATTTTGAAACCAAGCAGTACAAACAGAGTGTCCCTGTATTGCAAGTCATGGTGAAAAAATATTCAGATAAAGCGCTCTACTGGCAGCAGCTGTCTGACGTACTTTTACAGCTGGGCCGAGAACAAAAAGCGATCGCAGTTCTTTCATTGGCAGCGGAAAAGAATCTTGTGGATGAAGATGGATTAATGCGCCTGGCAAAGCTCTATCTTCAACTTAACAGCCCCCTGGATGCAGCTGAGTTATTAGAGGCAAGACTTGAAAGCAGCGATATCAAAACAGATAAGGACAGTTTGAACTTGCTGGTCGATGCCCGGCTTCTGGCAAGAGATCAGCAGCGTGCGTTGAAAGTGTTAAAAAGATTGGCAGAAATCGATAGATCTGGAAAACCGCAACTCAGGATGGGGCGACTGTTGATGGAACTTGAACAGTGGCAAGCAGCAACAACCCAACTGGAACAGGGCATCAAGCGATCAAAGAAACCTGCATTTGATGATTGGGTGCTACTTGGCAGCGCCCTCTATCGGCTGGAAAAACCAGAGGCAGCCAGAGAAGCTTTTGAGTCGGCATTGAGTGTATCTAAGAGTGAAAAGTCTGAGAAACTTGCACAGAGATGGATTGAGTATCTTGAGTCTTTTTGAGTTTGTTGTGTATAGAAACAAGAGCTGCACTTGAATAGATGCATGGAGCCTTTCAGTCCCAGAGCAATCTAGGGAGTTCTAGTCTAGACCTACTCAATAAGTACAAACCCTAGCTAGGGTAATTGCCAATACCTTCTTTATAAAGCCAGTACTAGTATCAGTCACTGTTTCGATCACGAAATTATCCTTCAAGGAGTTCTCTATCATGACTGACTCAGCGGGTGGTGTTGGCGGTTCATCGGGTGGTAGTGGGGCTGGAAACGGGTCCGGAGGAGATAGTTCAGGTATCTCTGATAGCGGTCTTGGTTCTGGATCCTCTGGAGGTGGTACCTCAGTTGATAGCGGTATTTCTGCAGACTCTCTAACTACAGGAGATCAGCTAGCGAATAGCCCAACAACTGCGGATAATTTAAGTAACACACCGACAGCTGCGGATGTTATCAGTAATTCTCCAACAACGGCTGAACAACTGAGTAGTGCTCAGACAACAGCAGAACAGTTAGCAGACAATCCGGCTCAAACAAAAGGACCAAATGGATTAACAGCTAATGCAGTAGCTGGGTTACAAGGCGGTACAGCATTAGCTGCGAGAGAAGGCATCGGTGCTCAAAATGCACGTGCCGGATATAATGCACAGGTATCTCAGTTGGATCCCACTGATATAGCAGGACGCACGGCAGCTAAGGCCATGTCTCGTGCAGAGACCCCACCAGCTACTCTGGCCGCAATTGAAGCCAACAGGCCAGGGTTGGGCCCCAGATCCGGTTCGACAGCTTCCGCTAACAAGACTAATATTGGAATGAACCAATTGGCTGGCAGGTTGGGTGCAGTCGGCAAGGCCTCTGCCGTAGTTGGTGTAGCAGTCGGTACAGCCCGCATTGCTACCGCTGATAACAAACCTGAAGAAGCAGCTCGTGTCGCAGGTGGTGTAATTGGTGGGATCGCTACAGGTGCTTTAGTTGGGGCCAAGCTAGGTGCACTCGGTGCCAATCCGTTTACCATAGGAGCAGGTGCCATACTTGGCGGCGTCGTGGGTGGAATTGCAGGTGAAAAAGCAGTTGATACGGCTATAGGTTGGGCTAAAAGCTGGTTCTAGAGGGTGTAACATAGCTGAAGTTTAGAAACTGTTATATTGTACATATATGAAACGGGTGCATATAAATACAAACAAACGATCACTGACCGATAATCATGCTGATCAGAAAAATGAGTATTTGTGGAGCGCGCTGAGTAGGGCCAGAATCAGTCGCGCAGCACCTGCGTTGTTTGATGAACTATCAATCACATTTGATACAATAGATGGACAGGTCTATGTGACCGAAACAGATCCAGGGTTCACTGCTTTGGTTGAGGCACTTGCCTTCGATAAACTGCTTCCAGATGACTGGTATGTCAAGGCAGAAGCTGGTCAGATCTTTACTATTACACTCTCAAATCAAGGCTTATGATCGGTATCAATTTACTTGGCTAGTTTCGCCAAGAAAATGTGTAGAGGTTAAGCCAACCATGCCACAAGCAGATTGGTCATTTTGTTACAGTGTCTGCATCTAAATGTGATTGGAAAGGAAGAGGGGTGTCTGCACTCTATCCTACTGGCATGATATTCTTGAACCATCATGGAAAACGAGCCGTCAATAGAATCTGTGCAAGGGACATTAACTTGGTTTGAAAAGACCTGGCAGGGTTTCTGTCGGCTTGTAGTCAAGATATTTTACCGTCGGTTTGAAGTCTCCGGCATCGAAAATTTGCCTGTAAAGCAAGGCATTATTTTGTGTGCAAACCACGTTAATGCACTTGCTGACGCCGTAGTACTGCAGGCTGCAACCAGAAAGGCCATCCGTCCGCTGGCGCGAAGTGGTTTGTTTAATAGTCCTCTACTGAAACCTATCCTGCAACGAATTGGAGCGGTACCCATTTTTCGCCGTGGCGACCCAGGTGCGGATACTTCAAAAAACAAAGATACCTTTTCCCTATGCTATGAACTGCTTGCCAAGAGTGAAACCCTGATTATCTTTCCTGAAGGGCAGAGTCATGACATACCAAAGCTGACAGCGCTGAAAACAGGTGCAGCACGAATGGCATTGGAAACTATCCAAGCAATAGGATATGAACCAGCTGTCATTCCTGTCGGTCTGACTTTCCCGAAAAAGGGTCACTTTCGCAGTGATGTATTGGTTCAATTTGGTAAACCGCTCAGCCTGAGTTTTGCTGATGATAGTACTCAAGAACAGAATGTGATTGAGTTGACTGAGCGAATCCGTACCGGCCTGGAATCAGTCACGCTGAATGCAGAAAGTTGGGAAGAGATTAACCTGGTTGCCAGAATTGAACATTTCTTTGCCTTTCGTCATGGCAAATATCATCATCGTAATTTGCAGCAACGATTCCGTACCCAGCAGCGTCTCATTGATGCCCAGCGATTACTCCGGAATTACGAGCCTGATAAAGTCCGGGCATTGATCACTCAGTTAAAACAGTTTGAAAAAATTTGTCAGCATTGTGGTGTGAAGGATTATCAATTATCAGTTGATTACAAACCCACATTGATTGGGCTCTACCTACTGAGAATGGCCTGGATGGTTTTAGTTGTTTTTCCTGTTGCCTTGTGGGGCATCATCAACAGTTATATTCCCTATCAATTGGCAAAACGTCTCTCCCACCATTTCGCCAAGGGAACAAACCAATATGACACCACCAAAATGATTTTTGGTCTGTTGTTATTTACCCTCATCTGGGGCATGCAATTCTATCTGGTATTTCACTATTTTGGTTGGAAGTGGATGGTGTTGTATATCGCTTCACTGATTGTCAGCTCAACAGTTGCTTTGTTGGTACGAGGTGAAAAACAACGAATTCTGGAGAATATCCGGGTGTTTCTGCTTTTTCTACATAAGCGGGATCTGAAAGCATTTCTTCGCCATAAACGACAGGAGCTGGAAAAGGAGTTGGCCAGAATGGTTCGAATTGCCAATCGGTTGTCTAATAGATGATGAAACAGTTTTTTCTTTGTCTACTGCTTTTACCTTATATACCTGTCACTCTGGGATCACAGAATGAATGCGTTATTCTGCTTCATGGTTTGGGTCGCACTTCCCTCTCATTGGGGCTGATTGAAGAGGCATTGGAAGAACAGGGTTATCATGTGTGGAATAAGAGTTATCCCAGTCTTACTCAAAGTGTGAGTGAGATTACTGCACCGGCGATTGAGTCAGGTCTGACCTTCTGTAACAGCAAGCAGAGTGAAAAAATCCACTTTGTCACCCACTCCCTGGGGGGCATTCTCGTAAGATATTATTTGCAGGATCATCAGATAGCAAAACTGGGTCGGATCGTAATGTTGGCACCCCCCAATAAAGGTAGTGAAATCACTGATGAGCTGAAAGATGATTTTTTCTATAAGATATTTTTAGGGCCATCTGGCCAGGTCTTGGGTACAGGAGACGATAGTCTGCCTAACAAACTTAAACCCATTGCTGGTGAGATTGGAATTATTGCTGGAGAGAAAGAGGGATCAACATGGTTTCTACCTGAGATTCCCGGTGATGATGATGGCAAGGTGGCTGTTGAACGGACCAAGCTGCTAGAGATGAGAGACTTCCTGCTGGTTAAGGCAGAGCATATGTTCATTATGCGAGAAGATGACGTTATTCGACAGGTGGTGTTTTTTTTACGTACCGGTGTGTTTGATAAGTAGAGTCTTACGGTGGGGTAGGGCTCCACACTAGAAACGGAAAACGGTGGTAACTTTTCCACTAAACAGTTAAGAATCAAGAGAAAGTCCATTTGGTTTGGCCGTTAGGCTAGAGAAAACTACCGCAAATAGACACCAATGCATTAACGCTACGCAGGAAGAAGACTCATCTGCTTGGATTATTATTTTCAGGCTCAGAACTACTGCTAATGGGGTGGGGCCATACCATTACAGTGATACATCAGATAATCGTGTTTCACTGTTAGCCAAACACCAGTGTAAATTCTATTTATCCATGCATCAATTAACGCATAGGGCATATGACACATAAGACCGTGTCATATGACGCATTTTACCTCTTTCCCAAATAGATAAACGCAAAGAAAATTCATGCAAACAACGACTTGGCTGGTTGGTGTGAAAATTGCTATTTAACACTGTTTGAAATAAATAAAAATATCGAGGTGAATGCATGCGACCTACAGCCTTATCACTGGCAATCAGCTCTCTTCTGTCTACCCAGCTCTTGCTTGCGGATGAACAGACCGAGAACCTGAACGAAGTTGTTGTCGAAGGGGAGGGAGAGACCACCCCGGCAGTGATATCAACCCCCATGGATGGGACATCTTCGGGCATCCCTGCGGATGCAGCCGATTTTCTACGGGATATCAATGGTGTTTCCGGTATCAGAATGGGGGGAGGTGGCATAGACCCAATCATTCGGGGACAGAGCCAGAATCGTCTGAATATCATTATGGATGGCGCATACATACATGGTGGCTGTCCTAATCGGATGGACCCACCAACAGCCTATTCTGCAATGGAAAGTTACGACAGTGTTACCGTCATAAAGGGTTCTCAAACGGTAATATACGGTGGTGGCGGTAGTGGTGGAACGGTGCTGTTCGAACGTAGTACACCACAATTTGAGCCGGGCAAGCCTTATCTCGGTCGTGCCGATGTCGGCTATAAAAGTAATTCCCAGACCAAAGAGGCTTCGGTTGACTTGGCTGCAGGCAATGAGCTGGGTTATGCAAGAGGTATCATCGGTTATAAAGATGCTGAAAATTATGAAGATGGCGATGGTAACGAAGTGCGTTCGTCATTTAGCAACCAATCAGGCAATCTGCTTTTAGGCTATACCCCGGATCAGAATACAGTTCTGCAACTCAACCTTGAAGCGACTCGAGAGGATGATGCGTACTACGCCGGAGCTGGCATGGACTCTCCAATGAGTGATGCTGATAATATCCGTTTGAAGTATGAGCAGAGTGATAACCTGGGTCCTTTGTCCGGTATCAAGGCTGAAATCTACTCCAGTGAAGTCGACCATCTGATGGATAACTATTCATTAAGGGAATTGACTGCGCCGATGCGTATGAGTGTACCGACCTCATCTGATACCAAAGGCGGGCGTTTGATGGGTGATCTGATGTTGGGTGAGTCGACCCTGACAGTAGGCTTCGACTATCAGAACAACGAGCGGGATGCGGATCGTTTTTCCGGAATGCCTAACATGGACCCGACCACGCTGCAGTCGATCATGTGGCCTGGCGCTGAATTAGAGCAAACTGGTATTTTTGCGGAAGTCTCTCTACCGGTCAGTGACAAGGATCGTGTTAAAGCCGGTTTACGTTATGATCGTGTTGACGCATCTATTTCCAGAGGGGATGAAAAACCAGATCTCGGTCCCAGTCCAACCCCGAATAATCTCTATGCAGCTTACTATGCAGATACATCTGATGATAAGACAGAGAATAATGTTGGGGGCTTTGTACAGTATGAGCGGGGGATGGGTGATGGCACACTCTACACTGGATTAAGCCGCAGTGTACGTACTGCTGACTCAACTGAGCGCTATCTGGCAAGTTTTATGCGTAACATGATGACCGGAATGGACAGTAGTTGGGTGGGTAACCCTGAACTGGAACCAGAAAAGCATCACCAGATTGAAGCCGGTCTGCGTTGGGAGGGAGACGCTTGGGATACCGATGTGTCTGTTTTCTACAATGATGTAAGTGATTTTATTCTGCGTGATAAGGCTCGTGGCCAGGATGGCGTTCTGGTATCCAATGGTACTGCGACGATTTATCGTAATGTGGATGCTGAATTCTATGGCATCGAATGGCAGGGTGGGTACAGGATTCTTGATTCGCTGAGTACAACTGCAAGTCTCGCCTATGTGCGAGCAGAAAACACCACTGACGACCGTCCTCTTGCACAAATTTCTCCCCTCGAAGCCACCCTTGGCATGGAATATACGTTAGGGGCTTTGGACTTCGGCGGCAAAGTGCGTATGAATGCCAAGCAGACACGCGCTGACCTAGAGAACGGTAGTGGTCAGGATGCGCAGGAGACACCAGGATGGGCTGTAATAGATCTCTATGGCAGCTATGAGATTACCAGGTCTGCTGATGTCAGCTTTGGTATCGACAATCTGCTGGATAAAAGCTATGCCTATCATGTTAACCGGGCGAATGCTGATCCCTTCAATCCTGAAGCAATCCAGGTCAATGAGCCGGGTCGTGAGGTTTGGTTGAAAGCAGGGATCAAATTCTGATCTGTTGAACACTGGTGATATATCAGGGAGGGAGACAGCTCCTTCCCTGATTGTCACGATTGGTTGCTTTTTTCGTTCCTGAAAAAGACGCTTAATCATTGTCAGATTATTCGAAGACTTAATTCACCTCTGAGGATACAATCCGCCTGACTTTTTCTTATTTTGGCAGGCTCCCTGAATGTCTCGATCAGCAGATTTACCTGATGAGAGCGTAAATCATCTCTTCTGGGGTATTTTCAGTACCGTTCTCGCCTGCATATTACTGGCGGCTATGGATGGCCTGGGTAAATGGCTGATGCAAGACTTAGCCATGCCACAAGTTGTATGGGCACGCTATTTTTTTCATACCCTTTTTGTCGGAATGTTTTTTTCATACCGCCAGGGTATCTCTTTTATGCGTCCAAACCGACCCTGGACTCAGCTGCTCAGAGCCGTATGTCTGATGGGTGTGACCCTAAGTCTCTATAGTGCCATTCAAACAATTTCACTGGCAGATGCCACTTCAATTGTCTTTTTTGCACCTGTCCTGGTGACCTTGTTAGCGGGCTGGTTTTTGAAGGAGAAGGTTGGTGCAATCGAGTGGTTTGCAGTAGGTGGTGGTTTTATAGGTGTGCTGTTTATTGTCAGACCGGGGTTTCGCGATCCTGATCCGGCATTGTTATTAGCTTGTCTGGCTGCTGTTTGCCTCGCATTCTATTTTGTTTTGACCAGAGCACTTAAAGGTCATGACAGTGAACAGACCACACTGTTTCATACAACACTCACCGGTGCGATTGTATTGACCTTACTACAACCTCTTTGGTGGACACAACCAAGTATTACTCAGTGGATGTATTTAATAACCACCGGAGTTCTGGGTGCTACTGGACATTTCCTGCTTGTAAAAGCTTTTCATCTGGCGTCGGCTTCGCTTCTTTCACCCTATCTCAACGCCCAGCTCATAGCGGCGGCTCTGATCAGCCTGATCTTTTTTGAAGATAGTCTGGGATGGCCATTCTACATTGGGTCATGTTTGATTGTTGGAGCAGGACTACTCGTCTGGGCACATCAGCGCGTTCTGGCAAGTATGTCGGCAAGGAGATCCTCGCAGAAGAAGGTTTCCTGAGTCAAAACAGTCTTAACTAGCACCTGTCTATGATTCGGGCGGATGGCGAATCCTTTCTCAAGTAGTGGACTTCTGCGACACACTCCGATGGGAGGGGGAGTGACAGCAGCGATTCTGTTGGCGATTCAGGCGCAAAAACCTGATTTCACCGGTCCCGCATTCGCTAGACTATATGTGAATGCAGGACTATTTTCTTAAAACTGAATCCGTGAGTTCATGACGGCACATAGCACAAGCCTTGTAGGGTGCGGCCCGCCGCACCATTACCCTCTCAACCCGTAAAATGTTCTGTTAGTGAAACCATCAGTCCCCACTTCCTTTCCAGCTTTCGGTGCGGCAGGCCGCACCCTACGGATTATTGCTAAAAGGTTACGGAAAAATCACCTAAGGATTACCCGGCAGCTTCCACAGCAGATCAAAAAATGCCCACTTAACCTATGGGTGAAGCTAAGATTTTTGATTCCACGGGAAACCAACATCCTACACTCTGCGCTCGCCATGAACCCACGGATTCAGGTTGAACACTACACTAGCACAAGCCTTGTAGGGTGCGGCCCGCCGCACCATTACCCTCTCAACCCGTAAAATGTTCTGTTAGTGAAACCATCAGTCCCCACTTCCTTTCCAGCTTTCGGTGCGGCAGGCCGCACCCTACGGATTATTGCTAAAAAGGTTACGGAAAAATCACCTAAGGATTACCCGGCAGCTTCCCCAGCGGTTCAAATAAATCCCACTTAACCCTATGGGCGAAGCTAAGATTTTTTGATCCCATTGGGAAACCAATGTCTTACACTCTGCGCTCGCTATGAACCCACGGATTTAGGTTGAAATCAAATGATGTTTAAGTTTTTTTCAGCATATCATTAATGATGCTTTCACAATCCAGCCAGTCCTGAACATCATTTCCTGGTGCAAAATTTCGAGCTTCCGCTCGATAGTAAGCCATTGTGGCAATCATCTCGTATCGCTCTCGTGGACTTATCACCGCTTTTTTCGAGGCGGTCTTCTTCGCTACGCTCTTTTTTGCACTCTTCTTCTTAGTGGTTTTTTTCTTAGCTACTTTTGGCTTCGCCGCTTTTTTTATAGTGGCTTTTTTCTTGGTTACTTTTTTTTCGCTCTCTTTATCCTGCTTTTTATTCACAGCTTTATTCCCCTGAATGTCGTTTGGTTGTTGTACCTAAAAATATTGTAATTATAGTCCCACTATGGCTGATATATAGTGATCAAGTTGCGAGTTGTCCAGAAAAAAATCAGGTGATAACCGTTGGCTCAGTTCGTCCTGTTCGTTGTTCAATTTCAGCAAGTGCCAAGGCAATCGCCACAAGTGGTTTCATGACTTGCTCTGTACTCTCCATCTGCTTTTCCGGATCTGGCTGATAGGCTTCGAGATAAACCCTCAGTGTGGCGCCTTGAGTGCCCGTTCCTGAGAGTCGGTAGACAATTCTTGATCCATCGGTAAATCCAATACGGATTCCTTGATTTTCCGAACGGCTGGAATCGACTGGGTCAGTGTAGGAGAAGTTATCCGCATACTGTACCTGGTAACCACTAATCTCATCTCCAATCAGACTTTCGAGTTTATCAACCAAAGATTGCATGAGTGACTCTGCGGCACTTTTATCTATCGCCTCGTAATCATATCGGGTGTAGTAATTTCGGCCATAGGTTTGCCAGTGATCACGTACTATGGATTCTACAGGTTGCTGTTTGACTGCCAATAAGTTGAGCCAAAACAGAACTGCCCACAAGCCATCTTTTTCCCTGATATGGCTGGAGCCTGTTCCAAAGCTCTCTTCGCCACACAGAGTGATCTTTCCCGCGTCCAGCAGGTTACCGAAAAATTTCCAGCCAGTGGGTGTTTCAAAACACTCGAGCCCAAGCTTTTCAGCAACACGATCAGCAGCTTGACTGGTGGGCATAGATCGGGCGACACCACTAATGCCTCCGCTATAGCCTTTAATCAAGTGGGCATTTGCTGCTATGACTGCAAGACTGTCACTGGGCGTGACAAAAAAATCACGACCCAGGATCATATTTCTGTCGCCATCGCCATCTGAAGCGGCACCGAAATCTGCACCTTTGCGACCTTGGGTCATCTCTACAAGTTCATGAGCGTGAACCAGATTGGGATCTGGATGGCCGGCACCAAAATCGATTTTAGGGATACTGTTTATGACGGTTCCAGGTTCAGCGCCCAGCAACTCTTCCAGGATACGTTTGGCATAAGGTCCGGTTACCGCATGCATCGCATCAAAGCGCATCTTGAATGCACCGGAATTGAACAATTGATGGATGCGTTCAAAGTCAAACAGACTGGCCATAAGCTCAGCATAATCATTAACGGAATCAATGATCTGGATAGATGTGTCGCCGACGCGCTGTTCACCAACTGTGTCCAGGTCGAGATCGGCACACTCCGCAATACGATAGCTATCGATGGATTTCGTTCTGTCGAATATGGCTTCTGTGACTGATTCCGGGGCTGGGCCACCATTGGGGGTGTTGAACTTGATGCCGAAATCCTCATCAGGACCGCCTGGATTGTGGCTGGCAGAGAGTATGATGCCTCCATTGGTCTGATATTTTCGAATGACACAAGATGCTGCTGGTGTCGACAAAAGCCCCCCCAGCCCGACAATAACTTTGGCTACTCCATTGGCTGCTGCCATTTTCAGGATGATCTGTACAGCCTCGCGGTTATAAAATCGGCCATCCCCACCTAATACCAGGCTGCCACCTATCAGGTCACCCTGGGTATCGAATATGGCTTGAACAAAATTCTCTAAATAGTTCGGGGTCTGAAACACCTTCACTTTTTTTCGTAATCCAGATGTACCGGGACGCTGGTCGTCAAAGGGTTGGGTTGTGACAGTAGTATTTTGCATGGTTTCGGTCTGTAGTTGGATTTGTTGCTGGGATAGCTGCTATTCAACCACAACTGCTATGGTCAGTTGAAGCGTGGAGATTCCCTGTTGATTGGAAAACTTAGTTGGGTCCTGAATCTCCAGGCAAGCAGGCAAATTCACCGCTATTGTTGGTCAAATGAGACAGGATGAGGGGTTGCAACCAATCCAGATGTACGATCGATGCAGGCTCACTTCGGCTGAAGACAACATACTTAGTCGCCGGGTTAATATTAATGGACTCTTCTTGGATATGGGTAATATTTACACGACATGCTTGGCAATCGGGTTAGAATTGTGAATCATTATGGAATTTGGTCAATTCCACAAGACAGTCAGATTACAGATGCGTCGCTTTAATCTGTGCAACAGATAACTTCAATATCTGCAAAGCATGATAGAATTCACGCCGCATTATCACTGTCATTGAGGATTCTGTGCCGATGTAGTCAACTGGCTCCCTGAGTAAGCCCGGAGCGTTTATGCTGACTCAATCAGGGATGAAAGAAACAAAATGACTCAATCTAAACCGATACAGACAGGATGGATAGGATGTCTTGCATAATATTTCGTAAATCTGACCGAAATCATAAGGTGCGAATGCTGACTATGTTCAGCCTGCTTTCATTGCCCTTTGCTTCTCAATCTGGCGAATGGATCTTATCTCCCTCAATCGCGATAGATGAGGTTTATACAGATAATGCACTGCTTACCAGTGAGGATAAGCAGGATGAATACGTTACTCGTGTAAGGCCCAGCGTCTCAATCTTTCGTGAGGGTGCCAGAGCCAATCTGGATTTCAACTACTCTCCTGAATATCGATACTACAAGGAGGAGACGAGAGATAATGAGACAGTTCATCTGTTGCGTGCCAATGGTGATGTTGAGCTTGTAGAGAATCATCTGTTTATCGATGCCTGGGCAACATCTGACCAGACCCAGATTTCTTCCAGTCGTACCAGCCCTGATGGATTAACCGGTTCGAGTGAAAATATCGATTACTATACCGTCGGTGTCAGTCCCTACTACACAACACGTTTCGGTAATGTCAGTGTTCTGGAGGCACGATACGCAGGCGACAAAGTGGACTATGAGGATCAGGATGGTGTCGATAGTACCGATAGTACCTCTCATGAATTTGATCTGATTCTTGGAAGTGGTACCTATACCACTTCACAAGCCTGGGAACTCTCTGCGAGCCACACGGTAGAGGATTACACCGGTTCCAGCGACGATAACAACAAGATTTCAATCTTCAGAGGTGAGTTTTTGCAACAAATCTCACGTCAATGGGCGGTAGCATTTGCTGCAGGTTATGAAGATTATGATCTGATTATCGGTGAGAGTGTCGATGGGGAGTTGTGGTCAATTGGAATTGTGTTTACCCCAACCAGTCGGACAAGATTCGCCTTAGGTGGCGGTGAAAGGGCATTTGGCGACGATTACTATCTGAATTTTGAGCACAGTTCCAGTCGATCCGTGTGGAGCATCGACTATAAGCGGGACTATATCAGTGCCCGTGACGAGGCGACACGACCTACCTTATTCCAACGTCAGGACGAATTTGGCAATGTGGTCAGAGATGCGGTGCTGGATAGCCCTCCGTCGGTTACTGTCACCGGTGTGTCGACCCTTAGTGCAGAATATTTTGAGTCTGACAGGGTGACTGCCTCCTATGTATTCCGCACCCAGCGAACCCGTGCAGAATTGAGGGCTGGATTCTTAAAGCGAGACTATGAGATTTCGACCCAGGACACTCAGGATACAACCGCATCTGTCTCGCTTTATCGTCTAATCACTCGCAAGTTTTCAGGAATCGCTCAATTTCATTGGAGAGATCATGAAGAGGAGCTGCAAGACTATAAGGAGTGGACAGCCTCTCTGGGGCTAAACTATCTACTAGGTGCTCAGACTACACTGTCCTCCAGTGTTACCCATCTTGACCGAGAAGGGGAGACTGAGTTGGCCACCTATGAAGAGAATCGTGTAAACCTTGGATTTTTAATGAGATTCTAGTTTTTTGTGGCGATTGTTTACCGTCATCTGGATAGTTTGGTTGGCGTGCGGCCTTGAAAAAATCATTATCGATCCCATATAAGATAACGATTTTCTAAATCCTATGGAGCAGAATCAATGACTGGGTTTCTCAGTCGATCCTGTTTGGTAGGGTATTCCTAGGACCTGTTAACAGACCCTAATCTTACTTCTTGATTACAGAGGCCGTTTTCAAATATGTCAGTTGAAGCTCAAAAGGAAACCCTGGACTTTCAGGCAGAAGTCAGCCAGGTACTCAATCTTGTTATTCGATCACTCTACAGCAATAAAGAGATCTTTCTTCGGGAACTGATTTCTAATGCCTCGGATGCAGCCGAGAAGCTGAGATTTGAAGCGCTTACCGATGAGGCGTTGTTCGAGGAAGATCCCGAGCTAAGAGTAGTGGTGACCTATGATAAGGATGCCGGTACCCTGACCATTTCTGATAATGGCATAGGTATGAGCCGACAGGATGTATCCGATACCATCGGTACCATCGCAAGCTCTGGCACACGTAAGTTCTTTGAAGCGATGTCAGGGGATCAGGCCAAGGACAGCGAATTGATTGGACAATTCGGCGTAGGTTTCTATTCGGCATTCATTGTTGCCGATAAAGTGACACTGCTCACCCGGAGAGCCGGTCTGGGGCAGGAACATGGTGTGCGGTGGGTATCTGAAGGTGAGGGTTCCTACTCTATCGAGAATATCGACAAGCTGAGTCGTGGAACGGATGTTGTGCTTCATCTGCGGGAAGATGAAAAAGAGTTCCTGGAAGGTTTCAGACTTCGTAGCGTTATCTCCAAGTTCTCTGATCACATAACCATCCCTGTGGAGATGGAAAAAGAGTTCCATGGTGAAGATGAGGAGAAGCCTGAGGCTCCGGAATTCGAGCGTGTCAATACGGGTACTGCGCTTTGGATGCGTAACCGTTCAGATATCTCCGATGAGGAGTATAACGAATTCTACAAGCATGTTTCCCACGATTTTGAAGATCCACTACTTCACGTGCACAACCGGGTAGAAGGCAATAATGAGTATACCGCACTGCTCTTCGTGCCCAATCGTGCGCCATTCGATTTGTGGGACAGGGATCAAAAGCATGGTGTGAAGCTGTTTGTCAGACGAGTATTCATCATGGACGAGGCGGAGAAGTTGATGCCTCGCTATCTGCGCTTTGTCAGAGGCGTCGTCGATTCAGATGATCTGCCACTCAACGTCTCCCGAGAGATTCTGCAGCATAACCGCAAGATCGACACCATTCGTCAAGCCAATGTCAAACGTGTAATCGGTGCATTAGAAAAGCTGGCTGAAAATGATAAGGAGAAGTATCAACTCTTCTGGGATCAGTTCGGCAAGGTATTGAAAGAGGGCCCGGCAGAAGATTTCGGTAATAAAGAGAAAATTGCTGGACTGCTGCGATTTGCATCAACACACAATGAAAAGGATGATCAGACCGTATCACTGGCTGATTACATCTCACGCATGCGTGAAGGCCAGGAAAAGATCTACTATATCACTGCGGAAACGCCCGCGGCAGCTCGCTTCAGTCCCCACCTGGAAGTTCTGAAGAAGAAAGATATCGAGGTTTTACTGCTTTCCGATCGGGTTGATGAATGGTTGGTAACCAGTCTCACCGAGTTTGACGGTAAGCCCCTACACTCTGTAGCAAAAGGCGCACTGGACCTGGGTGACCTCGAAGATAAAGAGGAGCAGGAAGGTCAGGAGAAACAGGCAGAAGAGCATAAGCCACTACTCGATAGAATGCAGGAAATCCTCAAGGAGTCAGTCAAGGAGATTAGGGTCAGCCAGCGATTAACTGATTCCCCCTCCTGCCTGGTTGTTGAGGAGCATGATATGAGTGCTAATCTCGCCAGGGTTCTGAAATCTGTTGGACAGGATGCACCCCAGACAATGCCGATTATGGAGATCAACGCATCACACCCACTTGTGGAAAGGCTGGAGAGTGAGTCAGATGAAGAACGCTTCGGTGATCTGACCAAGGTACTGTTCGATCAGGCTCAGTTGGCTGAAGGCGGGCAACTTGATGATCCTGCCTCATTTGTGAGGAGACTCAACAGCCTGATGCTTAAACTTGCTGGGAATTGATGCTCTCATAGCAAATGCTTGCTGATTCCCCTCAATACTCAGCTTCAGAATGTCTGAGCTGAGAACAGGGGAATCAGATTGTCCTACCCTTTTAAAAAGTACTTACATAGCGACTTATGATCGAATAGGTCTGGTCTGTTCAGTCTTGATTGGTGAGGCATTGCCCCACAAAAGGCGCTGTAAATTAAATAAAAACTTTGATTAAAAAATGATCGCAGTTTTTTGTGCGCCACTCTGGATTAGAGCTGGTAACTGCTGGTATTGGGATATCAGCTTTTCAGCTTGATTCAGGTCGGTACATCTTTAGTGTACTAATTAATATATAAAACAATAATTTAACTCTTTATTATTATGCTAAATATAGTATTGATACTTTAACTTTTTTGCCGTCTCTCTCCCCTGATCTACCCAGTTATGTTCATAAGTGGCCTGTATCCGCCTATTGATAGCCTCAACTGGCCCCTATCTGCAGGGCATGGCAAACTCCAAGGTAAGATTCAGGTTACGGTGAATTAACAGATTTGTTTCATCACCGGGTGAAAATCAGAATATACCCATAACAACCGAAGGAGATTCACAATGCGCGTCATTCTATTGGGCGGACCAGGTGCTGGTAAGGGCACTCAGGCAAATTACATTAAAGATAAATACCAAATTCCTCAGATATCAACCGGTGATATGTTGAGGGCTCATGTCAAGTCAGGTTCAGAACTCGGTGTCGCCGCCAAAAAGATCATGGATGAGGGTGGCTTGGTCTCCGATGACATAATCATGGGTATGGTAAAAGAGCGAATCACTCAAGATGACTGTAAAAACGGTTATCTGTTTGATGGGTTTCCCCGCACAATTCCCCAGGCTGAATCGCTGAAAGAAGCAGGGGTTCCGATTGATGCGGTGGTTGAGATCGATGTGCCTGATGGCGAGATTATCAAACGCATGTCCGGGCGTCGTGTTCACTTGGCTTCTGGTCGTACATACCATGTAGTATTCAATCCACCCAAGGTGGAAGGAAAGGATGACGAGACGGGTGAGGATCTGATTCAGCGCGATGACGATCAAGAGGAGACAGTGAAAGCGCGTCTCAAAGTCTATCACGACCAGACTGAGCCTCTGGTTGCCTTTTACAGTAAAGAAGCTGATGCTGGCGGCTGTAAATATATAAAAATCAATGGAGTAGGCGGTGTGGATGAGATCCGCGATCAGATTTTTCAAGGTCTAGGATAAGATTTTAGAATCAATAGACTCTAGAAAAGGGCTGCAACAGATTGCAGCCCTTTTTTTGACTCAGAATGGCTGGTTTCCAGACGTGGCGGAGAGATGCAATTGCCTCTCTGCATCTCAAAAAAAGTAAGGGAAAGGCAGGATTATTCTGATACTATCTGTCTCATCTCAACTTCCAGTAAGGGGCTACCACGTGGCTGTAGTAGAATTAACTAAAGATAATTTTGAATCGACTGTAACCGATAATGAGTTTGTAATCATAGATTTCTGGGCTCCCTGGTGCGGTCCATGCCGTTCTTTTGCTCCAACGTATGAGAGTGTATCTGAGGATCACCCGAATATTGTATTCGGTAAAGTGAATACTGAAGATGAGCAGGATCTTGCGATGCACTTTCAGGTTCGATCCATCCCGACTCTGATGATTTTTCGCGACAATATCATTATCTTTTCTCAGCCAGGGGCGCTTCCGGAGTCGGCTTTTCGGGAACTTCTTGGAAAGGCTGGTGAACTGGATATGAATGAGGTCAGAGCCCAAATCGAGGCTGAACAACAAAACGGCGAAAACGCCTGAACCTGTCGTATCCACAGTGTTTGTGAAGAGTTAATCAGGAAATTCAGGTGTGCACTCCAATTCGTGACAGCTTTGACTGACCAACGATCGCCATGAGATCCTCTGATTACCCATGGAAAATGAAAAGGTTGCTGTCAATGCGACCTACAATGGGCAGTGTTCTGGATCTCAGCGAAGAGAATTATTCATTGCTGTTGCGCATGGCTCCTGACATTCAAACTCAGGTGGGTGAATATCGGTCGAGACTGGGGGATAGTATGGATCTCTATCTCGATGTGATTGAGCAGACGCCTTATACTACCCTGGTACATCTGACCTACTACTTTACCCATGTAGTAGGTGACTACCCAGACCCAGACGCAATGCTCAGGGTCTATCACGATTCAAAGCAGATCGATGTGATCGATATACGTCAATCAACACTACCGCTACAACGATGGGGTGCGAACCCAACCCTGGAGCAACGTTGGAAAATCAATCTTTTTCTGTCTAAATGGCTTCGCTATTGTGCTGAGCAGGGTCATACCTTCCAAATAGAAAATCGTGATATAAGGGATGAATTTCCTATGTCTAAAGTCAGTTGATTACGTTACCGGCCTGATGTTGAAGCTTTCAAAGGACTACATTTAACAACCTATAGTACTCGCTGTTACTACTCATTTGCGGTAAATTAGCGCGTATCAATATTTCCGAGTTTGGTTTGGGGACTGCTAATAAGTTATCCGGATCTTCACTCGAGGGTTAGAGGGATCTGCAGAGATGCAAATATGATTAAAGTTTTACTGGTTGATGATCATGAGTTGATCAGAACCGGAGTTAAGGGGATTCTCGATAAAGCTGAAGATATTGAAGTTGTCGGAGAGGCCTCTACAGGTGAAGAAGCAATTGAACTGGTGAGGAAATCCGCGCCGGATGTTGTGCTGATGGATGTAAATATGCCAGGTATGGGTGGCATTGAGGCAACCCGTAGAGTTCTTCGCGTTAAATCTGACCTGAAGGTTATCGCGCTGACTGTATTGGATGATGATCCATTTCCTTCAAGACTTCATGAAGTTGGTGCAATGGGTTTTCTCACCAAAGGTTGTCCTGCCGATGAGATGATACGTGCAATACGGGCAGTCTATAAGGGGCATCACTATATTGCTTCAGATGTTGCCAGAAAGCACACGTTGACTGAGTGGCAGGGAAATGCTGACAACCCTTTCAAAGTGCTCTCTTCACGGGAAACGCAGGTTCTGTTACAGATATTGGAAGGCCAGAAGAATCAGGAGATTTCAGATATTCTCTCTCTAAGCCCAAAAACTGTGAGTACCTACCGCCAGCGCATTTATGAAAAACTTGATCTTAAGAACGATGTTGAATTGACCCGTCTGGCCTATCGCCACGGCATTCTTAAAGACAGCGACAATCATTGAAAGGGTTTAATGCAAAATGTCGCCTCTGTCCCCGATTGGCAGAGTTTCTTGATCAGGTTGGGAATGAGTATCCAGACTACCATGCAGCACCTGTAGCACCTTTTGGAGATCCTGAGGCGCATTTGTTGATTGTGGGGCTGGCACCTGGAATGCATGGTGCTAATGCCACCGGTCGTCCGTTTACTGGTGACCATGCCGGACTCTTGCTCTATCAAACTCTCTTCGATTATGGTTTCTCCAATCAACCGGAGTCGATTAGTCGCCGGGATGGGCTTGAACTCTATAATTGCCGAATCACCAATGCAGTGAAATGTCTGCCACCCCAAAATAAGCCAGTGGGTGCCGAGGTTAATCAGTGTAATAAATATCTTAAGAATGAGCTGCTGGGGTTGCCTACTTCAAGTTTAGTAGTTGCGTTAGGCTCAATTGCACATCAATCAGTGATCAAAGCGCTCGAATTGAAGCAGAAAGATTACCGTTTTTCCCATGCCGGTGAACATAGACTCAGTGATAACCTGCAACTTATCGATTCTTACCACTGCAGTCGCTACAACACCCAAACTCGACGTTTAACACCAAAGATGTTCAAGCAGGTTTTTCGTCGCGCGAAAAAACTTCTCAGTTGATTAATTTGATCCCAGGATCGTAACGCTACTGGGTCAATTCTGCGTTTCAATTCTTGGAAGGCTAGCCGCTTAGTGTCACGCTATGATCGTCAATTAGTATGAAGCACTACACTTGTAGTGGGACACTGAGAGATAGAGAATTTTTCGCACGCCCCACCAGCCTTGGTCGAATAGTTGGACAGGCCTCGTCCAAATATCTAGAAATCAAAAGGGTAGGGTTTCCAAGATAAATGGTTCCATACACATTGAGTTCGCACAGCCAATAAAATTGTCATAGCATAGACTCCTGTATGGTAATCCAGCACTTCGATCCCACCAGTTTTCTTAAGACCCTGACCTCTCGTCCAGGGGTTTATCGCATGATTAGTGCTGATGAAAAGGTGCTGTACGTCGGAAAAGCTAAAAATCTGAAGAAACGGGTCTCCAGTTACTTCACCCGCAGTCTCAATCGACGAATCCAGCTTATGGTAACCCAGATTGCCAACATTGAAATTATCGTCACCCATACTGAAGCAGAAGCGTTGATTCTTGAGAATCAACTCATTAAATCTCTCAAGCCTAAATATAATATCCTCTTAAGGGACGACAAAAGTTACCCCTATATTCATCTCTCTGTTGATCATAATTATCCAGCCCTCTCATTCAAACGTGGTGCACGTACCGGTAAGGGGCGATATTTTGGTCCTTTTCCCAGTGCCGGCTCCACCCGGGAGACCCTGCAATTGCTACAAAAGCTCTTTCCAGTGCGGCAGTGTGAAGAGAGCTTTTATCGCAACCGTTCCAGAGCCTGCCTGCAATACCAGATTAAGCGCTGTAGTGCACCTTGTGTCGATTTGGTCAGTGAGCGGGAATATGACCGGGATGTACAACACGCGATTATGTTTTTGGAAGGAAAAACCAATCAGGTTGTCGATGAGTTGGTCAATCGCATGGAAGAGGCATCCCAGAGGCTGGAATTTGAGCAGGCAGCACGCTATCGGGATCAGATAAAGAGTTTACGCAGAGTGCAGGAGCGTCAGTATGTGAGCGGAGAGTCAGGGGATCTGGATATCGTGGCCATTGCGAAGCGTGGTGGCAGTGCCTGTATTCAGGTGTTCTACATTCGCTCTGGCCGAAATCTGGGGAATAAATCCTTCTATCCCTCTGTTCCCCAGGATGATCCTGATGATGCAGTTTTAAGCGCATTCTTAACTCAATACTATCTTGATAAACCGCTACCCAATGAAATTATCCTCAGTGCTCAGTTAGAGGAACATGCCTTACTAGAAGAGGTTTTCAGTCAGCAGGCGAAACGTCGTATCCGTATCAGTACCAATGTGCGCGGAGAGCGGGCCAGGTGGCAAAAAATGGCCGTCAGTAATGCAAACCTGGCACTGCAAAGTCGAATAAATGCTCAAACAGATATGGATCAGAGAGTTCAGTCACTAATGAAGGCACTGGACCTGCAAGCACTGCCAGAGCGCATGGAGTGTTTTGATATCAGCCATACCCAGGGAGAGTTGACGGTTGGGTCCTGTGTGGTATTTAACCAGGAGGGCCCATTGAAGTCCGATTACCGTCGCTTCAATATTGAAGATGTGACGCCTGGGGATGACTATGCGGCAATGAGCCAAGCCCTTGAACGTCGCTACCGCAGGATAAAGAAAGGGGAGGTGCCCCTACCGGATTTGCTGTTTATCGATGGTGGCAAGGGGCAATTGACCTCTGTAAATGACCGATTACAGGATCTGGGCATATCTGGTTTGACCCTGGTTGGCGTGGCTAAGGGGGTGGATCGAAAGGCTGGTATGGAACGGCTCTTCTTGTTGGGGCGCAAGGCACCTATTATACTGCCAGCAGATTCACCAGCGCTTCACCTTATCCAGCAAATACGGGACGAAGCTCATCGATTTGCAATCACTGCGCATCGTCAGAGACGTTCAAAAAGTCGTAATCGCTCTGTGCTTGAAGAGATTGCTGGTATTGGTCCTAAGCGTCGGCAGAGACTTATGAGACAATTTGGTGGTCTGCAGGAACTCGCCAGAGCTGGCGTGGAAGATATCGCCCGGGTAGAGGGCATCAGCAATGGACTGGCAGAACAGATCTACCAAGCCTTTCATGACACAACGTGACAAGTAACATAACGGCAGAGAACTATTCATGTGGAACATCCCTAACATTTTGACTCTTTTAAGGATTGTTCTGATTCCTGTGTTCGTTCTTCTGTTTTATCTACCTGTGGAGTGGGCCAGGCTCAGTTGTGCATTTGTATTTTCTATTGCTGCTGTGACTGATTGGCTTGATGGATATCTGGCCAGGCGTTGGGGGCAAGTCTCCCCACTTGGCGCTTTTCTTGATCCGGTGGCCGACAAACTGATGGTCGCTGTATCACTGCTGCTTTTGGTTCAGGCTGAGCCAACACCGGCACTTGCGATACCTGCTGCAGTCATAATCGGCCGTGAAATCACCATTTCAGCGCTTAGGGAGTGGATGGCTGAACTGGGTGCGCGAGCCATGGTGGCTGTCTCATTGATAGGAAAATTTAAGACTGCAGTTCAAATGGTTGCGATTCTGCTGCTTATATTTAATCAGCCACTTTGGGGTATACCAATCTATACAGTCGGCTTTGTTCTGATCTACGTGGCAGCCATACTGACACTGTGGTCAATGGGCCTATATTTGAAATCTGCCTGGCCCAGTTTGCTCGGTGAGAGGCAGGTCAGTGGCAGTCTTGAGACTAAAAGTATTTCAGTTGATGATATTGATGGATCGCCAGGCCAGGTAAACGACTAGACTTAAAACTGAATTCGTTGAGTATTACCTTAATTACCAGCCCGGCAGAAATAGTCTCTGCCTGGTTAACTAAGTATGCAATGAATGCAAGGCAGGAGGTGACTTATGAAGAGATACGTTCCACTGTTTGGATTAGCGCTTGGCGTATGGCTTACGCTGCCGGTTAACGGGCAGCCTTACCCCTATCCCATTGGTGGCGAGCGTTACTCCAGGCCACCTGTCAGCAGCGGATCAGGCTTTCACACTCAGCGCTCGCTTAGATTCAAGCGGGACCAGGATGAAAGTGGCTACCACCTTCGTATTAAGGCCCAGGGTTATACCCCTGATGCAATCCAAGTGAAGATTGTTGGTGCCTATCTGGTGGTTGGGAATCAGGAAGTCCACAAAGTCGAAAACAGGCATCAGCGTGGCTACAGTTTCTCCAGCAGTTCATCCTCTATGCATCGTCGCTTTAGATTGCCACCTGACGCTGACACGGCTGCTATGACAAGGTCTGAAAATGATGGGGTTATTGTTATTACCTTGCCCTACCGCTAGATCTGTTTTTATAGACTTGCAAGGTAGACAGCAAGATTCCCTATGAGGGCTATGTCATAAATGGGAGGTAGGTGGCGCAAATGGTGCCCGGGGCCGGAATCGAACCGGCACGACCCTAAGGTCGAGAGATTTTAAGTCTCTTGCGTCTACCAATTTCGCCACCCGGGCAGGTTGGCGTTGCTTGTGCGGATTTCACAACAGAAATATGGAGGCTGAGCCCGGAATCGAACCGAGGTCCACGGCTTTGCAGGCCGCTGCATAACCACTCTGCCACTCAGCCATATAGGGTGGAATTCTATCATCTATTCCTGATGAATCGAATCGACACATAAAAAAGCCTCGGTTGTGCCGAGGCCTTATAGAATTGGAGCGGGAAACGAGACTCGAACTCGCGACCCCAACCTTGGCAAGGTTGTGCTCTACCAACTGAGCTATTCCCGCTTCGTTCAGGAAGGGCGTATTCTAGCTTCTGTTTAAGATCTGTCAACCTTTTCCAACAGATATTCCCCAGTTAGTTATAGTTTTCATCTACTGGCCTCCAAACTTATCAATCCGGATGTTGCTCAAGTAATGCGCCCTAAAAACCGATAACGTTATGTAAGGTACCAATTGTTAAGGACTAAATGTAGAGAGCGCGGTTACCGAGGTGTGTCGCAAATGATTAAGCAGATAGCGGTTAGTGAGCTTAGGGTCGGGATGTATGTCGATAAGCTTGACGCTTCTTGGATGGATCATCCTTTTTTAAGAAATCAATTTAAAATCAATGGATTAGGTGATATAGGTAAAATCAGAAAATCTGGCGCCGAGGCTGTATATATCGATACGAAGAAGGGCCTGGATGTCAGAACTGAAGCAGAAGTAAAACAACCAATAACAGTTTCAATACCAAAACCCGATCCAAATCCAGACCAGGCATCTGCATCGGTTTCCGTGGCGGAAGAGATGGAAAAGGCACGCATTGTCAGGAAGGAGGCGGGGCGGGTCATCACCGACTTAATGGTAGATGTTCGGCTTGGAAAGCAGGTTGATACAGAACGGGTCAGTCCCGTAGTAGAGCAGATGCTCGGTTCAATCTTCAGAAATCAGGATGCATTTCTAGGATTGACGCGTATTCGTGATATGGATCATTACACCTTCGAACACTCTATCGGTGTATCAGCGTTGATGATTGCGTTTGCCAGGAAGCTTGGGTTGGATGAGTCAGTAATCTGGGAAGTCGGTGTTGGTGGCATATTGCACGACATTGGCAAACTAAAGGTACCTGATAGGATTTTGAATAAACCTGGGCGTCTTACTGAGGATGAATTCTCAGTCATGAAGGGGCATGTGGGATTTGGAACCCGATTGGTTGATGAGGCTGATGCGATTCCAAGAAATGCACTAAGAGTTCTTATGCAGCATCATGAACGTCTCAATGGCACAGGCTACCCAGGCAGGCTTTCAGGGGAAGAGATCAGCCTCTACGGTAAGATGGCTGCAATAGTCGATGTGTATGACGCGATTACTTCTGATCGTGTCTATCACAAAGGAAAAATGCCAAGTGTTGTATTGCGTCAGTTGATCGAATGGAGCGGGCTGGGGATGTTTGATCAAGATTTGGTACAGCGCTTTATCCAGTGTGTGGGTATCTACCCAGTGGGTACGCTCGTGGCCTTGCAGAGCCAGCGGCTGGCTGTGGTTATTGCATCCCCACAAAAGACGTTGCTGAATCCGGTACTTAACGTTGTCTACGATCTTTCTCGAGATCGCTTCCTTACTCCAGAGTATCTGAATCTGGCTGAAACTGGCTCAGGGGATCGAATTATCAAGCCTGTCTCTCCGGAACAATACAATATTCAGGTTGCGGACTATTTGGGTCAATAAGTAATACCTGAATCTGTGGGTTACTGTTGGCGCATAGCGCAACCTGTTGCTTTCCCAACAGTCAAAAATTGCCCGTTCAACCTATGGGTGAAGCTAAGATTTTCCTGATTACTCTCCATACTCAGCTAAAGAACCTAAACTTTGATGTCTGGGTGTTGCAGGTGACTGTTTACTCAAATCAGACGCACTGTTTTTAGTCCACTTGGTGGGGCATGGCCCCACCCTACACCTTATCCAAACAGGTAGGGTGGGGCCATGCCCCACCAAAGAAAGCGAACAAACGATAAAAAGCCACATCTAACATGCTAGGGTCAATTCGCTATACTGCAGCTGGCCATTGAGCGTAATCAAGAAGATTTTTGTTCCACTGGAGAACCAATATTTTACACTCTGCACTCGTCATCAACCCACGGATTCAGGTAATAGTCAGGCATTTTGCGATATCTCTTCAACTATCCAATCGTTTAAGATCTAGTGGGCCGGCCCGAAGGGAGCCCCGCTCATCAGTCAATGCTGCGTTGTACTCCTTGGAAAGGGCTTGCCATTCCCTGCGGAGTACGCCTTGCCTTGACTGATGAGCGGGGCTCTGATCGTTACCTTATTTACCGCATGGCCCACTAGGGACAGATGCCTTGTTATCTCTCGGTTTTTATAAACCAGGGGGTTGGTCTATTTTATCCTCACAGCCAGAGCTTGGATCGAAGTCATGCAAGTTGCTTTTCATACCCAGATAGATGATTTTGAGGCAAAGATGTGGAATCGCCTTGTCGAGGATGATAATCCCTTTCTAAAGCATGAATTCCTCGCGGCGCTCGAGCACAACGATTGTGTCGGTGAACGGTTTGGTTGGCGCCCCCAACATCTGAGTATTCATGATCAGGGGCGACTGGTTGGGTTATCCCCACTCTATATCAAGGACAACTCCTACGGTGAATTTGTCTTTGACCATTCCTGGGCCGATGCCTATCGGCGTAATGGTTTGAGTTACTACCCGAAGCTGGTAAGCGCCACACCCTATACACCAGCCTACGGAAATCGCTTGCTGGTTGATCCTGACGCAGATATTGAGCAGGTAAGGCGTCTCATGATAGAGGCAACCCTGGGTTTGGTAGATGAGTCGGGATTCTCCTCCATGCATTGGCTGTTCACTACCAAGGACGAGGGGGAGAGCTTAAAGTCAATGGGGATGTTCGAACGTCTTGGTGTCCAATTTCACTGGAGTAACCCCGGATACTCCGATTTCGATCATTTTTTGTCCTACTTGACCGCCAAACGCAGAAAAAATATCCGACACGAGCGAAGGAAAGTGTCAGATTCCCAAATTCGCTTTCGTGTGGTTACTGGAGATGAGGTGAATGAGGATGAATGGGCTCTGTTTACCCACTTTTACAATAAGACCTTCGAAGAGCGCTATAGTCTGCCAACCTTAAATCAGGGTTTTTTTCAGGAAATTGGAGAAAACATGGGCAATCAGATTGTTCTTGTATTTGCCTACGACGGCCCTCGCTGTGTCGCCGGTGCAATTCTCTACCGCAGTCAATCCACACTCTATGGGCGCCACTGGGGGGCGCTGCAGCACTACGACAGTCTCCACTTCGAAGCCTGCTACTACCAAGGTATATCCTATGCAATTGAGCAGGGCCTTAAAAGATTCGAACCTGGCGCTCAAGGAGAACATAAAATCTGGCGAGGATTTATGCCGACCCTGACTTACTCATATCACTGGATCGTCGATCCTGTTTTTAGTAATGGCATCGAGCAATTTCTACGACAGGAGGCTCCGGCATTGCTGAACTATCAAAAAAATCTACTTGAAAGCTCTCCGTTTAAACAAAAATAACATTCATAACCTACTGAATAACTGAGTAAATAGTATTTTCCTTAATAAAAGTTGTATTTTTTCTGAATAATTGTTGACTAAATTACTGAGTTACTCTAGTCTAAATACCGACTGAATTACTGGGTTATAACTTTATACCTCTGGAGAATTACATATGAGACTGTCTACAAAAGGTCGTTACGCGGTTACAGCAATGTTAGACCTGGCGCTTAATGGAAAAACAGGTCCTGTTACCCTCGCAGAAATATCTGAAAACCAGGGTATTTCACTCTCATACCTGGAACAGTTGTTTGCAGCCTTAAGAAGTAAGGATTTGGTTCGTGGCGTAAGAGGTCCTGGTGGCGGCTACTATCTTGGCAAGAGTGCAGATGAGATTTCCATTGCCAATATCATTTGTGCTGTCGATGAATGGGTTGAATTCACCCGTTGCGGTGGAAGACAGAATTGTAGTGGCGGTGCCCGTTGTCTGACCCACACCCTTTGGGATGATCTCAGTACAGAGATTTTCAATTTCCTCGCAGATATCTCCCTGGGGGATCTGGTCAGAAGAAATCTGAATAAGAAGGAAGAAGAGGATGATTCACTGAGTATTGTGCCTCAATCGAGTTCACAAGCCGCATGATGGTGAATAAAACAGCCTGGTAGCGGCCCTGAACAGGGCCGCTGCAGTTTGTATAACAGCACAAATAGTGTACTAATCGTTTCATCTGCAGCTCTTCTTGTCGCCCTGAACCTACTATTAAGGTGCCGGGCTAATATTATGCCTGGATGTTGAAATCAGCTATCATTACCGGTTTGATAGCCAAGCGAAATCCGTGCAATCACTACAATCCATAACTGATTTTATTCGTTGGTCAGCCAGCAGGTTCTCTGAAGCCGGTCTTTTTTTTGGCCATGGCACTGATAATGCCTTGGATGAGGCCGCAGCGCTTGTTCTACACGCCCTCCACCTTCCTCCTGATCTATCGAGCAGCTGGTTTTCCAGTCGTCTTACTGCTGATGAACGGGATCGGGTGATTGAGCTGGTAACCCGCCGTATTGAATTGCGTAAGCCACTACCCTATCTTACCGGGGAGGCATGGTTTGCAGGACTCTCTTTTCGTGTCAATGAGCATGTGCTGATACCCCGTTCGCCGATTGCGGAGCTGATCGAAAATGAGTTCACGCCCTGGATCGATCCATCACAGGTTCAGCGCGCTTTAGATCTTTGCTGCGGTAGTGGCTGTATTGGCATAGCAACAGCAACTTACTTGCCTGATTGTCAGGTTGATCTTGCTGATATCTCGCCAGATGCCCTGGCTGTCTCTAGTGACAATGTCTCACTTCATGCCCTGGACCAGCAGGTTAAAGTATATGAATCTGATCTGTTTAATGGACTACCAGAGGTACAATATGACCTCATTCTTTCCAATCCTCCCTATGTAGGAGCGGAAGAGATGGCTGGTCTGCCCCCTGAATATCTTCACGAGCCTAATATGGCACTTGAAGCGAATGATCAGGGGTTGGAAATTGTCAAAAGAATATTGAATCAGGCTCCCGAGTTTCTGACACCCAACGGGTTTATTGTGGTAGAAGTGGGAAACAGTGCCGAGCTTCTGATGGATCTTTATCCCGATGTTCCGTTTGTCTGGCTCGATTTTGCCAGAGGAGGAGAGGGGGTTTTTCTGATCAGTGCAGCTGATCTGACTGAATATGCAGGCTACTTTAAGTCTGGCAACTAAGCATAACCTTAAAAGGGATATACTGGGCTGTTGAGTATATATCCACTGATTATCTTGAGAGATTGAACTAGCGATGAGTTTGCAACGTGCACGCAGTGCTGAAGAGTATGTTGAATGGATAAAACAGGCGGAGTTTGAAGTCGCCGATCTTAGGGATTGTTATGATTACCAGATGGAGGAGTTGGGCCGCTATCCCACATTCCTCGAACATTTGGAGTCGGGCATCAAAGCGCTGCATCAGTCGATGGTGGATGGCGAATATCATTTCGGTCGTGAGGATCTCCCCTTCATTGGTTTGGTAGATCGTCATGGTGATGATATACCGTTTGCAATATTACTGCGTCAGATAAACGAAACCCACAGAAAGGGTATCGATGTTGATGCTGAGTAACAGCGACTTTAGATTTAAGAGAGACAGGCTATGGACCATTCGACACAATTCGATCTTGAATTGATAGGTAAATATAACCAGACGGGACCGAGATATACTTCGTATCCGACTGCAGTTCAATTCCATGATAAATATGATGAGGCAGAGTATCGGCGTATTGCGACTGAGAGCAATGCCAGCGGCAGCCCACTGTCTCTATATTTTCATATCCCTTTTTGCGATACGGTCTGCTTTTACTGCGCTTGTAACAAGGTGGCAACCAAGGATAGAGGTATGGCGGCAGGCTATCTTGCCCGAGTCCACGAAGAGCTTCGGATGCAGTCGGAACTCTTCGATTCCTCAAGGGTTGTAACTCAGCTTCACTGGGGGGGAGGGACTCCAACATTCATCAGTCATGATGAGATGCGCCAATTGGTGGAAAAGACCCGGGAATCGTTTACCTTGTTGGATGATGATACCGGCGAGTACTCAATTGAGATCGATCCAAGAGAGGCGAAAGGCGATACCATCAAATTGTTACGTGAGCTGGGCTTCAATCGCATGAGTTTGGGGGTTCAGGATTTTGACCCTAATGTGCAAAAAGCGGTCAACCGCCTGCAAAGCAAAGAGGAGACTCTAAAAGTACTTCAGACTGCGAGGGATGAGGGTTTTCGTTCGACAAGTATCGACCTCATCTATGGTCTTCCACACCAGACCCTGGATAGTTTTTCTTCAACCCTGGATCAGATTCTTGAAGTCGATCCCGACCGTCTGTCTGTATTCAACTATGCTCATCTTCCCGAACGTTTCAAGCCACAACGGCGCATCAACGAGGATGAGTTACCTGCCCCTCAAGAGAAGCTGGATATTCTCCAGATGACCATCGAGAAGCTCTCTGGTGTTGGTTATGTCTATGTGGGTATGGATCATTTTGCTAAGCCTGACGATGAACTGGTAAAGGCACAGGTCGATGGAACACTTTATCGTAACTTTCAGGGTTACTCTACTCACGCTGATTGCGATTTAATCGGCCTGGGTGCAACTTCGATTGGTATGGTGGGGCCCAGTTACGCACAAAATATGCGCAGTCTGGATGAGTATTATCAACGCATAGATGCTGGACGTCTTGCTGTGTTTCGAGGTGTGACCCTGACACAAGATGATCTACTACGACGTGATGTGATTACCCGCCTGATATGCCACTACACCCTCTCTATTACTGATGTGGAGAAACAGTGGAATGTTGATTTTAAAAGCTACTTTGCAAATGAGCTGAGTGGATTAAAGGAGATGGAAGCAGATGGGTTGCTTCTCCTCAAAGAGGATGCAATCGATGTCTTACCAAGAGGCCGTCTGCTGATTCGCAACATCTGCATGCAGTTTGATATCTATCTGGCAAGCAAGGCATCACAAGGCAGTTTCTCGAAAGTGATCTGATTGATTGTCTTAGAAGATCGTCCATTGCAGGTGCAGTGTCTCAGATAAATGAGGGACTGCAGGGTCAGAACCGTAGGTCGGATAAGCGAAGCGCCATCCGACAACTCCTGATTGCGATTATAGAAAATGAAGTATCAAGCTGCTTCGTTTTTCCAACCTGTTCCAGGTTAACTGTTTGCCGGGTTAGCGGTACAGGGTCAATTTAGGAGGCTACACTAGTTGGCAGGGGTCAAAGCCCGTAGTGCCTTTCCATTGCCCTGCGCGGCTGATAGTTGTACCCAGTGCATCGCCTGGCGTTCGTTCTTCTCCACACCCAAACCATGATAGAAAAGATATCCCAAGGCATATTGCGCCTTAGCATTACCAGCTGCAGCAATCGGGAAGAGTAGCCTAAAAACCTTCTTATACTCTTTGATATTGTATGCCTTATGGGCTTCAGTAAGCGTGAGGGCTATCTCATCCACTTCTGGATCAGGTGTGGATGCACAGCCTGTCAGAATGGATATACTGAGTACTGCGCATAACAGTAGTGTGTGTCTGAGTGTGAAGCGAAGTTGCATAGGATCAGGATACCAATTGGTTGAGATCGAAAATAGGCAATAATATCGCCAGTACAATAACCAGCACGATACCGCCCATAACCAGGATGAGTATAGGTTCGAAGAGGCCCTGTATCGTTGAGACCAAAGTCTCAATCTCACGCTCCTGGATATCTGCTGAACGCTCGAGCATGCCTTCCAGATTACCACTGGATTCGCCACTGGCAAGCAGACTCAGGGTCATAGGCGGGAAATAACCGGTTTTATCCAACGCTTGATAGAGACTGGCCCCTTCGCGAACCCGCAATGTCGCTTCTTCAACCGCAATCCGCATCGGAAGATTGGTCAGTACCTGAGATGCGATTCGCATGGAGTCCAGGATAGGAACACTGCTGGCAGCCATAATGCTCAAGGTTCTGGAGAAACGTGCTGCATTTGCAGTGCGGACTAAACGGCCCATCAAAGGGATACGCAGCATGGTGCGATGCCACCAGAGTTTTGGGCCTGGTTTCTTGAGTAAATAGCTGAACAGTACCCCCAGTATTGCGAGTCCTAAAAAGATAGGAATGCCATAAGTGCGGAAGGTGTCGCTGGTGGACATCAAGGCTCTCGTTATCCAGGGTAGTTCTGCTGACATGGATTCAAAAACTCTGGTCACCTGGGGCACGATATAGGTCAACAATCCACCAACGATAAGTAGTGAGACAATGGTTAAGAGTGCCGGATAGAAGAGGGCAAAGATGGTCTTCTGACGCATCTGCTGACGTTGTTCCGTGTAGTCTGCAAGGCGCTCCAGTACCACTTCAAGATGACCTGACTCCTCTCCAGAGGAGACAGTTTGTATATAAACTTCGGGGAAAGTCTTCGGGAACTCCTTCAAACCATCAGCCAGAGTTCTACCTTCCAACACTTTAGCTCGGACGGAAAGAAGTGTACGTTCTACGTGACGTTTGTCTGTTTGTTGGGCAGTGGTTTTCAGCACATGTTCCAGGGGCAAGCCGGAGCGAAGCAGGGTGGCCATTTGGCGGGTAATCAGTGCGAGTTCCATCGCATTGATTTGGCGTTGGAATAGCTTGCCTCTGTTTGTGGTAGCTGTACCACTTGCCGAATCGATAGAGAGTGGTGTCAGACCGGATTCGCGTAACTGCTGGCGAACCTGTCTCGGGCTGTCACCCTCAAGTACGCCGCGCTGCTCTTTTCCACTTGGGTCGAGTGCTACGTATTCAAAAGCGTCCAAGGCTTATTATCCTTCTTGGGTCACACGTATGATTTCATCAATGGTGGTGTCACCATCAAATACACGCATCATGCCGTCCTGGCGAATACTGTCGGTGTAGTTCCTGGCGTGTTGCAACATTTCGATCTCACCACTGCCTTTATGAATCATATTGCGCAAGGTTTCATCGATTGTAATCAACTCGTAGATACCGGTTCTGCCAGCATAGCCGTGATTGTGGCACTTCTCACAACCATTTGCAGAATAGAGTGTTACTTCTTCAGAGGTGGGTTTTTCCAATAGTTCCAGCTCTTCAGGGGCCGCAGTATATGGGGTCTTGCAGTGGGGACAGAGGGTTCGCACCAGTCGTTGCGCCAAGACACCAATCAGACTCGAAGAGAGCAGGAATGGCTCAACACCCATATCCCTGAGTCTGGAGATACTGCCAATAGCCGTATTGGTATGCAGGCTAGACATGACCATATGGCCTGTCAAACTGGCCTGTACAGCGATCTGAGCAGTTTCCAGGTCACGGATCTCACCTACCATCACCACGTCGGGATCCTGTCGCAGGATGGCCCGTAATCCTCTGGCAAACGTAAGATCGACCTTATTGTTGACCTGAGTCTGACCAATGCCATCGAGATAATATTCGATAGGGTCTTCCACTGTGACGATATTTCGACTCTGGGTATTGAGACGGCTCAATGCTGCATAGAGTGTAGTAGTCTTACCTGAGCCAGTAGGTCCGGTGACCAGAAAAATGCCGTGGGGTCGCCGGATCACGCCAGGATCCACCTGCTCGAGCAGTTTTTTCGACATCCCCAAATGTTCAAGATCGAGTCGTCCTGCTTGCTTATCGAGGAGACGTAATACGACTCTCTCGCCATAGCTTGAAGGGAGAGTGGAGACACGCACATCGACAGGGCGGTTCCCAACCTTCAAAGAGATACGACCATCCTGGGGAATACGCTTTTCAGCGATATCCAGTTGCGCCATAACCTTGATGCGCGAGACCAGAAAGGAGGAGACATTTCGGGGTGGAGTAAGCACTTCCCGCAATACCCCATCTACACGAAAGCGCACAACCAATCGGTTTTCATAGGGTTCGATATGGATATCTGAGGCCTGCTCTTTAATGGCCTCGGTGAATAGCGCGTTGATCAGCCTGATAATCGGTGCATCATCATCACTGCCCAGCAGGTCTTCCGGTTGATTCAGGGCCTGGGCTGCATGGTCAAGATCCATGTCATCACCCATGGTCTCCATAATCTGGCTTGACTGGTTGGAGCCGGATTCGTAGATCAGGGAGAGTTGCTTTTCAAGACTCTCTTCGTCGATCTGTTTGTATACCAGTGTCTGCCCATACAGACGTCTGATTTCGTTGAGCACCATAATCGGAACGCCTGGTTTATACAGGAGTTCAAAGGTATCTGTTTGCTCATCCTTGATTACGGCTACCCCATGACGACGCGCATAGCCGTAAGGTAGTTGATCCGGTCCGTGGGTGGTTGTCTCTTCCGCGAGTAGTTCAGAGACCGGGTCTTGAGCTTCCTGCAAAGGGTTCGATGTGGTGTCAGACATGAGTTCTTCGCTCCTTCAGAGCTCCGGCTCTTGAATGTCATCATCATCGAATGGGGGAGCGAACGTACCGAACCTTGGTGGCATGACAGGGGTCTCCTCGTCATCCATCAGGTTGACGCCTTGCTGTTTCATTTTTAACTGCTGGGCGCGGAAATAGTTGTATTTGTCACTGGCAATCTGTGTGCTGACAGCTGCATCCCTGAGTACTACCGGCCTGAGAAAAACCATCAAATTACGTTTTACTTTGGTGGTTTTGTTGGCGCGGAACAGGGCACCTAAAAGGGGAATGTCACCCAGCAGTGGAACCTTCTCTTCAGTTTGCTGGAGGTCTTCCTGGATTAGTCCTCCGAGGACAATTGTTGCTCCATCCTCTACCATGACCACAGTCTTGATTGTGCGTTTGTTGGTCACAATGTCACTGGTACCGGTACTGGCAGAGGCATTGATGCTGGATATCTCCTGTTCAATCTCAAGCTGTATGGAGTTGCCCTCATTGATCTGAGGCTTGACCTTCAAGGTGAGTCCTACATCTTCGCGCTGTACTGTCTGAAAGGGATTAACAGAATTGCTTGTTCCTCCGGTTGAGCTGTACGAGCCGGTAATGAAAGGTACATTCTGACCAATGACTATTTCCGCTTCCTGATTATCCAGAGTGGTCAGGCTTGGGGTTGAGAGTATGTTGCTTGTGGTATCACTTTCCAGTGCCTGAATAAGGGCAGCAAAGTTGACCCGGTCACTATCGAAACGACCCAATCCAATAGAGGTGCCTGGCCCGAGCGCTACGCCTGCACCAGCTGCAAATGAGTTGTAGACATCGGTGATTGTGGGCGAGCCCAGATTGATCACACCGACCGGGCCGGTACCATCCGGAGTGCCATCTACCACCCACTGTACACCGAGACTTTTCGCCTTGTCGTAAGAGACCTCAGCAATGACAGCCTCCACCAGTACCTGAGCCCGGCGAATATCCAATTTGCGAATGATGGCCTGGAGGGACTGAAAAATACCCGGTGGGGCAGTGATAATCAATGCATTCGATGCCTCATCTGCCTGGATATTGATAGGTAGAGAGGGTTTTCCTTTGGCAGCTTTACCTGTACCTTTGGAAGTATCATCAATGTTTTCACTGACCCCGGTAAGTACGCTTACCAGGTCAACCGCGTTGGCATATTTTAGGTAGACTACCTGGGAATTACCTTCATTATCAAATGGGGTGTCCAGGTGTTCGATGATTACCCTGGAGCGCAGCCGCTCCGTGGGATCGCCACTGATCAGAACACTATTGGTTCGCTCATCAGCTACCAGTTTTGTTGCTGACCTGCTGGCGCCTTTAGCCGCTTTTGGACTGAGGCTTTCCAGAATACGTACGACTTCAGCAGCCGAGGCGTGTTCCAGGGTGACGACTTCAATGGAGCTGTTGCTGACTTGATCGATCTGCTCGATGATTCGCATCAGGCGGTCAACGTTGCGGCGACGATCTGAAATGATCAGCACATTGGTATCAGGGTAGGCAGCGAGGTGGCCTTCCTGGGGTATCAAAGGACGAAGAATTGGCACCAATTGAGCGGAGGTCACATTCTTAACCTGGATAATACGGGTGACGATCTGATCGCCGGGGAATGCTCCGTTGGCACTGAGGGTTGGAATGCCGCCCTGTTTGGCTTTGACATCCGGGACGATCTTAATTACATCACCACTTGGGATAGTGGAGAAACCATGAACTTCGAGGATTGAGAGAAATACTTCGTAGAACTCCTGCTTATCCATGGGGTGGGCGGAAATAACCGTCACCTTGCCTTTGACTCTTGGGTCAATGACGAAATTCTTACCTGTGGACTCTGAAACCGTTTTTATCAGGGCTTCAATATCAGCATTATTCAGGTTGAGTGTGATTTGTTCCGCATGACTCGGCAGAACAAAAGTTATGTTCAGCAGAAATGTGCTGAAGAGTAAGAGTGTAATACGAGCTATTCTAGGTAGGCTCATTCGCTGTCTATCCATGAAAATTTTGGCCGATGTACTCATGATTGAAGCGGTCCCGTAGCAGACTGTGCACAAAGCCAGTTCCTGTTATAGTCACTGGTTTGTGACAGGTTAGGGAAATGTTGGTGAAATTCTTTATCCATCATGGGTTTATGCCGAATATGTAATGCATTCCATAATAGCAGATGATAGCGCATTGGCCTACTGGGTGAAACACCAGGTTAAAGCCGGGCGCTATAGGTTATCCGATAGCTACCATCTGACTGTTGTTTACTAATGGCCTTTAGGGCACTTCCCAGGCGGGGATCAGAATCCGTTCCTGGTTTGATCTGTCCTTTTACCTGGAAGTTTCCATTCGTTGTGAGACTAAGTTCCCCATCTACGGATGTAGCTCCTCCCAAGTCTTTGATTCTTGCCTTGACTTCACCGTTCTGGCCGGTCAATAGATCGGCCTTCAGGTCACCAATCTTGAGCGCAAATGGGCTTTTTAATGAAGAGCCGAGCCACCTCACCTGGCCCTCTACGGCGGTGATTTGATTCTTTTTCAGGGCTAGCTGCTGAAGATCGAGATTGACACTGCCGCCGACTCCAATCTGAGCCAGGTCGATCATTGGAGGAATCATCGATGCAGGGATCTCACCGCTGACATCTTCAAACCAGATCTGATCACCTGATCCAATTGAAACATCGCCCTCTATCTCCTGGCCAGCATGATTGACAATGATATCGAAGCCGATACGACCGAAAATCAGCTCAGAGGGGCTGAAGCGCCATTTGAGTTTATCCACCGGTACCCCATGCACTGTGACTGCTTCCATCTTGCCACGCCAAAGGCTGCCTTTGATGCTTCCGTAGGTGAATGGCGCTTGCTTGACGTCAGCGGTTGCCCAACCTAAAACATGCTGAGCCGGCAGATCAATCAGTACAAACAGCAGATAAGCCACTACACCGATCAAGAGGTAACTTCTCCATCTCATTTCCCTGTGCCTCCCCGCTGCAGAACCAGTCTGGCATTGACTAACCCAGGTCCATCCTGTCGATCGATGTTGAGTGATTCGACATCCATACCGTGTTCTTGAGTCATTTGTCCCAGCCAACGAATCAAAATATCGAATGAGGCTTGCTCAACCCACAGCTGTACAGAGTCATCTCCTTGAGGTTTGATACGTTTTATCAGTTGTCTGAGTTCAGCTTTTTTTGCTGTTCTGTCAACCAGGGTGAGTAGAGCCTCATTCGTGTTAGATCCTCTCTTACTCTGGTTGGAATTTAGACTTTTGATGAGACCGAGATTCCCCTTCATCCACTGCAGTGTGGATTGCTGACTGGCAACCTGTAGTGCTTTCTGTTCCAGGTTCTGTTCGAAAGGGCGCCATATGATCAGATAGAGTAATAGAATCAGCACTGCTGATCCCCCAATGATCATGGCAAGGTGTTCCTGGTGCGTTTTACTGTTCCACCACTGTTTCATCACGATCCTCCGGTGATTCTGAGGTGGGAGGTGACTTTGTTGTCCGAGGCATTGGCGGAACGGATCTCGACATTGAGCCGTTTGCTCTCGATTGTTTTTTTCAGGTTCTCAAGGGCCTGTAGCTCCTTGATGGTCAATTGTAGATTGAGCTGACCATCTCGAAAGGTGATATTTTCGAGTGTTGTATTGGGGCTGTTTTTGATAACACTCGCTGCCGGTACAAAGAGACTGGCAAACTGAGCGAAGCTTCCCGACTGGCCCTGCTGCATCTTTTTCAGCTGCTGCTCCATCTGTACCCGAGGATCAACGATACGTTTTACATTCGGGAAGGCTTGTTGGAATGTCTGTCTGATTTGAGTATGTAGCTCGGTGCTCTGCTGCTTGTAGTTAAAATACTCCTGGACGCTTGTCCCGATTGAGAGGGCGACCAATATCAAGCCAAGCACGGCTGCAGGAAGCCAACGCTTCCATTGAAGCGTCATTTTATCGACCCGCTGATACTCTCCCTGTAACAGGTTGATCTGCTCTTTTTCATTCAGACTGTTGCCGAGCAGAGTGGTCAGATGGGAAAAGCTGTCTATCTCCTTGACGATGATTTCACACTCAGGTGCGATACTCTCCAGGTCCAGGCTCGGGGGATTTCCCTTGAGATTATAGAGTGTCAGTTTCTTGGGAGCCGTCTCGCCTGCCTGCTGTAATGCAAGCTTGAGAAATTCGTCGCCATTGATGGCATCAACACTAAATCCCAGATTAGCCTGGGTACGTATCTGCAAGTTTTCATCGTCTTGATAGAGACTCCAGCTGTCACTATCCAAAGGGAGGCCAAGCAGGTCGGGATAGAGACCGAGGGGTTCTACCCCGGCAGAATCGAGCTTATCCAGCCATTCAGCCAGTTTTTGTCTTGAGATGATGGCCACGGGTGTAGTGCTTTCGCTGTCCATGATGCCAGCAGCGAAGTGGAGATCATCAATATCCTCGGTGAGTTCATTCTCTAGTGAGTAAGGGATTGCCTGAATCAGGCGCTGGCGGTTACGTGTGGGTATATTGACTGAAGTGATCAGTATATCCACTGCAGGTATCAACACCAGTGTCCGCCGACCCTTTGCCAGTTGAGACGCTTCAGCAAGCGTACCTTCGCCTGCTTCGTTTATACCGCCACCCTTGATCGACCAGGTGACCTGTTTACAGGATGCGTCATGGCACTGCAGGATGAAATGCTCAGCCATCAATAGACCCCAATTGTGCGGGATAAGACCACAACATCCTTACTGCCTTTATATAGGCTACTGACCAATCTTTGGCTGTTATTTTCCATTCGTACAACCGTCTCCAACTGAAAAAAGTGACTGTCTACTGAGATCAATGGCTCGATCTCTTCAGATTTTACTTTATTTTCATCCAAAAGTTCTCTCAGTCTTGCGATAAAGGATGCCGGCTCTTTGAACGGGTTCTCTTCTCGCTCACTTATTAGCTGCTCTGCATGGGCTTCAGATATGTCACTGATCAGACTTTGTAACACAATCTGATCAGCTGTGTTGACATTAATGGCGGTCTTTTCCGGCAGCGTGATGACATGGGGAGCCAGTTTTTCATAACTCTCCTGGTCCATGTCTTTTATGAGTCTCAGTTCTGTAATGCTGGCCATAAATCCGTTTGCAGTCCGGTAGGGTGGGTCCTGGCTTAAATATTCCATATCTTCTGCACCATCGGGGAAGGCGGTTTTAATATCACCATCCAGCCAGTCCCTGGTTGCCTGAGCAATAGATTCAGGCAATTCGAGTGCCACCAGCATGCGTTGGAATATTGCAAGCTGTACTTTAACCTGGTTCTCGGTTTCCTCTTCTGCATCATCTTCCAGGTAGAGGTTATTCAGGTTGAAACGGCCCTGGAGGTCTGTTGTCAGGGCTTGAACCTCTCCACCTTCGACTGGGGTTGGAGGAAGCTCTTGGGCCCAGTTCTCATCCAGGCCATCGTACTTCTTCCCCTCATCATCCTTTAGATCACGTATCAACATACCTCGGGACCAGGCTTCGCTTCCCAGCGTGTAGTAGTAGGCCTGGTCAGCCGCTTGTATATTGCCGGTTCTGCGGATGTTCAGTTGTAGACTATGGGTCATTGCCACAGCAGCAATAGAAGCCATGGCAACAATCACGATGGCAGTGATTAACGCGATACCCCTTTGTTTAGATTTAAGTCTGTGATGCATCACCGCTATTGGCTCTTCCCTTGATCATCAGTTTCGTCAGGTATGGGACGTGCCAGAGCAAACAGACGCCTTATTTTACCCCAATCCTTGAGTTCCAGGTTCATTTCAATGGCAATGGGTAAGCCAGGTTTCTTTCCTGAATCAGGATCAAATTTGTTAGGGGGCCATTGATTCTGCTTCTTCAGTTCATGGTCAAAATAGACCAGCTCAAGCTCTTCAATGTTTTCGATCAATTTGTATCGGTGTGGCTCGCTATCCTGGGCTCTGTCCAATATTCGCCATGTCAGTCGATATAGGGTCTCTTCCTCGATTTGATAAGCTATCCTTTGCAGGTTACTGCGTGGTAATTTCATGGGATTAGCATAGCCGCCTCTGGTCAGCTCAAGAAGTGTACCTGAAAATCCTCCAGATACGATTGCCGCCAGTTCGTCACCATGCTGATCACGAATCGGTCTGTCGATTGCTTGTTCGATATCGCGCTGAATCAAGCTAAGTGCAAGCTGCAGCTGAGACATACGTTTGCTGTATTGGCTGGTCTGATGTTCTGTGTCGAGTACCACTTTGAGGCCAGAATAGGCGAAAGTCGCAAGGATCGCGAAGATGGTAATTGCAATCAACAGTTCGAGCAGAGTGAAACCCTGCTCGAATCGGCTGGGTAGGTCTCTATCATCGGTGTAATTATGAGATGAAACTGTCATTAGATTGGTTGTGATAGAAAGCTGACTAGACGGGTTACGCTATTATCATCGTCTTTGTTTCGAAAAATGCGTATCTCAATCTGTCTGACACGGTCATCCGGGGTTTTACTTATCTCCCGTTCCCAATACCACTTCTGCAGCCCCATCTCTTCATTGCCTTTCTTGGTTCCCGTAGCTGGCCACTTATTTTGGATTTGCAGTTCAGTAATCTGGTTCATTGCAACCCAATGGGCAAGGGTTTTATCTCGCAGATAAGCAACGTTCATCGATTGATTTGATGCGACGGCAATAATAGAGGAGAGGGCAATAGCCAGAATCGCCAGTGCGATCAAAATCTCTAGCAGGGTAAAGCCTTTACTGCGGCATCCTGCCGAAGGCTTAAAGCTGGGACTGTGATGTGACTGTTTTCGATTAGGGTGAGACATGTTCCAGAGAGAGCTCTCCAAGCTCATTGCCTGTCAATCGATAGTAACTCTCAACAAGCTCAGAGCTGATTTTTATATCGAAGGAGGTCATCTCCCCACTATTCAGTAGTATGATCTCCGGTGTCCTTTTCTCTTCGTCATCACCTTCGGGAAGTGCGGTGGCGACACTGATCTCCAGCTCCTCTGGCAGCTGACGCTCACGAAAAAGCGTATCTGATACCACTTCCCACTCTCCCTCATTGAGGCTAAGGAAGCCATAGCTTTCCTCAGTGATATCCACACCGATTAGCACCGATCTGAGCAGGGCCTCTTCACTGGCCAACTCAATTAGACTGGTAAGTCGTTGGGATTCATCTTTCAGCATGTCGGCTGGTCCGTTGCGACCAAATGAGATAGCGACATAGTTGATCAAAATCCCGATTATGACCACCACGACCATTACCTCGATCAGGGTGAAGCCCATTCCCAATCGTTTCCGAGTGCGCGTTATAGGTGCGCTCGAATGCATGCGGTTCGTTAATTGATGGAGAGGATTCACTCCAGATTCCAGTTACCAAGGTCATCGTCAGTTGATTGGAGATCCAGGCCGGCTGAGTAGATGTCGATAACGCCATGGGTGCCAGGGCTCAGAAACAGATAAGGATTGCCCCACGGATCCATAGGAAGTCTGTCCAGATATCCACCCTCTTTCCAGTTTCTGGGTTCCGGGGAATCGGACGGCTTGTTGACCAGGGCTTCAAGTCCCTGATCGGTTGTTGGATAGATCATGTTATCCAGGCGATAGAGATTCAGAGATGCTTCCAGTGCGCGGATGTCACTTTTTGCTTTTGTGATTCGAGCCTGCTCTGGCCTATCCATGATTTTAGGCACGACTATTGCAGCGAGGATGCTCAAAATGACCACCACAACCATCACTTCTATGAGCGTGAACCCACTGAAATTTCGAGAATATTTTCCTCGTTTTGTGAAATTGCCCTTGGCTGTTCTATGGAAGGAGAGAGGGGAGACTGCATTGATGGTCATATGGTTGAACCCGTTTCAAATTTCCGTGTTGATCGATAGTAAAGGTGGGCTATTATCAGGGGAATATGGGTCAGAATCCAGATTCCTGTTAAAAAGCACTCTGATAGGGTGAATCACTTCACTAACTTTGTATACTATAGCGGCTGTGATCAAAGACTGGCATCGGAACGGCGAGGAAATATCAATCATACTCAATCACCAAATCAGTAGCTTAGGGCTGCGCAAGTGATACCTTTCAAGAGTTCAGTTGGTGTAGAAACGCCTACGTTTTTCAATTGCTCTGTCGACTATTGACACAATTCGTATCAATTCATGCAGTTATCAGTTGTTACACTAAAAAAAACCACGAAATGGAATTGACTCATAAGAGAACCAGATACCAGGTGAATGAAGGAGCTATCATCACCAAAGGTTTACTGATCGGAATGGATATGCCATTCCCAGGCAATTGACCAAATTGTTTCTCATCACCCTAAATTTTCGAACTGCATGGGAACCACGCCATCTACCCGGTACAAATCAAGACTGTATACAACCTTTTTGGATGTCGGGTTTACTAGCCCACAGTTGTATGTCATTGCCGGCATGTAAAAGTTCAGTGCGGATTGTGGATCACCCGAGCCACTGAGGATGACTGTTTGACTATCGGAATAATCGGTTACACTTTTTCGGCATCTCTGTTTTTGCTTTTCAGTGTTCTACTGCTGACAAGTTGGCGTGGACGTATAGAAGGCACCTACCTGCTTATTGCCTCGGCCACATCGACCTGCTGGGCTCTGACTGCCATCGCATTCCAGGTGCAGGAATCGACTCTCACCGTTAATACTTACCATCTATTTGAAATAGCAAAGAATATTGCATGGTTTGCCTTTCTGTTTCGACTCCTGAAAACACTCAAAACTGCAGCAGGGGGTGAGGCTGGTCTTTTACGTTACGCACCGGTTGTCATATTTTCCATTTCTGCCTTGCTACTTGGCGTTGAATTGGTGGCACAACTGTTTCCCGGTGTTCGTAACTGGGGGGGGACAGCCAGCTTTCAGTTGGTTGGACATTTAGGGTTTGCTGTAGCCGGCCTGATATTAATTGAGCAACTCTATCGTAGTACCCGTCCGGAGATGCGCTGGGCGGTGAAATACCTTTATATAGGGATGGGAACGCTTTTTGTTTACGACTTCTTCCTCTATGCAGATGCTTTGATGTTTAAGCAGGTAGATGTCGCCCTGTGGCAGGCCAGGGGCTTTACCAGTGCCCTGGTTGCCCCATTTGTGGCCGTGGCAGCAACACGAAACCCGAGTTGGTCTGTACGTGTTTTTGTCTCCAGACAGGTGGTGTTTCATGCCACAACACTGCTTGCAGCAGGTGGGTATCTGATCCTGATGGCTGCTGTGGGGTATTACATACGCTATTACGGGGGTACCTGGGGTAAGGCAACTCAAATCGCATTTGTATTTACAGGGATCTCATTTCTGGCAGTTGTACTGTTTTCAGGCACCATACGGGCAAAACTGAAAGTTTTTGTTAATAAACACTTTTTTAGCTACAAATATGATTGGCGAGATGAGTGGTTGAGAGTGGTGCAGACCCTCTCAGAAGGGCCGGGTGGTGACGAAATACGTACCCGTGTCGTTCAGGCCATCTCTGATTCAGTGGAAGCGCAAGGCGGCTATCTATGGATTTTGAGTGACGATGGCCGATACCAATGCATCAGCCACTGGCAGGTGCCAGATCTGAGCTTTGATATAGAGTCCAGCAGTAAGCTGATCCGCTATTTCCAGATCAGTGATTGGATTATTGACATGGATGAGTTGTCAAAATTTCCTGAACGTTACGATAATTTATCCCTTGATCCTCAGATGTCTGCCATCGAAGGTGCCTGGTTGATCGTGCCTATCAAACACCATGATGCCCTGATAGGATTTGTCCTGCTTGTCAGATCACAAACCTATCTCTCAATCAATTGGGAAGACCGGGACCTGATCAAGGCAGCTGCAAAACAGGCAGGCGGCTATCTGGCTTTGCTGCAAACCTCAGAGGCATTGAACCGAGCCAATCAGTTCGAGGCTTTCAATCGACTCTCTGCTTTCGTTGTGCATGACCTGAAAAACCTGATTGCACAGCTTGAATTGGTCGTTAAAAATGCTGAGCGACATAAAAACAATCCAGAATTTATGGATGATGCAGTAAAGACCATTGGTAATGCTGTCAATAAAATGGGGCGACTACTTGCCCAGTTGAGACAAGGACGATTTGAATCGACGAAAACCAAACAGTTTTATATTGAGGAGTCTGCAGCTCAAGCAGTCAATGAACTGTATACCTATGAGCCTAGGCCGAAGTTATGTATTAAACACAATTATCTCGAAATTATTGCTGATAAAGATCGATTCACGGCGATAATGGTGCACATGATTAAAAATGCACAGGAAGCGACCGATACAGACGGTGAGGTTAATGTCACTGTCGAGAAAAGGGTTGAGAATGCAATCATCACCATCCAGGATAACGGCTCTGGCATGGAGGATAAATTCATTAAGGAGAGGTTGTTTCGTCCCTTTCAAACTACCAAGGGAAATGCTGGGATGGGTATCGGTGTTTATGAAACAAGAGAGTATGTTAATTCACTAAAAGGAAGTCTGAGTGTGGAGAGTCATATTGGCAAGGGAACCAGCTTCACAATTTCCATTCCGTTGAACCAATCCAAATCTGCAGCAGACAAACAGTCTGATGCAACTGTAGAGGCTTAATTGCGTGAGTAAAGTCAACAATCAACTAAAACCACTTATCATTGTCGAGGATGACCCAGGACTTCAGAGTCAGTTGAAATGGAGTTTTGATGGTTATGATGTCCATATTGCAGGCGATCGCGCAAGTGCTATAAACCTGTTGAGAAAAACAACAGCACCCGTAGTTACTCTGGATCTTGGATTACCTCCCGACCCCACGAATGTTAGTGAGGGATTTGCAACTCTGCAGGAAATTCTTACTCTCATGCCACAGACGAAAATCATTGTGGTGACTGGAAATGATGATCGGGAAAATGCCCTCAAAGCCATTGATCTGGGTGCTTATGATTTCTATCAAAAGCCGATAGATCCAGATGTGCTACGCGTGATCATTGAACGTGCCTATCATGTACATGGTCTGGAAGAGGAGAATAGAGGGCTGAACAAAATGCAACGCTACTCACCATTGGACGGTGTGGTGGCGAATAGTCCTGAAATGATCGAACTCTGTCGGGTTATTGAAAAGGTCAGCCCAACTAGCATCACTGCCCTGTTACTGGGGGAAAGTGGTACTGGTAAAGAGGTACTGGCCAGAGCAATTCACGGCTTGAGTGATAGGAGTGATAAAAAATTTGCTGCAATAAACTGTGCTTCAATTCCTGAGAATCTTCTTGAAAGTGAACTCTATGGCTATGAAAAGGGTGCTTTTACCGGGGCTACCAAGCGGACTATAGGAAAGATAGAGTCGGCCAATGGCGGAACCCTTTTTCTCGATGAAATTGGCGACATGCCAATTGGACTGCAGGCTAAAATGTTGCGTTTTCTGCAAGAAAGAGTGATTGAGCGGATCGGTGGGCGAGACGAGATACCTGTTGATATTAGGGTGGTATGTGCCACAAACCAGGATCTTGAAGAGAAGATAGAGCGCGGTGAGTTCCGTGAAGATCTCTATTACAGAATCAGTGAGATAATCATCAATATTCCACCTTTAAGGGAGAGGGCAGGGGATGCTGTACTGTTGGCCTGGTCATTTCTATCCAAATACGCCAAACAAAATGGCTCCAAGGTGAATGGTTTTACAACTGAGGCTTTGAAAGCAATCGAGGAGTATAAATGGCCAGGGAATGTGCGAGAACTGGAAAACCGAATTAAACGAGCAGTGGTCATGGCTGATGATCAATTGATAGCGCCAGGGGAGCTTCAACTGAATACAGAGGGGGGGGATACCATGCCTATCAATCTGAGAGCAGTCAGAGAACATGCTGAAGCGCGAGCGATTATCCGGGCAATGAGTTATGTTGGAGGGAATGTCTCCAAGGCAGCAGATCTGTTGGGTGTCAGCAGACCGACACTCTACGATCTAGTGAATAAATACGGTTTGAAATAGAGAAGATATTTAGGATGCAGTTACACTTAATGAAATACATGGTTAGTTACAGGAATCAATCAATGAAAATATTTCTCTCGCTACTGATCACGGTAGTTTTGCTGTTGTCAGGCTGTTCCGGAGGTGTCAGTGAAGAGAAGCGATTTCAGGATGCATCAGCAAGTTATTCGAATAAGGAATTTTCTAAAGCAGTTATTGAACTCAAAAATTTATTACAAGCTAATTCTGACCATCAGTCTGCAAGGATCCTACTTGCAAAAAGCTATCTCGCACTGGGTGATGGAAGTTCAGCAGAAAAGGAGATCAATAGCATCAATGTTTCTCAGGAAGTCGGTAGTGAGGTCAAACAGATCATTATCAGCGCTTGGGAATTGCAGGGAAAGCACAGGAATATAATTGAAAAATATGAGGAAGGTTACTTTTCCGGTCTCGATAAGAAATCCCAAAATAGTAAAGTTGCAAATTCATATATCCATCTTCGTCAGCCTGAAAAGGCAGACAAACTGGCTCAGGAACTATTACAAATTGAGCAAAACAGTGTTGATGCACTTGTCGTTCGGGCTAAAGCGGCAAGCATGCGCGATGATGATGAATCGGCAATTGAATATCTCAACAAAGCCATCGCTATGGATGCTGAAAATCATCAGGTGTGGCGTGCCTTGGGGGGGATACAATCAAAATTACAGGAGTTCGACCAGGCGATTGAGTCTTTGAAGCGGGCAATCTCACTGGCCAGACCGGAAGATTCTAAACAGGAGCGTTTTCTCACTAAGGTTTCGCTGATTCAACTACTTGTACAGAAATCCAAATTCGATGAGAGCAAACAGTATCTAGAGGAACTGAAGCGCGGCTATAAGAGCAACCCGATCGTTGGTTATTTGTCAGGATTACACAACTATGTCGACAAACAATATGACGCCGCTAAAACTGACCTGATGGAAGTTCAAACTGCCTTACCCGATCATCTGCCAACCGTTCTACTACTGGGGGCAACCCATTTCGCGGAAAATAACCTGGAACAGGCAAATGTGCTGCTAGCACGTTATGTCAATCGGGTGCCAACACATCTACAGGCGAGAAAGCTATTAGGCGAAATTAAACTTAGACTCAATAAGCCTCAGGAAGCGTTAAGAATTCTCAAGTCTTCAGGTGAACAGCAAAGAGATTATGAGCTGCTCTCTATGATTGGCTCCGCAGCGAGTCAGTCTGGTGATTATCTGCAGGGAGTAGAGTATCTGAAGAAAGCGGTTAAGTCCCACCCGGAAAATACACGCATTCGTGAAGAGCTGGCAAAACTCTACCTGAGCCAAGGTGCAGTGGATGACGCTATTGCCGAGTTAGAACAGATGGAGAGTTCGCAGCAGGGTAACAGCAGTAATCTACTGATCCTCTCGTATCTGAAGAAGCAGGATATCCAATCAGCCAGAAAGCAATCAGATCAGGTCTTCGCCGGAGACCGGACGCTAACTGCCACAGATCTCTATCTTCGAGCAGTAATCGAGCTGTTATCAGGCAATCGGCGTGAAGCACGGATTAACCTGAACAAGGCAGTGGAGAAAGATGCAGCCTACACACCTGCGCTTGTTGCCCTTGGGAGAATGGATCTAGAGGATGGAAGATTGGGTGAAGGCAGTGAGCATCTAAATCTTGTGTTGGCGACAGATCCTTACAACACACACGCAATGCTATTGTTGGCACAGATAAGTGAACGCTCAGGACAACAGAGCGAATCCCTAAAATGGTTGGACAGAGCGGCTCAATCATCAAGAAATACTAGTCTGCCCCGAATTATCATCGCCCGTTATTATTTGCGAACAAAGCAAGCGAAAAAGGCAGCTGAATATCTGGATGATCCAGCCCTGCGAGAGAGTGAAAATCCGGCCATCCTCTCTTTGATTGCTGAAATGGATCAACAGACAGGCAATCACAAGCAGGCGGAATCACTGATTAAACGGATGATCAATATCAATCCTGACAATCAGGATGCTTTTCTGCAGTTAGCCGATCTACAGAGTAAACGTGGAGACTATAAGTCTGCACAGTCAACACTCGACAAGGCCAGGCCTTTGTCACAGAAGGGGCTATTGCTGCAGTTCAAGATTGCACTCGCCGATAAGCGATTTGGTAAAGCCGAATCTGTTGCAAAGGCACTGATCAGTAAGCCCGAGACTAAGTATACAGGAATCGTACTGCTCGCAGGTGTGGCTCAAGCCAGAGGCCGACCGCAGACAGCGATATCCCAATTGAAAAAACATCTATCTCCAGAGGCACCTTTTGTTCTCTATCAGAAGTTGGCTGATCTGTATGCCATGAACGGAGATATCAACTCAGCAACAGCACTACTCGCCCGTCGGATCGAGACAAAACCAGGTGGAGATAACCAGTCAAAATTGGCATTGGCGATGATCTATCAGTCCGATGGAAAGGTTGATAGTGCTGTAAAACTCTACAATGAGCTATTATCGGATGAACCAGAGAATATTGTGGCGTTGAATAATGCGGCACTGTTGATATTTGATTCCAAACCAGAAAGAGCACTGAATTTAGCGCGCAGGGCGTTTGAACGTGTTGGTGATTCATCCCTGGCGGTTACTGATACCTACGCCTGGCTTAAGCACCAGACAGGGGATACCAAGGCAGCCCTTAATTTGATAAGACCAATTTTGAATAGAACATCTGATCCATCAATACTCTATCATTATGCCGCTATGCTGGTGGAAGAGGGGCAGAAGGGAGAGGCACGTGAAATTCTTGAGTCTGTTTTTAAGGATAATCAGCATTTTCAGGAATCCATAGAAGCCAAACAGTTGTTAAGTGAGTTATCATCCGCAAATGGTTAGAACTAGTGTAGTGTTTCGCCCGGAGGGAGGCCTCGCAGCCCCCAATCCTGCGTTGCGACGCTTGAGAAGGGCATGCCGTTGACTGTGAGACGCTACATGATGATCTGTTCTTGATATCATTGTATGACAGGAAAGTGTTATGTTATCAATAAGTTATATGAAAATTACAAAATTTGTTATTCCATTCTGTTTACTTTTGGTGACGGCCTGTTCCGGCACGCCAGAAATGAATGCAGCCAACTCCGGGGGCACTGGGGGGCAGGATGGTGCATCACCCTCATCACCACTTTATCTGATCGGCCCAGGGGATACCTTGAACGTTTTTGTCTGGGGAGACCAGGAACTGACCACAGATGTGGTGGTTCGTCCAGACGGCCTGATCACAACACCATTGGTGGAGGACCTGCAGGCGAGCGGTAAAACCCCTACCCAGCTGGCAAGAAATCTTGAAAGCCGACTCTCAAAGTTTGTAAAAAACCCTAAAGTTACAGTCAGTGTGAGACAGTTTGTGGGACGCTACACGGAGCAGGTTCGTGTTGTTGGACAGGCCTCACAACCCCAATCCATCCCCTTTCGTGAAGGTATGACCCTGTTGGATGTGATTATCGAAGTCGGTGGATTGACTGAATTTGCCTCTGGCAACAGCGCTACAATAGTTCGAAAGATAAATGGAAAAACCTCACAGTATCGTGTCAGGCTGGATGACCTTATTCGGGACGGGGATATTTCTGCAAATGTGAAAATGATGCCTGGAGACGTACTGATCATCCCGGAAACCTGGTTCTGATCAACAGGTTCAGGCTATATTAGACAGTGCCATCGAATTGGAATTGGTTTAAATGAGCAGCATAGAAAAAGCGATTGAGCGTCTCGCTAAATCGAAGACAGAGCGTAAAGAAGCAGCCTCACCTGATGCAGGGCTTAATCAGCCTGCAGAGGAGGAGAAGGTCTCTGCTGAGTTGGCAACGCCCGAAGCGGGTGTATCTTCTGAGATGGCATCATCTGAAGTTGCAGCAACCACTAAAATACCTGAAACACGATTACCAGAGAAAAAGGGACCTCAAGAGAGTAAAAAGCCTGAATCTGAGCAGGAATCGAAGCGGGTACGACTTAACTATGAAGCCCTCTCAAAAATTGGTCACATTGTACCTCATGCCGGCAACAAACAGCTGTCAGAGGAGTATCGGATCATTAAACGTCCGATAATTCGAAATGCTTTGGGCAAGGGTGCAGCCCCCCTGACCCATAGCAATCTGGTCTCAATCTCAAGTTCTCTGCCTTCGGAAGGTAAAACTTTTACTGCCTTCAATCTTGCCCTGAGTATTGCTACGGAATTAGATTCCACCGTACTGCTAATTGATGGAGATGTACTGAAATACTCTATGAGCCGGCTGCTCGGCATCGAAAAAGAAAAGGGTCTGATCGATCTGTTAATTGATAAGCAGTGTAATGTGGGTGATGTCATCATTCACACTCAGATACCGAGATTGAAGTTGATTGCAGCCGGTACACGATCTGAAAAATCTACAGAGCTCCTTGCCAGTACAGAGATGGAACGTCTTCTGGATGAGTTGTCCAGCCGATATAAAGACAGGATTATTATCTTTGATTCCCCACCGATTCTTGCTACCAGTGAAGCTGCAGTTCTAAATCAACATATGGGTCAGATTCTGTTGGTTGTTGAGGCAGGACAAACTCCGGTGGACGCAATTAAAGATTCACTATCCCGGCTTGATGAAGAGAAGGCTATAGGGCTAGTGTTGAATAAAAGCCGAGAGGGAAATGGCGAGAATTATTACGGGACATACTATTAACCCGGTTGCTTTAGAAGCGCTATAAAACTACTTTTCCATCAAGCACAATACTATTTTGAAAGGGTGATATGCGTTGTTAATAGCGAAAAGTCAGATTAATTAAACCTTTAATTTGTGAAAATAATCCCAAAATAAGAAATTCATCATTATCTAAATAGTTTTCTATTTTAACCCTTTTTCCCATTATTTAGACAGATCCGAATGGATTATTTTTTGCTTAACTCATTGATATTATAAGCATAATAAATCTTAATGTTTCTGAGCTACGCTACCTTCTACGCTTAGTGGTGTGTTGATTTGCGCTATTCATCTGTTCTTGTGAATAGCCTATTTTGGCTGGATAATGCATCGCAATCTGAATCAGATAAATTCAATAGACATAAACTTGGCTGAGTAAAAAAAGATGAAAATAGGCCTGTTAAAGGAATCAGCGGTGGGTGAGAATCGGGTTGCGCTGTCTCCCGATGTAGCTAAAAAATTGATAGCTAAAGGCTTTCAAATAGAAGTTACAACCGGTGCTGGTGAGAATGCACACTTTTCCGACCAACAATATCAACAATCTGGTGCCCAGATAGTTTCTGTATCCGAAGCACTTAAGGCAGATATCCTGATAAGAGTTCGGAAGCCGTCAGCTGCCGAAGTAGCTGAACTTCCAAACGGGGCAATCCTGATATCCCACATCGAATCCTGCGAACAGGATGAGACTCTCAAGCAACTACTCGACAAAGAGGTTGTGTTTCTTGCCATGGAGCGGGTACCCCGCATCTCAAGGGCACAGGCCATGGATGCGCTATCATCCCAGAGCAATATTTCCGGTTATCGCTCAGTCATAGAGGCTGCGGCCCATTATGGTCGATTTCTGCCATTGATGATGACCTCGGCAGGTTCTGCCAAACCAGCAAGGTTGGTTGTTCTTGGTGCCGGTGTTGCCGGATTGCAGGCAATCGCCACAGCTAGACGTCTGGGGGCTGATGTACTGGCCTACGATATTCGACCTGAAACAAAGGAGCAGATCGAGTCACTTGGGGCCAAAGCCATCGAGCTGGATGTTGGTGAGAGTGGATCGGGAGAGGGTGGTTACGCGAAAGAGCTATCTGACGAAGCCAAGGCAAAGCAGCAGCAGGCATTGGCAGACGAGCTGAGCAAAGCTCATGTCATTATCACGACTGCATTAATCCCTTGTCGCCCTGCACCGACTTTGATTACCGAGGAGGTGATTAAGAATATGCGTGAGGGTTCAGTGGTCGTAGATTTAGCAGCGGCAAACGGGGGTAACTGTCCATTGACCGAGGCTGATAAAGTCGTCGTCAAACACGGCGTAACCTTGGTAGGTCATACCAACTATCCCTCGATGGTACCCTCGGATTCCAGTGCCTTCTATGGAGGCAATATTATGAACCTTTTGGATATCATGGTGGAAAAAACCGATGATGGTTTGGTCTTGAAAAACCTTGAAGAGGACGAGATTACATCGGCAATGCGTCTGAAACCTGAATGATGATGTGTCACAGGTTGTTCAATACGCACACTTCAAATAAATAATCGATAAAGAGTGATCCTATGCCTGACACACTAGTTGCACTGTATGTTTTCGTTCTATCCTGCTTCATTGGGTATTATGTGATTTGGGGGGTGACCCCTTCACTCCATACGCCATTGGTGGCACTGACCAATGCGATTTCTGGAATTATCATCGTTGGTGCATTACTCGTTACCGGTCTCGAGTCGGTTGGCACCGCGGCTGAAATCTTTGGCTTTATCGCTGTGTTGTTGGCCTCGATAAATGTCTTCGGCGGATTCTTAGTAACCAATCGCATGCTTGCCATGTTCAAGAAAAAAGATAAGTGAGAACCTGAACAATGGAGATTTCAGCAAATACCCAATCGATCGCGTACCTCATCTCAGCGATACTCTTTATCCTGGCTTTAAAAGGCCTCACACATCCTGCCTCGGCGAGGCGCGGCAACTATCTTGGTATGGCAGGTATGGCGATTGCCATAGTTGCCACGCTGCTTGGCAGTGAGGTTCAGTCATACGGTTTTATTGTTGCAGGTGTGGTTGCAGGAGCGTTGATAGGTACCGTACTCGCTTCGCGGGTCGAGATGACCGCAATGCCTCAACTCGTTGCTGCACTACACAGTTTTGTCGGTATGGCTGCGGTATTGGTAGCCATAGGTACCTACCTTAACCATGACCTGGCAGGCACCCTCAATCCGGTGATGATGGGTGAGTTATCTGCTGGCATTATCATTGGTGCCATCACCTTCTCTGGGTCAGTGGTGGCTTTTGCAAAGTTACAAGGCTTAGTGAGTGGTGCTCCAGTCAAGTTCAAGGGACAGCATATGCTCAATGCAGCACTTGCTGTTGCCACTGTCTTACTCGGTGTCCATTTCGGCATGACCGAAAGTATGACCTCCCTTGTGTTGATGACCCTTTTGGCATTCGTGCTCGGATTTACTTTGATTATCCCGATTGGTGGCGCGGATATGCCGGTTATAATCTCCATGCTGAACAGCTACTCAGGATGGGCGGCGGCTGCAACCGGTTTCACCCTGGGTAATTTGCTGCTGATTATAGTCGGTGCTTTGGTGGGCTTCTCTGGTGCTATTCTCTCTTTCATCATGTGCAGGGCCATGAACCGTTCAATCATCAATGTAGTGTTTGGTGGCTTCGGCAGCGATGGCGGGGGTGAGACCAGTGCCGTGGGGCAAGCGGCGCAAAAAGGGGTCAAGTCTGCTTCTGTGGATGATGCCATCTATTGGATGGAGGATGCTGGTAAAGTGATTATTGTCCCCGGTTACGGTATGGCTGTAGCCCAGGCGCAACATGCCTTGAAAGAGATGATGGAGTTGCTTGAAAAGCGTGATGTAGATGTTAAATTCGCAATTCACCCAGTGGCCGGCCGTATGCCTGGACACATGAATGTACTGTTGGCTGAGGCTGATATCCCTTATGACCATGTTTTGGAGATGGATGAGGTTAATCCTGAATTTCCAACGTCGGATGTGACCCTGGTGGTTGGTGCCAACGATGTGGTAAATCCGGCAGCCAAGTCCGACTCATCCAGTCCGATTTACGGTATGCCGATTCTGGATGCATCAAAGTCTCGTCAGGTCTACTTCCTCAAGCGCTCAATGAGTCCCGGTTATTCCGGTGTGGATAATCTGCTCTTCTATCAGGATAATACCTCGCTGATTTTTGGTGACGCCAAGGATACAATAGAGGGTATGGTTTCGGCACTCAAAGGTGGTGGCCACTGAGTTATTATCAACCCGGCGCCTTAATAGTTGGCCAAGGGTGTGAAACAGCGGGCTTCGGCCCGCTTTTTTCGTTATGGAAGGTCAATCATTCGGCATTGATTGGCTGACAGGTTCAGGTTAAACGTGCAGCACGATAGATCAACAAAAGAGATAATCCTGAAGCAGGACTCACTCCCCGATTTCGAGGAGCTCGAACGCTGTATGATGGCGGATCGTCATCGATTCAGACGTCGCTTGCGGGGGTTGAAAAAGCGCGCTGTAAAAGATGCCGACTATTCTCAGGGGGTGCTCGATCTTGTACAGCAGATCAAGGCCTCCCAACAGAGGCTTGAAAAGCGCCAGGCCCTAATCCCGCAACCCTCTTTTCCTTCTGAACTGCCAGTCAGTCAGCGTTTGGATGAGATCAAGGAATTGATATCTGAAAACCAGGTAGTGATTCTTTGCGGTGAGACAGGTTCAGGTAAATCGACGCAGTTACCGAAAATATGTCTGAGTCTAGGAAGGGGGGTATCCGGGTTTATCGGTCATACCCAACCACGACGTATGGCAGCACGCGCTCTGGCGGCCAGAGTGGCCTCAGAACTGGATTCTAAAACAGGAGAATATGCTGGGTATAAGGTCCGCTTCAGTGACCATGTAGGTCCTCTGACTCATATCAAATTGATGACTGATGGCATCCTGCTGGCGGAGATTCAACAAGATCCCTATCTCAATCAGTACGACACTTTGATCATCGATGAGGCACACGAGCGAAGTCTGAATATCGATTTTATTCTCGGTTATCTAAAGCAACTGCTGCCAAAGAGACCCGATCTGAAGCTGATCGTTACATCCGCAACCATTGACCCTCAGCGTTTTGCAGATCACTTTAATCAGGCACCTATCATTGAGGTATCCGGTCGTACCTATCCGGTAGAGGTACGTTATCGTACACAACAGGATGAAGCGGAAAACGAACGCGACGAACCGATGCAGCAGGCTATTGTGGATGCGGTAGATGAGCTCTCCTTGGTGTCGCGCGGAGATATACTGGTTTTTCTCAGTGGTGAGCGGGAGATTCGAGAAACGGCAGAAAACCTTCGCAAGCACAAATTGAAAGCTACCGAACTGGTGCCACTCTATGCAAGACTGAGTACTCAGGAGCAGGGAAGAGTTTTCAAACCTCACTCCAGTCGCAGGATTGTCCTGGCTACCAACGTGGCAGAAACATCACTGACAGTTCCCGGTATCCGTTACGTAATTGATACTGGATTCGCCCGTATCAGCCGCTACAGTCATCGCAGCAAAGTACAACGATTACCCATAGAGCGAGTGGCACAGGCCTCTGCTGATCAGAGAAAGGGACGTTGTGGGCGTGTGGCTGCCGGTATCTGTATCCGACTCTATACCGAGGAAGATTTTAATGACCGTCCTCTGTTCACCGAACCTGAGATCCAGCGAACCAATTTAGCCTCAGTCATCCTCCAGATGAAGCTGCTTGGACTGGGTGATATCAGTGATTTTCCTTTTATCGATCCCCCAGACAATCGATTGGTAAAAGATGGTTATCGTGTATTGGAGGAGATTGGTGCTGTAGATGGCGATCGCCGGGTTACTCGCTTGGGACGACGCCTTTCCCGTCTGCCGGTTGACCCACGAATTGGCAGGATGTTGCTTGAAGCCGCTCATCATCACTGTCTGACTGAAGTATTGGTGATTGCAGCGGCTTTAAGTGTTCAGGATCCACGTGACCGCCCTGTTGAAAAGCAGCAACAGGCGGATGAAGCACATGCCAAGCATCGTCATGAGCAGTCTGACTTTATGGGCTATTTGTCTCTGTGGAAAGAGGTCGAAGAGCAACGCAAACACCTCTCCAAACGAAAATATCATAGCTGGTGCAAACAGCACTTTCTCTCCTGGAACCGTCTACAGGAGTGGCATGATATCCATGCCCAGTTACGGGGCCAGATGCATGAAATGGGTTATCGGGAGGCGACTACAGAGGCGGGTTATGAAGAGATTCATATGGCTCTGATCAGTGGTCTGCTAAGCCATATTGGATTTAAAAGTAAGTCTCATGACTACATGGGGGCTAGAAACAGCCGTTTCTTCATCTACCCGGGCTCCGGTCTTTTTAAGAAGCAGCCAAAATGGATTATTGCAGCAGAGTTAGTGGAAACAACCAAACTCTATGCCAGAACCATTGCACAGGTTCAGCCGGAATGGATAGAAAAGTCTGCAGGTCATCTGCTGAAGCGAAGCTATTCAGAGCCCCATTGGGAGAAGAAGCGGGGACAGGTTGCAGGGTATGAGAAAGTAACCCTTTTCGGCATCACGCTGACTCCCAGGCGAAAGATAAATTTCAGTCCCATTGACCCGGTTGTCGCCAGGGAAGTCTTTATCCGCTCTGCCCTGGTGGATGGCGATTTTCATACCCGAGCACCTTTCTGGCGACACAACCAGGAGTTGATTGCTGAAATACATGAACTCGAAGCGAAATCTCGGCGACGGGATATATTGGTGGATGAAGAGCGTATCTACAGCTTTTACGAGGAACGGATAGCAGAGGCTATATCCACCACGCCAGCGTTCGAGAAATGGTTGCGTAATCAATCAAAATCCAAACCGAAGCTGCTCTATCTCAGTGAAGCGGATCTTATGCGTGATGAGTCGCAGCAGGTTTCGAGTGAGCTGTTCCCCGATAAACTTGATTTAAATGGTATGCGGCTTCCATTGGAGTATCAATTTGAACCAGGTACCAATGCCGATGGCGTGACCCTGGTTGTGCCTCAGGATGTGCTCAACCAGGTCAGCGATGCACGCCTTCAATGGCTGGTTCCAGGTATGCTGAGAGAGCGTGTCATCATGATGATCAGAGGGCTACCCAAGTCGCTACGTCGCTCTTTTGTACCCGTACCCGATTTTGCTGATGCTTGTCTGGCAGGTATTGAGCCCAGTGACCGTCCACTGGTGCAGGTTTTAGGGGAGAGACTGAAACAGCTTAGTGGTGTACATATTCCGGAAGATGCATGGAATCAGGACGATGTACCACTGCATCTGCAGATGCGCCTGAAGGTAGTCGATCAATCGGGCAAGCAGTTGGAGTCAAGTCGTGATCTATCCAGATTAAAGAGACAACATGCCACGCAGAAAAAGGCTGAGCACCGTCAGCTCAGTTCACCGGAATTGGAGCGCAGTGGTTTGAAATCCTGGGATTTCGGATCACTACCCAGACAATTGGCAGTGGAGCAGGGGGGAATACGACTGCAAGGCTATCCATCGCTGATAGACGAGGGTGACAGTGTTGCCATTCAATTACTGGATTCTGAATTCAATGCCCAAGCGGCACATAAAGCTGGTGTAAGGCGTCTGCTGATGCTCAGGCTCCCTAAAGAGACACGTTATCTACGTAAGAATCTGTTGAATTTGGATCGTATACGACTGATGTATGCCAAGGTTCCCTCTGCACCAGAAGGTATCAGTAACATAAAAGCCAAGAATATTGAGAATGAACTGGTCAATAAGATCTTCGACAAGACCTTTCTGGATGGACAACCTGAGATTCGTGGAGCAGACAGCTTTGAATCCCGCTACACCTCATGCAAAGGAGCATTGATGACCATCTCTAATGAGATGTGTAAGCAATTGTTGAATATCTTTGAATCCTATCATCAGGCGCATAAAGCGGTGCATTCCATCAACCAGATAAATTGGATGAAATCAGTCATGGATATGAAAAGCCATCTGGATCGACTGGTCTATCAGGGTTTCTTGCAATCGGTCCCGGAAGAGCAGCTTCAGGAGTATCCCAGATATCTGAAGGGGGTCTTGAAGCGGGTAGATAAACTGGCCCATGCAGCCGTCAGGGATCAACAGAGGATACAGGAGATGACTGGTTTGCAGCAGAAGTGGCAACAATGGGATGGCGTGTGCCGAAAAGAGGGACGAACCGATGAGAGAATCGAGGAGATACGTTGGGGCTTGGAGGAGCTGAGAATTTCACTTTTTGCACAGGAATTAGGTACAAAATACCCCATTTCGATAAAGCGCCTGGAGAAACGGGCACGTGAGTTGGGGCTTTAGACTTAAACCTGATTCTGCGAGTTCATGACGGCACATAGCGCAAGCTAATGCTTCCCCAGCGGTTCAAAAATGCCCACTGAACCTATGGGTGAAGCTAAGATTTTTTAATTCCACTGGGAAACCAACATCTTACACTCTGCGCTCGCCATGCACCCACGGATTCAGGTTAGATCCGTAACATGACTGTTAAGGAGGCGTCTTAAAAGCTTCATATTCATCGAGTATGATTCACCCCGTAGGAGCGAAACCTAGAGATTCTCTAAACCGGTAAATTGATAACAGGGGATTTCAAGACAGGCTCGTTCCGCCTTCCAGTCTCGCCTCGACGAAAGAGGCTCAAAGGTGGGTTCAGTACCCGCCTTTTTTTTCACTATAGCCAATTAAGACAATAAGTTGGGATAACAAGACTCTGTTATACAAATGCCTGGTGTTACATGCCAGGGTGCCCTCAATTCGCTAAAATCATTCAATCTGATCATGCCGCATCTTGGTGCTATGCTGGCCTCATGGTATTGTTTCCCCCAACTCACTCCTAATTTTTAAACTGCTAGTTACCAACAGGTATTGCAGGGATTCTTTTGTCCATGATTGGGGTGTCGATGAATGAGCTGGGAGAAAAAGATGGCAGAGTGTTATTGCGGGTCAGGCGCTGAGTTTGGGACCTGCTGTGAACCAATCCTGAAAGGCAATACGCAAGCAGATACTGCTGAAGCATTGATGCGTGCGCGCTATTGTGCTTTTGTTATTAACAACCCAGAATTTCTGCATAAGTCTCTTCATCCCGATTATCGTCATGACCATGATATCAATGCCACCCGCCGCTGGGCAGAAAACTCTGAATGGTTAAAATTGGAGGTGGTTGATACAGATAAGGGTAGTGCAGATGACGAAGAGGGAAGTGTAGAATTTATAGCAACTTACAAGGAACAGGGCACGATTCGGCCCCACCACGAAATCAGTCGCTTTTCTAAACAGGATGGCAAATGGTATTTTGTCGATGGCAAACTGGTATCGCCTAAGACTGAGGTTCGTAAACAACCTAAAGTCGGAAGAAACGAGCCATGCCCCTGTGGCAGTGGTAAAAAGTTCAAAAAGTGCTGTGGCGCATAAAATGCTCAAGGGCCTAGAATTTCAAGTTTAGAGCCTACAAGCCGACACCACACTTAATGGGTGAACTAAGAGATGGGACGTGTCTGAAATAAACTTCAAAACTGCCGGGCATACTGTTGGAATGATATTCCTAGCGGGGGTGATAGTCTCCATGCCGCTCTCGGTTGAGGCTGAGATCTACAAATACCGGGGACCGAATGGTAGTACTCACTTCACCGACAAACCGATGAAGGGTAACTACCGGTTGGTGTGGCGTAGTGGCAAGAAAAAAAGTCAGAACAGTCGCTATAGTCTGGCTAAATTGCGCGAAAACAAGTCTAAAATCACACCATACATAGATGATATAGCAAAACAGCTACATCTACATCCTGGCTTGCTGCACGCCATTGTGAGAGTGGAATCTGCATACGATCATAAAGCTGTCTCAAGAAAAGGCGCACAAGGGCTTATGCAGCTGATGCCTGCCACTGCAAAAAGATATGGTGTGGCAAACTCTTATGATCCCAAGCAAAATTTACGGGGTGGAGCAGAATATCTCAAGGATCTGCTGAAAATGTTTGAATTTGACATCAAACTGGCGCTTGCTGCCTATAATGCAGGTGAAAACGCGGTCATAAAATATGGGAAGAAAATTCCCCCCTATCCCGAAACACAAAACTACGTGAAAAAAGTGCTAAATGAGTTTGAGCGAAATCGTTTGGCCATGCTGAACTGAATCGCAGATCTCGCTGGCTGGCAGGGTGGATGCGTAAATGCTTAACCACCCTATGGTTATTGAATCCGATATTGGTACTTTACACCGGTTAATCTGAATACCAGTTCAAGATCAGCTTGTCGATATAAAGGATATCGTTATTTGAGATCTCATGGATTCTGAATCCACTCCAAAAACTATCAGGTTGCGATGCTTCTGCACACCACACCACTTCAGCACTGAATTCTACAGGCTTGTTTTCATCTTCAGATTGCGGATCAACCAGGCTCAGTTGAAATACAGAGCCAATTATCATGGGTTCCTGGCTGAGTAACATAAGTCCTTCAGCGCTTATATTGACAAGTCTTCCCAAGCTACTGCCTGAGACCTTATCGTGTAATTCTAAAATCTGGTCAGCCACCTTACGCGGAGTATGACGTTTATCTTGCATGGAGTGCTCCTTAAAATTATCGGGCTTCTTTGCCGTCATTCTCCTCATCCTCGATCAACTCACTGGCAATATCTTCGGTGGTTTTCAGTGAGCGCTGCAGCATGCGACGAATGGCATGCAATGTCCTTTCGACGAATGGGTCTCCGCTGTCTTCCAGGATGGTTGATTCTCCTTTTAAAATCTCCTGAGCCAGTGTTCTGAGAGGTTTGATGGCTGTTTGAACACCAGCACGGTCCACAAACATACAAGAGGCTGTAAGGGGGCTAAGCCATGAAAGTTTAACCTTTTTAGTTTCACCGCTTTGAGCATCACTAATCTCAAACCAGGTACCGAAGCGAACTTTACGCAATTTTTCCATCATTGCTTCTTCGTCTTCAGGTATGGAGTCTTCATCAGAAACCGAAGCATCTTCACTAACTGGAGATTCACTTGGGACGGCCTTCAGCTGAGGCTTGGCTGGTTGCTCTTCAGCTTCTTCAACGACCTCGACCTCTTTTTGAACAGGTTTTTCAGAGGAGGTGATGGTGGCTTGTTCTGCAGCGATAGTCGCTGTTTCAGAATTACTTAGCAGGCCAAACAGCGTTTGGCTCTTCTCCTGATGAAAACCACCCAAAGAGGCCAATCCTTGCTCTATAGATTTGCGTAGATCGGGGAGGGTTTGTTCTAATTCTTGCCGCTCTTTTTCTGTTTTTGGTTCGAATGCCCAGGCTATATCGTCAGCAATCCGCAGCGCCTCTTTCCAGTCGTCGCTCATTTCACCGTCTGGATGACGCAGCAGAACAAAAATGAGTTTGTCGACCCAGGTCTGTTCGAGAAAATCCTTAGCTGGTTTGGGAAGATGTTCACTGAACGAGCGCGCTTTCATCTCTTGCGAGGATCGTTGGCGGGCAATATTCAGCTTTTCCCGGCCTTTGATGGAGTCCTGCGCACGTTTTTCAAGAATGTCCGACTTGCGCCGGAACTCATCCATACGCTTCTTGAAGTTTTCCAATAGCGTGCCAAACAGGCTGACATTGTCGGAGAACTCTTTCAGCACACGGTCGACCACATTCTGCATATCGGGATAAATACCCCGTTTCAGATTACGCTCGTCTATCCAATGGCTACCCGCTTCGACCAGTGAATCAAGCAGCTGTCTGGCTTCATGATCACTGTCAGTAAGTAACTTACGATCAATAATCGCTACTTTAAGATAAGGTGTGTGTAGATGACTGATCAGTGCCTTAGCTACAGCGGGCAAAACGGGATCATTCAGCATATATTCGAACAACATGCCTACCAGGTCGATCGTGTCTTCATCCGCAGATTCGAGACGGTCAGCACCAACTTCCGTATAGAGCTTGTGACGCTCCTCAGCCAGAGTATGTTTCACCCGGATAAGGAACTGCTCATCGATTTCGATATTTGCTATGGCATTACCGGGTGCATTGATATCCGGCACATATTCAAAGCGCTTTTCTGGCTGAATATTGTCAAGCGCACTGACCAGGTTGTCTTGAGTCGCTGGAGGAGAAGCACCTGGCTGCCTGCCTGCGGCTTGTGCAGCAGCGGCTTTGGCTTTAGCTTTTTCAGGGGAGACACGTCTGCGATTGGCCATCATATCCAGTATCGAGCCAAACAGTTCCTCTCCTAGCTCTTCCTGGGTCTGCTCCTGCATGTTTTCAGCATGCTCATCCTCGCCATCTGATCCGGCTCCTTGAGTTTCAGCCGATTTCTGAATGGAAGGACGTAGGTGGGGCAGGACACCTGCTTCTTTCAGACTGTTGTTAAAATCGTCGTAGATTGAGCCCAGCTGTTTCAGTACATACTTATCGAACAGGGCAAGAATGATGACCTTGATTCTTGCTTCCAGGCCCAATGCATCAATGGCTTCATTAAAGGCATGTGCAAGATGGTGAGGCCCAGATGGAATCTGTTTGTGTTTGACACTGCGACCTCCACTGACCACAGAGAGTCTCTGTCCCAGGGCATAAAGCTGGGCTCGGTGATGGCCCACAGTGCGGCTGATCATATTCTCTAGAGCCGTATTGACATCCATGGACTCCTGGTCGACCAGTTCCAGCTCCGTATCTTCATCCAGGCTGGAGAACCCATCTATCTCGGGTTGATCTTTCCAGAATTTATCAAAGCCCTCATTCACCAAATCACGAAACTCATGTTCAACTAATCCATGCCGGTTGCGGATCATGGCCATAGCTTCAAAAAACCGATTCTGCACCTCGTTGGTTTCAGCCTTTTGAGCGAAGCTTGTAAGCGCTTTGTCGGTGTTGTTGAACAGCTCTGTCATTAGTGCATTGATGAATACAATGACAGTATCCTTGCAGCGATTTAATACTGGCTGAAACTGACTCTGATATCTATTTTTTCTGTCTTTTGTAGACACTATCGACGGGTCCTTCATTGGATCATGGGCAACATTGCCAGAATTTGACAGTGCTTCTGATTTTCATGGGCTACCGAGGTCAGGTAAATGACCTATCCAATAGAGATTAGCATGAAGAACAGATCAGATGAACATTATCTTTTTAAACAAATGTGTAGTAGCCACTTGGATGCAAGTGTAGTGCATCATACTAGTGCGTGATTATAGAGGCTCGCACAGATCCCAAGACAAAGCGCCGCGCGCAGGTAATGGCTTGGCGTCACGCTAAAATCGCGCATTAGTATGAAGCACTGCACTGGTCGATATGGCCTGAGTTCAGTCATCACCGATGATCTGTTCTTCATTGGTGTTGGATGGTGTAAGCAGGATTTCACCCTGTCCTACGCTTTTTGCAAAGACCATTCGGTATGTGCTTCCGTCATCTTCCTGGTGGGATGCTCTCAGGCTTCTGACTTTTTCACGTGCTGATTGATATTTTTCCATTTCATCCAGATATTCAAGAGTTTGATCCGGGCTGATTTTAAAAATGAAAAAAGGCATGGTGCTGCTTTCTCCTAAGATTTCACATACTGTTTTGGTCAAGCTTCGCTCTATTATGTCGATAACTATTGAAAGAGGATAGGTTAATAAACCACTGTAGTTGAGTCGAATATCCAATAATATATATAAAACAATGTGTTAAGTGCTTTTTGGTTGGTTTGTGAATTACCCTTGTGAGGCGCATGTCATGACACCGCAACAACTTGTTATAGAGCTTGAGCAACTGGTCTCACTTCCGGATGTATGTGTGAAAGTGAATCGTTTGATTGATGCTCCGAACTATTCTGCATTGACACTTGGGGATATTATTTCCCAGGATTCTGATCTGTCTGCCCGCCTGCTTAGAGTAGTGAACAGTGCTTTTTTTGGTCTTAAGGTACCGGTGGATACCATTTCTAGAGCTATCACCATTATTGGTACAGAAGAGTTGCGAAATCTGGTTATGGCAACCACAGCAGCAAAAGTTTTTACCGGCATACCTGCCGATTTGGTGGATATGGCTGAATATTGGCGATACTCCATTACCACAGGTGTGATCGCTGGGGAGCTTGCTAGCCACTGTCATGTGCTGCACAGCGAACGGCTGTTCGTTATGGGAGTGCTACACGATATTGGTCGTTTGGCCATTTTTCTCAAACTCCCCCAGGAGTCTCGGGATATCCTGCTTATAACTGCTGGTGAATATGGCTTATTGCCTGAGACGGAACATGATGTGTTGGGATTTACACACATGGATGTCGGAGAAGCGCTGTTGAGAAAGTGGAAGTTGCCAGAGAGTATTGTCGATGTTGTGGCACGTCACCACAGGCCATCCACGGCTACACAGCATCAACTTGAAACGGCTCTGCTGCATATTTCAGCTGCAATGGCAGATGCTGATATGAATGGCTACAGCCTGGATGAAGTATACGATCATCTTGATGAAGGCACCTGGCAAACCACTGGATTGCAAAAACAGGAGATGGATCAATACCTGGAGGCGGTTCCTGATAAAGTATTGGAGATCATGGATGTTGTGTTGGCACCTAAAGTCAGGACTCGGGTAAGCCAAAATCAATGATCAATACGCTTAAAGCTGCTGATCTGTAGCTCAATCCGTTTTTTTATTTTAAAGACTCAGGTATTGAGTCTAAACCAGGGTAGAATACGGCCTCATGTTGAGGCTCTATCAATCCAATCAGCTTGAGGTTTTGGCACAGCAACTTGCGCAGCTGCTTGCCGAACCCGTTGCCACGCCACTGCAGAAGGAACAGATTGTAGTGCAGCATCCTGGTATGGGGCGGTGGTTGTCACAGCAGATTGCCAGTCGATTGGGTATCTGTGCAAACCTCGATTTTCCTCTTCCTGCCAGTTTTCTTTGGCAGCTTTTCGAAAAACTATTACCCGAGGTTCCGCACCAGGATAGCTATCAGCCAAAATGCCTGACGTGGCGGATACACGCGCTACTGGCAATGCAGTGTGAGCGACCTGAATATAGTGTCGTCAGGCGATATCTGTCTCAAAGCGGAGAGCTTCGTCAGTTTCAGTTGGCACAACACCTGGCTACTCTGTTTGATCAGTATCTTCTCTATCGACCAGACTGGATCCAGTCATGGCAAGCGGGGGACTCAGTTATACCTGGTGATCAATGGCAGGCGGATCTATGGCGACAATTGGTGGCTGAAGATGACCAGCATTGGGTCACTCTGCAACAGTCTCTATTCCACTCACTTGAGAGCACTTCTCACCCGCAAGAACACTATCCCAGAGTATCAATTTTTGGTGTGCCTACACTCTCTCCCGGATATTTGGGGATTTTGCGTCAATTGTCTGAATTGATGGATGTGCATCTGTTTCTGTTGAATCCCAGTGAGGCCCATTGGGCAGAAATTGTCACACCTGAAGAGGAGGCTCGTCTCAGCCTGACTGCCACTGGAGAGGAGCTCTATCTGGATGTAGGGCATCCACTGCTTGCCACTTTAGGACGTCAGGGGAGAGATTTTTTTGCAGCCATCAATGAGATGGACCCAGGCAGTATTGAGCTGTTTCAGCATCGTGAAGATCAGACTCTTTTGCATCAATTACAAAATCAGATCCTAGCCCTTGAACCACCTCAAACCGATTGTCAGCCTGATCATTCCATTGCTCTGCATCTCTGCCACAGCCCAATGCGCGAGGTTGAAATCCTCTACGATCAACTATTGGCTGCAGTAGATGAGATAACGGATCTTCGGCCCGATGAGATATTGGTGATGACGCCGGAAATTGATCGTTATGCCCCGTTGCTGGAAGCGGTGTTTTCCGCACCAGGCAATCGTCCGTTGATCCCCTATCGGATCAGCGATATCAGCATGCGACAGACAAATCCAATAGCAGAGGCGCTGCTAAGGATTTTGGCACTACCCGGTTCCCGTTATGGTGTAACAGAATTGCTGGGATTGTTGGAACAACCCGCAATATGCAGCAGGTTCGGGTTGGATGAGGCGGGTCTCGAACAGGTTACTCAATGGGTTGACCAGGCTGCTATTCGCTGGGGAAGGGATGGTGCTAACAAGCTGGATTTCGGTTTGCCTGAAGAAGATAGAAATACCTGGAGTGCCGGTCTGCGTCAACTTCTGCTGGGATATGCCTTACCTGCGGATGGGGAGCAACTCTGGCATGGGATATTTGCCTTGGATGCCGTGGAGGGTTCGTCCACACAGTGGCTTGGTGGGTTGGTTGCGTTCAGTGATGGGGTGTTCGGCCTGGATGATGTTTTGGGTGAGCCGGCAACGCCTCAACAGTGGCAAGTCCATTTCAATAACGTGCTGGATCAGTTCTTTCAGTTGGATGAGGCAACAGAGCAGCAACTGATGGCCGTCAGGGAAGCCATCGACCGGATGGTTCAAGAGGCTGTGACTGTAAACTTTAATGAGCCTGTCTCTCTGGCTGTGGTTAGGCACAGGCTTGGGGAGATCTTTGAGCAGTCTATGGACAGGGGGTTCCTGGGTGGTGGCGTTAACGTTTGTGCTTTAGCGCCGATGCGCAGTCTGCCTTTTCGGGTTATCTATCTACTCGGCATGAATGATGGTGTCTTTCCCAGGCAAAAAACCGAATTGGGATTTGACCTGATGAAGCTAGCGTTTCGTCCAGGAGACAGATCTCGCCGTGTGGACGACCGCTATCTCTTTCTGGAGACACTGCTCTCAGCACGAGACCGTCTTGTGATCAGTTATCAAGGGCAAAGTGTGCGGGATAACAGCTCAATGCCCGCCTCTGTGGTGGTTGAGGAATTACGGGACTGTCTGCAAGAGATGCTGGGTAAAGAGGGTTTGGCGGAGATTATCCATGAACATCCTCTGCAACCCTTTTCGGCGGACTATTTTCAAAGCGAAAGCGGACTGTTCAGTTATTCACGAGAGATGCGTGAAGCAGCTATGTGCTTGGGGCAGGGCAGAGCAACGGATCGCCCTTTGGTTGAGCAACCACTGGTGGCGCATTTCGATGAGAATATCGTCGAACTTGAGATGATGATTCAGTTTTTTGGCAACCCACAGATGGTTTTTGCCCACCAACGATTAGGGCTTAAGCTGGATCACGCTCAGATGCTGCCTGAAGAGCGTGAACTGTTTACCATTGAGTCCTTTGAAAAATCTGACCTGGAACATCAGTTAGTTGATCTATTGCTGGAGGAGCACCCACCAGAAAGGTTGTTCGAACAGTTCGATGCACAAGGACTACTGCCCCATGGTCATGCGGGAAAGTCACTCTTCCAGCAAATGCTCCAACAGGCAGAGACAACAGCCAATACTGTGCGTTCGCTGCAAGGAGAGTGTTTGCCTGAGCCGTTGGAAGTCGATATCCCTATCGGATCGGTAAGACTCAGAGGCCACTTAAGACGGGTCAACCGTTCAGGCATGCTGGTCTACAGCACATCAAAGTTATATCCCTATCAACTTGTAAAACAGTGGATTCGCCATTTGGTATTGAATTATCTCCAGCCACAAGGCGTCAGTCTGGAGACACATTTAATAGATGTTAAGGGAGGGGGATGTTTTAAACCGGTAGAGCAGGCAGAAGAGTATTTGGGTGATCTGATGGATGCCTATAAAAAAGGTATGCAGGCGCCGCTGCCTTTCTATCCTGGAACCTCATGGCAATTTGCAGAAAAGATTAGGCATGGCGATAGAGAAATGGCAGTGAGGGAAGCCGAGAAAAAGTGGTTTGGCAATTCATTCAGTCACGGAGATATGAGTAAACCCTACAATTGGCTGCTCTATCGAGGCCACCCACTGAATGAAGAGGCGTTTGTGGAAACGAGCCAGTCTCTGCTTCAGCCACTGTTGGACCACATGGAGCGGGACTAATATGAAGATTGATCAAGTTGCACTTGAAGGGATCAATCTTGTAGAAGCCAGTGCCGGTACTGGCAAGACCCATACTCTATCCAGTCTCTATCTCAGGCTCTTGCTGGAACGGGAGATAGGACCCGACGCCATTCTGGTGATGACCTATACCAAGGCTGCAACTTCAGAGTTGAAAACCAGAATCCGCCAGCGACTGATTGAAGCAAGGCAGTTGTTTCAGGGGGGAGAGTCAGCTGATCCCCTGCTGCTTGCCCTAGAGCAAAAACTGACTGATAAACCCCGACGAGTACGCCAGCTTGACCTGGCGCTTGCCAGTTTTGATCGTGCAGCAATCTTCACCATCCATGGTTTTTGTCAACGTGTCTTAACTGAATTCGCCTTCGAAAGTGGACAGTCATTTCATACCGAACTGATACCGGATCAGGCAGTCAGGCTTCAGCAAATTGCAGATGATTTCTGGCGGCGTGAGGTAGTGCGGTTTTCTCCACTCTTTTTAGAGACTCTACAGAAGAAGATCGCAACCCCGGATCAGCTGCTGTTTCGATTAAAACCTGCAATAGGAAAGCCCTATCTTAAAGTCCGGTCTGCATCCTGGCCTGATGGAATAGAGGCGATGGAAAGCGAGGCGCAACAGAAATTAGATGAGCTTCGCTCATGTTGGATTGCTGGGCGGACGACGATTCAGAAACTGCTGAGCGATACTAAGGTTTTGAATGGAAGGGTATACAAGTCCAACTGGGTGTCTGGTTGGTGTGCAAAGATGGATACTTGGCTAAATGGCAATCTCTATTCAGAACCCTTTGATAAAGTAGAGCGTTTCACCCAACAGGTCATAGACGGTGCTGTTAAAAAGGACAAGTCTCCACCACAACACCCCTTTTTCGGAGCGCTTGAAAACTATCTGCCAATTGCCGAGGCCTGCGCATCTGCATTTAAGCAGGCTGTCGTCGCATGGCAAGGATTGTTATACGAATACCTGATGGAGGAGTTACCAAGGCGCCAGGCTGAATCAGGTGAGTGGTCCTATGATGATCTGCTACTGCAACTTCAGGTAGCGCTGCAAAATGATAAATCAGGTCAGCTGGGGGAGATGCTACGTAAACGTTATCGCGCAGCCCTGGTAGATGAGTTTCAAGATACAGACCCAATACAGTACGAGATATTGGACCGCATCTACCACGATACAGATCAGCCTGTTTTTCTGGTCGGAGATCCAAAACAGGCGATCTACAGTTTTCGTGGAGCCGATATCTTTACCTATCTGCATGCCAGAGAGAAGGCAGGGGCTAGGCTGCATACTCTTGATACCAACTGGCGTTCGACGCCGGATATGGTGAAAGCCATCAACAGCCTGTTCAACTTTTCACCACACCCTTTCTTTGACCATCGGATTGCCTTCCAGACAACTGAGCCTGCAGAGCGGCAGATGGATCAACTGACTGAGGGGAATCAGACTACAGCGGCTCTACATATCTGGCGCCTGCCTGAAGATGGAACACTATCAATAGATGATCTTCGCCAGAAAGTGGCCGATACCACAGCAGCAGAGATTGCCAGTCTGCTTACAGCCGGTTCTCCAAGAAGAGTGAGAATCGGTAAACGGGAACTCCTGGGTAGTGATATTGCAATTCTGGTTCGCACCCATCAACAGGCAGCGCGAATCGCAATGGCCCTGCGCACTAAAGGGATTTCGAGTGTCCGTAGCAGTCAGCAGAGTGTCTATCAGAGTCAAGAAGCCGAAGCCTTGGAACGGATTTTGATTGCACTTTTAGAGCCTCATCGTGAGAGTGCGATGCGTGCCGCTCTGGTGACCCCTCTGTTTGGATGGCGTGGAGCAGAGATAGATAATTTGAATTTTGACGAAAAGGCACAAGGCCAAATCTCCAGACGCTTTTTCGAATACCATCAGCTATGGCGTAGTAGTGGTTTTATTGTCATGTTCCGGGGATTGATGACTGAATTCGAAGTCGAAAACCGGATGCTTGAATATCAGGATGGGGAACGTCGGCTGACCAATATCTATCACTTGGTGGAACTGCTGCAACAACAGGATAGTGCTCAACGACCGGGGATGGAGGGATTAGTCACCTGGTTTCGTTACCAGTGTCAATCCAGCTCCCAGGATGAGGAACGCTTGTTACGTCTTGAGAGTGATGGGGATCTGGTCAAAATCGATACCCTGCATCACAGCAAGGGATTGGAATACGGCATCGTATTCTGTCCCTATTTATGGGATGAGTCGGGTGAGAAGGTTTCAGATAGACCTTTCCTTTTTCACGATCCGATAGCAAACGATGCCCCTAGTCTTGAGCTTGGGTCTGATGATTTTTATCAAAACCATGTTTACCGTCAACATGAGACTCAGGCAGAGAATCTTCGTTTGGCCTATGTGGCGCTGACCCGCTCACGATTTCGCTGTTATCTACCCTGGGGATTGAATCACGGCCATCACTCTGCATTGTGTTGGTTGCTGCATAGTGGCGGATTGCTGCTAGAGATCGATCAACTGAGTGACTGGCAGACTGCCCTGAAGGGGCTCGAACAGCAGCAGGATAACCGGAGGCTGGAGAGCTTGGCTGAATCAGCAAAGGGATCGATCCATATCACACCATTGCCTGAATTCGAGGTTGAGGGGCAGATGCCTCTGGCACTGCCTCCGGAATTAAGAGAGGCAAGAGAGGCGCCAACTGGAATTCCTAAATATCTGCAAGTAGCAAGTTTCTCTTCATTGGTTGCAGGACTTCATGAGGATCTACCGGACTATGATGGTTTGTACTCTGTCGATTCATCTCTACCGGAATTTGAAGAGAAATTGAGTGTGCATGGATTTCCTAGGGGTTCAGGACCAGGCAGCTGTCTACATGCAATTCTCGAAGATCTAGATTTCAATCGACCACAACTTCAAGCAGTGGAGCTGCTGGTAGAAGAAAAACTACAGCTGTTTGGCATCGACTCCCATTGGAGATCTGTAGTTGTTGAGTGGATGTTAGCTCTGCTGGAGACCCCTCTATCCGATGACGGCATCATGTTAAGGGATGTTCCTGGCACTCTGCGTCTGAATGAAATGTCTTTTCATTTTCCGGTTAAGGCTTTTAACACCAACCAGATACGTCTTCTGGCTGAAAAAAGTAACTTTAGTGATACGCCTGGTCTGGTCGAAGGCTTGGGTGGACTTAACAGTGCCTCAGTGGATGGGTTTATCAAGGGATATATTGATTTGATCTTCGAGGTAAAGGGGCGCTACTACCTGGCTGACTATAAATCAAACTGGCTGGGAACGGATTACCCGGCTTATCACAAACGGGCACTGGCTCAGGCCATGACAGAGCATCACTACTCCCTGCAGTATGTACTCTATACCTTAGCGCTACATCGCTATTTACGGCTGCGTATTTCAGATTATAACTATGACCGACATTTTGGCGGTGTCTTCTATCTGTTTCTTCGGGGAATGCATCCCGACGGTGATCAGCAGTTGGGGATACTGCATGAACGACCGCCGATAGAGTTCATTGAGGGATTGGATGAGTTGATTGGAGGCTGGATGTGAAGCTATGGCCTGAATTGCAAAAGAAACAGCATCTGGGGGGTATGTTGAATGAGTTACGCCGCCTGAAGATGGTCGGTGACGCTGATTACTATATGGCACTTTTTCTTTTGTCTGAAGCTAAAAATCCGAGTCAAAATCTCTCTTTGGCAGTCGCATTAACCTGTCGTGCGACCCATGAAGGACATGTCTGTCTTGATTTAAATGAACTCGCTGACTCGGAAATTAAACCGGCCGAAGTGCAGATAGTGAAGCTGCCCAAAGTTGATGAATGGCGCTCGGAACTGTTGAACAGTGGTGTAGTTGGGAAGCCCAATGCGTGGCAACCGCTTATATTGGATGATAACAACAGGCTCTATCTTCACCGCTACTGGGAGTATGAGCAGCGTCTGGCTGGTGTGCTTCTGTGCCGAGAGCAAACGAGCCCTGCCTCTGTTGATGAGAAACTGTTGAGCGAGGGTCTCGACAACCTGTTTCAAACTCCTCAAGGGCAGACCACAGATTGGCAAAAGTGCGCAGCTGCTAGCGCAATATTGTCTAATATCACTATCATCTCTGGTGGGCCGGGAACGGGAAAGACCTCAACCGTAGTACGTATTGTGGCACTATTACGCCAGCAGCCGGGTGGTAATAATCTGCGTATCGGCCTTGCGGCACCCACCGGAATGGCAGCTGCAAGGCTGCAGCAGTCCATCAGGGACTCAAAATCCAAACTACCATTACCTCAGGATCAGCTTGATGCAATACCTGAATCAGCCTCGACCCTGCATCGAATGCTTGGGATAGCGCACCAGGGAACAGGTTTCAAACACCATAACGACCATCCACTACTGCTGGATGTGTTGATCCTGGATGAAGCCTCCATGGTTGATGTGGCATTGATGGCCAAGCTGCTTGATGCCCTCCCGATGAACGCCAGGCTGATTCTTCTGGGGGATCGCAACCAACTCTCTTCAGTCGAGGCGGGATCTGTGCTTGGAGATATCTGTTCCGATTGTGAAGGCCCGGATCGGGATTTTGCCAGCAGACTCGCCCAGGTCACTCATCAACCTGTTGACTGTCTACCCATATCTACCAATGGATTGAGTAACAGAGTGGCGCTGTTACATCACAGCTACCGTTTTTCCGCAGAGAGTCCAATAGGGCGACTCGCAAATGCAATTAATCAGGGGGATGCTGGAACTGCGCTCAAATTACTTCGCACAGACGATGCTGACGATGAGCTGTCCTGGTTAGAGGATGAACAGCAGACCATAGCGCTGGGGGCAGCCCACTTTGCTGGACTATTTGATCAGTTTAAATCGGGCGCCACTGTAGAACGATTATTCGAGATCATGCACTCATTTCGAATTCTCTGTGCCTTGAGAGAGGGGCCTTCCGGTGTTAAGCAACTCAACCAGGGGATAACCAATCGATTGAAGGATATGGGGTACATCCAAGAGAACAAGGTGTGGTACATCGGACGCCCAGTAATGCTGACGCGGAATGACTATCAGCTGAATCTCTACAATGGCGAAACCGGGATAGTGTTGCCGCATCCTGATCAACCTGAGGAGCTGGCTGTTGCATTTACAGGTTCCGATGGCGCCATACGTTGGGTCTCACCATCCCGTTTGCCCTATTGCGAGACTGTTTATGCACTCACTGTACATAAAAGCCAGGGATCGGAATTTCAACGGGTACTACTCCATCTTCCAAAACGCGATGCTCCTGTTCTATGCCGGGAACTGATCTATACCGCTGTTACACGATCAAAAAAACAATTCAGCCTGGTCGCTACAGAATCGATCTTTCGAATGGCTATAACGAGATGTATGAGACGTCATAGTGGATTGGCTGATTTACTGAGTACATAAAAAATTACTTGGGTTGTATAACTCTTGGTTGTGGTAGGGTATGGGCTGTTTGAGTAAAGGTATGAGTAAGTAGCGCTCATATATTTTAATAAAAAACAGTGGTTTGCGTCTAATTTTTAAATAGCTGCCTTAAGAAAGGCGGAGGATCGAATAGATGCAATCCACCTATTAGATAATGGGCAGATCCGGTTTGATGATCTTAATGTAAGCTCAAATCGGACAAACAGATTCAGCGTTCAAAAACGAAGGAGAAGAAACGTCATGATCAACCCTGTTGGTTCCTCAGAACTACAACCTTTGTTTGTCTATGACCCCGATTTACACCACAAGCTTTCCCATGAAGCTGAATCACTACCTTCAGTAGTGATCAGTTCCCAGGCCGCCGGTAATGCGGTAATGATGGGTGCAGGCTATTTCAATCCATTGAAGGGCTATATGTCTGTTGCTGATGCAATGGGCGCATCTGAAAAAATGACCCTGACGGATGGCAGCTTCTTTCCAGTACCCGTTCTCTGTCTGCTAGATAGCACTGATGCAATTGGTGATGCCAAGCGTATCGCACTCAGGGATCCCAATATGGAAGGCAACCCTGTACTGGCTATCATGGATATCGAATCTATTGAGACGGTCAGTGATGAACAGATGGCAGTGATGACTGATAAAGTCTACCGTACATCTGATGCTGACCATCCTGGCGTTTCAGCATTCAATAATCAGGGACGTATTGCAATCTCTGGTCCCATTCAGGTGTTGAATTTCTCCTACTTCCAAGCTGATTTTCCGGATACTTTCCGTACCGCTGTTGAGATCCGTAATGAGATTCAGGAACGTGGTTGGAATAAGGTTGTTGCATTCCAGACCCGTAACCCAATGCATCTAGCTCATGAGGAGTTGTGCCACATTGCTATGGATCGCCTCGGCTGTGATGGCCTGGTCATCCACATGCTCCTAGGCAAGCTGAAGAAGGGTGATATTCCTGCTCCTGTTCGTGACGCGGCAATTCGCAAGATGGTGGAACTCTATTTCCCACCAAACAGCGCAATGGTGACCGGATATGGATTCGACATGCTTTATGCTGGTCCGAGAGAGGCGGTACTGCACGCCTATTTCCGTCAGAACATGGGTGCCACTCATTTCATCATCGGGCGTGATCATGCGGGTGTTGGTGACTACTATGGCGCCTTTGATGCGCAGACCATTTTTGAGGAAGAGGTTCCGGCTGGTGCTATGGAGATTGAGATCTTCAACGCTGATCACACTGCCTACTCAAAGAAGCTCAATAAAGTTGTGATGATGTGTGAAGCACCCGATCACACCAAAGAGGACTTCGTGTTGTTGTCAGGTACCAAGGTACGTGAGATGTTGGGTCAAGGTATCGCTCCTCCTAAGGAGTTTTCCCGCCCAGAGGTTGCTCAAATCCTCATGGATTACTATCAATCAGTAAATTAACTGACTGATAAGTAACTAAAAAAGCCCGCATATAGCGGGCTTTTTTTGTCGGTTTTTTTGGCAGCTTCAAACCATCTCCTGGCAGAGATCAGCCTCCGCTTCGATCATCATCTCAACTATAACCTCAATCTCATCAGGATTTGATTCAGCCATTGCGCGTAACTCGGCACAGCTGATTTGTAACATTTCGTTCATGACAATCACCATAAAGAATATAATTATATACTAATATAGTATTACGTACTAAAACTGTCAAGTTTTAACCGGTCAGTTGCGTTAACAGATTCACACTTTTATCTTATTGATAATTCTGACAGTGATTCAATGGATTGGGTTACACTATGAGCTATATTTAATGCCTGTCCAATAAGCCTGAAAATCTCTTCCATCCATGCCAAATCGAAAAATAACATTTATTAACCCGCCCTATGATTCCATTGCCAAGGGGTATGAGTTTGTTAAGGAGATTACCAACAACTCACCCTCCTTAGGATTGATGTATCTTGCTGCGGAGGTCAGGGAGCACGGATATATACCGGAGATTATAGAGAGCAATATCATGGACCTCTCTGTTGAAGGGGTTGTAGAGAGGGTCGTTGAAACGAGCCCTTCGTATGTTGGAATCACCCTGTTTACAGTTGGTGTGTGGAATACTGCAGCTATAGCCGGGGCGATTAAAAAGAGACTACCTGACACAATTATCATTATTGGTGGTCCCCATGTCTCCTCCATGGGGCGTGAGACAATGGAGCGTTTTTCCCAGTTTGATTACGCAGTTTTGGGTGAGGGAGAAAAGACCCTTATAGACCTACTGAAGGCTATTGAAGGTGAGGGTGGTCTGTCTGAAGTGCCGGAACTCATCTATCGGGATGGACCTTTTATCAATCAAACCCAGGGCCGGGCTATCAATCGGGATCTGGACTACCTGCCCATGCCAGCCTGGGATCTACTGCCAGATTTTCCCCAGGCATATAAACCGGCCATCTATGACTATCCACGAGGACCGGTAGCAACAATCGCTGCTTCGAGGGGATGCCCCTTCCATTGTAAGTTCTGTGATACCTCGACCTTCGGAGATCGTGTGCGGTATTACTCGCCGGGCAGGGTGGTTGAGATGATGAAGTATCTCAAGCAGACCTATGGCATACGTCATGTGATGTTTGTTGACGACCTTTTTCTCGCGAGTAGAAAACGGGCATCAGAATTCTGCCGAATATTGATCAAAGAAGGCCTGAACATGACCTGGTCCTGCACCTCCCGTGTCGATACGGTGCACGAAGATGTGCTCGCCCTGATGAAAAAAGCGGGATGCTGGGAGATCAGTTTTGGTCTTGAGAGTGGCTCTCAGGAGATGCTCGAGAAGATGGTGAAGTCTGCTAAGGTCAAGGATTCGGAACGAGCTGTCCAGATGACGGCTGCAGCGGGTATTCGCACTAAGGGCCTGTTTATGCTCGGTTATCCTGGTGAGACGACTGAATCGATCGAGGAGACCAAGCAATTTGTGCGTAACATTCCCATGACGATTATGAACCTGACCAAGTTCACACCCTATCCTGGCTCGCCTATTTACTATGATCTGTATGGCTCTAATATCCGTGATGACCACTGGGAAAAGATGAATGGGATGAATTTTCTATGGTCTCCTGAAGGTATCAGTATCGAAGAGCTGGATCAGCACTATCGACAGATGTTGATATCGTTTTATCGTCGACCAGCAATCAGCTGGCACTACACCTGGTTGTCACTGCTCTATCCGCAGCACATGGTTCGCCTATTGAAGTTCGGGACACATTTTCTGAAGTTCAAGATCAGTAATCTGTTTCGCAAAGCTGCTTTGGAGAACGATTCCTGAACCTACCTATTAAGGTACCGGGATAATATTCTAGTTCTGAGCTGTGATTGGTGGGGCATGGCCCCACCCTACAAAATAGCCACGATGTAGGGTGGGGCCATGCCCCATCAAATGTGCTGGAAATCAAGCTAAACAGACCAATTACGCTTCAGGTCATTTTTTAAAATCTTTCTAACTTTTACTTGGCCTAAGAGTTATCTTTGCAGATATTCTGTGTAAGATGACGAATCGATTCTCTACAGTGGGGCATGGCCCCACACTACAAAACAGCCGCGATGTAGGGTGGGGCCATGCCCCACCAAATGTGCTGGAAATCAAGCTAAACAGACCAATTACGCTTCAGGTCATTTTAAAACCTTTCTAACTTTTAATTGGCCTAAGACTTATCTTTGCAGATATTCGGTGTAAGATGACGAATCGATTCTCTACAGTGGGGCATGGCCCCACACTACAAAACAGCCGCGATGTAGGGTGGGGCCATGCCCCATCAAATGTGCTGGAAATCAAGCTAAACAGACCTATTTACACTTCAGGTTATTTTAATTTCTTTATAACTTTTTACTTGGTCTAAGACTTATCTTTGCCGATACTCTGTGCAAGGTGACGAATCGATTCACTACAGGTCTCTAAAACTACAGTTTGCATGATATGACGTAAGCGGATTTCAACTGCTTTGCGACCTGGTAATCCAAGTGCATCGGCACAACCTCCCCAGGACTGTTTTTGCAAAACACGCTTAATCAATAATCTGTTATCCAATTCATTCAGCTGACCCAGGGAGAGGGCATGAAGCGATAAGGTATGAATTGAGGTGATTGTGTATTCGTAACCTCTGTTTGCGAAAGCATAAGCGGTTACATCGAGCCAATCCTGATCGGTCAGGCCAGACAATGGCGCTGTTTCGATATCTCTAAGCAGTGGCAGAACCAATTCGTCCGAGAGTTTTGACAGTGAATCGTTCAACAAAGCGGGGAGCTGTTTGGCATACTGTTTTCTTGCCTGAGCAAGAAGGTCGTCTCCATGATGGCTGAGGGATTGGAGGAACATCACCGATTGCTGGCTGCTGCTGGCACCAGAGTGGAGTCCCAGCCGAACAGCGTGCATATCACTGTTTTGCCAGAATCTGATTAATCTCTTGGTGACACCGAAACTAACTCCCAGGTAGTCATAACCTTGGGTTGTTGCATGCTCTTTGATTGCTGCCAGGAGATGCCTTCCCAATCCTCTATTCTGAACTGCCGGGTGAACGGCAATCCTCATAATACGCAGCCCCTTCAGCGTGGATGCCGTTCTTAGACCCAGATGCGCCGACAGCGATTGAGCCATAAGGTGACCACGTGGTCGGCGCCGACCCAACCAGATCTCCTCTGCCAGTTCTGATGGAAACTCTCCCTCGGAGGCTAGCAGGGCAACAGCCACTACCTGCTGCTTATGTAAAAGTATGACTGTCTGCAGATTCGGACCGTCGAGCAGATGCCAGAGATCACGTGGGGTGGTTCGGTAGTGGGCTAATACCAGTAGTCCGAAAAGTTGATGGAGCGTGTTCTCCTGTTCCTGCAGTTGTTGTTGTGCCGGAAACGCTACAGACAGCGTTTCTAATTTCAGATTGCCGATCTGACTATCCTGAACAGGCTCAGCATCCAATGCCAATAATCTGAAAATCAATCTTTCAAGTGGATCGTTCGGCGCCCAGCGAATGGGTCTCTCCAGGATACATTCACGCCACTGAGGCCTTTCAGTTTGAAGATGCTTTTTGAAGCGATGGGTAAAACCCAGCCCGGTTCCCTCATAGCCATGCACAGTGGTGGCGAAGGCAATGCGTGGATAGTGATGAAGCATCTTTTTCAGCAAAGGTGTTGGGATAGTGGCAGCTTCATCGACCAGAACAAGGTCAGCAGCGGGATGTTCGGAGATCAACAAATCTGGTGCAACATATTGAATAACACCATTCTCATGGTGCAGTGTCTCTGTGCTGCTTTGGTTGCAATTCAACACCCTGGCAGCCATCTCGAACAGGCTAACTACCGCACTCTGCCTTGATGCAGTTACCAGGATACGCTGGTATCCCCCGAGGATAAGCCGTGCAGCAGCGATACCCAGTGCAGATGACTTACCACGACCACGGTCAGAGGTAAGTACCAGTGGCCTTTTTCGATGTCCTTTGACAACCTGTATAACGGCTTTGACAGCTTCCGACTGATCCTGGGTCAGGCAGGCTTGGTCATCTGGTCTATCCGCTGGTTCTGGTGTGGCTGCAGGTGGTTCCCAGAAACCAATCTGTCCTGGTGTGCTGCCAGCAACGCTCTGATCTGACTTCAATATCTCACTGATCCTGGTCAGGAGGCGGCTCCGTTCAGGCAGGGGACAACCAGCGACAGCAATTCTTTCCGACTCAGGGTCACTATATTCAGCCCAGGTCGCGAGCGGTGGTGTCAACAAGATTAGCAGGCCACCACCGCTCAGTGTGCCACTCAGCGCACCAAATGCATCCGGGTCGAATCCGGAATAGGCGTTATAGATCAGTAGGGGGCATTCACCCCCCAGATAGGTCAGTGCCTGCTGATTGCTGGATTGTTGTATCTCTTTTGGCGCTTGCTCACCAACCCAGAGGCTATTTGGATCAGCAATGAGGTCAATAATCTGGCTGGCTTGATCTACGCACCACGTTTGTTCACCAGATATACGTAGTAGATACCGATGCTGTCTCTGTTGAGCCAGTTGTCGGCAATCATTGGCCAGCTGTTCGATTGATGAGTAGGTATTAATAGTGGCTTCGTTTTTTTGTTTCAGTGGAAATATGTGCACCTGCCTAATGGCCCACTAGTGTAGCGTTTCATTATAGATAATGTTTGTATCTCGCAAACTACGCAAAGGGAAAAGTAATGTTGTTTATGATTAACATCAACTCCCAGCGAAAACCTAGCCCATTGTAGGTCGGATAAGCGCAGCGCCATCCGACATTCTCAAGAGGTTCCCACAGTAGATTATCAGATGGCGCTGTGCTTATCCTTCCTAGGCTCTGAAACCCTATTTTCGCTCTGCGCAGACATGATTGTTCTACTCTTAGCGAGAGTTATTCAATAAGGTGCATTCAGGTTGATCTTGGTATCAGGTTATACTCTATAAAAATGACTCTTACAAAGCCGCCAAGCACGCAAAGAGTTATATGATTTTCCAAATGCTCAACAGTTGAATTCCAGAGCTGAGAATGGGGATACATCAAACAACTTACACCCCATTAGAAAGGCATTTTCTTAGAGACTTAAGACGAATATGTACGCTTTACTTCGCTGTGCACTCATCGTAACTTTGCAGCCTATAGCAATTAATAATGCTCGCTCTAGTTTGGGGTAACCAGGAAGATTCATTGCTATTCCCTTAGTGCTCTCTGCGTCTTTGCGTGTTATCAACCCAACAGGTGATGAAGCAAGTCAGGATCAAGGGAACAATGCAAGTACTATAAGTAAAAACCAGGTCATGAGGATGAAAAGTAAATGATGCTACATAGATACCTGTTTCACCAGAAAGGGTCATGCTAAGTCTGTGCATGAGATAGCTGAACGTATCCGGGTACAGGGCCTGGTACAAGGTGTCGGATTTCGTCCCACAGTCTGGCACCTGGCTCGTGAGTCCGGCTTGCGAGGCTCAGTCTGGAACGATGCGCAGGGCGTGGAGATCCATGTCTGTGGTCAACAGGAGCAGATCGATCGTTTTTGCCAGCGGCTGCTTGAAGAGCCGCCTCCACTTGCAAGGATTGATGCGCTTGAGCGTGAGTCAGTCTTTGAAATGCCAGAAGAGTCTGAATTCGTAATTGCACTCAGTCGGGGAGGGGAGATTCAGACCGGTGTGGTGCCAGATGCCGCAACCTGTGATGCCTGTGTTGAGGATTTTCAGGATCCCCATAACCGCCGTTATCGTTATCCCTTCACCAACTGTACGCATTGTGGCCCCAGGCTAACCATAGTCGAAGGTATTCCCTATGACCGCACTAACACCAGCATGCGACATTTCCTGCTATGTGACGATTGTCGAGCAGAGTATGAAAACCCGGCTGACCGACGCTTTCATGCCCAGCCTAATGCCTGTCCTCGTTGTGGACCCAAGGTATGGTTGTGTGATGCTCAAGGTAAGGTGATTGAGCCTCGTAACTCAGATGAAGATGCGATTCATGAAGCCAGTCGACATTTAGCCCAGGGATCGATCGTTGCGATCAAAGGAGTCGGTGGATTTCATCTGGCCTGCGATGGGAGTGACGAAACAGCTATAGCCAATTTACGGGAGAGAAAAAGGCGATATCACAAGCCTTTTGCACTTATGGCAAGAGACTGTGATGTGATTCGAAACTACTGCTCTCTTAATGGTGCAGAAGCTGCATTGCTGGCAGGAACGGCAGCGCCGATTGTGTTGCTCTCCCGTCATGATAAAGATGAATTGCCAGATAATCTCGCACCTGGTCAGTCCTCCCTGGGGTTCATGTTGCCCTACTCGCCACTACACCATCTGTTGTTAGCCGACTGGGACAGACCTCTGGTGATGACCAGTGGAAATATTATTGAAGAACCACAATGTATCGATAACCAGGAGGCAACAGAGCGTCTGCAGCCTTTGGCTGATCTTTTTCTGTTGCATGACCGAGAGATCATCAATCGGGTTGATGATTCTGTGGTGCGATTGGTTGATGGTGAGTCGAGGTTGCTAAGACGGGCAAGGGGTTATGCACCGACACCACTACAACTTCCTGAAGGCTTTGAACCGGCCCCCCAGCTGTTGGCCTTGGGGGGTGAACTGAAGAATACATTCTGTCTAGTAGGTCAGGGACAAGCAATACTCTCTCAACATATTGGTGATCTGGAGAATCTGATCTCTTATCAGGACTATTTAAAAAACCTTGAGTTGTACTGCAGCCTTTATGATCACCATCCAACCCATCTTGCAGCAGACCTGCATCCCAACTATCGATCGACACAACATGCCAGAGTGTTGGCGGAAGAGAACAATCTACAGTTGTTACTGGTACAACATCACCATGCCCATATCGCCAGTGTACTTGCAGAAAATGGCTGGCCGTTGAAGGGTGGGCAGGTGCTGGGCATCGCCCTGGATGGATCAGGTTATGGTGATGATGGCACCATCTGGGGTGGAGAGTTTTTACTTGCTGACTACACAGGTTATCAGCGACTTGGGCACCTCAGTAGCGTTGCTTTACCTGGCGGAACCCAAGCGATAAAACAACCCTGGCGTAATACATTCAGTCAGCTCAATCACTATCTCGGATGGGAGAATGTGATCCGTCAGTGGGGTGATCTTGACTCGGTGATATGGTTGAACCAGCAGCCCCTGGAGGTGCTTTCCCAGATGATCAAAGGGGGTGTCAATTCTCCTATGAGCAGCTCCTGCGGTCGCTTATTCGATGGGGTGGCAGCATTGTTGAATATTTGTCGTGAGGAGATCAGTTATGAGGGGCAGGCAGCCATTGAATTGGAATCGGCTGCACAACGTGGGCAAGAGATTGGGAGTGGTAACTATCGACTGCATATTATCTCTGATTCAGGTCTGCAACGGCTAGACAGTCGTTCTCTCTGGTTAAGCATGCTGGAAGACCTGAGCAACGGAGTTCCCGGAGAGGAGATAGCCTGGCGTTTCCACCTTGGGTTGGCAGATGGTATCTCTGAAATGGCCTCAGGATTGGCCAAAGAAAAGGGTGTAGACACAATTGCACTATCTGGTGGTGTTTTTCAAAACAAGACTTTGTTCGAGTTGGTAACCACCCGTTTGAATAATCAGGGATTCAGCGTGTTGTCCCATCATCAGATACCGTCAAATGATGGTGGACTGTCTCTGGGACAGGCAGTAATTGGTGCAGCAAATGCATTAACCTAAAGAGATCAGTAGGACAGGGTGAAGTGTGTTTGTGGTGGTGCAGGGAAAGACGCAACAACGCCGAATAGCCAGCTATTCCAAGGAGTTGCAACGCCGCCATGCGCCACTACAAGCGTGCAATTCACCCTGTAGCTTGACTCACCCAGTGGGTGAGTAAGCTTATCGGACACTTTTTCTATAAGTTCAACAAATTAGTAGCAGAATGGAGCGGTCAACTGATTTCTTTTGGTTTATTCTGAAACGACTACATTTATAGTAGAGGTTTCATCATACGGGTGTGTCTGATGAACAACCATTTTCCAACAGACTATTGGCATAAACTCTCTGATGACAGAGTTCAGTGCGATCTCTGCCCACGCTTTTGCAAGATCAAAGAGGGTAAGCAGGGCTTCTGCTATGTGCGAGAGAATTATCAGGGAGCAATCGTTCTCAACACCTATGGTCGCTCCAGTGGATTCTGCGTTGATCCGATAGAGAAAAAACCACTGAATCATTTTCTCCCCGGCACACCTATTCTCTCATTCGGTACAGCAGGTTGTAATCTGGCCTGTAAATTCTGCCAGAACTGGGATATCAGCAAGTCTCGAGAGATGCATACCCTGGCAGACACGGCATCCCCCGAAGCCATTGCGCAAACCGCCAGAAGAAGTGGCTGTCGAAGTGTCGCCTATACCTACAATGACCCTGTCATCTTTCATGAGTATGCAATCGATGTGGCCGAGGCCTGTGCCGAGCTGGGTATCAAGTCAGTTGCGGTGACAGCAGGTTATGTCTGCGCAGAACCCAGGGAGGAGTTTTATCGTTATATGGATGCCGCTAACATCGACCTGAAGTCATTCAATGAGACCTTCTACCATAAATTGACTGGTGCTCATCTGCAGCCTGTGCTTGAGACCCTCGAGTATCTCAAGTCAGAAACCACAGTCTGGTTTGAGATTACGACCCTGTTGATACCTGGCGAAAACGACTCTGATCAGGAGATTGAAGCGATGTGTCAATGGGTAGTGGAAAAGCTGGGTCCAGATGTGCCAATGCACTTCACTGCTTTTCATCCTGATTGGAAAATGCGGGATCATCCACCCACACCTCACGCAATCCTGAGTCGGGCTCGAAGGATCGCCATTGATAGTGGCGTACACTATGTCTATGTCGGTAACGTACATGACCCTAAGGAGTCGAGTACCTGGTGCCATAACTGCGGTGCACGTCTGATCCAGCGGGATTGGTATGAATTGGGTGACTGGGGACTTACAGGCAACGGATGCTGTAAACAATGTGGAACCCGGTTGCCAGGACATTTCGATGCTCATCCAGGCGATTGGGGAAGTCGTCGGCAAGTGGTTAAGGTTGCAAACATACCTTCCGGATTAACTGTAGAGAAATAATAATCTGGAGAGATATTGATCAACGTAAGTCGGAACATTTTTTCCGTCATGTAGAAAGCGATTCAAGAGTTGAGCATATTCAGCGTCATAATTAGAGGTGCTTTATGACATCAGTCAGACAACCGGCAGTCTCAGATATCTTCTATCCTGGGAATCCTCAGGGATTGAGAGAGATGGTATCCAGCTTCCTGGATGAGGTGGTGCCCCAGGGTATCCCACCCAAAGCTCTGATTGCGCCGCATGCCGGGTATATCTACTCCGGTGCGGTGGCTGCTACAGTCTATGCCCGACTCAGATCAGTAGCTGACAGGATTCGACGGGTAGTACTCTTGGGGCCATCCCATCGGGTTCCCTTTCTTGGATTGGCAGTCAGTGGGGCTGATTTCTTTCGAACTCCTCTGGGTGATATCGCACTGGATAGGCAGGCTATTGCCCAGCTGGTTGAGCTGCCTCAGGTTGTGCAACTTGATCAGGCTCATGCCAATGAGCACTCATTAGAGGTGCAGCTTCCTTTCTTACAACAGGTATTGGAGTCATTCAGCTTAATTCCAATTGTGGTTGGTGATGTTTCAGGAGAAGTTGTAGCAGAGGTTCTTAGTAAGCTTTGGGGGGGTGATGAGACATTGATTGTGATCAGTTCTGATCTTAGTCATTACCATGACTATGTGACAGCACAACGCATGGATCAGCAGACCAGTGAGTCGATTCTCTCTTTAGATCCTGATTCAATCAGATATGAAGATGCATGTGGCAGGATTCCAATACAAGGTCTATTGCTGCAAGCGAAAAAGCATAGTTTACAGGGAGAGGTCGTTGATCTGTGCAACTCAGGGGATACAGCCGGGGATAAGAGCCGTGTGGTCGGTTACGGTGCCTATGCGTTCAATACAGTGTGATGATCATTTGTTACAAAACCGTTTGATGATTCTTGGCCAGATAACAGTTCATTGCTGTCACTATAGTGTAGGAACTGGCATGCTATCGTGTTGATAGATTAACGTGTAGTACCATCAACAATATTATGAAAAATCCACTTGGTGGGTATCTGCTATCTTATAGATTAATTCTCAGGGACCAGTTCACTGAATAAAGGAGTGGGATAAATGTTAAAGGGACTTAGGTTTCTAGTGATGTTATTTCTTATCTATTCAAGCAATCTACTTTTCGCAGCGCATCTAAATCACAACCATACCGGACAAGTGGCAATTCTGCCTTTAAACACGGTAAACAATAACTTCATTACCAACTTTACCGTGACCAACACCAGTGATAGATACAAGGTGGTTAGTGATGCCAGGGCTGCGGGAGTGGAAAAAATTCTACAGCAGTTAACGATTTTGAACCGTGCGGTATGAACCCTGAAGGGGTAGCAGAGGATAGTGGCAGTTCTAATGCACCCTATGAGGGTAGCCACAATAGCAATCAACTGGGTGAAGTGGTTGAGTTGATTCGCAGAGTGGATCGTTAGCAGAATCATCATCAAAAGGCACGTGACCTGATGTTATATGGAATAAGTTCTTTTCAAAATGGAGTCGTTGTTGTGAAATCGTTGACCTTAAAAACACTCCTGTTATCCACGCTACTCATTTTTCTAAATGGCTGTGGTTCTGGTGGCGGAGATAGTAATCAGCAGGATACGACACTCCCAGAAATTACTTTACTCGGTGCAAATCCCGTAGAGATCGATGTTTCAGCCAGTGGCTCTTTTATCGATCCGGGTGCCTCAGCGAGCGATGATACCGACGGAGACATTAGTGACAACATCGTCATTGGTGGAGACACGGTCGATACTTCTACTCCTGGTACCTATCTCCTGACCTATGATGTCAACGATACAGCGGGTAATGCCGCCACTCAGGTCATTCGCAGGGTTGTGGTGATCGACACAACCCCTCCTGAAATCGTCTTGCTGGGCGAGAATCCTGTAGAGATCAATCTATCGGCATGTGGTGCTTTTACCGAACCCGGCGCCACGGCAAGTGATAATGTCGATGGTGATATCAGTGAGAATATCGTCATCAGCGGTGAGCCAGTCGATATGTCGACACCGGGCAGCTATATTCTGACCTACGATGTCAGCGATGCCTCGGGCAACGTAGCCATTCAACTCACTCGCAATGTTGTAGTCATTGATGTCCAGGTTGATGATTCAGTACCGGCTGCACTACCTAATGAGTGGGTGTGGCGTAGTCCACTACCCAGGGGGAACATGTTGTACGACATTACCTGGAACGGCGAGTTACTGGTTGCAGTAGGAAGAAACGGAACCATCCTCACCAGTAGGGATATCCTGAATTGGGATGAACAGGATTCCGGGACTTTAACCGCCATTGAAGCTATTACCTGGACCGGGAGTCAATTTGTGGCGGTCGGTGGAGACAATTGGAAAACAGGATTAGTGCTTACCAGCCCAGACGGCATAAACTGGCGTGTTCAGAATCAGCTTGGTAACCGGGTTTTGTATGATGTTATTTGGGATGGTAATCAATTGATTGCTGTCTCCACAGGCGGATCGATTTACAGCAGCCGTGATGGTGTTGAGTGGAGTCATCAAGAACCTTTGGAAACCTCATCATATTATGCCATCGAATGGACTGGTGAGCGTTATATCGCAGGTGGAACAAAAGATTTTAACCGAGGGCTTATTTCAACCAGTGCGGATGGTGTTTCATGGGATCACATCGACATAACATTAGAGGTATCTAATCAGTCGATGGAGGTTCAACCACTTCTTGTAATGGGCATTCAACCTGCACCTCGAGATATCATTTGGACAGGTGATCAGGTCGTCGTCGTTGGCACCATGGGACTTATCCTTACAAGTCCCGATGGGCTCAACTGGACAAAACAGGACGCAGGGACTACTGGAACTTTTTATTCTGTGACCTGGACCGGAACGCAACTTGTCGCAATCAATTACGGTGATAATAGTATTTACACCAGTGATGATGGTGTTTCTTGGGTACCACAGCCTGCTGGCCAGTCACTGGATGTAATCAAGACAACATGGACTGGATCCGATATTGTCGCTGTAGGGAGAGATAGCCGCGTTGCATCAAGTAATGATGGCATCAGTTGGCGTAGAAATGAGGATTCAAGCAGTGTAAATCTGCTTGGCAATGATGTTGTCTGGAATGGGACAAAATATGTTGCTGTTGGGTACTTTGGGAGAATAGTGAGTAGCTGCAATGGAATCGACTGGGTGGTTGAAGAGTCAGCTACAGATTTTGATCTGAATAGAGTTATATGGGCTGATGAAGGCTTCTTTGCCGTGGGTGAAGGGGGGGTGATTATCAGTAGTCCGGATGGGTCAAACTGGACACTAGTTGAACCGGGAGTACCAATAGAATATGGCTCCAAGAATCTCTATGATATTGCCTGGTCAGGTTCACGGTTTGTTGCCGTAGGAGATGGTGGCAAGATCATTACCAGTAAGAACGGTGTCGACTGGTCAGAAGTGGATCGTGGTAATTTCTATGTGAGATATATCAAGGGTATTGTCTGGACTGGAACACGGTTCGTTACAGTAGGGAGTCGAAATCCAAGTGATATCAGTCCGATATTTTCCAGCCCTGATGGGTTGAATTGGAGAGAGAACTCAACGAGGGTCATAGGGGAAGGAGCGTTTCAGGATAGTTTGGTTGATATTTCATTTAATGGTGAGCAGTTTGTCGCACTGCCTGAGTATAACGATACGAATATTTATATCAGCAACGATGGGTCTAACTGGTATTCACACGAACATGGTATTGCCCGAGATGGAATATCCGTACCTCTGGGGCATACCCTATGGACAGGATCAAAATACCTCGGTGTGGGAAGAGGTGTAATAGCATCAAGTGAGGATGGCATTGCCTGGACCGTTGAGAGCACTATTACTGATAACTACCTGGATGGCATTGCTGTAAATGATAGGCAGGCTATTGTAGTCGGCTGGGGTAACACCATAATTTCAACAATCGAATAGCTGGCGCAGCTTTATCTCCACCTATATTTAAAATTGGTATTTGAGCTGATGAGTGGGCGTTTCTATCGGGATTTAAATGTGGCTCATATTGCTCAGTGGATCGCAGAGCAGGGGAGAGTGCTCGAGCCGCAAAGAGATGAGGCAGAGACTTTTCTGAAGCATCTGGATAAGGTGGGGGCGGTTTTTCTTTTCGTACCTTCTCCGATTCGGCTTACACCCGGCAAGGTGCTCATGATCCAGTTGAAAAGGCGCTGCATGGTTCAATTTCAAACTGCTGGGATGAACTTGTTCGGCTCAACAAAAAAGGTGCCGTAGTCACGGTTACTGTCAATCGTACCAATGGTCGTGGCTGGGAGATTGGTGATATTACTCACTGTTTCTCGATGATGATCTGGGTGGTGATCCCCAAAGCTTGACTATTCCTCCTCATATTCGGGTAGAGACCTCCCCCCCACCACTATCATAACTACTGGTTGGTAAAGGGTCTTGGTTTAAATCAGTTTCAGGCGTGTCAGCAAAGGTTGGCCAGACGCTATCAGGGTGACAGTCGTGTACAGGCGCTCAATCAAGCGATGCAGTTGCCTGGCTTTTGGCGTAGGAAAAGGATCAATCTCCCAGTGCCTCCAAGAGTGATAGAGATTTCTGAAGTTCGTCCTTCTATATGATCAAGAAATTGAACAGTTAATTGGTTTATAGGCCTGATTTTGAATCAATTGATATCTGAGTGGCACTTAGACTAAGTAAGAAATGACTACTGAATTAGATTTAAAGGTGGGACAGGGTCCAAGCCAATATCCTGAACTATTGGGATGAGTGGGGTTGGTTAGGCGTTTACTGCTATTGCTCAAGTATCGCCAAGCCATTATTCGCTTTCCTATAATCCATCAATTCACGGTGCGGTTAGATTTCGGTAACACTGGTGTACCATTTCATGACTGGCATTTTATCGAGACTGCCAACCGCCGCCTATCCAATTACACACCCCATATTTTGTTCATCATGCCATGACAATTGAATCCATATTAGTTGGAGTTAACTCCTAGCCAGGAGACTTCCTACAAATCTGACCTAAGAAAGCTCTGAATGATTTTGGGTGAGGCGAATTGTGGTCTGGAATGCTTGACCACATCTCTGAAATGCAAACCTAGAACAGAAGAACTAACCAAACAGGAGGCTAGCTGCTATACCTTGCAAACGAGTGAGAGTGAGAGAAATATAGTTATTGACAAAGCGAATGATAATCATTATCATTTACCTAAAATGGATGATATTTAACTATAAATTGTCACTTTGGTTCTATATGTCAACACACTCAAACCAATCGAGAATTACCAACAGTCTGCACAGTTTCCGACGCAGAAAACTCTGGGACCTTGAAGAGCAATTTCACTGCAGTGTTATTGGTACTTGTTTGAGTCTTAGTGAATTGCGGCGACTTGGTCGCAAAATGAGTGTCTCCAAAGAAATTCTGGCTGATGACTACCAGCTGCACATTACCTTTGTTGGAATCATTGGCGAACGATCGGGGGAGGCGCGACTGATTAATAAGCATCTCGACCGAAAATATCGGGAAACCATCCGTCTATTCAGTAACACTTGTGATCCAAGAGCAGTAGATGCTCTTTGGCAAGCGGCGTTATCCAGTGGGGAGGTCGCCTCAGCCTACTGGGCGATAGTGACCCATCCTTGTGCTTCTGAAGAGTTACTGTTCCATGCCTTCGGTAAGGTACACATGCTCTCTCATCTGTCTGGTGCATCCATTCGTGTCGATATGCAGCATCTGGTCAAGCTGCGACATCGACTCCCCGAATTGGAACTGCAATTGAAAGAGCAACAGCAAGATGCGCAGCGTGCGTTAGCTGAAAAAAAAGAGATCATCCAGGAGCTCAATCGTAGGTTTGCCGATCTGTCGGTGAATGAGCGGGAATTCAAGCGCATCAAGGAACGGGTGCAGCTACTGGAAGGGGGTGAAGTGATTAATGATCTGCGCAGCCAAGTCGAAGAGTACGCAGCGCAACTTGCTAACACCCGGGCCAGAGCGGAACGAGCTGAAACAAATGCAAAGGAGTGGAAAGTACTGGCGCTATCTCAAGGTGATCGAGAGATGCGACTTGAAGCCAGGATAGCACAGGCTGTCACGGAACGGGATTCGCTGGAGCAAACGCTGGAGCGTCTGCTGGCTCCGGATTGTGGTCGTTGTGAAAACAGCGACACCTGCCAGGGTGATCATGATCTGTGTAACCGCTGCATCCTATTCGTAGGTGGACGAAACCGTCAGTGCGCCCATTTCCGTGCATTGGTGGAACGTCGCAACGGCCAGTTTATTCATCACGACGGCGGCCTGGAAGAGAGCAAACACCGGTTGGCGACGCTGCTTGTTCGGGCCGATGTGGTGCTCTGTCCATTGGATTGCGTAAGTCATGATGCAGTGAATCGCATCAAACGCGACTGCAAACGCTATGGAAAGCCCTTGCAGTTACTGCCCCAATCCAGTTTGGCTGCATTCACCCGGGGGCTGCATGAAGTGACTATCGGGTGATGGATATGAAGGGCTGCGTACAGCTGGAACTGGAGTCAGCAGTCTTGCTCCGCTTGCTGGAGAACGGAGCACTCTGTGCCAGTGAATTTCGCTGTCTGGATTGTGATTCGAAACAATGTGTTTGGAGATTATGCCTTATGAGTTGTGAAAAACAGTTGGGAGCCAACAGCGGTTCCTGCAAAAACTGCGGTCGATGTGAAAAGCCTAAAACGCCAGTTGCGCGAACATCTTCGGCAATGACTACTTACAATCTTACAGAGAAAAAAGGAGACCTTTATGTTAAGCGACAAACTGATTAACCACCTCAACCAGCAGATCAACCTGGAGTTCTACTCTGCCAATCTTTATCTGCAGATGAGCGCCTGGACCGTCTTCAAGGGATTGGATGGTTGTGCCAAATTTCTTCGCGACCACGCGAGTGAAGAGATGGGGCACATGCAACGGCTCTTCACCTATGTAAACGAGACCGGTGCACTAGCCAGGCTGGGTGTTATTGAGGCGCCGCCCACGGATTATGAATCCGTCGCGGTTGTGTTTGAAAAGATTTATGAACATGAATGCAATGTTACCCAGGAAATCAACACTCTTGTGGATGCCGCCCTTGCTGAAAAGGACTACTCCACATTCAATTTTCTTCAGTGGTATGTGGCGGAGCAGCATGAAGAGGAGCGGTTGTTCAAATCAATCCTGGATAAGATTCAGATTATCGGTACAGAGGGTCGTGGGCTTTACCATTTCGATCAGCAGATGAGTCAGCTTGCGAATGCTCAACAGGTGAGGGTTGTCGCCTAGCAGGCCAGAAATAATTTTCAACAAAGACCTAAGCCAGCCACTCCAACCCCACCGGTTCCGACAGCCAGCCACGATTTCCCAGAGTGATAGAGATATCTGAAGCCCAGCCAATTGATGATCGGCAGATAGAACTGTTGTTAGGGAACACTTAAAAAATATACGCTGAACCGATTCTTCATCGCGATCTGTCGATCCAAAGGGCAACCCTTACACTCTTCTCTCTCTATCGATCCCTTTTTTGGCGAGTTGCGCTGTGTTTTTAACTAGGATTGACCCCTTTCAACGCGAGCAATGCTACACCAAAAGCCGCCTCTTGCTGTTCAGACCGAATGACCGGCACCTTTAACCGCTGCTGGCGCATGATTCGCCAGGGTTCATTGATAGCGCCACCACCAATTGAGAATATCTGTTTCGGTGTGGGTGTGCCCAGACTTGCCAGGCGTTGATAACCCTGTTGTTCTATATTGGCGATGCCTTCCAGCAATCCTTGAAAAAAAAGCAGGTCACTGTTGGGCTTTGGTGATAGCTTGGGGGGCAGGTCGGGGTCATTGATTGGGAATCGTTCCCCCGGCGAGTTGAGTGGGTAGTAATCCAGTCCCGTCGACTGATCAGGTTTAAGTTCAGGTGAGAGTCTGGCCATCTCCTTGTCATTGAAGTGATACCTCAGAACTGCACCTCCACTGTTTGATGCACCACCTATTAGCCATTGATCCCCCAGGCGATGGCTATAGACACCATAATGGGAATCGAATACCGGGTGATCTGATAGAATCTTCAATACCAGTGTGCTGCCGAGAGAGGTCACAGCATCGCCAATGTCAGTGGCGCCTGAAGCTAAACAGGCTGCGTTGCTGTCTGTGGTGCCTGTGACGATGGGGATACCGGGCATCAGTCCTGTCACATCAGCAACGTGTTTACTTAACTTTCCAACTTTGGTTCCACAGGGATAGACTTTCGGGAAGGCTTCGTGAGGGATGTCGAGCTGCGAGATCCAGACGGGCCACTTACGTTTAATCGGATCGTACCCCAGCTTCAGGGCATTATTCTCATCGCTGATTGGGATTTCTCCCGACAACTGCCCCAGAATCCAATCCGCTTGGTGTAGCGCATAAAAGCTTTGGCTGCCGATCTTTTTATTAAGATGCAGGAGTTTTGCCAGACTGGAGCTAGCGCTCAGCACCGGACTGCCTTCAGGCGCTAAGGTTTTAACTATCTCCAAACCATCACGACTGCGCGTGTCGTTGTACATCAGGGCCTGGGTCAATGGCTCTCCTCGATAGTCAGCGAGCAGCAGGGTGGATGAGGTACCGTCCACTGCAATACCATCCACACTCTGATCAGTAGATTCATGGCCAATCTGTTTGAGTAATCTAATTACCGCCTGCCACCAATCAAGGGGATTTTGTTGTTGATATCCTTCGCTGGGAGAAACTGACTCTGGTAAGGGGCAGCTGACCATCGATTTGACCACTGCATTTTCGTCGATGGCAATGGCGCGACAGCCAGAGGTGCCCAGATCTATTCCGATAAAAAGGCCCATAGGTCTGCCTCCGGCTTTTTTACCCCCGGATCTAAGGAAGGGTAACCGCTACAGGTGGTTGCCAGCCTTCGGCTCTATGGTCTGCTACAACTGTGGTGTAGATCCCGCCACGAACATTGAATTCGGCGGTGAGACGCATATAGCGGGGCTGAGTGACACTTACCAGATCGGCCAGAATCTCATTAGTCACTGCCTCATGGAATGCCCCTTGATCCCTGAAGGACCAGATGTACATCTTCAGTGCTTTGAGCTCAACACAGAGCTTCTCAGGCACATATTCGAGGGTCATTTCCGCGAAATCTGGTTGACCAGTCTTTGGGCAAAGGCAGGTAAACTCGGGAATATTGATACGAATCGTATAGTCTCTCTCCTGCTGAGGATTATCGAAGGTTTCCAGATCTTTGCTTGGTTGGCTGGGCATGGTTTTACTGTCTCATCATTAAAATCGCGTTGGATTATACGTGAGCCTGTGCCCAGTCTAAAGTATTTCATTTATATTCAAGTTAAAACAATAACTTATAAAAAACAGTTGAAGTGCAAATTTTTGCGCTGTCCCCTGTAACAATGCACCTCTTTGGTGTATCTTAGCCGCCCATGCGTTTGGAGAAAATCAAGCTCGCCGGGTTTAAATCATTCGTCGATCCAACTACCGTGCCGATTCCCAGTAATCTGGTTGGCATCGTTGGGCCGAATGGTTGCGGCAAATCTAATGTTATCGATGCGGTTCGCTGGGTGATGGGTGAAAGCTCAGCCAAGATGCTGCGTGGCGAATCGATGGCGGATGTCATATTTAACGGTTCTACGGCACGTAAGCCAGTAGGTGCGGCCACTATTGAACTGATGTTTGATAATGCCGAAGGTCGGGCTGGTGGTCAGTATGCCCAATACAGCCAGATATCGGTCAAACGTCAGGTCTCGAGAGATGGGCAGTCCCTCTACTATCTGAATAACGTACGTTGTCGCCGTCGCGATATTACCGATCTGTTTTTAGGAACAGGTCTGGGACCTCGCAGCTATTCCATTATCGAACAGGGCATGATCTCCCGCCTAATTGAGGCTCGACCTGAGGATCTTCGCACCTTTCTTGAAGAGGCTGCAGGAATTTCCAAGTATAAGGAGCGCCGTCGCGAGACAGAGAATCGTATCCGCCATACCCGGGAGAACCTCGAGCGTCTTACCGATCTGCGGGATGAAGTGGCTAAGCAGTTACAACATCTACAGCGTCAGGCGGCTACCGCCGAAAAGTATCAACTTCTGAAGAAGGAGGAGCGCCAGACCAAGGCTGAGCTGTTGGCTCTGCGCTGGCAGACTCTGGATAACGACCTGCAACAGCGGGAACGTAAGATCGCAGAACTACAGAACCATCTGGAAGCCGCCCTCGCTGAACAGCGGAAACTCGAATCTGTGATTGAAACAGATCGGGAGAAGCATACCGAAGCTAATGATCTGTTCAATGAGGTCCAAGGTCGCTTTTACAGTCTTGGTGCTGATATCAGTGGATTGGAACAGTCCATTCAATTTGCACGGGATACCATGCGCCAGCAACAGCAGGATCTGGAGCAGGTTGAACAGGCATTTCAGGAATCAGAGGCACATCGGGCACAGGACGAAGAGCGGCTGACTGAGCTGAACAATAATCTGCAGAATGAAGAGCCTCTGCTGATGGAAGCCCGGGAAGATGAGCTACGCTTCTCGGAAGCCTTGAACAAGGCTGAACAGGCGATGCAGAGTTGGCAGGCCGAGTGGGAGCAGTTCAATCAACAGGCAGCTGAACCCGCTCAATCTGCTCAGGTGGAGCGTACGCGTATCAACCATCTGGAACAGCAAGGCAGTAATTTAGAGCGACGGTTGCAGCGTTTCGACGAAGAGTTGGCGAGGCTTGATGACAGCCGTTTGCTGAGCGAGATTTCAGAGCTTGAGACTGAAGAGTCGGGACAGAAGGAAGAGGTCGAAATATTACATAGTCAGTTATCCGAAATGGTTGAGCAGATCACCCAGCAACGGGATCTGAATAGTCAGGAGATGAACCAGCTTGATCAAGCTAGAGCCGAGCTGCAATCCAACAAAGGGCGACAGGCCTCTTTGGAAGCGCTCCAGCAGGCAGCCCTTGGTGAATCTGGAACTGACATGGCCGAGTGGCTCGACCAAGCTCAACTGAAAACCGCACAACGTCTGGCACAGCAGATCAAGGTCGCACCACACTGGCAGCAGGCAGTAGAGGTTGTATTGGGTTTTTATCTGCAGGCAGTTTGTGTCGACAATCTGGAGCAACTGAAAGCCCAACTGCCACAACTTGAGAAAGGGGTCCTGACTTTATGGGAGGAGCGGACTACTGATTCTGAACCGCTTCACCCCGATGCACTGTCGACCCAGATCGAAGCACCATGGGATCTGCATGGATTACTGGCAGGGGTTCGCATGGCGGATGATCTCGACACTGCTCTGCATCGTCGCCATAGTCTCAATTCCGGTGAATCCTTTATCACCCCTGATGGTATCTGGGTTGGTCGTAACTGGTTGCGTATCACCCGTGAGTCAGATGAGCATGCGGGTGTGCTTGGTCGTGAGGAAGAGCTAAGAAGCCTGAAAGAGACTCTGCAGGAACAGCAGCATCAGGTGACTGCATTGGCTGATCACCTGGAGCAGGGGAGAGAGGCACTCAAACACCTGGAGCAGGAGAGGGAGCAGTCTCAAACACGTTCCAACCAACTGAATAGAGCGCTTTCTGAAATCCGTTCTAATCTGAGTGGCAAGCGTACCCGAGCAGACCATTTGCGACAGCGTCGTGAACAGCTTCAGCAGGAACAGAAAGAGATTGCTGAGCAGATCGAAACTGACCATTTGTTGATGGAAGAGACCAGACAACGACTACATGCTGCCCTGGAAGCGATCGAAACTCTGGGTAGTCGTCGTGAGTCACTGGTAAAAAATCGTGATGATCTGAGAACTCAGGTAACTGAAGCGAGAGAGAAGCTCAACCAACAACGGACATCCACCCATCAGCGTGAGCTGCAAGTTGAATCGATGCGCACGGTACACACCTCTCTGACACAGAACCTGGAACGTGCCCGTAGTCAGCTCAGCCACCTATCCCAGCGTCGTGATGAGCTGAAACAGAGTCTGGACACTGCTGATGTTCCGATCCAGCAGCAGTTGCAGGATCTCAATATCAAACTCGAAGAACGGACCGGTGTCGAACGGGAACTGAAACAGGTCAGACAGGGCCTGGAGGATGTCGATGGGCATCTGCGTAAGAGTGAACAGCAAAGACATCAGGCTGAACAGCAGGTACAAGAGCGCCGGGAGAGGCTCAATCAAGCACGTCTGCAAAGCCAGGAAGTGACAGTGCGTTGCAGTACACTCAAGGAGCAGTTGAATGAGGAAGGACTGGATGCCGAAGAACTGTTTAAATCCATGCCTGAAGATGCCAATGAGCAGGTATGGCAGCAGAAAACTGAGACGCTGGCCAACCGAATACATCGTCTGGGGCCGATCAATCTGGCTGCTATTGACGAGTATCAGGAGCAATCAGAGCGACTGAAATATCTCGAAGAGCAGCATGCAGATATCACCAGTTCTCTGGAGACCCTGGAGAATGCGATACGCAAAATTGATCGAGAGACCCGTACTCGTTTCAAAGAGACGTTCGATAAGGTAAATTCTGGTATCAAGGAGCTTTTCCCCCGTCTTTTTGGTGGGGGACATGCCTACCTGGAACTTACAGGAGAGGATCTGCTCGATACCGGAGTGACGGTTATGGCCCGCCCGCCAGGCAAGCGCAATGCCAGTATCCACCTGTTATCCGGTGGTGAAAAAGCGTTGACCGCAGTCGCCATGGTTTTCGCTATTTTTCAGCTCAACCCAGCACCATTTTGTATGCTTGATGAGGTTGATGCCCCCTTGGATGATGCCAACGTAGGCCGATTTTGCGAGATGGTGAAATCTATGTCTGATCAGGTACAATTTATTTTTATTACTCACAATAAAATCACCATGGAAATAGCTCATCAACTCTCTGGTGTCACCATGTATGAGCCAGGCGTATCCCGCTTGGTAACCGTCGACGTGGAGGAGGCGGCTCAACTGGCCGCCCTGTAAAGTCATGGATGCCACCACACTGCGCATCGTTCTACTTGTACTCGGAGTTATCTTTCTGGGTGCAATCTATCTCTATGAAACTCGCAGACGCAGGCGTGAGAATGCCCAGGCACGTCGTCGTGTAGCCCCGGATTTCAAAGAGCCAGCCATCGGCGAGCCAATGTTAGCGGAGGAGCCTGTCCCTACCATTCTGGATGATGAGAGTGAGGAACCGAAGTATGAAGAGGATACCTGGGCAGAGTGGGATGATGAGGAGACTGAGCAACTCTATGATGAGTTTGAAGGGGTCGAAGGCATGCATGCCGATGATGAGCCTGAGTCTGCTCTCGAGTTGAGTACAGATGAAGCCCAAGGTAAACCAGAACAGCAGGAGTTATTCGGTTTCAGCGCTCAAGAGGAGTCTCCTGTAGATGTACCGAAGCTGATCATTCAGATCAATCTCAAAGCCAAGAAAGATCCATTCAATGGTACCAATATTCAAAAAGCGATGAATGACACCGGGCTTGTTCTTGGTAAATTACCAATTTATCAGCGACTCAGCAGTGACGGCAGGCAAATACCCCAGTTCAACATTGCCAGCATGGTGGAGCCGGGGACCTTTCCAGATAAAGATTTAGAGGAATTCGTAACGCCTGGTCTGACTCTGTTCACCCAACTACCTGTTCCTGGTGGTGATGGCATGGCAGTGTTTTCTGATATGTTGTTTACGGCGGAACGGTTGGCTGCAACACTTGATGGCGAACTTCAGGACGAGACCCATAGCGTGCTCTCCAAGCAGACCATAGAGCATCTGCGGGGGCAGGTGACTGAGCATCGCAGACAGGTGCAGCTGGCTAGGAGCAAGGGTTGAATCCAACCCCGGAGACCATCGAAAGGGTCGAAGAATTACGCCAGGCGATCGATTATCACAATCGACGCTACTATGTTCATGACGATCCGCAGATTCCAGATGCCGAATATGACCGCTTAATGCGAGAATTGCAGGAGCTGGAGCAGCGATTTCCCTCATTGATCAATCAACACTCACCAACCCAGCGGGTTGGCGACAAACCCTTATCTCACTTTGATGAAGTTGCACATCGGGTCTCAATGCTCTCGCTCGATAACGCTTTCGATGAAGTTGAAATGCAAGATTTTGAGCGGCGCATTCGCGAACGTTTGAAGCTTAGTGCCGAGCAGCCTCTCTTTTTTCTTGCCGAACCCAAACTCGATGGCCTGGCGATCAATCTGCGCTATGAAAACGGGTGTCTGGTTTTAGGCGCAACTCGGGGAGATGGCAGTCGCGGTGAAAATGTTACAAGTAACGTGCGAACCATCAACGCCATACCGCTGACTCTTCAGGGTGACTGGCCAAAAGTCCTTGAAGTCAGGGGTGAAGTATTCATGCCCAGAGCAGGATTTGAAGCATTTAATGAACACGCCCGAAATGCGAGCGAAAAGACCTTTGTCAATCCACGCAATGCCGCCGCAGGATCACTGCGCCAACTTGATCCACGCATTACTGCACAACGGCCACTGACCTTTCTGAGCTATGGTTTTGGTGAGGTGATACCTGGCCAATCCCAAAGCAATCTCAGTGAACGTATTACCGCGCTCAGAGACTTTGGTATCCCAACTTCACCTCTTATGGAAGTTGTTGAAGGGGTGGCAGGCTGCATTGACTATTACAAACGCATCGCAAAACTGCGGGATGATCTGCCCTATGACATCGATGGCGTGGTTTTCAAAGTTGATGATTTGAGTTTTCAGGAAAAACTTGGGTTTGTTTCCAGAGCGCCACGTTGGGCGGTAGCTTACAAATTTCCAGCACAGGAAGAGCTGACTCAGGTTGATGTAGTTGAATTTCAAGTAGGCAGGACCGGTGCAGTCACGCCAGTAGCGAGACTTCAACCTGTGTTTGTGGGTGGTGTCACCGTGAGTAATGCCACCCTGCATAATATGGATGAGGTAAAGCGCAAAGACGTGCGGGCTGGTGACACGGTAGTGGTTCGGCGCGCCGGTGATGTTATCCCCGAAGTGGTCAGTGTGATTCTGGATAAACGGCCGGATTCAAGTCAGCCAGTGGTGCTGCCAACCCGCTGCCCCGTGTGTGATTCAGAGATCATTATCGCGGATGGGGAAGCGGTTGCACGTTGCTCAGGAGGGCTCTATTGCCCAGCTCAGAGAAAAGAGGCGATCAAACATTTTGCGTCTCGCAAGGCGATGGATATTGAAGGGTTGGGGGATAAACTGGTTGAGCAGTTGGTAGAGCAACAGTTGATAAACACACCTGCCGATCTCTACTCCCTCTCTCTGGAACAGCTCAGCGGCCTGGAAAGAATGGCAGAGAAGTCAGCGCAGAATCTGCTTGATGCACTGTCAAAGAGTAAGCAGACAACTCTGAATCGTTTTCTCTACGGACTGGGGATACGCGAAGTAGGGGAGGCAACTGCCCAGTCGTTGGCGCAACAGTTTTTAACCCTGAACGGAATTGAACAAGCCGACGAGGAGTCTCTTCAGGAAACCCCTGATGTCGGGCCGATCGTTGCTGCACATATCGTCTCCTTTTTCCGTCAACCTCACAATCGTGAGGTTATAGATGACTTACTGGAAGCGGGAATAGAGTGGCCTGAGATCATAAGAGTCGAAGCAGAACAGACCATTCTGGCCGGCAAGGTTTTTGTTCTTACAGGAACATTGAGTCAACCTCGCGACGAGATAAAAGAGATTTTAATTGCCCAGGGTGCGAAGGTTACCGGTAGTGTCTCCAGTAAGACTGATTATCTGGTGGCAGGGGAGGCTGCGGGTTCGAAACTGGCTAAAGCAGATAAGCTGGGTGTAGAAATCCTGGATGAAGATGCGCTGAATGTTTTGCTGAATAACGTCTCCCAGTGAGCGTTTTATTAGCGTCTGTCTCATGTTAGCTTTGTGGTGTAGATCCGTCTTAATGGAAAAATGCAAATGAATGAAGTATCAAATAAAGAGCGGGAGATCATGATGGTGATGCGAAAGTTGCTTACCACTATCGTTCGCGAAGTCACCCCTGAGTCGAAGAGTCTGAGGCATCCACTCTCTGATAATACCATTCAGGATATCCGTCAATGTCTTGGTTTGATCACAGCGCGGGAAAAAGAGTTGGCAGATGACGCTGGAATAACTGCTCAGGAACGACCCTATTTTGTGGATGAACCACCGCAGACCAAGGTTGTACCCATATCAACGATCGGTAAAGTAAAAAAGGAGCCTGAAGAGTAGGGTCTCCAGGTTATACATAATTAATGTTCCAGGGTTCTTTACGAATTATTGGGCTTCTGTGTAAGCAAAAAGTAAAATATTTGAACTGCGTCACCTCGTTGCTTCTACGGCAATAGTTGTTTGTTATAAACAAACGAACAGATTGTTGGCAGATTGCAATATCAACAGTTTTAATATTTAGATATGCATTGAATGCAGATATGCCAAAGCGTGTAACCGGCAAGGAATAGCCCTGGTCGGGACGGTCAATTCACCACTGAGGCTTATGGCCAAAAAACAATCTGGCGTTAAGTAAGGGTTACTGCATCCTCACAACTATAGCTTCTTTCGGAATCTGCCCGGATATGGTGAGGCGGTAGTGATGCGGATGATCAAAATACAACTGCAGCCTTGTGAACACTATCCAGACTTTGGTACTGATAGCCTACTAAGAGCGCCAGTGATTATATCGCCTCATTCCCAAACTATTATTAAGGTGCCGGGGTAATAGCTGGAAGGGAATGAGACGACTTCTGATCTTAACTTACTCAGTGCCTGGTTTTTTCTCTTCAGTAGCGGCTGGTGCCTCTACTGCGGGCTCGGTAGATTGAGGAGCAGATGCTTCAGGCGCATCCTCTCCAGCTTCAGGAGCCGGTTTGGCGTTCTTGTCATTGAAAACCAATTCACTGGAATCACGTAGTCCCTGCATATAGTCGGTCAGGGATTTTTGCTGCAGCGCAGTCGTAATCTTACCGCGTACGCTTTCCAGTGTTGGTGGCTCACTCTGACGGCTATCCTCCAACAGGATCACATGCCAGCCAAAATCGGTCTGAACAGGTGCTGCTGAATATTTACCCTTTTCCATTGTCGCCAATGCATTGCTAAAAGGTTCAACCATCTGATCTGCATCAAACCATCCCAAGTCACCACCGTTTTTACCGGTAGGGCCTGTAGAGTGTTCTTTGGCCAGCTCGGCGAAGTCGCTGCCTTCATCCAGTTTCTTAACCAGAGACTTTGCCTCTTCTTCCTCTTTCACCAGGATGTGTCTGGCTTTGTATTCGGTATTGGATTGGTTTGCGAAGTCAGCATCATAGACCTTTTGAATATCTTCATCAGAAGGTTTCTGGGTATTGGCATGCTCCTGAATGGCAACCTGGGTTAACAGCTTGGCCTTCAACAATTCAAGAGAAGCTGCGACATCTTCACGCTCTAGCAGTCCAGACTTTTCAGCTTCTTGAGCCACGATGAGGATATTTGCCAGCTCATTGAGTACGCCCATTTGCATCTCAGGAGAGGTTTTGGCATCAGGCACGCCACGCATCCGGTCCTGGAAATAAAGGCTGTACATGGCTCTTGTCACGGGTTTGCCGTTCACCGTCAGCAGGGTGTTGACATCCATATCCGCAGAACTGGCATCTGATTTCGCAGGGAGTGTGGCCGAACGCTGACTTTCCGGTGCGGCTACCGCAGTTTGCTCTGCCGATTGGTTACATCCAACAACGAGTCCAGCGCTGCACACAGCAGCCAGAATTATCTGTTTTTTCATCTTTGATCTTACCTTGTGGTGATTAATATGCATTTTTACCGCGACTACGACGGTAATACTTTTTTAAAGGGTTTAACGGTGACGCGTGCATAGACTCCAGATTTTATATAAGGATCTTCATCTGCCCACATCTTGGCGCTTTCGAGTGTGTCGAATTCCGCTACGATCAGGCTTCCAGAAAAACCTGCAGGGCCAGGATCCTCTGCATCGATTGCCGGATGGGGGCCGGCCAGCAAAAGTCTCCCCTCGCTCTGTAACAGCTGTAGCCGCTGTACATGATCCGGTCGTATTTTCAGACGTTGCTCCAGACTGTCTTCACGATCTTCAGCAATGATGGCGTAAAGCACTCACTCCTCCTCAGGTTTTAGTTCAGGTTCTCGCAGATGGCGTGCCAGATAAAAGGCTTGCAGGATAACGAAGCCCAGTGTTAGCCCCATCATGCCAAACAGTTTGAAATTGACCCAGCTCTCTTCCAAGGCGTGGGCAGTATGACACATCTCCAGTTCATTCCCCTGAAACTGTGTGTGACAATTATCGAAGTCGATTTGTTGCAAGCCGGTGATGTCGATGAGTTGCCTCTCAGCTGCGAAGAAGTCACTTGCTACGTAGAGGTTTAGAAATCCCAATATGATGAAAAACAGCCCCCAAAACAGATTGAGCCGCTTCCATATAGGCGTGGGTACATCGATAGCACTCTCCATCATGCGTTGAACTATTGGTTTCTCACCAATAAACAGGCTGCCGATGAAAACCAGACCAAATAGCCAGTTGATCACTGAAGGCTTCCACATGATAAAGGTGCGGTCCTGTAACAGGATCGTCAATCCTCCGAATACCACCAATATTGCGAGGGTGATCAGGTGCATCTTCTCAACATGCCCTTTTCGTATCCAGCCATAGGCTACCTGGAGCACTGATGAGGCAATGGCTACCCCTGTGGCGATATAGATGCCATACAATTTATAGGCAACAAAGAACAGAATGACGGGAAAGAAGTCTACGAGAAATTTCATATCGGAATCTGTGGTTAATCTTGGTGTGTGAGCTGCTTTTTAGTGATCTCAAATTGATTTTTAATGCAATGTTCTGGGTAAACGCCAGAGATTGTAATACTTTTCAACGACTTCTCGTACCTGTTGTGGATAATTAAGGGCGTCCATCTGGGTCATTCCTTCCTTGAAGAAATTTGGTGCTTCATCCGGTATATACCTGGTGAGTGTTTCATAGGCACTGTCGATTAGTCCTGGCTGGTGGCTGCGTGTGGCAATAATAGCTTGATTAATCAATAATATGCGCCATGGTTCTGATGATTTGATTCCACTCTGGCCTGTTTTAAGTTCTGGGGCTATGGTCTCCAGAAGCTCCTGCGTCACCTCATAGAGTTGTTCGAGTTCAGATGTTTCACTGTAGGTGTTGGCAAGTCTTGCCAATGCATTGACAATCGGTTCGAGGGTATTGATATGACCAAGGCGGCGTCCCAGCCATAGTGCCAGGGGCAGGGTAAGATCCTCAAACTCATGACTCTGTTCGGTTAATTTGAGATCAGTGGCCAGGGCTGAAAAATCCATTAGCAGGTTGATGCCATAGTCCCCCAGTTCATTCAGTTCATCTTCAGAGAGGGGCTTGTCATCGTCATTATTCGATTGTTGATCGACAAGTTGCAGGATTTCAACCAGACGATGCATGGCATCCTGCAGTGCTGCTGGAGAGCGTTCTGGGTCAATCGTGTCGCTGGTTCGACCAGAATTGATAACAGCGGATGCGATCTCATCGAAACGGGTGTTGATTGCATCAAGGGTAAGGTCATGGAATAGCATGGCGCCGATTGTATCAGGCTGTTGTGAGAGCGTCTTTCAGTTGTTGTGATCTAAATCTGCAATTTGAATTTTTTCTTTTCAGGCTGAACAAGCATAGGTCACTACAATCTGTCTGCCTTGGCATGCCATTCCCTATGGACCACGTCTCAATCTGACCTATCGGGGCGGCTCTGAAGGGTGCAGAATTCATGACGAGGTAGACTAGAAATAAGAGAAGGTTACAGATTAATGATTTTTCTGTCCGTAGGGCAGGACAATGGGTACAATCCGCCCCCATGTTCTGCTTATACGATCTACATAGCCATTCCACAGCATCGGACGGGACGCTTTCGCCCCGAGAACTGGTGCTGCGTGCAGCGGAGGCCGGGGTCGAGGTTCTGGCCTTAACTGATCATGACACCACAGCTGGTGTTGATGAAGCGAGTCTGGCTGCCCAGGCCTGTGGTTTGTTACTGATTCCCGGCGTGGAAATCTCAGTCACATGGAATCAACAAACAGTACACCTTGTAGGGTTAAACGTAGATCCAGACAATCCTCTCCTGAGCGAGGGGCTTGGCCGATTGAGAACATTTAGGGATTGGCGGGCCAGAGAGATTGCCGACAAGCTTGAAAAAGCGGGTATCCATGGTGCCTATGAAGGTGCCTTAGCCTTTGCGAAAGGCAATTTGGTCAGCCGAACTCATTTTGCCCGATTTCTTGTGAAAAGCGGTGTGGTGGATGATGAGAAGAAGGTGTTCAAACGCTATCTCGTGAATGGAAAACCGGGCCATGTAACGGGAAATTGGGCCACCTTGGAAGAGGCTGTGAATTGGATACACGCTTCAGGTGGAGAGGCGGTGATTGCTCATCCTGCCCGGTATAGAATGACCCGTTCAAAATTACGCCGTTTATTCAAAGAGTTCGTAGCGTTGAAAGGGGATGCCCTGGAAGTCGTATCTGGCAGCCATAGCCGGGATGATTACTTTACTATGGCTAAGCACGCCAAAGATTTTGGTCTGAAGGCTTCTGCAGGATCTGATTTTCACTCTCCTGAAACACCCTGGTTAGCGCTGGGTCGGCTGCCAAAATTACCTGACGGTTGTAAGCCTGTTTGGGCGAACTGGGACCTGCCTCAACAGACTGACCGTCGATGCGAACTGGGCTAGGCTGGGTTTCGTATGGCGCAGTTTTTTCAGATACACCCGGAGAATCCGCAGTCCCGTTTGATCAAACAGGCGGTGAATATCATTCGTGATGGTGGTCTGGTGATCTATCCCACCGATTCGAGTTACGCCCTTGGTTGTCATATCGGCGACAAAGGTGCCATGGAACGTATTCGTCGCATCCGTAAAGTCGACGATTCACATAATTTCACCCTGGTATGCCGCGATCTGACCGAAATTTCCAACTATGCCAAGATCGATAATCAGGATTACCGGCTGCTCAAGAGCCTTACTCCTGGACCTTTCACCTTCATCCACAAAGCTACCAAGCTAGTACCCAGGCGCTTAATGCATCCTAAACGCAAAACAATCGGTATAAGGGTTCCCGACAATGAGATCGTGAAGTCATTGTTGGAGGAGCTGGGTGAACCGATTATGAGTACTACGCTGATCATGCCGGGAGAGGATATTCCGCTAACCGACCCCTACGAGATGCGGGATATACTGGATCACCATGTGGATCTGATCATAGATGGTGGTTATTGTGGTTTAGAGCCTACCACTGTGGTGGTTATGACAGACCATCAACCTGAGGTCGTCCGAGCGGGTAAGGGCGACACATCTCTGTTCGAGGTATAATTTTCCGATGGAAGGACTCAGTCTTGTTCAAAAACTGGCAATTTTTGTATTGCCGATGATATTCGCGATCACCGTGCATGAAGCTGCTCATGGGTGGATGGCCAAGCGCCTGGGGGATAAAACCGCTGAAATGTTGGGACGGGTAACCCTGAATCCTATTAAGCATATAGATCTTGTTGGCACTATTCTGGTTCCCCTTGGCGCCTATCTGCTTACCGGTTTTATGTTCGGTTGGGCGAAGCCGGTTCCAGTCAACTGGAATAATCTCAACAATCCGAAGCGGGATATGGGATTGGTGGCTCTGGCAGGGCCAGGTGCGAATTTATTGATGGCAGTGATCTGGGCTATATTGGTCTATGCCGGTGCGCTCTCTCTGCAACATTTCGAGTGGCTGGGCGTGCCTCTGGTGTTGATGGCTGTGGCTGGGGTATTGATCAATGCTGTATTGATGGTGCTGAATCTGATGCCAATTCCCCCTCTGGATGGCGGGCGGGTGCTATTCTCCCTTTTGCCAGCAAAACAGGCACAGATCTTTTCTCGTCTTGAATCCTATGGTCTCATCATCGTATTAGTATTACTTGTCACCGGAATTCTTGGGTTTGTGCTTTGGCCATTGGTAGGTTTGACGATCAAGATCCTGCCTGCAAGTGACATTGTTAATCAGCTTATTCCTGTCATTCTCAGTCCCGTAAGGAGCTAGTTTTGAATCAGCCACTAAGTGCAAACCGAGTGCTATCTGGTATGCGTCCGACCGGGCGTCTGCATCTTGGACATTATCATGGGGTTCTGAAGAACTGGCTGGCATTGCAGGATCAATATGACTGCTATTTTTTCGTGGCTGACTGGCATGCACTGACTACCCATTATGATGATCCAAGCGTAATCCCGGCCAGTATTTGGGATATGGTCATCGACTGGCTGGCAGCTGGGGTGGATAGTGAATCTGCGACCCTGTTTATCCAGTCCATGGTGCCTGAACATGCGGAATTGCACCTGTTACTCTCTATGATTACGCCTTTGGGCTGGTTGGAGCGGGTTCCAAGTTACAAGGATCAGCAGGAGAGGTTGAAAGAGAAAGACCTGGCAACCTATGGTTTTCTCGGCTACCCCTTGCTGCAATCTGCGGATATCCTCATCTATCGTGCCTCTCAGGTGCCGGTAGGGGAGGATCAGGTTGCTCATGTGGAGCTGACCCGGGAAGTGGCCAGACGTTTTAACCATATCTATGGTCGTGGTGCTGATTACGAAACCCAGGCTGAAGCAGCGCGCAAGAAGATGGGCAAGAAGGCCGCCAAACAGTTTGAGCAGTTAAGGAGAGCCTATCAGGAGCAGGGGGATGGTGAGGCACTGCTGAAAGGTCAGACGTTGTTGACCGCTCAGCAAAACATCAACATGGAAGAGCGAGAACGTCTGCTTGGCTATCTGGAAGGCAGTGGTCGGATAATTCTTGCAGAGCCTCAACCACTTTTGACCAAAGCATCCAAGATGCCGGGGCTGGATGGTCAGAAAATGTCGAAATCCTATGCCAATACCATAGCGTTACGCGATAGACCTGAAGATGTGGAGAATAAGCTAAAGCGCATGCCAACGGACACAAATCGGGTGCGTCGTACAGACCCGGGAGACCCGGAAAAATGCCCAGTCTGGCAATTTCACAAGGTCTATTCAGATGAGGCGACTCATCAGTGGGTTCAAGAGGGCTGCAAAAGTGCTGGCATCGGTTGCCTTGAGTGCAAAGCACCGGTTATTGAGGCGGTATTGGGTGAACTCAAACCAATACAGGCTCGTGCAGCAGAACTTGAGGCTCAGCCAGAGCTTGTGAAGCAGATCATGCAGCAGGGCTCAGAAAAGGCCAGGGCTGTAGCCCAAGAGACGATGCTGGAAGTTCGTCAGGTTATGTCATTGCAGAGTCTGGGATAGCAGGCTCGGATTTAGAGGAATCAAAAACGTATAATGTTGATCCATGGAACCTACTGAAAATCATCCTCATCACCACCCTGAGCAGGAGGAGATGCCTTTTGCTGTGGTGATGGGTGAGCCCTTGGCGACCCCGCCAACAGATCTCTATATCCCCCCCGATGCGCTAGAGGTTTTTCTCGATGCTTTCGAAGGGCCGCTAGATCTGTTGCTCTACCTGATCAGACGCCAGAATCTGGATATTCTCGATATACCCATCCTGGAAATCACTCAGCAGTATGTCAGTTACATCGAAATGATGAATGAGCTGCGGCTTGAACTGGCTGCGGAGTACCTTGTGATGGCCGCCATGTTGGCCGAGATCAAGTCACGTATGTTGCTACCCAGGCCGATCAGTGAGGACGAGGAGGTTGAAGATCCTAGGGCTGAGTTGATCCGACGTCTGCAGGAGTACGAACGCTACAAGCAGGCAGCTGAGGATCTGGATGGTTTGGAACACATGACCAGGGACACCTTTCAGGGTCATGCAGAATTGGTTGATCGGCATGTGGAGGCCCAGGAGCCTGATGTCTCCCTGCGAGAGATTATGGCTGCACTATCAGATGTTCTGCATCGTGCTGATATGTTTACCAGTCACCGGGTTGAGAAGGAGCCGCTCTCCGTACGTGAGAAGATGTCTTATGTATTAGAGCGGATCGATGGTGAGCAGTTTGTCGGCTTTACTGAATTGTTTGATATTGTGGAGGGCCGGTTGGGTGTAGTGGTTACCTTCCTGGCAGTTTTGGAATTGATCAAAGCATCGCTCATCGAATTGGTGCAGGCAGAGGCCTTTGCAACCATTCATGTCAAAGCGAAGGTTTCTTGAAATGACCGACGACAGTAAATTGAAGCAGATTGTTGAGGCAGCACTTCTGGCTGCTGGTAAACCCTTGAGTCTGGATGAGTTGATAGCTCTGTTCCCAGAACAGGAGCATCCAGAAAAGAAGCAGCTGCGCGAGATTTTGTCTGAGTTGGAAGAGGACTACCAGGGGCGAGGTATAGAAGTTACCGAGGTGGGCAGCGGCTTCCGTATTCAGGTACGTTCGGAATTTTCTCCCTGGGTGTCCAAGTTATGGGTCGAACGTCCTCCTAAATATTCCCGAGCCTTGCTTGAAACCCTGGCATTGATTGCCTATCGTCAACCGATAACAAGGGGCGAGATTGAGGATATCCGCGGGGTTTCTGTCAGTACCAATATCATCAAGACTCTGACAGAAAGAGAGTGGGTGCGCGTGGTAGGTCACCGGGATGTGCCAGGAAAGCCGGCGCTCTATGCCACAACCAAAGAGTTTCTAGACTATTTCAATCTGAAATCACTCAATGAGTTGCCGACGCTTGCTGAAATACGTGATCTCGACTCTATTAACCGAGAACTTGAGTTGCAGGATCCGGATAAATTGGATGATGAGCCGGCAGCTCAATCCCAGCAGGAGTCAGAAAATCGTGAGATGGATGATGAGCCTGAACAATCAGAGCAGAACGATCATCCAGCAGAAGAAGATCTATCTACGGATTCTCCAATGGGAGAAGAGACGCAACAAGCCTCAGAATTAAATACGGTCGATGATCAAACCGACACTGTTGACGGTGCCTCTGAGGGTGAAAGCCCAGAGGATGCCCCTCAATTCAACCAAGAAACGATACCTCATGAGGAGGATCTGCAACCACCTGCCACGATGTCTGAGGAAATGATTTCCGAAGAGATTTCGGAGACTGAAGCCGAAGTGGTGGATGAGTCCGATACCGAGGCATCCAAACTGAAGTCTGAAATTGATGAATAAAGGTAGAGATCCCGTAGGTGTTCGGCTACAAAAAGTTTTGGCTAATGCAGGTATGGGTTCCCGTCGCCAAATAGAGGGGTGGATCGTTGAAGGACGTGTCGAGGTCAATGGCGAAGTCGCTAAACTCGGTATGAGGGTATTATCCGAAGACAGTATCCGGGTAGATGGCAAGATGGTTGCCAAACGCAAACTTGAGGCACCCCAACGAGAGGTGCTGGTCTACAACAAACCTGAAGGGGAACTGGTCACCCGTAATGATCCTGAGGGTCGTCGTACAGTCTTCGAGAGACTACCGCGGTTGGAACATGGTCGTTGGATTCCGGTTGGCCGGTTGGATATCAATACCTCAGGGTTGTTGCTGCTGACGACTGACGGGGAGCTTGCCAATCAGTTGATGCATCCCAGCCGACAGGTTGAGCGGGAATATGCCGTCAGGGTGATGGGAGAAGTCACAGAAGAACAACTCTATCAATTGACCCATGGCGTTGAACTGGATGATGGTCCTGCTCGATTTGAAGAGATCGTTGAGTCCGGTGGGGAAGGTATAAATCGCTGGTTTCATGTTGTCATCATGGAGGGTCGGCAGCGAGAGGTGAGGCGGATGTGGGAAGCCGTTGGATGTCGTGTAAACCGACTCAAGCGGGTTCGTTATGGCAGCGTAATACTCGAGAGTGCTCTTAGTGTTGGACGTTGGCGTAACCTGAATCCGACTGAAATCAAAGAATTAGTCCTTGTTTCGGGCCTGAAACCGAGTAAGAGAAAAGTCGCAGACAAAGGCGCGCCGGCAAAGAGCCGTTCACCCCGTCCAAAAACAGTACGCAAGAAGGCGTCTCGGGAAAGCTTTTCACGAGAGAGAAAGAGCAGTTCCGGCCCGACAAGCAGATCTGATGACAGTCCATGGAAAGGAAAAAGGTCAAAACCCCGAGGTGGGCGTTCGAAGTGAACTCACTCAAGGCCTCGTTGGAGGCTTTGTTTCAACAACTGTTCGCTCATTATGGCGCTCAGCACTGGTGGCCAGCCGAAACGCAGTTTGAAGTGATGCTGGGTGCAGTTCTAACTCAGAATACGGCCTGGAGCAATGTGGAAAAGGCCATTCAAAACTTAAAGTCGACTTGCGAACTCAATTGCGAGTCACTACTTGCTCTCCCTACTGAACAACTCGCCCAGGCGATACGACCTTCGGGTTACTACAATCTCAAAACAGAGCGACTGCTGCATCTGTGTCGATTTTTGCAGGCTAACTCCGACCTTAAAACCTGGGATGATCAGCTGCTTCGTCAGCAATTTCTTTCGGTGCATGGTATTGGGCCGGAGACTGCTGACGATATTCTGTTATATGCCTTTCAGCGGCCTGTGTTTGTTATCGATGCCTATACTCGGCGCCTGTTTGGTCGGCTTGGATTGGTTGATGCGGGGCTAGCTTACGAGAAATTACGTAAGACCATAGAGCAAACACTGGATGCAGATGCAGGGTATTACAATGAGTTTCATGCGTTGATCGTGATCCACGCCAAGTCGGTATGTCAGACCCATCCCAAGTGTGAGGTCTGCCCCCTTGGATCAATCTGCGACTACGAAACGAAAAGCAACTGATAAGTACCACTCAATTTGTCATGACCACTTGATTGCGACCCTGGTTTTTAGCTTTGTAGAGCGCGCTATCAGCACGATTGAAGAGGGTCTCTGTGGTGTCATCACTGCTCATCATAGAGACACCCAAACTCAGGGTGACTTGTAGGTCTTTCAAAGATTCGATTCTTAGATTCTCAATGTTCTCTCTGATCCTTTCTGCAAGAAGATTGGCGCCAAGCTGATCTGTCCCATTGAGCACGACTACAAATTCTTCACCACCATAGCGATACAGAGCATCACTGCTTCTAATACTATCTTCGATGGTTTTCGATACTTGTTTCAGGACCAGATCACCAACAGCGTGACCATATTGATCGTTAATGCGTTTGAAGAAATCGATATCCATGACGATGACAGATAGACCGGAATCTTTACGTCGATTGAGCTCGATTTCACGACTGAAATTTGAATCAAAGGCAGTCCGGTTCTTGGCACCAGTGAGGGAGTCTAGAAAAGCGCTTTCAATAGCTGCGTGATAAAGCAGCGCGTTACGCAATGGATAGAGGAGTGCAGCAAGCAGGTTCTCGACCTGGCTGATTTCATCTTTATCATATCGTTTTTTACGGCTGACATTGATCACACCAAGATCAGTATCCAATACCTTCAGGTTATAACTGAGTTTATTGCGCTGCTCAGCTTCGCCAATTTGCAGTTCAGATTCTTTATTTGGGCTGCAGTAGTGCAGGCTATCGTACAGAAACTGGTCACCAAGTACCTGGGCGAACAACTCAATCAGAGTGTCCACCTCAAGGGTGGTTTGCAGTTTACCGCTGAGCTCCATGATCAGACCTAGGGTGCCATCATCATTGACGACATCGGCCAAGCGACCCAGGATTGGGCCATTCACCGGAGTTAAGCGGTCTTGATGTATGCTGTAGATGCCAGTCATTGTTTTACTCACTTAAACTTCTGAAACTCAAGATTACTAATGCGATTTATATGCCAAAAATAAAAAAACAAGTAAAAACAAAGGGATAAAACTTGTAAAAAGTGGTAGTGTCAAAATGGCGTCGCCAGGAGGATGGGTTTGATTTTTACAGATTGCTGGAAGAGACAAAAAAATGTCGCTGGTTAAGGTACTGAATATGAATAAAATTCCTCCTCAAGCCAGGGCTTGATAAGAGCGTGATAGAGTGGTTTGCTACTATTTTAAAACCCAGTACTCAAATCGGTAGATAGTCCGGATCGGCTCGAAAACAGATATACATAACCATTTGTTGAGTGGATTTCAGTTCAGGATTGTCACAATTGATAAGGTTCAGAGAGTCGAACTTCATTTATTAGGCCATTTCCAATTATTTCTCAGAGTGTCAAATATGCAAAGAATAATGCTACTGATATCCCTGCTGTTGATGATAATGCCCTCTTATGGAGCTAATGAATCATCTGCTCTGGAGAGGGGATTGGTCAATCCTGGTTTCCATGAAAAGCCGGCATGGTTCAAGAATTCATTTCTGGATCTTGGAGAAGATATCGAAGAGGCTGCTGAAGAGGGAAAAAGGGTAATACTCTATTTCCACCAGGATGGCTGTCCATATTGTGCCAAACTGCTGAACGAAAACTTCTCTATTAAAGAGATAGTGGATAAGACCCGGGATGACTTTCAGCTGGTTGCCATCAATATGTGGGGTGACCGTGATGTCACCGGTATCGACGGAGATGCGACCACTGAAAAGGCCTTGGCTGAAAAATTGAAGGTCAGATATACCCCGACAATGATATTTCTCGATGAGCAGGGGAGGCGAGTGTTGCGGCTCAATGGTTACTATCCTCCCCACAAGTTTTTGACAGCACTCGATTATGTGGCGGCTAGAGAGGAGCGAAAGCAATCATTCAGAGACTATGTAAAGGTGCAGCAGACAACCGCAGCCACAGGGAAGCTCCATCGTGAGCCCGAATATCTGAAACCACCTCTTGATCTGCGACACGGTGTCCGAACAGCTAAAAAGCCCTTACTGGTCTTGATGGAGATGAAGCAGTGTCCCCCCTGTGATGAGCTCCATCAGGATATTCTCGTTAAACCGGAATTGAGCAAAACCCTGCAGGGCTTTGATGTTGCTGTTGTGGATGTATGGTCCTCTGAACCGGTGATCACACCGGGTGGAGAGGAGATCAAGTCAACAGACTGGGCAGCAAGCCTGGGTATTCAATATGCACCCAGTCTACTGTTCTTTGACCAACAAGGGCATGAGGTGTTTCGCTCAGAGGCCTATTTGAGGACCTTCCATACCCATGCCGCGATGGAGTATGTTCTGAGTGGAAGCTATTTGAAACAACCCAATTTTCAGCGCTATGTACAGGCCAGAGCCGAGGAAATGAGGGCTAGAGGGGAGCAAGTCGATTTGATGGAATAGGGCGTATAGGAATAAAGTCGATTTTGTTACGTAATTGGGCTTCACTCGAAGTGGATTCTAGGGTAGTATTGCGCGTTCGAAATTTCGGGTTGTTAGCTCAGTCGGTAGAGCATCTGACTTTTAATCAGGTGGTCGCAGGTTCGATCCCTGCACAACCCACCATTTTGTCGTTCCCGCGTTCCTGCGCGGGAACACACCACAATACTTTCTCTACCTCAATATATTTCTGCGCCTTTACGCCACCTCTTTTCCTGTCGTTAGCAGAAACTAATCCCAAAGTGCGAGTACAGTGGCTATTGCCCGGGCAAACTCACTAAAAGAGTGGGGCTTCACGATATAGTCATCAACATCATATTCAAAAGCCGCATCCCGGTCTTTAGGCTCGTTTGAAGAGGTGAGGACGATAACCCTTTGTGTCTTAAGCCCGGTATCCTTACGCAGCTTATGTAAAAATTCGATGCCGTTCATTTTAGGCAAATTCAGATCCAGGAGGATAAGGGCTGGTGTGATTTTTGTCTGACCTGCTTCACCGCGGAGCATGTCCAGTGCTTCGCGACCTGTACGTGCGATATGCAGGGGATTGGATACTTTGTTTTTCTGTAGAACGCGTTGAACCGTCATGATATCAACCCGGTCATCTTCAACTAATAAAATTGAATCATTTTTATTCAACATAGCTTGCTACTCAAGTAGTAGGTAGGGCGTCACCCGATTCATGAGAAGTACTGGGTTCGATTTCAGTTTCCTTGAATGGCCAGGTGAAAGTGAATCTTGCCCCTTCATTAAGGGCTGACTCTATTCGTATGGACCCTCCATGCTCGACAACTATTTTTTTCACCAGTGCTAATCCAATACCGGTGCTGTTACCAAAATCTCTCGATTCCAATGTCTGAAACATTTTGAAGATATTATCGTGATACTCTGGAGCGATGCCTTGACCATTGTCTCGTACGCTAAATTCATAGAAATCACCTATCTTTTCGCTGCTGATCTGGATCTTACCCTTTTTACCACCATGGTGCTTCAGGCTGTTACTGATCAGGTTAGAGAACACTTGCCCCAGTTGCAGGCGGTCTGCAGTAAGCACAGGCATATCGCCTTTGATTTTTATCGTGAACCCTTTTTGCGGTGAGAGTGAGTCTGTTATCTCCATGATCAGCTCGCGAGTGTCAACCGGGGTCTCATCATCTGATGTTTTGCCTACCCTTGAGTATTCAAGCAGGCCCTCTATCAGGTCATGCATTCTTCTGACCCGGTCACGAAGCAGGGCCAGCTGCTCTTTTGATGAAGAGTCCAGTTTGTCCTCCAGATCCTCTTCGATCCATTCAGCCAGATTACTCACACCTCTCAAAGGCGCCTTCAGGTCATGAGAGGTTACATAGGCAAATTGTTCCAGATATTCAGCTCTGCGTTCAGCCTCTGCAGTGCGGGAGGCTATATGATGCTCGAGGGTTTCATTCAGGGTTTGTAACTCCGACTCGGCAGCTTTTCTTTCCATCACTTCCAGGTTGAGCTCTTCTACGAGTGATCGTAATTGAGCGGTTCTCTCTGCTACCTTGAGCCTTATCTGATTTGTGCGTCCTACCAGGTTGGCAGTGTAGATTGTTAGTAGTGCTGTAAAGGCTATACCGCCAAAGAAGATGATCCAACTGATAGGGTTCTCTATCTCAAACCGATCCGATGCAGGTTCACATAGGATACTCCAGTTCATGTTTTCCACTTCTATTTTTTGCAAATAGGAGATTTCTGGATTTTCATATGCGCTTGTATCAGACGGTTCCTGGTTTCGGACGCGAGAAAAATGGGTGTAGAGATGATTCCCCTCAGTCCCTTTATTGCCTTGGTAAAGATGTATATCAACTGAGCCTGGTCTGAGGTTTTCCAATGCTCGCTCAACGATGTCCCCAAGATAGAAAATACCTAATGCAAAGCCACGGAGTGTTTTAGATTGATTGGTTCCATGAGTCGAATCATCATCTAAAAATACCGGCACAACAGTAGTGATACCTGTTGCTGTTTTTTGAGGTGCATAGAATTTTTTGGTGTCGATCTGAGTTTTTTTCTCATTGATCGAGTGCTGAAAAAGAGATTGCACTTGGGCGTCAATGTTTATATTTAGCCCCAGCATCTGCTTATTGTCCTGATAAGGCTGCACATAGAGGACCGGAAAATAGACTTCACGTTGTGGATGTTCAGCTGTTAAAACACCATGACTATCATATTCCTTAATTTGAAAAGGGGGGAAGCTTTTCTGAGCTGTATTTATAAATTTGTTATAGTTCTTTGCCTCTACTCTTGGAGCCCATATCAGAGCTTTGATACCAGCTTGATTCTTAAGTGCTGGGCCAACGAATTTTCTAAACTCTCTACGACCAACAGATTCAGATGCCTCAATAAAGCTAGCGATATCTCGGATAATGCCTAATGAAAACTTGATTTCCCGTTGTATGAGTAAAATTCGGTCTTGAGATGCCTCTTTGAATGCAATCTCAACCTGCTGTTTTTCCCAATTTACTGACTGGATAAACAGGGCGTATGATATCAGTGCTCCGATCAATGCCACCAAGGCGACGGGAATATATCCCCCAAGCAATGAATCTGGGTCTGTGCGGGCACCCTCTGATCGTTCGGAGATCTGTCTGTTCTGAAATAGATTAGAAAACTCACGCCACAGTTGTGAACCCAACTCAAGGAGAGGGTTTACTAAATTTATGATTAGTCTGTTTATAGACATATTAGAGCAAAGTCAGCTTTCCACTGAGGGCCAATCATACCAGGATTAGGAAGTATCCTGGTCCATATAGTAGCAATCCCTAAACGCGTCGTCGTGCGGATGTCACTATCAAAGGCATCCTGTCAGATGCCTAAAAAAAGTCTAGCATCATTCAATGATATGCGTCATTGGATTAGATAACATCAATCTTACTCATCAATGTCTAAATCGTATCTTTGGGCTTGTGCTGCTAAAAGAGTTGAAATACATCCACTTAAAGATGATTCTCCATTCTCTAGTCGGGGAGGGAGTTAAACAAGGGGGATAGATGAGTGATTAGTTTGGATAGTTGTGCATCGCTATTCAGTGAGCACAGCTCCGGGTTATCAATTGCCTGACCGTTCACCGAATAATGGGAAGCCTTTATTATTTATTTGTGACTTTATAGTCTGATCCAGAAAAATTACTGGCACTTCAAGCTCGATCTGTTTGCAATGTCTGGCCATTACTCTGATCGCTTCCTGTTGTGAATATCTTGGACGGGTAGAAAAACCGCCTTTAGTGTCCGTAACAAACCATTTGTCCAGCTGTCGGCTGATATGCAATCGAGGTTCCTTGGTCGATATTTGGCATGTTTCAATAGTTCCACCCAAAGGCTTGCACAGACGCTCAAGGTAGCGGGGTATCTCCTCATCGTAGAGACGCATGATAGGCTCCATCTGCTTTGAGTAATGTGACTCCTGAATATCACTACTTGTCCATGCTATGCCGTCTATATCGCTTGAGGCTGCCTCTTGTAACAGCAGTTTCAGTGACAGACCAACCCACTCCTTGCGAAATGGAGCAGGTGGAATTGAACCGGGCCAGCGGTTTTGATAACCATGCATTGCACCTGACTGATGCCAGTCGCTTTGTATCTCCTCTATGAACAAGAGTTTCCTGCCATGAGTATCAACACGTCTTTTAGTTCTGAAATGTAACAGTAGATTACGTGCATTATAGTGACTGGTGAAGTGTGAAATGGGGTAGTCGGGCAGGGTAACCAGCCACTCGCGATAATCTTCTCCGCCGCAGAGCGTTTTGTGTTCATATCGCTGACAGGGTGTGTACTCAACGGGTACTCCGACATGCTGAAGCGCATGTCGGCTGGCAGCCTCAAAAGCCTCACGTTTTGATTTGAATCGAGGTTTATTGGAAATGCAATTGTTGACAGGGTTTCCAATAGTGTCGAGTACAAACCATTGATCCTTGATGTACTCTCTACCGTTAGGCTTAAGTTGTTTTATGAAGCCAACTTTATAGTAGTGCATTAGTTCTACATATCGTATGACACATAGTTCATCTGTCTCTGCAATCTTTTGTACAGAATGCCTCGAATTTTGAATGCGAGATTGAGGGATTTCGAAAAAATCTAGTTTGTCACTCTTCTCAGTGGCTAATTCATTAGTCAGCGAAAGACGAATGGCTGAGAAATTGATTGCCGCCAGTAGTTCCTGCTTGGTAATAAATGGCCTTTGTTGATCTTCACATTGCGTTAAGTAGGAGAGTAAACCAGACCAGCTGATCTCTTCTTCACGAATTCCCTGTTTCTTCATATTCAGAAGCGTGTTACGCCATTGTGCTATCGAAGCACGTCGCAATGGTAGTGCTTCAATTCTTCTCTCAAGCAGGCTGTAGAGATTGTCCGGGTGGTTGAAATGGTGCTCAATGAGAGGTAACTCTTCACTGAAAATACGATGTCTGGTCTGCTCAATGAGTTGTACCTGGTTGTCTTGAGATAACCACGCCTTAAAGGTATGTCTATCTTCAACAGACCAGGACCTTATACTAGATAGCTCAGCAAGGGTGTGACCGGTAAATCTGATTCGCGGATGATAGTGGTAGGGTAGATCCTCGGTTTCTCCTGGGTTTGCCACTATATCAACCAGGTCATAAAGCTCATGATGAGCTGTGGAATTATCTATGCTGCGGTTGAGACGCAAGGCATGATAACGAGCCCTGATATTTGATATACCAACAATTTGTCCGCTCGGTAGAGGAATCATTTTCTTATTACCGCTGTTAACAAAAACCCAATAGTTGCTTTATAGCAGTGTCACGCGGACTCTTTAACGTAAGGGGTGTGGGGAAATAGAATATTACTCATGTAATCAATGGGATATTCAATTGTCAGTGTGGCATCTCTTGCTGTTAACTCAGTGGTTGGTAGGGTGGTTAAGCGAAGTGCATAGAGCAAAATTGTCGCTTTAGTCGGTGGATGCATTTAACTTATTCACTTCTCCGGCCTGGTATCTTGGCCGATTACTTCAGGCTTTCCCGGATTCCGCGCAAATGAGATCTGCAGATTTAGATGGTCTATGATTTGATTTCGTGGCGTATCGCTGATCCCTTTCAGACAGAGGGCATTTTTGACAACCTCCAGAGGAGAAGGGACGCACAGAATCGCAATTGATCTCTCAGATATCATACGACAACGTATCGTTACTTATGAACAATCAGTTACATAGTTTTTAATATGGCTTGGGTGACAGCTGTAAATCTCAAAAGTAATATCTACGAGAGTGTTATGAGTTGATCACGGGATTGGATGATGAGACTAGAAAAAGAAACCTCACTACAAGATCGCTTAGCGTTGGGTTTATTGAACGCTATTCTCGGTTTTCTTACAGGTTTAATACTCTGGTTGGCTATAAACAGCTTTCTATTAGTGGGTGATTATTGGCTACCCTTTGATATTGTACTTTGGTTTACGCTGATAATGGTCCTGCTAGGTATGTTTGTACACGATGCACTTTTAACAACATTTTATTCAAAAATCTGGCATTTTCTCGTTGCTGTGTTCAAAAATTACTGATCAATTCTCAAGGAGAATAGGATGACTGAGCACTACCAAGGTAGTTGTCATTGCGGTGCGGTTCGTTTCTCATACCAGGGACAGAAGATAGAACGTGGGTTGCGCTGTAACTGCTCAATTTGTCAGCGTAAAGGTGCCTTGATGTCACCTGAGGCTATACCTCCAGAGCACTTTTCCTATGAATCAGATGAGGGCGCGCTTGAGTGTTATCAGTTTGGTTCAAAAACTGCTCGCCACTATTTCTGTAATCGATGTGGCATCTATACCTTCCATGTGACAGTCAGAATGCCAGGCCATTTTCGAGTCAATCTGGGGTGTATCGAAGGTGTGGACCCACTCGCTTTGGAATACGATGTGTTCGATGGCAAACATCTACTATAAGAAGGCGGACTTACTGAATAGATGAGCAAAAGCCAGAAGACGAAATTGGTAGCTACAAAAAAAAGGAGACGTGGAGTTATCAATACAGTTTTGTATTTGATGATTCAACTGCTGCTTGGTGTGGTGGTGTTAACGGTGTGCGTTATTGTGTTGTTGCGCTTTTTTGACCCGCCAATCTGGTCATGGAAATTACAAAGAGATTTGAATCCTCCCTCCGCATACCCGGCGCAAATAGATCACCGATGGTTGAGTCTTAGTGAAATTGCACCCACTGCTCAACTTGCGGTTATTGCATCGGAAGATCAACGTTTCCCTTATCACCATGGGCTCGATATGGAAGCGATTGTCGATGCTTTGGAGGAGGTTAACAAGGGTAAGCGTTTGCGCGGTGCAAGCACGCTTACGCAACAGACTGCAAAAAACCTGTTTCTCTGGCCACAAAGAGACTGGACAAGGAAAGCCCTGGAGGTTGGTCTCGCCTTATTATTGGAGCTGTTATGGGATAAGCAGAGAATTCTAGAGGTCTATCTGAATATTGTGGAGTTTGGGCCTGGTGTGTTTGGTGTTGCTGCGGCCAGTGAATATTGGTTTCAGACTCGTGCAGATCAGCTGACAGTCCGACAAGCATCGAGACTCGCAGCGGTATTGCCTAATCCATGGCGCTATCAGGCTAATCCACCAACCCCGTATGTTGCTGAGCGTTCCTACTGGATTGAGGCTCAAATGAGGCAGTTGGGATATGATTGGTTGGCTTCAATCACAGAGTAATGAGTTATAGAGATCGCTTAGGGTTTCTTGCAAGGCCCAACTCTTTTCCCCGTGGTTTTTGATCGCATTTGCATGCCTTGGGAGCTGATATTGATGGTGCCCTCAGCCCGGTCACCAAAATAGGTAATTTGACCTTGGCTGGTGGTATTCATTCCGTCTTGAGAACAGGTTATATTCCAGGAGACCGTGTCTCCCTCAGTCTTCAGGTCTATAGTTTCACACTGCTGTCCCAGTTCACTGTCTTTAGGAACAAAATCAGCTTGTGTAATGCAAGTTGTATAGGAGGCAGGTGGTAGTTGCAATGGCATACCCGGCATATCCATGACAGCTGTCCATTCCCATAGACCGGGACTCATATTGACATCTGAGGCCGAACAGAATGTCGATAGACTACTGCTCAGTATCGACGAGATAAGGACGATTGTTTTTATCTTCATTTGATTATCCTGGTTAGCATGTTCAGAGATTCCCTGACTATTTCTGACGCACCGACGGATTGTCACAAAGGCAATCAAATAGCTGAAAAAGAGTCCATACCAGCCTTTGAGGGCAGAGCAGGCATCCACTCAATCCATGAAGTGTTTGGAGGATACTAACCTCACTTGGGTTTAAAGTGAATTCTCAGTTGATTCAATCGTGGTGTGATTCACAGGTCAAATATTCACCAGTACCAGGCTTGGCCTGCATTTTGCACCCTACAAGTCATGAATATCTGCCGATAGATGGCAGATGCTTTTAGTAGACCTAACAAATACCGGGAGAGCAGCATTGGCCTCTTATATCTGGATCGTATTGCTTTCAATCTCTGTTGTTTTATCGGTGACTATTCAGCTGATGGCCCCTGGATCTGGGATGATTGCCATTATTTCCGGGCTGATTCTTGTGGTTGGTGGGACGCTGTTGACGACCATCATGAGTCACTCACTCCATGCGGTTGTCGCGATGTGGCAATTGGTCAGTGATTTTAAAAAGCCTGATACTGACCAGAATGATGAGGAAGACGACTCCTTTCGGAGCTTTCTTCGGGCGGCAAATTTTTTCCGCCGCGGTGAAATTCGGCCGGCTGAAGCGGTTACTCAAGAGATTTCAGCACCTCTGCTGCGCAGAGGGACTCAACTGGTTCTGGATGGATTTCCACGTGACCAAGTCAGCTTGGCTTTGCAAAGGCAGATTGCAGAAGATCGCGACCATCTGCGCCGTCCTGCCGATATACTGCGTGCGATGAGTGGCTATGCTCCCGCATTTGGAATGCTGGGAACCTTGCTTGGATTGGTGCAGATGCTGTTCGGTCTCGGCTCAGGTGACTTGTCATCAATTGGTGCAGCCATGGGCTTTGCCATGTTGACCACTGTTTATGGACTGGTGTTGGCGAACCTGGTGTTCAAACCGATGGCAAGTAAGTTTGAACAACGTGGCCGACAACTTATCAGTCGTCGTGTAGCCCACCTTCAGGCAGTGATGATGTTATGTGATAAACAACATTCTGAACTGATCAGGGAGATGATGGATGAGGCCAGCGCCAATCAGGATATTCAGCTGGCAGCGGTACAGTTGAAACTGGTTGCTTCGCAATAGGAGGGTGTCTTATGGTCTCCCAAAACAGTGAAGGACCTTTGAATAGCATATCCTGGTATACCTGGGAGGATGATACTAATGATCCTAGCTGGTTATTGACCTATGTCGATGTGCTAAGTGTGATTCTTGCCATGCTGGTCGTACTACTTGGTCAGATGGCGGTACGACAACTACAGCCCATTGAGGAAGAGAATCGGATTGCTGCACCATCCTCGCAAGTCATACCACAAATAGAGCCTCAACAGGCTAAACCTCAAGAGATAACACCTGCGGATCAAGTAGAAAACTCGGCAGACAACTCAGCCGTATCCAGACTCACCGCGGCAGTAGAGAGTCGGTTTGATGATGAAGTAAAGGTAGTGCAGAGAGAGTTGGGTGTCTCTTTGGAAATTGCCGATGTCATTTTGTTCCACTCCGGTAAAGCGGAACTGCTCCCTGAGGCACAGCCTGTTCTGGGCAAACTCGCGATGATTTTGCAGGAGATTGGTGAAGCGGATATTGCTGTTGAAGGACACACGGATGACCGGCCTATCCTGGGAGGGCCTTTTCAATCCAATTGGGAACTGGCTGCAGCCAGAGCCAATGCTGTGACTCGTTTTTTACTGGATCGGGGGTTTTCTCCAAAGCATCTTCGATCTGTGAGCTATGCAGATTCTCAGCCAGTTGCTGACAATGGTAATGCTGATGGCCGTGCGGAAAATCGACGGGTCAATCTGCGAGTCGACTTTTTATAAGTTGTATTAGAGCGGAATTTAGGAACTTCTGAAAAGTCTCGAGCTACCAACTCTGGTTGATAGCTCGAGCTGGCTTTAATCTTTTGTTTTAGGTTTGGCAGCTCTGGCAGTACGCTTTTTAGGCTTCCTTTTTTTAGGTTTCTCTTTAGTCGCTTTTTTGTGCCGTTTTTCTGTCTGCTCAAGTCGAGAGATGTTGAGACGCTGCCCGCAGACCCATGCCTTCTTAAGATCTGAAAAAATTTCTTCAGGCATGCCGGTCGGCAGATCAACCAGACTGAAACTATCCTGAATGTCGATATGGCCGATATGCTCAGCATCCAGGCCCGCTTCGTTAGCTATTGCACCAACGATATTCCCCGGTTTTACTTCGTGGTCATGACCTACCTCGATGCGAAACCGCTCCAGACCTTTGGGTGCACGGGATTCTCTTGGGGACCTGGGCTTCGCTTGCCTGCTTCTCTCCCGGGGCTGTTCTGATCGTGACTGTTCCGTTCTTCTCTCGCGGCTAACGGGACGCTCTCTTTCTGGCTTCAGCAATAGCGGTTGGTCGCCGAGTGACATCTTCGCCAGTGCCGCAGCTATATCCAGTGCAGGGACATCGTGTTCCTGCTGATACTGCTCCAGCAGGCCTTGCATGAAATCGAGTTCCTCACCGGCGATGGTATCGCTGATACGCTGTTTAAAGTCAGCGATACGCTTATTGTTGACGGTCTCTGTACTTGGCAGGGTCAGTTGATCGATCTTCTGCCGGGTCGCCTTCTCTATGGCTCCCAGCATGCGTCGCTCCCTCGGAGCCACGAAAAGAATGGCATCGCCGGTGCGACCCGCACGTCCTGTTCGCCCTATACGATGAACATAAGACTCGGTGTCATAGGGAATATCGAAGTTGATGACATGGCTGATTCGCTCTACGTCCAGACCGCGGGCAGCAACATCTGTGGCTACTAGAATATCCAGTGAGCCGCGCTTTAAGCGTTCAACCATCTGTTCTCGTGACTTTTGAACCATATCACCATTCAATGCAGCTGCACTGTAACCCCGAGCTTCAAGTCGCTGAGCAAGCTCAGTGGTAGCCGTTTTGGTTCGGACAAATATGATGATTGCATCAAAAGGTTCGACTTCGAGTATCCGGGTCAATGCATCCAGTTTATGCAGTCCTTTGACCAGCCAATATCTCTGCCTGATCGTGTCTGCCGTAGCCGCACGTCCCTTAATGGCTATCTCATGGGGTTTATTCAAGTGCTGTCTGGCGATATGGCGAATTTCTTTCGGCATTGTGGCCGAGAAAAGGGCAATCTGTCTTTCCGGAGGCGTCTGACCGAGTATCCATTCCACATCATCTATAAAGCCCATGCGCAGCATCTCATCAGCTTCGTCGAGTACCAGAGTCTGAATGGCGTCAAGTTTGAGTGTGCCTTTGCGCATATGGTCCATAACGCGACCTGGCGTACCAACCACAACCTGAACACCTCTTTTTAGTTGGCGAATCTGTCCAGAGTAGTCTTGCCCACCATAGATTGGCAAAACATGAAAACCCTTAATTTCAGAGGCGTAACGTTGAAAGGCCTCTGCAACCTGGATGGCTAACTCCCTGGTGGGGGTAAGTACCATGACCTGTACATGACGCTTTTTCATATCCAGGCGAGCCAAAAGGGGCAGTGCGAATGCAGCGGTTTTGCCTGTACCAGTAGGGGCGTGACCCAGCAGATCATCTCCATCCAGCAGAAACGGTATGGTTTGAGCCTGAATCGGGGAGGGGGTTTCGTAACCGACTTTATCCAGTGCAGCCAACAGATGGTCAGGTAAATCAAAATCTTGGAAACTGCTGGCAGCGGGATGGTCTTGAGGCATTAAAGGTTCCTGGTGGGAGCGAGCGAAACGGACATAGGCATGACCGGGCCGTGCAGTATAATGGTCTCTCTAATGATTACAATAGTCTATTATGATCGCGAACTGGGTTGATATCGGCCGATTAGAGGCAATTTTGGAGCAAATATGGCATTAAACAGAATATGGGTTGATGCGGATGCCTGCCCAAAACCCATAAAGGAGATTCTGTTTCGTGCTGCGGACAGAGTTGGTGTATCTGTTGTTTTGGTCGCCAATCAGGCGCTCCCTGTGCCGCCATCTGAGATGATCCGTTCGGTACAGGTTTCGGCCGGTTTCGATGTTGCTGATGACTACATCGTGGAACAGGCAAATGCTGGTGATCTGGTGATAACAGCAGATATTCCACTGGCTGCTGAAGTGATCGAAAAAGATTGTCTAGTGCTGACCCCTCGTGGTGAGCGCTATACGGTAGAGAATATCCGACAGCGTCTGACAATGCGTGATTTCCTCGATACCATGCGGGGGAGCGGTGTTGATACCGGCGGGCCGCCGGCATTTAATCACGCGGATCGTCAAGCCTTCGCCAACCAATTGGACCGGTTGCTGGCAGCTAATTCTTAAATAGGTCCTCGGCTGCCTGGCGCAGAGCGTCGTCAGGTTTGATTGTATCGTCTGTCAGAGGATTAAACGTGGGTTCGAACAGCTCACAGAAGTTTGACTTCTCTTTCTCAAGAACCCTCTCCACTGCCGGTTCTTCACATTGATTTGGTCTGCTGGGGGCATACCAGCGGCAGTTACGGCAGACCCGAGTGGGTTTTCCACAAGCAGTGCAATTGGTCTCCCGACCAAAATCCATCGACTGCAATACCTGACCACAGTGCCAACACTTTCCCTTTGTCAGGTCGTTCATTGCTTATCCGCCTTTATTCGTATGTTCACTGATGGCGAGAAAGTCTGTTGCCATCATTTCGGCATCATGAGGAGGTGTAAAGTAGGCATGAAGTCTACCTTGAGGGCCTACCAGAATAATTGAAGCAGAGTGATCCATAACATAGCCCATTGCACTATCTTCGGTCTCAACCCGTTGATAAAGAATACCGAGGGGTTTGGCTAACTTTTGTAGTGCGGGTTCCGGTCCAGTGGCGCCAAGAAAGTCTGGATTGAAGTAAGTTACATACTCCGATAGTCGCTTCAGGCTATCCCTTTCAGGATCAACGGAAACAAATGTGACTTCGTAGGGGGCTGGGGTTTGCCTGCTTTTCAAAAGATCACTCATCTCACTGAAAAGTGACATGGTGGTTGGGCAGATGTCTGGACAGTATGTGTAGCCAAAGCTCATAAATGTCCAATGTCCCAACAGACTCTGATTATCAAATTTTTCGCCATTATGATAAGTCAGGGAAAAAGAGTTAAGCGATTTTAATTCAGGAAGTAAAGTTGCCTGCTTGGTCGATACCATCGGGGGCGCACTGACTGGTTCTGACTTGTTTAGATAGGCCCATGCCATAACACCGCCGATCAGAGCGATTAAACCGATTAAGACGGTAAACCCGAAGCGGGATGGGGATTGTTCAGACATGTTTTATTCCCGTTGTCTTGATATCCAGATCAGAGTCACCAAAATCAATAACAGAATCGCGGCACCGCCGTTGTGGGCCACAGCTACATACAAGGGCAGGTGCCCCAACACATTTGTGATACCGAGAACGATTTGTAATGTGAGGATTAATGTAAGCAGATATCCAACGCTTTGCAATCCACGTTCCGACTTATTTCTAGTCAACCAAAGCGCTAATGTACCCAAGATAATTAAGGTTAATAGGGCGCCGAGACGATGTGTGACATGAATCGCTGTTCTTGCTTCAGCTTCGAGGACTCCAAATTCATAGTTGATCCCCAAGCCGCGCCAGATGACAAAGGCCTCTTTGAAATCCATCTCAGGCCACCATTGATTGGCATAGCAGGTTGGAAAATCTATACATCCCAAGGCGGCATAATTGCTACTCGTCCAACCACCCAGCATGACCTGAATTACCAGGATAAGGAGCGAGAAGTATATCCAGCGCCGGAGCGGGATTGAGGTTGAAACGGTGTGCATATAGCTGACGGGTCTTAACCTGAGCGTCAGCAACCATAACAGTGCCAGAGTGGCAAAACCGCCAAGCAGGTGGGCTGTTACTATGGCAGGTTTTACCTGCAGTGTGACAGTCCACATGCCAAGCAATGCTTGGAACACCACCAGCAACAACAGAATTCCTGGCAGTATTAAAGGTTGTCTTGCCATTTGTCTGTTTGACCATGCAAGCAAGGTGAGGAGTAGGATGAAAAGTCCTAAACTGCCTGCCATATAACGGTGAATCATCTCCTTCCAGGCTTTGGATTGGTCTAATGGTCGGGTGGATGAGTCCACTTCTGAAGCGTCACTGGGCACTACCATTTGACCATAGCAGCCTGGCCAGTCAGGACAGCCGAGCCCGGCGTCTGAGAGTCTGACATAAGCTCCAAGCAGCACAACACAAAATGCCAGCAGTGAAGTCATTAGGGCGAGACGGTATTGAATTCGAAACAGAGAAGAGGGGTCTTTACGCATAGTTTTCTCAACGCATTGGGTGAGGCCGCCACTCCCGTCCTGAATTGCCTGAAAACCTGGTGGTAATAGCGACAGTCAGTTCATTTCACCAGTAGCCCGAAACAATCAGAATCAGCCTAATATGAGTTTCAACCATGAGTCAAACGGTATCTGATATGATTGTCCTGGTATTCAGGATGATGGCTTTCAGTGCGGTAAGCGCTCGGTATCATCGATGAAATTGTTCAAGGGCAGTGGTTTTCTACGGGGGTAATTCTGTTTTGATTCATGCTGAGAGTGAGTCCATTGTTATCGATGTAAGCGATAGTCGGCAGCGCAAACTGGCACTACGCTGGCTGCAGTTGGGAGTACTTGCTTTAGCATTGGCTGGGCTTTTTGCACTGTTGCTGGTTGCTTCCAGAGCGCCAGGCAGTGAACGCTTTTTTCCTTGGATCGATTTTTTTAGAACAGCCCTGGTAGTGCATGTGGATCAATCTGTTCTGATCTGGTTTTTGGCAATGAGTGGGGTTGCATGGTGTTTGACCTCTGTAGTTGATACCTGGCGCTTGCTGCTACAACGTATCGCCTACTATTCCGCCTTGGGCGGTGCTCTGGGCATAGCACTCTCTGCATTTATTGGTGATGGGGCACCACTGATGAACAATTACGTGCCAGTCCTGCAGCGTTCAGAATTCTTTGTAATGTTGGGTCTATTTGGTTTCGGAATTGTCTTACAGGCTTTTACCCGTCTAAGTGCAGTAGGATCGATAGGTATTCAGAGGTCAGCTGTACATATTCCAAGCCTGGTAGCCTGGACCCTCTCTCTTACCGTTATGATATCGGTTTTGGCTCTACTGTTAGCCTGGCTACAGATGCCAGCTGAAGTAGATGGTCATGCGTACTATGAGTATCTTTTTTGGGGGGCTGGACACACGCTGCAATTTGCCTATACACAATTGGTTATTCTTGCCTGGTTGTTACTTGCAGTTAACAGTGGTGCTACATTGCCGGGTAATGCCCACTGGTATGCCTGGATTCTGATATTAGGCGTAGTGCCTGTGTTGTCTACGCCACTCATCTATCTGTTCTATGATACTGTCAGTCTTGCATCAAAGGACGCATTCACTGCACAAATGAAATATGGCGGTGGCTTGGCCGTAATTCCTGCGGGTGTTCTTGTCGTCCTGGGACTGTTGCGGAGCAGATCAGTTGCTACCCTATCTAAACCTTTACGGTCATCGCTTTGGATGTCACTCCTGCTGTTTTTCTCAGGCGGTGCTATTGCGCTATTCATATCTGGCGTGAATACCATTATCCCTGCTCACTATCATGGTTCGATTGTAGGCGTGACGATCGGTTTGATGGGAATGGCGTATTTGGTTCTACCTAAGCTTGGATATCCTGCACCTCAAGGTCGAATGGTGGAGATGCAGCCCTGGATCTACGGAATAGGGCAATTACTTCATATCCTTGGGTTGGCAGCCTCTGGTGCCATGGGGATCCAACGTAAGACTGCCGGTGCAGCACAGGGATTGGATAGTCTGTCGGCAAAGGTTGCGATGGGTGTAATGGGGATTGGTGGCCTGCTGGCAGTCATTGGCGGTATTTTATTTGTATGGGTAATGATTCGAACCTTTATGCGGGCCAAGTAAAGCACCCAACTGAACAACTATCTATTTCTCATCTCCACTTTAACTATCGGGAACTTGCTCTCTCCAAAACTTATGGTCATTGTCTTTTGTTCTTTTCCATAGAAAGTATATTCCGCATATTGTGGGTATCTTTTTTCACCATTGGCAAAAAGAGCGACTATATGTTCTCTGTCCAGGAGTCTTTGAGATGAAGACCGGTTTTGAATAGTTAAAACAGCCCAGCGCTCACCAAGTTGGTTGCTCATAAGAAGGTTACTGGATATTAAGAAATCCCCTGTTTTTGGTAGTAGATCGTCAGCATTATCAAACTCAATATCCATTGATCCAAGTATTGGCTCATCAATGGTCAGGACCTCATTTTCAGGTATCTCCTCTGCATGGAGTGTAAATGCGACTGACAATAAAAGCAGTAGTGTAAAGATAGTCATTTATATCTCCATATAGGTTTGACTGTTCTTCTCCCTCCGGGAGAAAGAAAGAGTAAGGCTAAATGAACAAAATTCTTATGGAATTCTATTGTTTCTATTACTCTATTAAGTGAGTAACAGTGCAGTTGAGTGGTGATAAAGTAATATATTGTGATGAGACAAAAATAGTAAATAAATATCTCATGGAGTATGGCGGTATATGAAGTTGATCACATAACTCTATCTACATCAAAGTGAAATAGAACTAGAGCTTCATGGAATTAAACAGCTAACCAACAAACATCCTCTACTCCAATATGATGCTGTAAAAAAAGTCTCGCTCACTGGGTAGGGTGGGGCCATGCTCCGCCACAAGGGGTTGAAAGACTACTGTTTGTGGAAGTTTAAGGGGCCTCCGATAACTTCACGAATCAGTGCAAGACGGCTGAAAAACACCAGTTCTGCTCTTCACGCACTCGATGTAGAGTTAATCAGAGGCTCCTTGGATTAAATTCAAGTGCTTCAAAAGTTACCTGGAATTAAACAGCTATTTACTAATTATAAAGTTGGTGAATTGATATTAACTTGTAATAATTGGTAGTCAGTAAATGTTATAGAACTATCTGGGATTATTACTGAGCCATGGACGCCCTCACTTCAAAAGGGTGTTAGAAACTATGATTTGTACCTTGGGAATGGTGGGGCATGGCCCCACCCTACGGCTAGTTTAAGAGTGTGTTCAGGTTAATCTTTATGCTGCATTTTTAAGAATATTAGTGATTACAACCTGCTCATTCATACGCTCTTTGATTGCCTCAATGATTTCTTCTGTTGCGCCGTTTTTAATCATCTCTCCCAGTTGTTGGGCGTCTTCGGCATAAGTCTGGATGTCTGTTAGTAGTTTACGACTCTCATCATCAATTGGTCTCTTCATAAGGTCACCTGCAGTCATAATGCTGTCAGCATAGCGTCCATCTTTGATTGCAGTTACCACATTATTTAATTGATCGACACTCTGGCTGGCCTCAATTAGGCGCTGTTTCGATTCCGGGCTTGTGGTGTGTTGTTCAGCTGTTTGTAGCAGTAACTGAGCAGCATCGGCATAGTTATGGGATTTTATAAGCTGATTTGCATGATGAACATTCTGGAAAGCTTGTGTGACCTGATTAATCTTATTCCTTTCCTCTATACCAAGATTCAGATTGTCACCATACTGTTCTGTTAGTATTGATACAGCAGCACTATAGTTTCCACTTTTTACCGCATTATCAATATTGCTTAAAACGCCTGCATTTTGGCCTATTGTCTGTAAGATTTTGTCACCATTGTCACCGGTAAAATCCTGCATCAGGGTAGAACCAACACCTATAGCCCCCAGGTAGTCACCACTCTTAACAGCTTCGTATACTTGATTAGCTTTACCTGCTTGTTGAATTGCAGAAGTAACATTAGAGTTACCACTAAAGTAGTTTGAGGCTAAACTGGCTGCAGCAAGAAAATCCTTGTTGGCTATGGCGTTGTAAGCCGCAGAGGCGTTTCCAATATGTTTTGCGATACTAGCCGCTTTATCAACAAAACTGGCTGATGCACCCAATGCCTTACCAAAGTTAGACACGCCACCTGCAACCCCGGCTACGCCACCGAGCACTGCACCCCAACTTTTGTTTTTTACTCCTTGAACAACGTTGTAGGCAGACATCGCGACATTGATACCCTTAGCGACCATTGCCACCACAGGAATTGGTACAAACTGTGCGATAGTTGCTATGGCTTGGAATACTTTACTCTGAGCGAGTTTCTTAACGGCATTCTTGACACCGCGAGCAATGCCTTTAACGGCTTTCTTGATACCGCGAGCAACGCCTTTGACGGCTTTTTTGACCCCGCGAGCAACGCCTTTGAAGGCTTTCTTGACGCCGCGAGCAACGCCTTTGAAGGCTTTCTTGACGCCGCGAGCAACGCCTTTGACGGCTTTTTTGACCCCGCGAGCAACGCCTTTGACGGCTTTTTTGACCCCGCGAGCAACACCTTTGACGGCTTTCTTAACGCTGCGTGTGACTTTTTTAACTGCTTTTTTGATTGATTTAAGTGGATTAAATCCATATTCGACTTCGATTTTTTTACCATCCACTTCAATTACACCACTATCATTTTCCTGCCTGAGTTCATTCAATGTTTCAGTGGATATTGATTCGCCATGTATCTGCCTGGAGAAGATGTCTCCCTCGTCACCCTGGGCATCTTTGAGATTAACTTTTGTGTCAATGGAATGCCCAACTTCTTCGGTAAGTATCTTTTCTGCTTGGGTAGAATCTGTTTGCACCAGTTCTCTACTCAGATAGACGGTATCGTTACTTTCGCTATAAGCGCCAAGTGCTTGACCACCCGTCTGGGTTCCCGATAAATCCAAGAGTTGATTTTCGTTTACGAGCTTTATCTCTGGCATCCAGCTAAAGTCACCCTTTAAAGTCTGCTGGCGAATTGTCTCAGCCTTGTCTTGATTGTATTGATCACCAAAAGTCTTTTTCATAATGTCATGGAAGACGGTGCTCTCTTCTGCACTATTTTGGAAGCGTTGTTGGAATTGCTGGGTGATTTGTGAGAGCGAGTTTTGTTCTCTGAGTTGAGAGGATGACCCGGACAGAGATTGATTAATTTGGCTATTATGCTCTGTTGAAGGTGCTTGTTTTGATGCAGACTCTGCTTGATTACTCGCTTGGGCATATTTGCTGTAATCAAGGATTTTATATTGATTCAGGGGTAATCCAGAGGGGGATTGCTGAGTGCTGGTATTTCTGGTTGAGGAATCGGGAGATTCACTACTCTCCGTCTCCGCCGTGTTAGCACTCTCCATTAGTGTGCGTCGCTCCTGCAGGTTGGAAAGATCCCAAAGCAGAGGATTAACTTTTTTTGGCGCACCCATGTCCATAATTTGTTCATCACTATCAGCCGAAGAACCGCTACTCGCATGTGCACTATTTTTAGATTGAACAGAGCTCTGATGGAATCTAGCGCTGAAGTGAATCATGGTTGTCTCTCCCTGTGATTAAGATCCTGTAAATATCATTGCAGGAAGTTTTTATTTTTATAAGTTGGGGATTACCCTAGCAGGGCGCATGTTCATTAGGTCTTGGTCACACTTTTTGCTTTGTTATTCTTCTGGCTATGTTTAAGATCAGCCGTATGAGGAGTGTACTTTAAAGTTGTCGGGTTAATAGCAACCTAAGTTATTGACGATGGAGTAATATTGCAGCACGGCGGTATGATTGGTTGTGGGTATCCTGCGATTTTGTCAGCTTTGAACTTCGTCAATATTGCAGAATGTTATTCAGAAAAAGACGATTACCTTATTTACCGCATGGCCCACTAGGCAATACCGATTAAAATTCCGAGAAATACCAGAACAGGTGTAATCAGGGTGAGCAGAACATTTTTTCCCAAGCTGGGTATCAGAAGATCCGTAGCACCTTCATGATCTCTAATAACTATATAGATCTGATAAACGAGCACTGCTGTAATAAGACTGATCAGTGAAGCGGGCGGTAATAATCCAAGGAGAGCACCCAAAATGACTGAAACATAGGCAGAGATGCAAAAGCCTAAAAATAACAGGGCTCGCTGTTGAGAATTAAACGCTATTGCATAGTTATCACGACCAACACTTCTATCAGGTTCTATATCCGGTATCTGGTTGAGCAGCAGTAGATTATTGACGAGGAAAAAAGGTACTAAAGAGACTAAAAGTGCTGTACTGCTGAATTGCCCGGTCAACGCATAATGTGTTCCTACTACCATCAGTGGCCCAAAACAGAATCCTGAGGCGATTAATACAAGAAAACGACTTCTGTTGATCCAGCTGGTATAGACGATGATAATCAATATTCCCAGTAGGCCTATGGGAACCAGTCCCCAGCCAACAATCTGTATCAGATAGAGGCCGCAACCCAAAGTTATGAGTAGTGATACTACCCCGACTATTAAGGCGTGAGGTGCCAGATTGGGTTGAAGTACGAGAGTACCACTGCCACCGCTGAAGGGTGTCCGGTCTGTTTTTGCATCCAAGCCGGAATGAAAATCAATATATTCATTTAGTGCATTGACGCTGATATGGGCCATCAAAGCACCTAAAATTACTATTGAGAGCAAATGCAATGAGAGAGGGTGTCCCGACAACAGAACGCTTCCTACTCCCAAAGAGATACATACCGGTGTGAGTATCAGAAAGTTAGGACGGGTAACGCCAATTACTGGAAAAGGTATCATCAGGAGCTCTGCCGGGTTGTTGTGATTATTCACTACAGATTACTGCAAAAGCTCTACATAATAAAATACAGATGGGCTGAATAATCCATTAAAAGAGGTTGTCTCTGCTCTCCTATTTGATCAGTAAGTTTGCACATTCTGGTTTATGGTGGTTGGTGATTTTTATAAATTCTCTTACTCTGAGAGAGGGCTACAATATTTTACTAAATAAAGCGGTAGGGTGTACCTCCATACTGCAATGGTTTACTCATGAAAAGCGGTAGGGTGGGGCCATGCCCCACCAAAAAATAGAGAGAAAAATGGTATGAATTTTCCACTGCTTTTTTCAAGGTCTACCTCGATTTGCCATATTTTAGTGACTTTCTGATACTTTTGGTGGGGCATGGCCCCACCCTACATTGGATGCGTGGCTCCACCCATCCAGGGTGTATGGCTCCACCTTACTCAGTTGTCCCTGCCTATTAAGGTGCCGAGTTAATATAAACAGTGTATGGCGAATTCATTGATCCAGTGTATATGCCATGGCATAGGTAATTGGCAGAGGGCAGCTGAGTTCAGACGGAATGTGTGGGAAGGGGTGGGCCGCTTTGATCGCTTTGTTGGTGGCTTTACGCAATAGGCTATGTGAACCGTTGATATCCAAGCCAGAAATCTGTCCATCACAGGTGAGCACGAAATGGACCCTCACTCTCCCTTCTATGTTTTTACGTCTGGCGATGGCTGGGTAGCGCTTCTTTTTTTCAATACTCGCTAGTAGCTCAGCCATATACTGTTCAAGTAGATTAGCCTTTGGTTGTGCTTTGGGTGGTGAGGGTTGACTAGTAACTACAGGCTCAGGTTCCTCAATAACCTGAGGTGCTGTTTCAGCAGGGACTGGTTTTTTCTCCACGGGTTTTGTTTTAGTCGGAATTTTCTTCTCTACTATTGGCTTGGGCTTGGGCTTGGGTTTGGGTTTTTGTACAGGGGGAGTTTCAGTCTCTTTTTTTACAACGGGCGGTAACTGTTGGGCCACCTTGGGTGAGGACGGGGTTAAGTTTAATTGCACAAATAGAGGGTCAGCTTTTGGCTGGTCCAATTTCGCATGATCAATCCTGGCGTTAGACCAGGAGGTGAGAATAGCAAAATGCACTATAAGGGAGAGACATATCGCTAGAATATGACGCCCCGAGAGCGAGTGAATCATGGCTTCTCAGTTAGTATATCCAGAGATTCTGCACCTGCACTGCGCGCAGCATCAATGATCTTGATAGCAGTACCAAAATGGGCGATCTTATCCCCTTTTAGTCTTACGAAGCGTTTGCTGGACGCATGTAGCGCCCCGCGAAGTGTCTCTTCAAGTCGATCGAGTATTGTGGGGTTCCCATTCACCAGGATATCCCCATTCGGCAAAAGAGTGACCTCTACACTGTCATCTTCAGTGCTTGGGCTGCTGCTGACGGCTTCAGGAAGCTGAATATCGATCGCTTCATCCTCAATGAAATGGGCTGTGAGCATAAAAAAGACAAGCAGTAGAAATACGATATCAATCAGAGGCGTAAGATTCAGCACATGGCTGGAACGTCTCCTGTACTCATACTCCATCTGTAATATTCTCCCAATGGTGGGTTTGTCCATTCTTTTCTGATGCAATTGACTGAGTGCGACGTTCAAGCAGCAGTGAGATAGAACGATTCATCGACAGAGCCCGTCTTTCAACACTGCCTTCAAGAAAGTGAAGCATTAATAGCAATGGAATAGCTACCGCTAGCCCTACACCAGTCGTAATCATCGCTTCCCATATACCACCAGCCAAGGCTTGGGCATCCACCTTACCTCCTGCGCTCTCTATCACCATAAAAGCTTTGATCATGCCGGTGATGGTCCCAAGAAGTCCAAGTAAGGGGGCGGTGTTGCCAAGAATGGAAAGCGTCCGCAGGCCAAACTCCATGCGCTGAATCTCTTCGTTACGCACACGACTTCCAACCCCTTGCAGATCTTTTACACCCTCTGACTGGGCTTCAACCATGGCGCGTATTACTCTGGCCTCCGGCCCATCCAGTTTACTGACCTGCTGTTGACAATCTTCTTGATCAAGCAGTTGACTCAGTTTTGATAACCAGGTTTTTGGTAAGCTACGCAAACGTGCAAAGAGGAAATAGCGTTCCAGCACTATTGCCAGACCGATTGATGAGTAGGCAGCAAGTACCCAGATAACTGGTCCTCCCCGTGTGATCAGTTCAGCAAAATTCATGGTGTAATCCATCCCATTGCGGTTGCGCATCCTATTAAGACGAGTAGTCCGACACTGGTATTTTCGAGTGCGGTACGGTGACGATCCAGGTGAAGCCTGATCTGTTTGCCAAAATGGGCCAGACCCGTTGCAAAGACCAGAGTCGGTACTAAAACAGCACCCATTGAAAAGCCAGCACCAAGGGAAGCCCCATTGAGTATGCTTGCGCTGGTTGCTGCAGCGAGAATAAGTGTAGTGAGGGGAGCGCAAGGGTTAAAGGCCATGCCAAGCCCCATCATGTAGAGACTTCCAGGTAGACTTTTTGTAGCCAAAGAGTTGGATTGGACTGCAGATGTTGCTTCCAGCTTAACACTGGTACTGGACTGACAATTCGAAATACAGGATTTATTATGTCGTCGCCAGATGATTGAGAGTGCAACCAGTACAGTTGCACTACCGAGTAGCCAGCGTACCCAGGGACCTGCAACCAGGTCTTCTACCCAGAGTCCAGCCCATCCTGCTGCTCCAGCCAATAGGGTATAACCGGAAGCACGACCCAGGGAGAAGGGCAGTAGTGTTCGCCAGGCTCCCCAGGAGTTCTGATCACTGCTGGTAAATACCGGCCCTAAATAGGGAAGGCAGGCAATGGTGCAGGGGCCGGATCCAAAACTAAGGCCAAGTAGCAGGGCAGCTCCAAAGCTCAGGCTGACAGGCTCTATCGGGATCATGAGGTTTTTGCCTCTTCTTTTGGACGATCCTTTTTAAACCAATTGATGAGATTCTGTTTTTCCCATCTGGTCTGAGCTTTTTTACGCTTTTTAAAGTATTGAGGATCGGCACTGAAGACCGGAATAAAGGCATATTTAAGCTGCAGTACATTTTTATCCGGACAAAACTCCACACAACGTCCACAGAGTGTGCAATCTTCGAAAGTTACATTTCGATTTTCCATGTCAGTGTGGATTTCATGAATATCCATAGGACAGGCCTTCGCACAAAGGCCACAACGTTCACATCTTGGTGTTGCATTTTTTATCAGTCTCAGCAGACCTAACTTACGAAATACCGCATGCAGTGCCAGCATCGGACAGATTCTGCAGAAGGGTTGGCGTAGTGTCAGGCCCAGAGCAATCATCAGTCCAAACAGAAAATCTGCAAACAGAGATAGCACAATGGTGGTTGTATTCGCGGTGTCCACATAGAGTTGACTGGTATCGCCCGTGGCCAGGGTTGTGAGTATCCGGCTGGGGCAGATTCTGCAGAAAGGGTCGCCTAGATCATGATTCAACATGCCCATCCCAGTCAGTAGGGGAAAACCAAAAACCAGGACGAGTAAAATGAACCACTTCACTGGACGAATACGGACAACTGTAGGTTTTGGAAGAGAGTGCTGACGCTGCAGACCTATTTTCTGGCCGATGATCTGCAACAACTCCTGAAAAGTGCCAAGAGGGCAGATCCAACCACAGAAAGCCTTATTGAGTAGTACGAACAGAACTAGAAATGTACCCAGTGTGATCACAGTGGGCATGATGCCCATCATCAGGTTACCACCTTTAACGATCGTTTCACCAAGTCGATGATCCATCTGATGCTGAATTGGAATCAAGGTGCAGAGATCAGAACCCTGGAAGTCATACGCACAACTCAGGGCCGGTAATGCACCACTGATTTTCTCCTCCAGGTAGTAACCCGTGATAACGCCACCATAGACGAAAAAGAGAAAGGCACTGATCTGTACCAGTTTGCGTACTACTGAAAGATTGAATGCACTCATGCTTTCTCTCCTCGGCTCTTAAGGCTATGCCCCAGATAACCCCCTGCGAGAAAACCGATGCCCAACACCAGAAAACCCAGTTCGGTGGATTGCCAATGGCTGGGATTAACACGATAGTCTGCAAAGTACTGGGTGGAGTAGGTGACATTGTCATGCAGAACTTCACTGCTGATGGTGAATTGAGCGCTTTGTTTATCCCTTACTCCTGTTACCAGAGCAGGAAAGTCATCAGGAATCAGAAATGTGGCTCGTCCATTCTTATCTGTGGTCTTGGTTTGTTGTGATCCGTGGGAAGTGGCCATGGTAAGTGGCTGGCCACTGAGATACTCGCCGTTAAGGCGAAGCCGGAATCCCCACTCCTGCATACTGTGATATCGGTAGTGTTCTCTCGGTAGTGGTTCGGGGGTAATTTCAAACTCAGTCTTTTCTAAAGCAATCAACTTAGCAGGACTTTGATGACTGGGACGACCAAACATATATTGATAATGAATGATCGCCTCTTTGTGATCTCCCCAATCCTTCTCCACAACCAAGGCATGATAGTTGTCGACACCGGTTCGCGGCATGGTCACCTTACCCATTTCTGCACTCAATATCTCTGATGACAGATCCGGTTTGAAAAGGGTGATAGTTGCACTTTCGCCATTTTCAATGTGAAACGACTTGGGGCCCCGATGGTTATGGGCATCTGTTGTTTTTTTCTGAGTCATGGATTGCGGCTCTGCTGCTGTTACAGCAAAAGGTGACAGCAGTACCGCACCAAAAAACATTGCGAGGATTTGATGTTTCATCGGTAAAGAACCTTAGAATAGATAGGTATAACTCAACATGGCGCTACGGGGTGAACCTGCGGAATAGGTTTTACTACCGCTGGTGCTTTTCTTGACCTCAGTGGCGTAATACTTATCAAATAGGTTTTCCACGTTTAAGGACAGGTTATGAGCACCGGTCTGATAACTGAGCATAAGGTTGGTTATGAACTCATAGCCATCATATTTTTCGGTGTTGGCGTTATCGATGTAGTAACTGCCCCAGCTATTGCTTCGGAGTATGGCTTTGATACCCAGTGGATGGCTGTAACCCACTCCCAGACCATACTGCTGACGGGGAACATAGGGCAGTTGATTACCGGAGCGGTCAACAGGGGTTTGTGTTCGACCTGTACGCACTAACTCCTCGAAATCGGAAAAGGTGTAGTCACTATATGCAAAACTACCTTCAAGCCAGATACGGGAGGTAACATCATAGCGTCCACTCAGCTCAACGCCTTTCTTTAATGTTTCACCGGCATTCTGAAACTCGGTGGTGAGATCTTCATCGAGCACCGAGACAATTTCATCACTAACTGTGGTGCGGTAGATTGATAGATCGAATGACCAATCCTGTTCGCGGCCCTTTAAACCGATCTCTACATTGCGAGCAGTGGCAGCGTCCAGTTTTGGATTGCTCTGTATCTCAGATTCAGAAGGAACCTGTCCTGACTGGGCAACTACACCATAGATATTCATAAGGTTGGTGATTTCGTAAGTCAGTCCCAATTTGGGAGAGAACAGTTTGAATGTTTTGTCGGTCCTAGTGTATTCCGGGGTATCGAAGTAGCTATATGTTCCAGCAGAGTAGCTATATTCACCGTAGGCTGTGTTATCGAGATCAAAATTGTTCCGGTCGTAGCGGAAGCCGATATCCAATGTGGCCTTATCTGATGGGCGCAAGGTCTCCTGCATAAAGAAGCCATACAGGGTGTTGGTGGCATCTTCCTCTTCAAGCAGCTCACCGGCTTTATCAGAGTTGGTATGCAGTATGGTTTCAGGACCCATCGGATTCCAAGCTGGAGGTGGTGAGGTCTCCACATCGGCATAGGTGAATTTCTTGGAACCCTCAGTATTATCCCGCCGAGCGGTTATACCGGCGACCAGGGTGCTATCTCCCCATAGTTGATGCGCATAGGCCAGTTCGAGGTCGGTACCCAACACAGTCGTTCCTGGATTGTCATTGATGGCGCCTGTTACCGGATGGTAGTGATCCCACTGATTGGCATAGATACGGGGTTTTATTGTGAGATTCTCTAACTCCTGTTCATAACGGGAGTTAAAGAACCAAATGGTAGAGTAGCGTCCACTATGTTGCCAGGGGCTGCTGGTGGTCTCTTTCTGTTCACCGCTATCCAGATAACGTTCAAACTCAGTCTCATCCATGCTGCCTGGTAGTTGTACATCGGCTTCGTGGTAGCTGAGTTCTGACTCGAGGGTACCTCCATTATCAAGCAGATAGCCGTGTTTGACAGCAAGTTGCTTGGACTCGAACTCATTCCAGTCACGCCAGTCGTTGTCTGACTTTCTATAGGAAGCAGTTACTGATAGTGCATTACTGTCGTTGATATCTCCAGCAAGGCGACCATGTAGGTTTTGCTGACCGAATTCACCCGCCCCCAGCTTGATACGATTACTGTCAGTGTCGAATACAGATTTGGAGATGATTTGAATGGTGCCACCAGCAGAGCCTGCACCAAACAGTGAGCCTGGGCCTTTGGTGATTTCAATTCGTTCAATATCCTGAGTGTCGATAAAGTCGAAGCGGGAGAAACTGTCAGGATCAGTCATGGGAACACCATCTCTGATGACCATGATCTCACGCACGCCGTAGTTGGCTTTCTGTCCTGCACCTCGAATAATCAGGCGAGTGTCATATGCCGAGTTTTTTGAATTTATCAGAACACCAGGGGTGCCCTGAATGGCATCTTTTATGTTGAACATCTTCTCGCTTTCTATGCGTTCAGAGTCGATGACATCGATAGCACCTGCTACCTCTTTGGTTTTGCGCTCAACACGTGAGGCAGTAACACTGATGACATCGAACTCCTCTTCATCAGAAACAGGCTTTTCTGCTTCTTCAGCAAATGCGGGAGAGAGGCAACTGATAGTGAGGAAAGGGAGGAGGACTAGAGTTAATTTATAATTTTCCAAAGGCTTCATTCGGCAACTTCTATTAATAATGGTTTAAAAAAATACACACTAAACCCTGACGGACTAGAAATAGCAGAATCAAGTTATTGCAATCTACAAGGCTGAACGTAGTACTAAAGCCTACTTATCAGGAAGAGTATCTCTGCCTGCATAGATTGTATTGTTGCATCCCTGCATCTTGATTCTGAATCAGCATTCAGTTGACTGCATATCCTTCGGCAGATGGGATACTTGTAGGCAAATATAGGGCCAATAGTTAACTTGTTGAATTCTTAAAGGTAATCATATCTACGATGGATGGTCGATATGCGTCATATCACTCACAACGGGTCATATCGCTCATTGCAAGCCCTGTGACTGCAGTATCTGATATCCCAGGAAATAGGGGACATAACATCTATAAAAAATACTGGTTGATGACGGAGTTATGTAAATGATTCTAACAAGCAAAAATAATATATATGGCATGGATGATGAGTTTAAAGCCGAGTTGGCTCGTAAATGTACACAAGGGTTAACTACCAAAGTGCCAGTTTTTAAACCGAATATAACTAAATAAGGGAGATATAGATGTATCAATTCAAGAGTCATCATAATTATAATAGAGTCTCCTTTCTCTTTTCTGGAGAAGGTCAGGATAACGGGATCAGAATAAATAAAGTTTAACTTTTCAAAATATCTCACCCCAACCCTTCTCCCAGAGGGAGCGGATTCAAACAGGTAACATTGAAATGGCATGGTTATGAAATATCGCTATAAAATCCTGGAAACAACAGAAGTGTTTCGTGGATTCTTAAAACTCAATCGGTACAAGATCATCCATGATCTCTTTCTAGGTGGTCAAAGCGAGTCAATCATCAGAGAGCGCCTTGAGGATATAGGTGCGGTATCGGTACTACTCTACGATCCTCAACACGACAAGGTTGTTTTGGTTGAACAGTTTCGAATCGGTGCAGCTGGTTTTGCAAAACCTCCCTGGCTTCTGGAAACAATCGGCGGTCTACAGAGTGATGGCGAGACCGACGAGTCCGTTGCAAGACGCGAAGCAATTGAAGAGGCAAATTGCGAAATTGGTCGATTAAAAAAGATTTGTGAGTTTATGGTCAGTCCTGGCATTTCAGTAGACAGAATTAAACTCTATTGCGGTGAGGTGGACTCTACCCACGCTGAAGGTGTACATGGTCTGGATCATGAGGGAGAGGATATTCGAGTTGTAGTTATGGATGCTGATGAAGCAATTGGAGAGCTTTATCAGGGTAGAGCGAATTCGACCAGTATCATCATTGCCTTGCAGTGGTTAACTATGAACAAAGCATCATTAAAGGAAGAGTGGTTAAAAGCAGAGTAAGTAGAGCTGTCTGGTAATACCAATCACTACTTTTCCAGTCTAGGATCATATGTGAATGACGAAGTAGCATCGAAAGTTGCTGGTGTTACATCTGGATGCAGGGAATTGAGCAAGTAGGCGTGGCTATCCGGTTCTTTTTAGTACCACATGTCTCTCCGAGACAGCCCAAAAGTATATCATTGGGACTATGGTGATCTGGATCAATAGTTAATCACTATTGCTGTGTTCACGACATATGAGCTGTATGTCATCAGCTGATAGTGGTTGTTCAACAAGCCTGCAAAAGTAATTACCTTCTTTAGTTTTACTGTTATAACGACAAGATTTGCACACGCCAAAAGTCTTTAAGTTATTAGCTTCCAATAACGTGATAAGCAACTGCTTGAGTGAAGACGCTATTTCTGTCTGGTTCTTCTCAGGTAGTAGCTCACATGCATTAACAAACATAGCAGTTGGAATTGTTTTATTTATTAGCCTTGCTCCTTTGACCGATAACTTCAAATGAGAAATGCGCTTATCGTTGACATCTAGTTGCTTAGATAACAGACCCTTGCTTTCTAATACCTTGAGGGTTTGTGACACTGTACCTTTTGTTAGCCCTAGATATTCAGTTACTGCCATAGGGCTATCAGAGTATCTGTTACATATTGAAAGGTAATGGAGCACTTCTAGTTGTACGGGCTGTAGCCCAAATTCTGCACCAGCCTGACGTGAGTCAACCTTCAAAAGCTCACTCAGACGCTCAACAAAACTATAGATTTCGGTTGTTTTCATACCTATATAGTATCGACTAAATACCATATTGACCAGTTTAAATTATTTGGCTATAGTTAAAAAGGTATCGACTCGATACAATAAAGAATTTTAGATATGAGGAATTAATGATGAATAAAGCAATTTTCTACCATGCAGGATGTCCAGTGTGTGTAAGTGCAGAAAGAGAGGTATTGGATGCGTTGGATAAAGATCGTTTTGATATAGAGATTGTTCACTTAGGTAAAGATAAAACCAAAATCATTGAGGCGGAAAAAGCAGGCATCGAGTCTGTACCCGCTCTATTACTTGATGGAAATGTATTCCATATTAATTTCGGGGCATCACTGACCGATGTAAGTGAAGGTGTATGATGCTAAAATTTTCCATTATTGCATCACTTATTGCAACGAGCATTGTTCTTCCGGCTTGTGCTCATAATAGTCACTATGGTGGTATTCAGGCGCCGGAGAACAAGACCACCCTGGCACCATTCGATATTATCCATACAAAAATCACAACAGAGGGAAATGTTGCCACCTTTCACATGGCAGTCTCAGGCAATGCAGGTGAAAGTAAACCAACACCAACAGGTAAGTTGGCTGGTAGTAGTGTATTTTCATATGTATGGCCAACGTCAATAGATAGTTATGAGGTTGGTTTTGCTAAAAATGCCGGCATCCTGGCCTTGGCAGTAACAGCTCATCCAGATTTTGATGATACGCCACTTTTTGATGAGAATGGCGATGGATCTACGTCAAATGATGGAGATATCTGGCATAGCCATTGGGTTGTTCTACAACCTAATGAACAATGCGGAAATGGTGCTTTAGGTGTTGTTGATATACCAGAGGGTGCCAAACCAAGATTACCCAAGACATGGCCTGGTTTACCTATACTATTGGACAGTCCAGGTTGGAACCCGACATTCAATGATGAGTCGGTGGAGGTTCAAGTGCCATTTAGTGATATTGGGTTTATTAAAGACACTACCTTTGATGGCGTTACAGCTGGGCTTCGTGTAAACCAGAATGTACATTCGCCTCTATTATGCGTTGTAGATGTAATGGATGTAGCGTCAGGCGATTTGAGTTTACCAGGACAAGTTAACGAATAAGTGGTTTTAAATGCATACAGTCTCCATATCCTGTTTACTTTGGTAAAGGGTATGGGGACTTATTAACCCATATAACAGCATGTGCTAGGGTCTGTTAACACTAATCCCAAAGCATTTCATTTGAGATATGTGTAAAAGTTAGCATTAGTATTAAAGGTGTAATCGCGATAACTCCCGATCTGGTATGCCATACTCCCAGGCTTCATCGAATTGAGACTGCAGACGCCTGACAAATTGGCGGTTATTGTAACGAGCCGTTGCTTTCAGATTGGATGCTTGTTGCTTGTGAATGTATCCGCAATCATCAACAAGTAAATAATTTTCCTCAATTTCAAGATACACATCTGTAGGTTTTCGGATCTCAATGATTGATGGAAGGCGTTGCGCAAGTTCAATCAGGCGGTGTCCTTGCTGCACAATCAGGGTGTTATCCTGCAATAAAATTCGAATACGACTGAATTTGGATCTCATCGCAAGCTGTTTTACAGCATCGTGAAATGTATCTGTATCGTAGACGATCGGATCAAGATCATATGTGAGCAGGCAAAGGGTTCGCTTGGCTTGTCTTACCATTGATGTGGCGTGTATCTGATGATCTTCCGGTTTAATCAGATTAAACAGATCATCGTCTTTTCCCAGGGTTGCCAGTACTAGATCTTCTTCATGGTGCTCTTCAGAAAGAGAGAAAATCATCTTTCGATGGGGTATGTCTGCTTCGTGGAATATTTCACCGACAGGTACGAAGCCAACTTTCTTATAGAAGGATTCAGCACTGGTTTGTGCATGTAAAAAGATCTGCTCCTGTCCGACCTGACTGGCCTGTTGTAGCAGTTCCATCAGTAGTGCAGTGCCAACACCTTGATTGCGCCATTCCTGCAGTACTGCCATGCGACCGATTTGTCCGCTTCCCAATAGACGAGCTGTACCGATGGGGTTTTGTTGGTTGTCCAGTGCGACTAAGTGATGGGCGACTAGATCGTCATCATCCCATTCCATGCTGGCAGGAACGCCCTGTTCATGGATGAAAACCGGTTCTCTGACCTGACGCAGCAGTTCCCGTTCATCAGGCCATTTGGCCTGTCGTATGGTATAAGCGTTATTCATGGCTGAAGTGGAAGTGCCCTTCATTGTAGAGGTTGCAGAGCAGGCTTAGATATTCAGCTTGTTCAAGCCACTCCTGTAGATAGCCAAAATGGAGTTCACGGTAGTGGGTGATGACCGGCAAAAATTCACCTGATGTTGTCGGCAGTGTGTAACTGTTTCCATTGATATAGAGTGTATCCATCCCATCTTGCTCAGAGCGGCTGAATGCCATACGGCTGTAGCTGTTTCTAGTGATAACAGCCTGTTCCCTGAAGCGATTGAGAAATGCCTGTTCCTGCAATGGTTGCTGGGGCGGTATTACCTGCAAATGATCTTTGGACTCAGTTACCAATCGCCCAAACCAGCGCTCATCTTTGTCAAGCTGTTGAAGAGAGGATTGAAGCTCTGCCTTGAACGCGTCAAGTGATGAGGAGAGGATTTCAGCTGGGGCAATCTGTGGAGTGAGTGGGGGATCACGATAACGCTCTTTTGGAAGGCGGCCCTCAATTCTGGACTCAAACCAAGTGGATGCCATCTCCTGCCAGGTTGGGGCACGAAACCCAACCGAGCAAGTCATTGTCTCTCCTTCGGCTATGCCCCAATGGGCTACATTGGGTGGCAGATAGAGCATGTCTCCGGGTTCTAGTAACCACTCCTGTTCCGTTTCAAACTGTGGCAGTATTCTTAAATCGAGACCGGCGATATAGTCATTATCATCAACGGGCTGGGTGTGTATCTTCCAGCGTCGACGACCTTTCGCCTGAAGAAGAAAAACGTCGTAGTCGTCGGTATGGGGGCCAACCGACCCCTGGTCTGCAGCATAGCTGATCATGACGTCATCGAGGCGCCAGTCAGGAATAAAGCGAAAATAGTCGAGTAGACTGGCAACTTCAGGCAGGTGTTTATCTACGTCCTGTACCAGCAGTGTCCAATGGCTTTCAGGCAGTTCAGCGAATAGGCTTTCGTCAAAAGGGCCAAAACGTGCCTCCCAGGGGGTTGCGCCATCTTTTTCGAGTACCAGACGTGATTCGATATCCTCTTCACAGGCCATACCAGCCAGGTCATCGGGTTCTATCTGGCACTGAAAATCGGGTAGTGCCTGACGTACCAGCAGTGGCTTTTTTTGCCAATACTCAGCCAGGAATGTTTCGATATTTATATGATTGGGGAAGTTGATAGTATGCATAGCACTAGTGTAACTCCCTTTAGGCGGGACGCTAAGTCTCCATTTTTAGTGCAGGGTAATATGTTTGTGATCGAGCACGAATATTTTTCGTTTCTGGGTCTCTTGTGCAGGGACGGAACATCATAGTGTGATTTTTAGCTGAGGTATGCATTCCCACGCGGGAGCATGGGAACGTGAGTGAATTGCAATATGTCCTGGTGGCAGGGGGATTATATTGCTGAGGCCTGATCCTTCCCTCGTTCCCACGCTCCCGCGTGGGAATGCATACCCCAACCTCACTACTCTGTCATCACCCTAATAGACTCGCCAGATCATATTTGCCTCCCATATCACCAGTCCATTACCACCTCAATCAATCCGCTAGTGCCAGAATAATCCCGCGCACTGGAATAGCGCCAATGCTCGGGTAAATCTACATATCCCCGTTCAACAGGGTTTTGATGTATATACTCAATCTTCTCCCGCATCATCGCATCACTCCCTATCAACTTAGGATGAAACCCCTCTTGCCAGAATTGATACTCCCGATCATTCTTATGCGCCTTCTTGTAAAATGCCAATTGTTCCAGAATTTGTCTGACATTGTGCTCAGTTAGATAGGCCAATAACCTCTTTGATGTGAATGACTTGAAGCGTGACATATCATGATTCAGGTCGCTGCTCTGTGCCACCATATGCAGATGGTTTTCAAGGATTACATAGGCGTAGATCTGTAAGCCTTTCTGCTGTAAGAATCGTAGTGACTCCAGGACAATCTCCACGGTTGCCGGTCGTGTGAAAATTGGTATCCAGTGGAGTATTGTGCGGGTTACGAAATGTGGAAGTGTTGGGTCGATTATTCTATAGCGGCTCCTGCCCATATTCTCCTCCTTGAAATTTGGCTTTGTCGCGTTCCTGGGTTGTTCTGAGGGAACGTTACACTATCGTGTGGGTCTCTGGCTGTAGTATGCATTCCCACGCGGGAGCGTGGGAACGAGAATAATTGCACCTGTGGCAGGGGGATTATATTGCTGAGGCCTGATCCTTAGCGTTGCCGATATAACTCATCGGGGTAAGACGCTTAAGAGACTCTTTGGCAGAGTCAGGTATGTCCAGACCATCTACAAAAACTTGTAGTTCTTCAGGCGTGATGCGTTGGCCACGAGTCAGTTCTTTGAGTTTTTCATAAGGCTTTTCGATACCATAACGACGCATCACCGTCTGTATGGGTTCAGCGAGCACTTCCCAGTTCTGATTCAGGTCATTCAGCATGGCATCACCATTCGCTTCCAGCTTGCTTAGCCCTTTGAGTAGGGATTGCAGGGCAATACTGGTGTGTGCAAAGCCAACGCCGAGATTTCTGAGTACAGTGGAATCGGTCAAGTCACGTTGCCAGCGGGAGATAGGCAGCTTTTCAGATAGGTGTCCGAGTATGGCATTGGCGATGCCCAGATTGCCTTCCGCATTTTCAAAGTCGATGGGATTGACCTTGTGCGGCATGGTGGATGAACCGACCTCTCCCGCCACGGTTTTCTGCTTGAAATAGCCTACGGAGATGTAACTCCATACATCACGACAGAAATCGATGAGGATGGTGTTAAAGCGTGATATGGCATGAAACAGCTCAGCGATGTAGTCATGAGGCTCGATCTGGATGGTGTAGGGGTTCCAACTGATACCCAGACTCTCGACAAACTGCTTGGCAAATTCTGGCCAGTCTATTTCTGGGTATGCAGAGATATGGGCGTTGTAGTTGCCTACTGCACCGTTGATCTTGCCCAAGAGGTTGATCGAAGCAATCTGATCCCGTTGACGTTGTAGACGATAGACAACATTGGCGACCTCTTTACCCATGGTACTGGGGGAAGCCGGTTGTCCGTGGGTTCGACTGAGCAGGGGTTGATCCGCAAGTTGTTGGGCTAGAGATTTGGTTCTTTCGATCACTTCATCGATATGTGGCAGCAGCACCTGACCTCGTCCTTCTCTCAGCATCAAGGCGTGGGAGAGATTATTGATGTCTTCAGAGGTGCAGGCAAAGTGGATGAATTCACTGATGCTCTCAAGCTCTTCGTTTCCCGCAATTTTCTCCTTGAGAAAGTACTCAACGGCTTTTACATCGTGGTTGGTGGTACGTTCGATGTTTTTAACGCGTTGGGCGTCCTCTTCACTGAAATTATCAACAATGCCGTTGAGAATATTGTTGGCATGTTCACTCAGAGTAGGGATCTCAAGCATGTCATTGTGGCTGGCTAGAGCCTGTAACCAGCGAATTTCGACATTCACCCGATGTCGAATGAGCCCATATTCACTGAAAATTGGCCGTAGATCATCTGTCTTGCTGCCATAACGACCGTCGATTGGAGATACCGCTGTAAGGGAGGAGAGTTGCATATTATTTATTTCCGCAGAAATTCTGAAAGGCGGGGATTATACCCGTTGAGAAGTTGAGGGTTAAGTCGGGAACGCCAATCGAGGCATTTATGAGTAAGTCTTAGATGACTCCCTGCTACCAGAATGTACCGTTTCTGAACTGTGGATCTTAGCAATAGTGCACTATTTATTAACCCGGCGACTAAGTATGTTGTCTTCAGCCGAAGTGTGCCTGCCTGCGGCAAGGCATCAAAAAGCCGCTGTAGCACTTCTTACAGCAAGTTTTGATAACGCAGTCTGCAGGCAGGCACACTTCGGCCTGTCTATTAAAAATCATATTGTTAGGGGGTTCAAGCCTGCCCTTGCTCGGTGTTGCGGCTCTTGACAAGGGAACAACCATTGCCTGTGAGCCGCGCCTTGATCAAGGGCAGGCTTGAAACTCTGAAGACGACATACTTAGTCGCCGGGTTAATAGGAGATCCACAGCCGGAAACGATCTATTCTGCCTGGGCTTCCTCAGCGATTTCCGAGGCAGATTTACTCACCATATTGCGTAGTACGTAGTGCAAAATACCACCGTGTTTGAAGTAATCGACCTCATTTGGTGTATCGATACGCACAGTGACTTTAAAACTGATTTCAGTGCCATCTTCAGCTATCGCAGTAACTGTGATTTTATGCCCGGTTTTATCACCAGGGTTGGGGATATTGAAGCGCTCTTCACCGGTCAGTCCCAGGGTTTCTGCATTTTTACCCGGTAAGAATTGCAATGGGAGTATGCCCATGCAGACAAGGTTGGTGCGATGAATTCGTTCGTAGCTTTCAGCAATAACGGCGCGAACCCCTTGTAGTGCCGGGCCTTTTGCCGCCCAGTCACGGGATGAGCCAGAGCCATACTCTTTGCCGGCGATTATGATCGCAGGGACAGACTCCTCTTTGTAGCGCATAGCCGCATCATAAATGCTCATCTCATCGCCGGATGGGAGATGTCTGGTAACGCCACCCTCACTTCCCGGGAGCAGTAAATTACGTAAGCGTATATTGGCGAATGTGCCTCGCATCATCACTTCATGATTGCCTCGGCGGGAACCATAAGAGTTAAAATCGACTGCTTTTACACCCTGTTCAGTGAGGTAGAGACCCGCCGGGCTATCCTCTTTGATTGCACCAGCAGGTGAGATATGGTCTGTGGTTACCGAATCCCCCAGCCACGCAAGGCAACGTGCCTCCTCGATATTGGTCACCGGTTTGGGCTCTAGTTCCATATCCACAAAGTAGGGCGGGTGTTGAATATAGGTTGATTCAGGATCCCAATCGAATCGACTGCCAGATGATGCTTCCAGAGAGCGCCAGCGTTCATCGCCATCGAACAAACTGGCGTAACTGGCGATAAAGCCCTCCCTGGTCAGGTTTGCATCGATACAATCTGCTATCTCTTTACTGCTGGGCCAGATATCTTTCAGGAATACTGATTTACCCTCTGCACTGGTGCCCAATGGCTCATTGAAGAGATCAATGTTCATGGTGCCGGCAATCGCATAAGCGACCACCAGCGGTGGAGATGCCAGGTAGTTCATTCTGACTTCAGCATGCACCCGACCTTCAAAATTTCGGTTTCCTGAGAGTACCGAGGTTACAGTCAGGTCTCCATCACTGATCGCTTCGGATACTTCTGTGGGGAGTGGGCCCGAATTGCCAATGCACGTGGTACAGCCATAACCAACCAGATCGAATCCCAATGTTTCCAGGGGTTTATCCAGTTCTGCCTGTTCCAGGTACTGCATAACAACACGGGATCCTGGGCCAAGAGAGGTTTTAACCCAGGGTTTAACTGTTAAGCCGAGTGCCACAGCTTTCTTTGCCAACAGACCGGCCCCCAGCATGACTGCAGGATTGGAGGTATTGGTACAGGAGGTGATGGCAGCGATGACTACCGCACCATCGGTAATTTCAGTTGAGGCACCGTCGATGTTTGTGGCGACTGTTTGGCTCTCCCCGCCATTAAAGACTTTAACAGCCTCTATGAATTGCGACTTGGCCTCTTTTAAAAGCACAAGATCCTGGGGGCGCTTGGGGCCAGCAAGACTCGGTTCGACGGTAGAGAGGTCGATCTCCAGGGTTTCACTGTAGGTCGCTTCAGGTGTTCTGGTGGTGTGGAACATGCCCTGTTTCTTGGCATAGGCCTCAACCAGTGCGATCTGGTCTTCACTTCGGTTGGTCAGGCGCAGATATTCCAGGGTCTCCTTATCGATTGGAAAGAGGCCGCAGGTTGCGCCGTACTCAGGGGCCATATTTGCGATGGTCGCTCGGTCACCCATTGGCATTGATGCGATTGCCGGCCCATAGAATTCAACAAATTTACCCACCACGCCATGTTCACGCAGGCGTTCAACGATAGTCAGAACCAGATCCGTAGCCAGACAGCCTTCAGGCAGCTTACCGACCAGTTTGACGCCGACTACCTTGGGGATCAGCATCGAGACTGGCTGACCCAACATGGAGGCTTCGGCTTCAATACCGCCAACACCCCACCCCAGCACACCGATACCATTCACCATGGTAGTGTGGGAGTCTGTGCCTACCAGCGTGTCAGGAAAAGCCTGTAACTTGCCATCACGCTCTTCCGCAGAGATCACTCTGGCCAGGTATTCCAGATTCACCTGGTGTACGATTCCGGTGTCGGGTGGCACAACTTTCAGGTTGGAAAACCCGCCTTGGCCCCATTTCAGGAACTGGTATCGCTCCTGGTTGCGTTGAAATTCCAATTTCGCATTGAGTTCAAAAGCAGTCTCGTCCCCATAGTGGTCCACTTGTACGGAGTGGTCGATAACCAGTTCCGCGGGCTGTAGTGGATTGATATCTTCAGGATTGCCACCAAGTTCGACAACCGCATCGCGCATCGCAGCAAGGTCAACTACTGCTGGAACCCCTGTGAAATCCTGCATCAGGACACGTGCTGGGCGATATTGAATCTCTTTGCTGGGTTCAGCATCAGGATCCCAGTTTGCGACTGCTTTGATATCATCTGCAGTAACAGTGATATTGTCCTCATGGCGAAGCAGATTCTCTAAAAGGATGCGTATGGAAAAGGGGAGGCGGTCTGTATTTTCAAGGGCATCCAGTCTAAAAAACTGGTAGGTGGTTCCATTCACCTTCATCTCACTTTCTGCACCAAAGCTACTAATCATTTGGATCTCCTAAAGCTTTAAAAACAGTTTGTAACTGTTTGTTATTTTTGTTGTTTGTCTATTTTAAGTTATTGCTTAAGGGTCTTTGACCTATTACTCAGTATTTATACCCCATTGACCCCTTGCAATATAGAAGGTAACTAAAAGATTGCTATAGGGAATGCTAAGTCATGGCCGATAGTGAGCGTGCAAATAAGCCCAGGCACCCCTTTTTAAAGCCTATCCAACAAAGCTTTACAACTTTCAATATAATTTTTTCTGCTAAACAACAGCTGTCTGCGGCGTCCTCCTGTCTGACGCCAGAGCATCGCAGCTCTGATACCGGATAGTAACAGAGCGCGTATTCGGTTCACATTATCATTGTTCTGCAAAAAGACAGTTTCACCACTGACCATGATTCTTGGTTTTAGCGTACTTATGTTTTCAGCATACAGATCAGCCAAAGCACCAAGGATATTACTGTGAGTGGCGGGGAAATGGGCTAATCGTGCAGCGGTGTTCATGATACCGCTTCTGATTTTTTCCAATCTATCCTGCTGATGGCTCAGTTTTCTTTCCAGTTGAATCAGACCGAGTATATATCGTGTTAATTCATCATCCCGAGCCTGGCTCCCACTAAGTTGTTTATGGGCCTGACGTAATCCAGGTGCAATCGACTCCAGGTCACCATACACCTCAAGTACACTGTCAGCGTCCAGTTGGAACAGACTATTAATACTGGGTGAAATAGTATCAGTACTGGCCAAACCCTTACGGGCTACCTGCTGTACTAGACTGGCTGCTTGATATATACCTGATAGAGCAATCGTACGATCACTATCCTGATACTTCATACTATTCCTGAACTGAGATTCTTGCGATTCGACATACTATCATACAGCTCGATTAGCCCACATCAGTCTAGAGCACATGACTTAAAATCCTAGCCCACGTTCGCAATGACACATCTGTATTGAATTGTGGATCAATCAACATGCCTAATCATGGATTTGGTCATACGGCGGAGCATCCGTTGACTCAATGACACCGCCTCCCAGACACTCTCGCTCACGATATAACACCAGAGACTGACCCGGTGTAGCGGCTCGTTGTGGGGTTTCGAAGCGTACCTGGCAACAACCATTTTCGAGTGGGTGAACCTGGCATGCCTGTAAAGGTTGACGGTGACGAATCCGGGCAAGGCAGCTGAATGGCTCCGTCGGCCCATGGCCGCTTACCCAGTGGAGTTGTCCGCAGATTAGCGCTCTACACATCAAAAGGGGGTGTTGATGGCCCTGTACTGCAATCAGAACATTGCGGTCCAGGTCTTTCGCCGCCACAAACCATGGCGCTTCATCAGCACCTTTGCGTCCTCCAATACCCAAACCCTGCCGCTGTCCAAGGGTGTAGTACATCAACCCCTGATGTTGGCCTATCCTGTTCCCTTGAGGATCCTCTATTTCACCAGGTTTGGCAGGTAGAAAACGCTGTAGAAACTCTCGGAACTTACGTTCGCCTATGAAGCAGATACCTGTACTGTCTTTTTTCTTGTGATTTGGGAAACCAGCCTGTTCAGCCAATGACCTGACCTGCTGTTTGTTTAAATCTCCCAGAGGAAACAGACTGTGGGAGAGGGCCTTCTGCCCCAGCATATAGAGGAAATAAGTCTGGTCTTTGTCTTCATCCTGGGCTCGAATCAAGCGATATAGCTGCTGATCCTGTTGTAGTGCTGCATAGTGGCCAGTGGCTATAGCTGTGGCACTTAGTCGATCAGTCGCGTAATCGAGAAAGGCTTTGAACTTTATTTCCCGGTTACATAAAACATCTGGGTTGGGTGTTCTGCCAGCTTTGTACTCATCCAGAAAATAGGCGAATACCCGATCCCAGTATTCGGTAGCGAAGTTGATGGTGTGAAGTGGGATATCCAACCTGTCCGCAACAGCCTGGGCATCTGCCAGGTCGATTGCAGCTGAGCAGTACTCCTCATCGTCATCTTCTTCCCAGTTCTTCATGAACAAACCCTCTACAGCATAGCCTTGTTGCTTGAGCAATAAGGCGGCTACAGAAGAGTCGACACCTCCTGAGAGACCGACGATGACTTTACTGTTTTCTGGCATATCGAAATTTTTCTCTGTCTGCTTTTTCCCGGGTTGGTTTAGAATCAAGCGTTAGCCATTCACCAGGTTGTAACTGCTTTAATCGCCATTGACCAATCGCTATGCGTACAAGTCTCAATGTGGGATGGCCTACAGATGCGGTCATGCGCCGCACCTGACGATTTCGGCCCTCCTGCAACTGAATCTCAAGCCATTGTGTGGGGATTTTGGCTCGGAAACGTACCGGCGGGTCTCTAGGCCAGAGTGCGGGTTCTGTTATCTCTCTGACCTTGGCAGGTAGGGTTGGGCCATCTTTTAAATCCACCCCTTGTCTCAGTTGTTCAATACTCTGCTCGCTTGGAGATCCTTCCACTTGAACCCAGTAGGTTTTCCAGGATTTCTTGCCTGGACGCGAGATTCTGTGTTGAAGCTTCCCATCATCTGTCAGGATCACCAGGCCTTCGCTGTCACGATCCAGGCGTCCAGCCGCATAGACCCCTTTGGTGGTGATATAGTCAGCCAGGGTGGGACGCCCCTGACCATCTGTAAACTGGGTCAAGACACCAAAAGGTTTATTGAACAGGATTAACATGCAGGAGTAATCAACAGAATTTCGAAAGGCCGTACAGAATTAAAGTGTAATAGTATCGGCTGATCGCTGATGTGGAAACAGCCAGATGATTTTTTTATGGAATTGTCCGGAGCAGGGCATTAAAAAAGCCGGTATGGTTAGACCAGACCGGCTTATGTAAAAAACGAGAGTTGATTTTAATTAGGTTCAATCACCACTCGCAGCAACCTTTTGGATATTGGTTGCGTGTAGACCTTTTGGACCCTGACTTATATCGAATTGGACCCTTTGACCCTCTTTAAGTGTCTTATATCCATCCATCTCTATCGATGAAAAATGGACAAAAACATCTTGATCTCCATCTTCTGGGGTTACAAAACCGTAGCCCTTGGCGTTGTTAAACCACTTTACGACTCCAGTCGCCATAGCTATTACTCCTCACTATATACGATGGCTCAGGTTGGCGGAAATTTAAGTTGGGGAGTTTACAAGCAGTTTGTAGAAGGAAGTGACATGTATCTGATGAGACTGTTTTCTCGAGATTGAAATCCAGAGCGTAGGGTCTATCTTTTCACGTCACTCTCCATCGGCAGATCAACTTATAAAGCAACACACAACGTTGTTATGATTAGCAGAGAGGCGCGAAACAACTCTGTCCACCAGCCTAGGCACCAGCCTTTAGTTAAATGCTTAGACCGTCAAATTCAACGGCAAAAAAATTCAGTGCTTTGATTCTCTAACCGGAACCATTCTCAACACTGTAAGATGAAGTATAGTGTGCATTATAAGCGGGTCAACAAATATCTGACTTTTAACTATAATTCGTAGATTATGTAGGTAATTTCCCTAATCTTTTTGACACTACTATAAAGATAAACCCTAAATCGAAATGTTCTGGAAATCTCCTCGAGGAGATTGGTTCCTTAGTGATTACCGATCCATCTAGTCAACAAGGATGCGGTATAGGTAGCTGAAATCAGGTAACCCTGAAATTCTCCACGGAATCTTTTTTGTATCTCAATTACCTGAATGGGGGCTGAGCACACTTGTATGGCTATTTAAAAATGAGGTCATTGCATGTTGAATAGGAGCTTTTTCAGTTCCAGACTGTCAATGAGAAGGGAACTGGGTTGATATTCAGGGATTAACCCTCCATATACAATAGTATTATTGCTTTATTAGTCACTACCGGCTTAATTAGGTTAGTGTTAGCTGGATTTGGAAAAAATCCGCAAAATATTTCAACTTTTCAGACCAAGCAGGACTGCTAGAATCACCCAGTATGAGCGATAGAGAACAAACATCACACGACGATGGTCTAGCATTAGAGGAGGCGGCTCCCAAATTAAAAAGGCCACCATTATTTAAGGTTATTATTCTGAACGATGACTATACCCCCATGGAATTCGTGGTTCAGGTTTTAGAAACCTTCTTTAGTATGGATAGGGAAAAAGCCACTCGGGTGATGCTGCATGTGCATACCCGAGGTGTAGGAGTCTGTGGTCTATTTACCAAAGACGTAGCCGAGACCAAGGTCTCTCAAGTAAACGACTATTCACGTAGTAACCAGCATCCGCTGATGTGCACTATGGAAGAGACCTAAGCGGTTCTGATGGAGTATCGAAGATGTTGAACAAAGAGCTGGAATTCACTCTAAATCAGGCTTTTAAAAGTGCCAAAGAGCGACAGCATGAGTTCATGACTGTTGATCACTTGCTGCTTGCTCTGCTTGATAACCCCTCTGCAGTGACTGTATTGCGCGCCTGTGGCGCTAATATTGAAAAGATGCGGCAGAAAATCCGCACCTTTGTCGATGAGACCACGCCGTTGATTCCTGATGGTGACGAGAGGGAAATTCAGCCAACCCTTGGTTTTCAGAGGGTACTACAACGTGCTGTTTTTCATGTCCAGTCTTCTGGAAAGAATGAAGTAACCGGAGCCAACGTACTGGTTGCTATCTTTAACGAACAGGATTCTCAGGCCGTCTATTTTCTGAATGAAGAGAAAGTCAGTCGTTTGGATGTGGTCAACTATATCTCCCATGGCATATCGAAGCTGGATGAGGTTGGCCATGATGAGACCCCTGTAGAGTTGTCGAGTGAAAACAAGGGCGAAGATCAAGCCAGTGCACTGGACAATTACGCCACCAATCTCAATCAAGTTGCTGAACAGGGAAAAATCGACCCGCTAATCGGTCGTCATAATGAGATTGAGCGAACAATTCAGATTTTATGTCGGCGACGTAAGAACAATCCGTTATTGGTTGGTGAAGCAGGCGTCGGTAAAACTGCAATTGCTGAAGGTCTGGCAAAAAAGATAGTAGATGCCGAGGTACCGGACATACTCTCAGATGCAACAATCTACGCTCTTGATCTGGGCACCCTTGTGGCAGGCACCAAGTATCGGGGTGATTTTGAAAAACGACTCAAAGCGGTATTAGCAGAGTTAAAGATCAAAAAAGATGTGGTTCTGTTTATCGACGAGATACACACCATAATCGGCGCAGGCGCTGCATCTGGTGGTGTTATGGATGCCTCGAATCTGATCAAGCCAGTATTGGCTTCTGGTGAGCTGCGTTGTATCGGCTCTACAACCTATCAGGAATTTCGTGGGATTTTTGAGAAGGACAGAGCTTTGGCCCGTCGATTCCAGAAGATAGATGTGGAAGAGCCCACTGTGGAAGAGACCATTGAGATTCTGAAGGGTCTGAAGTCCCGTTTCGAAGAGCACCACAATATCGAATATACACAGGATGCACTTAACAGCGCAGCCGAACTGTCTGACAAGTACATCAACGACCGACATCTACCTGACAAAGCTATTGATGTGATCGATGAGGCTGGTGCGAATGTACAGCTACAGCCAGAGGAAGAGCGTCGTAAGATCATTGATGTGGACCAGGTAGAGGCCATCGTTGCAAAAATTGCACGTATTCCACCGAAAAAAGTCTCTGCATCGGACACAGAATCTCTGCGTGACTTGACCAGAGATCTGAAAATGGTCGTGTTCGGTCAGGATCTTGCGATAGAGGCATTAACAGCAGCTATCCGTATGAATCGGTCCGGCCTAGTCAACGAAGGTCGACCTGTCGGGTCATTTCTGTTCACTGGACCAACCGGTGTAGGTAAAACTGAGATTACCCGGCAACTGGCCAGAATTCTAAGTATGGAATTGATTCGCTTCGATATGTCCGAGTATATGGAACGGCATACCGTGTCCAGATTAATTGGTGCACCTCCAGGTTATGTTGGATTTGATCAAGGTGGCTTGCTGACTGAAGAGATTGCCAAACACCCCCATTGCGTACTGCTTCTCGATGAGATTGAAAAGGCTCACCCGGATGTCTTCAATCTCCTGCTGCAGGTTATGGATCACGGTACACTCACGGATAATAACGGACGGAAAGCCGATTTTCGCAATGTTGTGATCGTAATGACTACGAATGCCGGTGCTCAGGAGATGAGTCGCTCATCCATCGGTTTTGCCACGCAAGACCATACCAGTGATGGTATGGAAGTGATCAAAAAGATGTTCACACCCGAATTCAGAAACCGCCTGGATGCAATCATTCAATTCGCCGGATTGACACCGGAACATATCGCCAAGGTGGTTGACAAGTTTGTTTTTGAATTGGAAGGGCAGTTGCAGGAGAAGAATGTCAATCTGATCGTGGAAGCTGAGGCCAGGGTATGGCTTGCAGCACATGGCTACGATCCACAGATGGGTGCGCGTCCCATGGCTCGGTTGATTCAGGACGAAATTAAGAAACCACTTGCAGAAGAGTTATTGTTCGGGAAGCTATCAGCGGGCGGTGCTGTCAAAGTAGATGTCTTGGAAGACAAGCTAATATTTGATATTGAGGGCGAGCCAGTAGCCGATACGTCGATCGACGAAGGCTGACTCTTCTCTCAGCGAGCGCGATAGGTGATGCGGCCCTTGGTCAAGTCATAGGGAGTCAGCTGAACAGTAACCTTATCGCCTGTAAGGATACGGATATAGTGCTTGCGCATTTTGCCTGAGATATGGGCGGTTACCACGTGGCCGTTCTCCAGTTCAACACGGAACATGGTGTTTGGCAGGGTCTCAACAACAGTACCTTCCATCTCGATGAAATCTTCTTTCGCCATACTAAATCTTTACTCAATTATATTAAGGTATGCCCCCTGGAGGGCGGTTTCAAAACCGGGCGGATTATAGCACAGGGCCCGATACCGAAGTGCGCCATTATCAGTATATTTACGCGTATGGCAAGTGATTCTGTATCAGAAGAACAATTGGAAAGCTTCAAAATCAGCAAAGATCACGGGAAAACAGCTGTTTTTTTAATTGGTTTTTTAAGATTTTATTGGTAAACCAATATCTTACAAACTACTGCAGAGTGTGATTCTGACGATCTGAGGAAAAACCGAGAACTCTGATTGTACCAACCTCAAACAACTATTATTTCCGACGGTTCCCCCCAAAGTATTTGTGGGTAGATTTCATTGACCCCATCACTCCTGTGCATGCCGGAATCCATATGCTTAACCACAATAACCGATCTTGTCAGGTCAACTTAGGATGCAGATCCCTCTTGTGTGGCATTAGTCTAGCTATTGGAGAGTAAATCATGACTGTTTTACGGACTATCCTTGACTTAACAGGTTACGTAAATCGATCACAGCGGCATTGGCGCGGGAGATGTAGGAGGCCATGACCAGTGAGTAGTTTGCAAAAATGCCGAAGCCCTTGCCATTCAGAACCATAGGGCTACTGATCGGTTCCTGGGTGGCTTCCAGTTCCCGAATGATTTGGCGCAAACTTACCAACGCGTTCTTTTTACTCAATATTTCCCGAAAATCTATCTCAACTGCGTGGAGGAAGTGGATCAGTGCCCAGGTAGACCCTCGAGCCTCATAAAATACATCATCGATTTCCAGCCAGGGTGTCTGGACTGTCATACTCTCATTAGCAGCGGTAGATTGGGTTGCAGAAGGATCTCCGGCTAGATCGGTATTGATCCGTTCCTGTCCTACACTGGCACTCAAACGTTGCGAAAGACTGCCCAACCGTTTTTCAACAATAGCCAGCCAATCACGCAGATTGTCGGCTCGGGCATAGAATTGGGTATTTTGTTTGCCTTGTTGTGAAAGGCCGCTCAGATAGCGTTCCAGCGCCTCTATTCCTTGGGAATACTCTCCTTCGGTTGATGGAAAGATCCATGAGTCATTGCTGTAGTTGAATTGTGGCTCAGCAATTGCGAGATCCTTGTTTTCGAGAGATTGGGATTGGGAGCGACTCATGTCGTTTCTAAGTGAACGGGCCAGATCCCTAACTTGTGTCAATACCCCAAACTCCCAGTTGGGCATGTTGTCCAGGAAGAGACTGGGTGGCATGACATCATTGCTCAGGTAGCCCCCTGGCTTTTCAAGCAGGGTTTTAATCGTGGTTAACAGGGTGATCGTGGTGTAGGAGCCAATAACTGGTTTTAATTCCATTTCTGTCAAAACCTTACTGGTATTTTTTTTGACATCAAATGGCTCAGGCATGATGCTCCAATAGATGCCCAACAAGAAAAGCAGGATTATCAGGGTAATAGTGCCTAGTCCGCTGGCCCAGAGCACCCCCTTCTCCCGTATGGTCCGAGGGTGGTAGAGCTGAGCTATACGACTGAACAGAGATGCCGTTTGACGGGCAAGCCTCGAAAATATTTCCTTCACTTATTGCCATCCTGAATTGCACGCTACTTAACGTCTATAGCTTAAATCACTCTTGGATCCGTTAACAGGCCGGATAAGTTTGAAACAATATGAGGAATATTGATGGCCTCTGCTTCATCTGGGGGCAAAGTTATTAACCCGGCACCTTAATAGATAGGTTCAGGGTGACAAGAAGGCTCTTGATCAAGGCGTGATTCGCAGGCAATGGTTGTCCCTTGTCAAGAGTCACAACCCAGAGCAAGGGCCTTCTTGTCGCTCCTAACAGTTTGAATATAAAAGGATAGGCCTATGCGTGCCTACCTATTAAGGTGCCGGGTTAAATAACAAGTTTCAAAACGATAAAGAGCTATTGCTCAACTGTGGTCAGCTTAGAGCCACGACTAAATAGTGGTCCGCCAGCAACAAGGTAAATAACAGACTCAAATAGAGAATTGAGTAGGTAAATGTCTTCATCGCATGATTTCGACCTTCACTGCGTAACAATTTAACAGCGTGATAGACGAAACCAGCCCCAAGAGCGATTGCACCAAACAGGTAGAGATAGCCGCTCATATGCACCACAAACGGAAGCAAGGTGACAGCGAGTAACATGATGCTGTAGATAACTATTTGCTGCTTTGTGAAGTCTATACCGTGTGTGACCGGAAGCATGGGTATATCAGCTTTGGCGTAATCATCTCGACGGTGAATTGCCAAGGGCCAGAAATGCGGGGGCGTCCAGACAAAGATTATTAGTAGGAGCAGAAATGCCTCAATCGTGACTTCTCCGCTAATAGCTACCCATCCTAGCAGTGGGGGAGAGGCGCCTGCCAAACCGCCCCAAACAATGTTTTGTGGTGTATTACGTTTCAGATAGAGGGTATAGATCAGAGCATATCCGATCAGTGCCATAAAGGTCAGTAGCGCCGTTAAAGGATTGACAAGAAAAAACAGCATCAGCATAGAGACTACCCCTAAAAACAGGGCAAAACTACCTGCATGCTGGGTGTCCATATGGCCACTGGGAATTGGACGTCGGCTGGTTCGCTCCATCATTTTATCAATACGTTGATCGACGATGTGATTGATGACAGCGCCACAGGCTGCAGCCAAAGAGATGCCGAGTAGACCGAACAGCATGGGTTGCCAAGGCACGATACCCTGTTCAGATAAAAGCATACCAACCAATGCAGTGAAGGCAATGAGTAGTACTACTTTTGGCTTGGTCATCTCATAGTAGTGTTGCCATGTGAAATTGATGGCGTGTCGTGTAGAGATATTACTGATGGCCATATTGACCTCCTTGGGACCAGTTTTGAGAGGCCTTGAGTAGTTTTTCCAGATCCGCGAGGATCTGCTTTGAGGTGATCTGTGGAGTGTCGTATCGCATCATCAAATCTCCTCTGGGATCGATAATAAAGACTGGAACGCTATCTTCAAAATCTGCTAGCGGGAACAGGGATGTTACAGCTTCGCGCTGTTCATGTTTGGCAATGAGCAAATGTGTACCGTCTAGACCATCTAGTGAGGGTATGTCGATATTTCCATTGTTGTCTGGATAGATGATTAGTCCACGTTCAATGCGTTGCCTGCCTGCAGCGGTTGCGCGACGTATTTGACGTATTTTGATCAGTGTTTCAACACAGGCTGCATCACAACCTGACTCACTGACTACAACCAGCGTCCACTTGTCATGCAGTGATTGCCAATCAAAGGGTATTTGTTCAATTGTATTTAGAGATAAAGAGGCTACTGGTCTTTGCGGATCGATCAATACTCCGTTATTGGACCGACCGGTAGGTAACCAATCTGGATTCAGATAAAACAACCAGGCAGATATTAATGGTAGTGAGCATATACCTATCAGTAGCCATAACGAAATCAGCTTGCGGGAAGGGGTGATCTGTTGTGTCAGGCTACTCATTTGTCACTTCTTTCTGGCTTTTGAAAAGAGAGACGCAGCCAGATAAGCAGAGCGATGATGGCAAAGGTAAACCACTGGATTGCGTAACCAATATGCATCAGATCACTCACTTTCGGGGTAGGCCATTGGCGAATAAATGGCAGATCGTCTTTGGATGTTTGCAAAATCATCAGTGGCAGAACTTCCAGACCAGACCACTCAATATAACGAGGCAGAGTCAAGTAGGGCCATTGTGGAGGTGATTGGCTCTGTTGATTAGACGGTTTCAGCTCTATGGCAGGTGGTTGCGGAATGGTGACTTCACCATCAATAGTTTGCTGATTAGAATCCAAGGATAGGTTTAACTTATCCTCTAATTGATCGTGAGCGACCCATCCACGATTAACTAAAACAATTCGTCCATTACCTGAAAGTTGAAGTGGTGTGATGATATGAAATCCGGTTTTACCTAAATGCTTGCGGTTTTCTATATAGATTGCTTTATCATTAAGAAAATGCCCTTGAGCAACGACATGACGGTATAATATAGAATCACGTTCAGGTAGTTGTTGATCATTTAAAGAGAGCGGAGGTAGTTTTCGACGCATCTCCAATGCTGATGCTTGCTGTTGTTTCTGTGTGGCGCGATCGAGCTGCCATACACCAAGGCCACATAGCATAGGTGTGATGATTACCATAATTATTGTGGGGATTGCCTGGGCGCGAAAATGACGTGTGCCGCTTGTCATAACATCTATAGTGAAACTATCTTTCGTCAAAACAGCGCTGCCGACGGGTGGATAATCGACCCGACAAAGGCTGGAGTGATCATGGACATTATCTTTAAACTACCTGTATTACTGGTTCTACTATTCATACTTTTTTCCCTGTTTCAGGGGATGTATTACATGGCCAAGGATGATGGTAAAGAAAACAGTACACGTGTAGTACGAGCGTTGACTGTTCGTGTTGCACTGTCATTGTTGCTATTCATCATACTTATGTTGGGTTACTTTTTTGGCTTACTTACCCCTCACGGTCTGTTGCCTAAATGATTTTCGAGCTGGATTTATAACCAGTAGACGAAAACAAATAATCCAAGCCAGACTACATCGACAAAATGCCAGTACCAGGCAACGGCCTCGAATGCAAAGTGGTTATGTGCGCTGAAATGGCTTTTCATACTTCGGCCAAGAATCGCCATCAGCATCACTGCCCCCATCGTGACGTGAAAGCCATGAAAGCCGGTTAGCATATAGAATGTTGATCCGTATGCACCTGTTTCCAGTGTGAGATTGAGTTCTTGATAGGCATGGCCGTATTCATAGGCTTGCAGGATGACAAAAATCACCCCTAACGCAATGGTGGCAATCAAGCCGTTGACCAGTTGTTTTTGATTTTCTATTTTTAATCCCCAATGGGCCCAAGTGATCGTGGCACCACTGGTCAGGAGTATCAAGGTGTTAATTGCTGGAATTCCCCAAGGCCCCATGGGGGTAAAGTCTCCTCCCATCTCTCCTGGACCATGGGATGGCCAGACATTCTCGAACCCGCCGTATAAGATTTCATTGGTGACACCCAGGTATCCAACTCCACCCAACCAGGGAAGGGCAATGTTGCGGATATAGTAGAGTGCGCCGAAGAAACTGATAAAAAAGAACACCTCTGATGCGATGAACCAAAACATACCCATGCGGAAAGAGGTATCAACCTGTTTGTTGTAACGGCCACTTAAATTCTCCATCACAACATCACGAAACCAGCTATATAGCAGATAGAAAAAAAGTAGCAGACCAGCTACTACAATAAATCCGCCGACAGAGACCCCATTCATTGCAAGCGCGCCGCCAAACAGGGTGAGCAGCAGTGATACCATTCCAATAATTGGCCAGGGACTGGGATCGGGTATGAAATAGTCCTCATTATGCTCTTTTACTGACATCGTAACTCTCTCCCCGATATTGAGTAGCGGTATAGATATAAAGTCATAGTTTCACTGGATTCCTTTACTCACTTGTTTACCTGCATAGCGATATTCGGAAGATCATGTGTCTGTTTTGGTTTCTCTTCTTGCGCCTTTAAACGCATGAAGCTATAGGATAGTGTTAATGAGTGGATATCCTTAGGTAGATCGGTTGAAACCATGAAACGGAGTGGCATTTCAGTTAACTGGTTTCCGGTTAGGGTCTGTTTATTAAAGCAAAAGCACTCTAACTTGCTGAAATAAGGAGTAGCTTGCCAAGGTACTACGCTGGGAATAGCTTGACCGGTAACAGAAGATCCACTTCGGTTATGCGCTAAAAAATTTACCTCATAAGTCTCACCCGGATGTACACGGAGACTGCGGGTTACTGCTTCGAATTCCCAGGGTAAATTTGGGTTGACTGTGGCATCGAATTTCACTGTAACCCAGCGACTGGAATCCACCTCATCAGATAACATATTCGTCTGTTCTATTTTACTGCGTTGTGAGAGTGACTGGGTTCCTGTCACTTCACAAAATAGATTGTAGAGCGGCACCATGGCAAAACCAAAACCAAACATAAATACCACAACACCACTAAGTAGAAGTGTAGTGCGACGGTTTTTGTGTTGCCCAGGTGATTGGCTATTCATGGTGTTGCCTGGGTGCCTACGATACGAAACAATCCTGTCCAAAAAGGAAAGGAGGTGACTAAAAAGAAGATAGCCAACCCGCCCAGTATCCATGCCAGACGGACATTTTTAGTTCTCATTTCCGGTGTTTGATATCTCGGTATCCTCATTACTCTACCTATAAGTTCTTATTTAATTTGCGGAGCGGTAGTCCAGGTATGAAATGCAGGCGGTGAGTCCAATTCCCACTCAAGACCTTCTGCACCTTCCCATACTTTGCTTTCCGCTTTCTTGCCTCCGCGAATTGTTTTTATGACTATGTAAAGCAAAAGCAGATGACTCAGACCAAAGATCATTGCGCCAATACTGGATATAACATTGAACTCGGTGAACATCATGTTGTAGTCAACGATCCTACGGGGCATTCCTGCCAAACCGAGAAAGTGTTGTGGGAAAAAGGTGATGTTAAAGCCGATGACGTTTGTCCAGAAAAAGATTTTTGCCAGTGTTTCGTCATACATGTGTCCTGTCCATTTGGGTAGCCAGTAGAAAACACCAGCAAAAAGACCAAATACTGCACCAGGCATCAATACGTAGTGAAAATGGGCGACAACAAACATACTATCGTGGTACTGCATGTCTGCCGGGACAACAGCCAGCATCACGCCACTCAATCCACCAAAAGTGAACATCAGTACGATGGCCACAGCAAAAAGCATGGGCGTTTCAAAGGTCATTGCGCCGCGCCACATGGTAGCAATGAAGTTGAACATCATCAGACCTACCGGGATGGAGATCAGTATCGTGCCGATCATAAAGTAGGTGACCGCACCTAACGACATGCCAATGGTATATTGGTGATGGGCCCAGACAACCATGCCGACGGTGGCAACTGTCAGCATTGCGCCAACCATCGATTTGTAGCCAAAAAGTGGCTTGCGGGAGAAAGCCGGAATAACGTGCGAGAGAACCCCAATTGAGGGTAATAGCAGGATATATACCTCTGGATGGCCGAAAAACCAGAACAGATGTTGAAACAGTACTGGATCACCGCCACCTGCGGCATCGAAAAAGCTTGTGCCGAAGTGCCTGTCAAAGAGGAGCATAGTGACACCGCCCGCTAGCACAGGTACTACCAGAATCAATAAAAATGCTGTCACCAGCCAGGTCCAGCAGAACATGGGCATTTTCATCAGCGTCATGCCTGGAGCGCGCATGTTGAGCAGGGTAACGATAATGTTGATTGAAGCAAGTACCGATGAGATACCCAACAGGTGAATGGCGAAGATCAGAAAATCCATCGACATTCCTACCTGAACAGAGAGTGGCGGATAGAGAGTCCAGCCTGTATTAATTTGGGTTCCACCGCCCGGAAAAAAGGGTACAACAAATGAAAGTATCAGCATGGTGGCTGCGGCAGGAAGAATCCAGAAGCTGAGGTTGTTCATTCTCGGGAGTGCCATGTCAGGTGCCCCGACCATCATCGGAATCATCCAGTTGGCCAATCCTGCTGCTGCCGGCATTACCGCACCGAAAATCATTATCAGTGCATGGTTGGTTACCAGATTGTTGTATAGATCAGGGTCGAGTAGCTGGATTCCTGGCTGAAAAAGCTCCATGCGTATCAACATCGCGCTGGCGCCACCAAGAAAGAGCATAGTCAATGCAAACAGCAGGTACAGCGTACCTATGTCTTTATGATTGGTGCTGAACAGCCAACGGCGCCAACCTGTCGGATTGTCGTGGTGATGCGCTTCATCATGGTTAAGGGTGGTAGTTGTCATTATCTAACTCTCCTCTATCTTGCCTGCTTAACGTCTGCAGGCTGCACCACATCGCCTGTGTTATTGTCCCAAGCATTACGTTCATAGGTTACAATTGCTGCGATTTCCAGATCGTTGAGCGAGCCCCATGGCTGCATGGCAGTACCTTCTTTGCCCTTGATTACAATCTGTAAGTGGTCGGCAATCGGGCCGGTGGTAAGGGCAGAGCCTTTCAACCCCGGGAATGCCGGTGGTAATCCCATACCTGTAACCTGGTGACAGGCAGCGCACTTCGTTTCATACAGTGTCTTTCCTTTCGTCATCAGCTCATCGAGACTCCAGGTTTTGTCGGCACTTGCTTCTGCAGCAGCTGCAATTTTGATCGCTTTCTGGTCATCAACCCACGCAGCAAATTTCTGAGGAGAGACTGATTCGACCACGATTGGCATACGGGAATGCCAGGTGCCACAGAGTTCGGCACACTGTCCTCGAAAAACCCCTTCTCTAGTCAGTTCAGCCCAGGTTTCAGTGACATATCCAGGAATAGCATCTTTTTTGACCGCCAGTTCAGGTACCCAAAAAGCGTGCAGGACATCTGCAGAGGTGTGGAGAAAACGGATTTTTTGCCCGGTTGGCAGAAACAGACGATTGTCGACCTCTCTAAGGTAGAGATCCCCCGACTCCTCTTGCGGTACATATCGACTCTCTACTTTAATATTGTGATCCAGATAGTCGAACTCCCACCACCATTGGTGCCCCGTTACTTTGACATCCAGGATGTTCTCATCCTTAGGTACATCCCAGACCTTTTTCAAAACAGCATCCGCTTTTCCTGCAATGGTGAGGTCGACTCCCAATACCATCACCGGCACGATGACCCAGGACCAGTTACCAAACCAAGAGTTGTGGAAATTTTGGTCTGCTGGATAGCCACGGCTCTTGCGATGATAGTAGAGCGAGTAGAAAACAAATGCGAAAACGATCAGCAACAGCACTGTTGTTATCTGCATCGTCAGCATATGGATGTTATAGATATCCTGGGCAACATTGGCAGCCGGTTCAGGAAAATTGAGGCCATATTCCGCATTGCTGTCATTGGATTTAAGCAGTGATGCAAAACAGAGGCCTGCTAACAATGGTAGTTTGATGTTGTGCAAAACTGCTTGATATTTATTATGTAACACTGACACGGGAGCACTGCCATGTCGTGTATGATTGCTTTTAAACTTCATACTGGTTAAATGCCCTCGATTTTGTTTTTTAGATTATGAGCGAGCAGTTCACGCTCCTCCTCAACCAAGTATTTCCCTATCTCGATGTATTCACCATGAGAACCGATTAATAGACGACTGGGATACCAGCCTCGGGGATCATGGTTCTGGATGACTTTCATCCAGGCTTTGTGAAAACATTTTTCTGAGCCATGCTGGCGATTGCTGCTCACCCTGACTTGATTGCAGTCTATTCTGATGGTCTGCCGGGTATGGGCACAGCAACTTTGGCAGTAGATGCCAATTCCAATTACCAAGATTTCCAAACCTGCAAAAGGGAGAACCAGCCAGGCACCAATTGAATAGAAATAGAGAGCAACAAACAGACAGGGGGTGGCTAATAGTAGAAAAAGCCACTTGGATTGACTCCAGGTCAGGTTTTTATTTGGAGTTAAGATGAGAATTGACTCATCAGAATCTCTTTTTTGAGTATCCGTTAGGATCATCTGCCATTCCACACATTATGGTGACGGCCGGATTCTGCTTGGCGTCATTTTATTGATCTAGGTCAACAGAATAAGACAAAGTCTCACTAAAACGCAATAACTAAGTTAAATAGTCGACAATAAGTAAGGTATTGATTATTAATTAGAATAATTGAATATACTACTGAGCAGTCCAGTTATCAGTGATATTTTTACCGGATTAAGCAATCAAATTATGATTCAGTGCGCTACGGCTCAAAGTTTATAAAATATTGTTTTGGCAGTGTTTCTGCCAACAGACAAGTTCACCTTTCTTCACTTATACCTGCATATATCCAGCAACCAATCAAAGTGGAAATTGAAATCTTTATTATAATGTTTAGGAGAATCCTTAAGTTGTGGCTGGATCCTGCTGTTGATGCGAATGAAACAATTTTAAGGACTCTCTGAACAAGTCTAGGGACGACATTTTGCCGTCTAAATTAATCACTTCTGCATTGCGGGTCTTCGTAATAGCAGATTTTGAACAAGATCCACATCTTGGATTGGCGCATTTGAACGACAATCTGTTCAGCTTAGGGGTTTTTCAAAAGTACCCAAAAATAATTGGGATAGTCTAATTAACCCGGAACCATTATAGGTAGGTTTATTGTGCTTCCGAGTAAAAGAGAGTCCGCAGATGGTTAGCGATATTTGGTTGTATAGCTTAGGCTTGTTAGTAATTGTGGTTCTGGTTGTTGGCGGATTACGATACTTAAAGCGAAAAAACGACAAGAATTCAATTCAGCAACATCAATCGCCTGCCTTTGATGACCACTGGTACATGGTCGATTTCAAGCAGGTAATATCCAGACTGGATAGCGCAGAATCCGGATTGTCATCGGAACAGGCCCATGAACGTTATCTTCGATATGGCGCAAACCGGTTACCAGAGCCTGAGCCCGTGCCTCCCTGGTTACGTTTTCTCTATCAATTTCACAACCTGCTTATCTATGTCTTGATCGTTGCTGGGGCAGTGACTGCAATACTGCAACATTGGTTGGATGCAAGTGTGATTTTTGGCGTGGTGGTCATCAACGCCTTGATTGGATATATCCAGGAAGGTAAGGCCGAGAATGCTCTGAATGCCATTCGGCAAATGTTATCTCCCCATGCAATGACCTTGCGAGATGGCGCGCAGCTTACGTTGGATGCTGAAAACCTGGTTGTGGGTGATGTGGTTCTTTTGCAATCAGGGGATCGTGTACCGGCAGATCTGAGATTGATTTGGGTTAAAGGAATACAGATTCAGGAGTCTGCATTAACAGGTGAATCGATAGCAGTAGAGAAAAATATCGAATCGCTGAAATCAGATGCCCCGTTAGGGGATAGGATCAATATGGCCTACTCGGGCACCTTGGTAACCCATGGACAGGGCAGAGGCATTGTCGTTGCAACTGGAGTCGATACAGAAATAGGCCGTATCGGATCACTGGTTGCCGAGGTGAAAGCAACCACAACACCATTACTACGCCAAATGGATCAGTTTGGTCGCTGGCTTACCCTCGCTATTCTTATTGTAGCTTTCGTTACTTTCTTTTTTGGTATTTTCTTACAGGGTTACCACGCTGCAGATATGTTTCTCGCATCTGTCAGTCTTGCTGTTGCTGCAATCCCAGAGGGTTTGCCAGCGATCATGACTATTACCCTGGCCATAGGTGTGCAGCGAATGGCTCAACGGAATGCAATTATCAGAAAACTACCCGCTGTAGAGACGCTGGGGTCGGTAATGGTGATCTGTTCGGATAAAACCGGAACCTTGACTCGAAATGAGATGGCAGTACGTGGCATAGCAACCTGCCAGGATAGCTTTAAAGTCTCCGGTGCTGGCTATGACCCTCATGGGAGTATTGCCCTGAATGGCGAAGAGATACAGGTTGAAGGTCAACCTCTACTTGGGGAGGTCATAAGGGCGGGTGTTCTTTGTAATGATGCATCACTACAACAAATCAGTGACCTTGAATGGCGGGTTCATGGTGATCCCATGGAGGGTGCACTATTGGTTGCTGGAATGAAAGCAGGCATTGACCATAGTGTCGCCAATAAGCAGCATCCTCGCACTGATTTAATACCTTTTGAATCTGAGCATAGATTTATGGCGACACTCCACCATAGTCATAGTGGTGGTGCGTTTATCATTATAAAGGGTGCCCCTGAAGAGCTAATAAAAATCTGTAAATTGCAGCGCACTTTGAATGGTGATGAGGCAATTGATCAGGAGTTATGGCTTAAACGAATCAATGAAATGGCTGGACGAGGGCAGCGGGTTTTGGCGATAGGTATCAAACCCATGCCCATTGATAAATCAGAACTCAACTATCGTGATGTTCAAAACGGTATGATCCTGTTGGGTATGTTCGGCCTTATCGATCCACCCCGCAGTGAATCAATTGATGCTGTAAAACAGTGCCTTCAGGCAGGCATACGAGTGAAAATGATTACCGGTGACCATAGTGCTACAGCACTTGCGATCGCCCGACAACTTAAGCTGACGAATTGTAATGAAGCACTCGTGGGTCAGGAGTTGGAGCAAATGGATGACCAACAGTTGGGCGACCGGGTGATGAAGATTGATGTTTTCGCCAGAGTAAGCCCTGAGCATAAGCTGAGACTTGTCTCGCTATTACAGGAGCAGCAACAAGTGGTTGCTATGACAGGAGATGGAATTAATGATTCTCCTGCATTGAAACGTGCTGATGTTGGTACAGCAATGGGTCAGAATGGTACTGAAGCTGCAAAGGAAGCATCTGAAATGGTGCTGGCTGATGATAATTTCGCCTCGATTATTTCTGCCGTGGAAGAGGGGAGGACTGTCTATGACAATTTGCAGAAGGCAATATTGTTCATTTTACCGACCAACGGTGGAGAGGCACTGATTATTCTGGCAGCAATTGTACTGGGTTTCAGCGAATTGCCGCTGACTCCCGTTCAGATTCTATGGGTTAATATGATTACTGCAGTGACACTGGCTTTGGCGCTGGCTATGGAGCCATCCGAACCTGGTTTAATGCACAGAAAACCACGAAAAGTAGGAGAGCCACTACTGACCCCTTTCCTGATATGGCGAATTGTTTTTGTAGCGACTATTCTGACCGGAGGTACCTTTGGACTCTTTCTCTGGGCAGGCGAACAGGGAATGACCATCTCCGAATCCAGAACCATTGCTGTTAATACCTTGGTGATGTTTGAAATATTCTATCTGTTCAACTCACGTTATATTATTGCCCCTGTATTGAACTGGCATGGCTTGGTGGGTAATCGCTATGTTCTTTTTGCAATCGCTCTGTTGGTGGTTTTTCAAATGGGTTTCACCTATCTACCTCAATTGCAGTATCTGTTCGGAACTGCACCCATTGAACCAGGAGTCTGGCTTTTAATCATTCTGGTCGCTTCGAGTGTATTGATCCTTGTTGAGATCGAGAAGTTTTTCTATCGAAAAATCTACGTAGGGAAATAGTTTTGAGAAGTATTCGGGTGATATGTCAGGAGACGTTACCCGTTTTTGGGCAGAGATATCGAGGGAGCGTTGTCTGAATTGAGAACTAGAATCCTGCTATGGATTGAGGGTAAATTGGTTGCGGTGTCTTTAGAAAGCCACTGTCTCGGTATAATCCAGGACAGTGGCTTTAATCTGCTTAAAGCAAGATTTATTCAGCAGTAGCAGCTGCTGCTTTTTTCTTGCTGGTTCTGCGACGTCGACGTGTTTTCGTGTCAACAGCTTTTTCCAGAGCTTTCGCACTCTTTTCAAAGTCTTTAACCATTTTTGCACGTGCAGACTGCATGGCAGTGTAGAGACCTTTTGCCAGTCGGGCAGCTTTGCGCTGTTCACCGGCTAGAGCAGTTCGGTCAGCTTTGACCTGCTTCAGCTTGTCCTGTGCAGCACTCAGACGCTCTTTGGCTTTTGCCTTGCTGGCTGCTGTTTTTGCAGTTCCAGCAGCAGCACGTGCTTTTTCAACCCGATCGCTATTGGTTGCGACCAGCTTGTCTTGACGCTCGAGTGCCTTTTCAGCTTTAGCCAGTCTGGTCAGTGCACGTTTATTTGCGCCTGATAGATTTATGTCGGCTTGCAAAGCTTCAGTAATTGTTTCCATGGAAACAACTTTTCTTTTTGCTCTGCGACGCTTCTTTACAGTTTTCTTTAGAGCCATTGGTACTCCTATATGATTGAAATGACGTGCATAATATAGTTCGAGATGAGCATAAGAACAACACCTCATTAACATTTATTAATACAAATTCAATATTTTTCGTTGAATACAGCGTTATTTTGTCAAAAAAACACATTAAATTGTGAATAGTGTTTCGTCCGAATATTTTTTTTCTTAAGTTTTCAAGCAACCTCTGGTTATCTTTGATCAAGTGGGTGATGAGATAAAAGGCTTTTGATCGAGGAAAAACAGAACCGAAATAGCCGGTGAAGGTGAAACATTTGAATACTGTGCCAAAGCCTGTCAGCTAACATGAACATATTCATGAATTGATCTGAGGTTTCTTACCATTCAGACAGCTAGTCACTCCGATAACCACTTTTAGAATTAGTTTCATTATGTTTAGTCCGATTTCCAAAACACAGACTACTAGGTTTACGATTTTATCCTGATTTCTGATATTGACCAGAGATCATGGTGGAAGAAGAATCAAGTTCATCTTAAAAAAGGACACGAAATCTTTTTTTCACAAAAGTATCGTTCGTGACTAAGAGACTATTTTCCTTTTCGTGAATATTTACGTCTCGAGGATTTATTTAACCTGAAGCATACGAATCATCGATAACTTGGCAGATCAGTGAATAGCGAAGTGTGAAGGTGAAAAATGATGCAATCGGAATTGAACCTTAAACAGTGAAAGGTTCAGAACAATTAAGTTTAATCATTCATCTTTAAAGTTATGTCGAACAGCACGAATACCTATTGACTAGATGACCTTTCTGCCACTGTGTTTGATGTTAATTGTGTCAATTTCTGGTGTGGCAATGATTGTGCACTATGAGCAATATTAGTGCATCGGAGAGCTGCGGACTGAAAAGAAAATTTACTAACTATATGAAATATATAGAAAATAAAAGTTGGCTCGTTTACTGCTAGTTATTTTGTGTATCAAGCGGAACCCCCGCTTTGTGCATTGTGATCCTCCACATTATCCCGGCACCCCTGCCGGGATTTTTTTAGCTATCTGTACAACAGCTATACTGATTTCTGACTACCTCAGGTAATCACTTGGTGTCTTATCAGTCTATTGGCGCTATACGACTTCAATGTATCAGGGTTTGGTCTTAAGTCATGATAAGAGAAATATCACTAGGAAATGAATTTCTTTGTGTTAATTGATGGAAGATTGAAGCCAATGCAAATAACAATTACTGCAAGTCGAATGAGCTGATGAAAAAGCACCTGACAGGGTGCTGCAATTTTAATCCTTACAAATATGTCTGGAAATTGAAACTCATATGATTGAAAACGGACTGCCCAATCCCCACATGATTGCCGTACTTCTACTAACAGGCTTAGCACTGTTGCTCTTCAGCCGTGAGAAAATCCCACTCGAGAGTTCATCACTTGTTATTTTGTCTCTACTCACTCTGGGTTTCGAGATTTTTCCTTTTGAGGGGCCCTTAGGAGTTATTAGTTCAATTGATTTTTTTAAAGGGTTTGGACATGAGGCGTTGATTGCAGTAAGTGCTCTGATGGTGGCTGGTCATGGCCTCGTCCGGTCTGGAGCATTGGAGCCGATAGGGCGAACATTGGCGAGGTTATGGAGTATAAGTCCGAGTATGTCATTTCTCCTGACGCTGCTGATTGCAGGAGTGTTAAGTGCATTTATAAACAATACACCAATTGTTGTCCTGCTATTGCCAATTTTGGTTAGTGTATCGCTGAAGACTAAAACTGAGGCGTCATCTTTGCTCATGCCAATGGGATTTGCGACCTTGATCGGGGGTATGAGTACAACCATCGGCACATCCACTAACCTTTTGGTTATAGGAGTTGCTTATGATATGGGGCTGGATCGGATAGAGATGTTCGATTTTATTGTTCCTGCGTTGATCGCAAACAGTATAGGTATGGTCTACCTTTGGTTGGTCGCACCCCGTATTCTGCCCAAAAGGGAGCTGGTATTGGCAGACAGTTCACCTCGGATCTTCACTGCCCACCTTGTTATCAAAGAGGAGAGCACTGCAGCTGGGATGACTTTGTCGGAGGTTATCGCTTTAACCCACAATCACCTGCAGGTTGATCGTATAAGGCGAAGTGAAACGACCTATATCATGCCATTGCCTGATGCTGTGATTAATCCTGGTGACCGCTTGCTGGTTCACGATACCCCATCGCGTCTGAAGGAATTCGAGCAATCGCTCGGGGCAACACTCTATTCCGGAGGGGAGGAGGTCAGTGATGATCATCCCTTGCGTGCCGAAGATCAACAATTGGCAGAGGCGATTGTTTTCAGGGGATCACCTCTACAGAACCGTACTCTGAATGAAATTCGCTTCGCAGAGAGCTACCAGCTTGTCGTTTTAGCGGTACATCGCGCGAATGAGCGTATTAAATCGATGCCGCAAGGTTTGGGGAATTTAAATCTGCGAGTCGGTGATGTTCTACTGGTGCAGGGAAAGCGTGAGCAGATACGTGAACTTAAGCAGCAGTCAATTGTTATGGTTCTGGATGCGACTACCGATCTGCCTCACACCCGAAAAGCGCCATTTTCACTCGCCATCATGTTTGGGATTATCCTGTTTGCAGCGAGCGGTATTTTACCCATTGCCGTGAGTGCACTCAGTGGGGTTCTACTGATGCTGCTATGTGGCTGCCTTACCTGGCGAGATATCAGTCGCGCTTTAAACGCGCAGGTTGTTCTAATAATTGTTGCCAGTCTTGCTTTGGGGAATGCATTGCTGATGACAGGAGGGAGTGAATTTCTCGCAAACAGTTTTGTCAGTTTAACCGAAGGGGCAACTCCTGCAGTTATTCTGAGTAGTTTGATGCTGTTGATGGCGCTATTGACAAATGTGGTATCAAATAATGCCGCAGCTGTTATTGGAACACCCGTGGCAATCGGGATTGCCGAAAGCCTGAATTTACCAGCTGAGCCCTTTGTGCTGGCTGTTTTATTCGGTGCAAATATGAGCTATGCCACACCAATGGCTTATCAAACCAATTTGTTGGTAATGAGTGCAGGTAACTATACCTTCAGTGATTTTGTCAGAGTCGGGATACCACTGATTCTGATAATGTGGCTGGCATTTAGTTGGTTATTGGCAATATTTTACTAGTGGCTAGTATAGGATACTAGTGGGCCAAGGCAAGGTGCACTTTGCCGGGAATGGCTGACCCTTTCCAATAAGTGCAATCCGGAATTGGCCCGGTAGCAGGGCTCCCTTTGGACCGGACCACAAGCCCATTGGCGGTGTTACGGCTAGTCCTACGCTCGCATGCCTTGTTAATGGCCCTTGTGACCAAGCTGAGTGTTACCGAGTTTCCGTAAGACCCACTGGGACATCGCGCATAAAAGCTGATCAGATCTATTAATACACTCAGTCTTAATTCTCTCTGTGATTCCTTAGATTGCTCTCATCAATTTTAGCTATGTAGCATCTGCTACAGAACATTTCTATCTCGTTGTCTAGCATGATCCTGCCTTTAGCCTTTTGATAGCCAAAAAGCGGGTGTCATATAGGTTCAAGTAGACACTTTTTCATAAATTTATAGGTGTAAGACAATGAAGAAAACGATTTTTTCCCTGTTCATGATGGTGACTTTGATGATCTCTTTGCCTCTATTTGCAGGCGAGGAGCCGATGAAGCTGGTTAAAGAAAAAACAGCGTTACTTGTCACAGATCCACAAAATGACTTTCTTGATGAGAAGGGTATAGCTTACGGACTCTTCGCAGACAATATTAAAGCATTGGGGACAATCCCAAATATAGAGAAGCTGTTTTTAACTGCAAAGCAGATCAGTATGCCTGTTTTTGTCAGCCCGCATGCCTATTTTCAGCATGACCACAGTTGGTCGAATCCCGGTGCATTACAGAAGCAACTTTTAGAACTGAAGGTTTTCAACCGTAAAGATGCAGTCTATGCAACAGGCCTGAAAGGTGCCGGGGCTGATTTCCTGGATCAATACAAGAAGTACATTCTTGATGGCGAGACCGTTGTAACCAGTCCCCATAAAATCTATGGACCTGACAGCAATGACCTGGTTCTACAGTTGCGCATGCAGGGTATTGATACAGTTATCCTTGCCGGGCTGGCTGCAAATCTGTGTACAGATTCTCATCTGAGGGAATTAGTGGAAAATGGATTTAAAGTATTGGTAGTGAAAGATGCTGTTGCTGCTCCGGGGGAAGATGCTTACCAAGCTGCCGTCGTTAATTATGGGTTAATTGCCAATAAGGTTGTAGATACTCATGAGGCAGTTAAGTTGATGAGAGGCTCAATTTAAGTCTCCTCTTGATAAATATTAGCCCGGCACCTTAATAGGTAGGCTCGCTTAGGCCTGTCCTTTTACATTCAAACAGTTAGGGGGGCGACAAAAAGGCCCTGAACCTACCTATTAAGGTGCCGGGTTAATAAGTAGTGAACGGGATATTTCTACTCATAAAGCAGAATGGTGATTAGCTTACTATCTCCAAAGGAACATCTAATTGTAACTTTTGTTACATATCCCGACTTAACTTTTCAGCATCATATTCTCGTTTTTGTAATTTTCATTTGAAGGTCAAGATATGCTATCTACTTTAAGAAATATTATGTTGGTTGTGATGCTTCCTTTCACTCAATACAGCTATGCTGATAGTGACACTCTATATGGCTATCGTAGCCTGAGTCTCGAAACAGCGTATAAAGCCACAGAGGGCGCAGTGAAAGAGTGCCGCAAACGCGGCTACTCTATTGCAGTAGCAGTAGTTGACAGGGGGGGCAATCTGACGACATTTCTACGAGATAGGTTCGCTGGCCCTCATACAATACAAACCGCCATACAAAAAGCCTGGACAGCTAACAGCTTCCGTCAATCGACATCTGTTCTGGCAGCGTTATTAGAAGAGGGGCGTATACCCAATCAGGTTCAGAATAATCCTGGTGCACTACTGGTTGGCGGTGGACTTGTCATTGAGGCCCAAGGTGAAACTGTTGGTGGTATTGGTGTTTCTGGGGCCCCTCCTGGTTCCTCAGAACGAGATAGTATCGATGGGGAGTGCGCTCAAGCCGGTTTACAGGCAATTTGGGAAGATCTGGAGCTTTCTGATTAAACTTGAGAATGAGTTCAACATATCAGGATGAGGATTCGGACCAGGTCACTCACTCCTGCAGTTTAAGCAATCAATGCCGTAGGCTAAGCGAATTCTAAAAAGCAGTATAAAATAGAAGGGAGAATTGGATTGCGGTGCTGTATTATTAACCTGCCTATTTAGGTGCAGGGTTAATAACAACTATCAATACACTCAGCCGTCGCGTTTCCTTAGCCGATCAGAGGTACTTATGGGGATGGAAGGTCCAGAAGAGATTATCAGTTTTTGGTTTTCTGATGATATCAAGCCACGCCACTTCAGTTCGACACCTGATTTCGATCTGTTATTGAAAGCGAGGTATCTTGGGCATTGGGAAATGGCCAAAACGCATCTGCTTGATGAATGGTTGGGTAGCGCACAAGGGTGCCTTGCATTGATCCTGATTCTGGATCAGTTTCCATTGAACATATTTCGAGGGCAACCAGAGAGCTTTTCTACAGAACAGCATTCCAGAGAGGTTGCTCACCATGCAATAGACTCAGGATTTGATCTCTCCCTGAGATTGGATCAGCGCGCTTTTCTCTATCTGCCATTTATGCACAGTGAATCAATGAAAGACCAAGACTATTCTATCGTGTTGTTTGAAAAAGCTGATATGCAGGATAATTTGAAATGGGCAAGACACCATCGGGAGGTTGTGCGTCGTTTTGGGCGGTTTCCCCATCGAAACCATATTCTGGATCGTGAAAATAGCCATGATGAGATAGTATATCTGAATTCAGAAGAGGCTTTTCTAGGCTGATTCTCACCTTCCCATGGTCTTCATGATTTCTGGAGATACCGGAGCAAAGTGATCAAATTCCATAGTAAATGAACCGCGGCCATGTGTTGCTGACCGCAATTCTGTGGTGTATCCAAACATTTCGGATAGTGGTACGAGATTGCGTATCGACTTAATACCACCAGGTCTATCTGTCATACCTTCAATCACTGCGCGTCTATTGGACAATTGACCGAGTACATCACCAAGATGCTCTTCAGGTATCAGAACTTCGCAAGTTACTACAGGTTCCAACAATGTGGGATTGCCTTTTTCCAGCCCCTGGCGCAATGCCATACTTGCAGCTATTTTGAAAGATAGAGGATTTGAGTCGACCTCGTGAACTGAGCCATCAATCAGTGTCACGGTAATGCCGGTGACCGGATATCCGCCGATGACCCCACTACGTGAAGCTTCATGTATGCCAGCTTCGACTGATGGAATATATATTGACGGAATAGCAGCTGACTTTATTCGGTTCTCGAAGACTACCTCTTCTGAGGATTGGTTGGGAGTAATCGAAATGACTACATGTCCATATTGACCATGTCCGCCGCTTTGTCTCACAAACAAACCTTCAGCACTGGAAACCATCTGAGTTACTGTTTCCTTATAGGCGACTCTGGGCTTTCCGGTGCGTACGCTGACACCTTGCTCGCGTTTTAATCTCTCTAAAACGACCTCTAAATGCAGTTCGCCCATACCACCCAGAAGGGTTTGGCCTGTCTCCTTATCTGTTTCAAATTTAAATGTCGGGTCATCCTCTGCAAGATGCTGTAAGGCATCAGCCAGCTTGTCATTATCCTGAGTGGTAACAGGAGATACAGTAATTTTGATAACTGGCTCAGGAAAGGCTATGGATTCGAGTACTATTGGATGCTCGATTGTGCAGAGAGTATCGCCGGTTACTGTCTTCTTAAGACCTAAAAGAGCTGCTATATCACCGGTGCGAATCTCTTTTATATCTTCACGATGCTCGGCATACATTCTCTCCAGGCGGCCAATGCGCAAAGTCTGATTATCTCTTGGATTGAGAATATTTGCGCCGGATTGCAGTACCCCTGAATAGACCCGTACGTAGCAGAGGGTGCCAGCGTAGGGGTCTGTCACCGTTTTGAATATCAATGCACTTAAAGGGGATGATTCATCAGCTTGGCGTTTAATTACAGTATCTGTTGCTGGGTCACAACCTTCAACCGCACCGATATCGAGGGGGGAGGGAAGGTAATCAACAATAGCATCCAAAAGTGGTTGAATGCCTTTGTTTTTAAAGGCACTGCCACAGAGGACCGGTGTAACAGTATTGTTTAAAGTTGTTCGTCGCAGGGCAGCTTTGATATCAGTTTCACTGATATCCGATCCGTCCAGCCAGAGGCTGAGGAGTTGATCATCCTGTTCTGCGACTGCCTCAATCATCATACTCCGGGCTGATTGAGCCTTCTGCAAAAGCTTATCGGGGATCTCTTGATCTAACGGCGGAGTATCCAGTTCTTCATGCCAAACCAGGCAGCGCATGGTAATTAAATCGAGAATACCCTGAAATTCACTCTCTATCCCCAGTGGCAGTTGAACAGTAACCGGATTGGCTGACAGCTGTTTACGGATCGATACGACTGAATTTTCCAGGTCTGCACCCAGTCTATCCATTTTGTTGACAAAACAGAGTCGTGGAACTTGGTAACGATCTGCCTGTCTCCAGACAGTTTCGCTTTGTGGCTCCACACCCTGAGAAGCATCAAATACCACCACAGCACCATCGAGTACTCTGAGCGCGCGTTGTACCTCTGCTGTGAAATCGATATGCCCCGGGGTATCGATGAGATTGAACTGATGGTTGCGCCAATAGGCCGTGACTGCGGCATCCACAATGGTAATACCCCGCTCACGTTCCTGATCCATCCAGTCCGTGATTGTGGTTCCGCTGTCAACTGATCCCACCTGGCGAGTTCGCCCACAGTAGTAGAGCATGCGCTCTGTGGTAGTCGTTTTGCCGGCATCAATGTGGGCGATGAGACCTATATTTCTAATTTGATCAATTTGAGGAGCGTCAGGACTCATAACTAATAGTAATCTGGCAGTTTGGGATAGCGGGATTAACTTGTGATCGGCTGAGTGTTACCGAATTTACCGCACGGCCCACTATAGTTACCGAATTCATTACACAAGAGTATGCCTTACAACAGAAAAACATCAAAATTCCGGATTGCCTTCTCCAGATTAACCGTGCTGATCAGCAGTCAACCAATATTTCAGATCTGTGCCGTATACCACTCATCACTGCTCACATGAGTGACGGATTCGTGTAAATGCGTTAATCTCGATGGGTAGGTACTCTTTGATGCTGCTGATCGATTCAAGAACAAGTGTGTGGCGGCCGGGATATCCTGGCTCAGTTTTGAAAAATTTCATAGCAACGGGCACTTAGCTGCTTTTTTTATTGATACGGAATAATTCTTAAACCACGTTTATGATACAGAATTGGTTTAGTAATCGTCAGAATGCAAAGAGACTGGACGGAGAAGGTATATTTTCAACTGGCTTATATGTCAGAGATCATACAGGGTGAATGGGATGTCCTCATCAGACAATTTAATGGATTATGACTCACTTGATCAGCTACAACGACTACTGGTCCAACTAAAAAGCAACTGGCCCGTACTCCCTTCGGGTATGTGGAACAGCTCCTGCATTCATACAGCACTGCGTCTTTTGCATGATTTGGGCAAAAGAGGCAAGAGACTTGACTTGATTAATGTCTTAGAGCTCTCTCGATCGATTGAAAAAATAATCAGCGATGTTTACGAAGAGAATATGCAACCTGATGAAGAAGAGATTGAGAAACTCAACCAATACCTTCAAGAACTCACAGATGCAGTTGAAGTCTCAGATTCCAAACAAGCTAACCAGGAGTCGATCATTAGCTCCTACGATGTACTATATCTTCCACGTAATAAGGTATCCGGTGATCTGATCTTTTCTGCCATTGAAAAAAATGGCTGGATTGTCAATCAACTGCCAGATTTTGATTCATTAAAAGCTGCCATGCTGCAACATCAAGCAGAAGTTGTTTTGCTCGATACGGCATACTTGCCGCAGATAGATGAGTGGAAGCAAACCTCTACAGATATCGATTCTTCAAAAATAACAATACCGGAATTGATTTTTATATCCAATCATTGTGATGTTGAAGCTCGGCTTGAAGTTCTGCGTGCTGGAGCAACACAATGTTTTTCCGAGCCCATCAGTATCAATGATCTGATATCGTCTATTAAAGAGGCTATCTCACCAGATTTAAAACCGCACTATAGAGTTTTAGTGGTGGAAGATGATGTTTCCCAATCAAAATTTGCCTGCAAACTTCTAGAGAAAGGTGGATTTGATACCCTGGCAGTCACGGATCCAATGAATGTTATGGATGCGGTACTAGGTTTTCAGCCAGACCTTATACTGATGGATCTCTATATGCCGGGTGCGAACGGTATTGAGCTGACCCAATTGATCAGGGATAGAAAAGACGCCAGCTTTATGCCAATAGTATTCCTTTCAGGTGAAAGTGATGTAGACAAGAAGATTCTGGCTCTCTATTCCGGTGCTGATGACTTTTTGACAAAACCTGTCCGTCCACAACATCTTATTGCAACAGTGCTGACACGCATTAAGCGTGCTAAAGAGATGATCAGTGACTCCAGAACGAACATGATTGATAGCGTGTCTGGATTGGCAAACCGGCGTCGTCTGCTGGATGAATTGGATATGATTTGCATCAGACTCTCTGTGGAGAGAGAGCAATGCGGTCTTTTCGTAATTACCATGGAAGGTGAAGATGTCTCAATAGAAGATGGTTTTACGCCATCTGATAATTCGTTAGTAACGCGGATCACTGATGTACTGGGGCCTGTGCTGGGAAAACGGGATCTTCTGTCAAGAATAGGCAGAAGAAGTCTGGGTGTACTGGTGGAACGAGCTTTAATGGATGATATCGAGCATCTGGGGATGGATCTTTATCATCAGGTTCGGAGTGAAATTTTACAGGGTAACCGGTCTGATCTCAGTTGGGGGATAGGCCTGGTTAAAATCGATTCTTCCGACCTGGGTGCCTATCAGTTTCTTAAACAGGCAGAAATTATTGCCAAAACCGCTGCCGAACAAGATGCCGAGCACTATCTGCAGCACAATGAAGTAGTTCAAATCACGCGTGCATCCCACCAGGAAATACCGGATGAACTGCTAAAGGAACGGGTAAGAACAGCACTAAAGTCTGGCTTTGTGGAGTTCCATGAACAACGATATCTGGCCCTGCATGAAGAAGGGGCTGTTGTTGAGCATATTCCGAGATTTGTATCAGCTACGGGACTCACGACGGAAATTGGGGATATCTATCAAAGTGCTAGTAGATTCAATGGTATGGGTACGCTCAATCGCTTAGTCTGCAAACACGCAGTGCGAATGCTGGGTGAGGTGGCATTTCGTGGCATTCCCAATAAAACTTTGGTTTGGATGTCTGGCCTATCCATTCATGATGATCAGCTGATACCTTTCCTACAGTCTGAATTGAGGAAACTTCACGTAGTGGGTACCGGGCTGATCATTGAGTTCGATCTGCCATCCCTGGCGCCTGAACTCAAACTTGCAAAGAAATTATTGGACGAACTCTCCAGATTAGGAATTACTATTCTATTAGGGAATTTTGCATGCAACGATACGGCATTCAAAGTTTTAGCATATCTCCAGGCTGATGCTGTAAGGCTGCATCCTTCGTTGCTACGAGTGGATGATGGAGAAATTGACAGAATCGTTTCTCATATTCGAGCATTGGATGCATTCATCATTCTTCCAAAAATTGATACTTCTGAAAGACTGAATTTGCATTGGACAGAAGTGGCGGACTATATACAGGCTGAATATTTGGCTCCGGTAACTACAAAGCCTGCCTTACAAGGTATAGATGTTGTCGATAAACACTAGTGGGCCATGCCTTGGCTCAGTAGTGGGACTCAGGGAGTCACCATATTTACCCCACAGCCCACTAGCTATTGCACATACCTTTCGCTCTGATCAGAGACATTCCTAGAGTCCAGAGCATAACCTATTAAGGTGCCGGGTTAATTATATTGATAATATTGTAATCAGACTGGGTCAAAAAACCTGATCAGCTGTCATGGATATAGTTTACAAATGTTTCGGCGGAAATTTTGTCGATTGAGAGCATGATTTCACAATACTCCGGTTGTGTGGATATTGGTGTTGGGTCATCTGCACAGTTACAGCCCGCCTCAATTCCGCTATAAATGATAGCGACCTTTACCTGGATGGTAGATTCGTCATCATGACATTTCATAACCATGACATTGAACGGCTCTTCGCTGACAATACTACTCAGTTTAAGGCCCTGCTGGAGTGGAAGTTTGTTGGCATCGACAGCCTCCAACTCATGCTTTAAGGTCTCATTAAAGTAACTTGACTGCCAAGCGTCACGTGTTTTTGAGAGGAGAATCATCTGAGGCTCCTGATCATGGGCTATTGGATATAAGATCTAAAAAGCCAGGAACTATTTATTTAGGGCATTATCAATGAGCGAGCAGCAGAATAATAGATCATCAAAGCAGATTATCAAGATGCTTCTTGTCATGCTGTTACTGTTTCTTGGCTTACTGATTCTATTGATAGTGTTGCAGCTTACAGAATCAGCTTTGAATGTCTGGCAATTGCTCGATCAACTCTCACCAAGTCTGTTAATACTCTATGGCATCGGATTATTCGGCTTCAGCTTAGGACTTATTGTCTTAAGTTGGCGTTTATTGAGACCAGGAAAACCCTCCCGGCAAGGTTTGCAAAAACAGTCAAATTCAAATCTGCCAGAGACCAGGGAAGCCTTTGAAAAGGCGTTGGCAAAAGCCGATGCTCAAGGGGTGGATATCGCTCAGGCGAAAGAGGAGCTGGATGAGCTGGATGATCGTGCTGGGCTTACTCAGCGATATGTGGCCTTTTTTGGGCCTGTATCGACGGGAAAAAGTGCGTTGATAAATGCAATTACCGGGTCACAGTCCATGCGTATCGACCCTCGAGCCGGTACCACACAAACCATTCAACATTACTCATTTACTCGAAATGGGATAGAACTGCTTATGACTGATGCGCCTGGCATCCTGGATCTGAATCAAGAGCATGTACGTATTGCCCGTGATGAGGCACGACGCGCCCACCTTGTAATCTATGTCTGTGAAGGGGAGTTGACTCGGGATCAGTATCAGGAGCTGGCTGAATTGCAGGGATTCGACCGTCCATTGATACTGGCGCTTAACAAACAGGATAGATACTCTGAAGATGATCTAATTGCGATTACAGGTCGAATCAGAGCCCGGTTTCCTGAAATTGAGTTGGTGCCGGTTCAGGCTGGAGGTCAGGAGGAGGTTATCCGGATCGACGCGCAAGGAGAGCAAAAAAGCGTATTGCGGGATCGACCACCTCAGGTCGAACCATTGATTGAGGCCATCATGGATAAGATAGATGAAGAGGAAGGGTCCCTTGATCAGCAGAGAGATGAGAGCCTGATACGACTGGGCGCTGAAAAACTACGTTCAGCAAGTGTTGCTCATCGCCAGGAACAGAGTGAGAAAGTGGTCAAAGGATACACCCGAAAAGCGATGCTTGGGGCGATGGCAGCAGTCAGTCCCGGTACAGATATTCTAATTCAGGGTTATTTGGGCATCAAAATGGTCAAATCCTTGTGTGACCTTTATGAGATAAGGATTAGGGATGTCGATGTGGAGTCTCTTGTAGATCAGGCCAGTAAGAGTGTCGGCAAGCGTATGACCCTGTTATTGGCCCTGACAGGAAATGTACTGAAGGCATTTCCTGGGCTAGGGACAGTCACTGGTGGACTGACACATGCTGTGGCTTATGGATTGATTTTCGAAGCTTTAGGGGAGTCTGTTGTTAAGACACTGGATCAGGGTGATCAGTTTGAGACAATACAGGTGTTAAACAAATTCGAGGAGACAATGAGTGGAAATCTGGAAGCGCGTGCAAAAAATCTTGCGCGGCTCGCTTTGGAACACTTCGTCAAAAGAGATTGATGAAGCAGTTACTTCAGAAAGCGATCATCTTCAACTGGCACGGGATAATTTACGTGAACTTTTGAGTGATGATCGTCTGCCTGAACCTGTTCGGGACTCTCTGAAAGATGATTTCAAACAGGTAGAGGCGATGCTCGACAAGCTAGAGCATGGTCACCTGCATATTGCTGTTTTCGGACGCGTCAGTGTTGGAAAATCTGCGCTGTTGAATGCATTGCTTGGCGAGCAGCGCTTTGCTGTCAGTGCTTTGCATGGAGAGACCCGTCATAGTGATATGGCAGCTTGGCGTGAGGTGGAGGCATCCGGTGTATTTCTTATCGATACCCCTGGCATCAATGAGATCAGTGGTGAAGAACGTGAACGTATGGCAGAGGATGTCGCAAGCCGGGCTGATCTTGTTTTATTTGTGTTAGATGCTGATCTGACTCAAACAGAGTTTCAAGCGGTGTTGAAGTTAGAGAAACTCAACCGTCCGCTGTTGGTTGTGTTGAATAAATCAGACCGTTACACCAGCGATGAGCTTGAGTTGTTAATGGCTAGCCTGCGAGAGAAATTGAAGGGGCTTGTTATGCCTGAGTTTATTGTGCCGGTTGCAGCAATGCCTTCAGAGCGGATCTATCTGCAAGTAGATGAACAGGGTCGAGAGAGCGAGATCAGGAAAACACCAACTCCCGATGTAGTGACTTTGACCAGTAGTCTATGGATGTTAATCGAGAAAGAGGGAATGACGCTCTCCGCCTTGAACGCAAGTCTCTTTGCCGGCCAGTTGAGTGACGAAGTGGCGGGCCGCATAGTTCGTGTACGACAGGAAGTGGCCGAGCGTGTGATTCGAGGATATTGTCTTGGAAAAGGCATTGCGGTGGCTGTCAATCCCATACCCGTTGCTGATCTGGTTGCAGCGCTTGCGTTGGATGCCTCGATGGTGGTGCATTTGGCGCGGGTTTATGGCATGTCCGTGACCAGGGGTGAGGCGGGGCAGTTGATAAAAACCATCGGATCTCAAATGGCCTTGTTGATGGCTACAGTGTGGAGTGTGAATATTGCAGCGAGCGCGCTCAAGGCGAGTAGTGCAGGGTTATCTACCCTCGTTACCGCTGCAGCTCAGGGTGGGATGGGCTACTATACCACCTACGTTGTCGGACTGGCTGCCCAGCGTTACTTTTCTCAAGGGCGATCGTGGGGCAGCGATGGACCAAAGACTATAGTACAGCAGATCCTCGATTCAGTGGATAAAGACTCTATCCTTCAGCAGGCAAGTGAAGATATACGCGAGCGACTTAGAGGGTCATCTTCCGGGGTCAATAATTGACTTCAACAGCAGCACAAAGATAACGCATAAACTCGTCTGTTCGCTGAAACTCATGAATGACAAAATCAGTGAAATCGGATCTGTTAATTTGATTGCACTCAAAGGACATGATTGCAATAAAGTCCTTTCGTTTTAAATCCTCAATCAAAGGATGGTCTGGAGAAAAACCTTTGGGTGCCCGCTTAAGAGATTCACCTGAGAGTTCAAATTGACTTTTAAATGGGTTGCTTTGATTTATTTTGCGCCAGGATGCAGGATTATCAACAATGAAGTTTCGAATTTTTCCAAGTGTCTTTGATTCAGGATGCCAAATACCTGCCCCTAAAAAACAACCGCTGTTTTCTATATGCAGGTAGAAACCAGGGGCGTGTACATCCTTACCTAGTAGATGTCTGAATTGAATGCCTATATTGGTTTTATAAGGTGTTTTATCTTTTGAAAACCGGGTGTCCCGATAGACCCTCATCAGGGATCCGCCGGACTTTTTTGCAATCGCATGAAACTGGTTGGATATGCCTTTTAACTTTGGTGCCATCTCTTCAATGAACACCAATGCTGGCTCACGTACATATGCCTCGTAGTCAGTTTTATGGTTATTAAACCATTCTCTCTGGTTGTTTCGGGCTAGTTTCTGGAGAAAGGGTAACGTCTGTGGTGGGAATCCATCAAATCCATGCATTGTTATGTATCATATTTACTGTGAATGGCATGCCTTACCGGGCAAGTGCAGACTGTGTGGCTACCAATTTGAGAACTATACGGACAGTCGGTATCTTTGCCACACACCATACGGGCTTGGGTATGGCTCTCAGTTGTGATCCGAATACCGCAAAGCTGGTATTCGTCATCAGTCAGGCAAGCATGGTGCTTAGTGCATTTTTTAGCCTCTAGTAGGACCTCCAGAGGTATATTGAATCTTTTTTTCGTCATCTTATAGTTTCAGCCGCTCTCCCGTTAGATTGAGATTCTAACTTAAAAACAGTTTCAGGGAATTGATCGGTGTTATGTAAATATCTCTATCTATATACCACCGACCAGAGAGGCATGAACGCCACTTCTTTCAATAAAGAAGAGCAGGTCGCAAGAGTGAATCGATTGCGGGTCGTAATCGACTACCATTAGATGAGGTGTCTTTACATGTGCACATGCACTGACAACACCTCTGACTCCCGACAACTCTCTCTCAATGTTATGAATCTCTTCAACAGATAGTTGTTCGTTAATGTGTACAACTGCATTGGCATCAAATTGGATCATCTCAATTGCTCCTGATTTGAAATAGAGTATTCTGCTACTACCTTCCTATAATTTCATCGATAACATACTAAAAGTGGGTGAAAAGCCCGGTCTGTCTTATGTCACTTGTCTGTCGGTCAGATGCAACTCAGGCAGATTGAGTCGATTGCGCTTTAGTATGTAAGAAACCTCTGATGAACTCTTCTATCTTCATCTCGCATCTGTGAGTGCCGGACTACATCGTTTAGAGAGTGATACGAACGCTTTCGACTCTAACCATAGGCAAACATTCGATACTGAAGCATACAGAGGCTCCTAAAGCTTGAAGCTAGTTCAGATAGAGGCAATTACAAGCACGAAATACCCCACCAGATTCTAAGGTAGTAAAGATTTTGTAATAGATTGGAATTTTAAATCGCATTTTGCTCATGTCATAATCAAATTATCGGTGGGGATTTGGCTGCATATCATTTTATGGGCTGCTGCTGGGGCCCACTGCTTGAAAATCAGTTGTTTCATTAGATGGCTCACTATGGGAAGCTCGTAGTAGAGCCCTGCTGAAATTGTGCTCTCTTCAATGGGTTTTTAATCTAAATGTGGAATAAGAACAGAGTGACTACACAGGAGGTCTAAACGCTTTAAATCGAACTGAATTACAGAAAGAACAGTTCCTCGCTTAAATGCACTAGTACATGATCATTCGAATGTGCTTTCGCAGAATCTGACTCAGGAATGAGGTTTTATCTGGAACTATCACCTGAGCGCAGCCCGGACAGGGAATGTATGAGGTAAGTTCGATAGCGTTTTAATACTTCTATGCATCTGGACACATTTTTAGTATCGGCTTTGATGTTATTGATTGCCACATCCGTGGCAGTTGCACTGTTTAAACATCTGGGTCTTGGTTCTGTACTGGGGCTATTGGTTGCTGGGATTGTTGTCGGCCCATATTCACCGGGGCCATATGTCACAGAACATGTAGAGGATGTACGTCACTTCACAGAGTTGGGTGTTGTGCTGTTACTGTTTCTTATTGGTCTGGAGATGCGCCCGAGACGATTGTGGGCAATGCGCAGAGAAGTGTTTGGTTTAGGGTCACTTCAAATCCTGATAACAGGGCTGGTTATCGCGTTCTATCTACATCTTTACGAATCATCCTGGTCCTTGTCGTTACTCATCGGTTTGACGTTTGCGCTCTCGTCCACAGCATTTGTTATCCAGGTTCTTCAAGATCGAGGTGAAATTGCCAGTAAGCATGGTATGACCGCTTTTTCAATCCTTCTTATGCAGGATCTAGCCATCGTTCCACTGTTGGCAGTTGTACCAATCCTTTCAGACGCAGGCAGACTCTCTGCTGAGGTACCACTTTGGCAACAATTGAGTATTGTGGTGGGTATGATTGTCGGGGTCTTTGTGGTTGGACGCTTTGTCCTTCCGGTCGCGCTCAACCATCTGGCACAGCAAGCCAACAGAGAGGGTTTTTTGCTGGTGGTCATGCTGGCAGTGTTTTTAGCGGCATGGGCGATGGATCAGGCTGGTCTATCCATGGCCCTGGGTGCCTTTGTCATGGGAATGCTGCTCTCTGGGTCTAGTTATCGATTACAGATCCAAGCCTATATCGAGCCCTATAAGGGCTTGCTGATGAGCCTGTTTTTCGTGGCGGTCGGAATGTCGATTGACTTCTCATCCATTTATAATGAGTTGTCAATGTTTGTGCAGCACATCCTGGTAATCGTATCGATCAAAATTGGTGTGCTTTTTCTTTTAGCGGTGATGTTCGGGATCTCAAAGTCAGTGGCATTACGTGTCAGTTTCTTTCTTGCTCAAGGGGGAGAATTCGGTTTCGTTCTTTTTGGCTCAGCTAAAGCATTGGAGCTTATCGATGACAGTACATTTGTCATGGTAGTCGGGGTGATATCTGTAAGTATGCTGATTACACCGCTCCTTGTAGGCTTAAGCGACAAGCTGGCAAAACGACTGAGTAGCCGAAAGTTGGATACGGACCATCTTCGCTATCCGGTTGAAGAGGGGGATATCAGTAAAAAAGTGGTGATTGGCGGCTATGGTCGAGTGGGGCACACAGTCGCTGTTCTACTACATACCAGTGGCGTACCACTGGTCGTCTTCGATACTAATCCGGGTCGGGTTGCGCAGGGCAAGAAAGATGGATTGCCTGTCTATTACGGTGATATCAGTGACCCAGATCTTTTGGATGCAGCAAATCTCGGCAATGCCTCTTTAGTGGTACTCACGATCAATAGTGGTCGTAGTGCTTTGCGGGCAATTACCCATATCAGAAACACCTATTCCCATGTGCCAGTAATTTCCAGGGCACGGGATCTGGAAGCTTGTGGTCACCAGGTCAGTGCTGGCGCAAGCCATGCGTTCCCCGAGGCATTGGAAGGAAGTCTCAGGTTGGGGGCAATCGCATTAGAGATGATCGATGTGCCAAAAGATAGTGTCGATCTGCTATTAAAAGGGGTAAGACAGGATAATTATACTTTGGTGGTATCTGAGGAGGATGTTCTGCGTAAAAAGCAGGCCCACTCAGAGGGAGAAACATAATAACTCTATTGAACAAAAGGTTAAGAGTTAACCAACTGTAACACTTGGGTATTTATTTCCAAATTCTTATGGTCTATGTTTAGGCTTACACCTACGATCTAGTTGTAACAGGGCGCAGCATACAATTTAGGGTAAACAGTTCTGATCGGGGTTAGTAAGTAGTGTCAAATTATTCCTAAGTCACAAGCCGCAGCGGTTTTGTTTAGGATTTAATCAAAAATAGACACGGAGAAAGGAAATGCCAAAGCTAACGAGTGGTTTAACACAAAAAGAGCGTCTCGAAGTACTGCAGTCTATCGACGTCCTCAAATCGAAAAAAAACGCACATGAACAGAAGATTCTGCAAATCTACAGAAATATGATCGCAAGAGAGTGTCTATACAGCGTCCCTTCCACGGGTTAACACTTTTGTAGCCTCTGATTCAGTCAAAAAACAGAACAGATTCTCTGGGTTACTCAGCGCTCTCCGAATGAAGAGCGCTGAGTAACCGGAATAGTGGAATATAAAAAAACTTATTAATCTATTTTTTCACTACTATTTGGCTGAGCAACCAAAGCCTCTCCCTTCACCTTCAGGCTATCCGGCCCCATCAGATAGAGATAGTTGGCCATTAATGATTCTGGTAGAGGGTGTGAAAGTGGATTTTCACCAGGATAGGCCCAGGCTCGGAGTGAAGTACGTGTTGGGCAGGGGGCGATACTGTTAACTCTGATCTGACTGTTTTCAAGCTCCTCAGCCAGAATTTGCATCAGACCTTCGATACCGAATTTAGATACCCCATAGGCTCCCCAGTAGGCCTTTCCCTTTCTGCCACGCTCATCAGAGGTGAAAAGAATGGATGCATCTTCTGCTTTGCGCAACAGAGGCAGGCAGGCTTGAGTGAGTAAGAAGGGTGCTGAGAGATTGACCTGAATGACTTTCTGCCATGTTTCATAGTCGTAGTCATCGATACGGCTAAGTAGAGCAAGTTGTGCAGCATTGTGCAAAAGGCCGTGCAATACGCCGAACTCTTCGTAGAGACTTTCACCCAAAGCATAATAGTCTTTAGCAGGCGCCTTTTCGAGATCAAACGAAATCATCGCAGGGGTTGGGCCGCCAATTTGTTCAATGACATCGTAGGTCTGTTCTAGCCGGCCCTCATTACGCCCCAGCAGAATCACAGTTGCTCCATATTCGGCAAATGCCTTGGCGGCAGCCTGGCCAATGCCGCTTCCCGCTCCAGTAACCAGAATGTTACGCTCTTTAAGCAAGTTCTTTGATGGGTGATAGTTTTGCATGATCTAACCTAAATACGTCTGCGGGTGGGGCATTATAACGATCAACATATGGGACATGGCATTGATATTACTCACGATCATTTTATCACCGCAAATCAGTAGTGTGGAGCCAGTGTCAGAGCCACTCCAATATTTCCAGAGGATGATTTATCTGACCATCTGCCTGCCACTCATCTGGTTTGTCTTCATCACCTAAGTATCCGAACAGAGCGACTAATGTTCTGGTGCCTGCGCTGCGTCCTGCTTCAATGTCACGAATCGCGTCACCAACATAGAGGGTGCGCTGAGGGGATACTTCCGATTGTTGACAGGCATAAAGGATAGGTTCTGGGTGGGGTTTGGCATAGGGGGTTGTGTCACCGCTGACAATGGAACATGCTCTCTCCTGCAGGCCTAGGCGCTGCATCAGTGGGTTGGTCAGGCGTGTTGGTTTATTGGTTACAATTCCCCAACGAATGGCTCTGGCTTCCAACTCATCCAACAGTTCGGGCATGCCATCAAATAGTCTGGTTTGCTCTGCAATATGCTCCAAATATAGATCGAGTAACTCTTTTTGAAGATGATTGAAGTCGGGGTGTTCCGGTTCAATACCAAATCCAACCCGAAGCATTGCCTGGCTGCCATGGGATACCGATGGACGGAGTTGCTCGAATGCTATGGTCTGCCTGCCATGTCTTTTCAGAATCAGATTCAATGTGTAGTGCAGATCCAGAGCCGTATCTGCAAATGTACCGTCAAGATCAAACAGCACACACTCTGTATCGGTCGGTTTGATAACGTTAACCTTCTTTTATCGCAGCAACCATATAGTTTACATCCACATCAGCACCAAGACTGTAGTGTTGAGTCAGTGGGTTGTAACTGAGACCTGTGATATCCAGACTGTCCAGATCTGCCTCTCTGATCCAGGCGCTGAGTTCCGACGGACGGATGAATTTTGCATAGTCATGGGTCCCTTTTGGAAGCAAACGAAGCAGGTACTCCGCACCCAGAATCGCGAACAGATAGGATTTTGGATTTCTATTTATCGTCGAGAAGAACAGATGCCCTCCCGGCTTTACCAGTTTTGCGCAGGCAGTGACAATCGAAACAGGATCCGGAACATGTTCCAGCATCTCCATGCAGGTTATCACGTCATACGACTCTGGTTGCTGATCGGCCAGATGCTCTACAGGGATGCGCTGATAGTTGACCTTCAGGCCGGATTCGAGAAGATGTAATCGGGCCACTTGAAGAGGTGCTTCACCCATATCAATGCCTGTTACATTGGCTCCAGTTGCTGCCATGCTTTCGGATAGGATGCCCCCACCACATCCAACGTCCAGGACTTTCTTATCCTCCAAATCGGTAAATCCCTGAATATAACCAAGCCTCAGAGGGTTGATTTCATGTAGTGGCTTAAATTCACTGTTGGGATCCCACCAGCGTGAGGCAAGCTCTTCGAATTTGCTGACTTCCGAGTGGTCAACGTTGATCTGTTCCTGATTCATGGATCTTTTCGACTGATTGCTTTGTTGAGATGATGTTATAAGAAACTCTGCAAAAATAAGGGAGCATCAAATTTTTTGGTTAAAACTATCCGGCTCCGGGTATCCAGCTAGGTAATAACCTGTCATTACCAGGTGTCACGTCTTGATGTGACTGCTATTAACTCAGAGTCCAATTGGTCGCACTTGTTCAGTGTGCCCTTAGGTTACACATCGATAAGCTGATTTACGAGTCTCTTGTGCCGCTATCTGTAGCGGAGATACGTTCAGCCCAGTTTGAAGCGCGTTCGATCAGCCTCTTTTCATTAAGCGTTGTCAGGGCGTGATTGCTGACCAATTGCTGCCCGGCGACCCACACATTACTGACCTGCTCACGTCCCACTGCATAGACGAGCTGTGAGATGGGATTGTAGACCGGCTGGGTGGATACTTGGCCCAGATCCACCGTGATCATGTCGGCAGATTTTCCTACCTCTAACGAACCAGTGGTCTCTTGTAAACCTAGTGCTTTTGCACCATTTATGGTGGCCATCTCCAGTGCCTTGGTAGCAGGGACTGCACTGGCATCTTCGGCAACACCTTTGGCCAGAAGCGCTGCGGTATGCATTTCGCTGAACATGTCTAGATCGTTATTGCTGGCGGCACCATCAGTACCAAGAGCAACATTGATTCCAGCTTCCATCAATTTAGTAACAGGGCAAAAACCACTTGCCAGTTTCAAGTTGGATTCAGGGCAGTGCACCACATGTGCACCACTGGATGCGAAAAGCTCAATTTCATGAGCTTCAAGATGTGTCATATGTACAGCAGTTAGAGCAGGGGAGAGTAATCCCAGGTCATAGAGTCTCTGCATTGGCCGGTTTCCATGCTGCTGCTGTCCCTGAACAATCTCTTCATGGGTTTCATGCAGGTGCATATGAATAGGTATCTCGAGTTCATCGGCTAATACTGCGATACGTTTTAAGGCTTTATCCCCGACGGAATAGGGTGCATGGGGGGCGAAGGCGCAGTGAATTCTGGGATTGTTACGGAACTGGTCGTGTACCAGGAGCCCCTTGTGGATATATTCATCGCCGTCAGAAGCCCAAGCGGAGGGAAAATCTATAGTGATAAGGCCGAGCACAGCTCGAATGCCAGCTTGATCCGCAGCTCTTCCCGTTACATCGGGATAGAAGTACATATCATTGAAGCAGGTTGTGCCGCTGAGCAACATCTCAGCAATGGCCATTTGTGTCCCATCATGGATAAACTCTTCGTTTACCCATTTTGATTCTGCTGGCCAGATATGTTCATTCAGCCAGGTCATTAGGGGGAGATCGTCAGCCAGGCCTCTAAGCAGTGACATGGCCGCATGCGTGTGTGTGTTGATCAATCCGGGAATCAGGGCTTGCCCTGGTAAATCAAATACATGGGTGGCCTGATATTCAGCTTCAGCTTCAGGTCTCGGTAGAATGGCTTGGATTCTACCACCAGTAACCGCCAGAGTGTGGTGAGTTAGAACCTGATTTTCCGGTACAACCGGTATGATCCATTCAGCATGAATCAGAAGATCAACCTGATGTGGCATTGCATCTCTTCAATGTTTGAATTTGTATTTGAACCACATGGTTCCCGCCTCCCATTTTCAGGAGCAGATATACCCATGTACATTTATAGGACAGAGCATGGCATGTTCAGCCTCTGAGATGCAATGCCGTTATGGTTCCAGGATATATCGCGATCTGGCACGATAGTGCTTATGAGACACTGTACTTGGACTGAGCAGGCCGGGAAAACTCTGTTTGATCCAGGTTTAATCAGATGAAATCACGATCAGGACCTCACCCACAGTAGTGGCAATCAGCATATAAGGTAGCAAAGTAAATATGGAAAACCGATTAAACCCTGAGTTGGCCTCGCCTGACGACGCCATTGTCTGGCATGAGAACAGGTTGTTTCTGTTGGACCAAAGAGTGTTACCTCAACAGGTTAGTTTCCTTGAATTGAAATCTGCAACAGAGACTGCCCAGGCCATTACCGATATGGTTGTGCGAGGTGCCCCAGCAATTGGTATCACAGCAGCCTATGGCGTGGTTCTGGCTGCACGGGATGCTTATCAGTCAGCTCACAATCAGTGGCGTCAAAATCTTGAGCGTGAACTGACGTTACTACGTCTCTCCAGACCGACCGCGGTAAATCTGTTCTGGGCAATCGAGCGAATGGAGCGGATGATCGATCAACTGCCGGAGGATGTCGATCCTCTCAGTTCACTATTGAGTGAAGCCCAATCTATTCATCAAGAAGACATTAGTGCGAATAAGACCATGGGAGACCATGGCGCTGGATTGATTCAACCTGGATCGAAGGTGATCACCCACTGTAATGCTGGTGCCCTGGCAACCGGAGGATATGGCACAGCGTTAGGGGTGATCCGTTCAGCATTCGAAGCAGGAAAGTTGGACACAGTTTATGCCGATGAGACTCGCCCATGGCTGCAGGGAGCGCGACTGACTGCCTGGGAGCTGATTCAAGACCATATCCCGGTAACGCTTTTAGTCGATGGTGCAGCAGCCAGTCTGATGGCCCAGGGGGGGGTTGATTGGGTTATCGTTGGGTCGGACAGAATCGTTGCCAATGGGGATGTAGCCAACAAGATTGGTACCTATCATCTTGCATTGGCAGCAAAGCATCATGGTGTCAAAGTGATGGTGGTAGCTCCAACCTCTACCATAGATATGGCGATTGCCAGTGGAAACGAGATTCCTATTGAGGTACGTGAAGGGGATGAAATCATGGCCTGTGGGAAGCAGAGGGTGGCTGCCCAAGGGGCCAGTGTCTGGAATCCTGTGTTTGACATTACCCCGGCGGAAATGGTGGATGCAATCGTTACAGAAAGGGGTATTGTACATTTGCCAAATGAAAAAAAGATGCGAAATTTGATGGATTATTGATCTGAGAGGCCCTTAAACCGGATTTCAGGCGTTTTTTATACAGCGCTGTATCGGGGGACTGTGGTACACTACTCTTTTTTCTAACGCCCCACAGAGCCGCTAGAAAGGTCCAGCGAATGGATCCTTGCTGCAAGCTCGTGCGCTATAGGAAGTTAGCCATAACTCATGACAGAATTCGCTAAAGAAGTACTCCCCGTCAATCTCGAAGACGAGATGCAGCAATCCTACCTCGCCTACGCTATGAGCGTCATCGTTGGAAGGGCCTTGCCTGATGTCCGCGACGGACTTAAACCCGTGCATCGACGTGTGCTCTATGCCATGAATGTGCTGGGTAACGACTGGAATAAACCCTACAAAAAATCTGCCCGTATCGTCGGTGATGTCATTGGTAAGTATCATCCCCATGGTGATACAGCAGTCTACGATACGATTGTTCGGATGGCGCAACCCTTTTCCATGCGCTACATGCTGATCGATGGACAGGGCAACTTCGGTTCAGTGGATGGCGACTCACCTGCTGCCATGCGTTACACCGAAGTTCGGATGGCGCGTATTGCCCACACCATGCTGGATGATCTCGATAAAGAGACCGTAGATTTCATCGCCAATTACGATGAAACGGAGCATGAGCCCTCTGTATTGCCTGCTCGTGTCCCTAACCTCCTGGTGAACGGATCTGCAGGTATTGCCGTAGGTATGGCGACCAATGTGCCGCCGCACAATCTGACTGAAGTCATTAATGCCTGTGTGGCAGTTATTGATGATCCTAGCATCTCAATCGATCAATTGATGAACCATTTGCCAGGCCCTGATTTTCCCACATATGGCTTGATCAACGGCGCCAACGGTATTCATGAGGCCTACCATACAGGGCGCGGACGTATCTACATGCGGGCCCGCTCAGAGATTGAAACAGATGAGAGCAATGGTAAGCAGACCATTATCGTTAACGAACTACCGTACCAGGTTAACAAGGCTCGACTGATCGAAAAGATTGCCGAGCTGGTTAAAGAGAAACGAATCGAAGGTATAACCGAGCTGCGGGATGAGTCCGATAAGGACGGCATGCGGATTGTTATCGAGTTGCGACGTGGTGAAGTGGCTGAGGTGGTACTCAATAATCTCTATCAACAGACTGCCATGCAGAGTGTATTCGGCATCAATATGGTTGCTCTGGTCGATGGCCGTCCAAGATTGCTGAATCTGAAGCAACTGCTTGAGTTTTTTATACGTCACCGTCGTGAAGTGGTAACTCGTCGTACACTGTACGAACTGCGCAAAGCAAGAGACAGGGCCCATGTTTTGGAGGGGCTGGCAGTTGCATTGGCCAATATCGACGAGGTAATTCAGCTGATCAAGCAGGCCGCAAGTCCTTCAGAAGCGAAAAAAGGGCTATTGGCGCAGAGCTGGCAATCCGGTGCAGTGGAGGCGATGCTAGAGCGAACTGGTGCTGCAAGTACCCGCCCTGAAGAGCTGACGGATGAGTTTGGTCTGACATCAGAAGGCTATCGTCTTACGGAAGTGCAGGCTCAGGCGATACTTGAACTGCGTCTACATCGCCTGACCGGTCTAGAACAAGACAAGATCATCAAGGAATACGAAGATCTACTGGAAAAAATTGCAGATCTGCTCGATATACTCGGAAGTCCTGACCGGTTGATGCAAGTGATTCGTGATGAGTTGCTCGAGATACTCGAACAGTATGGTGACGAGCGCCGCACTGAGATTATTCAGACCCGCCTGGATCTTACCCTGGAAGATCTGATCACTGAAGAAGATGTGGTAGTCACCCTCTCCCATGCCGGTTATGCCAAAGCCCAACCGGTGAGCACATATCAGGCTCAACGCCGTGGTGGAAAAGGTAAGATTGCCACAGCTACCAAGGATGAAGATTTTGTTGAAAAACTGTTTGTAGCCAGTACCCACGATACAATTCTCTGTTTCTCAAACATGGGTAAGGTCTATTGGCTCAAAGTCTACGAACTGCCACAGGCCGGAAGAAATGCTCGTGGTAAGCCTATTGTCAATCTGTTGCCGCTGGACAGTGATGAACAGATAAACGCTATCCTGCCTGTACGTGAGTACGATGAGGATCGTTATGTCTTTATGGCCACCACATCGGGTACCGTAAAGAAGACATCTCTTGAAGCTTTTTCCAGACCCAGAGCAAATGGCATTATCGCATTGGAATTGCGTGATGGTGACAAGCTGGTGGGTGTCTCAGTCACTGATGGTGAGCAGGACATCATGCTGTTCAGCAGCAGTGGGAAGGCGGTGCGTTTCTCTGAATCCAATGTACGCCCGATGGGTCGAACGGCTTGTGGTGTGCGTGGTATCCGACTCGAAGAATCACACAAACTGGTTTCATTGATCGTTGCCTCCGAAGGGGATGTGCTGACGGTTACTGAGAACGGATATGGCAAGCGTACTGCAATAGAAGAGTACCCTCTGCATGGCCGAGGTGGTCAGGGTGTTATCTCAATCCAAACATCAGACCGTAACGGTGATGTGGTCGGCGCCGTTCAGGTGACCGATGAGGATGAAGTGATGATGATTACCGACGGCGGTACTCTGGTACGAAATAGGGTCGCTGAGATTTCTCAAATGGGCCGTAACACCCAAGGGGTGATCATGATCAGACTCAGTAATGAGGAAAAGCTGATTGGAATCGAACGTGTCGAGAGTCTTGATGATGAGACTGAAAGTGATGAGTCAGAGAGTGATGCCTCTGAATCGGATGACACTTCAGAATAAACATCTTTTTAATAACTAGTAACGGTCGGAACAGTATCGGCCTGGCCGTTTTTACCCACCAAAATTGAGAGGCTAAGATGTCACGAGTCTTTAACTTCAGCGCCGGTCCGGCAATGTTGCCGGAAGAGGTTTTACAGCAGGCCAAAGAAGAGATGCTGGATTGGCATGGCGCTGGTATGTCGGTGATGGAGATGAGTCACCGAGGTAAGGAGTTTATGTCAATTGCTGAGCAGGCAGAAGCTGATCTGCGCAGTTTGATGAAGATACCTGATAACTACAAGGTACTGTTTTTGCAAGGTGGCGCTTCCAGTCAGTTTGCAATGATTCCGATGAACCTGGCTGCTACCAATCGTAAGGTTGATTACATCAATACCGGTTCCTGGTCTAAAAAGGCGATTGCTGAGGCGAAACGGTTTGCAGATGTGAATATCGCAGCGACCACTGAAGCGTCAAAGTTCACTGGTACGCCAACCCAGTCTGAACTTCAGCTCAGTGGTAACGCGGCATATGTACACTACACACCTAACGAGACCATACAAGGTGTGGAGTTTCCCTATGTTCCTGATACTGGTGGTGTGCCTCTGATTGCCGATTTCTCATCTACCATTCTGTCCCGGCCGATCGATGTCTCTCAGTACGGTATCATCTACGCAGGCGCACAGAAAAATATCGGACCTGCTGGATTGACTCTGGTGATAATCCGTGAAGATCTGATCGGAGAAACTGCTGACTCCACACCAGTGATGTTTCAATATGCTACGCACATTGACAATGGTTCAATGTACAACACACCACCAACCTATGGATGGTACCTGGCAGGCTTGGTTTTTAAATGGTTGCAGGATAAAGGCGGACTGGAAGCGATGGCTGAAATTAATCGCCGGAAGTCTGAGGCACTCTATAGCGCAATCGATGGCTCAGATTTCTATGCCAACCCGGTGGACCCAGAAAGCCGTTCATGGATGAATGTTCCCTTTACGCTTGCGGATGCAGGTCTGGACAGCAAGTTCCTGGAAGGGGCGAGTGCAGAAGGGCTGAAGACGTTGAAAGGGCATCGTTCGGTTGGCGGTATGCGTGCCAGTATCTACAATGCTATGCCGGAAGCTGGGGTGCAGACCCTGATCGATTTCATGGCTGAATTCGAGCGGGTAAACGGATAGATCGCCTGCACTCTATTTCAGGTAGTCACTTCTACCTGATCTACCTTTACCGCTTTATCGAAAAATGCTCTTCGGTATATAAGAAAATTGAGAGATAGCATGTATAAAATCTTGACCCTGAACAATATTTCCGTAGCTGGATTGGATCGCCTGCCACGTGAGAGTTATGAAGTAGCCTCTGAGGTTACCCATCCCGATGCAATATTGCTGCGCTCTTACAAAATGCACGATATGGCGATATCCGACACTGTGCAGGCAGTTGGGCGTGCGGGAGCCGGGGTTAACAACATTCCTGTTTCAGATATGACCGAAAAGGGCATACCGGTGTTCAATGCGCCGGGTGCCAACGCCAATGCAGTAAAAGAGTTGGTTTTGGCCGGTGCGCTGCTGGCAGCCAGAAACCTGGGACAGGCATGGCGTTTTGCAAGTTCGATTGAAGGTGATGACCCTGGAATTACCAAGCAGGTCGAGTCAGGTAAAAAGGATTTTGTCGGTTTTGAATTACCTGGACGAACCATGGGTGTCATCGGTCTGGGTGCCATTGGCGTTAAAGTGGCCAATGCCTGTCGTGCACTGGGAATGAATGTAATTGGTTACGATCCGACAATCACAGTACAAAGTGCCTGGAAACTGGCTTCAGAAGTTGAACAGGCGTTGAGTGTGGATGATCTGCTCTCAAAGTCTGACTTTGTGACGTTTCATGTTCCGCTCACTGACGCTACAGCCAATATGATTAATTCAGAACGGCTGAAATTAATGAAGCCTGGTTCGGTTCTGCTTAATTTCGCCAGGAATGGAATAATTGATGACGAGGCTGCGGTAGAGGCTCTGGATAGCGGTCAGCTTTATGCCTATGTCTGTGACTTTCCCAGTAATCTGCTTAAAGCACATCCGAGAGTAATCACTTTGCCTCACCTTGGAGCCTCTACGCAGGAAGCGGAGGACAATTGTGCCATCATGGTGGCAGAGCAGGTGAAGGACTATCTGGAAAACGGAAATATCATTAACTCTGTTAACTTTCCCACGATTAATCTGCCACGAAATGGTGGATTTCGGATAGCAGTGGTTAACAACAACGTACCGAATATGGTTGGTCAGATCTCTACAGATTTGGCAAATGAAGGCTTGAATATCCTCGACATGCTGAATAAGTCCCGGGATGGTGTCGCGGTGACGCTGCTTGATGTTGATCAGCAACCCAGTAGTAAACTGCTTGAAACATTAGCATCCATTGAGGGTGTATTATCTGTTCGTTCTTTAACCGGAGGCGCTTGATAGAGGGCTTTTGTCCACTAGGATCACTGCATGAACGATGATGCCAAGTTAAAAAGCATACGCCAGCGGATTGATGATATCGATTCACAGCTGCAGCAGTTGATAAATGAGCGTGCCAAAGCAGCTCAGGAAGTAGCGCGAATTAAATTGAGTGCTAATCCTCAGGCAGATTTTTATCGGCCGGAGCGAGAAGCCGAGGTATTGAGAACCGTCAAAGAACGCAATCAAGGCCCGCTTGATGGTGAAGAGGTTGCAAGGCTGTTTCGTGAGATTATGTCTGCCTGCCTTGCCTTGGAGCAGCCTCTGAATGTGGCTTTTCTCGGACCTGATGGCACCTATACTCAGGCAGCTGCACTTAAGCAGTTTGGTCATTCAGTGAGAACCCACTCATTGAATTCTATTGGTGATATCTTTCGTGATGTAGAAGCTGGAGCCTGCCATTTCGGGGTAGTGCCCGTGGAGAATTCGACCGAAGGGGTGATCAGCCATACCTTAGACAGCTTTCTCAATTCACCACTGCTTATCTGTGGTGAGGTTACACTTCGAATCAATCATCAGCTATTGAGTATGGAGAGCAATCTCAACCAGATCGATAAGGTCTACTCACATGCACAATCCCTGGCCCAGTGTAGAGGATGGCTGGATCGGCATCTGCCCAATGCTGAGCGGTTTCCGGTCAGCAGTAACGCCGAAGCTGCTGGAATGGCATCTCAGCAACCTGCTGCTGCAGCTATAGCGGGTGAAGCTGCTGGAGAGATCTACCATTTAAACCAGTTGGCGACAAACATTGAGGATGAGCCAGGCAATACAACCCGTTTTCTGGTTATCGGCAAGCAGGATGTTGCTGCCAGCGGCAGGGATAAAACCACAATCCTGTTTTCTATCCACAACACAGCAGGTGGCCTGCATGAGATGCTGAGCCCATTTGCTGAACACGACATCAGTATGACCCGTATTGAATCAAGACCCTCAAGGCGTGGGCGCTGGGACTATGTGTTTTTCATTGATGTGGAGGGGCATAAAGATGATGCCAATCTTTCCCAGGCATTGAAAAAAATCGAGCAGGCAGCGACCCAGTTCAGGGTGCTGGGTTCATATCCCAAAGCGGTTCTTTGAGGCCGTTAATTCCATAACCTTCGAATAACGGCCAATAATGACCAGCTCAGACTTTCCGTTTTTAGAACATGTTTCTCCCGGTGTCAGGGCATTAACACCCTATGTGCCTGGTAAACCGATCGCGGAGTTGGAGCGTGAACTGGATATCAGCCACTCCATTAAGCTGGCATCGAATGAGAATCCTCTCGGTGTGAGTAGCAAAGTAACCCAGGCCATCAATGAGGCGATGACAGAAGTGGCCCGCTATCCTGATGGTAGTGGGTTTGAATTACGCCAGCGATTGGCACAAAAGCATCAGCTTGATCCATCTGCAATTACCCTGGGTAACGGATCCAATGATGTGCTGGATATGGTTGCCAGAGTTTTTCTGACACCAGGTAGTGAATCACTATTTTCAGAGTATGCCTTTGCAGTCTATCCGATCAGTAGCCAGGCAGCTGGTGCAAAACTGGTTGCAGCGCCTGCCAAAAACTATGGCCATGACCTGGATGCAATGTTGCAGCGTATATCTGCAAATACCCGAGTGGTTTGGATTGCCAATCCCAATAATCCTACTGGAACCTGGCTGAGTGAGACGGTGCTCTACAGTTTCCTTAAAAAGGTACCAGAAAACACGATTGTTGTGATGGATGAGGCCTATCTCGAATATGTTCAAGAGGCGGATTATCCTGATGCATCACTTTGGCTTGACGAATTTCCCAATCTGGTTGTAACCAGAACCTTTTCCAAGGCTTATGGTTTGGCATCGTTGAGAGTCGGCTATGCCATCTCCCATCCAGTGATCGCTGACATGCTCAACCGTGTACGTCAACCTTTCAATGTCAACAGCATGGCACAAGTGGCAGCTCTGGCAGCACTGGATGACCAAGGGTTCATTAAGCAGAGTGTTACCTTGAATAATGCAGGTATGACGCAACTGTGCGAGGGTTTCAGTTCATTGGGACTCTCCTATATTCCATCTGTTGGTAACTTTATTGCGCTTGATCTACAGCAGAATGCCTCAAACATTGATCAGGCCTTGTTGAGGTTGGGCTGTATCACCCGTCCATTAAGCGGTTATGGCATGCCAAATCATTTAAGGATCTCCATCGGATTGGAGGAGGAGAATCAGCGACTCCTCACAGCATTGAAAGAGGTGCTTAAACAATGATTGAAAAGCTGACGATAATTGGAGTTGGGCTCATTGGTGGTTCTGTTGCCATGGCGCTTCGGGAAGAGGGGCGGGTGAAAGAGGTCGTCGGTTGCGGACGCGGCAGTGAGAATTTACAGAAAGCGCAAGAGCTGGGTGTTATTGATCACTATACCCACGATGTCGCACAGGCTGTTAAGGGTTCTGACATGGTGCTCTTAGCCGTCCCTCTCGGTGCAATTCGGTCTACTCTTGAAGCAATGCGGAATCACTTGTCTGACGGCGTGGTGGTAACCGACGCTGGAAGTGTTAAAGGGAGTGTTGTCGCAGATGTTAGAGCAGTGTTCCAAGGTGTACCAGACTTTTTTGTGCCGGGTCATCCGATAGCTGGTACTGAGCGGAGTGGTGTTGAGGCTGCTTTTCCTGAGTTATACCGTAATCGCAGAGTGATTTTGACACCTCTACATGAGACTCGACCAGAAGCTGTTACCCGAGTCGAACAGCTTTGGTGCGATTGTGGTGCTGATGTTTCTAAGATGAGTGTTGAGCATCATGATGAGGTGTTGGCCGCTACCAGCCATCTTCCCCATATGCTTGCCTATGCACTTGTGGATAGTCTTTCGCGGATGGAAGAGAATGATGAAATTTTCCGCTTTGCAGCTGGAGGGTTTCGGGATTTTACCCGCATTGCATCGAGTAACCCGGTGATGTGGCGGGATATCTGTATCGCTAACCAGACGGCACTAACTGATATGTTGACCAGGTTTGCAAATGAGTTGCATGACTTGGCGGGATTGCTGGAAAAGGGTGATGACAGCGGTCTTTTAACTTTGTTTGAATCAGCCAAGAGCGCACGGGATCGATATGTGGATGGGGTAAAGCCCCCGAAATAACTGATTAAATATTTTCAGTGATTATCCTCGATGCTGAAGTCGACCTCTGAAATCTAACTGACAAGTAATTATATGATGAATCAAATAGTCTGTTTTCTTCTCAATCATCAGGTGAGTTCAGCATCGCCTACTAAAATTGAAACCCCCCATATTCAATTGCGGATTCTAGGAATATGAGCAGTAACATTTTGCAAGGCACCAAACGACAATATCTCGTTGAACCCGGAGGTAAATTGAAAGGAAACCTTCGTGTCCCTGGAGATAAATCTATTTCACATAGGGCGATCATGCTGGGTTCATTGGCAGAAGGACGGACCGTGGTCAATGGATTCCTGGAGGGTGAAGACAGCCTGGCAACCCTGAATGCTTTTCGCAGTATGGGGGTTGCAATCGAAGGCCCCGAAGGGGGGCAAGTGACAATTGAAGGGGTTGGAATGGATGGGCTTACTGAGCCTCAAGAGCCTCTGGAGCTGGGAAACTCAGGTACATCCATGCGTCTGCTCAGTGGTCTGCTGGCGGGCAGCGGCCTGTCAGTGATCTTGACCGGGGACAGTTCACTTTCCGGGCGGCCGATGGGACGGGTGATAAATCCACTGACCCAGATGGGTGCAAAAATCGATGCACAAGAGGGTGGTACCGCCCCATTAGCTCTTGCAGGAAACCTGAAACTTAAGGGGATTGACTACCAGTTACCCATGGCAAGTGCCCAGGTCAAATCCGCTGTCCTTCTGGCAGGTCTCTATTCGGAGGGCGAGACATGTGTGACTGAGCCAGCTCCGACTCGGGATCATACTGAGCGTATGCTTCAGGGATTTGGTTATTCAGTCTACCGTGATGGTGAAAAAATCTGCCTGCAAGGTGGAGGGTCCTTAACGGGGTGTGAAATCGATGTGCCTGCGGATATCTCTTCAGCAACCTTCTTTATGGTTGGTGCATCCATCGCTGAGGGGTCTGATGTGATGTTAGAGCATGTCGGCATCAATCCAACCCGGGATGGGGTGATTTCGATTCTGCGTCTGATGGGAGCAGATATCGAACTGATGAATCAACGGGAGATCGGCGGTGAGCCTGTTGCCGATATTCATGTGCGTTCGAGTCGCTTGAAAGGTATTGATATCCCGGAATCATTAGTACCGCTGGCGATTGATGAGTTTCCGGCAATCTTTATTGCTGCCGCCTATGCAGAAGGTGAAACCCGTCTGAGTGGGGCGGAAGAGTTGAGGGTAAAAGAGAGTGATCGCATCCAAGTCATGGCCGATGGCCTGATTTCCCTGGGGATTCAAGCTCAACCTACAGAAGATGGTATTACCATCCAGGGTGGCCGCATTAAGGGTGGTCGTGTTGAAAGCCACGGAGATCACCGAATTGCTATGTCATTTGCCATGGCCGGATTGGGTGCCACGGGCAGAATTGAAATCTCTGACGTGGTGAATGTAAATACCTCTTTTCCTGGGTTTGTAGCGTTGGCAACGCAAACTGGTTTGAGCATTACCGAGAGTGCTGAGTAATGGAGAGCATCCCCGTAATTACCATCGATGGTCCCTCTGGATCTGGTAAGGGTACCCTTGCACAGAGAGTTGCAGATGCACTGGGCTTGCGACTGCTTGATAGTGGTGCAATCTATCGGGTGCTGGGTTTGGCGGTTGAACGTGCTGCTATAAGTATTGAAGATGTAGCTAAAGTTGTCGAAATAGCCCGCAATCTTCAGCTTTCATTCAAAAAGGGTAGGGTTTGGCTTGAAAATGAGGATGTTTCTGACGCTATTCGTACTGAAACAGCTGGGAATGCAGCCTCTAAAGTGGCAGCTATTCCCGAGGTGAGGCGGGCTTTGCTGGATTGGCAGAGAGACTACGCTAAATCTCCAGGATTGGTGGCTGATGGACGTGATATGGGGACAGTGGTTTTTCCTGATGCTGAAGTGAAGATATTTCTTACTGCAAGTGTGGAAGAGCGCGCGTTAAGGCGTTATAAACAGTTGAAAGAAAAGGGGTTGAGTGTTAATCTCGCCGATCTTACTGAAGAGATCAAAGAGCGTGACGAACGTGATAGTGGACGGGCTGTAGCTCCGCTCAAGGCGGCAGCGGCGGCCTGGCAGATGGACTCGACCGAGTTAACAGCCGATCAGGTCTATCTCGAGGTCATGCGGCAGGTCAATAATGCCCTGCCTGATCTGACTACTTAGCACCCTTTATTAAAGGAGTGTATCAGTAAGAATTGGTGGCCGGGATGTTCCCGGCTTTGTTTTAACTCTAACATCTAGTGGATCAAATTAGTTAATTCGCTCCACTTGTGCAACAGACATGTTGCAGGAAACCCAATCCCATGACCGAAAGTTTTGCAGAATTATTTGAGGAGAGTCTCTCCAGTACCCAGCTTCGCAGTGGCGCCATCATTATTGGTACCGTTCTGGATATCACATCCGAAGCTGTCATCGTTAATGCCGGCCTTAAGTCCGAAGGCGTTATTCCCCGTTCTCAGTTTCTAAATCACTCTGGTGAGATTGAAGTAGAGATTGGCGACCAGGTTGAAGTCGCTCTAGACGCTGTTGAAGATGGCTTCGGTGCCACCAGACTCTCCCGTGAAAAAGCCAAGCGCGACCAAGCTTGGAAAGTGCTTGAGAAAGCCCACGAAGCCGAAGAGACTGTCATTGGACGCATCAATGGCAAGGTCAAAGGCGGATTCACTGTTGAATTGAATGATATCCGTGCCTTTTTGCCTGGCTCTCTGGTTGATGTACGCCCCGTACGCGATACTGCTTATCTCGAAGGCAAAGACCTCGAATTCAAGGTAATCAAACTCGATCGCCGCCGCAACAATGTCGTAGTTTCCCGACGTGCTGTGGTAGAGCAAGAGTACAGTGAAGAGCGCGAAAAGCTGCTTGAAAACCTACAGGAAGGCCAGGAGATCACAGGTGTGGTCAAGAATCTGACCGACTATGGTGCTTTCGTAGATCTTGGCGGAATCGACGGATTACTACACATCACTGACATGGCTTGGAAGCGCGTGAAGCATCCTTCTGAAGTTGTCGAGATTGGTGATGAGATCAGTGTCAAAATTTTGAAATTCGATCGCGATCGCAATCGTGTTTCTCTTGGTCTTAAACAGATGGGTGATGATCCTTGGGTTGCACTGGCTCGACGTTATCCAGAAAGCACCCGCCTGTTCGGTAAGGTTACAAACATTGCTGACTACGGTTGTTTCGTAGAGATCGAAGAGGGCGTTGAAGGCCTGGTTCACGTCTCTGAGATGGATTGGACCAACAAGAATGTCCACCCCTCGAAAATCGTCTCTCTGGGTGATGAAGTTGAGGTTATGGTGCTGGATATTGATGAAGAGCGCCGCCGCGTTTCTCTTGGTATCAAACAGTGCAAGCCCAACCCATGGGATGAGTTTGCCGCAATACACAAGAAGGGCGACCATGTTAGTGGCAGCATCAAATCTATCACTGACTTCGGTATATTCATCGGTCTTGACGGTGGCATCGATGGGTTGATTCATCTCTCCGACATCTCATGGGATGACGAGGGTGAGGACGCTATTCGCAACTTTAAGAAGGGCGATGAAGTTGAAACTGTTGTACTTTCCGTTGATCCGGAGCGTGAGCGTATCTCCTTGGGTATCAAGCAACTTGCTCAGGATCCATTCTCACTGTTCGTGGCAGCCAACGAAAAAGGCAGTTTCGTTAGAGGTACTGTTGCTGAGGTGGATGCGAAGGGTGCAGTTATCAATCTGGCTGACGGCGTTGAAGGATACTTGCGAGCTTCAGAACTTTCCAGGGACCGGGTTGAAGATGCCCGTGCCATGATGAAGGAAGGCGAAGATATTGAAGCGAAGTTCATCGGAGTCGATCGTAAAAACCGTACCATTTCGCTCTCTATCAAGGCAAAGGATGCTGATGAAGAGGCCGCAGCAATCAAGGGATATGCTCGTGATGCAGCAACCAGTGCTCCGACATTGGGTGACCTGCTGAAGGAGCAGATGGAAAATCAGGACGACTGACCGATCCTGGAGTCTGCAACTTAGAGACTCCGAAACCGGGAATAAGGGGTTGCTCGATTTAAAGTGCAACCCCTTAATAAACGGCGAATTGGAGAACTTACAAGAATGACAAAATCCGAACTGATAGAAATAATTGCCAAAGAGCAAAGCCATCTTGCCTATAGGGATGTCGAGTTGGCTGTGAAATGCATGATTGAACACATGAGTCAGTCTCTTGCATCTGGTGAACGGATTGAGATTCGTGGTTTCGGCAGTTTTTCTCTGCATTTCAGACCACCGAGAATGGGGCGCAATCCAAAAACCGGAAAAACTGTTGCACTTTCTGGTAAGTATGTTCCGCATTTCAAGCCTGGCAAAGAGTTGCGGGACAGGGTAAATATCAACTATACCTATTCATTGGAAAATGCCGAGGAAGAGTCGGCCTAAGGCCACTTATCCCTACTTCGTCCAATGAAAAATAAGGTCATATAGTTTTATTTATATGGGCCATGAAGGTGTTTGTTGTGAGTGCTGCAGCCTGCGGTCATATAGGGCTAGTGGCACGCATTGTTTTTTTTCATGTTTACAACGTGGCGCTGCAATTTAACCGGCATCTGTTCAGTTTGTCGACTCAATACTTTTAGAAGAACTCTGCTTTGAGAATTTCATTTCACTCTTTTTGAGGGTTGCCTCTTCCGGGAATGAGCAGATGAATTGACTGCCAACTTCAAGTTGGCTGACGATCTGCAACTCTCCATCGTGTCTGCCAATAATATGCTTTACGATTGCCAAACCTAGCCCGGTTCCGCCTGATTGACGTGAGCGAGCCTTATCCGCCCGATAGAATCTTTCTGTCAACCTGGGAATATCTCTTTGTTCTATTCCTGGGCCACTGTCTGTAACTGCAAAACGAGCACGTTTACCATCTCTTTTCCAACTGATATCAATCTTTGTACCAGGCGGTGTATGGACTATCGCATTGAATACCAGGTTGGAGAATGCACTGGTCAACTCAATCTCTTCACCCAATAAAAACAGATCTTCATCTACCTGTAAGCTGATTGCATATCCACCTTTTTGATCGCCCAGTATCCGTGCATGATCGACAATTCTATTCAGCAGTTCCGGTATAGCGATAGGCTTTTCAGCTGATGGTGCTTCACCCATTTCCAGTCGGGATAGAGCAAGAAGGTCGTTAATGATACTGTTCATCCTTTCAGCCTGCTCGTTCATCAAGGCGAATGGTCGTTCTTGGATTGGCAGCATCTCGTTGTCAGACAGGTTTTCCAAGAAGCCTGTAATAACGGTAAGCGGGGTTCGTAATTCGTGTGATACGTTAGAGACAAAGTCCCTACGTGTCTGATTCAAGGTGTAGACATCGGTAATGTTGCGTACCACCACTAAACGTTGTGCCTTTTTTCCACCGAACCGGTTGACACGAAGTGAGACGATAACTGCTTTATTTGCTGGAGATGGGAATTCCAATGGTTTTGAGTAATCAGGATTCTTTAAATACTCTGCCAGGGTCGGTTGTTTGATCCTGTCAACCAGAGAGATGTTTTCATCGCGAGGCCAGCTGATATTAACTAGATTATTGGCCGCTGGATTTGCCCATTCGATATTCCCCGATTTATTCAGTAATATCAGTCCATCTGGGATGGAATTTGTGACCTTTCTAAAGCGGGAAGCAAAGCGATTGAGCGTACGTTTCCGTTTGCGGCTTCTTAATCTATGTCGTGATAACTCTTTGTAGATCAACCCCCATATATCGACAGGGTAGGGGGGCGTGATCGGTTTACCATAATTTATCAGATGAACTAATTTGATCAGGTAGAAGCCATGCTTACCGAGATAGGCTGCAATGCCCAGTACAATCGATAGGGTTAGAGAATCAGATAAATATCCAAAAGGCAAAAAAATCAGTACAGTGCCGGATAACTGACTCAGCTCAATATTGAAGTAACGCCTCACTCTATTCCTGACTCTTGCTTAAGTGATTGGGGTGTGAATCGATAACCAACACCACGTACGGTCTGGATAAACAGATCGTGTCTGGATGGGGTGAGCAGTTTTCTCAGACGACGGATATGCACATCCACAGTACGCTCATCAACATACACATCATTACCCCAGACATGGTCAAGTATTTGTGGTCGACTGTAAGCACGATCAGGATGGGTCATGAAAAAATAGAGCAGGCGATATTCTGCTGGAGAGAGGTGAATAGGCACTTCATTGATAAGGACCATATGTTTTGCTGGATGGAGATGTAATCCATAGAACTCGATGGCTTGTTGATCGGTTGAGGTACCAGATCTTCGTAGCACAGCCTTAATTCGCGCTACCATCTCTCGTGTAGAAAAAGGTTTAGTAATGTAATCATCTGCGCCGCCATCCAGTCCTTTGATTTTGTCAGATTCATCTGATTTTGCTGTCAGCAGGATGATTGGTGTTGAAGAGTGGGATTTCTGTTTAAGTTCTCGAGTAAGATCCAGGCCTGATCGACCAGGTAGCATCCAATCCATCAGGATCAGGTCGTAGCTATTATGTGCCAGTAATTTACGTGCATCCTGAGCATTATCTGTTTCACTCACAACGAATCCCTTCGGCTCCAAAACAAATCGGATCATCTCCCTGATTTCTGGCTCATCTTCGACGATTAGTATTTTAGGCATTAGGTTCTATGGAATTCTAGGTGATCAGCGTTTATCTATACAGATCCATTCCCGGAATTGTACAGCGTAAAGTTACATTATTCCTGAATAGTGTCTCTCTACCAGCAAAGATGAAATCGTTACACAATAGGTTGGTATCGTTACTGCTTCCAATGTTCAGGTAAGTAACAGGCTGGTGATGGATAGAGGCATTTTAATTTTTTTAGTCATCGGATGTAAGCGTATTTTTAATCTTATCCGCTAATTTGATCTATTGTTACTTGGGTTTTTTATTAGATCAGGTGAAGAGGTGTAGCAGAGGCAACAAAAGAGCAAAGTATTCTGTTGGCAGTTATGAATATATAGCTTTAATAAGTCGCAATAAACATATGAAATATATTGGATAATTGTTACCAAAAGACCTCTATTTATATAGTGTCTACTCAGACAGACCTTAAAAAGGTGCGGGGATGACTTGTGATTACACGCCTCAACAGAGATAATCACTACTGGGCCGATTCTGGCGTTTTTTTAAAGAAACTTCGTGGAAAGTTACCTTATTTTGGTGGTACTGCTCGTGCTGTCGGGCGTTTTTTCCGGTTCAGAAACAGCTTTGGTATCCTTATCGATGGCTCGTGCCGAGTCTTTGTACAAGGAGGGTAGAAGTGGTGCAAATGCCCTCTACATTCTGAAGAAAGATCCTAGCCGCATGCTGATCACTATTCTGATTGGCAACAATGTAGTCAATATAGCCGCTTCAGCAATGGCGACAGTTATCGCAACTGATTATTTTGGGGACTCTGGCCCAGGTATTGCCGTTGGTGTGCTGACGATTGTAATTCTTATTTTTGGAGAGATTACGCCTAAGAGTCTGGCCACACGTTTTTCTGAACGGATCTCGCTGGCAATTGCTCCCATCATCTATGGATTCATGCGGATTATCTATCCATTGGTTTGGTTGTTTCTGCAATTTACCAACTGGGTGCAATCTTCCACCAAAGCGATGGATGATCCTCTGATAACTGAGTCTGAAGTTATAACACTCATTGAACACGGTGAAGAGGAAGGCGTCATCGATACTGGTGAGCGTGAGATGATCGAGCGCATATTCAACTTCAACGATCTCAAGGCGGAAGACGTTATGACACCTAGAAGACAGGTGTTTCGTCTGGATGGACGGCGCTCACTGAGAGACACGCTTCCAGATATTTTGAAAGAAGGCTACTCCCGCATACCGGTTTATAGCGATGATCCTGATGAGATTGTCAATGTAATCATCTTACGTGACATTATCGGACTCATCGCCAAGGGTGAATTGGATGTTGAGCTTTCGACACTGGGGCAGGAGCCCCTATTCACATCAGCAATCACGCCAATAGATGAATTGATCCGGACACTAAAAAATAAAAGTACGCATCTGGCTGTCGTGGTAGATGAACATGGGGCTATGGTAGGTGTGATCTCACTGGAGGATATGCTTGAAGAGCTGGTGGGAGAGATCTATGACGAAAGTGATGAGAAACCAGACGATATCATGGTTCTGAATGAGCATAAAATCCTGGTCAAGGGTACTGCTGAATTACGGATTGTTGAAGAGTTTTTCTCTATAGATATTCCCGGAAAACCTACCGATACTATCAATCGATGGCTGCTGGAACATACTGAACGGATTCCTGCCAAGGACGAAAAGTTCGAGCTGGATGGTTTGATGGTGCGGGTTGAAGATGCTTCCACCCGCCGCATCCATCAAGTCAGTCTATGTAGGAACAACCAGGATAATGAGACTCAGAAAGAGGATATTCAGACTGAATCCTGATCTTCTGTAGCAGTGGTTACTTGCATCATTAATAAATAGAAGATTTGATGTAATGTCGCTACTCTCCTGCTAACTTCTCCTGCTTCAGATCGACGAAACCCACACTGTCTGCTAGGTATTGCCACTGTTTTGAGAATGATTCTTCAAACGGTGTTTGAAATGTGTCATCAGCTTTTCACGCATACGTTTTTCACGGTGTTTCTTCGCAGCTTCCAGGCGTCGTTCAGCAACACCAATCAAGGTTTCCTGGCAATTTACAGATTTATCGTCTTCAGCGGGAATCCGACGAACATAACTACCATCTGATTGCATATCCCAGGCGCTGTGTTTGTCACCCAGTTGGACATCAAGTATCAAACGCAATTCTTGACGGAGTGCTGGGGCTTCAACAGGTACCAGCACCTCTACCCGCTGCATCAGGTTACGCTTCATGAGATCGGCTGAGCCAATGAAGTACTCTTCATCTCCCCCATTATGGAAGTATGAGATTCTGGCGTGCTCTAAAAAGCGTCCTACGATGCTGACTACGCTGCCACTCTCACTGAGCCCTTTGATACCAGGGCGGAAACGGCAGGTATCGCGAACGATCAACTCAACTTTTACACCAGCTTGAGTTGCCTGGTAGAGGGATTTAACGATCTCACGATCTTCCAAAGCATTCATCTTCAATTGAATGTGACCAGTTGAAGATTCCTGGTGAATCTTGATCTCACGCTCTATTTTGTTTAACAGAGACTGTTTCAGATTATAGGGTGCAGCGAGAATTTTACGGTAGCTGGGAGGTGGTGAGTAGCCTGTCAGGTAATTGAACTGTTCTGTAAGGTCCATGCCAATCTCTTCATCGCAGCCCAGTAAGCCCAAGTCAGTGTAGAGACGTGCAGTCCCGGCATGATAGTTACCTGTACCAATATGATAGTAGCGGCGCAATTGTGAATAGTCTTTGCGAATAACCATAGTCAGTTTGCTGTGTGTCTTGAGTCCTAAAACACCATACGTAACATGGATGCCTGCCTGCTCGAGGCGTCTGGCCCAGCGTATATTTGCAGCTTCATCAAAACGGGCCTTCAACTCAACCAGTACAGCAACCTGCTTGCCGTTGCGAGCTGCCTTGGTCAGTGAATCGAGTACATTGCCGTCCGCGGATGTGCGATAGAGGGTCATTTTGATCGCCAGTACCTTGGGGTCTTCAGCGGCAGTACGCAGAAAACGTTCGACCGTGGTGCTGAATGACTCATAGGGGTGTTGCAGCAATAAACCCTGGTGATCCCGGAGGATGTGGAAAATATTACGTCTGTCATGGGCCAATTGAGGGTGGTCCACAGGGTGATGGGGCACATCATGTAAATCTGGAAGATTCAGCTTGGTCAGCTCGAATAGATCACACAGACCCATCATACACTTAATGGTATAAACATCCTGCTCTTCATTCAGGCCGAGCTCAGCGGCCAACATCCCACGATGTACAGGGCTCATGTTGCTCGATATTTCCAAACGTACGATTGGAGCGAAATGACGTTCACGTAGTTCAGTTTCGATGGTTTCAAGTAGATCGTTGGCTGCTTCCTGATCAAGCTCGACATTAGCGTTTCGAGTTACCCGGAACAGATCACAGGATTGAATTTCCATGCCGGGAAAGAGCATATCCAGGTTGTTGGCAATCAAGTCATCCAGTGTCACATAAGTGTAGCCTTCTCCAACCTTGATCAAACGTGACGAGACATCTTTGCTTACAGGTACCTTGACCCTTGCCATGTGGAGATCGTGTCCACCTGGAAATCGCAATGTCACCAGAAGATTGAGTGTCAGGTTTGAGATGAAGGGGAATGGATGGCTGGGATCCATAGCAAGCGGAGTCAGCATCGGAAATATGTTTTGTTGGAAGTGTTCCCGCAGACTCTCCTGTTGCTTGGCGTCCAGTGCCTTATAATCAGCAATTGTTATCTCGGATTTGGATAGCGCTTCGAGTAGCTCGTTATAGATATGCTGCTGAGTCTGCTGCATCTCCCGGGTTACCTTGTGGCAAGCCTCGAGCTGTTGTATTGGTGTTCGACCATCAATACTCGGTTGACTGATACCTGCAGCCACCTGTTGTTTCAAACCACCAATGCGTTTCATAAAAAACTCATCAAGGTTATTACTCACAATGGCCAGGAACTTTACCCGCTCAAGTATAGGGTTTTTCTCTCTCGAAGCCTCAGACAAAACCCGGCTGTTGAAAGCAAGCCAGGTAAGTTCCCGGTTCAGATAGAGGTTGGGATCTTCCAAATCGAATTCTTCTAGCTCACTGACCACTTGATCACTAGGTACTTCCTGCTGGGTTGTCATCGGCTCTGGATTGTTCATGTTAGCTTTGTGTGTAGGTGGATAGGCTTTAGTATCTGATCATTTGAAGAACCCATAACCTTCTGGGTCCATTCTCTATCAGCTATCCTGTAAGTATATGCCCTGATGCAGGAATAGTGGAACATCTTACGAAAAATGGCTGGAGATAGTTAGAAAATGTATAAACTCTCTTTCGGCCTGAAATTTTCCAGTCGGTTCATTTGGTCGAGAAAAGTCAGAAGATAGCCGAAACTGTTGATTCTGCCTAGGCTGCCTCTCGCGCACTCGGCTTCGTTAAATTCCTTGCAAGCATCTATCCTGCCCAAGGGATTATAGATCAGACTGGGAATCGGATCTCCGGTGTGTCTACCGGTATTGCTGTCGGTGCTATGGTCTGCTGAGATGCCGATAATCAGTTCATCATTGATCAGTGGTGAGATTGCATCGTCGATTTTTAACAACATCTCCCGTTTGCCATTGGGATCCATGTCATGTGAGGTGATGTCAGTTGCCTTGATGTGAAGATAGACAAGATCATGTTTATCCAATGCTTTCAGAACCGTGGCTACCTTGGCATGGAGATCGGTATTGGTAGTGCCTGTAAAACGGCGATCCTCATATAATTTGTAACCGAGCAGTTTACCTAACCCGAGTACAGTCCTTTCACCCGAAACGATTGCTGCGTGTAGCTGTAAGTGTTTTATCAGCGATTTTATTTTAGGAAGCTTGCCCGGACTACGACAGATGAGGCCGTTTGCCGGGGTCTGACCATTTTTTATGCGGTTCTGATTGATTGGATGATGATCCAGTTTTTCATACACGATATTAATCAGCCGATTAACTGCACGGGCAGTCCTCTCTGCACCTGGGTCGGAAGGGGTATTGGCCTGACAGGTGAGTAATCCCTTGGTCTGATACTGATTTCCAGGATCAGTATTACTCACATCATGAGAAAGCCCTTCTCCTTCCAGTTGCAGAACAGCCCTATGTTGAGTTGCGGGATGGAGTGTGGCAGTGATGCCTTCACCAAGGTCTAGTTGCCCTAAGGTTGATGCAAGCGCTTCGGTACCCTCATTGATTCTCCCGGCACGTCGATCCAGGATACGAAATTGCTCACCAGCTTTCTCGAGTGTTGCGAAGTTGCATCGGAAGTAGAGTGCCTGGTCGTTCTTATCGAATCCGACACCAGACGCTTCGACAGGACCTCTGGCCAATTGAACTGTCTGTTGTTGCGATAGCCCGAAGAGTGGACAGAAACCGGTGTGGGTTCCTACCGGCATACCTGGAAAGAGGGGGTCGACCAAGCCACACTGTCCAGCACTGGCGAGACTATCCATGTTTGGTGTCTGCGCTACCTCCAGGGGAGTTTTTCCACCAAATGAAGGGATACCCCGGTCTCCCAGGCCATCGAGTACAATCATCAGGCCTTTGCGGGTCGCAATCAAATCAAATAACCTCAGCAGAATAGGGGGGTGATGTCATTGCAGAATTGTTATTAATCTTTTGTTGTCGACTGTTCCTCGTCAACACCAAACACATCGTTCACTTTAGCATGAAAATTTTGCTCCAACACTCTAATTATCAAGCGCATGATATTATCTGTAGCGAGATCTTTGTCGTCATTGGAGATGATCGACACCGAGTGATTATCAGCTTCAGAGAGCAGATGGGTTTGTAACATCCAGATTGATTCGAAATTCGAAAGATAGTTACTCATCTCACTCCGCTCAGGGGCCGAAATACCTCGGTCTCTGAGCCTGTGTTTTAGCTGATTCTGTTTTAATACAGCCAGCATGATGGGCACGATAACCGCATCTTCATTTTCACTAAACTGATTGAATAGCATCGGTGTGACATGGACACCTTCAAGGATCAACGAGACCCGCTCACGTAGTGCCCTTTGCACTACTGCTTCGCAGGGAACCGAAACCAGTTCGGACTGATGCAGGTAGCCATGTATCATCATCTCTTCGCTGCTCTCCTCGTTTTCATGCTGTCCAAGCGTCTTACGCCAGGCATTGAAGGAGGAAGTATGGAGTTCAGGTATCAGCCTCTGTGGGATCATCATACGCATTACTTCACGCAGCATGTCGGTCGATTGGGTGCGAATGATATTGAGCCGATGAGCGACTTCAGTGGCAATGGTACTTTTACCACATCCCGTGGCACCTCCGATCAAAATGATCAGTGGACGCTTGGAGTGTTTATAATCAACCCAAACCAGATAGCTATTTGCTGCCTGCTTGCCATAGCGTTGTTTCAGTTTCTCGTAGGTCAGTCTGCCCACGGTGCTGCTGGTAACACCCTCCTGGAAAGATTCCAATAAGTCCAGATACAGGGCTTGGGAGATTAAAGCAGCCTTATCATTACTCAGGCCTGTAGATTCCAGTGTTTGTCTGTGTTCGATAATTGAAAAGGGACGGGCGTTCCCCTTCCGGTCGGTGACCATGATCTCAGTAGTTGCGGGTGCGATACTTTCGTAATTTTCAATAACCTCATGCTGTTCAAGCTGCTCGAGTTTTTTTAGCACCAACTTACGCAAGTTGTGGCTTGAAAGTTCATCTTTTCCACTGATTTGCTGCCTGATCTCTGATGAGAGTTGATAGGCTGTCTCAAAGGGTAATCCTGAATCTGTTAAGGAACGAGTCAGTATACCCCTCAGGAAGGGGGCACGGGTTTGATCGTTACTGTCTATAATGAATGTTTTAGCCATGCTGAGAGACTATCAGATCAATAGGCTGTAGTGGAGTAATTAGGTCACTTTGCATGAAGAACTGTCCATGATTTGTTCTGTGTCGGCTTATCTGGAATCTCTGGTCTATTTATGAATCGGTTCGTAGTGGCTGATACTTACATGATTTCCCGCGTGGCCCACTATATCAATCCGAGTCTAAAGATCACTACTATAATTGTCACTATAGATTACGAAACGACTAAATCAAAAGTTCAATACCATGCATGTTTATATATAGCTCTAGTGGATAGCAGTCTTATAAACGTAAAAAGGGATTAGTCATTTTGTTTCCAGGTATAGATGGCTTCAGCTTTGTTACCCGGTTCAAAAAAGTGTAGCTGCTTACACAGAGATTCAACCAGCTTCAAGCCACGCCCACTATATAGTTGGTCATCGGTAATTTCAGTCACATGGTTTTTGAAATCGAAACCTGTGCCACTGTCTTCAATGGTAATGATGATATAGCCGCTGTTGTCTTGGCTATGAATCCTCAAATTTATTCTGACACAACCTTGAGATATATCACTCAACCGCTGTTCTCTCAGTTGAAAATAGTCTGTAAAGCCGTTTTCGCCCTGTTTAAGACTTGAATCAAGATTAAGTACGCCATGATCAAGTGCATTGACATAGAGTTCTGTCAGAATCGTGAAAAGAGGGCGTCTGTGATCGTGGAGTCCTGCGGTTTCCTGTATTGAGTTGATCAGGATTGGTATAGGATCTGCCTGACGAAGTTGTGCGCCATAGAGTGTGAACTCGAATTCAATACAGTCGGGATGCTCTTTTAAAAGGGTATCTGGATAGCCCTTTTGAATTGAACTGTAATCTGATGCCGCTCTCCAGCTTGGGAACATCTCCCTGACCAATGGTACCTCAACCACGCTGATATCATCGTCCTGAGCAGCATCTTTGCAAAAGTTTTCTAAATCCAGTTCCAACTTTTCCAAAATGTAACTATTTTTGATGCTGTTCTTGATAGACTCGGAATATCTTAGTTGACCAAACAGCTCACCCTGGGCGTTGCGGGCCTCTGTCACACCATCGGTTGCGAGTATGATTCGGTCACCTTCATCAATGCGTAGCACATGGAATTCACCCTTCATGTCGATGTTTGGTGAAATCCCCAGTGGTAGTGATTGGGAAAGGATTTTCTGTTTGACACGACGAGTATCTTTTTCAATCAGAAAACAGTCGGGCATGCCACAATTAATTATAGTGATATGATCGAGTTGATGATCAATCTTTACAAACTGTGTAGCCATAAACATCCCGGTTGGCAGTAAACTGTACAGTTTGTTATTTATGGCCTGAAGTATCTGTTGTGGTGCAAAACCCTTTGCGGTCATAGAACGGAAGGCTTCAGAAGTTGGTAATGCACCTAAGGCAGATGCCAGTCCATGACCGGTGAAGTCGCCTAATAAAACATAAAGATCATGAGATGGCGCGAACGCTGTAAGCAGCAGGTCGCCACTGAACACGCTGGCAGGCTTTAGCAAACTATAAATGTGATCAAGTGCAACATTATCGGCGACTACTGCGCCACTGAAGACTTGTTCAGCGATCTCTTCGTCTCTCTGCATTCTACTATAGAGCATGCGTGTGTCCTGCTGAAGGACACGAATACGATCCATTGCTTTCACTTTTGCAGAAAGAACTGTAAAGCTATAAGGTTTTGATAAAAAGTCATCCCCTCCGACCTCGACACAACGAGCCAGAGCTTTCTCATCTTGCATGGCAGTGAGAAAAATAATGGGCACAAAGTGGTCACCGGCTTTTTGTTTGATTTGAATGGTTGCCTCATAGCCATCCATTTCAGGCATCATTACATCCATGAAGATGATATCAGGTTGTTGCTGTTGAAAGCATTCCACGGCTTCAATACCGTTTTCAGCTTCGATTACCTCATAATCATGTTTTTGTAACAGCTTTTTTAAAATCAGCCTATTGGTGATTTCATCCTCGACAATTAGAGCTTTGCCGTGATTTTTGCTTAATTTGGGGTCTGTAGACATGGCATCAACCATTTTCTTATAAAATTAGTCCTAGGCAAACTCTGAAATCAGTGAGGCCCTGACTTGTTCAGAGACTCCCTATCTAGATCGACTCATGTAGAAATATCTGAACTGCTCATTTTGATACCACAATATGGATCATTGTGGGCTATTCAGCAAACCCAGGATGTGATATTGATGTATTTTATTTGTTATTCGGTCGAGTATGGACGTTGATCAGTGCACCATGAATCACTGAAAATATCTTTTCCTGCTCCTGATACTGCAGAACTTGCCTTCCGGGGCGATTGGACTATCCAATCCGAAATCTACGGGTGGGGGCATCTACAGGATCAGTTACTGTCCCAGGCAGATTTAAAAGAGATCCGGCTAGATACACATCATCTCAAGTCGTGGGATAGCCGTCTGTTATGTCTGTTACAGCAATTGAATGTCTTTTGTACTGATAATGAGTGCCAGCTGCAGACTGGCGACTTACCTATTGGGATAAAGCGGTTGTTGGATCTGGGGCAGGCTGTTGCTGAAAGAAAAGGGGCCAGGAGAGCAGATCAACGCTATTCCCTGCTTTATCGCCTGGGTGATAACGTTTTGGCTGCTTGGCGCGAGTCAGTCAGCTTTACAACCTTTGCAGGGGAGCTGCTACTTGCCTTTCTTCGATTGCTCAGGGGGAAGGCAAGTTTCCGTTCAACAGATTTCTATCTCTTTCTTCAGGCAGCTGGTCCGGAGGCTCTGCCTATCGTCAGTCTGATCGCTATTCTGGTTGGGGCGGTACTGGCTTTTGTCGGTGCAATACAACTGCAGATGTTTGGTGCCGAGATCTATGTAGCAAATTTGGTTGCCCTGGGTTCGGTGCGCGAGATGGGGGCGATGATGACCGCAATAATCATGGCGGGCCGCACCGGCTCTGCATATGCCGCACAGCTAGGCAGTATGCAGGTTAATGACGAGCTTGATGCATTAAAAACCTTTGGTATCTCTGCAGTCGATTTTCTGGTTTTACCCCGAATTCTGGCGTTGGTAATCATGTTACCTTTACTGACACTATGGGCCGATATACTCGGTATTTTTGGTGGTCTTTTAGTGGGGGTCTTTGTTCTGGATCTTTCACTGCTGGAGTATATGGTACAAAGTAAAGATGCGATAGCTTGGGAAGATATCGCTGCTGGCCTGATAAAAAGTGTGTTGTTCGCAATCGTTATCGCAATGTCTGGATGCCTGCGAGGTTTGCAAAGTGGAAAAGACTCCTCATCAGTCGGTAAAGCCACTACATCCGCTATGGTTACTGCCATCCTGTTGATCGTCATATGGGATGCTATTACCACCATTCTTTTTAACCAGTTAGGTTTTTAATGGGTATGGTGTTTCATTCAGAGCATGAGAGAGCTGATGAGCCTGTGATCGAGGTGCAGGGTCTCACCATGGCATATGGTGACTTTGTCATCCAACGGGATTTGAACTTCACTATCCAGCGCGGTGATGTGTTCATCATTATGGGGGGCAGTGGGTGTGGGAAAAGTACCCTGTTGCGTCATTTGATTGGACTGAAAAAGCCTGCGCAGGGAAAAATACACTATCAAGCACAATCCTTCTGGGATCTCGATATCCAGGAGCGCCAACAGATAATGCGAAGAATGGGGGTTCTATACCAATCCGGTGCCCTGTGGTCCCACATGACCCTAGCTGAGAACATTGCTCTGCCACTGCACACTTACACTGAACTCTCAGCCCCGGAAGTGAGTGAGTTGTCTTCATTCAAACTTTCCCTGGTGGGATTAAAAGGTTTCGAGGACTACTATCCATCAGAGATTAGTGGCGGTATGCAGAAGCGTGCCGGACTGGCTCGAGCTATGGCTCTGGATCCGGAACTTCTGTTTTTCGATGAGCCTTCAGCTGGTCTGGATCCGGTCAGTGCAAGACGTCTCGATGACCTGATCATCGAGTTGAGTGAGTCACTAGGGACTACCGTTGTTGTTGTGACCCATGAGCTGGCGAGCATCTTTGCGATTGGCAGTGATTCCGTATTTCTTGACCCGGAATGTAAAACCATGATCGCTCAAGGCAATCCGGTAGAACTTTTGGCTCAGACCGAAGACCCCAGGGTTCGGGATTTTCTGACCCGAGGTGATTCAGAGGTAGACTACAATCATGCAATCAAAGATTAGCCCAACCCTTATTGGTAGCTTCGTCCTGGCGACACTGGTGTTGGGGCTGGGTTCTCTGTTTCTCCTCTCAAATGGCTCCCTGGCGAAAAAGCCCACGCTTTTTATTCTCTACTTTGAAGGCGATGTGAAGGGATTACAGGTTGGTTCACCTGTGAATTTCCGTGGGGTAAAGGTAGGCCAGGTCGAATCGATGTCGATTACCTATTTTCAGGAGTCACAGGAGTTCAGAATTCCAGTAGTGATCGGTATCGAAGATTCTCGTGTGGAAGTGGAAGGGGTAGTGACTGACCAGAGTGGCATGTTGGAACTGCATAAGCTGATCCAGCAGGGGCTCAGAGCCAGACTCAATCTACAAAGTCTGGTTACCGGGAGATTGGAGATTGAATTGGATTTCATGCCGGATACGCCAATCAGACTTGTCAATGAAGATGATCTCTATCCTGAAATACCGACAATTCAATCCAGCATGGAAAAGCTGGCGACTGCAATTGATAAGATACCAGTTGAGCGGATAACTCAAAGATTGTCAGAAATACTGGATAGTATCGATGGGATGATGGCACATGGTGGGCTTAAAAATCTGACCTCTTCTCTAATTCAGATAACAGAAAGATTGGATAAAGTGAGTCAGTTGCTTGTTGAAGAGACCCCTGAGCTGATGAATAACAGTAATGCGACCCTGGCTGAGGCTAGGGCAATGATCTCAGATGTGGCAGATGCTGCCAGACAAACTCAGTCATTGATCGCAACAACAGATAAGAATTTGTCATCGGCCTTTTCGCGATGGGATGCAACCTTAGCCAGCGGTGATGAGACCTTTAAGCAGGTTGGTGATGTTGCTAAGTCAGCGGATCATGTTCTTAATCAGGATTCAGAGTTGATGAATCAGCTGACTATGACTTTACGTGAACTAGGCAGTGCGGCGCGCTCAATACGCATCATGTCCGAATATCTTGAGCGCCATCCTGAGGCGTTGCTACGTGGGAAACAGTAAGCTCATGAAACATTGGTTTATCCAGAATTGGGTTGCTACGACGGTAATATTGGCTAGCCTGGCTGGCTGCGCCAGTCCCTCGCAACCTACTCGTTTTTATCGTTTAGATGGCGGTGAGACAGCAGCTGTGATGGTTGATCTGAAACCTCGTCCCGGAGTTGTCCAATTAGGTGTTTCACCAGTGGTATTGGCCGGTTATCTCGATCGTCCTCAAATCGTTGAACGTCGTTCCAGGCATCGGCTGGAACTCTATGAGTTTGACCAATGGGCTGGATCCCTTCAAGAGAACCTGCAGAGCGTGGTGAGTGAACGATTGCAACAGCAATTGAAGAGAGTGCAGGTGATCGCTTACCCTTGGCCACAAAGTCTGAATCCACAATTTGAACTGAATCTTTCCATTAGCCGCTTCGATAGGGCTGGGGATAAGGTGGTGTTGCAGGCTCTCTGGAGTCTGGTCGAGCGTCGAAGTAATCAGATTTTGGAGATGCAAAAGGTGACCTTACAAGAGCCCTTTTCCGGTGGGGATATAGAAGCAGGTATAGAGGCTGCCAATGAGGCTGTAAACAGGTTATCAGAAAATATGGCATCACAAATCCGCAGAAGTGTGACAAAACCTGAGTAACACTACTCTCCCTTCGGCCTGTCCTTTTACATTTAAACTGTTAGAGGCGCCAAGACGGCCCTGAACCTACCTATTTAGGTGCTGGGTTAGGAACCATCGGCAAGGCCAAATTAGTTTGGCGCAATCAGTTGCATTTGCTCGTTCCAATGCAGGAGTTTGGGGACGAGAATGAATTAATTACACTCATCTGATATTACTGCTGTGTCTCTTGTGTCTCTTGTGTCTGCGCAGGTAGTGTTTCAGTAACTGGCTCTTCAATGACCTCAGGGGCAGGCATTTCATAACGTTGTGCTATGGCCAAAACGCCGAGAACGGGGTGATCCAAATAGTGTAGCCTACCGCTACGCATGCGACGCTTATCCTGCATACGGTAGCTGCGAAAATCAGGTCCATAACTATCCTCTGAAATTGAATCGTTGTTCTCAGCTCTCAATAGGATATCGGTCTCCAGATGGAGATAGCGTTTAACACCAAATTTGATGCTACCTTCCAGTCTTGGCAAGGGTTCATCGAACGCGGATTGGCTTTTTGGTTTTAAACTGAAGTAAATGGGGGTGGCCTGATCAGGATGAGTAACAGGTTGACGCCAGGCGATATGGTAGAGAGGTCTATAGTCCCGTGATCTTCGCATAATGTTCCATGCCTCACTCAAGCTCTTCTCCTGTGCAGGTAGGGCACGATAGGCAATCGGTTTGTTTGCCTGTGTGAGTGGGCCTCGAGTAAGTCCTACACTTCCTTCCTGGTCAGGCAGGCCTGGGTCAAGTTCCCAGGATTCAGTACGACCTGCACCTGGTGCAATGCGACGAAATACCAGGATCTCGAACTGATACCAGGGTTCAGATGTTTCTCCGCTATGGGAGTCTGCCGGCAGGCTCATAGGAAGAAAGAGCAGCAAGCCAAGTATAAGCAGTATTATTCTTCCTTTGATATCGATCATCTCGTGAACCATGTTACAAATAGCACCTTGTGTTTGTGGGACATGCCCCTGAATGGTAGAGAATCTATGATGAGGTAGACTATTCTATCAGCCTGTCGAGCAGGTCGTGTATCTTTTCAACACGATTATCTGGATTCTCAAGTGGCGTGTGATATCTCAATTTATCGTTACCTTCAAATCGATAGACTTGTGGTTTTTGCTGAATCAGTCTAATCAGTGATGCTGGATCGAACCTTGGACTCTCATCGAACAGCAGTCTCGCACCCTTTGGACCGGCTTCGATCTTTCTGATTCCAAGGGGATGGGCACGAAGCTTCAACTCTGTGATGGAGAATAGGTTTTTAGCTGCATCAGGAAGCAATCCAAAGCGGTCAATCATCTCGACTTGCAGTTCGCGTAACTCTGCTTTGTCCTTGGCGCTGGCGATCCGTTTATAGAGCACAAGGCGACTGTGTACATCCGGCAGGTAATCTTCAGGCAGCAGTGCAGGTATGCTCAACTCGATTTCGGTACCGTGATCCAGTGGACGGTCCAGTTCCGGTTGACGTCCGGATTTTAGTGCTTCCACTGCGCGCTCAAGCAGCTCAGTGTAGAGGGCAAAACCGATCTCCTGAATCTGCCCACTCTGTTCATCACCGAGTAATTCTCCCGCGCCACGGATTTCAAGGTCATGAGTGGCCAGGGTAAATCCGGCACCAAGATCCTCAAGTGATTCAATAGCTTCCAGTCTTTTCTTTGCGTCAGATGTTAAGCTTTTTGTTGGTGGCGTCAACAGATATGCATAGGCCCGGTGGTGTGAGCGTCCAACGCGTCCGCGTATTTGATGGAGTTGTGCCAGGCCCAGTTTATCCGCCCGGTTGATGATGATGGTATTGGCGGTGGGAACATCGATACCACTCTCAACGATTGTTGTGCAGACCAGAAGGTTAAACCGTTGATGATAGAAATCCCGCATGATGCCTTCCAGCTTGCGCTCTCGCATCTGCCCATGGGCAACCTGTAGACGGACACCGGGCAATAACTCTTCAAGGCGCTCCGCCATATTCTCAATGGTGCTGACCTCATTATGCAGGAAGTAGATCTGTCCACCACGCTTTAACTCACGTTGGCAGGCTTCACTGATCAGGCTGTCGCTCCACTGGCTGACAAAGGTCTTCACCGGGTGTCGCAAAGCTGGAGGGGTGGCGATAATCGACAGATCACGCATGCCGGACATAGCCATATTCAGGGTTCTGGGGATCGGAGTCGCTGTAAGCGTAAGCAGGTCAACCTCACTGCGAAGCGCTTTAAGTTTCTCTTTATGACGCACACCAAAACGGTGTTCTTCGTCAACGATCACAAGCCCCAGGTTTTTGAACTCTATGCCTTCAGAGAGGAGCTTATGAGTGCCGATCACAATATCGACATTGCCGCTTTTCAGTCCATCCAATACCACTTGCTGCTGTTTGCCCGTTCGGAATCGGGAGAGACTCTCAACTTTAACAGGCCAGTCGGCGAAACGATCCGCAAAATTTTGATAGTGCTGTTGTGCCAGCAGGGTGGTGGGTACCAATACAGCAACCTGCTTGTTGCCTTGGGTAGCGGTAAAGGCTGCACGCATCGCTACTTCGGTTTTACCAAAACCCACATCGCCGCAGACAACCCGATCCATAGGCTGAGGGGAGGTCATATCCTCTATCACAGCAGTAATGGTCTGATGCTGATCCGGTGTCTCCTCAAACTCGAAGGATGCGGCGAAATCCTGGTACTCCACATCGGGAGCGGGGAAAGCAACCCCCTGACGGGCCGCTCGTCGGGCATAAATCTCCAGCAGTTCTGCGGCAACGTCCCTGATCTGTTTGGCCGCTTTTTTCTTGGTTTTCTCCCATTGATCTCCACCCAATCGATGTAGTGGGGCATGCTCGGGTGATGCACCTGCATACCGACTGATCAAATGCAGGGAGGCGACCGGGACATAGAGTTTGTCACCCCGAGCATATTCCAGGGTAAGGAATTCCGTGGTTTGACCGCCTACATCCAAGGTTTGTAATCCCAGGTAACGACCGACACCATGGTCTTCATGAACAACCGGTGCTCCCACATGAAGCTCGGTAAGGTTTCGTACGATTTGATCAGGATCCTGGCTGACCTTGCGACGCCTGCGTTCCTGACGCACCCGTTCGCCGTACAGTTGGGTTTCGGTAATGATCGCAATACCGGCAGACTCAAGCCACAGGCCCTGTTCGAGGGGGGCAACACAGAGTCCGATCTCAAGATCATTTTCGAGGAAATCGTGCCACCCCTCGACAGGTTTGGCATGAATGCCAATGTCCCGCAGTGTCCCGAGAAGCATTTCACGCCTTCCTGCACCCTCAGCAACAAACAGGGTTCGCTTTCCCTGATTCTGAAGGAATTGCTTGAGAGCCATAGCGGGGGTTTTACTGCGGGCTTGAAAGGCTACTGGAGGTGGCAGTTGAGTCTGGTAGTTGATCAGTTCTGCATAACCCTTGCTTCGTGCCGGAAGCTCAGTATGGCTGACTGTAATCAGTTGTCCCCTTTTCAGTTCAGCTACCAGTTCATCTTCCCGTAGATAGAGATGTTGCGGTGGCAGGATAGGGCGCTCAATATCATGTCGCCGCTCTTCGTAACGACTGGTAACTTCACTGAAGAAAAGCTCGGCCTGTTCCCTGATATCATTCCATTGAACCAGTAGATGCTGTTCCGGAAGGTAATCGAATAGGGTGGCGGTCTGATCGAAAAACAGTGGCAGATAGTACTCCAATCCGCTGGGTATCCTGGCTTCTGAAACATCCTGGTAGATCAGGCTTTTCTGCAAGTCTCCCTCAAACTGTACCCGGTAGTTGCGCCGGAACTGCTGGATGCCCGATTCATCAAGCGGAAACTCCCTGGCTGGGAGCATTTCAATGCTATCCACCTTCTCCGAAGAGCGTTGGGTTTCTGGATCAAAGGTGCGGATAGTATCAATTTCATCATCGAACAGGTCTATCCGGTAGGGTGTCTGGCTGCCCATTGGGTAGATGTCGAGCAGGGAACCTCTAACCGCAAACTCACCATGGGAAAAGACCTGGGAGACGCATTGATAGCCGCTATGCTCAAGGCGTTGTCTTGTCTCCTCGATATTAAGCTGCTGTCCGGTTTTAATCACCAGACAATGGGCATCCAGAAAACGTTGCGGTGCCAGGCGCTGCATTAATGTTGAGACTGGTGTCACCAACAGCCCCCGGTTCATCGATGGCAGTTGCTGCAAGGTGAGCAGTCGTTGTGATATCAGCTCGGGCAGTGGTGAGAAGAGATCATAGGGCAGGGTTTCCCAGTCTGGAAAGTTGATGACCGGAATACCCCCTGCACCGAGAAAGAAGCGTAACTCAGTTTCGAGCCGAGTTGCCGACCGCATATCCGGTGTCACGACTATAATAACACCCTGATACTGCTGTGCTGTATTGGCAATCGCCAGTGAGGCACTGCAGCCATGCAGGGCGCCCCACTGGTAGCGCTCCCCAGTGGCTCGTGGCAGTTCAGGGGTGAGAGGGGAATGGGTTGTAGTTTGTGTGTTCATCTACGGCAAGCTGAAAATAAAAAGCGGCTAATTGTCTCACAACTACTGCAATAGGTCAGGCGGCAAAAAAATAGTGAAAACTATTTACAAATAAGTTGCTATTTCAATGTTAATAAAAAGCTTAATCAAGCCTCGGTTATGTTAGGCTTTTTAAATCTGCACCGAATGGGTGCAAAGAGTATAAACAGGCCTACACTAGGCTGATAACAGTAAACTGTTCCTAATCATTTTTATTGCTCTTCAGGACGAATGTCAGTGCGTATACTTCACTATATATCGATTTCTCTTATCATCGGATCATTCGGCTCTCTGAGTGCTTCTGAAAAGCCTATGGAAAGACTGCTTGCGCAAGGTGAATGCCGTGAATGCGACCTATCCGGTGCTGACCTGAGGATGAAGTCTCTGTCAGGCAGTGATCTGAGAGGTGCCAAACTGGATAATGCAATTTTTTATGGCAGTGACCTGAGCAACGTTGATTTCCGTGGGGCAAGCTTAAATGGAGCGAGCTTCGCCAAATCAGATCTCTCTGGAGCTAATCTGCAGGGTATAGTGATCAAACGAGGTCGTTTCAGCCGGGCAGATTTAAGCGGTGCCAATCTTCAGGAGAGCCAGCTGGAAGAGGCCAATTTTAGTGGTGCTGACCTCTCGGGCGCCAATCTGAGTGGTGCAAACTTGAAATCGGCACTCTTCTCCAAAAGTAGGCTCACGGCTACAAATTTTTCTAACTCGATCCTGGATGGTGCTGATTTACGAGGCGTTGACCTAAGTCAGGTCAGCTCGATCAAACAAGTCAGTTTCAGACAGGCCAATCTACGCAATAGCAATCTTTCCGGCCTGGATTTGAGCCATATCGATTTTACTCAGGCCAGGCTTCTCAAGGCGGACATGTCGAACAGTCGTCTGGTGTCGTCCCTGTTATCCGAAACTGAGTTGAAAAAAACTCGATTGACTGACGCTGACCTGCGTGGGGCTAAATTGAATAGGGCACAGATGTTAGGTGTCAATCTCAAAGGGGCTCAGCTCCAGGGTGCTCAACTGAATGCGGTTGTTGTGAATGGCAATTTGATCGATACAGACTTCTCAAATGCCAGTATCACAAGGGCCAATATGAATGGTTCAAATCTCAAAGGGGCCAGCTTTCGTCAGGCAGAGTTATCATTCACCGATTTTGCATCAACTAATCTCTATGCCGCAGATTTTACAGGAGCCAGACTTCATAGATGTAATTTACGTAAGGCCAATCTACGTGAGGCAGTATTTGAGGGCGTCGATTTAACTGGAAATATTTTGGATGGGGCGCTGGGTATTGAAGAAAGTCTCCAATCGTCGATTAAAGTTCCAAAGCAACCTTAATGAAAGCAGAGCAACTTAGGCAGAAACTGGTAAGCCTGGCCAGTCCTGAGATTGCTGCTCATTCCCAACGTTTTTTCAAAACCGGCAAGGGTGAGTATGGTGCTGGTGATCAGTTCCTGGGAATCCGGGTTCCTCTCCTCAGGCAGCAGGTTAAGACATTTCAATCGATATCACTCACTGAAGTAGTACGATCACTGAAGTCTGTTTACCATGAAGAGCGTTTGTGCGCCTTGCTTATTCTGGTAAGAAAATTTGAGCGTGGAGATGCAGCTCAACGTGACCGTGTTTACAAACTCTATCTGAACAACACCAGATATATAAATAACTGGGATTTGGTAGACAGCTCAGCCTATCAGATTATCGGGGCTTATTTGATGGAACGGGACCGGACACCACTCTACGAGTTGGTTGCGTCCGACTCTTTGTGGGAGAGAAGGATGGCCATCATTGCCACTTACTGTTTCATAAAAGACAATCAATTCCACGATACCCTGGCACTATCGAAAGAGTTACTAAATGATAAACAGGATTTGATACACAAAGCGGTTGGCTGGATGTTGAGGGAAGTTGGCAATCGGAATCGCAAGGAAGAACAGCAGTTTCTCAATAAATACTACAAGGTAATGCCCAGGACAATGTTGAGATATGCAATTGAAAAGTTTCCCGAATCACTTCGGCAGAAATATCTTAAAGGTGATATCTGACAGACCCTTAGGCAATCCCCGACCAATTCGAGAATGGATCAGGCGTTGCCTAGTGGGCTATGCGGCAAATAAGGTAACGATCAGCCGAGCTCTGATCATTACCTTATTTGCCGCATGGCCCACTAGATGTTTATCAGGTAAACATGTCAGCTGTGACGTTCTTAAACCAACTGCGGGCAAACTTGGCTTCAATAGCCCGGGTTGCTTTATTGGCATTCATTGGGGAGAGTCCCCCGGCGCCTTTTACACCAACGATCTTCCCATCCACAAGCTGATACACCGCTGCAACCGAAATGCCCCATTCCGGCGAGATGATGCTGTAGCAGGTATTGACGTAGGAGGGTTCACCCGGTTCCTTGCCATTCAATGTCGCCACGATGGCAGCAGCACAAACCTTTCCTTGAGAATTGGCTGCATAACCTGATTTAGGCATCTTGCCGGCAATACAGGCATCACCGATGACATAAATATCCTTGTGAAGCTTTGATTCGAAGGTTTTTTGATTTACAGGGCACCATCCCGAATCGTCCGCCAATCCAGCGATTTGTGCGATCTTACCTGCTTTCTGCGCCGGTATGACATTCACAACATCGCCTTTATACTCATCCACCTCACCGATCAAGGTACGTGTCTTTGGATCGATCCCCTCGATAATGCCACCACCGGCACCGGATACCCACTCCACCGTATCGCCGTAGAACTTTTTATAGCCCTGCATGAAAAGGCCTTGTTTGGAGAACTTATCCTTGGCATCCAGGATAATTACCTTGGATTTGGGCTTATGCTGTTTAAAGTAGTGGGCGATTTGCGCCGCCCTTTCGTAGGGTCCAGGGGGACAGCGAAACGGATTGGGTGGTGCAGCGATATAACAAACACCACCGTCTTTCATTGCCTCAAGTTGTTTTCTTAAGGTGACAGTTTGTGGTCCTGCTTTCCATGCATGTGGAATATCTTCCGCTACCTGGGCATTGTATCCGTCAATTTTTTCATAGCGGAAGTCGACGCCAGGAGAAACCACCATCTTGTCATAGGCGTACTGCTTGCCGCTTTTGCATTTGACCGTGTGCTTATCGGGATCAATTGCCACCACTTCATCGTTAACGACATTGATACCCCGATTATCGCTGAGTTTGCCATAACCAAAGGTAATACTGTCCATGGCTCTGTCTCCACCCAATACTTCATTACTCAGTGGACAGGAGACATACTTTTTCTCTTTTTCGATCAGCATAACATCAATTTCAGCATCTGCGATTTTGATGTATTTCGCTGCAATAGCGCCACCATAGCCACCGCCGATGACGATAACCCGGCCCTTTTTGCCAGAAGATGCTTTTTTCGGACTACCAGCTGTACAGGCATTGATTGAAGCCAATGCGCCTAGTGCGGTACATGCGCCAGCTGCTTTTACAAATTTTCTTCGAGTGAACTTAGCCATTTATGATTCTCCCCAAAAGTTATTTTTCACTGGCATAAAATTCAGCCATGGCGTTTAACTCTTCATCGGAGAGTTTCATGACACGGGAGCCCATTTTTCTGGGCTGACAACGTCTTCCCTTACTATGGCACCATTGCAGATAGTGCATGGTGTATTCAGGCCACTGTCCGGCCAGTCGAGGGGCATCATCCTCTTGTACACGACCGTTGTCTTCATGGCAGGTTTTGCACTGCTTGTCATGAATCTTTTTACCCATTGCAACCATTTTGGAATTGGTTTTCACCGGGCTGGAGACCCACTCCTGATCTGCCATGAATGAGGCGATTGCTTTCAGTTCTGCGTCGCTGTAGCCTTTTGCAATCCTTCCCATGATTGTTGAGTCACGTTCTCCAGTTTTATATTCCAGAAGAATGGTTTGTAAAAACTCTTTTTCCATACCGCCGATTATAGGCATAAGGTCACCGGCACTTGCACCCAAGGTGCCATGGCAACCGGCACAGGTGTTGGCAAGCATGCTCGGAGTGCGCACACCTTCGGCATAGAGAGTGCCTGAGAGTATCAGCGCGGCACTCATTGCCAATAGCCGTGTTTTTCTTATAGTCATGAAAATCTCCTCTGATGTTATCTGAATCAGTGTACGGATTGTTGGGAGGAACGCTGATTCAACCATGTAACAACTTTATCTATTTCTTGTTTTTTGGTGGGATCTATTTGTTGAGCTTGCTTTAGAGCTTCTCTGGCCAGTTGATATCTACCCATGTGCAAATAGGCTACAGCCAATCCGATAAAGGCTTCCGAATTGGATTGATCAAGCATGATCGCCTGTTGAAAATATTCTATCCCTGATGAGTAGGCCTGCTGAAGCAGGTGTACGCCACCAAGTCGTGTATAAGCCAAAGAGGAGGGTTCTGTATTTACAGCTTCTTCTAACAGAGACTGAGCTTTTTTTAAATCACCGGCTTCAGCTTGTACCAATGCCTGGTTGACTAAAGAATCGGATTGACTATTTGCTGAAACGGATAGGCAAAGGCTACAGCCGAGCAGAGCAAGAGACAGGTATTTGGAGTATCGCAGCATTTAATACCTCATGAGATTGATCAATATTCATACATCACAAAAGCTAAAAGCCCCTTCAGGCTGAAACCTGAAGGGGCAGGGAGGGCTGGTTATTTCAGAGCACCCTTACCATAGCGCTCTTCAAAACCTTTACGTACCTTGTCGATCGCTTCCTTGCTCATACCTTCAAAGTACCAGGTATGACCTGCGATCGGTCTGAAGTACTTATCGAGCATTGCATCGGCAAACTTCTCATTACCATCCTTCTTGTGAACCACCTCTTTCAACTCAGGAATCCACTTGAAGTAGGTATGCTTGGCTACATCATAGATACCATGCCACCAGGTATAATCCGGTCCGTTCATTGAAGCGCCGTGACGGGCGCGACGTCCTTCATGATGCCAGATTTCCCACCAGGTCCATTCGATCTTGTCATCGAACGGGCTTTTGGTGATATAGCCGTTCTTCTTCAGTTCACCCATCACCGATGCGATAGGCCTGGCGAATTTCTCATTGTAGAGTTCAACCACATTATCGAATTGGTTGTAGTGCCCAGTGATGACACTATCACTATGACAGGCTTTACAGACCTCCTGCATCTTTTTGCGACGCTCCTTCCAGGTCAGTACCTCAATTACGGTAGAGCCCTTGGCCTTGTCTCCAACCTTTGGAAGATCATTACCCTCTTTGACATCAAACTCATTGCCATCTTCCAGGCGTATCAGATTGATCTTCTGGGAGATGGGTGGGCGTAGTGTCCAGGATATGCGGTCACCAACGTTGTGGGTCTTGCCCTCTTTACCGCCAGCACTCATATGACAAGTGGCACAAGTAGGTGCGGCAGAGTAGTCAATACCAGCCACCCATTTGTCCGATTCCAAATTCATCTCGTCGACTTTCGCGCGATAGATGATGCCGTGTTTGGATTCGTTGTAGACCTCGATCTGTGGATGGTCTGGACCAACATGACATTTACCGCAGGTATCCGGTGTACGGGCCTGGGCTTTGGAGAAACGGTGACGACCATGGCAGGCGGTACAAGAGCCCGATGAACCATCAGGATTAATCCGGCCTATGCCTGTGTTTGGCCAGGTTGTCGGTATTGGCTTACCATCTTCACCAATCTCAATTTTTGAACCATGGCATTGACGACAACCAGCGTTAACCGCAGCTGGGCCACCTACAACTTCACCAAGCAGGTTATCGAGAGAAGCTAGGATTTGACCACCCTTGGAGTGGTGAGAACCATCCATCTCCTCAAACTCCACAGAGTGGCATTTTGAGCAGTCTTTTGGGGTGACGATGATGGAGATACGTTGCCCTTCATGCTCAAAGCCATCAATATCGTCGGGTTTTGCTTCATGACAGTCGAGGCAGTTGACGCCACTTTGGCCATGTTGGCTATTGTTCCACTCCATGGTCAATCCGGGGTCTTCCTGCCAGTGACATTCAATACACTCCTGACCTTTTGGATTCCCCCAATCTTTTCCTATTGAGCCTGATGGTCTTGCGGCATCAGCAGCTGAGACTTGCAGCAATAGAGCCAGTCCCGCTGCAACACTACCCAGTATTGCTGTGAACGGACGGTTACCGAAGCGTTTCATAGCTCCCTCCTAAAATGAGTTATATAAAGAGGGATCTCCTTCAACAGGGATCAGTGTCGATTATTCTAATTACGTTAGCGAACACGATATATAACTATTGAAAGATTCCCCTGAGACATTGGCAAGCCAAATTTGAAGAAAGGAAGGTTACGACTCACAACCCCAACCCCACTGATTTTTTATTGATATGGGGACTGCATGGCTTTACTTTTCAGTCTGTAAAACCCTGTTCTTTTTATTGCTTACGCAAAGCTATAAGAACGGTTTGCATTGGGGTGTGCCTTGATCTAAATCAAGAGCGATTGGAGTAGTTTAAAATAGAAATTTAGCGAATACTAAAAGAGGTACGAAATGTCTTAAAAGGTAATAAAATATGCGGTTATTGATGATATCTTTTTAAAATATTAATCGTTGTTATTATAAAATAATTTCTCTAGTTTAGAGGGGCTATTGTACACAACCAAATCATCTACCTAACACTAATTATACAATATACCTATAAAGTGGTATATCGCTAATATCTGAATCAATAGATCTTTTAGTTGAGCACTTCTGCAACCGATGCAAATCAAAAAATTATGGTAGGTCTTAGAATCAGAGGGGCTACATAGTTACATGGATAACAGCGCTATTTTTTTGTAGGTGAACTCTTTTATTTAGCATGTTATAAGACTACACAAAGTATAAGAATATCGGATTGCTAGGCTATAAAAACCCTATCATAAGCAGTTACATGGATGCTCACATAACAGGAAGTTATTGTATATAAAGGAATCACTTTTTTTCACTTCTGCTCATTCTCTTAACCAGTTGCGGCAGTGATTCTGCCAGCAACAATGAATCTGATACTACCTATACAAGCCAAGCTCTGCTAGGGCCAGTAATTGACGCGGATGTCGAAATCTACAATGCTACGGACCTGGCTGCTGGCGTTTTATGCACTATTCAAACTACCGACTCTGATGAGTTAGACCTTGCAGGTAAGATCCATATACCTGAAGAGTGTATTGATAACGTAGGTCTTTACCTGTTGTTAGTTAGTGGTGGTTTCGATATTGATGCGGATGATGATGGTCAGTTGGATGAAACGCCTGCACAATTTACTGGACGCTTTCATGCACTGTTGACAGGCGATCAGATGGTATCTGGTGAAGCAAAAGCAACTGTATTGACTGAAGCAGCTTATCAAAATGTGCGCTATCTTTTAGCTACTAAATCTAGTCAAGAAAATATAGCAAAAACGCTTGATAATAGTACTCAGTATCTATTGAAACAGGATCTAAACAATGATGGCTCTATTGATCATCTGGATCTTTCTGTTTGGCATCCGCGACTTGATCGTGAATCAACTAAATCCAGCCTTGAGCAGCTTGAATTGCTTGTCCAGGATATCCACCAGAATCTCTCTACAGCACAGCATGCGGTTAAACTATTTGATGCCATCGTGCCACCACTAGCTGAATGTTCTGAATGTGGAACTCTCTGCTGATCCAGTGCTATTGAGTCAGTATGCTATCAGTTATCAGCCACAAGATATCGCGATTAAGGATGATGTTGTTTTCGTTTTAGGTTCAGAAAACGATCTGGATACCTATCGTATCTCTTCGACAAATGAACTAAGTGAACTGGGTTCGTTGGTTATGCCAACTGATAATTTCCCATTAGAGATCATTCTCTCTGGTCAGTATGGCTATTTATCTCAGGCTGGTGGCTTGACATCTGTATTGGACATCATTGATCCCTCCCGTCCCTCTGAGATTCTTTCGAATGATGTACAGGGAGCTACTGCAGATATCCATCTCTCGGATAATCTGATGTTTATTGCAGGTCAAGTAGGGAATATTCAAGTGCTCAAAGTAGAAAACCTGAAGTGCCAGAGTTTGTGGGAAATTTTCATACTCCCTCTCAGGCAAGGTCTTTATTGCTACGTGGGATGAGGTTCTGAAATCAGAACTGCCAGTTGAGTCTGTGCCTTAAATCAACACTGTCTGTAATTATCAGAATTGTGGCCGTTCTCAAGGCGAGTAACTGGTCAAGATGTCACGCAGTTGAATAGGGTGGATGTTATAGGTGGCTTTTTTTTACAACACCCTCTTAGAGAGAGGGTGTTGTACAGCGCTTAGTATCGCAGGTTCTCTATGACAGCGTATTACTCTTCAATTGCTTTTGGATATTTGGTGGTACTGCTTCATAGTGGCTGAACTCAATGGTGTAAGTGCCTTCACCTCCGGTGAGTGCTTTGAGGTGGGTCGCATACCCTTCCAGTTCTGCCAATGGCGCTTGGCCTTGGATAATCAATGTATTGTTTCGTCCTGTCTCTGTACCACTGATCTGTCCACGTCGTCCTGCCAGGTCTCCAGTCAGGTCTCCCATAAAATGATCTGAAGTGGTGATTGAGATGTTTACGATAGGTTCAAGGATCACGGGCCCGGCATTTTCTACAGCTTCAAGAAATGCCTTTTTACCCGCAGTGACAAACGCAATCTCTTTTGAGTCCACAGCATGAAACTTTCCATCGTAAACGGTAACCCGGACATCCTCCATGGTGAAGCCACCAATAGCGCCCTCATCCAAGGCGCTTCTAACACCTTTTTCAACTGCTGGAATAAACTGTCCTGGAATAGCACCGCCAACCACTTTATTGACATATTCAAAACCAGCGCCGCGCTCCAGTGGTTCGATACGTAAAAAGACTTCACCGAACTGTCCAGCACCCCCGGTCTGTTTTTTATGCCGGTAGTGGCCCTCAGCTTTGCGCGTAATTGTCTCCCGATAGGAGATGCTGGGTGGATGAGTCTCCACTTCTACATTATATTTATTTTTGATCTGTTGCAGCAGTACATCGAGATGTAATTCTCCAAGCCCTCGCATAACGGTTTCATTCAGACTGACGTTGTGCTCTACATGGAAACAAGGATCTTCATCTTCCAGCTTATGTAACGCATCGCTTAATTTTTGTTCATCTCCTCGCTTGGCAGTATTGATCGCTAGCCCAAACAAAGGTATCGGGCACTCTATAGATCGAAGATGGTGATGATCTTCATCGTGTGAATCGTGTAACACGGCATCGAAGTGAATATCTTCCACACGGGCAACGGCACAAATATCACCCGGAACAGCCTGTTTCATCTCTTCCTGCTCTTTCCCATGCAGGCGGTAGAGATGGTTGACCTTAAAAGGTTTGCGAGCATCACCAATAAAGAGTTGAGAATTGACCTCGAGTTTACCCTGATGAACCCTAAAGATACCTAGTTTTCCACGGTAAGGGTCGTTGATTACCTTGAATGCGTGACCTATGACATGCTTGCTCTCGTCGGGGGAGACATCAACGGGCTTCATATCAGCCCCTTCACCTTTCATGAATGGGGGAGGGTTACCTTCAGTGGGATCAGGCATGAGTTTAGAAAACAGGTTCAACAGCTCATCAATGCCAGCTCCGTTTTCTACAGAAGTGAAACAGACAGGGATCAGGTGTCCTTCCCGGAGCGCCTTTTCAAAGGGATCATGCAGTTGCTCAGGTTCAATTGCCTGTCCCTGCTCAAGGTAGATCTCCATCAAAGCTTCATCCACTTCCACAACCTGGTCGACCAGGTTGTCATGTGCCTGACTGACAGATGAGAAATCGGTAGTATCGCCACCGGGCTGAAAATAGCAATCAATGACTTTTTGACCACCTTCAGCAGGTAGATTGATAGGCAGACACTCTTTACCAAAGGTCTCCTGAAGGCTTTCCAGCAGGCCTGCCAGGTCAACCTCCGGCAAATCAATTTTATTGATAATGATGAAGCGGCATAGATCGCGGCGTTTCGCGGCTTCCATCATTCGAATGGTTACCGGTTCTATTCCAGTAGTCGCATTGACAACGATGACAGCCGACTCAACAGCAGGCAGTATGCTGATACCCCTGCCCAGAAAATCGGCATAGCCGGGGGTGTCGATAATATTGACCTGTTTATTTTCATGGTTTAGATGGGTTATGGCGATATCTAGGGAGTGTTGAAGCTCTCTCTCCAGATCATCGTTATCACAGACTGTATCTCCATTTTCGATACTGCCTTTAGTTTTGATTGCACCAGATCGGTACAACAGGTTCTCAATCAGGCTGGTTTTACCAGAGCCGGCATGACCGGTCAGAGCGACATTGCGAATATCGTGGGTAGAGTAGTTGGCCATATTGACTCCTATCAGCAGAACTTGCCGACTTGCTTCGAATAGCCGGGGAAGGCATCGGCAAAAGAGTTATGATTTTATTTATTGTCAGTATATCAATCAAAAAAGCACAGTTGTTGAGTTTCAGCAGTAGATTGGCATAAAACCTCATGGTTTGACAAAAAAAGGTTACCAAAGGGTATTGAGCTGCTCTGAATGAGCCCCCTTCGAGGGTGAGGGTAAGCAGCCGCACACATTGTTGACAGGCTTGGATTAAATACTCAATTTCTTACTGCTGAGAGGTTGAGTCTCAACCACTGATCTTTAATTAGTCGCGTACAATGGGTATGGCGCAAGCAGACAAGCTGCTGCGCCATAGTGAAATTGAGTCGGTAATCTGGATAATTATGCTCTGAGAGCAATTATCAGGGATGAACAGAGTTAATCACGACTTGTACAGTCTCAGCTTGTCCTGGTTTGATCGGCTTTATCTCACCTTCCAGGTCACCGCTCTGAGCCGTTGGACTGCCTGACATCGATATTCTTGCACCTACCGTAACTTCACTGAACCCAGAAAGTTTCATTTGAGGCATCATAGCCATGCTGTCATCAAGACTGAGAGAGATGGGTAAGTCACTCACTTTTTTTCGTACCGCAGCCAGAGGCATAGGGGGACCGCTAATCGCTTTGGCATAGATGAATACCAGGTCGTTTGGCTTTGCTTTACTCAGGAGATCAGGAGAGAGGGATATTTCTACTTTGATCGCATCGGCTGCGGCTGAAGATTGTGGTTTGACTGCAGGTTTTTTTGTTTTGACAATACTCGGTAGTTCCCTGACTTCAGCAGGTAAACCCAATTGGGAACGTGCATCATCAATGGCGTTATTGACTGATTCAAGCTCGGCACTTTGTGGCGTCAGTTGATCTCGAAGCGCAGTCCAGCGAGTTATCGATGATTTGAAATCAGAAGACTGATAGGCAAGGATACCGGTCAACCAAAGCACATTGGGATTCTCTGGTGCCAGATCAAATGCCTTTTGGATCATCGGTGCAGCACGTCCGGTGAAATCGTTGCCGTTGGTGGCTGCAATGGCTTCAGAATAGGCCAGCAGTAGACTCACATCCTGATCATTCATCTCCATTGCCCGCTGGTAGGCGTTAATCGCGGCGGAGTGGTCATTGAGAGACATATAACTGCGTCCAAGCATTATCCAGCCTTCATGATTATCCGGATTCTCCTCCAGCTTGACTGCCAGTCTTCGGACAAGTTCCTCCATAGGTGGGAGGTTTTCCATACCATCTTTATGAGACTGGGCTGTCTGTTGTGCAGGTTGGCTAGCAGGCTGTTGAGACAGGTGCTGGATGATCTCTGGCGAGCCAAGAAAGTTGTATATAAGAACAGCGGATATTGGAATCAAGACTGCGCTGGCAGCCATAGCTTGTCCTGAGGTTTTGTTTGGCTTGATTTCAGCAGTGGGCGATACATCAGTCAGAAGCGCCTTTTGCAGATCTTTTCGTGCAGCCTCATAACGTGTCTGGTCAAGCTTTCCCTCTTCCAGGTCACTATCCAATTCAGCCAGCTGTTGTTTGAAGACGGCTAGATTCAGTTCATCCGAGGTGATGTCACTGGTTACCTCTTTTCTCAGTAACGGCAGAGCAACAAAAGCCATTGCCAGAACAGTAAGTCCGGCAGAAATAATCCAAAATAGGGTCATTGATTAGTGTCTCTTTTCTCGGTCGACTCTGTTAGCAGATTGTCGAGTCGCTGTTGTTCATCTTCACTCAATTCAGTTTCGCTGCTTCTGTTTTTGCGTCTGATAATGCGAAACAGAACCACGCCACCGATCAAGAATACGATCATTGGACCGAACCAAATTGGATAGGTGCTTGGTTTGACTGGTGGACTGTAGAGTACAAAGTCACCATAACGCGCGACCATGAACTCGATGATCTCATCCTTGCTCTGTCCATTTTTCATCATGTCGTAGATTTCATTTCTTAGGTCTACTGCCAGTTCCGCATTGGACCCTGCCAAGGATTCATTTTGGCAGACAAGGCAACGCATCTCTTCAATGATGGCGCGAAAGTCCTCATCTTGGTCTGCATCTTCAAAAGTATATTCCGCCAATGTCGCGGCTTGCAGCGTTGCCAGGCAAAAGAGGGATAAAAAACTGAAATAAACTAGACGCACGATTATGATCCTTGGCCGTTCAATTCATTAATCATTGGCAGGAGTTTTTCATTGAACAGCGACATGGTCACTGGCCCTGCATGTTTGTAGTGAATTATGCCGTTACTATCCACCAAAAAGGTTTCCGGGGCACCGTAAACACCAAGGTCGATGGCGGTTCGGCCCTTTTTGTCGAATATATTGATGACATAGGGGTCTCCAAGTTGTTGCAACCAGGATTGGGCTTTATCTCTTTCGTCTTTCCAGTTGAGTCCGACGATATCCACCTTGCCGGAGCGTGCCAGTCGTACCAGGGTCTGGTGTTCAGCACGACAGGAGACACACCAGGTTGCCCAGACATTCAACAGGTAGACTTTACCCTTCAGATTCTTGTCACTGATTAATGTCTCCGCACTTTCCACACTGGGAAGGGAGAATTCAGGTACGGATTTACCAATCAAGGGGGATGGAATTTCCCTGGGATTCATACCCAGCCCTTTGAACAGGAAGACCGCAATTACCCCGAATACGAGCAGCGGAACGGAATAACGCAAGTATCGATTCATTTCAGATTCATCTCCCAGTAGCAGCTGGCGCTGCGGCAGCGGTGTTCACCATTTCAGCAGAACGTACCCGAGCTGTGCGGTAACGTCGGTCGGTAATCGCCAGTAAACCACCCAATCCCATCAATACGCCTCCAAGCCATATCCATCGCACATAGGGTTTGTAATAGAGACGTAAACTCCAGTCGCCACCCCCCAGTGGTTCACCTAGTGAGACATAGAGGTCGCGGGTGAAACCCCAATCAATGGAGGCTTCTGTCATTGGTCTTGTCTGCACAAAGTAAGTGCGCTTTTCTGGTTCCAGAGTGGTGAACTGCTCACCGTTTTTGGAAACCTTGAAGCTGCCACGATGGGCATTATAGTTCGGTCCAGGGATTCGTTTTACCCCTTCAAAAGTGAACTCATAACCGGCAATGTCACTGACGTCTCCTGGACTCATACGGACGTCGTTCTCCTGTCCGAAATTAGAGACCATGGTGACACCCACAATGAATACGGCAACTCCAACATGGGCAGTGATCATACCGTAGTAACTACGGCCACCACCTTTGAAGTCCTGCCAGAATCCGCTGAAACCTTGTTTGTTTTTAAGGCGATCTCTAACATTGACCAGATGAGCAGTGGCTACCCATAAGGCTAGTCCCATACCGAGACCGACCAACCAGTTACCGCCGGAGAACATGGGTAGCAGGCTAATCAAACCAAAGGCCAGACTGACAGCGAAGGCAACCTTGAGCTCTTTGATCAGTAGAGAGGGCTCAGCGTGTTTCCATCTGGAGAGAGAGCCTATCCCCATCAGTAGTGCCAGGAAAGGTGTTGTAAGCAGGAACATCTTGTTGAACCAGGGAAAGCCCACAGAGATTTTGCCCAGTTCCAAGGCGTCGTAAATCAGGGGTGCCAGGGTACCGAGCAGTACTAGAGCGGCAAACACTGAGAGCAACAGGTTATTTCCGAGTAGAAAGGTCTCTCTGGAGACCAGATCAAATCGTCCACCACTGGTTATATAAGGTGCGCGCCAAGTGTAGAGCAGCAGCGAGCCACCGATCACAATCAGCAGGAATATCAGGATAAAGACACCCCGTGCCGGATCAGAGGCAAAGGAGTGTACTGAGGTCAGAACACCGGAGCGAACCAGGAAGGTACCCAGTAGACTGAGTGAAAATGCTGATATTGCTAACAATACCGTCCAGCTTTTAAAGGCGCCACGCTTTTCAGTTACCGCCAGGGAGTGGATCAATGCAGTACCAATCAGCCAGGGCATGAATGAAGCATTTTCCACTGGATCCCAAAACCACCAGCCACCCCAGCCCAGCTCATAGTAGGCCCACCAGCTTCCGAGCACGATACCCAAGGTTAAAAACACCCAGGCAACCGTTGTCCAGGGACGCGACCAGCGAGCCCAGGAGGCATCCAGTCGTCCACCCAGAAGTGCCGCGATAGCAAAAGCAAAGGCAACCGAAAAGCCCACATAACCCATATAGAGCATCGGTGGGTGAATTGCCAGACCAGGATCCTGAAGCATTGGGTTCAGTTCGCCACCTTCGTTAGGTACCGGAAAGGTTCTATCGAAAGGATTCGAGGTCAGCAGCATGAACAGCAAAAATCCGATACTGATCATACCCATCACTGAGAGAACCCTGGAGACCATCTCCAATGGCAGGTTGCGACTGAAACTGGCAATCGCAACACTCCAGCTTGCAAGCAGGAAGGCCCACAACAGTAGTGAACCCTCATGAGCACCCCAAACAGCAGATATCTTGTAGATGTCTGGTAATTTGGTGTTGCCATGTTGAGCAACATAGATTACTGAAAAATCGTTGCTCAGAAAGGCATTTGTCAGAATCAATAGGGAGATAGTCAGAAACACAAACTGCCCCCATGCCAGGCTGCGGGAAGCGGCCATCCATGAGGCGTTATGGGTGTAGGAGCCTATCAATGGAACCACTGCCATAGTAACCGCCAGGCAGAGGGAGAGTATCAGGGTGAAATGTCCTAATTCAGGGATCATTGAATACTGGCCTGAGGTTGAGTGTTGCCGACGCCTTCATCGTGAGCAGTCTTCAGTGATTCTGCAACTTCTGGAGGCATATAGTTTTCATCATGTTTAGCCAGCACTTCACTGGCAATGAAAATACCATCCTGATTGAGTTGGCCCATCGCAACTATGCCCTGACCTTCACGGAACAGGTCAGGCAGAATGCCGGTATATTCCACGGTCACAGTTTCAGCATTGTCGGTAACCGAGAAGGCCGTGGTCAGACCATCGGGTTTACGTTTGACGCTGTCATTTTGAACCAGCCCGCCAACCCGAAAAGGGTGTGCAACCGGAGCTTTGCCTTCGGCAATTTCAGTGGGTGAAAAAAAGAACATCAGATTTTCATCAAATGCATTCAATGCCAACCAGGTGGCAACACCAATACCAGCTACCATCAAACCGATCAGTGTGAGTCGTTTTTTGCGTATGGGATTCATTTCTCTACTTTCCTGGCCCGACGAATTTTTCGGGCGATATCAGTTAAGGCGCGTTTTCGTTGAAGTAATGGCGCAACAACATTGGCAATCAGAACGATGAATGCCAGGATGAAGGAGGGCCAAACATAGACTGCGTAGCCACCCATTGCGAAAAATTCACTCATTTCGCCTCCTGTTCAACCATTTCTTGCACCCAGCGGCTGTTTCTTTCACGCTCAACGATTTCAGCGCGCGCGCGCATTAAGACCACAGCGCCATAGTAAAGTTTAAACGAGATAGCCATGGTCAGCAGGGGGATTAGCATACGGATATCCATAGAGGGTTTACTGAATTTTGTGACCGAAGCCGTCTGATGCAAAGTGTTCCACCATTCAACCGAATAGTGAATCACAGGAATATTGACCACGCCCACCAGAGCAAGGATCGAAACAGCTCTGGCAGCAACCCGCTTGTCTTCAATTGCACTGTGCAGCGCAATGATGCCCAGGTAGAGAAAGAGCAGTAGCAATTCAGAGGTTAGACGCGCATCCCAGACCCACCAGGTGCCCCACATGGGTTTACCCCATAGAGAGCCGGTTGCGAGGGCAAGAAAGGTAAATGAGGCACCGACAGTGGCGCTGCTGATTACCACTATTTCTGTCATTTTTATCCGCCACACCAGACTGATGAGTCCTGACACTGCCATCACGACGTAGATGAACATCGACATCCAGGCCGCTGGAACATGGATATACATGATGCGATAGCTTTCGCCCTGCTGATAGTCAGGTGGTGCCACGAACAGTCCATAGTAGAGGCCGACCACCAAGGTGATCAGAAAACTGACCATGAACCAGGGGACCAGTTTACCCGCAACGTTATAGAAATAACGGGGAGAACCCATTTGATGAAAGAAGCGTATTATCATATCAACTTAGACTAATTCTCAATGAAGCGGCGGTGGCCATGGGCGCCAGCACCAGGGAGCCTACCAACATCGCGGCTAGAATAGACAACTGCGCGGTAATCGGTATGCCGATTATGGCTGTTTTAACAGCATCTGTAGCAAATATCAGCACAGGAACATACAAAGGTAAAACCAGCAGCGATAGAATTACTCCGCCACGCCTCAAACCGACAGTCAGCGCCACGCCAACAGAGCCTATGAGGCTGAGTACAGGTGTACCTAAGATTAAGGTTAGCATCAGAGTGGGAATGGCCGAACCGGGTATGTTCAGTAACACAGCCAGCAAGGGGGCCACGATAAACAGGGGTAAGCCTGTTACAAGCCAATGGGCCAAAATCTTTGCCAACACCAGAATAGAGACCGGGTGGGCACTCAACATAAACTGTTCAAGAGAGCCGTCATCAAAATCAGATCGGAACATGCTGTCCAGAGAGAGTAGGGAGGCCAGCAGTGCGGCGACCCAGATGACTCCAGGGCCCACAGCTTCGATAAGTTTGGCGTCGTTACCGATGCCAAGAGGGAACATCGCAGTCACCAGGACAAAAAACAGCATGGGATTGACCAGCTCTGAACGCCGGCGATAGGCAAGTAACAGATCCCGTTTCAGGAGCAGGCTAAAGGCGCTGGTTAGGGAGAGTGTACTCATCTTTCAGACAGATTGACGCGCACCAGTTCGACTTCATCCTTAAAACCGATACGATGATGAGTGGTCATGGCAGCCATGCCACCTTGGTTGAGATGCCCCTCAAAAAGTCGTTCCATATGTTCTATACCTTTGCGATCCAGTGAGGTGAATGGTTCATCGAGTATCCAAAGTTTTGCATCAGTGACCAACAGGCGAGCGATTGCGAGTCTGCGCTGCTGTCCTGCCGAAAGATTGCGGGTAGGTACGTCTTCGAAACCATACAGACCAACTTGTTCCAGAGCGTGCTCAATGTCTACATCCTGTTTGGCCTTTCCCAGGCCCTGGGCAATGCGTAGATTCTCCAGAGGGGTCAAATCAAGTTTTGAGCCATCTTTGTGTCCAAGGTAGGCGATGTGTTCATGGAATTCCGGGCCGAGCATGAAAATATCCTTACCTTCCCAGAGTAATTTGCCGGATTCTGGAAGGCGAATGCCGCATAAAATTCTCAATAGAGAGGTTTTACCACTACCATTTCTACCTTCCAGTACCAGGGCTTGACCTGGATTGATGGTGAAATCGAGCGCTTCGAAAAGCATTCGATCGTCCCTGATGCATGAGAGGGATCTTGCCTCAAAGGTCGCAGTGGAGTCGGGGGAAGATATGGTTGTCACAAGTTTTGTCGTTTATCTTTTTGGTAATTTTAAAGGTCTGCGCTACTACTGCTTCAACAGCCACTGCCTGGACTGTTTTTTCGTCTCGTAAACAGAATGAGTCATTCGGAATGCGTAACAGTCTCTAATTTGATTATTTGTTACCAGAACCTAGCCTAGCAACCATACCTGAACTCACACAGGAGTCTCAACAAAAAAAAGCTTTGGGTCAATTAGCCCAGTGAATTACACGCTCAGTTCGTAGCTTGGGTTAATATTCCCAAATTAAGACAGCTGAATGCCAGAATTTATTCAACATCGAACTTTTTTTTGTTCGTAAATAGGTAACAGGTCACGAAAATCAGTCGAACCAGATATTCGATTCAACAAAACAGGATATTGATACTACTTGGGACATGGATATGCATGACCTGAAGAGGTATGCATACGGCAGGGTATTATGAAGCCTGTGGGGCCTTAATAATGACTTGCTCTTGTTCGAAACTCTGGAGGTTAGGGGTTCTGTCGGCGATGTTGGATGTTTGCCAAAAGAGTGTCATGCAGAAAGCAACTGCCAACATAAAAAGAAATTTCACCGGTTGTACCCCCGGAACATTGTATGGTGGTGAAATGGTAATGCCTTTGCAGGCGGATTTTTTTATGGAGTGAAATATATAGTAATTACCCTGACTCCGCTAGTGTAGGAAGCAACTGATTTTTGATCCAGGTCACCAAAAATGAGCCTTTAGGCTATTTTTTTAGCTGAATTAGTATTTGATTATCTTCTATTTTGACGGGAAATGTGGCGATTGACTCTGTTGCCGGCTCTTCCAGAGGTGCACCTGTTTTAAGGCAAAAGCGGCTGCCGTGAAGTGAACATTTAATGTTTTGTCCTTGAATACAGCCAAGATAGAGTGAAACATCCTCATGACTGCATTGATCTTCCACAGCGTAGATTTGACCTTCAGCGTTGACGATAAGATAACGCTGCTGCTCGAATTCGAATCTTTTCATCTTGCCCGGAGGCAGTTCATCACTCTTTGAGACCTCTATCCATCGTTGCTGCATGTTCATATCCTGAGGTTGTTACTACACAAGTCGTTCAGCAGCGGTACCTGAATCTAAAACCTGTCGAACCCGTGAGGCAGCCTTTTCAAGAGAATCATCACGGCCGGCATGCCATAGTGACAATGAGCAGCTGTAAACCAGAGAGTCATAGGCTGGTCCTGGTTCACCCTGAAGCGCACGCAGGCCTGTTTCAGCGGCCAGTTCGGCGGCCTGTGAGACATCGGTGATACGAGCTACTTCATCGCCACTACTATTAATAGCTGGATGATCAGGTAGGGGAACTGCGCGCACAGACTGTTTGATTGACAAGTTTTCCGGAGAGATTTCCACGGGTTTCTCATCTGCCATGTCATCATAGCGAAAGATCATACCTTGCTGCCTTAATGATGGGATCACACCACCTTCGGTGCCGCGCACCAACAGGCAACCCTCAAATCCGGCAAATCGAGCCAGGGATGCATACTTTGCTGGATAGGGTTTGTGAACATAGCCGGTGACGAGATGAGTCTTTTTTTGTGCTGTAATCGGTTTTGCCAGTACTTCAACAGTTGTCAGTACCTGACGTTTTACGATTCTTTGGCGTAAGTCTGTCAGATTGTGCAGGCCTGGGCAGAAGGTCTTTTGATCCACATAAGCCCATCCTGACTTGGGATTCTCAATGCGCGAAACTGCATCATCCAGGCTCATGTCGACGTTGACACCTGCCGCCTTAAGAATATGCCTGTGTGTGACACCAAACTTGGGACCTACAGCATCAAGACCATGGCTGACACAGGGCAGTCCACAGGCAGCAAGGACTGCTGGAATCATGGGGGCCACAGGCAGGTTTCTATTCATGCCGTCATAGGGATCAGCCAATGAGATTAAATCTTCCACATCGGCACTACGACTCTCGGATATATTCAGGATTGCTTCCAGGATGCCTTTATTCTCATCATCGGTTTCCCGCTTCATTCGCAGAGCGATCAGGAATATCGCAATCTGGACATCATCGATCTCATCCCGAAGAATTGCAGACATCCCGTCCCGGGCCTCATCCAGGGAGATATCCTTACTCAATTCAGGGCCAGTGGCGATGCGTTGAATGATGGAGTGCATCAAAGCTGCTGATCTGTTGTTTCTCATTTGTACTACCTGGGGGTATAGGCCTGGCGCCTGAATCTTCTGGGCTAATTGCGTGGGAGTATAAAAAACTCAGTAAAATTGTCAAGAATTACTGCCGGGTAATCCTTAGGTGATTTTTCTGCAGCCTATTTAGCAATAGTCTGTAGGGTGCGGCCTGCCGCACCCTACAAAGCTTGAGCTAGTGTAGTGTTTAACCTGAATCCGTGGGTTCATGACGAGCGCAGAGTTTAAGACGTTGGTTTCCCAGTGGAATCAAAAAATATTAGCTTCACCCATAGGTTAAGTGGGCATTATTTGAACTGCTGGGGAAGCTGTCGGGTAATCCATAGGCGATTTTTCTGCAGCCTATTTAGCAATAATCTGTAGGGTGCGGCCTGCCGCACCGAAAGCGGGAAGGTCAGTGGGGGCTGATGGTTTCCACTAACAGAACATTTCACGGGTTGAGAGGGTAATGGTGCGGCAGGCCGCACCCTACAAGGCTTGAGCTAGTGTAGTGTTTAACCTGAATCCGTGGGTTCATGACGAGCGCAGAGTGTAAGATGTTGGTTTTCGAGTGGAATCAAAAACTTTAGCTTCACCCATAGGTTAAGTGGGCATTTTTTGAACTGCTGGGGAAGCTGCCGGATAATCCATAGGTGATTTTTCTGTAACCTATTTAGCAATAATCCGTAGGGTGCGGCCTGCCGCACCGAAAGCGGGAAGGTCAGTGGGGGCTGATGGTTTCCACTAACAGATCATTTTACGGGTTGAGAGGGTAAAGGTGCGGCAGGCCGCACCCTACAAGGCTTGAACCACTACACTTCGAACCAGGTTAACGGTGGAGTACAGACGTCAACACATGGTTATATTCAAAGAATACTGAGTAACTTGGATAGTCCCACCGGGTGATGGGTGGATCGCCTACACTGGGATGAGCTGTGCTGGGTTGACCGAATCGCTGATTGACCTGATCCATTGTCATGCTGCGCGTAGGACGAGGTATCCCCTCTTCACTGTTGATCGGTGCAGCGTCGATTGAATCAACCAGCAGGACTTCTGCGATTGCGGATTGGGATAATAGGCAGGCAAACAGGGTGATGGATAGGGTGGTAATGCGAAAACTCATCTGAGCAACTCCGAATTTGTCTCTTCAAGAAGGAATATAGCACTCTTGTCTAACTATAGGAAACCATGAGTAATTAATCGGAAAGAAAAGCGTGAACTGTAAAAAACTCTGATCCAGCTAACAGATCTCGAAATGAATCGGTCCGGGTAATTATTTTTTGCTAGTCTATGCGGTTTACAGTCAACTTTGTGTTCTAATGCCGAGCTATGTTTAAACCGATCGAATTATTTATCGGCCTGCGCTATACACGTGCAAAACGGCGAAATCACTTCATCTCCTTTATCTCAATGATCTCAATGGTTGGGATCATGCTTGGGGTCGTGGCGTTGATTGTCGTACTTTCAGTTATGAACGGCTTTCACAAAGAGATCCGTGAACGGATTCTCGGAATGGCCTCTCATGCGACGATTTCCGGCGTCAATGGCGAATTGACCGATTGGCGGGAAGTTCAGTCAAAGGCCGCTCAATTTCCCCATGTGATTGGAGAGGCACCCTACGTCGAAGGGCAGGGTATGCTGATCAGCGGTCAGAAAGTCAGCGGTGTGTTGTTGAGAGGCATCTTGCCTGAACAAGAGGGTGAGGTATCAGAGGTTATTTCGTCGATTATCAAGGGATCGATAGAATCATTGCAGCCAGGTGGCTACGGCATTGTTCTTGGGCGTGAACTCGCTACTGTTCTGGGCGTAGGGGTCGGGGATAGAGTCACCCTGGTAACACCGCAGGTCAACGTGACGCCTGCAGGGATAATGCCGCGACTGAAACGTCTCAAGGTCAGTGCGATTTTTCAGGTGGGTATGGGTGAATACGATCGTGGTGTCGCAATTCTGCATATCAAGGATGCAGCGAAGCTGATGCGTCTACAGGATGGGATTACCGGTATTCGGTTGAAGTTGGACGATCTCTATCTGGCGCCTCAGGTTTCCCGGGAGTTGGCAATGGAGATGGGGGGTTACTACCGGATCAGTGACTGGACAATGCAGCATCGAAATTTCTTTTCTGCTTTGAGGACCGAGAAAAGGATGATGACGATCATCCTGTCATTGATTGTTGCAGTGGCAGCTTTCAATATTGTTTCGACCATGGTGATGGTCGTTACTGATAAACAGTCAGATATCGCTATTCTACGTACTCTGGGCGCGTCACCTCATTCGATTATGGGGATCTTTATGGTTCAGGGAGCCACGATCGGTATTGTAGGTAATATTCTCGGTATGGCCGGTGGCATGTTACTGGCCCACCATGTGGAGGAGATCGTGAGTTGGATAGAGCGAACACTGAGTGTTGATTTTCTCGATCCCAGTATCTATTACATCACCAAACTGCCATCAGACCCCCATACCAGTGATATGTTGTTTATCGGTGGGATGGCTTTCCTGATTACCCTTCTGGCGACACTCTATCCGGCATGGAAAGCATCACGCACTCAACCTGCCGAGGCGTTGCGATATGAGTGAAGCTGATGTTGTACTTGATGCCAGTAATCTGGTTCGGACTTTTGCTCAAGGTGACCTATATGTAGAGGTTCTGCAAGATGTCTGCCTGCAACTGAAGGCAGGGGAACGGATAGCCATCGTTGGTGCATCCGGCTCAGGAAAGAGCACGCTACTCCACTGCCTCGGCGGACTCGATAAACCGGATTCAGGCACTATTATGCTGAACGGCCAGGATCTATTGAGTCTCAATGAACGGGATAAAGGTAAGTTAAGAAATCAAAGCATGGGCTTTGTATATCAGTTTCACCACCTGCTACCGGAATTTACAGCATTGGAAAATGTGGCGATGCCGTTGTTGATAGGCGGTCATTCTGTCAATAGTGCAAGGGACCAGGCAGCAGAAATGTTGCAACAGGTCGGTCTGGCTAAAAGGACACACCACAAACCCAATGAACTCTCTGGTGGTGAGCGCCAACGGGCTGCATTGGCACGGGCTATGGTTCATCATCCAGCCTGTGTATTGGCTGATGAGCCAACAGGAAATCTGGATAGAAAGTCAGCGGAACAGGTTTATGAATTGATGTTACAGCTTAATACGGAGCGTAAAGTCAGTTTTATCGTGGTCACCCACGATGTTGAACTGGCAGCGCGAATGGATCGTACCCTGCATTTGGTTGATGGCAGGTTAACCCGGCAGTAGCTCTAAAATTTTGAGCAAATCAGTGACCCGGTAGATAGGCTTATTTAGAGACTTTGGGAGAGGGACTGTTATGTCGTCTGCTCTTCCATTTTTCGACTACACGCCAGCGCCAGATCCATAAAATCAGACTGTAACCAATGATTGAAGAGACAGTGGCACAGACCAGTGATCCAACGAGCAGAGGGATCAAAATTTCAAAGCCTGCGCTCTGCAGCCATTCCAAGCTGAAATGGAATGGCTCCAATGCAACCTCATCCCCAGTGATTGAAGTGCCAACCCTGTAGGCAAAATAGAACATAGGAGGTATGGTGATTGGATTGGTTATCCATACCAAGGCCACAGAAAGGGGTAGATTGACCCGGAAAAAGATGGCAGCCGCAGCAGCAAAAATCATCTGAAAAGGGAACGGCACAAAGGCCATAAAAAGACCTACCGCAAAGGCACCTGATACTGAATGTCTGTTTAGGTGCCAGAGGTTGGGGTCATGAAGCAGATTGCCAAAGATCTGCAGATGTTTGTGGTTACGCACCTGATCATGATGTGGCAGAAAGCGTTTGATGAGTCGTTTTGGCATGTCAGCGGCTAAGAAAACTCTTGAGATCCTAGAAGATAGAGTATACCTGATGGAAATGGAATGGATGGTGACAAGGAGAAGTCATGAATTGGATTCTTATCTGTTTTGTTCTAGGAGCAACACTGTTTCATCAACTGGATGCCCTACCTGGGTTGAAATGGTTGTCACTGGCATTGTGTGTTCCATTCCTTTGGAGATTCACTCAATTACGTCCATGGTTGATGCTGTTTATAGGTGCTGCATGGAGTCTACTCCATGCCAGCTTTGCCCTGCAACAGCAGTTTCCTGCTGCATTAGAACGTAGCGATATGGTTCTGGAGGGGGTGGTGGATTCCTTGCCAGTAAAGCGAGGCGGGGTCACTTTTTTTCGAATGCAAGTGAATTCACTTCATGCTGCAGATGATGTGGAATGCAATATTTCTCATGTTCAACTTAGCTGGTACGGGAAGCATCATAACCTGAGGGTCGGAGATGCCTGGCGATTGAAAGTGAGGTTGATCCGGCCGAGGGGAAATCAGAATCCCTCTGGATTCGATCATGAGCGCTGGCTCTATTTACAGCAGATTGATGCCAAAGGGTATGTCAGGCGCTGGAAGGGGAATGAGCAAATTGATGCTGCTCTGGTTTCATCGTGGATAGGAAGGCTGCGTCAGACAATAGCCAGTGCTATAGATCTCTATACACCAGCCCCTCAAGCTGCTGCCTTATTGAAGGCACTTGCTGTCGGTGACAAGCGGGGCATCGATCAACAAGCCTGGCAGGTCTTCAACGCCACAGGGACTAACCATCTGATGGCGATATCCGGTTTACACGTTGGCTTGGTTGCCGGATGGTTACTTTTTACAGGATCCTGGCTATGGCGTCGCAGTGCTAGGCTATGTTTGATCTGGCCTGCACTCAAAGCGGGTGCCCTGATTGCTCTAGTGGGGGCGGTGGGGTATGCCGCCCTGGCTGGATTTACACTCCCCACTCAGCGCGCACTACTGATGTTGGTGACAACCCTTGGAGCGCTAATACTGGGGTTTCGTGTACAGTTTGGACGAAGTTTACTGCTTGCACTGTTCCTGGTTGTCTTGATCGATCCATTGGCAACCCTGAGTATCGGTTTCTGGCTCTCTTTCATTGCTGTGGCAGTGATATTGTGGAATCTGGGTGGGCGTGTTGTTCCGTTGCGCGGCTGGCGACAGGGATTGCGAATACAACTTGCAGTTACCCTGGGTTTGCTGCCGGTTCTGTTTCTGTTCTTTGGCCAGGTTTCGCTGATTTCACCCTTGGTCAATCTGATAATGGTGCCATGGTTCAGTATGGTTTTAGTGCCGATGATGCTGGTTGGGTTACCCGCTCTGCTTATTCCGGAATTGGCCCAGGTATGGTTTAACTGGCTTGGCACCCTGTCAGGGGTGACCTTTGAGTCCTTGCAATGGTTCTCATCACTGTCGTTTGCAGTGTCTGAGTGGCCAGCACAAGGGGGATTGTTATGGTTGTCCGCTTTGGCTGGGTGTCTGCTTTTACTAATGCCCGGAGGTGTTCCAGGTCGGGGGATGGGTATCTGGCTTTGTCTACCTGTCATACTAACGACGCCGGAGCGACCAGGGGAGGGTGAATTATGGTTCACGCTACTGGATGTAGGACAGGGTCTGGCTTGTGTTATAGAGACCAGTAACCATTTGATAGTCTATGATACAGGACCAAAGCGTGGAGCAGGTCAGGATGCGGCTGAGTCAGTAATCATTCCATTCCTCAAGTCTCGCGGTCATGAAACTATTGATCTTTTGCTGGTGAGCAATGGAGATAATGATCACGCCGGGGGCTTCAATACACTTGTCAAAGCGATACCTGCAGAGAGAATTTTAGCTGGAGAGCCGGAGCTGATCGAGCAGGCCCAACCCTGTCGAGCTGGAGATTCATGGTTGCTGGACGGCATAAGTTTTCAAATACTTCATCCAACAGCAGAGGCACTTTATAAGAAGAGTAATGACCGCTCCTGTGTGCTGAAGGTAGTCACTGGTGATTGGGGTATTCTACTTCCGGGGGATATTGAAAAAGCGGGTGAAGAGCAGTTGATAAATCTATATTCCGACCAATTGAAATCAAAACTACTTGTGGCACCACATCATGGCTCAAACAGCTCGTCATCCCGTCAGTTTGTGACCGCGGTCGATCCTGAGTGGGTTCTATTTTCAACTGGGTACAAAAACAGCTATGGTTTCCCCAAGCCTGAGGTAATCGATCGTTGGCGGGTTCAGGGCGCTGTAGATTTGAACACAGCCCTGACCGGTGCGATTGAATTTCGAATAGCTCCTGGAGAGCAGACGCCTCTCCCTCGTCTCTACCGGGCGCTGAATACCCGATACTGGCATAATAGAGAGTGATATGTTGACCTCACTTTGAGCGGGATGAGAAGCCATCACCAAGGTTGCACCACGATGGCTCTTCCTTTGGGCGTTGCAGTTGCTTGGAGAGGGCAGGGCGGTCTCTGTAGCGCGCCTGGCGGCTAATAACTTAACGACGCGCCAAAATCGTTGAACCGTACAGGGCACTACACTAGTATCATGCCCTGATCAGGTGATCTGTTAGTGAAATGTGTTAAAAGGAAAAGCATAAGTGTTTGAACTTGTAAAATCGGGCGGATGGCTGATGTTGCCCATTATCGTCTGTTCCATTGTTGCATTGGGTATAGTCATTGAACGTATCTGGTCCCTGCAGCGCAAAAAGGTTATGCCGGATTATCTGATGAAACAGATTCTGCAGCTTCATCAGGAAGACAAGCTCAGTCTGGCGGACTTAAGCAAGTTGAAGAACAGTTCACCTCTGGGAAGAATACTTGCGGCAGGGCTGGTTAATCGAAATCATGACAAAGATGTCATGAAAGAGGCGATTGAAGAGGTTGGGCGTCAGGTGGTACACGAGCTTGAACGCTACCTCAACACCTTGGGTACGATTGCATCAATCTCACCACTACTCGGTCTGCTTGGCACGGTCATCGGCATGATCAAAGTGTTCAGTGTCATTGTGACTTCTGGGGTGGGTGATCCCGGAGTATTGGCCGGGGGCATTTCAGAAGCCCTGATAACCACAGCAGCAGGGCTTTCTGTTGCAATACCCACACTGATGTTCCATCGTTATTTTACTGGTCTGATCGACAGATTGGTGATCGGCATGGAAGAGCGGGCATTGAAAATGGTCGAAGTGATACACGGTGAGAGAGAGCGCTGAAATGAATTTCAGACTGAAGCCTCGAAAAACACCGGAGGTAGATATCACGCCACTTATCGATGTTGTGTTTTTGTTGCTGATATTCTTTATGGTTTCGACAACCTTCGAACACGAGAGCCAGATTCTTATTGAACTGCCTGAAGCGACTGGAGAAGAGCTGAAGCGTGAAAAGCTCGAGTTAGATATAACCATCAATATAGCCGGAACCTTTTTTGTCAATCAGAGAGAAGTTGTCAATACTGAAATCGAAACCTTGAAACTGGCAATCAGCAAAGCCATTGGAGACCATGGAAATATCCCCGTAATTATCAATGCTGATGCCCGCACACCACATCAGTCAGTGATGACTGCAATGGATGCGGCGAGTCAGCTCGGTTTGACCAAGATGACATTTTCAGCCCATAAGCCGATATCAGAGTGAGGCTTTCTTAGCATTGAATTGGATCGAATCTACCTGGCAGGGACGACAGCTCTCAACGCTGTTTCTGTTGCCTTTGAGCGGTTTGTTTTGCCTGGTTTCCCTTTTCAGAAGATGGTTCTATCGATTGGGTCTATTGAGTAGACACAAGGTTGGAAAACCAGTGATCATTGTGGGTAATATCACAGTGGGAGGTACTGGAAAAACACCACTGATCGTTTGGATGGCTCAGCAATTGATCGAGTGGGGCTATAGACCGGGTATTATCACAAGAGGGTATGGCGGCCAGTCGAAGCATTGGCCGTGCGAAGTCAGATCCGATAGTCGTGCAGAGCAGGTGGGTGATGAAGCGATCTTGCTAATGCGACATAGTGGTTGTCCTGTATATGCAGGGCCAGACCGTCCGCTTGCTGCAGAACAGTTAATTTCCAACCACCAATGTGATCTCATTCTGTCCGATGACGGATTACAGCATTATGCCTTGGATCGGGATCTGGAAATCGTTGTGGTTGATGGGCAGCGTCGATTTGGCAATGGCTATTGTCTGCCTGCTGGCCCCTTGCGAGAGACCCCAAAAAGACTCAGTGAAGTTGATTTGGTGATTGTAAACGGCCATGCCCACCCGGGTGAATATCAGATGAGTGTCAGTGGGAGTATGGCAATCGCCCTGAATGGGGAGTTGGCCCCTAAGACCCTAGTTGAATTTTCCGACAGTCGTGTTGACGCAATAGCGGGTATTGGGAATCCTGAGCGTTTTTTTTCTATGCTTGAAGCATCAGGACTCAGAATTGATCGCCATCCTTTTCCAGATCATCATCTCTTTTCTGCCGATGAGTTGACCGCGTATAGTGGCAACACAGTTCTCATGACTGAGAAAGATGCTGTAAAGTGTGAAGAGTACGCTCAATCAAATCATTGGTATGTACCTGCGATTGCGAAGGTGGATCCTGAATTTGAAAAACTATTTATGACGAAGGTAAAAAGGCTCTTAGATGGATAGAAAACTGCTTGATATTTTGGTTTGCCCTGTATGTAAGGGGAAACTCCTGTATATGAAAAAAGAGCAAGAGCTGATATGCCGTGCAGACCGATTGGCCTATCCGATACGTGACGAGATACCCGTCATGTTGGAGGAAGAGGCGAGAAAGTTGGCTGCAGATGAAGAGATTCCAGAAGGATAAAACAATGGGCTTCAAAGTTGTCATCCCTGCCCGCTATGCTTCAGTTCGTCTGCCAGGAAAACCGCTGTTGCCGATTGCGGGCAAACCGATGATTCAGCATGTTTTCGAGAGAGCTGTTGAGAGTGGCGCTGGAGAAGTGGTTGTTGCTACTGACAGCCAGCAGATAGCAGATGTCTGTGAGACATTTTCAGCAGACGTCTGTATGACATCTGCCGATCATCGCAGTGGTTCTGATCGGATTGCTGAGGTAGTAGCGCTGAAAAACTGGGGAGAGGATGAGGTCGTGGTCAATCTACAGGGAGACGAACCCTGTATGCCGCCAGAGCTGTTAACCCAGGTTGCCGATGATATGAGTCGGCACGAAGCAGCAGCTGTCACCACCTTGTCAGCGGGTATTAGTGATCGAAAGATGCTGTTTGACCCCCATGTGGTCAAAGTTGTAACTGACCAACAGGGTTATGCACTCTATTTCAGTCGAGCACCTATTCCCTGGCACCGGGATGAGTTCATGCATGCTGATAGCCCGTTACCCAAGGAAACCGGCTTTTCCCGCCATATCGGTCTGTATGCCTATCGTGCTGGCTATCTGGCGCGCTTTGTCACCTGGGAGCACGCCCCCATCGAAAGGGCCGAATCATTGGAGCAACTCAGGGTTCTATGGCATGGGGGCAGGATTCATGTCAGTAGCGCAAAGGTCGACCCAGGCCACGGTGTGGATACACGAGACGATCTACAAAAAGTAGAAGCACTTATTACTAAATCGTAGATCTCTCTAGAGCAAGTGGTTTGCCCAGGCTTTGGATTTAAAATATCTTCACGTGAACCGCAGCTAAGTGCTTTTCCCGAACGTTACAGTTTTATGAAAAAAAATGCCAAGTCATTGAGAATTGTCAAACACTGTAAAATTATTCGACGCTACCACTGAAATAGGGCATTTCACCCATTGTGTTTTGGGAAACAAAGTCATATCTGTCGAGAAATTTTACACTGATCAATACCAAAACTGAGAGTTATTTATCAAGATAGCCTGGTATGTCTCTGTAATTAAAGAATAATAGTTAAGTTGGCATAAACCCTGCACTAGAGAACCCTAATTAGACTAAGTCTATTTAATGTGAAGCTAATTGGTTTATTTTTTTTATTAGCAGCCGAAACACTGTTTAAATAATTCAAAAATAAAATAAGGGCTCTATATGACCTTGATTAAAGATAAGTTGGGCAGTATCAGTCTGAACGCAATATCCCAAATCAGGCTCTCCTCATCAACCTTTCCTGCAAGTGAAAGTGAGCTCTCTTCCGGCATATCCATCAACGACAAGGTCAACCTAACCGATTCACAGCTATCTGACGGCTTAGCCTGCCTCAAAAAAATCAGCCAGGCCTCTCATCCTTTTATAACTTCTGAGGAAGAAGAGAGAAAGCGCATATCACGGGAGCTTCATGATGGACTTGGACAGATACTTACCAGTATGGGGCTCCATGTCCAGCGTTGCCTGAGCGATTGCGATGCAACTCAGGATCAGCCATTGCCGACTGAACATCGCGATTCACTCGAAGCTATTTCTTCAATGGTCAAGCAGGCGATGTCTGAAGTCAGATCTATCTGTAGTGCAATTCGCCCCGCCATACTTGATGACCTCGGAGTGCTGCCCGCTATCTCCTGGCAGTGTCGCCAAATCACAAAAATCTGCAGTGATACGCAAGTCGTAACAGATTTCGATGTTGATGAGAGCTCTATTCCTGAAGACTATAAGAGTGTCATCTATCGGATTGTTCAGGAGTCGCTGAACAACGCGGTCAAATATGCAAAAGCAAAGACAATCAGTGTGTCACTTCTGCAGGCCCACGATGCAATTCATCTGATGGTTATCGATGATGGTGTTGGCTTCGACCCTTCTCAGATTCAGGGAAAAATTGGTATGGGTCTGGTTGGCATGCGTGAACGGGCAGAGTCTGTCGACGGTAGAATCCGGATCGATACCGGACTCAATCAAGGTGTTCAGATTCGGGCGTCTTTTCCAATCTAAACCGCTCTTCTTTATCTGTTGATTATGCCTTTCTCCAAGGCGTATGTGGTCAACGCTGAGACACTGTGCAGATCCAGCTTCTTCATTAAGTTCGCACGATGTTTTTCCACGGTTTTTACACTGATACAGAGATAGTCAGCCATGCTTTTGTTGGTGTGACCTTCAGCGATCAATTTCAGAATCTGCCGCTCTCTTTGTGTAATTGTGTCCCAACGGGTGAGTGGTTCCTGGTTGACGTTATTGGTGTGTAGATAACTGTTGACTACTTTTTCTGTTATCTCTGCACTCAGGTAGGTTTTTCCTTCCAATACTCGTTCAGCAGCAACCATCAATTCGTTCTGGGTGGCATCTTTTAGCACATAACCATTGGCACCAGCTTTGAGGCTTGCCAGCACATACTCTTCTTCATTATGAACTGTAAGAACCAGGGCTTTAACTTCAGGCATTCTCTCCTTGATCTCCCTGACCGCATCCATTCCATTCAGACCAGGCATATTTAAATCCATAATCACAATGTCGGGTTTGAGTTCAATGGTTCGACGAATGGCATCCCGACCGTTATCAGCTTCACCAATAACCACGAAATTAGGATTCGATGTTAGTAACGCCTTCAGTCCTGCGCGTAGAATCGTATGATCCTCTGCGATAAGGATATTCTTTTTTTCAGAGCTCATATTTTTCGTTTGTTCTCGAGCAGCCGGGCTTTATAAAGTTCAGGATCCATGATGTTTTCGTTCTTCCCAGAAAGTTTAGATGGGGATGCCTCCGATGCAAGCCTGGATCTCATCAATATTCGTCAATATCTTGAAATTCTGAGCGAGTATTCAAAATCAAAGGGATATCCAATTAGCACCCTCAAGCATTAACTTGAATGCATCTCCTTTTAAGCAGCTGAGCGGCCTAGGATTGCATGGTTAAATTGCCTCCAGAATAACTATTACATTTAACTGCGCTGTATACCATATCCCATCTTTTGGTCACCCTACCAGGTAGGTAGGGTTTTTACCCCGGTCAACTACATACTATTGACGACTGGATGGTGGGGGGTGACCCCTGCCAAAGGCGTAGTACCACTCAAAGACCATATATATAAAGAGACGTAAGATTAGCTGCAAGTGCTGGTAAAGGGGCCAGTCTATTTGGCTGGCTTGTTTGCAAGCCCCAGAAAGTTTGTTGACCAACTAGGGGTCTGGAGAAGAAACCATGATAAACGAGAATCAGGGTTACAGAAACAGAGGCGTGATGATTTTCATTATGCTGACTCTGTTTTTTATAAGTACCGCAGCAAGCGCTGCGCGTTTTAACCTGAATGTAGTAGATGGCGCAGGTAACCCAGTGGAAGGCTTCCGCTGGATGATTCAGGAGGACACCACGTTCCCTGTGGATCCTGCTGCACCTGCGACAACAGCAGATGAGCTGCTCTCACTGAGCTTTCACAGGAGTTATGCTCCTGTCGGAAAGGCACAGAATGATGCCAGAGGCATGACTGGTAATACAGATCTCGCAAGTCAAGAGATTCTGAATGTTACACCAGGCAGATACTATGTATCAGTACTGCCCTACAGTGGTCATAGCATCAGCGGTGGTCAGGTAACTGTATTACCTAATGCAGACGATCCGAATAACATGCTTGATGATCTGACTGTGATCGCGCAGGCGCATCCTATTCCTACTGCACAGATCTCGATCTATCTCTTCCATGATAACTATCCAATCAATGGCGCTCCAGATCTGCCAGAAGAGACCAATCCAGCCCCAGGTGAGCCTGGTCATGTGGATTGGACTCAATTTAATCTCTTTCTTGAAGAGCCTGGTGGTCGTTACGGTATTGCCGGCGGACAGGTTATCCAGGACGCATTCGGCAACTACCTAGGTACCTCCTACCGTGAAGATTGCGATATCAACGGTCAGCCTGATACCGATGTGTTTACCAATTTCATCTGCTATGTAGATGGCGCGCCAATTGTTGAAGAGCTGGGTAATGGAACACTGCAACCCAATAGTGACGGCCTGCTACTCGTTAAGAATCTGGCGCCAGGTAAATACGGCGTTATTATCAAAACGCCAACCAAGGATGCGGACGAAGCAAATGGTTGGCAGCAGACCAGTACCATTGAAGGCAGTAAGGTTATCGATGCCTGGGTCAAGGCTAATGAGCCTGCCGCTTTTGTTGAGTTTGGACCTCCAGGTCCTCATGTCTTCGTCGGTTTCGTGAAATCGACTGCAGATGGTGGTTTTCCTCCACTGACATCAACCCCAGGTGAGCAGGTGGCCACAGTCAGTGGTACAGTTGCCGATATTCATCTTTCCCGTCCTCCATTTTCAGAGTTTTTCGCTGGACGTGATTTTCCAGGTTGCTGGGTTGGCGTGAATGACATGGCCGCTGGTGGTGGTTTTGGTGTCTTCGCTGAACCATGTACTGACAGTGGTTTTTCAATTCCTGGTCTGAGTCCTGGTTCATATCAACTGGTTATTTTTGATGCCAACCTGGATGCAGTAATCAGCTTGCAGCCCTTTAGTGTCGATCCAACTGGCGGTACCTGTAATCTCGGTGGCTCCTGTGATTTCGGCGATGTGGGTGTTTTCAACTGGTTCTCGAGAGTTAATGGTGGTGTCTTCTCTGATGCTGATCAGGATGGTTTTTGGGATCCAACAGAGGCAGGAATTGGACCTGATAATCAGGATATCACGCTACGCTGGCGTGATGGCTCCATCTACCAGAACTTCCCAACAGATGGTGATGGCCTGGCCCCTTTTGATGAGAAGTTTCCCTTCTTTCACTGGTTGGTTGCTGAAGTAAGCTTTGCCAGTAAGAAGGCCACCGGTGCTACCTTTGTAGTCGATGCAGGCGGCCCAGTGGATACCACGGCTACAGATTTTCCAAGCTTTGGTGAGTTGGTTCCTCAGGCTCAATGTACAGATGCATCTCAATATGATCCTGCAACCAATAGCTGTCCTGGTTCTGAAGCCATTAACCCAAATACCGGTGACAATCTTTCACGTACCGAAACCGGTGTTGTGTTGACACAAGGCATCCAAGGGTTTCTTGGCCAGGTCAACGTAATGCAGTTTGGTAAGACTGACTACATCAGTTTCACAGAGGCAGATTTCACTGCTTTTCCACCAGTTCTCCCTAAGTTTGTGGGTGAAAATGGCGGTATCTCAGGTATGGTTTTCTATGCCACTACCCGTGCTGAAAATGAGCCTCAGTTTGCCGCTGCAGAAGAGTGGGAGCCTGGTATGCCAAGAGTGCAGCTGGCTCTGTATGCAGATGGTGATGTCGACTCCTTCCCGATTGGTGACAGCTTCCCGAATGGAGTTGACGCCTTCAATGTTCCAACCTACGGTGATGTAGATTGGGATGGCGATGGTAACGCTGACCCTGATGATGGCGTAATAGACGATATCGATCTTAACGGCTGTGTCAGTTATGCCGACGTCGATAACTATCCGTTCGGTAACTTCCCTGGAGATGAAGATATAGATTACAACTGGACCAATACGCCTGATGCAAACGGCGTTTGTATCCAGAGTTCTTTACAAGGTAACGGAATATTTGATCTCAACGATGCACTGCAGGTCACTTGGACTGACAGCTGGGACGACAGCATTCCTGAAGGGTGTCAGGGACGTAATAATGTACCTGGTGCTGTAGTCGTTCCTGCAATTGCTGATGATCGCTGCTTCGATGGCCTGAGAAACTACAATCAGCTGCGTGATGCGGTGTTTGATGGTGGCTTTGCATTTACCGACTATGATCTCGATCATCTGACCGCTGTTGGTGGTAACACAGCAGCAGCAGCAGCAGCAATACAGAGCTATATTGCTAGTGCAGATGCCGCGGTTCGTGCACAAGATCCCGCTAAAGCAGATAACCTGCAACTTGGCATGCTGCCGAGCGACTATATCGTACAGATGTCGACTCCTCCCGGTTATGAAAACCTGCGGGAAGAGCACAAAAACGTCGACTTCGGTGATGATTACATTCCAGGTGAAGGCCAGGATTGGCGAGCAGATCTGCAGGCACTTCCGCCAAGTTGTGTGGGTGAACCTCACGTTGTACCTCAATATCTCACTATGGTCACTAAAGATGGCAGTGGTGAGGCTGGTGTAGGTGATGTCAACCTGATAGATCCTGCAATGGCTGGAGATGAAGGCGTCTATGCACCTTATGCAGGTGATACCCGCCCGCTATGTGACATGAAGCAGGTACCACTCTCTTCTGCACAGAACGCTGCAGCTGAGTTCTTCGTCATGACTCATGTGCCAAAAGCAGGCAATATTTCGGGTGTCATCCTGAATGACCTGGCCAATGAGTTTGATCCAAGTGCACCAGCATTTGGTGAGAAGTATGCACCACCTCATGTACCGGTTGCCTTCTATGACTGGAATGGTGATCTGGTGAGCCGGGTCTATGCTGATGAGAATGGTCGCTTTGACGCCCTGGTCCCTTCGACCTCAACAGCTAATCTGCCCATGCCATCCGGTATGTCTCCTAACATGCTGGTCTCCTGCATGAATGACGCGGGTCCGATCAAGAATCCGCAATATGATCCATCTACAGATACTGGTGATGGTATCGATGCAAATGGGCAGTCTGCACTGATTATCGATCCTTACTTCGATAAACAGTACAGCCAGTTCTGTTACACCTTCCAGTATATGCCTGGAGTCATAACCTATCTGGATACTCCAGTGGTTCAGGTTGCTGCATTTGCTGGCCCAGGACAGTTCCCGGTTGACTGCGAACGTCCCGACTCGACTCCGATGATCTCGTCGGTGAAGCGTCGCAACAGCAGTGGTGGTGGCGGTCCTTTCGCTCTACCTGGGCAGGAGATCCGCATCAACTCTATGGGTAACAATGTAGTTGTGCCTAATCCTGAGTGGGACGGTATTGATCTTGCACTGAAGACAACAACCCGTGACTATCGCTTCTCAGCAGCTGCCGAAGCCTGGATTGAGGATGCCACTGGTAATCGATCTCCACTGACAGTAACTGCTGGAAATGGTAACCGGATCTTCGCAACTGTACCTGCGGGCACTTCTGCTGGTGAATATCAACTGACTGTTGTTAACAGTGACGGTGCTGAAACACCCATCGGTGTGACACTGACAGTTGGTGTTGATGTTGCCGGTACTGAGATGGGCGTACGGGGCAATGGTGACTTCTACAACGTTGTCAGTATTCCATCTGCTCAATATCCCACTATTCAGTCTGCCATTGGTAATCCACTGGAAGGTCAACCTGGTGTTGAAGCTGGTGATCTGATTCTGGTTGCACCTGGTGTGTACGATGAGATGGTCATTATGTACAAGCCGGTTAAGCTTCAGGGTTGGGGCGCTGGCGCAGTAACAATCAATGCCAGAAAGTCTCCAACTGAGAAGATCATCGCCTGGCGTGCACTTGCCCAGTATCTGGTGGATGAAGGTTCTGTTACACAGACACCTGGTCAGGTGAATGCACCTTTTGGCTTCCCCGGTCTGAACAACGGTGCCTTCCCAACTGAAGAGGGTGCAGGTGTATTCGTAGCCGGTATCCGTAACGGCATTAACCGTTTTGGTCACCCCCGTAACCGGGGTGCCAGGATTGATGGTTTTACCATAATCGGTGCCAGCACCGGTGGCGGTATCATCGCCAATGGCTTCAACCAGTTCCTACATATTGCTAACAATCGTTTGACTGCCAACTCAGGCTTCAACGGTGGTGGTATCCGGATCGGTCATCCTGACCTGACCCATGTTATTGCTAACGAAAACGATCCAAGCTTTGTGAATGGCAATCCAAACCAGGAAGTTGGTTCGCTGGTCTATGATGATGCAGTTAACGACCAGGTTCGTATTCACCACAACCATATCAGCCAGAACGGTACCCTTAACGGTGCGGGTGGCGGCATCTCTCTGAATACCGGCAGCGACAGTTATCGCGTACAGAAGAACTGGGTCTGTGGTAACTTCAGCCAGGGCGGCGGTGGCGGTATCGCTCACCAGGGTATTTCCCGCAATGGTCTGATTGAGGATAACACCATCCTCTTCAACGAGACCTTCCGTCAGACTCCCGGTAGTGCACCAGCTGGTGGTGGTATCCTGGTTACAGGTCTGCCAGCACTGATACCAGAAGATGAGACGGGTCTGCTACTTTCACCTGGAACAGGCCACGTCACCATCGACTCCAACCTGATCAGGGGTAATCTGACAGGCGCCGGTGACGGCAGTGGTATCATGCTCTCCAGCATCAATGGTCAGGATATCGGTCAGAGTCTGGGCGCACGTGGTCCTTGGTATCGTGTGTTGGTATACAACAACATGATCGATAACAACGTCGCTGGTGTAGCAGGGGCCTTGGCTCTGCTCGATTCGCCTAAGGTATTTATCCGTAACAACACAGTCGCCAACAACGACTCGACGGCTACCGGATCTCAGGCCTTCGCACCTAACTCACCAAATCTCTCCACAGCTATGCCAGCGGGTATCGTCTCCCGTTATCACAGTGATGTGATGGATCAGTTGCTGAACCTGGATGAAAACTTTGGTGATGTCTTTGTCGATCCGGATGTGTTCGGCAGTCGTCCACAAGGTTCAGATTTCTCTGATCCTGTTCTGCGTGACTCGATTGTCTATCGCAACCGTTCATTCTTCTGGACCAATTTCGATGATCCAAACACCTTGGCCATTGAAAATAGTCTTGTGCCTGCAACCTGCACTACACCTGCGGCGCCTGCGGGTAACGGAACCTGCGATATCACGACGGTTCCGGTGGAAGACTTTTCACGGGATCTGGCGGTGTTGAACGGTCTTGGCGTGAGTCCTGATTTCACTCTTAACCCACGTAGATCAATGCTCCTGGCCGGTACGTCTTACCACCCAAACAACACCTATATCACTGGTGATCCTGGTTTTGCCAACGGCTACTTCAACGTCGGTCGTAACAATACCTTGTTGTTCAATGAAGCGATCGGGCTGCAGACCGCAGCGGCTTTCGACGAAGGCGGCAACTTCATACAGGTAGCTTATGGTCCTCTGTCTCTGGTAGAGCCGGGTACAGCTGGAGCAACCCTGTTTGATTACCATCTGGCTGCTGGTTCGCCAGCAATCAACGGTGGCGGCAGTACGCCAGCCAACGGTCGGTTGAGTGTTGACTTTGACAATGATCCACGGACACCACAATCAGGCCAGTCCGACATCGGTGCTGATGAGATGGTGCCTTAAATGAATAAGTCAAAATCAACAATAGGTAATTTGTCCCTGACTGCGCCTTGCCAGGCGCAGGCCGGCGGACAAACAGAGCTTGAAAGTTATTTAATCATTATGCCAGGCGGTTACAAGATCACGAGGAGTAACGCCCAATGAAAACGTTTAGCAAAAATACACTCGCAGGAGCCATTGCCTTAACGCTGCTGGGTTTCATGGGCAGCGCCGGAGCGGTGGTTAATATTCAGTGTCCCGGTGACACCAACGGTGATGCGATTATCGATGATCCAAATGCGCCGACTAACCACAAATGTATGAGCTTGGTCGCTGGTGATGGTTTCGCAGTCATGTCTGATGACAATCCGATGTATATCTTCGGTTTTGGTAATCAGACTGGAACCGCAGAGACGAATGTTATCGCCAACGGCATCCTGGATGCTGAGTGGTCGGGCCCTACCATCGAACTCGATGAGGGAGATGAGTTTTGGCTCAACCTGACCAATGTGGGTACGGTGATACGTCCTGACCTGTTCGATCCGCACACCATTCACTGGCATGGCTTTCCTAATGCCTCTGCAGTATTTGATGGTGTGCCTGAAGTTTCGATCAGTATCAATATGGGTGCGACCCTCTCCTACTACTACAATGTGGTCGAGCCAGGCACCTATCTCTATCACTGCCATGTGGAAGCCACAGAGCATATGGAGATGGGCATGTTGGCCAACCTCTATGTACATCCTCGTCAGGATGAGACCGGTTGTGTGACACCCAATGTCAACTGTCCAGTTGCCACTCGAAAGGGCGGTACCGCGCCAAACGCACCATTGGGATATGTCTACAACGACGACGATGGCACCACAGCGTTTGATCATGAAGTGGCCCTGCAACTGTCCAGTTTTGATGCTGAGTTCCATGATGCGAGCCTGTTTGTTCAACCCCTGCCATTCGCATTGCTGGAGGGTGAATATCCTCAGTTCAACGGTCGAGGCTACCCTGACACCGTAAGGGCAGGCGATCTTCCTCCTCCTGTTGATGACGCCAACGGTAAGGTCACCGGAACTCCTGGCGAAATCCTCAACAATGGCACGCCATCCCAAACCTTGGATTCAGTGATTGAGGTTAACCATGGTGAGAGACTCTTGTTGAGACTTTCGAATGTGGGATTGGATCGTTTCTGGACCATATCAGCCCCTGGTTTGAAGATGACAGTAGTCGGAACCGGTGCTCGCCATATGCGCGGCGTTGATGGTAAGAATCTCTATCACACCACATCATCTCTGAACTTCGGTGGCGGTGAGACGGTTGACGTGATTCTCGAAACAGCAGACATCGCACCAGGGACCTACTTCCTGCATGCAACTGAACTGCACCAGATGAGCAACATGACACAGTTCGATGGCGGCATGATCACTGAGATCGTCGTGAACTGAAGCCAAGCCGAGCTAGGAGATAATGATGATGAGAAAATTACTCAAACAACCTGGACGGCTGATGGGCGTCCTGATGTTGGGTGTTGCGAGTCTGCTTCCCTGGGCACAGTCTCAGGCGGCACACGACATCCGCGGCATTATGCCGGATGCAAACGGGGTGTTTAACCTATATAGCTTTCCGTTCAATATGAACCTGCCTGAAGGCACCAGTCTCTATATGTGGGGATTTGGTGACCGGGACGGCGGAGCGGGAGCAACCCATGATGAAGGGCAGGGCTATGCACTGCCACAATATCCTGCACCGACTTTGATTGTTCAGGAAGGACAGGCGGTTACCATTAACATGACCAATTACGGGGTACCTAATCCGGTATCCATCATTATTACTGGTCATAACCTGGATGCAACGGGTGGTACTGCTGGGCTGGTAACTCAATCAGCCAACGTAGGTGAGTCTGTGAGCTACACATTCACGGCCGGCAGCCCGGGTACCTACGTCTACCACAGTCTTGACGGTTCCAATCCTGGTCTGCATGCAGAAATGGGGTTGCAGGGGGTTATGATCGTGCGCCCTGCAGACGCCAGTCGTTCAGCCTACGGTGCAGGTACCTTAACTGACTATGATCAGGAGAATCTCTATCTGATGACAGAGATCGATCCCGATATTCATATTCAGATGGAGAAAGGCCATTACGAGCATTTCACCAACTCTGATCGCTATGCCAAGGTCTGGTTTATCAACGGCCGTGTTTTCCCCGATCTGTTTCAGGGTGACTACAACAATCTCTTCCCTCATCAGCCCTATGAGTCATTGGTACAGGCCCATCCCGGTGATATCGTCCTGGTTCGCAATGTCAATGCAGGTCAGGATTCCCATCCCATGCACTACCATGGCGAAAACCTGCGCTTCATAGGTCGCGACGGCAAAATGCTCAGCTCTGACGGTGTTGAATCCAATCTGGGACGTTCAGACAACACAATGAACTCTGCACCCAAGCAGACCATTGATGCACTCTGGACCTGGACAGGCAAGGACCTGAACTGGGATATCTACGGTCACGATACCAACCATGTCTGTACGGATGGCGATGGTGACGGCTTTGGTGATGTTTCAGCTGGCAGTACCTATGAACATGAGTATTGTGAAGACCATGGCAAGGCACTCTCCAATCTGGTCAACATTCCTGGTGTTGGTGATCTGACACTGGGTGGCTGGTGGAGTGGTAGCCCCTTCCTGGGTGACACTGGCGATCTGCCTCCGGGTGAAGGTGGTCTGAATCCGTTCGGTGGTTACTTTATCGTATGGCACTCCCATGCTGAAAAAGAGCTCACCACATTCGATATCTTTCCAGGTGGTAGCCTGGGCGCAGTTGTCGTCCTTCCGCCCTACGTTGGCATTCAATAAGGGGAGAAAGAGACAATGAAAAGGTCAAAAATCATGAATGCTAAGATCAAACCTATCGCTATTGCCTGTGCTTTGGCTCTAGCGAGTGGACCGGCTATGTCCTTGACAACTGAACATTTAATTGTCAAAGAGTTCACCAAAGTGCTGCCGGATGGCAGTAGTGTGACCATGTGGGGTTATGCGCCAGACGTAAATGGCGCGTGTTTTGCGATTACACCCGCAGCTACACGCATGACAGCACCAGAGTGCACGGGTCCGGTTGCAACAGCACCTGGGCCTGAGATCGTGGTTCCACCTACCGATCCAGATCTGCTTTTACGTCTGACAAATTTGTTACCAGTACCGACCTCACTCTTTATGTCAGGTCAGGAAAAGCCTTTTTCCCCGTCAACCATGGGACCTACCTGGAATTTCGGACCTCCCGGTGATCGTACTTCTCCAACACAGAAAGTGCGTTCATACGGAGCTGAAGCTGCTGCTAACGGTGGACGGATGGGCTATCATTGGCGCGTCACTCAAGGTAATGAAATCACTGATCCTGGTACCTTTACCTACTACTCTGGAACACAGCCCCAATTGCAGGTTTATATGGGTTTGTATGGTGCTGTGAAAAAGAATTTCGCAGCTGGCGAGGTTTATGAAGGGGTACCATTCGTTAACGAACAGGTCCTCTTCTACAGTGAGATCGATCCGGATCACAATGCAGCGGTTGCTGCTGGTGATCCCAACTACACCCCCATCCATTACCATCCTGAGTGGTTCCTGATCAATGGCGAACCCTATGTGGACACCATGCCGGATATTGCGCTTGGTAATGCGGGAGAACCCACACTACTGCGCTTTTTGAGTGCAGCCAGTGAGAAGCATGTCCCCGTACTACAGGGCTTGCATGGGGTTATCCATGCAGAGGACGGTGTTCGTTATAACTGGCAGAACAGTGCTGCTGGAGATTTTGAGTACGCTCCCCGTGAACAGTATTCTGTTGGATTGCCGCCACTGAAAACCAAGGATGTCATCGTCACGCCGGCACTTGCTGGTAGATATGCTGTCTACGATGGTAATGGCTATATGACCAATCCAAGTGATCCTGATATCACAACTGAGGGTGACACGGTTGGTGGTATGCTGCGTTTTCTGAGTTTTGGAACCAGTGTTGCCAATCTGCCTCCGGTTCCTCAACCGGATACACTCACAATAGAGTATCCTCTTGATGTCACGACCGGTGTGGAAGGCATTATTAATGTGCTTGCCAACGATTCTGACCCTGAAGGTATGCTTTTGAGTCTGACAGTTGCCAACACCGATACCACAGTTACTGGTTTAGGTGGTGTTGTGGATTGTCTGCCCGCTGGCGGTTGTACCTTCACCCCAGAGGTCGATATAAACACTGGCTTTTATGTCCAGGGTAGCGGTACTTTCAACTATGCCGTTTCTGATGGAGTTAATGAGGTTACTGCTCAGGTCTCTGTTGAAATGATTGCTAACGAAGCGCCGACTCCGGTGAATGATGATGTCACTGTCGAGCCTGGTGCGACACTCGTTTTCAATGTTCTGCTAAATGATCTTGACAATGAGGGTGATGCTCTCGAAATCGTCACTCTGGATGCTACAGGCATAACAGAGGGGACACTGACCTGTGTCAATTCAACGGGTGATTGTACCTATGTGGCACCTGCAGTACCGAGTACACAACCGCTGGTATTGAACTTCACTTACACCATTACTGACAATGTGAATGTTGAATCAGATCCTCCAACAGGAGCAACAATCACTGTTCAGGAGAATGTCCCAGTCGCACCTGTTGGTGTAACTGAGCACTATGTGATGCTCGAAGATACTGTTTTGGACGTTGCCGCTCCGGGTGTACTGGATAATGATTCCGATGGTAATGGCGACCCCATTACTGCGGTATTGGTCAGTGCACCACTGGAAATTCGCGATAACCTTCCAGAATCATTTGTCCTTAATCCTGATGGTTCGTTCCACTATGAGCCAGCTGCAGATTTCAGCGGCACTACAAGCTTCGTTTACATGGCGAACGATGGAACGCTTAACTCAGATCTGGTGACGGTAACCATTGAGGTAACGCCTCAGAATGATGCGCCTCAGGCTAATGCTGACACCTTATTGTTGACCGATGCTCTGTTGACCACCCTGGATCCTGATGGCCAGCCACTGGAGACAGTCTTCAATATCCCTGCACTGGGTGTATTGGCGAATGATGTCGATCTGGAAGGTGACACCATGACAGTAGCCGAGGTTAACGATCCGGATGGAATTACACCTGAACTGGTTGGTGTGGATGGCGCTGCCACCATAACCGTCGACAGTGTAGCTACCGGTATCGTGGGTAGTCTGACTTATCAGGCAACTGATTCGAATGGTGCTGTCAGTCTTGATGCACAGGCCGATTTTGTAAGGCTGGTATCGATCAACCGTTCTGAGTACAACCTGCGAGAAGATGCCAATCCTGCAAATGATGATTGGCGCATTCGGGGTCGGGCAGATGTCAGTATTCCACCCGGCACTCAGGTACATGTCTACCTGGTTCGCAATGGCGTAGATGTTGCTGAAATAGTCCCTCATGCCAATGTCAACGTAAATAACAGCGGTGTGGTACTCAACAACGCCAACAACACTTGGAGTATCAATGCAAACAACATTGGTCCTGAGCCACAAGCTGGCGATACGCTAAGGGTTGAAGTGGAAGGCTTTGTAGATGCGGTCTACACGAACTATCCTGTGCATATCATGCCATAAGTACCAGGTGATCGATCCCTGCATGGAGCGGGATCGATCACCGGGTTGGCATAATCTCAAGTTGTAAAAGGTTGGTTGGCTATGAATACTCAAGAATCTACTGAACTGGAAGGCAAGGAGGGCGACCTGCAAAAGAATCCTCTGTTAATCATCCTGGTTTTGATCGTCTGTGCATCGGTACTGATGGGCTTTGCCCTCGCTGCAAAAGCCGCTGACGAGCCAGTTCCGCAGGCGGCGGTTAAGAAGAAGGCTGATACTTGGCGCCCCCCTGTCGCTAAAGCCGTAACCCTGGAACCTTTAGTTGACAAGGAGACGGCCAAGCGTATCGCAGAGAAGTGGGGCGTCGAGATGGTCAGTCTCAGGCTAACTGCCGCAGGCTACATGATCGATTTCCGGTTTCGTGTGTTGGACGTGGAAAAAGCGAATGTCTTTTTTGACAACCGGTTCAAACCGCTGCTGGTGGTTGAACGCTCAAATGCTAAACTACCTATACCCATGGCGGCGAAGGTAGGCGCTTTCCGTACCACCAATCGCGGAAAGAACATTAAGCCAGATAAGACCTACTACATGGTCTTCGGAAACCCTGATTCACATGTTAAATCCGGGGAGAAGGTAACCATGGTCATAGGGGACTTTAAAGCCGCAAATTTGACTGTCAATTGAACCACTTATCATAAAGAGATGGATATATGCTCACCAGGAATCCTGCCTTAACGATTCTCTCGCTGTTTACCCTCCTTTTTTCCTTTCAAAGCCAGGCAGCTGTGACAGTTTACTGCTGCGATGCCAACGCTGAAGCTCAATATATACAAGATCTTGCCGCTTTGACTTCGGTCTCGGTCGATATGACCACTGAGAGTTTCGAGGGTAGCGACTGGGCGGGAACCCGTACCACACCTCAGGTGAGCGTAACCTCGCAAAGTGTAACCTGGGCTGCCAGTTCAACCGGGGTCTCTGGTGTGCGTACCAGTACTGGAGGCGGGGATGTCCATGAAGGCAGCTATCTGCTGTTTGCTGCTGACCAGGACAATGGTCATCTTGTACCCGATAAGATAACCCTAACGGCCAACGGAATTACCCTGTACGGCGCTGGCGGATGGTTTCGCAGCTCTGGTGGGGCACAAATCGGTTTTACCACCAATCGCGGTATCGTGGACTTTCCAGGTGAGCAGGCGACTGTATTCGACTGGGGTTTTCTGGGCTTTATCGATGATGCTGGATTCTCCACGCTGCTCATCGAGGCAGTTGATGAGACTGGCCCGGAAGCAAATATCTTTTTCTCTGACGACTTCACCCTGGCCGCTGAAGCCGGCGCTTTTCCCGGACAGAAGTTGCAGTTCAGCAGTGGTACTTACAGTGTCAGCGAAAATGCTTCCAACGTACAAATTACAGTAGAGCGTAGTGGCGGAACCTCTGGCGCGTTATCTGTCGACTATGAGATCGCAACGGGTGGTACAGCGACCAGCGGTCAGGACTATACAGACACGTCAGGGACTCTGAACTTCGCTGATGGGGAGACCACTCAAACCTTTACCGTGGATCTGATTGATGACGGGGTCTACGAAGGTGATGAGACAGTCAATCTGCTGTTAAGTGGAACAGACCTCGGTGTATTGAATTCAGCAACACTGACAATACAGGAAAACGATTCCCAGCCAGTTGGTCAAGTCCTGTTCAGCGGCAGTGATTACACAATTGCTGAAGGTGCAGGCAGTGTAACGATTACTGTACAGCGAAATGATGGCTCATTGGGTAGTGGCTCTGTTGATTATGCGACCGCTGATACCTCAGCTAATGCTGGAAGTGACTATACCAGTACCTCAGGTACCTTGAGTTTTACCGATGGTCAGATCAGTGCTAGCTTTGCGGTTGCCATCACTGATGATGGCTCACAGGAGGGTAGTGAGTCCTTCATGGTGAGCCTGAGCAATCCGGTCTCTGTCAGCCTGGGTGACCAGGACTTCACGGAAGTGACTATCCTTGATAATGAGTCTGCTGCTGCGGGCGGTAGCTTTCAATTCAGTGGATCCTCCTACCTGGTCACTGAGGGTGTAACCCAGATCAGCGTTCCTGTAACCCGAATCAATGGCAGCACTGGTGCCGTGAGTGTGGTGTGCAGCACTACCAACTCGAGCGCAGTTGCCGGCAGTGACTATACCACTACATCGAGTACACTTAGCTTTGCAAGTGGAGAGATTGTACAGCACTGTAATGTTCCAATCGCTGACGATAGCAGTTATGAAAACGATGAGACCTTTGCTGTCAGCTTGGGTTCACTCTCTGGAAGTGCTGTTTTGGGTACGCCGGTCATGGCCACTGTTACTATCCAGGATAATGATCCTGTACCTGCAGCAGGCAGTTTACAATTCAGTCTGAGCGAGTTCAGTCAGACTGAGGATTCAGCCACGGCAACCATCTCTGTTAGCCGAACTGGTGGGTCTACTGGTGCGGTAACTGTTGCCTATTCAACATCGGATGATAGTGCAACTGCGGGTGAGGACTATACCGCCGCATCAGGTACGTTAAATCTTGCAAGCGGCACTTCATCGGCGGCATTTCAGATCACATTAATAGATGATAATGCCTACGAGGGTGATGAGCAGATAGATCTCAACCTAAGCAATCCAACCGGTGGTGCTGTTCTTGGCTCCAACAGCAGTGCCGTTTTAACCGTCAATGATAACGAGCAGGCCCCCGTTTCCGGTGCAATTGCATTTACCACCGCTGAGTACTCAGCAGAGGAGTTTGATGGCAGTGTGACCATCACTGTTGAACGTGTGGGTGGCAGTTCCGGATCGGCATTGGTGAACTATGCCACCAGTGATGGCAGCGCAACCGCAGGCAGTGATTATGAGGTGGCCAGCGGTACCTTGGTGTTCGCGGATGGTGAGGTTTCAAAAAGTTTTGATGTCAGCCTCACTGATGATGCTAACTATGAAGGTAGTGAGATCATCAACCTTAAGTTGAGCACAATATTTGGTGCCATATTCGGCAGTCAGGTGACCTCTACCATAAACCTGGGTGATGATGACAGCGCCCCTGCAGCTGGTGCTGTTGATTTCTCACTGGTCAATTATGATGTTACAGAAGATGGCGCAAGCGTGACTGTGAATGTCTCTCGAAATGACGGATCCACGGGGGCAATCAGTGTTGACTATGCCACTTTTGATATTTCGGCAGTTGCCTCATCGGACTACGAGTTTGCCGCGGGCAGAATCAATTTTGCTGATGGTGAGACAACCTCGAAGAGTTTTGATGTCACCATCAATGATGACACTGAACTGGAAGGGAGTGAACAGATTGCATTACAGCTGGGTAATGTCCAGGGTGGTGCAGTGCTGGGGTCTCAGAGTGATTCCGTTATTACGATAGCTGATGATGAAGTGCCTGCCGATACAGCCGTCCTTGCATTCCAGACAACCAGCCTGAGTGTCGATGAGTCATCTGCGACGGCAACACTCACCATCACGCGTACAACTTCCACCAGCGGTGTAGTCACTGTTGACTTGGCTGTGGACTCTTCGAACTCTACAGCTACAGCAGGCACTGATTTCAATGTCACTACCGGTACGCTTCAGTTTGCAGACGGGGAGTCATCCAAGAGCATTGTTGTGGAAATAATCAACAACACAACAGTGGATGGGGATAGAACAATTACATTTACCGTAGGCAATGTAACGGGCAGTGCAACAATTGATAGCGCCAGCAATACTATGCTGATAACGATTTTAGATGACGACAACGGCAGCACACCAACTGATCCCGGTGATGATGGTGATAGTGGCGGCGGTGGCGGTGGAAGCCTCGACCTGATACTGCTCGTTATTATGCTGTCCACTTTGATTCTGGTTTATCGAAGGCCTCAAGCTGGAAGGTCACGCCTTTAAAGATGATTTAAAGGTTAGTTTCTAAACTGTTTGGAGTAGTTTTAAAATGGCATTACTGAAAAGGCATCAGAGTAAAGGAATGTGGTTATTCTGCGGAATGTTATGTGCCTCTATTGTGCATTCAGCTGATTTACCCGAAATCTCGACCAAACAGAACGAAGAGACTCTGCTCCCACCATTCAAGATGGATTGTATAACCAAGCCTTCTGGAATGAGTAAAAGCTCTGACAGGTTCAGGGTGTCGATGAATATGAGTGAAAGTGCCCAGCATGATCATCATGCTCATCACCGGATGATGATGGATCAGAAAGACTACAAGGTGGATAGGGCAGAGTATTCGATTCCTGATGTTGTATTGACTTCACATGAAGGCACAGATGCCAGTCTGCCTCAGCTGCTGAATGGCGAAAAGCCGGTTATGCTCAACTTTATATTCACCACCTGCACGACTATCTGCCCAGTGCTATCAGCCAGTTTTCATCAGGTTCAGGAGATATTAGGCGATGATCAAAGCGTTTCGATGATCTCGATTACCATCGATCCTGAATATGATACGCCAGCGCAGTTGATGAAATATTCAAAGCGCTTCAAGGCTAAAGAGAATTGGAAATTCTATACAGGTAGTTATAATGACGTGGTAGCTGTTGAAAAAGCTTTTGATATCTTTCGTGGATCAAAAATGAATCACGAACCCATTACCCTGATTCGTGGTGGTGAAGATACCGCTTGGACCCGTATTGATGGATTGGCCAGCGCTGAAGATATCGTAAAAGAGTATAAAAATATTATGAATACAAAGACACAATGATAAAAAAGACTCATGGCTTGCTCAGGGCTGTACTACTAGCTGGCTGTGTTGGTTATTCATCAACTTCATTGCTAAACGCAGAGATCGACTCCAAGGATTATCAGGTCGGCAGGCAGATCTATGCCGAAGGTGTGCGAGCTTCAGGTGAACAGGTTAAAGCCGTAGTCCAAAATGATATTCAGGTGGAAGGGGATCAATTGATCTGCGAAACCTGCCATAGAAGAAGCGGCATGGGCTCGACTGAAGGTCAGCAGGTTGTACCCGCAGTGGCGGGGCATATGTTATTCAAACCACTAAAACTACCCATCACAAAACCCCCGGAGCCACCGGTCTACAGACCTGCCTATACGAAAGAGAGTCTGCTAAAGGCTGTCCGGGATGGTGTCGACGCAAATGGAGATCCACTTGATCCATTTATGCCTCGCTATGAGTTGGATGAGGCAGATGTAGACGGTCTGATCGCCTATTTAAATACACTCTCCCAGGATATCTCCCCTGGTGTTGATGAAGTGGACATGCATTTCGCGACAATAATACTCGACACTAATTCTGCGGAGCAGAATAAGGCCCTGTTGGATGTTATGCAGGTCTACTTCGAGCAGAAAAATGTTGAGACCCGTTATGAGTCTAAAAGGGCTAAGAACGCACCTTGGCATAAAGAGTGGATGCTCAAGCCCTACAGAAAATGGAAACTGCACATATGGGAGCTTAAGGGTTCACCTGAGAGCTGGCCAGAACAGCTGGAAAAGTACTATAGGGAAACACCAGTATTTTCCGTTCTGAATGGCTTAGTGCCACAGGGTTGGGAAAAGGTACATGAATTCTGTGAATCGAACGCGTTGCCTTGTCTGTTTCCCACAACCTTGACTCCGGTTGAATCAGAAATAAGTTTTTACAATCTCTATCTTGATAGAGGGGTTGTCCAGGAAGCAGAGGCACTCTCCTCTCATCTTTCATCCTGGAAAGGCGTGGGTGAGATTGTGCAAATTGCAGATCGCTCTGATCCATTGAGTCAGGTTGCTGCAAACAGATTTGTAACTGCTATGGAACAGCGTGGCATGGCGGTCAAAACCATTCATTTTGACAAGCTTTCAGAGGGCTTGGCAGATATTGACTCACTTGATGCGGGGCAGGCTTTAGTAATTTGGGCTAATAAGGCCAAATCTGATCAGCTTTTGGCAAAAGTTGTGGCAAAAAGCCAGGAGCAGAGACCTGCTCTCTATCTATCAACCCGTTTCTATGGTTCTTCAACCGAATCAATTCCCAAACAGATTCGCAGTAATCTTAGATTTGTGCACTCTTCGGAGATGCCTTCGAAACTTAACCGCCTGCTGCTCAGATCTACAGGGTGGTTCAAATCAAGACGTATCTATAATCCCCAAGCTAAAGAGATTCAGGCAAATGCTTATTTTGCTATGAAAGCTGCCGGTGATGCGGTAAAACAGATACGAGGCTACTTTTATCGTGATTATATGATCGAAAAAATAGAACATATGGTCGACGATTTACCCTATACTTCGATATATCCGAGGGTCAGTTTGGCCCCTGGGCAAAGATTCGTCTCCAGAGGGTACTATATTGCAACAGTCGACAATCAAGGTGGTGGGTTGGTTCAACTTACCAATTGGCAAGCACCCTAGCTGGTCTAAGCGCTAGTCGCTTGTTTAGATGGTGTGCTTCATAGTATGGAACCCTCCGGTACTGATCTAAATACTGCCAGTTATCGTCTTGCCAAGCGCTATGGTATAACCAGTCTGGCCGCAATGGCTGCTACCTTAGTGGTTATCTTTTTTTTCATTCGCTTCGAAGCGCTCACGATTATTGAAGACGCCAGCAAGCGTAGTAACGAAACCCTTACGATTGCCACCGAGTACGCCCTTAATGATCATTTTGTGATGTTTCTCAATGTGATTAATAACAATAAGGACCGTCAAATATCTCACATGCCTTTTGAACCTGTATTAGAGCGCGTCATTAGAAGGATGCTCTCCGATACCCATGTGGTCAGGATCAAGCTCTACGATCTCTCAGGCAAGGTGATCTACACAACAGACCCATCCTATTTAGAGGATGATGAAGAGCACAATGAAGCCTTCACGTCAGCGATCAGTGGTGTTCCGGCCACCAGTATGGTCTATGAGAGTACCTTTAAGCTTTTCTACTCGGTCAAAGAGAACAACCTGGTACAAACCTATGTACCTATTAGAGCTAATGAGAAAACGCCAGTTCTTGGAGTGATGGAGATTTACTCAGATATTAGTGGTTATATTATTGAGGCGAATAAAACCACTTTTCTGTTGCTGATGATAATATTGGTTCTAATGGCATTTCTCTACTTTTTCCTACTCCTGCATATCAAGAGGTCAGAGCGTATTATAGAGCGCCAAAACAGAGAGACCCGGGAAAAGAAAAAGTTACTCGAATTTCTGACCTCGAAAATGATTACTGCGCAAGAGGATGAGAAAAAGCGAATTGCATTCGAACTGCATGAGGATGTTGTGCAGACCTTGTCTGGTGTAAAAATGCAGCTTGAACGCTATATCATGTCGATCGGAGAGCTGGATGAGGACAATGATGCGACACAGCTTTCGAAAAATATCGTACCTGTCTTGCAAGAGGCGGCTCATAAAATAAGATCGGTTGCTATTGATCTGCGGCCCCCAAGTCTTGACGATTTCGGACTAAAGGCTGCTTTAAACTCTCTTGTTTCTGAGTGCCATACGATAACGACTGGTTTGCAAATCAGCATAGATATCGCTGTTGATGAGGACTTGATTTACCGGGACCAGAAATCAATTCTTTACCGAATGTTCAAAGATACACTCAAAACGATATGTTTTGATGAGCACTTGGATGGTGAGGTAAGCTTCAAGATGGAAAAGGTGGAAAGCCGACTTGTTCTGCGTGCTGAAATAGACAGCAATATGATTGAACCAAAATATCAAAACAAATTACCTGGCTTCTTTATTTCTCTACAGGAAAAAACCATACTTTCAGGTGGTGAATTCTATATTCTAGCGATGGAAAAAGACCATCTTGTTGTACAGTCGGTCTGGTCCTTTTAGTAAAGATATTCCTGACTACTCTCAATGTTTAGTGCTTGAATTACAGAGCTGAGATCAGGTATCAAATAAAACATTCACATAGGTTACTAACGCTGGTTAAGGTTTTAAGGATACACAAAGGGTTTCCTGTTTTTCCTTAGCGTTCTTTGCGTCTTTGCGAGAGCTTTAAAAAAAGTAGTGAACTCCGGTTGCTCTGTGAATCAGGTCATATGCTTACAATAATGACTCACGCCAAGCTGCCAAGCACGAAATGAATTACCTGATTAATCTCAAAGGTCTGTGCTTGAATTACAGAGTTGAGAAAAGGAATCAAACCAAACATACCCATAAGTTGTGAAAGTTTGCTGAAGATTGGGGTTAATCAGGAAAACACTAGCTGTTGATTCAGCGGTTCCCTGAGTTATACATTTCGCGGTGCAGAGTGGCACTCGTGAAAAATCTGTTGCGAACAACCACCACAAATTGATTTATCCAACTTCTGGTATATACCCCTGATAGCAGCAGTTTTTGATTGAAATACATTTCTGGCACCAGTCGCATCCAGACAACCATATTTTTCCAATGAGGTCCATAATCCCTGTTTGACATTAATTAAATAGAGATTGCCATGGTCTTGGTTTCTTAGATGCGCCTCTTCAGCTAGAGCCTCTCCGCCTTGAAGATCGACAAAATTGATCCCTTGGGCGAGGATGGCGAGATGTCTCTGCTCTGGTGATTCAGACCGTATCCGGTCGAAAGTCTCCTGGACATGGTTGACTGATCCAAAAAACAGAGAACCGTCAATACGAAGGAACTTCAATTGCGGGCACTCGGGCAGCTCACTGTTACAGGAGAATGCCTTTTTGTGCAGGCGAGGGTCAGGAGTGCGTGAGGTGATTAATGGTTTTGAGACACGTTCCAGGTAGAGGATCAGGGAGAGTAGTACTCCAGCAAAGATTGCGAACTCCAGTTCGAGAAAAAGGGCACTGAAAAAGGTGACCAGTAGAACACCACTCTCTCGCTTGGAGGTGAGGAGGAGGTGCTTAATCTCTTTGAAGTCTATCAGTCCCCAGGAAACCAGAAACAGAATGCCTGCCATGGATGCTTTTGGCAGATAGGCAGCCAATGGGGCTACCAGGAGCACGATCACCACCAAAAAAATGCCTGCGGAGACTGCTGCTATGGGTGTTTTGGCACCAGCTTGATAGTTGAGTCCACTTCGATTAAAAGATCCAGTTGCAACATATCCTGAGAAGAATGATCCAGCAATATTTGATAGACCCTGACCGATAAATTCCTGATTTCCATTGATGCGATAGCCACCACGGGCAGCCAGAGAGCGACCTATGGATACAGCTTCGGTTAGTGCGAACAGTGTGACTGCTAATGCGGATGGGGCAAGATTTTTTATGTTCTCCAGAGTGAGACTAGGGGCAGACAAGGGGGGTAGGGTGTCCGGTAAAGCGCCCACTGTAACAATGCCGGTGAATGCTTCGCCGAGAAACTGATTTAGACCAAAAGCTAGAAGACTGCCGGACACCATGGCGAAAATCATATACGGAATCATGGGTAACCAGCGTTTTACCACTAAACCACTGAATAAGGTGAACAGGGCAACACTGGTGACATAGAGGTTAATTTGGCTGAGTTGAGAAGCAAATTGAATGAGGATGTCGTGTAGATGACCGCCACCTTCCATGCTGATACCAAAAAAGTATTTTAGCTGTTTTGCAGCTATCAATATCGCTGCTCCAGCAGTAAACCCTACAACAACCGAATGTGAGATGAAATTGACCAGGGCTCCCATACGCGCAAGACCTAAAGCCAATTCGAACAGACCAACAAGAAATGTCATGGTCAGTGCCAAAGAGACGTAATCGATGGTTCCAGGTTCTGCATAGACCGATAAGGCTGAAAAAAGCACGATGGATGCCGCCGTAGTTGGGCCTGATACCAGGTGCCTTGAAGAGCCGAAGAGCGCAGCAATGACAGCGGGAATCATACCTGCGTATAGACCATATTGAGGTGGCATTCCGGCAATTGCTGCAAAGGCCACCCCTTGCGGAAGTACAACAATCGCGCCGGTTAATCCAGCGGATAGATCGGCACGTAAATCTCGATGTGAGGTATTTGGCAGCCAATTTAGAAAAGGTAGAAACCAGCTCCACCAGGCAGGATGAGACGTTGTTTGCATAATATTTTTGTAGCTCGATGAGATTCTTAAGTCTCTAACTGTGAGACTTGGTACTTCAATGACGGTGCAACATGAGTGGTGTAGTTCAGTTATTCCTGAGACCTATCACAACCTATTAACACCTCATCTCCTGTTAACTATCTAACACTGTATGTGCACTGTTCGTGCCACTATTAGTCGGCTTTAACTAGTTGATTTTCTGCTGGTAAATTGAAGTGCTACTTTAGATGTGTCGCATTATGAATCGGTTGGTTTGCGTTATGTGGTAGATGTACTGATTGGCGGGGCATGTAAGGTTTGTTGCAATCCGTAACTGTTGTTGCGTTATGCAATGGCTGTGAGGAGTATTGAATCAATAAGCTGATGCTACTAAGCTGGACTTACTATTCGGGCCAAGAGTATCAATAAACGACAGTCTGTCATTAGGTATCAAAAGGTTAGGGGCTACAAGTATGGTTCAGCCCATTGTTGCAGCTCTTGGCAAGAGACAGGCCGCTGCCTGCAAATCGCGTCTGGATCTGAGCCACTATTGTAGCCTTGAGTGTATTGGTAGTTATGGCCTGTTTAGAAACTCTCTGCCCACCGAAATAAGATAAAAAGAGGTTTATGATGGCGGCAAGTCGCTTTTTGACAATTCACTATTTGGATGGCTCAAACGAGACCTTCACCTTTCCCAAACAGGCGAAAGATCATTTTGATCTGATGAGTAAGTTGAATGATGCTATGAAGACAGATCGATTTGTTATTGAGGCCGATGGTCATCTACATGTCATACCGCTGAGTTCAATTAAGCGTCTGCAGTTCTCACCAGCTCCCGATACTTTGCCCCAAGGGGTTATTTCCGGTGCTTCACTTAATGCTTAAGTACTGCACTAGAATATATACCTCTCTGCTGTCACATTAACTTAATTCAATATCAATGTGGCTGACTATACAGAAACAACTTTATTTTGCTGATGACCCAGAAGGTAATCGGCCAAGATGCCAGTGCGGTAGGGTGGAATCCACCGGTTTCAGCGACGATATTGTTGGAAGTGCTGTATAAATCAATCTTGGTGTGGTGCGGCAGGCCGCACCCTACATTTTACGCCCCTGCTTGGCAAAACCGTTATGTCGCGAGCTAGACCCTGTTTCAGTAGGGTGCGGCCTGCCGCACCGAGCCTAAAATAAAAAAACAAGGAACCACAAAAAAGCCATTAATTTCAATTGCGCCGCGCGCTTACAACACCTACTAAAAGGAGCAGGAGTAAGCAGGACAGCTATAGTATTCGTTATATCTAAACAGCTTCTACTACGCCAAGCTAAAAGCAACCATGACTCGAATCCTTAGCGTTATGATGTTGGCTTAATCTTGAACATGATTGCATAGAGCGTTGGAACGAAAAGTAGTGTCAATAGTGTTGCGAAGCCGAGTCCTGCCATGATTGTGAGCGACATATTGACGAAGAAGACATCCTGCAGCAGTGGGATCAATCCCAGAATGGTGGTCGCAGCCGCCAGGACCACAGGGCGCAGACGGCTTACAGTAGAGTCAAGAATCGCGGAATAAGCCTCTTTACCGCTGCTAATCTGCTGGTCGATCTCATCAATCAGCACGATGGCATTCTTGATTAATAGCCCGATCAGGGAGAGGGCGCCAAGCAATGACATGAAATCAAACGCGCCATTAAAGCCAAGCAGTCCGGCGGTTATACCAACTATTGCTAATGGTACTGTCAGCCAGATGATCAATGGCTGGCGGAGTTTTCCGAATAGCAGGATACTGACCAGAATCATCAGCAGAAAGCCAAAGGGCAGGGAGCTGGCCAATCCAGCCTGGGCATTCTTGGAATCCTCATATTCCCCACCCCAACTGAAACTGTAGCCAGGTGGTAGTTCTATCGCTTCGATCTGAGGTTTTAACCGGCTGAACAGGGGGGTAGCCAATTCCGTGGTCGGATTGCATTGGGCGATGATGGTCTGGATACGGTCACGGGATCTAATCAATGGATTTTCAAAAACTGTCTCAAAGCCATTGATTACCTGGGCAGCAGGAACCGATTGATTCAATACCGGACTCCAAAGTACGATATCCTGCAGATTGCCTACGTCACTACGCTCACCCTCAGAGGCACGCATGTAGATAGGGAGTACCCTTATCCCATCCCTGAACTGGCCCACTGAGACACCATCCATAGCATATTGTAGAGCCGATGCCAGGGTTTCCCGGGTAATACCCAACTGACGACCAACCTGCTCATTGAAAATTGGACGTATCAGTTTTATGGGTTGTCGCCAGTCGTCGCGGATATCCTTGGCCTCGGGATCAGCCCGCATGATCGACTGTGCCTGTAGTGAAAGTTGACGCAGTACTACCGGGTCGGGGCCTTGAAAGCGTGCCTCAATCTTACTGTCTCTGCCTGGGCCGATTCGCATGGACTTAATGATCGGATCTGTCCAGGGATAGTGCTCTTTGACGTGGCGATCCACCTTTTCCCAGATTTCAGCGATACGTTCTCTGCTGTCGGTATGAACGATGATCTGACTGTAGACGGCTGAAGTCTCTTTGGGATCGTAGACCAGAGTGAATCGCTGATGGCCACTGCCTATGCTGATGCTGGTCTGTTCAACCCCCTCCTGTTCCATCAGAAACTTGTTGATGCGCAGGGTATCCTCACGTGTGGCACGAATATCGGTTCCCTCAATCTCCCAGACATCGACGAAGAACATCGGCGTGTTGGACTCAGGGAAGAAGGCTTGCTTGACGCTGCCGAAGCCGGCGACTGCAAGTACAAAAAGTCCGATAACCATGGCAACTGTAATCCAGCGTAGTCGCACAGCTCTGTCCACAACACCGCGAAACAGTTTAAAGACACCTTTACCATAGGGATCTTCAGCCTGCTCTCCCTCTGGTGAGCCCGGTTTCAATAGTACCGAGCAGAGTAGGGGAGTTGTACTGATGGCGGTGATCCAGGAGAGTAACAATGAGTAGAGGATGACCCAGAACAGAGAGTTGGCGAACTCACCGGTACTGTCCTGAGAGAGCCCTATGGCAGAGAATGCCAGAATGCCTATAACAGTGCCTCCGAGCAGCGCCCAGATGGTCTTCGCCACAGTCTCCCTGGACGCATTGGCAGCACTCATGCCACTCTGCATACGTACCAGCATGCCCTCGGCGACTACAATGGCATTGTCTACCAACATCCCCAGTGCAATGACCAGAGCCCCGAGGGAGATGCGTTGAAGTTCGATACCGTCAATGTACATCAGTAGCAAGGTGCCTGCGACGGTGATCAGCAGCACTGCACCGATGATCAGACCGACACGCAGCCCCATAAAAAGCAGCAGGACAATGATCACGATACCCACTGCCTGGCCCACGCTGACCAGGAATCCACTGACTGATTTATCCACTTCCAAGGGTTGGTTGTAGATCTCTTTAATCTGCATGCCGACAGGGATATTTCCGATCAGCTCTTGAACTCTGGCATTGAGGTGTTCACCCACTGCCACCACATTTTCACCAGCCTGCATGGAGATACCGATAGTCAATGCAGGTTTGCCATCCAGGTAGTACATCTGGCTGGGCACTTCATCATATGCGCGGGTGATGCGGGCAATATCCTTGAGGTAGATAAGACGCTTATCCTCAGAGGCGACCAATACATCACCTATGTCGGTTATCGACTGCAATTCACCACTGGGCACAATACGCAGACGTTCGCGATTCACATTGCCATGACCCGCTGTGACAACAGTGTTCTGGGACTGCAGCAGTTGGGCAATGGTTGAGGGAGAGATTCCCAGTTCGCCGAGCCGCTCACGGGAGATATCCACATAGACCACTTCCTTTTGTGCTCCGCCAATTGAGACCTTGCGTATCCCTGGTACTAAAACCAGTTCTTGTTTGAGGTAGTCAGCGAAATCCCACAGATCGCGCCATGTGTATCCCTGACCTGTGAGGGCCAGGTAGACACCAAACACATCACCAAAGTCGTCGATTACCATCGGGTCCTGGGCACCGGGTGGTAATTTGTTCTTCATGTCAGCGATTTTGCGTCGCAATTCATCGTAAATATCCGGGAAGTCATCAGCCCGGAATTTATCCTTGAATTCGATGGAGATGTCAGACATGCCGGGTCTGGAGATCGACATCTTGATCCGCTTGACCTGTTCCAGACGTTGGATGGCATCCTCAATATGATAGGTTACTTCATCTTCTACCTCCTGGGCGGAAGCCCCAGGGTAGAGGGTGATTACCTTGGCATTTTTTATGGTGAATGCCGGGTCTTCCAACTTTCCCATCTTGTCAAAGCTGAGTAGACCACCGCCGAACAGTATGATGACAAGCAGCCATGAGATGACCGGTGTGCGTACGGAGTATTCCCCGATATTCATGTGCGCCCCTTATGATTTTTTTTGTTGTCGCCTGTTACTGGTACTTCAGGTCTTCCGGTCTTTGCATTGCCTGCTCTTTGGCCGGCATAAGTCGCACTTTCATGCCTTTGACCAGAAAAGGGGTGCCGGCGGTGACAATACGGTCTCCTGGCTCTAACCCTTCAAAGACCTCTATATTTTCACCTACGAGACGACCAACCTTAACCATCCGAGGTTCAACCGTCATACTACTAGCTTCGATTACCCAGGCCTGGGGATCAAGTTTGTAGTCACCAACAATGGCGCTGGCCGGCACCCTGTATACGGTGTTGTCATCGTCAAATTTACTGAAATCCACAGTGACCTTTGCAGTCATTCCAGGCAGGATGTTGGCACTATCCAGTCTGGCCATGGTGTAGGTGACCTGAAAGGTTTGAGTTTTTGCATCTGCCTGAGTTGTGATCTCGCGAAAGGTCAGTGGATAACTGTTGCCGGGAATATCGGCGAACGAGACCGTAACCAGCACATTCTCCTTGGCATTCTCTCTATCCTCGGATGTCAATCCTCGCAGCAGGCTCTCCGGCACATCGAATTTCACTTCGAGTTCAGAAATATCCTGTAGAACAAGTACCGGCTGTTTGGCCTGTATCTCTTCAAAGTTATCGATATTGAGTATCGCAATACTGCCATCGAACGGGGCAGTAAGCTTGGTGTAGTTAAGATCCTGCTGAGCCGCTTTCAAGGTTGCACTGGCACTTTTGAAATCCGCCTCCAGCTTGTCGAAATCCATCTTTGAGATGTTGCCTTTTTTAACCAGTTCATTAGCGCGGGTAAAGTTTCGGTTGGCCTTGTCGTAGTTGGCCTTTCTATCGTTGTAGACGATCTCAAGATCGGTCGGATCTAGTGCAGCGACCAGCTGCCCCGCTTTTATCTGGTCACCCTCTTTGACGGGTAACTGCTTGAGTACACCTGATACCCTGAAAGAGAGTTCGGCCTTGCGGCCAGCATCAATTCGGGCCGGAAAAGTGCGGATAGCGCCACTGGATGTGGTTTCAATCAGGAAACTCTTGATTGGACGTACAACCTCTGCCGGTTCCGTTGAAGGCGGTTCACTGCAGCCAAAGAGAGATAGAGATACCATGGTCAGCCCGACGAAGGCATTTCTTGATACAATCATTTTTTACTTGAACTCCCCTTGAAATCGCCCAATGGATGGACTTTTTATAATCTTTGTTAATACTGTACTTTAGCGTCAATTATAATAAATAGACAGGTAGTGACAGTAAAATGAAGCTGAAATATTCCCCTCATAAACTCGGTTTTTTAACCCGGCTCGCAATCCCACAAAATGTCATAATCAGCCTTGTGACTACCCTGTTCTTATCTGTGGTAAGCAGTGGATGTTCACTGCTGGAGATATCCCAACAGACCGAAGATGTTAATCAGGCTGGAACCATCTCCGGTAGTGTCGCTGTCGAAAGCGGCAGTGATGCACCTGTAACCATCCTGCTTTTTACTAAACAGGATTTCGCACCTCAACTGGAGAGAAAATATAGTTTACAAGGGGCAGGGGAGTTTCGTTTTTATGCAAGGGAAGGTAGCTACTATGTTGCGGCATTCCAGGATACCAATCGTGACAATCTCTATCAGCAAATAGAGCCGGCAACCATTTTTGGTGGCGATGACATATTCAATGCAACGGCTTTGACTCTGGACTCTAACGGTCATATTGAACTGGGCAAGCTGTTACTGAAAGATCCGATTTCAAAAAATGTAAACCGGGATAATATCTCATTTGATATTAAACAGGATCATACTGGAGAAACAGTCTCTCTGGATGACGCAAGATTCTCTCGTGAAATCGGCTCCCTTGGGCTATGGAAACCGATATCTTTCGTTGATCAAGTGGGTATAGGGCTCTATATGCTCTCTTCATATGAAGTTGGCCGTATCCCGGTGATATTTATTCATGGTGCTGGCGGAACACCACTTGAGTTCGCTGAGTTGGCGCAAAGTCTGGACAGCAGTCGGTTTCAACCCTGGGTCCTCCACTACCCCAGCGGTTTGAGACTCGATATCGTCAGTGACTATCTGGTGAAAAGTATTAACCAGTTAGAGAGTCAATATCCGTTCGACTCATTTTATCTGATTGCTCATAGTATGGGTGGTCTTGTGATGCGCTCAACCGTTAAGAAATATTACGAAAGTGAGCACCAACCTGCCATTGGTCTGGCAATGACCATTAACAGTCCCATGGATGGTATGGCCAGTGCAGAATTTGGAGCCAAGTCATCTCCAATAGTTGTTCCTTCCTGGCGTGATATCGCGACGAATAGTAAATTTTTAGGTGAGATCAGGGATTGGCCCTGGCCGAATTTAATTCCCTATCACCTGGTATTTTCATATCAGAGTGGTGATGGAGATGATGGGGTGGTTGACCTGGAGAGTCAGATTCCATTGTCACTACAAGCCGAGGCTACACGTCTATATGGCTTTAATGCAGGACATGCAACCATCCTCAGGAATCCTCAATTCATCCGTGAATTTCAATATATACTGGATAAGAGCTTGTGAAGCCCAATCGCAAATGGTCAACCTTATTGATAACGATGTATCCAAAGATCGTCGGCAATGTAAGATTGATTTTTAAACAACCAGTAATATTAAAACGTAGGGTGCGGCCTGCCGCACCATACCGAGCATCATATGAAACAAATAAAAAAATAATACATGTAATGTGTGAAATATCTGAATAAAGACTTGATTCAACTTTCCTTCAGCACAACAGGGTGAGATTAATGTGGTGTAACGAGTCAATGCCATATAAATTGAGTTTTTCTTTGGTGTCTCTCTTCTACTTGTTATCAGCGAGCGGATGTACCACTTCTGGTTGGTCAAACGCCAATTCGCTGCAAGACGATTCATTTCTCATAAGTCGCGGTATCATCAAGAACACCTCTCGATATGAGATTTCTGATGTCAACATATTGCACTTGCCAACTCGTGCCATAGCTGGTGTATCCGCTATTCTTCCGCATACAGCAGCTGAAATGGGCATTAGTCCCCGTAAGCTGAAAGCAGATTCGGCAGTTTTGACTTGGCATCAACAAGCCCAGCAGTACGAGGTGAAACTCGTGCTACCTAAAGAACCTGTCAGAAGTGAATCCACATACTTTATGATCGTTTATGAGATATTTCCTGGAGGTGAAGCGGTTGTTAGCTTGATGCCAGATTCTAAAGTTGGTTTATAAATCCTGTTAAATTCATATGATTTAGCATTGAAAGCAAATCCTGACAGCGCTTATATAAGACAACTGCTTGATGGGTTGAAATGAAGCATTTCTATTTTGCCGGCAATACCCCAGCATATTTGCTGAGGTAAGCCAGAAAATATTTAGTAATCAAGCGATGGTTATATTGCTGTCGAGATAGACATCCTGGATAGCATTCAGTAGTTCAACCCCCTCAGCCATGGGGCGTTGGAAAGCTTTACGTCCAGAGATCATGCCCATACCACCGGCACGTTTATTAATGACGGCAGTACGTACAGCCTGAGCCAGGTCGTTCTCGCCTGAGGAGGCACCACCAGAGTTGATCAGGCCGGCTCTTCCCATATAGCAATTGGCTACCTGGTAACGCACCAGATCGATAGGATGGTCAGAGCTGAGCTCGCTATAAACCTTGTCGTGAGTCTTGCCAAAGTTAACGGCGCGATAACCCCCATTTCCCTCAGCCTGTTTCTGCTTGACGATATCGGCCCCAATGGTGGCGGCCAGATGATTGGCCTGGCCAGTCAGGTCTGCTGCGGTGTGATAGTCAACCCCATCCACTTTAAAAGCGCTGTTTCTCAGATAGGCCCAAAGCACGGTTGCCATTCCGAGTTCGTGGGCTTGTTGAAAGGCTTCGGAGATCTCTATGATTTGACGTCTCGATTCAGCTGCACCAAAGTAGATCGTTGCGCCAACGGCTACCGCTCCCATATCAAACGCCTGTTCAACTGAAGCGAACATTGTTTGATCGTAAATCGTGGGATAGGTCAGTATTTCATTATGGTTAAGCTTCACTAAAAATGGGATTTTATGAGCATATCGGCGCGACACTGAACCCAAGACCCCCAGAGTTGAGGCGACCGCATTACATCCCCCCTCTATCGCCAGTTCCACAATATTTGCTGGATCAAAATAGATAGGATTGGGAGCAAAGGACGCGCCACCTGAGTGTTCGACACCCTGATCCACCGGTAGTATAGAAAGGTATCCACTATCTGTTAGACGACCTGTGTTGAACAATGTCTGCAAACTGCGTAATACACTTGGTTTGAGATCCTTGTTAGCAACAACCCGGTCGACATAGTCATGGCCTGGCAGATGGAGTACGGATTGGTCAATGGTCTTGCATTGATGACCCAACAGCATTTCTGCCTCAGAGCCAAGTAGTGTAGTGATATTGGTCATGGCTTGTTCCAGATTTTATGTGGATGGTGTTCCTGCACCAAGAGTATAGATAATTTATTAAGTTATGTTAGGCGGGGCGTACGATCAAAACTTTGCGACGATATTAAGGTTCTGTTACAGCATTGAGGATTAATTTCTATCTCATTTACGAATCAACTATTTAGTAGACCGGCTGAGTGTTACTGAACTTGGCGCGCGATCCATCTGAGAAAACGTCTTTTCATATTTAGTGTAGGTGGTGATGTTATCTTGACAAAAAATAACAGACGAACTAGTCTGGAATAATATCAGACTAAATAGTATGAAATCATGCCTAGACATAAAGAGTTCAACGAAGAGGAGTTACTGCAAACAGCAATCCTGCTGTTTTGGGAAAAAGGCTATTTCGATGCCTCTGTAGATGAACTGATCAAACGATCGGGTGTTGCTAAATATGGAATATATGCGACCTTTGGGTCAAAAAGAGAGTTGTTCAAAGCAGTGTTGAATCAATATGCAAAGGATCGACATCAGGATATACAACGCCCCTTGCGGCAGGAAAATGCCGCTCTACCCGATGTGATCTCATTTTTCTTATCTTTACCGGCTAAGTTAACTAAAAGAGGATTTCAGCACGGTTGTTTGATGGTCAACACAGGGATTGAGCTGGGTGTCAGGGATGAGGAGTTCAGTAAAATGGTAAGAGTATTTTTTGATGAAACCACTGAGGTTATGAAAAGCTGTCTTGACCGTGCAGTGAATTTAAAACAACTGCCTGATAGTGCAGATACAAGTAAAATAGCACGTTTTATGGTTAACGAATTCAGGACTCTACTGATGCTGGCATCAAGCGGATACAGCAAAAAAGAGATCAAGCTGCATCTGGATACTGTTCTGACACTACTGCCATCATCTTCTTAGTTGAGGTGAATGAAATGAATGTTTCTATAGTACCAATTTATCTTGCGTTGGTTTTCTTGTTCTGTTTTTTTGTTGCCAGAAGGGCATCAATCCATGGGGTTATTGACAGAAATGAAGAGCGACAAGTCACTTTTCTGTTAGTTATTTTGATTCTCTGGGCTGTATTGTGCACTGTCATGGGCCTTAATAATCTACATATTATACTTTTTCATGAGATACCAGTTTTATGGCAGGCTTTTGTGCCGGTTGGGATATGGGTTACAGCCATACTGCTTTCTGCAAAACTAAGGTCAGGTTTATTAAAAATTGCTATGGGAACACCAGTGCATTGGTTCATTTTACTGCAATCACTACGCTTAGGTGCAGTTGGTGGCATTATCAAAGGTCTTAATGGAGAGATTGTCTCGAACTATGTTTTCTGGATAGGCATACCAGATTTTTTATTTGGCCTTTCGGCATTGATCATAGGTTTTTTGATGTTGTACAGAAAAGTTAGCGGACGACTGCTGGCTGTGTGGCATCTTGTGGGCTTTTCACTGATATTTTTTCCCACATTTGGGATTATGAATTACTGGATGAGTGAGCCTGGTTTTATCTTTATTTTCGAATATCCGATGATTCTGGCACCCAGTATTCTTGTGCCCATGCTGATATCAATTAACCTGTTGCATGCCTGGGGTCTACTGGAAAAGGAGAGGGAAGGTCACACGCATCTTGTCGAGTCATAGTTGTTGGTATGCACACAGCCAACGCTGGTTCTTTTCACTCCTTCGTGAGCTGTAGGGTGGGGCCATGCCCCACCATATAGGGTGGAAAAATAGTGAGAATCAGCAATATTTTCTTCAATTAACTATAGATCTACTTGTAGTGAAATTTTAACCTATTTTAGTGGAGCGTGGCCCCACCCCACCGGAGAGACATATATTGAGATTATTCTGTAATAGGTGATGTTGTATCAGAATCTGTAGCAGCGTCAGGGGTTTCATTTTCATCAGAACGCTCCTTATTCTCTGTATTTGATTCTGATTGTTTCGCTGTAGTGCTACTCTTCGATATAGTCTCTTCAGAGGTTAAATCTGAATTTTGATCTATCTCATCTGTATCACTATCGCAGTTAGATTGATCACCACCAGAACCACAGGACGAATTGTCACTGTTCTCTTTATCAGCACTCTTTTCTAGATCGCTATCCTGATCCTGATTTGTCTCCATCCCACGCTGATCGGACTGTCCATAATCTCTTAAGTTGAGATCAAAAATTTGTAGTGAAGAGCTACCCGTTGCTTCACTTTTTCCATCCGCTTGATTGGTTTGCTTACCGCCCAACCCTGAACTACCCTGATTTGTAGATGAACGGGGAGTAGGGGACTGGATTGAGACAAACGGCAAGGCATCATCCTCGATTATACGAATGATCGCAGTACTTGGATCTGAGATTACAGCGCCACTACCTGCATTTGATAGGATCAGTGTGAAGCTGCTTTCTGTTTCGTACAGGGTGTCATTAATAATATCAATCGACAGCCGTTTACGGCTGATACCCTGGGCAAAGGTTATCGTGCCACTTATTGGCTGATAATCTGCATTCTGTGTGGCTGAGCCATCGAGAGTGTTGTAAGCCACAGATACCTCGGTGTCCAGGTTTCCCTCGCGAATCACATCAATAGTAATTCGTGAATCATTTTCCCTGATCTCATAACTCACTGCCTCAAGTGAGATCGAGGCGAAGCGGTTGTCCGGGTCGTCATTCAGTATAGTGATGGTTGTTGAGGCAGGTTCACCAATTTTCGCCTCTCCTTCAATGTCAGTCAGTATCAATTGAAATAACTCACTGCCTTCGAATAGGGCATCATCGATCAGTTCGATTGAGATCTGTTTTTCTGTCTCTCCATTGAGAAATCGAATCTTCCCCTCAGTGTCAACATAATCACTCTCCGCTATGGCTGTATCTGCGACAGTCTGATACTCGACATCTACAATGCCAGCGCTACCACCGGTTCGTACCAGGGTAATCAGTGCTTCTCCATTGGCTTCGTTTACCGCTACGGAGACAGTACTGAAAGCAATTGAGCCTGCGCCATCATCATCGAGTATCAATACCTCAGCTTCGCTTTGATGTCCGAGAGAGGCCTTACCTTGCACATTGCTCAAGGTGATAACAAATGATTCATTCTCCTCATCTTCCCGATCATTGATAATCGGGATCTCGAAACTACGCATTGTCTCGCCATCGGCAAAGGTCAGTCGTCCTGATTGTCGGATATAGTCGACGTTGACACGGGCATCATTTCCACTCGTGGCATAGTCGACAGAGACTTCTCCGGATGTACCACCCATACGCCTTACAGTGACAATCAGCTGCTGTGTGGATTCATTGACAGAGTAGAGTGGCTCGCTGAAAAATAACTGGCTCTGCTCTTCTGAGCCAAAATTACTGAAGAGCAGGTCAAAAGCGGCTGAAACGTCGACTAATCCATACCCGAATTGATCGTCGCTTCCAGGTTCGCCCAGGTCAACAGCAGAATCATATAGGGCGGTTTCAATCTGAGATACAGGTGCGTCGGGAAAGGCACTTTTCAACAGTGCCATGGCCCCGGTGACATGAGGTGCTGCGAATGAGGTACCGGAGACAACGTTGTAGGCTATCGGTAGTAAGTCTGTAGTGAAAACCAGTGCGCCGGGAGCGACAAGTTTAGGGTAGACGCCGCCATCACAAGCATTGGGGCCGCGGCTGCTTAAGAGTTCGATCTGTTCCGATTGATCGATAGATCCTACAGACAGAGAACCAGGATTGTTGGCTGGGCTGATGCTGGTTGCGGCAGAAGGGCCATAATTGCCTGCTGCAAAGACGACGCCAATGCCTGCCTCCTGTAGCAGGCGAATATCTTCGCCAAACTCCTGGTAGCACTGATTTATGGTGCTGGCGAATCCCCAGGAGTTATTGACGATATGTGGTGCGTCATCAGTAAGCGGGTCTCCATCCGGGTCGAGCAGCCATTGAAAAGCCAGATGAATGGCACTCAGAGTGGTTTGGTTGGCATCATCAAATATCTTAGCTGCAATCCATTTTGCCTCAGGTGCCAAACCTACCTGATAACCGCTTTCATCTCCCCCCAGAATCAGCCCTAGCGCCTGGGTTCCATGGCCGACAAGATCTGTTGGTAGATCGTGCTCCTGGTAGGGGTCGAACCAACTATTACTGCCACCACGCCAGCGGTCAGAAAGATCCGGGTGATTGACATCGACACCGGAATCCATGATGCCTACGACTACCCCTTCTCCAAATATCTCCTGTTGCCATAGGTTTGAGGCATTGAGTTTATCGATGTTCCATTGAGGGATTGCCGCACTCTCTTCAACCTCTGGGGAACTCATGGTCAAACGCATATCGGCAGTTACACGCTCAACACCAGGCAGACCTGATATCTCATCAACCAGATCAGCAGGTACGTCGAGGGCGATACCATTGATTGTCCAAAGCGACTTTAGCTGGGTTTTGACACCATGTTTTCGCAGTAATCTGGCAACAGTAGCTGAGGCTTTCCGAGTCTGTTTTTTGAGGCGGTTGAAGAGACCTGTGCGAAACTGTTTGCGGTTGAATTTTTGACTATCGGAGGTGCTCTTGTACTGATGCGATTTTCGATGTGCCTCTTTCAGCTCACTGATTTGATACTCTTTTTCGAAACGGACAATCACTGGTACTAAGGAACGCTGGCTGGAATCTGCAACCAACCGTTCCACATCAGCGGTGAGTATCGCAGCTGCGTTTACATAGGGCAGATAGGTTGTGATGGCCGCTACTAGAAGTGCAGAAGTTAGTCGGTATCGCATGCTGTATTCGTCAAAAAAAGACGATTAGTTCCTCAATGGAGTAGGATACTGATTATATTAGTTACACAGTATCTGTTTATTAACTATATTCTCTGTACATATAGTGCGATATGCAGACTACTACTACCAGGGTATGAGGTATGTTACTACCTGATTGGGCAGGTAATTATAAGAATCTAATGCACAAGTGCTATATAACCAATTGTGTTTAATGGTTTTATACTAAACCAACCCAAGGCAAGACAGTAGATGGCGAGGTAGGGTTTTTATGCATCAAAGGTAAGGCGTTACCCTATGCGTAAATACACCTTCCCATGAATCATACTATCAGCAGAAATCTGCTGAGATAGTATAAGGGAACATCTGATTAATTCAGGTACAGGGAGGTGATGGGATGAAGTGATATTTTGTCATGTTGATTCAGTAAATCTGAGAATTGATCTTGAACTCTGAGTTTTTACAGATTCGACATGGTTCTGCCGCTACGTACCAATGAATATTTTGTTTATTCAATAATTTTAAGTTAACCACACTGGTGCAGCATAGGAAATGACCACAGGTAAGCCAATGGGAATAAGACACAATAGATGGTTGGTAGTTGTTCTGTCAGCAGGCTTGACCCTGCTAATGGCTTCCTGCGCCCAACAGCCTCAGGTTTCCGACACAGAGGCAAGCGAAGATTATAGATATGCTGCCCCTAAGAGACCTGAACTCCCAAGTTCAGATTCAGGGGATGGGAATGAGCTGGTACTCTCACAGCAGGTTCAGCGGGAACCTGAATTCTTTGTTCGTCAAGGCAGCGGTGAATTTCTCAATCGTAATGCGCAGTCGAAAGGCGGCTCCCAGCCTGCAAAAGGTGATATCACCCTAAATTTCGAAGCGGTTGATCTCCGTGAAGTAGTTAAGGTTATTTTTGAGGAAATTCTGCAAGAGAACTACCTTATCGATGAAAAGGTCCAGGGCAAGGTTACCATTCATACAACCTATCCCGTCACTACGGAAGCGGTATTACCGATTTTGGAAAACATTCTGCAAATGAATGGTGCGGTAATGGTTCGCAACGGTGCGCTTTATAAGATTCTTCCTGCAGGCGAATTGAAAGGCATGGCCCTGAAACCTTCAGTAGGTAAAGGGCAAGCGAAAATGTCAGCAGGCCAGGGTGTGCAGATTGTGCCCCTGAAGTACATCTCAGCCCTGGAGATGAAAAAAATCCTCGAATCGTTCACTACCAACGCTGAACAGGTGCGGGTCGATGCGGGAAGGAATCTGATGATTCTCAGCGGCTCTTACCAGAAGATCAATAATCTGCTGCAAACCGTTAAAATGTTCGATGTGGATTGGCTCAGTGGTATGTCATTCGGTCTGATTCCGCTCAAATTCACTGATGCAAAAACCCTCACTGACGAACTGAAACATATCCTGGGTGATGGAGATGCCTCGCCCCTGGGGAATATGATTAAACTAATTCCGGTTGAACGGCTGAGTGCGGTTATGGTGATCAGTCAACAGCCTAAATATATCGATGAAGCACGTCGCTTGATTGCTCAATTTGATCAGGGCAGCGATAAGTCGCCAGATCGTAGACTCTATGTCCACCATCTCAAAAATGGTAAAGCAGAGAACATTGCCACAATTCTTCAAAGTATTTTTGGCAACGAAGTGACCACCCCCGCTAGTTCTGGAGGGTTGAGCAGTAGTGATCCGTTGTTACGTTCAAATGTCCGTTCTCCATCAACTACCGGTATTGATCTGAAGAATAGCAATGCTGATCGGAATGCAGCATTGACCAAAGATCAGCCTCAGGTGTCCAGCGCCGCTGCAGCTAGAGGTGCGACAGAGCCCACTGCTTCAGGTGGGGCGGCATCATCTGCAACCATAATTGCTGATCCGGATAATAATGCCATATTGGTCATGGCAAGCCCCAAGGACTATCAGAAGATCAAGGCCACCATTACCCGTCTCGATGTGGCGCCTAAACAGGTTATGATCGAGGCCACAATCGCAGAAGTGCAACTTTCAGATAACCTGAGCTACGGCGTGCGCTGGTTTTTTAATGGTTCTACCGGTGGCGGTCGTCCTTATCAGGGTGGCCTGGGATCGCCTCTGCCTGACAGTGTCGGTGGTGATGGCTTCGCTTTGGGATTATTCAATAACCTGAATGACCTAAAAGTATTTTTCGATATCCTTGAGAATGAGTCCTCGGTTAAGTTTCTATCTGCACCCCAGATCATGGTCATCGACAATCAGACTGCCAGTTTTCGAGTTGGCGATCAGATTCCAATCGTGACCCGAGCTTCTCAAAGTACCTCAGACCCAAATGCGCCAATTGTCTCGGAAGTTCAATTCAGAGATACAGGTACCTTGTTGCAGATCACGCCTCGTATCAATGAAGGCGGTATGGTAACCCTGGAGGTTAGTCAGGAGGTCAGTACTCCTGGATCAGCACCTGCGATTGGCGGTGGCGGTAATGTCGCTATTTCCCAGCGTACGATAGAGAGTACGGTTATTGTGCATGATGGTCAGACCGTGGTTTTGGGTGGTTTGATAAGGGAGAACACCAGTAGCGGTCAAACCGGCATACCTGGTCTCATGCAAATTCCTTTTCTGGGTAGTCTGTTTGGTAGTACCACAAAGGATGTCAGTCGTACGGAATTGATCGTGACACTCACACCTAAAGTGGTTCGTAATCCTCAGGAAGCCTACGATATTTCTCAGGAACTGCGGGAAAAGATACGGGATGCCACACTGTTTCAGGATGATTTCAACAGGAAGCGGGCTGAACGCTCAGGAATATAGAATCCCTTTACCTGGCCGTATTTAAGAAGCTACCTGTAGGTTTGGGTCATTTTTTTACCCAGCTGAGTTATCATTCGTTAATGTAGAAGTACTACACTTCCCTTAGTCAGCTTTGCAGGGCGAGGAGATGATTCCTGCAGAGCTCATTGGTTTAGTGTTGTCAGGCTCTACACTCCAATAAGTAATGTGTGTGGATATTTCCGTAGTCCGAATACAGGCATGGGATGAATACGACGAGTCGAAGCATCAATAACGAAACCCTTACCACCGAAGAGCGTGAACAACTGGAACCTGTCTACACCAGCCAGCCGCTCTGCGCTGCTTTGGTTGCATCAGGTCGCTTGGGTATCGCTGAGGCGGATCGTGCAGTTCGGCTCAAACAGAGTCAGCAAAGCGATGAATCAATAGGAAACATTCTACTCCAGCTTGGTCTGATCTCGGACCGGGATCTGGCAATTGCCTTAGTTGATATCTGTGGTGTCTCTTTGGCAGAGCGAAAGGATTATCCAGATCTGGCCAATCTCAGCGAGAATATCTCTGCAAATTTTCTAAAACAGCATCGCCTGGTCGTATTCGATCAAAATGACGACCATATCCTGGCGATTATGGTCGATCCCAGCGACCTGTATGTTATTGAAGCGCTGGAATTGATCAGTGGAAAGTCGGTAAAACTTCTGGTTGGTATTGCCAGCGAAATCGACGAGACCATACAGGAACATTTTAACGAATTACAAAAGAGTGGTAGTGGTGAGGAGGGCGATGGCCTGGAGCACCAGTTATTACTGGATGATGTTGAGCAACTCAAAGAGCTTGCCAGTGAAGCGCCAGTAATCAAGATGGTCAATCAGATCATTTCGCGTGCTGTATCCAGCAAGGCTTCCGACATCCATATCGAACCTTTTGAGCAGGTACTGAAGATTCGATATAGGGTTGATGGTCTGTTACGTGAGACAGAACACCCCTCTATCAACATGGCCCCAGCATTGATTTCACGCATAAAGATCATGGCCCATCTGAATATAGCAGAGCGTCGTCTACCGCAGGATGGGCGTTTTAAGGTTAGAGTGCATGGCTCCACATTGGATCTTCGTGTTTCTACCGTACCCACCCTGCATGGGGAGAGTATGGTGCTCAGGCTGTTGCAGCGGGATGAAGTAAACCTGGACTTTACCAGTCTGGGTTTCGAAAGTGCCACAGAAAAACGTCTACTGGAGATCCTTGATCGTCCCCACGGTATTGTGGTTGTCACCGGACCTACCGGTAGTGGTAAGACCACTTCGTTATACGCCGCCTTAAACTATCTGAACCGTCCTGAGAGAAAGATTCTAACTGTTGAGGATCCAGTGGAATATAACATTGAGGGGGTGAATCAGATCCAGGTGAAATCGAGTATAGGTCTGGGTTTCTCCGAAGCTTTACGCTCTATCGTGCGTCAGGATCCTGATGTGATCATGATTGGTGAGATACGTGATCAGGAAACTGCAAAGATTGCGGTTCAATCAGCTCTTACCGGGCATCTTGTGCTCTCTTCATTGCACACCAATGATGCGGCAGGCAGTATCACCCGTTTTCTGGATATGGGTATTGAAGCCTTTCTCCTGACCTCAACAGTGAATGCAGTGGTGGCCCAACGTCTGGTGCGTAATCTCTGCAGACACTGTAAACAACCCTATACTCCACCACCTGAGGTCCTTAACCGTTTCGCTGGGATGGACCTAACGCCAACCCTTTACAAAGCTGTTGGTTGTGATGAGTGTGGTGGCAGTGGCTACCGAGGTCGCAGCGCTATCATTGAAATGATCGAGTTGAGCGAAGCGATGCAGTCTCTGATTCTACAAGGCAAGGATAAGCATGCCCTGGCTGCTTGTGCGAAACAGCAAGGGGCGAAATCGATGTATGACGATGGACTGCAAAAGGTGGCTCGAGGTATTACCACCCTTGAAGAAGTGCTGCGAGTGACTCAGGAAGGTTAATGGCATCATATCTCTATAAGGCGGTTACTCCAGAAGGTGAGGTTGTAGAGGGAATGCTCGATGCGGTAAGTCGAGAGCATGCTGTAAACCAGATTCACTTAAGTGGACAGGTACCAATTCGTATCGAGGAGAGCCAGGACAATATTCGAAGTGCTCCTCGTCAACTGTTCAAACGCAGTAAGGTACCACAAGGGCAGGTTGTCGCTTTTACCCGTGAACTGGCGACATTATTGAAATCTGGTCAGCCACTCGAATCGGCACTTGCCATATTGGTCTCTATTGCTGGTGCTGATTCACTTTTCAGTCAACATATCAACAGCATCCGTGACAGCTTGAAGAGTGGCCACTCTTTTGCGGATTCCCTAGCAAAAGAGGAAGGGATTTTCACCAATTTCTATATACAGATGGTCCGTGCCGGAGAGGCGGGAGGGGCGCTGGAAAATGTGCTCGCACGTCTGGCCGTTCACCAGGAACAGGCACAGGAGGTCAGAAGTTCTCTGATCTCTGCCCTGATCTATCCGGCCATACTGTTGTTTGTTGCGATCAGCTCAATCCTGATTCTATTGACCTATGTGATTCCGCAATTCAGTGAACTGTTTTTGGATATGGGGGAAGCTCTACCCCTGTCCACACGAATCACCATGGGCATGGCAGCATTCCTTCAGGACTATGGCTGGGTTTTAGGTCTTGGGGTAATGCTGATAATTATCTATTTCAAATGGCAGATGAGTAAAAGGCGCACAGCAAAACGCTGGCACGCCCACCTGCTTAATCTTGCTGTGATAGGTCCGATTGTTAAACAGGTTGAAGCCGCACGTTTTTGTAGAACACTCGGTACACTGTTGGAAAATGGTGTACCACTGCTCAAGTCCGTGGCTATTGTCAAAGAGACCATTGGCAATTTTGTTATTGCGGATGGTATGGATCACGTCATTAAACATCTCAGGTCAGGTCACAGGTTAGCCGACCCCTTGGCTGAACATGCTCAGTTTCCTCAATTTGCGTTACAGATGATTCGTGTTGGCGAGGAGTCGGGACAATTGGAGCCGATGTTGATGCAGACAGCTGAGATTCTTGATCTTGAGACACAAACTCTGATCAAAAGGGCGCTCAGTCTGGTTGAACCCGTGATGATACTGGTGCTCGGATTAATTATTGCTGGTGTTGTAATGTCGATTCTGGTGGCCATATTAGGCGTCAACTCTCTGGTCGCATTATGAATAGGCCACTGCTTCATCCTTGTCGCGGTTTTACACTGATTGAGTTGATGCTGGTACTGGTGCTGATGGGCATGTTGTTCTCTTTAACTCCTCCCTTACTGCATAAAGCGTTTCCTACAATCAAGCTGAAAGCTGCAACCCGTGATCTGGCGCAAGAGATACGTTACGTACAACAGACAGCCATCATTACAGGCAGAGAATCAAAAATGCGCTTTGAGATTGAGAACAACCTCTATCAAAGCGACCTGGTCAATCAGGGAGAAGTCCGGCACCTGCCTGATGGTATAAGTTTTACAACTCAAGAAGTTGCTGATCGCCAGCAAATTCTGGTGTTGAGATTCTATCCAGATGGCAGCTCTAGTGGTGGTTTGATTATCCTGGGTAACGAAGCGCAAGGTTTTGTCATCGCAGTGGATTGGTTGACCAGCCAGGTGAAAATCATCAACAGCCGTGATTTGAAAGATGATGCACAATTCGAAGTGTGAGGGTATGACACTGATAGAAGTGCTGGTTGCCTTCATCATACTCGCTATGACAATGAGCGTGATACTGAGAATTAACTCTGGCGCAGTGAAGAATCATCAAGTTGCAATGCAATATTTTGAGGCTGTGTCAGTTGCCCAGTCCCGTTTCGAACAGATGAGTGCAGAATTAGATGTGGAGAACCATACCCAGGAGGGTGTTGATCAGGATGCCTATACCTGGCGTTATCTACGTCAACCCCATACCTGGCAAGAGCAGAAGTTGCTGGCTCTACCGTTGATTCCTGTTGAGGAGACTTTAACTGTCTCCTGGGACTCTCCAGGTGGAACACGTGAGATCTCATTTACCCGCATCGGAGTTATCCGTGCTAAACCATGATCATTTAGAACAGTTGTGTAGAGGGCGACCCCGCGCACATATTCTCAGTGGTGGTTTTACCCTGCTGGAGATCATGATTGCCTTATTGTTGCTTGCTGTTATTACAACCACCTCTGTGTCGATGCTGTTTTTGAATATCAAAGGCTGGGAGCGTGTGTCAGAGAGTAGTGAAGTTAAAATAGCTGAATATCTGGCATCGGCCAGGATTGAGCATCTGATAAGAAATCTACTGCCTTTCACCTGGCAACTGAAGCGGGCTAGACAGTTGGCGTTCTCTGGGGATGCCCAACATATACAATTTATTGCACCTGCTCCGCAACAATATCAGTCGGGTGGATTGTTTGAATATCGTTTGGCTCAAGAGCGGGATTCCGAATTGGGATTGAGTCTGGTGCTCTATTACGCACCCTACTACCCAAACATAGAGCAGTTTTCACTACCTGAAGAGGGGCGTCGACGTGTCCTGATCTCAGGGCTGCAGTATATGGAATTCAGCTTTTACGGCAAACCTCAGAATCGTCCTCAATCTGAATGGACCGATCAATGGGAGCAGACTTACCGCTACTATCCTGAGTTGATCAAAATCAGTCATACGGAGGAGGGTATGGATCTACCACAGGAGCGTTATGTACGTATCAGACGAAAAAGTACCTGATTCCGGGGCCGACCAGGAAACCTATTGAAAATATGGTAATGAAATCGACACATCATCGGCAAAAAGGGGTGGCGCTGGTTCTGGTTCTTTGGCTGGTAGCACTACTCACTATAGTCGCGGCCAGCTTTTCAACACAATCCAAGGTTGAAAGTCGTCTTGCTGGAAACGCTAAAGACGCCCTACAAGCGAATTTGATGGCACAAAGTGGTTTTAATCGGGCAATTCTGGAACTGATGGTGAGTGATCCGCAGAGTCGCTGGAATTTCAATGGTCAAGTCTATCCTTTGGAGACAGAGCGGGGTGAGATAAAAATCGCTATTCGAAATGTTTCCGGGCTTCTGGATTTGAACAAAGCAAACCGGGATCAGCTCAATAAACTGTTCATTCTGCTTACAGATGATCCTCGGGAGAGAGAGGCATTGGTCGACCGCCTTAATGACTGGCGTGACAGCGACGATCTGCGACGACTTCTTGGCGCGGAAGATGAGGACTATCGTGCAGCTGGATATCCATACATCACTGCGGGCCAGGATCTGAAAATCCTTGAGGAGTTGGGCTACGTTATGGGCTTTGATGCAGACCGGGTCAACAAGCTTCGACCCTATGTCACACTCAATGCCGACAGCGCTGTGGTCGACTTCAGGTTTGCTTCCAAGGAGCTTGCAACCCTCTTAAAAAGCTCGGGCCAGCTAGCTCCGGAGCTGACTGATGCATTGGAGCAACTCGACAGTGAGTTGGCAGACTTGGATTTTTCACAAGGAGGAGGGCAGTCTCAGAGCAAAGTCTATCGTATCCAGGTCGATGCTCATACTCACCACGGCAGCCAGGCCCGTATATTGGCAGATGTGGACTTGAGAAGCAGGGGTAGTGAACCTTATTCGATTCGTTCCTGGCATGAGTCGTTATGATGGCTAAAACCGGTTAGAATCTTTCTATGGCAGTACAATCTTTGAGATATCGATGGCTAGGTTTCTGGACATGGTGGAGTGGTGAGATCAGTGCGCTCTTACCTGAGCCTTTGCGCGTCCTGTTCAGTGGTGGCCGACCAGCTCAATTGCTCTATGAAAATGAGGCGCTACGCCTGGTCAACCACGGACTGAGTGGTGAAGAGGTTGCTGCGAATTATTTAAAGACCGTCGATTTCGAGAGTTCTGAGCAGAGGCGATTATTGGCATCCGCAAGTGAAATACGCTTGTGTCTGGAACGAAAGAAATATCTGTTCAAAAAAGTCACCCTGCCCATCGAAGCGGAAGAGAATCTACGCGAAGTGCTCTCATTTGAGATGGATCGCCAGACCCCATTTAATGCAAGCCAGGTCTACTACGACCATGTAATCAATGGACGTGACAAGCAGAATCGAGTTCTGGATATCACTCTGATCCTTGCTCCAGTGGATAAAATTACCAATGCACTTCAGCAATTGGAAGAGAATGACGTCAGGATAAATGCCATCTCACCCTGTGAAGAGGCTGATCCCAAACTTAATGCTGTCAATTTACTACCACCGGAGAAACGTGAAAAACCACGAAAACGTTATCGATTAATCAATCTGCTGCTCTTTTTTGTGCTGTTGCTTGTGCTGTGTAGCAATCTGATATTACCGGTATGGCAGAAGTCGATTTTGGCCTCCAAGCTTGAACAGCAACTGATCAATAGCCAAAAACAGGCCAATGAGGTGTCGAAGCTAAGAGATGGAGTGAGTGAAGCGGAGCGAGAAAACAGTTTTCTGCTGGAAAAGAAACGAGCTTCGAGGCAGATGCTTGATATACTGCATGAGTTGACCCTGTTACTGCCAGATGACACATGGGTCAGCCACTTCGAAATCAGAGATGATAAAGTTCATATACACGGCCAATCTGTTGCCTCGGCTGTTTTGATTCCACTAATAGAGTCCTCAAAACTATTTCGCAATGTATCCTTTCGTTCGCCTGTAACTCAGAATAAAAAGAACAATACTGAACGTTTTCATATTTCAGCAGAGCTGATAACAAATCAACAAGGTGAAGGGTGATGTGGCGCGCATCATGGCATCAGCCCCGGGTAGTCCAGGTGATTCACTGGAATCAGTTGAATAAACGTGCCAGGCCGCATGGGAGTTACCACCATGTATGACACACTGACACCTAGACAAAGTAAACTAATTGCACTGAGTATCCTGGTACTGGTGATTACCATTGTTCTGCTTTCAGTTATCTACCCTATCTGGTCACTAAACCAGCATTACGATGCTCAGATAAGTAATCAGCAGCATCAGATTCAACTCTATAAACGTATCTCATCTCAAGCCGATTACTATCAATCTGAAGCCGCTCGATTGAAACGTGTAAGACAGTCTGATCGGCGTTATCTTCAAAGTGAAACCGATTCATTGGCGAAGGCGGAATTACAACGTAGGGTAAAGGGAGTTGTCTCAGCGGCTAAGGGGGAGATTCTAAGTACGCAGATTATAGGTAACGATGAAGAGGATGGATTTAGGCGTGTGGCAATACGTGTCAGGATGAAAAGCACGCTTCAAGATAGCGTCACTATTTTCCATAAATTAGAGGGTGAAAGACCGTACCTGTTTGTAGAGGAGATTACGATACGCAGTCGTCCGGTTGCCAGACGAAGATTACCTGTCAATAAGAAAATTCAACGAGCGTTGGAATTGCTTGATATTGATTTCAAATTGGTGGGCTATATGAAGAGTCTTGGATCATGAGCCCCTGGAAAACTTTTTTTAACACCCTGACCATACTGCTGCTGATATTGATTGGTATGGCCGGTGTATTGTTCTATTTTCAATGGTTTAATCCACCTCAAGTAACATCCACAGGGCAGAAAGCCTCAGGATCATCTACCGATATCCAAAAGAAATCTACAATCTCGCCGTTTAGACCATCATCCCTCAATGTCTACTCCGAGATCACTCAAAGACCACTATTCAGAGAAGGTCGTTTGCCCCCCGAAAAACCTGAAGAGCCGGCTAAATCACCCGTAGCACGTCAGGCACCTTTGAAACTGCGGTTGGAGGGGGTGGTTATTACACCTAAAAATAGAGTCGCGGTTATTAGAGATCTTAATAGCAATCGATTACTCAGAGTTGCCCAGGGAATGAACCAGAATGATTGGAAGCTGGAAGCCGTTGATACCTCAAGCGCTACCGTCGTACGTCGAGGCAAAAAAACAATACTTGAACTGCAAATAGAAAAGGGTGGTAAAAGTGGACCACCTAAAATGAAGTTGCCATTCAGACCTAAAAGATAATCCTTCATGACTTGTTCTGAGGTTCCTTGTTTATAGCTTACACTTTCAAGTATCTTCAAATTACACTACGTATTTACTGCTCTTTTAATTTTATCCTTCACTAATACGCTCATTTAATCGCTTTAAGACGTGCCTATTATCATGTACCGGTATCGCTGGTTTATCCATTGGCACGAAGCTCTCCAAATCTGACTGCCTCGTGGTCTTGGTTGATTATTGATCAAGGGTGGACGTACACGGAGCTTTTTTACATTCAGCATCAATATTGATGGACTTAGGACTCTTGCCTTCTCATCTAGACCTGGTGAGGCGCGGTAGCCCATGTGGTCCCTTTTACCAATGCTGGAATTGTGTTGGCAACACTACTCTCCATCACTCTGTTTCGAGAGAGGGGTGATTGGCTGCGTCGTTTACTAGGTGCAATTGTTGTAAGTCTGGGGCTGATACTGCTTGGTTGGTTGTGAATATATAAATTGATATAACTGTTCGTGCAGATGTCTCCAAATGTTCCTGATAGGGTAGAATAGATGTGAATTTTTAGGTTGAGCCTATATGGCAATGCCAGCCTCTTAATTTTCAGTTGGGTATCATCAGAGGATATGAGTAAAACGATATGACAGATGAGAAGAAGATACAGGTTTTATTTATTTGCATGGGCAATATTTGTAGATCCCCTACTGCTCAAGGTGTGTTTCGTGACCTAGTTGAAAAGGAAGGCCTGAGTGAATTTATCATCACCGACTCAGCGGGTACCATTGACTACCATACGGGTGGTAAGGCGGATCGCCGTGCTCGCGAAACTGCAAATAAACGTGGCGTCGACCTGAGTGACCTGCGTGCCCGCCAGGTGACTGTCGGGGACTTTGAACAGTTCGACTATCTACTGGCCATGGATCATTCAAACTATGAGGATTTGAGTGCCCTCTGTCCTCCAGGTGCTGAGGAGCGGTTGCATCTTTTCATGGATTTCGCTCCCCATCTAACGGAACAGGAAGTTCCAGATCCCTATTATGGTGGTGCAGCTGGTTTTGACCGTGTATTTGATTTAGTTGAGGAGGCATCCCGTGGTCTCCTGGATCATATTCGCCAACGGAATCTCAGCTGATCTCTGGCTCAACCGCTTCTCACTGACGCTTTAGGATTCCTCAGAAATACCGAGCACTCTGCTCGTTACCGTTAGCGTCTGTAGAAGAAAGCTATCTCATCTGGTGGGTTTTGTTTCAGTTGGGTATGGTGCGGCAGGGCCACACCCTACACTTGAATCTATTCCGGCTTGTTGTGGAATGCACCGGAACGCCGTGATCAGTAAACCTACCCAGAGCATTTTCAGGGGAACCCCCTAGGTTTTCTATACAGTTCTGCTAGGGTAGTTGCCCCTATATCGATAATGATCACTATCAATATAGGGACAAGTTGATGTCTGGATTAACGCTTAACAGGTCAGTTGTATCTGCTTATTTTTTAACAGGATACAAACCACTCTGTTTTATCAACTACTCTCCACCAGAATCAGCAGCACTAGCTTTTGCTTCGGGAGCGGGGGCAGGTTGTGCTGGCTTTTTGGTTTCAACCTGTACCGATTTTGATTCGACCTGAGTTTTACTCTCTTGAGCCTTCTCAATAGTAGCCTTTGGTGCAGCCGCCTTTGCTGGTTTTTTATCAACCGGGGCAGGAGTTTCTGACTTTGGCTTAGGCGCTTTCGGCGCTGCAGCATTTGGTTTGGTCTCCACTTGCTGTAGTTTCACCGCTTTTGGCTTTGCCTTAGGGCGTGGTTTGCTTTTAGGTTTAGCTCGAGGTTGTTTCTGAGGCTCTGGCGCTGTTTCAGTAGTGGCAGGTTGAGAGACTTTAGTCTCAACTTGCCCAGATTTTTTGCTCGTATCAGCTTTAGTCTGAGTCTGCTTGGGCGTGGTTGCCGCTTGAGCAGTGTCTGGTTTAACCTCTTTTGACTCCACTTGCTTGGGCTTGGGTGTGGACTCAGCTTTAGTGGCTACCTGTTTGGCTGGTTCAGGGGCAGGCTTGGACGCAGCTGCCTCAGCGGCTGGTTTTGACGTAGATGCCTCAGCAGCAGGTTTTGATCTAGCTTGCCTAGGGCGTTTGGTCTCAACTTGTCCCGAATTGTCAGCAGTTTCCTTTTTTGCCTCAACCTTTTTAGGTACATTTGAAGTTGGCTCGGCCGTAGATGCCTTGGTCTCTACCTGTCCTGAGCTGATATTGGCGGGTGTTGTATTACTAACTTCCCCCGCTTTTTGAACATCCAGGGACTCTGCTGTCTCCTTAGATTCACCCTTCGCTCTATTTGATCGAGGTGGTCTTTGGTTAGCAGGTCTCTTCTGAGCTCTAGGTTGTTTTTTAGGTTGTTCCTGGGGCTTGTCTTGAGTAGCTGCCTCACTCTTCTCCTCTGAGACTGTATTGACCGCCATCTGATCATTGTTTCTTTCGGCAGCAGAACGCCTTCTACGACCGCCTCGACGTCCCCGTCGTGACTTAGGCTTAGTCACTTCTTCACTTTCACTCACCTGAGTAGTGGCGGTAGTCTCAGCGATCTGTTCCTGAGGTTTTTTATCACCAGCCTGTCTCTTTTCTTGGCCACCCGTCTTGTTTCCTGGTGAGCGCCGTCTGTTGCCCTGCTTGTCTTGATTTTTATTGTCGTTACGACGCTCTCCATTGGCAGGTCTACGATTGCGTCCACCGGAATTTGGGGATCTGCGACCTCTGTTGCGATTGTTTGAATTCGCACCAGACTGTTGAGTCGTAGTAGGTTTTTTCTCTTCTACATCTGAGTCTGCCTGAGCTGGTTCAGACTCTTTTGATGAGAATATGCTGAATATCTTTTTCAGAAAGCCTGTCTCGCTGTCTTGTGTAGCAGGTGCGGGAGTCTCAGCTCGTTGTGGAGCCGGGCTGGCCGGTGCAATCGACTTGACCACCGGTTGTTCAGGTTTAACCTGCTTGGCGGCGATATATTCGGGAGATTCTGAGGCCTCTTCAGAGACCATCTTGTAACTTGATATTGCGTCATCCTCACTCGGGAGATCGCTGACCCGTATCCGGTCAATATGGTAGTTGGGGGTTTCCAAATGGATATTTGGAATGAGTACGACCTCAATAGATTGACGTTTCTCGACATCGTGAATCATCTGCCGTTTTTCATTCAGCAAGAAGGTCGCCATGTCTACTGGGAGCTGCGCCATAATTCGGCCAGTATTCTCCTTCATGGCCTCTTCTTCGATGATTCGAAGTACTGAAAGTGAGAGTGATTCAACCCCGCGCACTGTGCCATGACCTTTACAGCGGGGACAGGCTTGTTCGCTGGCTTCTCCCAGAGAGGGACGAAGACGTTGTCTGGACATCTCCAGTAAACCAAACCGGGATATTCGTCCGATCTGAACCCGAGCCCTATCCTGTTTCAATGCATCTTTGAGTCTGTTTTCAACTTCCCGTTGATTGCGAGAAGGTGTCATGTCGATAAAATCGATAACGAACAGTCCACCAAGATCCCGTAGACGGAGTTGACGTGCAATCTCATCAGCAGCTTCAAGGTTTGTATTCAGTGCTGTCTCTTCGATATCTGCACCCTTGGTTGCCCGGGCAGAGTTGATATCGATAGAAGTCAGTGCCTCTGTGTGATCGATGACAATGGCACCGCCGGAGGGGAGGCTGACTTCGCGCTGGAAAGCTGATTCGATCTGACTTTCGATTTGGTATCGGCTGAAAAGCGGAACCTCATCGTCATAGTGACGCATTTTCTTGCCGTATTGAGGCATCACCTGGTTGATGAAACGTTCAGCCTGATTGTAGACTTCTGGGTCATCGATAACGATTTCACCAATATCCACACGCAAATAGTCCCGGATGGATCGTATGATCACATTGCTCTCCTGATAGATCAGGAAAGGAGCCGGTTTCTCTGCTGAATGTTCAATGGCAGTCCAGAGCTGGATCAGGTAATCGAGATCCCACTGTAGCTCTTCGCTATTTTTGCCTACACCTGCAGTACGTACGATGAGTCCCATATCATCGGGGATCTGCAACTCACTCATCGCTTCGCGCAGTTCAGTACGGTCTTGACCCTCGATCCGGCGTGAGACTCCACCGGCTCTGGGGTTGTTGGGCATCAGTACCAGATAACGTCCTGCCAGGGAGATGAATGTGGTGAGTGCGGCGCCTTTATTGCCCCGTTCTTCCTTCTCAACCTGAACAATTACCTCTTGGCCCTCTTTCAAAGCTTCTTGGATATTGACCCGACCCGGTGCCTGTCGCGCCTTTTCGGTAAAGTAGCTTCTGGAGATCTCTTTGAGGGGGAGGAAACCATGACGCTCAGCGCCATACTCTACGAAAGCGGCTTCCAAGCTGGGTTCGACGCGGGTGATACGCCCTTTATAGATATTGGCTTTTTTCTGTTCCCGACCTGGGATTTCGATATCAAGATTAAAAAGTTTTTGGCCATCAACAATGGCTACACGCAACTCTTCAGGTTGAGTTGCGTTGATCAACATACGTTTCATATTGTGTTATCCGTACAGCTGCCCGACTTCCAAACCCAGGGCATGACATACCGCTCCGACAGGCACAGGCAAAGATTTCACCCGCTCCGAATCAGAACATCAGTCAGCAGCCTCCGGGAAGAGGAGGGTGTTCCAAACCAGAAAACTAGCTCGGACAGCTGAAAAACTGTTAAAGTCCGCCGCTTGGGGTTTGCTTATGGCCGAACCGATCAAGGCGCTCAGAGCAGTGAGTGAGATATGGGGTAAATTGGCCCGGTATATGTCACCTAAAGCCAGATCCGAATTAAAACGGACTGACACTCGATACTTACTCTGGCGCGGCTGTGAGGATTCAGATTAAGAGCTAGGTCCCAACGGCACCTGTGCGCTTGGTTGGCAATACGTGTTGCGCCAAAACGAAAAATCGGGCTGCAACAAGGAGTACCTACCGCACGGACGTCGGCTACTACATAGGTTCGCAAGCAAGCCGGCGCCTGAAAAACTAAATTGAATATAGCAACCTTCACACTGAACATCAATCTTACAATGCAATTAAATCGACGCTAAATGTCAGAATCAAAAAAGAATTCTCCAAAAGTCACATTCATTGAGATCACTGAGGAGTTTGCCGGTCAGAGAATAGACAATTTTTTGTTACGAGAACTCAAGGGTGCACCGAAAAGCTACATCTACAGAATTTTGAGAAAGGGTGAGGTCAGGGTCAATAAGGGCAGGATTAAGGCCCACTATAAACTCAATGCAGGTGATTCAGTCCGAATCCCCCCGGTGCGACTAGCAGCACCATCAGAGCGGGAAAGTAATGTATCGGAATCCCTGAAGAGTCTCCTGAGTCAGGCAGTGGTCTTTGAGGATGATCGATTTCTAGTGGTGAACAAACCTTCGGGTCTTGCTGTTCACGGTGGTAGTGGCGTCAGTGTCGGTGTGATTGAAATATTGCGGCAACTCCGCTCAGAGGAAAAACACCTTGAACTGGTGCATCGATTGGATAGGGATACCTCTGGCTGCCTGATGATCAGCAAGCGACGTAGTGCATTACGTACATTACATGAACTGATTCGGGAAAACCGGGTCGATAAGCGGTATCTTGCTTTGGTTTCTGGCAGTTGGCGAAAAGGTGTGCAAGCGGTGGATATGCCACTTAAGAAGAATACCTTGCAAGGTGGAGAACGAGTGGTTCGAGTGGATGCAGAAGGCAAACCATCCAGGACTAATTTCAAGCGCTTACAGCGTTTTTCTGAGGCAACTTTGGTAGAGGCTGAACTGATTACCGGGCGCACACACCAGATCCGTGTACATAGTGCCTGGTTAGGTTCGCCGGTTCTGGGCGATCAGAAATATGGTGATACGGCGAGCAACAGAGCAATGAAAGAGAAGGGGTTGAATAGACTTTTTCTTCACGCTTACAAAATCAGCCTGCGCTGGCCAGGCGAAAAACGGGATATGGTAATTGAAGCGCCACTTCCTGAAGCGTTGGACCAGGTTTTGAATAGACTTAAGAGTTAACATGAAATTTAACTTGTTAGTATTTGATTGGGATGGAACTTTAATGGACTCAGAAGCCCGAATTGTGGCTTGTGTCGAGGCTGCAGTCAGAGACCTTGATATGCCAGTTCCTGAGCGAGGTGCGATCAGTAATATTATCGGTCTCGGATTGCGAGAAGCAGTGCATCAGCTGTTTCCTGAAAGTGATGATCAACTGCACCTCCAGATTGCAGCTCGATATCGTGTGCACTTTTTCAGTGACAATGAAGAGCCTTCCCAGCTCTTTGAGGGGGCGCGTGAGACACTGGAGAACCTCGCAGAGAGGGGATACATGCTGGCTGTAGCTACAGGGAAAGGGCGTCAGGGGTTGGACCACGCCTTAAAGACAACTGGATTGGAGACTTTTTTTCACCTGACCCGATGTGCTGATGAGACCTTCTCAAAACCCCACCCGGAAATGCTAAACCAGATTCTTGAAGTCAGTGGTACCTATCCAGGCGAGGCTCTGATGATCGGCGACACCGAGTACGATCTGGAGATGGCGCTCAATGCCGGTATGCCCTCATTGGGTGTTACGTACGGTGTACATTCTCCTGAGCGATTACGTAAGCATACTCCCCTTGGCTGTGTCGATAGCATCACCGAGATACCAGGCTGGCTGGATTCATATCTTGATGAAACAATTTCTTCCGATATTTAAAAACATATATTTCAATTATTTGCAGGGTTATTTTAATGTCAAATAAGACTCAAGAGGAACAGAGAAACCAATCCGAGCCCACTCAATGGGAAAGAGATTTGCTCAACCGTATGGTGATGGCAACAGTTGCTGAAAATCGACGAAGTCGGCGCTGGGGTATCTTTTTTAAACTGCTCACATTTGCCTATTTGTTCATCATTCTGGGTATGTTTTTGTGGGCAGATAAGCTAAAGGTTGATGACATTACAGCGTCGGAACATACAGCATTGATCAATGTGAAAGGCCTTATCTCATCTGAAACAAAAGCCAGTGCAGATAAGGTGGTAACGGCGTTACGTGATGCCTATGAGGACAAAAAAACCAAAGGCATCATTCTGCGTATGAATACTCCGGGGGGAAGCCCGGTTCAGTCCCGATATATCAATCGTGAGATTGTACGTCTGAAAGAGAAGCATCCTGATATCCCTGTATATGCCGTAGTTTCTGATATCTGTGCTTCCGGCGGCTACTATATTGCAGCAGCAGCAGATAAAATCTATGCAGATGAAGGCAGTATTGTTGGTTCCATCGGAGTACTGATCAACGGATTCGGCTTCGTTGAAGGTATGAAAGAGCTTGGTATCGAGAGGCGTCTGCTAACCGCAGGTGAAAACAAAGGCATTCTGGATCCTTTCTCGCCACTACAGGAGACCGAGGTCAGCCACATTAAACAGATGCTCAATCAGTTGCATGAGCAGTTTATTCAAACGGTGAAAGAGGGTAGAGGTGACCGACTCAAAGTTGATGGGCATCCAGAGCTGTTCAGTGGTCTCTTCTGGAGCGGTGAAGAAGCTTTGAAACTTGGTCTAATTGATGATTTTGGTAGCAGCAGCTACGTGGCAAGAGAGATCATAGGCGCTGAAGAGATTGTCGATTTCACACATAAGGAAGTGGTTTGGGATCGTCTGGCACGCAATCTCGGTGCTGGCGCGGCATCATTTTTTGCAACGATCAGTGGCTTGGGTGATGGCATTACAATCCGCTGATAGAGACGATTGCTGAAACTAAATCTCTCGACTACTAGTGGGCCATGCGGTAAATAAGGTAATGATCAGAGCCCCGCTCATCAGTCAAGGCAAGGCGTACTCCGCAGGGAATGACAAGCCCTTTCCAAGGAGTACAACGCAGCATTGACTGATGAGCGGGGCTCCCTTCGGGCCGGCCCACAAGCCTCAGCAGTGTTGTTGCACTCACTTGTATTGGCCTGCCAGTCCTAAATATTTCATTTAGTAAGAATGTGTCTGTCTCCTAGATGGCTTAATGTATAACCTGATGTAGGTCGGATAAGCGGAGCGCCATCCGACAATCTCCTGCGGGAACCACCTGAAATGTTGGATGGCGCTCCGCTTATCCAACCTACCCGTCATTGAAATCCACTCTAATCCCAGATTAATATCTAGTGGGACCGGCTGATCGTTACCTTATTTACCGCATGGCCCACTAGTTCTCTGCCGACTTCATGGGTAAGCTTTTGAGGTCGGTGGGGTTCTGCCAGGCATCCCAGCGCTGTTTGTAGTGCGTATCCAATATCGATAATTGTTGATCCAACTCCAGAAGCATCTGTTTCTGCGGATAGGAGCGACTGTTACTCTGATACCAAGCCTCCATATCTCCCTTAAGTTGCTCTCTTTGAGCGACCACAGTGCCGATAGCATCCTTCAGTCGGGTTAACTCGTCACTGTGTAAATCTGTAACAGCATATCGGACGCCCGTTTCAAAAATACGGGTACCGCCCCCCTCACTGACAGTTTGCCTGAGGTAATCAGAGTCAACTACCTGTACACCGGCAAGGTAGTCAATACCAAAGTCTGCCAACTCCTTGACCCAGGGTGTAGTAGGGCCCATCAGTACCAGCTTGGAATTTCCAGCCAACTCAGCCAAGCGTGGAAAGGTTTTGTTGATCAAAGTGGTTGCACTTAGGAATACCCAGTCCGCATCTCTGAGAACATACTCTGCCGCTGGATCTGGCAGGTCATTCTCGGCCGGATCTCTTTCAAGGATTATCAACTCGATATCATCATGTTGCAGAGACTCAATTCCAGGATAACGGCCAATGGTCACTACTTTTTTGCCCGTTAGTTCAGGTCTGAAATATTCGAAGACGCTCAGATTTGCCGGGCCATTGGGAAATAGTGGTGTAGCACTTTCGGCCAGTCTGTTTTGGCTATTGAGGACCGCATTAATACAAGCCATACCGACAGTTGCCTCATACTGGTTCCATGATTTCACCCAGGTTGCCAGCTGTTTAATATCCCGTCCCCTAAGGGTGCCAGACCAGGGCAGGACTCTGGTCATCGTGCCGGGACTCATCGCCAGCCCTACAGAAGAGGGTCCTCTGGCCAATGTCCAGGTAAGGCCAATCAGAACCTCTTCCACCTCACCGATGTCAGGAAGTTTATTGAGCAACATCTGGTAGACAAGCCATGGATCATGACTGTTCATGGAATCTCCTTTCAAATCGTTCCAGCTGATTTAGTGGATCTGGCTGCTTGAAATAATATTACTGATTCAACAACTCAAACAGCTTCTTAAGATTGAATCCAGTGCAATTATCAATCCAAAACTAAACCATTGAAAAGATTGAAGGAAATGTAGCTGATTTGTCTGTTTTCCTACAATGATCGGCTTACATGTATCACTGGGAAGTTTCAGCAGATTCTTGGTAAGGGGTCATCTTCCAGTTCATCAAGAATTCGAGAACCGCCCAATTCAGTATGCAAAACCACATATGGATCATTAGTCTCAGCTTCACCAATGATTGCAGCCAGTTCCCCACCTGGCAGATTACGCCATCTGTTCAGAGCCTGCTCTGCATCATCTGGCGCTACCACGGCAACTACCCGCCCTTCGCAAGCTAAAAACAACGGGTCATACCCAAGCATCTCGCATACAGATACTACCGGATCACGAACTGGAATGGCCTGTTGATCAAGGTTGATACGAAGTCCAGTTCCACGACTCAATTCATGGGCGACAGTTGCCAGCCCCCCTCGAGTTGGATCGCGCATGAAGCGCAAGCCTGGTAGATCCAATAATTTTTGTGTGAAAGGTAATACACTGGCTGCATCGGACATCAACTCCCCGCTTAAGCCAAACTGTTCTCGAGCCAACATTACTGCAATACCATGGTCCCCAACAGGTCCGCTTAACAGTATACGATCACCAGCTTTAATCTTTGACATCCCTAAGCTGATATCGGAGGGCTTGATGCCGATGCCTGTAGTTGCCAGATAGATACCACCACCTTCGCCTCGAGGCACAACCTTGGTATCGCCTGCAACCACGGCAACATCAATGGCTTTTGCTGCATTGGCAATGCCTTGAATGATGCGTTCCAGTTTCTCAACCTCAAATCCCTCTTCGATAAATGCATTAAGACTGAGAAATTTTGGTATAGCACCTGATACAGCAAGGTCATTGGTAGTGCCATGTACGGCTAATGATCCAATATTGCCGCCAGGAAACTCTAACGGTTGAACGATGAAGCCATCCGTGGTGAACAAGAGATCACCTGATCTATCGATGGGCAGTTTTACTGCATCAGCCTGGACGTCCAGGGTAGGGTTTTTCAGATAACGGGCAAACAGCATTTCTATCAGTTCGCGCATCAAGCGCCCACCATTACCATGCGCCAGGGAAATGTATCTATCAGGTAGGTTCATAGTATCGGTCTACAGCTCAGCCTATTCAGGTAAAATATCGAAGGGTAGGGGGGGATCAGGAGACAGTATCTTTGTTTGGGCCTTGAAAAGATAGCAGACAAAAAAAGCCCCGCCATAAAAAGCGGGGAATTTTTTTGTCGTAGTGATTGCTTATTATTCTGCTGGTGTCGCAGGTGCAGGTGCAGCGGCAGCAGGTGCAGCATAGGGATATCCATAACCATAACCAGGATAGCCGTAGCCGGGATAGCCATAGCCGGGATAGCCATAGCCGTAACCAGGGTAACCATACCCAGGATAGCCATATCCATAACCAGGATAGCCCCAAGGACCACCGCCCCAGGGACCACCGTAATAGTCATCATCATCGAACCAATCAAAAGGTCCCCAGAATGCCTGTGCAGGAAGAGTAACAAACAGGGCGGAACCAGCGACAGCAGCAATCACAGCAGATTTTAAGGTTTTTTTCATGGCAAATTCTCTCCAACGAAACTTATCTGTTATGTTTTTTAGGAGGACTCAGGATGTCAAAACCTCAACATGAACTTATCAATGGTTTAGAGGCTCAAGACTGCTCAAGTAACTTCCTGGACCTGACTAATAATATAAGTCAGAAAGAGAAAAAAATGTTGATTTGAATCATAAAATTACCAACTATTAATATAACACCTCTATAGAATGCTTTTCAGGCGAGTAAATGCTTCTAAAATCTGCTCCTCTGTATTGTGGAAATGAGGGGAAAACCGAACTCCACCTCCTCGATAGGCACACATTACACGTTGTTCCATAAGTCTCTGATAGAGCAGTTGATTATCATGGTCAGGCACATGAAAAGTGATAATGCCGCCGCGCATTTCCTGGGTTCGTGGAGTAACCAGCTGGAAGCCCGAGGCGTCCACTTGATCAATTATAATCTGAGTTAATCCCTGTATCTTTGATGAAACAGATTCGAGTCCCTGCTCAAGCAGCAGTGTCAGGCTGGTATGCAATGCATGCACGCCCAGCATATTTGGACTGCCGCATTCGAAACGGCGAGCGCTTTTGGCAAGTTGCCACTCTTTCTGATCGAAATCTCCCATTGCCTCCACCATATGCCAGCCATATTCATTCAGCTTGAGTTGCTCCCTAATGGATTCTCGGCAATAGAAGAGTGCAAGCCCTTCGGGACCCAACATCCACTTATGACCATCTGCAACAACAATATCAGCCTTGCATTGTGCGACATCAAAGGGAGATGCGCCCAGGCTTTGGATGGCATCGACAACAAACAGGATATCTTTTGAACGGCAATAATCGCCTAAAATATTCAAATTTGTCTTTCGTCCATTTGCATATTGAATGGAACTGACAGAGATCAGCCGGGTACGCTCATCACAGAGACTTAGCAACTCCTGTTCGGGCTGGTTGCTAACGTCTAAATCGAGCAGACGTAATTCCACCCCACGGCTCAGCAGAGACTCCCAGACAATTCGGTTGGATGGGAATTCCTGGGCAATCGACACGATGTTGTCTCCTGTCTGCCAATCCAGCCCATAGGCAACAAAAGAGAGACCTTCTGAGGTGCTTTTCAATAACGCGATATCATCCTTAGAGGGGGCATTGATCAATTGGGCCAATAAACTACGCAAAGCCTCCTCTTTTGCCAGCCATTGGAGGTAGTTTTGAGAGCCATAAATGCCGTTTTGACGGGCAAACTCCGCAACCGCTTCCACAGTGCACTGAGGCCAAGGGGCGACGGCTGCATGGTTCAGGTAGATAATGGCTGGATCCAGGGCGAAATCGGACATGTTTTTCCTCAAATTTCGATAAGAGTGATAGCCCGAATATTTTAGCTGCTCTCACTGCTGTCCCGCTTACCCCTCTCCATTCGGAGGGTGTCGCAAAAGACTCAAGCTGCTGATCAGATACGGATTATAAATTGTAGGGTGCGGCCTGCCGCACCATGCCGGGCGTCTGATGAAACAAGTAACCATAGTAGATGCACTCATCTTAATTGTGATTTGCTTTTACAACACCCTCATTCGGGAAAGGGTTGGGGTGAGGGAATTAGAAAAGCTAACGCTTTAATGATTCTAGCCCCCTCATCCCACTAGACAGCCAAGGCTATTTATTCAGCAGCAAATCAGTATCCGAGGTTGATCCTGGATCAGCATTCAGGTTAGACAGGAATTTCATCTTCCACAGACAGATCAATAGATTATTAACAGAAAGGGATGTGTGATGCAGCCTTAGATTATGGTATTGGGCATTGACGAGGAGATAACGTGGAAAGAATTATTCGATTATAAAAACACTCATATTCTGAGGTTTAAGCCGCTAATCAGCAGAAATAATCTATAGAAAACAAAATGTTAAGCGTTAATTTAGGAGGTTGGGCTTGATTTTGGCTGCATCATGAAATGTAAATAATTGTATTTCGACTAGTTTAATACTTTAGAAACTATTAATATTGCCGATATCAAGGATAGATAGGAACATTATTGAATAGTCAGGCTTATAGTTCAGATTGAGGATTGTCAGTGCTAGAAAGCCATTTAAACGGCATTATGTAAGTTGTGACTAATACGCGAGAAGTGAGGTGTACTATGTCATTTTTAAATTGTAAGTATCTGCGTCGCATCGTCTCCGTGGCGGGCATTTTTCTGATTGGTGGTATGTTACTCGAAGTGGTAGCCCATCTCTTGGCCAGCGACATTAATCTATTACTCATCCAGCCTATCGCATTGGGATTGGTGTTGATCAGTCCGGTTATCATCCTTGCGACTGTTGTGGTTTCGTTGATTCCTGGAGTCAGTTTGAAAGACTGTATCCGTTGAGGTATTTCGACTAAATATACCATTCGCAATGGCCCTGTGTTTGGTTAGGAAGGGAAGCCGTCCCCATAAAAAAGGACTAATGGTTTTCCGTTTGTTCAGTGCTCCCTTCCTTAATTCCAACTTCTGATTCGACCATCCTCTGCCTGCCATCTGAGTTGAAGGCTTTCTCATCTATCAGCTTTTGGAACCTCCGGTTCATGAATTGATGAGAAGTAGCAAATCTCCCACAAACTTCCGCAGTTTCAAGCTGATATTGAAAAAACCGGTAGGGTGGGGCCATGCCCCACCAAAAGTGGCTAGAAGTTCACCAATGGTAGTTATGTCTGTTGATCTTGAGTGAATAACGAGACAACTTCATACTGTTTATCACAACAAGAAACCTCTTAACATAGTCACGGATGCGACATCTTGTCGTAAAAGAGACTGTATCCAGTGTGTAAATATTGTTGAATTATATTGAGTAAACTGTTGGTTCACTCAATATTTTTGCAGCACTATGTAATAATCTGGCGTAACAGTAGTTTTCTGAATTTGCATATAACCTGCCGTTTATTACTTTAAATCTGTATGGGGATGTATTAATGCTAGTTTCAATCAAGACGCTTATCCTATCTGCATTATTTTCGGTGCTCATAGTTTTCTATCCAACTACTTATGCAGCAAAGGCTTGTAAAGGTCTGAGTAAATCTTCCTGTTCCAGTAGCTCGAATTGCAGTTGGATAAAAAGCTACACAACAAAAACAGGCTCTAAGGTCAGTGCCTATTGTCGTACAAAGTCAGGTAAGAAAGCATCAACAAAGAGCAAAGTCAGTCAGGATAATAAGAGTAAGTCCACTAAGAAAAGTGTAGATAAAAGCACATCGAAAAAAAGCTCAAGTGAAAAGTCAAAGAAGACAAGCGCTAAGAAAAAAACAAGTGATAAAAAGGTAAAAGAGACGAAGAAAAATAAAAAGAAAGACAAGAAAAAAGAGAAGAAGTCTGATAAGAAAAAAGAGAAAAAGAGCAATTAACTCTCTTATACTTTCTATCTGATAATTAGAATCGGCTTATTTATAAAGTTTAGCCGTAGTACACTCCTCCCCTATACATGGGGGAGGAGGGCAGATAACCAAACCTTGTTGTTTGATAAAGTGTTATACAAAAAGATTCACATCGGCCTTCAGTGCTCTTGGCAGGAAGCTCGCTGCACCAACCCACTCTTCAACCTCAGGAATAAACTCCTCTTTCCCATAGTCGAATAGATCCACTGTCATTTGACAGGCAACAAGTTTGACCTCTGCTTCGAGGCACAACTCTCTAAGTTGATCTATACCGGCAATACCTTTTTGATCCATGGTTTTCTTCATCATACTAGTCGCCATATTTTCAAAACCTGGCATCAGGGTCATGATTGAGGTTGGCATTGGTATCTCTTTGCCTTTGATCCAACCCGGTCCCTCCGGCAATTTCATTGGCATTGCAGGATTACCTAGCGGGCTTACCTTTAGATCAAGGTTCTGTTTCAATAGATTAAGACCATAGAAGGTAAAGAAGATAGATACATCCCAACCCAATGCTGCCGCTGTAGATGCAAGGATAAATGGTGGGTAAGCCATATCCAATGTACCTTTCGTAGCGATGATGGTCATTGAAGGGATATGATTTGCTTCACGTTCCTCCATCTTCTCGGTAAAACGTTGATCAAACCATTTATTCAATTCACTCGTCGGTATATCGACAACAGGTGCTGTACTACTCATAATTCAACTCCTAAACATCAGTAATATTCATTTCTGTTTACAATATGTTCATCTCATGCCTTACGAATTTTGAAAAAGAACCCATCCTCATCTGACTCACTGGCAATCATCTCATTACCTGTCTGACTACAAAATGAATCAAGGTCTTTAACAGAACCGGGGTCTGTTGCCAGTACCTCCAAAACTTCGCCAGAGGCCAGTGCGGAGATCGCTTTTTTAGTCTTCAGGATTGGTAGGGGGCAGCTCAGGCCTCGTGCATCCAGTGTGTGAGTATTTTCAGTCATGACTTCTCTCCTTTTGTTACTTTAAGTCATACAAGATGACCGGTCGGTCAAGCGTGAATTAAAAAAAATAGTACTCAATTCTTGTGTTTATGTTCGATGCGAATACTCTTGATTGCTGGTCCAAGACTGCGTACTACTTCAGGGTCATTACGGGTTTTAGCGAGCAAAATGACACCTTCCAGATAGGCCAGCATTGCGGTAGCCGTTGCCTTTGTGTCCAGCGGAAGAATATCGCCAATCTCAATGGCCTCCTCAAGTGCTTCATTGAAGCGGCTGCTCGCTTTGTCAAAGACTGCATTTAGCCTTGCTCTCAGGACCTCATCACGGGTACTGACCTCAAGTGCCAGATTACCGAAAAGGCATCCTGGCATGCGTCCCTCAACACTCTTCGCTGCTTTTTGCCAGTAGTAAACGGCATCAACCATATAGTCGAGTCGTTCTATGGGTGCTAGCGCCTCATCGAACGCTTCAGCGACAAAACCATTCGCCCAGTCATCTGACATGTTGTCGATGACTGCCATTGCGAGATCCTGCTTGGAAGGGAAAAAGTGATAAAAACTACCTTTCTGAACATTAGCAAGAGAGCAGATCTCCTTAATGCCTACATCCGCATAACTTCTGCCATGGAACAATTCGCGGGCTGTCGCGAGAATTCTCTCTCTTGTATCCAGTTCACTATTCATGGCTTCAGTATATTAGACCGGTCGGTCAAGTCAAGTGGTTTCTTCAAATATTTATCTGCTTGAAAATAATTAAATGCGTCCCTATCTATCAAGTAACGCATAACAAATGCCAGGAGATTAAAAAATGTTCGCAAGAATAAACGGCTTTGACCAAAGTCTGACAAAGGATTTCATGCACCTTGAGAATCAGATGGACCGGTTATTTGAGGCAGCAGGTGTTCGGAGTCTGCGCAAGCAGTCTAAAAGTGTGGGACAACCTCCGCTTAATGTAGCTGCTACATCGGAGCAGGTTGATATCTATGTTGCCATTGCAGGAATCGATCCCAATGCAGTGGAAATAACACTGGATAAAAATCAGATGAGTATTTCTGGTTGTCGTTCAGACACCAAAAGTGAAGAAGTTAACGCCTTAAAAAAGGAGCGCTTTACCGGTGAGTACAAATACCTTGTTACATTGCCTGATGATGTAGAACCTGACGGGGTAGAAGCAAACTATCAGAACGGTGTATTACACATAAGTGTAAAGAGACGAGTGCCAGCGAAGCCACGTCAAATTACGGTTCAATAATCGCGGATTGGAGTTAAGAGTTATGAGTCAGCAAAAAGAAGCAGTTAGGAACCCGGAAAGCAGACAAGAAGCTTTAGCCAAATCCTATCAGTCAATTAGGCCCAAAGTAGATATTCTCGAAGACAAGAACGGGATTACACTTGTAGCAGATCTCCCTGGTGTCTCCAGAGAGAGACTGGATATTGAGATAGATAATGAGATTCTCTCAATTGATGGTGAGGTAGTGTTACCTGTAACTAGCAGTGGTGAGGATGGTTCTACTAGGACACCTGCAACACGTTATCAACGTAGTTTTTCACTCAGTAAAGAGCTTGATGGTGAGCAGATTGAAGCCTCACTCAAGGATGGCGTACTGGCTATGAAAATCCCAAAGCGCCAAGAGTTCAAAGCTAGGAAGATAGAGATTCGCACCAGGTAAGCACCCCCCTGCTTGCTTGCGGATGGCACGCCCCGACTTGATGTCAATCTAGTCGGGGCTTTTTTATATATGTTTAATCAATGCTGTCCCGCTTACCCCCTCTACCTTCGGGAGAGGACTGAGGTGAGGGAGTTAGAAAAGCTATCGCTTTGATTATTCTATCCCCCTCATCCTTTCTTTCTCTCAGAGGAGGGTGTTGTAAAAGCAAATCATAATTAAGACGAGTCTATCTACCATGGTTAGTTGTTGTATCAGACGCTTGGTATGGTGCGGCAGGCTGAACCCTACAATTTACAATCCGTAGCTTGAGTCTTTTGCGACACGCTCATCTGGGAGAAGGAGTAAGCGGGACAGCAGTGATAAGAACTGAAATACTAAGCTTGTTTTCTAAAAAGTAGATACAGAAAGAAAAAGCTAATGCCACACCAGCTCAATATCCATACTACTTCGGGGAGCATGGTTAAATCAGCTAATGCAGAACCATCACCAATATCCCTGCCATCGAGTAGATCAAGTGGGCTTCGGAAGGCATTTAATGCAACATAGAGCGCAATAAAACTAGTCACTGAATGTGTTAATTTGTTGCTGAAATATACGGATGACAGGATGAAAATAGATGCGATAACACCAAGAATAACAAACGTAACAGCATCTCTAGCCCATAGTAAGCCAGTTATTATGACTAAAGCTGACATTGTAAATGCAATAGCTTTTGATCGTTTTTCCTCTCCTATAGAGGAGAGGAAGTAGATCAATGATCCCCACAATCCGCTTCCCGCATAGCCTGAAAACAGTATCAAAAAGTTACTGCCACCCAATGTGGTACAGACCCCAGAACCGTCAAGGTTAAGCTCTATGCTATCTATCGAGCCTCCTGATACCAAAGCTGCAATCCCGTGAGATAGTTCATGAAAAAAAGTCTCAAACCAGCCAAATGGGTAGTGTACAACTGGTATCGTACTTACTATTAGGGCCAGTGCAGTATAAATCAGAAATCTGATGCGTGGTCTGGACAAGGGCTATTCAGTACTCTTCTTTTTTGGAGCAGCTTTCGCGAGTCTACGTTTTTTAGTTGTGCTCTTTTGCATAGATTTTTCCAGTGAACCAATATGTTCGCCGAGTAGTTTTACCCGCTCCCAAATATCATGATCCATCTTCAATTTATGCTCCATTGCTTGTACGACTGGAAGTAGAGAAGTATTGATCGCATCGCCCATAGCACTCAATACCTTATCCATACCTGGTACAGGTTTATTGATGACCTCTACATTCATCTCCATCGTTTTGACCATTGAATTCAGTTGCTGTAGCTCTTTATGCACTGGATCCATAGGGTTTTGGCTAAATGCCTGAGTGATGGATTGCTCAATGGTACTTAATTCACTTGAAACAGTTGCAATCTGATTAGCGATCTTAGTCACTGAATCAGCATTTTCGCCACCCATGCTTTGGATTCGTGCAAAATCTGCCTTGATTTTGTCCCATCTGGTATGTTGATCCTCAGATAATGAGCCGGAAATCTCAGCCAATTTCAGTAGATTCTCTTCTGCTCCACTGGTAAGTGTCTGCGCCTCACCCTGGTAGTGATCTCTGAGCAGAGCATTCAACTCTTCATCATTCATGATTGCATTGACCTTCTCTGCCAATTTGTTCATGTTTCGATAACTGCCCTGAAGCTTAAATGGAGGTTCAGCCCTATATTTATCAGCTTGTGCTGCCGACTCGATATATTGTTGATTGACCTGCATCACTGTATTTTGAACTATGAAAAGTTTTTTAAGTACAGCAACAATTTCATTTATTTCTGCACTGCTGTACGTATGGGAAAAGTCAGTAGTAGGTATATTTTCGCCTTTTGCCAAGCGAACAAAGCGATATACATCCTGCATATCTCTGGTAGCAAGCGGTGCAAGAACTCTATTAGAGGTTAATGAGTTTTCGATATAACTCAATGCAAATACTTCCTCGCGACCACTTAATACATCACCAAGATTATAGATATCAGCCCGGTTGGCAAGCATATCCGGGATTTTGAATACATCACCCGATTCTGTGTATGGATTACCTGCCATTACAATACAAAACTTTTTGCCACGTAGGTCATAGGTTTTTGGTGCGCCATGCCATACACCATCAACTCGTCTAGTACCATCACTGAGAGAGATAAACTTCTGTAAAAACTCAGGGTTGGTGTGTTGGATATCATCCAGATACAACATTACGTTGTTAGCCATCTCCAGTCCGAGATTAAGTTTTTGCAACTCCTGTCTGGCTGTTGCATTACTTGCTTGTGCTGGATCGAGTGAAAGGACATCATGACCCAAAGATGGGCAGTTGATTTTAATAAAAATCAACCCCATGCGATTGGCGATATATTCCATTAATGTGGTTTTACCATATCCGGGTGGGGATATAAGTAGTAGCAACCCCATCAAATCGGTACGTTTTTCAGCACCTATAGTTCCCAGTTGTTTTGCAAGGTTGTCACCAATAATCGGTAGGTAGACTTCGTTGATCAAACGGTTACGTACAAAAGAGGAGAGCGGTCTTCCTTTAAATTCCTCGACCTGCAACTCTTTTCGGGATGTCTCCAAGAGCTCGTATCGTCGCATTTTGAAAGCATTATAGTTTTCCAGTGTATTGCTGGTGAAGTGACTCAGTCTGTCGAGAAACTCCGGAAGCATAATACTCATGGATTGATTCTCTATGAGTGCGTGGTCACCCAGCATGCCATCAAGTTGTTGGAGTAGCGTTGCACTTCTTCTTTCAAGTGGGAAGCTGTCATCCAGAAGGAGCAGGGTAGTTGCTTCATGCCTGAAATAATCGAGATTATCCAGGCCTTTGAAACGTATAAGGCCATCTATCCATGTGGAGACAATATTCCAGCTAGTGCCTGTGTCATCATCCATTTGCTCAATGGCTTGAGAAAAGATACCCTGACTTTTGAGGCTTTCTATCTGTTCTAAAAACTGTTTTGCCAGATCAGAGGCAGAATGGCTGATCTCGAATTTGACCTCATCCTTCGCAAGTTCAAGACTCAGATACTTAGCGCTCATCGATATTACATGTGGTGAAAAGGGCAGGCTGTTTTCCGAGACATAATCGAGGAGGTTACCTTCGATTTCTTGTCGTATGTTGTCAAAGGCATCAGACGATCCAAATGCCTGTTCATACAGGCGAGCGTTTATCGCTCTCTCTATCCACGCGCGCTTATTGATTGAAATCCTGTTTTGCTTTATCTCCTGCCAGTAGAGAAGCGCAAGAGCGCGACTTATGGGACTGAACCTGAGTAATCCAGATTGTTGATGTACATTCAGTACGGCTGAAAGTAACTTGGCACCATCCTGATCATGTATGCCCTTCTCATAACCCTCTTGATAGCGTGGCGTCATGAATTTTCTGATAATTTCCATCAAAGCTTCAAGATCATCCCGTTTATCATTGAGGCGCTTCATGCTAAGGTCTTCTTCTCCACGTTCAGCAGTGTTAAGCAGGCTGTGCACAAGAAATTCAGCACGATAAACAAGGCTGTTTTCTGAAGGTAGAGTCTGTTCCCAATACTCCTGTAGTTCGGTTAGACTAGGGTCAGTAATCGGCTCAAAATAGTCACTACCACTGATATGAAGTGCCAGTCCCATGTCATGGGGTACGATTGTAAGATCAAGTTCCAGTTCATTGACACTGAAGCGATGACGCCCCAGTTTAATAACACCACCATCATCTTCGAATAATTCGCGTTTGTCCCTCTGAGAACGTATCGATTGTTCTTTTGCATTTTTCAAGCGGGAATCAATATCATCAGAGCGGACAGAATCTCCGAGTTCACGTATTGTCTCTGATAGTTTTCGTACCTTATTAACCATAGGGTCTGAGGCGAAATAGGTGTTTATTTCATCCTGAGAAGACATTTTTAAGGTGCGTTTTTCTATACCATCAAGCAAGCGGCCAGATGCATTACTTAGGTTATGAATGCGGCGTTGGCGTTCATCCAGGAGTGTCTGTTTTCGTGCCTCAAAGGTCTCGTAGACCTCTTCACGTTTTGCAATAATGTCATTCAGAAATTCATCGTAATCACTGAATTTGCTTTCAAATTCCTCTAGTTGAACAAGTAATTTCGAGAGTTGCGAATCGGCTTTTTCTGGTGTGATAGCCATGCCGAGGGCACTTACGATAGATTGAGAGAAGAGGGCGAATTGAGCACCAAACTCTGCCACCGCCTCACCAGCACCAACCTCTTTGAGCTGATTGCGAACTCTGGCTTTTGCCTGGTTGAGTTTTGCATAGACACCTGACATGCGTTCAAGGATCACAGTGCGTACAGTCGTGTCATCTACCTGTAGTCCATTCAACATCTCACTTAACAGGTCGAGACCATCACCGGTTTCGATCAATGCTTCTAGGATCGGTTGAATATCTACAACAGTCTCTAATTGGTCCAATGAGTTGACTGTCTCTGCTATCGATGCCTGATAGCTGTCAAAAGCATCTGCTTGCTGGAGAAATAACACAGTCTTTTTGGTTAGATTCTCTTCAGCCTTGAGCAGTTCTTGGTCAAGACTATCTAATTTACCAATGTTGATGTAGCGTTGGTCTTTGAGCGTCAGAATATGGCCGCGATGTTGCTGTATCTCTTTCAGTCCAGTTACATAATCATCGGGCTTGCGATACTCACGACGACGGATAGCATCCAGTGTCTCTCGGTGTGACTTGGCAGCAACATCCAAGGATTGTTTCGCCTGGTGTTGAATTGCCTGAACCTTTTCAAACTCATCCAATACCAGTTCAGAGGTTTCTCTGATTTGACGAACTATCTCACCCATGGCACCAGTTTCTGGCTTGTCGATCCAGTGATAGCGGTCTATCACTTCACTACAGTTCTTGATCAGATCTTCGTATAGTAGGGCGCTTGGTTGTTGTTCTCTGATCTGTTGAATCAGGGTATATAGTTCAGATATAGCACGCACCAACTCTGCATTACCGATTTTTCCCAATACAGACTGTGCAGCAGGTTTGGTAGCATGATGACTATCACTGAAAAAAGGGGTTTGCCAAACTTGCATCGGATGGTTACGAGTCGGCTCTTCAGACTCTGTGCTAAACAGCATGGCAACGCCGTTGTCGAAACGTGCAAATCCATGGCCTAATAGTGGTGTCTGAAGATCTTTTCGTATCATATTGTAGACATAGATCGCCAATCGACCAGACTCAGGTTCATAGAACCGATACAAAACATCTTCACCATTGGGTGATTTGACCTTACGCTCGAATTTCATACCTTGATTGTCGTCGTCGAATTCCTTCGTTTCTCCATTTTCAAGGTAGTATCCACCAGGATAGATAAGACCATGATCTTCAGGTAATTGCTGACATGCTTCACCAACAGCATCAGAGCGAACAACAGTTTTTGTCTTGGTGTTAAAGATAAAATATCGCCATTGCTGTTCTCGATAAGGAAGTACCTTAAGGATGATAAGACGGCCCACCATAGAATAGTGAACACTTGTATCAGCTAATGATTGGTTTTTGTCTTCTACAGGTTCATCATAGATACCTAAGCCAGCTTCAGTATTGTTCTCAATCTTGATCGTAAGAGAGCCATTTATAGTATCTATAAAAACTTCGTCAAGGATGCTTATATGAGGGAAGCGACCATTGATGAAACTATCTCGCTCACACTCAGTCCATTCAAAGTCATAGCGGGGAGGGGTCGGGATGTCTCTTTCACCTCGATTATCGATATAGCGAATATTGCCTTCGTTATCAATTGACCAGCGGAATACCTTAACGTCGGAGATCCTCTCACCGATTTGAAAAGTCGCTAAAAGATGCTGATTAACAACAAGAAGTTTGGCTAGTTTTGTATCCTTATAGTAATTATAGAGTTCCTGGAAATCACTGATGAATGATGGATTATCAAGAAAAGTTCCGGAGAGTGGGGCAGGTTCGATCTCTAAAACATTGTCGTTCTCAATAAGCTGATACAAGCCGAATACATCGCTGACCTGTGTCTCTTTCTTTAACCCGATGAAAACATTGTAGCCAAATAGCACTTGGTCATTTATGAGGGATATATCCCGGGCAATACAGTTGTTTTCAGTACGTACTCGTACACGCCCAATTATATCAAGGCTGGTTTCACCAAATTCTGCAAGTCTCGATTCGTTAAGAGAAGTAGCGGATTCGGTCAGTAACTTTGCATGATCGAGTAGACGTTTTCTAATAACCTCATAGGCACCGCCATCTGCAACAGCTTGTGCAAGACTATTTTGTTCATCCGTTTTTTCAACTTCAGACATACCGACTCCTTACCGATATCTGTAGATAGGATCCCTGTGCAGGGAACGGTACTAGAGGCCCTAGGTGCCTTAACTGCTCTCTGAAGTATTTGACTTGTTGATTGAACCCATCAGTCGTTGCAGTATGTCCTTCTGCTCTGAGGTGCCTTCCTTCATCAATTTAGCCACAAAGGTACTGACAGTAAGGTTTTGTAGTTTGTCGCTATTATTGCCAATACCAGAGGCGATATCTTTAATATCGTCGATAATATTTGCGTCACCATTTAAGTGTTTGCCAAGTAGCTTTTGTGCTGTTTCACCTCGAACTACACCATCAAGTGATTTGCCAACAGCCAGGGCATTAACGAATTTTTCAAAGTAATCTCCGCTGCCTCCGACAATATCAATGTTGGCATCAGTCAGGGCCGTGGCAAGAATTTCTGCCTGTTCCTTGGCAATATCGGTATTGGCTTCGATCCAACGCATGGTTTCGGTATGGGCAAGATCCAGCTTCATTCTGAACTCTTCATGTTTTCTGGATTCGTCACCCATGGCGTCCATGGCAGCAAACTTCTCTTTCAAACCATTCGCCTCGGCAAGAAAGCTCAATTCAGTATTTTTGGCTTCAGCTTCACCCATTTTTTCAACTGCATCAGCTTCAGCTTCCTTAACTCGAACACTGGCCAAACCAATCTTCTCATCGCCGATAGCCTGAGCCTCCATCTTTTCACGAAGTACTACTGATTCAGCCAAGCCATCTTTCTCTTTTGCTACCGCAGTGGCTTCCATAACTTCAGCTTTAGCCAATCCAGGAGCTGCTTCTCTGGAGCGGGTAGCTTCCGCCTGTTTGATCGCTGCCTCAGCATCTAATGTTGAAGCGGTTTTTCGGCCCTCAGCCAGAGTTATCTCCTGTTGAGCAAGTTGTATAGCCTTTTGTGCTTCAGCTTCAGCCGATTTGACCTCTTTTACCAATCCCTCTTGTGCTTCTGCCTCTGCAGCAATGATGCTGGCTTCCTTCTCCCGTTCTGCTTTGGATACGAGGCGTACTTTTTCTATGTTCTCCTCTTCCTCAGCAACCCGTTTCTCAACAGATATGCGATCGCTGGTAAGGTCTGCGATCTCCTTTTTCTCCTGTTCGATCTCTTTTTCCTTGGAATAGTCAGCCAGGGCAACGATACGTTGACGTTCGACAATTTCAAGATCTTTTGCTTTGGTCACCCCTTCAGCTTCCTTGACCGTAACACTCTCACGCTGATATGCCGCTACTTCAATTTCACGCTGCTTGTTCTCCTCTTGAATCGCAATGGCTTCTTCCATCTTGATGCGGGCTTCTTCAGATCTGAGACGCTCTTCAGACTGGATTTTAAGAGTTTCAGCTTCTTCTCGTGCTTGAATGGTTGCAACCTCACGTTGTTGACGCGCTAAAGCATCCTCTTCTTGTTTTTCAAGTTGTAGAACTGCTTCTCTGGTTTCGACATTTTTCTTTTTGATTGCCTTCTCTTCGTCACGCTCAAACTCATTGGTCTTAATGTGTTGGGTGGCAGTAAGTTCAGTTATCTTTCGAATGCCTTCAGCATCCAGAATGTTGTCTTTATCCAGGGATTCAACAGGTGTCTGTTCAAGATAGTCGATTGCTGCATCCTCAAGTACATAGCCATTGAGGTCTTTACCGATTACTTCAATAATATCATCGCGAAAGGCATCTCTCTCCTCGTAGAGTGAGATAAAATCCATACGCTTACCGACTGTTTTAAGCGCTTCTGAAAATTTTGCTGAAAAGAGTTCTTCTACTGATGATTGATCAGATGCCCGCTCAACACCAACCGCTTGAGCAACTTTTAACACATCATTCTTGGTCATATTTACACGAACAAAAAAAGTAACTTTAATATCGGCTCTGATATTGTCCTTACAGATCAATCCATCATTTCCCCGTCGATCTATCTCAATAGTCTTTAGAGAGATGGTCATTAGCTCTTTAAGGTGGATTACAGGTAAAACAAGTGCCCCGGTAAATGTGACTTTGGGCTCTCGACTCAGCGTGCTGACGATCATGGCTTTACCCTGAGGAACCTTTTTGTAGAGACCGGCAAAGAGGGCAAACACACCCAGTAGTATTGTTGCTGCAGCCCCTATAATAATCAGGATGGTTTCCATTTCTTAATTTCCTCTCTTAATGACAATTGTGTTTGACCTGGTGTCGACTGACACTAATCAACTATTTTTTCAAATTCTGCCTCACTGATGACTTCAAAAAAGTCTTCAGCTTGATTGTAATCAACAACTCTTACAGTCATTCCTTTCGTGAATGTATCTGTTGAATTGGTTCTGATGTTGACTTGAAGAGGTGAACCACCCGTTTCTATAATCCCTATACCAAAAGTATCACTGACTTTTGAAGAGAAAATAGTGCAGGGGTGTCCAATGAAATCTTTGTTCGAGGGTGCAAAATGCTTTACAAATAAAGGCTTCATCGGTTTTATTAATTTAGCAGTGATCGGGATCGAGATGGCAAATGCAACGACTAGAACTAGTGTCCCTACTGCATATTGAATCAATGCTGATCCTATTGGGATCAGAATATAGGCCGATACAAAATAACTTAGACAAAAACCGATCAGTGCGATGATGCTGATAACAAGAGTAAACGGAACACCGGTTAAACCCAGCGTGTGCAGCAACCCTATGAAGCCAGGAATATCACCATCAAAATCTGCTTCAAATATACCATCATCAACCTCACTGGGTATCAAATCTATATCAAGCATGCCGATAATGGCGAAGATCCAGAAAACCAGCATTACTCCAAGAACAACGGTGAAAATACTGGTTGGATAGCTGCTGATGATGTGGAAAAACTCGTCCAATTAATACTCCTTGTTTTGCAGCGAAGAAAAGTCAATTGCTTATATCGGCGTACTCTCTTATCTCTTCAATCATTCGTGCCTTAATCGCAAGTTTATCATTGGGTTTCAGATCATACTTTTCAGCAAGCAATTGATAGTCTTCCTCTTTTAGAGACATTGTGAGTCTTGGTCTGACAGGTTTTACGGTGACTTTCAGCCCTACGATATGGCGGATCATATCTGATGGTGCAATACCTTTATGACAGGCATCAGTCTTGATCTTGTCAATAATCGTATTCTCAACGTCAAAAGCAACTTGTGTTGCACGTATTGCCTTGTCAGACTCTTTCCAGCGCTTGGGTTTAACTGGTTCTTTGTTACTCATTTCTCTCTTGCATTATTTTCAGCAATGACTTGATCAGACATCCTTCTGCTGTTGTTTTGATTTCAGGCGTTCAAGAATCTGCTGCTTTCTCTCACTTTCTTTGCCTATGCCTGCATCTTTCAATTTTTTCTCAAGAGATTCACCACTCATCTCTGCATCCAGTGTTTCTGAGGCAACCATACGGTCGCTTTCATTCTGTTGACGATGTTTGATTCTTTCCAGAGACTCTTTCGCAGCAACCATTTTTGAAGTACCGCCATCAATATGTTGATTGATAGACTTAGCAGCTTTTTGCACGTTATCAGTGGTTTTAACCATCGAGATTTCACGTTCGTGCTCACGTATTTTTGCATGAGTCTGCTTGATCATATCCTTAACAGATTCAACATGTGCAGAAAACTGATTCTTAGCGGTCTGTTGAGCTTCGAGCTCGACTTCAAGTGTTGCAATTCTCTCAGCAACATCAGCAGCCAAGCTCTCCTCACCCTTATCAAGCGCACTTAAAGCCTTATTTTCAAAATCAGTAACCTCTTTTTGCAGACGATCAACTTCTCGGCCAGCCTGCATCTCTTTGGCCATCACACCGGTCAGATCCTGTTCTGCCTGTTTGATTGCTGCTTTAGCGTCTTCTATCTCCTGTTCGTATATACGAATACCCTGACTATCAAGCACTGCCTCACCAAGCTCCCGACTGCCGCCACGAATTGCAGTAATCAATTTTTTCAAGAATTCCATTGCTTAGCTCCTGTTAGGTCTTAATTAAGGTATTCACTCATAGCTTCAATTGCATCAAGCGCATTGTCACTAAGAACGGTGAGTTCTTTGGCAATACTTTCTGCAGATGAATTGAGGGATAGGGCACCGAAAATGGTGTAGCGAGATCCGATTCTTCCAAAAGAGGAGAGGGGAATAGGGATATTCATATCCAGCATCAGTTCAAGCATCTCTGTGCGCTTTTCTGGGATAATTTCTGCTTCGTCCCAAAGATAACAGATGCACATCATCTGGCTGTCAGATTGAGTGAGATATATTGGTAACTCTTCTCTATCCTTGAACACTACCTGAACGACTTCTACGTCAGCTGGTATGGGATTAAACTCATACTCTAAGCCATTCATACTGCCTGTATCAGATGAACCAAAAAGTGATTCAAGCTTTTCCAAAAGACTGCTCATGTGTACCTCCGTTCACTCAGTGAAATAACAATAATTCACGCGACATAATATGTCAATAATAAACGAAGGATTAGTATATTAAATCTTGAAGAGTAATCTAAGTCATTGAATATAAGGGAATAGGCTGTGGATTTGTTTAATCAATGAATCGTTTGAGTCTAGTCTGACCCGACTAACTAGCGACAATGATCTGGAGCCTTTCACAGTTAATAAGAGTCTGTTAATCTTGAAAAAAATAGGGAATGTACATCTTAAATCAGTCTGCTCCTTCCAATTAGTATCTCTCTCAGTAATGCTTAAATGAGAATTGTTTACAGAACTGTATATTCCAATCATTCCAGATGTTACTGAGTTGAATTATGTTACTCAACTTTATATCACCCGAAATGTAACAGTGGCTTTAGGAATAATAATTGCCTTATTTCTTAAGTCTCATATGGCTCTTTTATTAATTCTAATTGTACGGATACTCACGGATATATCAGATATTGTTACAGTTTATGCTCTAAATATAGAAGTCATTAAAGAAAGTGTGCCAATGGTTGTCGTCCTACTTATAGTTCCTGCTCTCGCCGCTGTTGTTTACCTATTGAAGCGCACCAATCAACAAGTCACCTGACTATGTTTACAATAAAGCTAATCATCTATTCAAGCGGGACTACTTTCGCTAACCCCTTCATTTAATGTTAGCTTTCAAAGAGCATAGACAGATTGAACGACTTGGATCGCAAACTAAAGTATGTGCACAGAATGTTCGTATATGATGTTTGACTCTAACTGGAGAAGCCCATGACCAAAATACTTGGTTTCATATTCTTCCTATTGGCAACCGCTGCCGCAGCTGATCCGCCTGTGGGTTATCCTTTTCTACCTTTTGACAAAGCAATGGAAAAAGCAAATGCTGAAACCAAACTCATGTTTGTCTACTTTGGTCGTTATGGTTGTGGCTATTGCGATAAAACTAATAAGGAAGCGTTTTCAGACCCCGGTGTTATGAAGCAGTACTCGAAACACTACGTATTGGCCTATGTGGATGCTGAGAGTGGAAAAAGACTGCGTCTGCCATCAGGAGAGCGCATTACTGAGCGTGAATTGGGTACTCGATACAATGCTTTTGTTACACCTATATTCTCCTTCATGTCGCCGGACGGAAAGGTCGTTGCTCGAATGGTAGGTGTTCAAAGAATCGAAGACTTGATGGATGCTCACAATAAAGTCCGACAGGCACTGAAAAAGTCAGGTTCATCTTGAACACAATAATACATTTAGCTCTTGCCGGCATATTGCTTTTCGCTAACCACGATTTACTTGCTCAGCCCTGGACAAGTTCTACACCCATAAGCGTAAGTGAACCCGCAAAGAAAGGGGTATTTCATCATTTGGAATCATCAGGGCGTCAGAATATTGCGGTATCGGATGGCGTGGTAGGTATTGTTTGGGAAGATGACAGTGATGGGACGCCTCGCATCTATTTTGCGAGAAAGTATCTGGATTCGAGTGCTTTCTCGCCCAAGCTTAAGATCAGTGCCGAAGATGAAGCATATGAACCGTCAATAATTTCCCTGGGTGATGGGCAATTTGCTATTGCGTGGGAAGAAGATGAACAGGTTTCTTCACGAATAGTCACCACGAGAAAGATGGGGCCGATAGCTCAGTTTGGTAAGAGAACCTCCGGCCAAGTCAATTTAGCCAGATTAGACGATCGGATCTTGCTTGCGTATAGGGAGCAAGTACAACGGTTTGGTAGAATCATTCTGCGTGGGCTAACAATAGACAATCAGTTACTTCTATCAGCCGTAAAACGTTGCCCTGTTGACCCGGGCCCACTGCAAAATGATCAATTATATCCAGTGATCGCTGTGCAGGGTGAACGTGTAAATGTCGCTTGGGAAGACCGCCGACTTGGACATACCGTCATTATGCATAACCAGAATATACCTGGTGACTTATGTAAGTTTTCTTCTCCAGCCCGTATCAGTGAGCAACCTACAGGGCCGAAAGCTGAATTTGGTTCCGGGCATGGTGTCGCGCGTGTTACGTTAGCCAGTTACGGCAAATCGGGGCTGTATGCCGCATGGGCTGATAAGCGAGATTTTCAGGAAGGATACGCTATCTATGGCGCCAATAAGCAGAGCGATCATGCCTTTGGTGGCAACGTGCGAATACAGGATGACTTTGGCGCTAATTACCGTCAATGGCACGCCACTGCATCCGGCCATCAGCATGGACAACTGGTTGTAGCGTGGACAGATGAAAGAGATGGCTCCAAGGATGTCTGGTATAGCTGGCTGGAGGATGGAGAATGGAGTGATGATACTGTGTTTCCCGGGGCTTCAGGAAAGGGGGTTCAGTACCACCCTAGTATCACATTGGATAGCTCAGGTGACCTGCATGTTGCATGGGTACATAGAGAGACCGATGGTGGGCCAACCCAAATACGTTATTTACATGCTGCACTTGAATCAGACTAAAGGCAAATGTATTACACGCCCTAACATCTTGGGCGACTCAATACATTGCACCATAAGAGCTATCAAGGCCGTCAACTCGGATGCATTTTTAGTTCACTATGAACTTCCCCAAAAAAAGCGCCGGTTACGGCTATAATTATAATGCTAATGATTAAATCACTAATAATAATCTTTGTCGTTGGAAGCATCTCATTTTATTACACGAATATTGAGAGCTCTTCAGCATTTGTCTCTGTAGTTCTTCCTATTGTTGATTTTTTTGCAATGGTAGCACTTGGCCTTTGGTTCATAACGTTATTTCATAAAATAGGCATCAACCAAACATCTAACTCTAGTGATGGAGGTAGCACAGGATTCTTTGGTGGTGGAGATGGCGGTGGTGACGGAGGCGGATGTTAACATGTTGCTATTTATCAAAATGCCTTATAAAAAACTCCTTCAAATTCACCCGTAAAAGACGTGGGCCAGATGTTGCGCATCGATCGCACTGCGTCCTTAATTCAATCGTTAGATGAATAATAAAGAGTATCCAGAAGGCTTTCCTCTGAAACCTTAAGATGCAGGGGGAACATCGAATCGCACCAAGTGATGCCGCATATCTAAATCGTTATACACACGGTAATCTGAATCCAGCCTTCTTAAACTGACACATACTAACCTTCCAGGATATCGTCAATATCAGAATTGGCGAACTCAGGCAGCAATACCAGACTATCAAAATGGTCCTCTGAGAGGTTTTGCCAGCTTCCATCACCCCATCGTATTTGATGGCCATCTTCATATGATGGATCAAATTCATATATGCAATATGATGGCCTTTCAAGATTCCATTCGCGGGCCAAAACAGATCTCGGCTTCACCAATGCCAAACATGTTATCGGATCAGCCATGTCTGAACTGACTGTTCTATCGATAGATGAATTCATATTGAGATCCGTTAATTAATTCTTTCGTAGTTTATTCAGTCTAACCATACCGGCCTTCGATATAGTCAGCTGTCTCTTTCTTGTTTGGTGTTACAAATAGATCATCTGTAGCCTGGTGTTCGATTACTTTTCCCATCAACATAAATATGCACTCTTCACTGGCACGCCTTGCCTGAGCCATATTGTGGGTCACTATCAATATCGTGTATTCACCCCGTAATTCCCATATAAGCTCCTCTACTGCTGCGGTTCCCTTGGGGTCGAGTGCAGAGCAGGGTTCGTCCATCAGCAGCACGCTGGGTTTTACAGGGAGTAACCGGGCAATGCAAAGTTTCTGCTGCTCTTCCAGAGAGAGTTCTGTGCCTTTATCACCTAGGCGATCTTTTACCTTGTCCCATAGCAAAACCTGCTTCAATGCAGACTCGACGATCTCCTCCTGGTCTGTTTTTGAGCTCTTTTGGTCTTTATTGTGAATTCTATGACCAAACAGAATATTATCGTGTATTGAAATCGGTAGAGGGTTCGGTCGTTGGAAAACCATTCCGATCTGTTTTCTTACCTGAACCAGCTCTACATCAGGTGCGTAGATATTATTATCCAATACATCAATATCACCCTCAATACGCACATAACCCAATCGCTCATTGATCCTGTTGACACTGCGTAGAAAGGTGGATTTTCCGCAGCCGGAGGGGCCGATCAATGAAGTTATAATGCCATTTTTAATATTGAGATTGACATCGAACAGGGCTTGGAAGGTTCCATACCATAGATTCAGATCTCGGGTATGAATGGCATACTCGGGAGAATTACTCTTTTCGGCGTTTGCTGTGGCGTTCATGTTTGTTCTTCGTTTGGAATATAACAGTTAGTATTCAACCGAATTTACCCTCGACATAGTCGCGGGTTCTTTGGTCATTTACATGGCCGGTGAAAAGATCTTCAGTAACGCCCACCTCCACACATTCAGACTCGAGAAAAAATGCGGTGCGATCTGCAAGTCGTCGTGCCTGTTGAACAAGATTGGTAACCAAAATGATGGTCATGTCTTGTTTCAACTCTTTGAGGACATCCTCTATGCGCATTGTTGTCACTGGATCTACTGCAATGGAAAATTCATCCAGCATCAATAGATCAGGTTCCTGTGAAAGTGCCCGAGCGATGGTCAGTCGCTGCTGTTGCCCACCTGAAAGCAAGCTTCCCAGGGAGTTAAGTCTGTCTTTAACTTCGTCCCACAGTGCAGCACGGGTCAGGCAACGTTCGACAATTATATCCAGTTCACTTCGTTGATTGATGCCTCGAAGCCTGGGAGATAAGGCGACATTTTCATATATGGTGAGGGGGAGGCCGACAGGTAGAGGAAAAACCACACCTATACGACTTCGCAAGGCATAGATGTTCTTTAACTTGTGTACATTTAAATTGTTAAACTTGATTTCACCCTCAATGGACATGTTGTTATCAAAGGTGTCCATGCGGTTAATTGCTTTGAGAAATGAAGTTTTTCCTGCATTGGCCGGGCCGATAATACCAAATATTTCATGCTCCCGAATCGTGAGGTTTACACCTTTCAATGCGGTGTGATCGCCATACTTGATAGTTACGTCTTCAATGCTGAGCTTTGTGGTACCGCCTTCAGCTGAGCTTTCGATATCTGTTGCAGTGTTTACGCTTGCACCAAGGTCTACCATTTCTTTTTACCTCTCAAATACATGCGGAAGGCAATCGATACGCTATTCATTATGAGCACCATCGCAATGAGTACAAGGGCAACGCCGAATGGCAATTCATCTGGAACCCCTGGTACCTGGGTCGCTACGACAAATAGATGAAGTGACATTGCCATGGTCTGATCGAAAACACCCTGAGGCAGGAAGGGTAGGAAGAAAGCAGCACCAGTGAACATGATTGGTGCGGTCTCTCCGGTTGTGCGTGATACTTCAAGAATTACACCGGTGAGTATGCCACTGACAGCATTTGGTAAAACGACACGTCGAATGGTTTGCCAGCGAGTTGCCCCCATATTCCAACAAGCTTCACGGAATGCCTGAGGAACTGCTCTGAGTGATTCTCGAGTTGAAACGATGACCACAGGCAGTGTCATGATGGCCAGGGTTAAACTGGCTGCAAGAATACTGGTACCAAAGCCAAAAAAGATTACGAAGGCACCAACACCGAATAGGGCATGTACTATGGAAGGTACACCTGCCAGGTTGATAATAGCCAGTTGAATGATACGGGTGAACCAGTTATCACCAGCATATTCATTGAGATATATTGCTGCAGCTACACCCAAAGGTACAGAAGCGAGTAGGGCAACGGCGACTATCCATATTGTTCCAATCAAGGCAGGAAAGATACCGCCGGCAGTCATACCATTTGTAGGGTCGGTAAATAGGAAATCTATTGAGATTACACTGCCGCCTTTGACAATAAGTGTACCCAGGATGATGGCTACAGGTATGATCAACAGCAGTGTCATCATCAAAAACAGAATGCGGAACAGATTTTGTACTCGTTTGTTCCTAATATTTAATTCAGATTCAGCAAACATCTGTTTTACCCCTTACGGATGCCACGGACAATCAAATCCGCTGTCAGGTTTATTAGGAAGGTAATGATGAATAGAAAGATGCCAATGGTGAACAGTGCTTGGTAGTGCTGGGAGCCAACTGCAGTTTCACCTAGCTCTGCGGCAATGGTGGCGGTCAACGCACGAACCGGATCAAATAGACTGCCGGGGATGTTGACAGCGTGCCCAGTAGCCATAAGAACTGCCATGGTCTCTCCAAAACCTCGGCCAACCCCTAATAGCACTGCACCCAATAAGCCATTTTTCGCTGCAGGAATTACAGTTTTGAATATCACTTGCCAGCGTGTTGCACCCAGCGCTTCAGCTGCCTCTCTGTAACGGTCAGGCACGGCTTTCAATGCATCTTCTGCAATGGATGTCATTATGGGTGCTGCCATTAATCCGAGAATTATTCCTGCATTCAGAACATTTAGACCGACAGGCACATCAAACAAATCGATAATGAGTGGGTTCATAATGGATAGCCCGATGAAGCCCCATACTACAGATGGTATCGCGGCTAAAAGCTCGACCAGAACTTTGAGTGACTCGCGGAGTTTTCCTGAGGCAAATTCACCGATAAAGATGGCGGCACCAAGCGAGAAGGGAATGGCCACAACCATTGCCAACCCCGTGACACTGGCTGTACCGGCAACTAGAGCCAGGATGCCATATTCTGGTGCGTCTTCATCTGAAGGCTCCCAAAAAGGGGAGAGAAAGAACTCCTTAAAAGTAAAATCTTCAAATAGAAATCCCACGCCCTCCATGGTAATGAAGACAAAGATACCAATGATAAAGATAATTGCAGAAATGCCTGCTACAAAGACAATAGCCTGAACAAATTTGTCGATATACCAGTCCAGATTACGACGATCGAAGTCCTCGGTAATCGGAACTTTCACTGCATTGGTTTCGGGCATTTCAAGCGTCCTCCCCACGAAGCAGTTCCATCAAGTCTTTGATCAATACAGCTAACTCGTGGTAAAGGTGCTCATAATCATGGCTATCCTCCTGTTCAGGAACCGTACCCAAGCCCCATTCAATTGCAGATGTATGAAATGGAAGTTTAGGCAAATAGGAGGATACTTTGCCCTGTAGACTAACAATCACATGCTGATCAGATATCTCTTTTTCTGATAATTTATCAAGTGTGGTTAATTCAGCAGGGCTGTAGTCGATGCTTTTTTGTTCAAGAAAGCCAATCAGATCGCTGTTGATTGCATCTGCTGCCACGCGACCAGCGCTACGGTAGTTGCCAACATTGGGATGATTCTGTCTGGCGATGGCTTCAGCCAGTTGGGAATGGCAACTGTTGTCTTCATCTACAAACATAATATTGAAGACTTTCGGTGATTTCTGTTCACCGGTAACAGCAAATATTGTATCTTCACAAAGATTTTTTGACTGATCAGCAGTACGCTTAAGCTGGTTAAACACAACAAATATTGCCAATACTTCAGCAACACGTTGCCTGTCATGGTTGGCCATCATTTCTGTATAGATTACATCCAAGTTATGCTCGAATTCACTGGCCATGACCATGGTGCTTTTGGCTAGTTCTGAATTCAATTCAGTAAATGCTTTGATCGATTGCTGAAGCATAAGCATGGTTTCACTGGCCACACGGTCTAATTCCCGGCCAAGGTTACCACTGGGTGGTTCTGAAAGTTGAGCGGCTTCACGTGCAATAGTTACTGCATAGTCACCGATTCGTTCTAACTCTATATTGGCACGAATTACCGAAGAGAGAAGACGTAAATGACCGCCACTTGGTATATGCACGGCAAAAAAACGATGACATATTCTATCGATTTCACGCATACATCGATTGATTGGGTTATCGTTCAGTACTGTCGAATAAGCGAGCTTGTTATCTCCCGTCTGTAGTGCATAGACTGAATTTTTTACAGCTTCCTGGACCTGAGCTGCCATTTTCGCTACACGGTCGTGCAGATTTGAAAGGTCTCGCTCCAGTCGTTCTTCAAGATGCGACATTGCTCGATGCTCCGGGTTGAACGTGATTTTAAAACTATTTTTCTAGTACAACACGTCGTAATTCTTCAGGACGTAGGTGTTAGGGATGGTTGAGATGTCACTTTGACACTCAACCAACCCGATGTTACAGATCGTTTCAGCGGTGCGATGGGTGTATTAGTTACAACTTACATTTTTGATTGGGGCATAGCCTTTCTTCAGAAGAATACACTGACCGACGTCACTCTTAACCCAATCAAGATAGGTTTTGATTTCACCCTTGGGTTCTCCGTTGCTGTACATAAACAGTGGGCGGGCGATAGGGTAGGATCGATCACTTGCTGTTGCTACGCTGGGGCTGACGCAAGCTTTTCCGGCTTCGCTGCTGACACATGCCATCTTAATGTGGTCGGTTGCATAGGCAAGACCACTATATCCGATGGCACAAGGTGTTTTTTCAACCAGATCGACCACATCTTTTGAGCCGTGCATATCTAGGGTTCCTTGACGGAATTTACCTTTCTTACCTAAGACTGCTTTTTTGAAGTAGGCATAAGTGCCGGAGTTGTTTTGACGACTGACAACTACGATTTCATCACTTTTACAACCTGGTACGGTAACGCCTAGATCCGACCAGCTGGTGGCTTTGCCTCCACGAGCGAATATATCTCTTAATTGACTGTAATTGATCTCATTGATTGGATTGTCGTTGTGGAGAAATACAGCAAGCGCATCGTAACCCACCACATGCTCTACTGGATTTTGCCCCTTCTTTTCTGCCAGTTTTACCTCTTTTGATTTCATCTTACGGCTGGCATTGGCAATATCTACAGTACCATTGATCATCGCAGCGATGCCGGTTCCTGACCCGCCACCTGAGACAGCAATAGCGACATTGGAATCGACATCACGGTACTCTTCAGCCCAGGCTTGAGCGACATTAACAAGTGTATCTGAGCCTTTGTTTTGGATGACGGTTCGGTCAGCAGCGCTCACAACCTGTGTTGTCAGGTACAAGGCAGCAGCTGCCAATGATAGGGCAGTGGATCGTTGGATGTTCATGATTCCCCTCACACGTTTGAGTGTAATTAGTATGTGAAACTGGGCTTTAATTGCCTCTTTTCATGTCTGTAATGTTTTTCAGTCGGCTATATAAGGAGGCGTGTCATCTGTACTGGCACAGCAGTACCTCCAAATAGATTAAAAATTACAAAACTATTACAATAATATGCCAGAATTATTACAATTGCATTACAAGATGGAGTTATTTTTTTAACCAAATTTCTTAGTATTAGGTTCTTCTTGTTTTGGTTTATAAATAGCATGTAACTATCTGTTATAACAATAATAATAGATAAACTGAATTTACTCATTCTCTAAGGGCTTTCCATGTCAAGGATTGATCACACGGCATCTGCTATAACAGATTACCTCGGTTTGCTACATTATTAGGATCGAAAGGACTATTTGGTTTTAAAGAATCTCTGATGGGTGCTTGAAACGTTGCCTTGCCTGCCTACATTACCGTTTCAACCTCGCTGGTAAATACAATTCAGAAGTAAGTCAGATTTACGATTTGAACCAGCCTGTTTGAAACAAGAACCCTTCCGCATAGATAAAGACCTGGCATTTTAGTCGGGAATTGGTGAGATCTGACATTTACTTATCATTTGGCCAAGTTCGTAGTGATATTTGTGCATATGATTTTCTGGCCTTTTTATGATTACAGGCCTTGATTGTAAACCTGTATCAGAGTCCTAAATGGAATAGTTAGCAGTAGATGATAGGGTAGTGTATATTTTCGGTTTGATGCGATTGCTACAGTACGGGATATCATTGCTGGCCCGCTAACTCCCTCTCCCTTTGGGAGAGGGCTGGGGTGAGGGACTAACCCCCCTAATCCTTTCCTTCTCCCAAAGGAGGGTGTTGTAAAAGAAATCACTATTAAGATCACTGCATCTACTATGGTTATTTGTTTCATCAGACGCTCGGCATGGTGCGGCAGGCCGCACCATGCAAGTTGTAATCCGCATGTGATTAGCAGCTTGAGTCTTTTGCGACACCCTTCAGAGGGAGAAGGGACGCACAGAATCGATAGTGATATCTCACGAGATCATTGGCAAAACGATATCACTTCAGAACAATCAGTTACATTGATATTAAATGAAGTTAGCGGGACAGCAGTGACGGGTATTTATTTTATGTCACTGTAAAGGAAATGACAGATCAGTTGTATTGCATCTCTAACAGATACGCTATTAAAAAATTAAAAAGTTTATTGAGTATTCTCGACACTAGAAACTCCCTGGACATAATGTGGAACTTTGAGGTGATTGCCGTGCTAATTCAATGGCTTTACTCATATTACGACAGGGTAACTAACCCGTTATTATGCTCGTCAATCCTGTTTCAAAACACTGAATGAAATCTATCGTAACTACCCATGATTTGGCTATTAATGGCGCTGAGCCTGCGTTCGAAGAGGCACTTCATGTTGGGCGTCCCTATATCGGCGATCGTAAGCTTTTTTTGCAATACACAGAACAGATATTAGATAGCCAGTGGTTGACCAACAATGGCCCTGTTGTTCGAGAACTTGAACAACGGATCGCCGAACTACACAAGGTAGCGCATTGTGTAGCAATGTGCAGCGGCACAGTTGCATTGGAGATTGCTATTCGGGCTCTGAAGTTAGAGGGGGAGGTGATACTTCCATCTCACACTTACATTGCTACTGCTCATGCACTCTACTGGCAGGCGATTACCCCAGTCTTTGCAGATATAGACCCAGATACCCATAATCTCGATCCCGCTGCGGTTAAGAAAATGATTACCTCTCGAACATCGGGCATTATTGGCGTTCACTTGTGGGGGCGCGTTGCTCCGGTTGATGAACTGGAAGATATTGCCAGAGAGAGTGGTTTGAAATTGATGTTTGATGCAGCCCATGCATTTGGCTGTTCCTACCAGGGTAAGAGCGTGGGTGGTTTTGGTGCTTGTGAAGTATTGAGCTTTCATGCTACCAAATTTTTTCATACCTTTGAGGGTGGTGCTGTTCTAACCAATGATGACGATCTAGCCGAAAAGATGAGGCTCATGCGAAATTTTGGATTTGCCGGTGTTGATAACGTGATTTATCCCGGTACGAATGGAAAGATGATTGAGATCTCAGCTGCCATGGGACTCTCAAATCTGAAGGTCATCGATGAAGTAACTGAACATAATCGAGCGATTTACCATGCCTACAAAAGAGAACTATCTGATATACCTGATGTTCATCTGCTCGAATATGATGAAAGGGAGTTAAATAATTATCAGTATATTATTCTAGAGGTCTGTGACAGTTGTCAGGTCAGCCGAGACAGGATCGTCGAAGTGCTACATGCAGAGAATATATTGGCTCGGCGCTATTTCTGGCCTGGCTGTCATAATATGGAGCCTTATCGGAACCTCTATCCATCGGCAAAGAGATATCTGGTAAACAGCGAACAGGTATCTGAAAGAGTCATTGTTTTGCCAACAGGTTCGACGCTTGATGAATCAATGGTGGAAAAGGTGGTTTTAATTATACGGGTGCTGTTGGCTGAACCGTCGTCTACTGCTGATTGTTAATAAATTCTGCGTAGATATTTTCTAGCAACTTGATCTTATCGGTATAGGCCCCATTACTGTTTGTGAAACTTGAAGGACCAGGGTATTGATCAGGTATAGAGTAGTCTTGCTCTGCCAATCGTATAGCCAGTTCACCATATATCTGTTTGGGTTTAAGGCAAAAAGCTTCATAGTCCACCTCTAGCCAACGATCACTAGAAATTTTACTAAATGACTTAGCTATTGCATTTCGAGTAAAAAAGATCTGCGCGGCCACCTCTTCTTCAGGAGTGGAGAACTCGAGCTTTTCAAATTCTGGTGTTTTAAAGCCCCACCATGATTTCCGATCTCCCCGGATACGCTCCCTGGCATTTAAGATGGAGTTCATCTGATAGGCTGGATTGCGTCGCATATGGACAAACAAAACCTTATCAAAGAGCGTGTCAATGAAATCCAGGTTCCAGTTGGCGATGATCCCTTTTAATGCAAAAGGCCTATCGAATGCTGACTCAATGGCCGCCAACTCTTTAACAAAGGATGAAGTATCAGCCTTCTGCTGTTGTTGTTCATTTAAATAAGGGCAGTCATTGAAATCAAAAAAGCGTCTCCAGAAATACCAAAACACATTCGGTGCAGCGATACCGACCGTTTTACCAAGATCAGAGGTAAAGCTACTTTCTAATGTGTAGGGGTTCAGGTCTGCAAAATCATCCTTGTATTGGAAATCGGGGTTAAACAACATCTGATGAATCATCGCACCGATGTAAGGTGCTCGATAAAAGCGTGCAAGCAGGTTCGATGGGTATCCGAAAAGGCCACTGGATGCTAACCATTGCATCATTAATGTGGTGCCTGAGCGCGGTCCACCAACCACAAAGATGATTGGGTTCTTTGGCTTTTCGAACTGTTCTATAGAGACACACTGTAGCATGCCATTAAGTTGTTCAAGAAGTGACTCCAGACGTGGGTTTCTAAGAAACGGTTCAGTCCTCACTTCATTGCGCAACTCATATGACATATTTAAAACTCACTATATTGCAGGCCGGAGATTTGTATACTTATATCAGATTACGGCCAGTAAGCCATAAACCCCTCACTGATTTGCCACTGATTTGGTTTATCCAATTCAGGATGCTTCTTTAACATAGCGGCTAGAGGTTGACGGAACCACAACCATAATCTGGCATCTACGGCATATAGAGAGCAGCTGAATCCCCATTTGTTAAATAGTATTTTCATGGCTTTGTTTGTGAAAAACAACGTATGTACTGGTAATAGATAGAACCAGTTGGGATCTCTGGGGATATCACCCCGAACCAGGGTATGCAGGGCAAAGACACCATCATGGGTTATCAGCTCAATGATAGTATCCATAGTTGATTGGTCGCGAAGATGCTCGAATAGTGAGGTATTGATCACCAGTGGATAACTACCTGGTATCAGTTTCGAACTGTGAACGTATGTAGGTTTTTTCCAATAACGATCATAACAATCAACAGCGATACCAGCTTTTTCCAGAAAGGCACCCAGTTCTCCATCGCCGCAGCCATAGTCTAACCATTTTTCACTTTTAGATAGTATACCTAAGTCGGTCAGGGACAGCAGAGTCTCCCCCTGGTGATTTAAACGTTGTAACCAATTTGGGTCGTCAGGATTGTTGCCACTATCCCGATAACTGCTGTGATACTCACTACACAGGGTCTGCCACTCTTCCTCTGCGAGTTCCAATAAGGTTTTGGCAAATACACTCCCACAGTGGTTACATCGATAGTAATCTACATTCTTCAGGCCAAAACAGTTGAACTGTTTTGTGAAGAAGTAGTGGCTTGAAGTATTGCAGATGAGGCAGTTCATTGTTGATATACTAGTGTGGTGTAACGTATAAACTGCACTAATCAGAGGCCCGTCAATGCCTCAAGACAAGGCGCAGCGCGCAGGCAATGGCAGCGCCCTTGTCAAGTGCTGCAACGCAGAATTGAGGCATTGATGGGCCTCCCTTCGGGCGAGTCGCTAAGCCGTCATCTGATTTGTTGCGTTGCTTGGAAAGGGCGAGCCATTTCCGGCGCAACGCGCCTAGCAGCTAACGGCTTAGCGTCTCGCTGATTGGTGCAGTTTATACGTTACACCACACTAGGATTAGTTGTAGCCTACCTCAGTGACAGGGTTGAAACCGTTTTCTGTATGTATGAGGGCAGGGTATAGCCTAAAGTTGAGTGTAACATATCCCTATAATAGATTGGTGTTAAGAGCCCTTATAGAGGGCAGAAGATATCCAGGCAAACAATAAACTAATAACAATCATGCATTCTATTGATGAACAATTTTGGGACAAGGAGAGGGAAACGCTCCTACCAGAAAAGCGGCAAGCGTTGATATTCCAACGTCTTAAATCTCAATTGGAATATGCTTATGAGAAGATCCCTTTTTATCAGCAGCTCTACAATGAGCATGGTGTTCATCCAGATGATATTGAGAATCTTGAAGACTTTTCCGGCAAGGTTCCAGTTGTTACTAAGGCAATGCTCAGACAATCCCAGCAGGATTATCCCCCCTTTGGTAACTACCTGGGGGTGGATTTTAGTGAGGTAACGCGAATTCAAGGTACTTCAGGTACCACTGGGCAGCCCACACTATTCGCTATATCAGGGGATGACTGGGATGGGATTTCTGAAGCCCAGGCTTTACAGTGCTGGGCAGCAGGCCTGAGGGCCAATGATATCGTGCAAATCGTGTTTCCATTGAGTCTCTATGTTGGTGGTTGGGGGCTACTGGGCGCTGCCGAAAAGATTGGTGCCAAAGTATTGCCTATGGCGGGGGGGAATACTGAGCGACAGATTATGATGTTGCAACAGGTAGGTACGACCGTGCTTTGTGGGACACCATCATATTGTCTACATATTCTGGAGACAGCTCAGGATATGGGGGTTGATCTTTCATCCAGTCGATTACGTCTCGGTTTCTTTGGCGGCGAACCTGGAGGTAGTATACCTGCAGTTAAAAAACGGCTGGAAGAGGGGTTTGGCATCAGCGCTATCGATTTTGGTAATGTGGCAGAGTTACACCCTTGTTCCAATATGGAGTGCTCGGAACGCACAGGTATGCACGTCTACCAGGATATTGATTACGCGGAAGTTGTTGATCCTGAAAATCCAAACCGACTGTTGGGCTATAACCAGAGAGGTGCGGTTGTCTATACTCATCTATGGCGTAGATCACAGCCTATGATTCGCTACTATCCTGGCGATGAAACGCTTATGACAGACGAGCCCTGTTCATGTGGAAGAACCTATCCGCGATTACCCCAGGGAATCATCGGACGTCTGGATGATATGATCATTGTAAGAGGGGTCAAGTTTTACCCTTCAGATGTAGAAGATATCCTGCGTAGTATTGATGGAATGGGAACTGAGTTCAGGATCGTATTGGAGCAATCAGGCGCTTTGGACGAGATCAGGGTTGAAGCGGAGGTTGAACCCTCTGTCAAACCATCCCAATTTCTTAATCAGGCCGAACGAAATCTTAAAGCCAACCTAGGTCTCAGAGTTAACGTTGAAGCATGCGACCCTGGAAGCTTCCCTAGCAATATGTTTAAGGCTCGCCGCGTAATCGATAGGCGTAATAGGAATTTGGATGAATAGCAGCCATTCTGCAAAACCGTTGGTGATCATCGGAAGTGGTGGTCATGCATGCTGTATGTTGGAGGTTGCAGGTTTAGCTGGATTTAATGTTACTGGTTTTATTGATCGAACCAACCTCAAAGCAGAAAAAGTAAAAGGACTTCCTATTCTCGGAGGGGATGATCTATTGTTGGATAAGTCGTTTACCAGTGATCATCTGTTTGCTGTCGGAATCGGCGACCCAGTGGCCCGAAATCGCTATGGTCAGCTACTTTTGGAACGGCATGCTGAATGTCCTGCCATAGTTAATCCTTCAAGTTATATCTCTGCAGATGCGAAACTTGGTGCTGGCGTCTTGCTGATGGGAATGAACGCGATCAATCATGGTGCCTTAATTGATGACTTTGTAGCATTGGATTGGCAAGTTACGGTTGGTCATGGTGCCCAGCTGGGTCGCTCGATATTTGCAGGCCCAGGCAGTCGAGTTGCCGGAGATGTGATTTGTGGCGATGAGACCTATTTAGGCATTGGATGCCAGATCATAGAGTGTGTCACAGTGGGTAAAAACAGCATCATTGGAGCAGGTGCCACAGTGACGCGAAATATACCGGACAATGTCGTGGCAGTGGGATCACCAGCAAAAGTAATACGAGATAATCCTCCAGTCTCTAATCCTTTACTTGGTCCTGTTTTCAGCCGGCCTGAGGTGCCCTAAATCTTTCTTAGGAAAAGCGTATCGCTGGCAACAAAGGCCAAATCGAAATTCCCCCTGCCGATCAATTCGTCCCCCGCTTGCTGAGGACCGCTTCCAAAGGCCCACAAGTAGTCATCCAGTAGTAGCCATCCACCTGAGGCCAGATAGGGTTCCCAAAGTTCTATGTCCTGACGAACATGAGCGTAGCCGTGATTGCCATCAATGTGGAGTAGGGCAATAGACCCTGAAACAGTGATCTCACTAAACTCAGGACTATACAATTTGCCCTGATCTACGGCTCTGCGGTATTTATCGACTCCTCTATCGGATGTTTCGCGAATATATCCGACGTTATTGAGTAGTGACATGTTGCTGAGATAACTTTTAAAAATAGGCTCAAAGTCAATTGTTTCCGGATCAGTATGTAAAATAGTTGCTGATTCACCCTGGCTCTCAAGTGCATCATTAGACCATGGGTCGATAGAGATAAAGCTACCGATGCGGTACCGATCAGACAACCAGGCAATCACAAAAGCTGAGCGACCATAGAGGGAGCCAATTTCTACGAGATCCCCTTTTGGGGTCAGGCGTAGTATCTGTGTTAAAGCAGTGAGTTTATTCACATCACACTGACCGGCTATGCGAATAAACTGTTTATGAAGACCGGCATACTCACTAATCGTCAATTGACGATGTGGGCCTGCTCCGGGTCTCGTATCAAATCCGTCGAGGAAATTATCGACAGAGATCCGTTCAGCCCAATCGTAGCTGGCTTTATACTCGAGCCAATTGTTCTGATAGGGTGAAGGGTGGCACAACTGATAAGAGTAGTGCGCTATGTTTTTTACATTTAACTGCTTCAGATAGGTCCAGACCCCAGGATGGGGTGTATAAATATGTGTTATATCATGTGCTTTTAAGGTGTCAGCAAAGGTTTTATCAAAACCAGATTCGGTGATGTAAGGTAGATGAACTAATTGATCAATACCTTGATGATGCGTTGTTTTCTCTACTGATGTGGCGCCAATTAGAGGTATTCCCAGCGAGCGCGTGACTGAGATAAAAGCCTCAGAGGCATCCATATCAACTGGGAAAATCAGAAGTTTCAAGGTTGTGTCCTGCTATTAATTACACGCTGATGCCAAGCTCTGTATGGCATGCCAAAGTGGTACAGGAAGAGATAATGTGCCTTTTTGGTACTGTTTGTTTAAGTGAGCTTCTCCATGTGCACCAGGGACTGTTGCCCCCCGTTGTGTCAGCTTTTCAAGAAAATTGATCGTTTCAGTGAGATGTAAACCCGGTATTCGTTTCGGATCCAATGCCACAAGTACAAGAGCGCCACGAGGTGAGTCTCCTGCGAACAGGATGGTTAGAAGCTGAATGGCGATGGTAAGCGCGTAAGAGCGACGTTGTGCAGAGGTATTAAATTGTTGGACTATCTGTCCAACCAGGCGTATCTCATCGTCAAACATTTCGCCAGCTGCTGAAGGTTGCTGGCCATCTCCATTAATTACACTCAGTTCTTCCAGATCACCTTCATTGCCGAATAACATTGAGAGTAGTTGCCCGAAGGTAGCAGGGGCTGGACTGATATCAGCTATAAATGCTGGCTTATTTTCAAAAGCAGGTAGTGCAAGTGCAATCGGATTGGTTCCGAGTAACGGTTTTTCTCCTGGTGCAAGGGATACAAGGGCAGGGGAAGTTGCAATACCCATGGCGATATAACCGGAACTCGACAAGTTGCTTAAGTAGTTTCCTATCACTCCTGTTGGAAAAGCACTGGCGCAGACTGATATGCCAAAGGGTTGATCGGCCAGAATCTGCTGCAAATCCTCTGTCGCTTCCCGAGCGGCTAGATAACCGATACTTTTACTGCATTCGAAACGGCTGAACCAGGGTGAGATCTCTTGCTTGATCGCGGCTTGGTGCTCTATCCGCTTTAATCTCTTTTTTAACCATGGTATGCGAACAAGACCATGGCTCTGTTTACCCCTGAGTTCAGCATCCAATAACTGCGACAACACTTCATCAACCACCGAAACCGGTGAGATAAAACCGTTAAGCGCATCTCGGCAGATGCTTTTTACATCAGCTAATGGGATCTCAACTTTTTCTTCGCTTGGAGAAGCTTCTGTCACGTCGAGCCACGACTTTGATCAGTCAGTAGGGTCTCTAAGCCATCAATAAATTTGCTCAGCCGCTGACTCTGTTCACCACTCGACTTCGCTAGTGCCTCCTGTAGTCCACTACATCGATCGCTGTAGGCAGGACCAACCACATTATCCAGCAGAGCACCATCGAAGATGCTTTTAACCAGACTTGCACCAAACAGAGATGCGCCAGTTAAATTAGCATTGTTAAAAACAGCCTGATTTAAACGGGCATAGACCAGGAGTGCATCGCTCAGGTTGGCATCACTTAAATCACCAGCAATATAGGATTGAACCAGGGTTGAATTAGATAGATCAGCGCCCATCATCGACATCGATTTTGGAGGATCTCCCGTGATCATTGCACGATAGAGGTAGGCCTTGTTGAGTGATACATAAGCAAGATTGCAGTCACGAAAATGGGCGCATCGAGCTGAGAGGCGGTCCATGTTGGCTTTTTGAAACGAGGATTCTCTAACGGCGATGTTCTCAGCCATGGCACCACTGAAATCTGCATCGTTAGCTGAGCAGTTAGTTATTAAAGCACCATCCAGTTTTGCATTACTGAAATTGCTCTTTTCAATACTGACATTAACCAGTCGAGCATGCTCCAGATCAGCTGAAGTGAAGTCGGCAGATGGCATGGTTGATTTGGAAATATCTGCTTCAGGCGCTGATAAATTAGATGCAGTAAGATTAGATAGAATGGAATGGCTGATTCTCAGGCCAGGTAGTTTTGCATGGGATAGAAGTAGTTCTTCCGCATCTAACAAACGTTGTAGAACCAATCCTTCTCCGCTGGCATTCTTCAGTGATGCACCACGTAGATTGCATTTTGTAATTGTCAGTTGGGAAAGTTGCGCCTCTTCAAAGTTTGCTCCACTCAGGTGGCACTCATTGATTGTTGAGCCTTGAAGGTTGCATCGAGAAAAACTGACCTCGTCCATTATGCATTGATAGAAGCTGGTGCCGGCAATGGTGGAACCAGATAGGTTCACATTCCCCATAAAACAGCCATGAAATAGGCTGCCTGTTGCATCAGTGAGATTGCTCATATCCGCATCAGTAAAATCGCAGACCTGAGCAGCAAAGGCGTGCATATAGACACCTTGAAGATTAGCCCCTTTCAGGTTGGTTCTTTCCATTCCGGGACAAACCATTAAAGCGCCAGAGAGATCAGCTTTACTCAGATTAGTGCCATGTAATACAGCACGATTCAGTACTGCAAGGCGTAAGTTAAAGCCAGACAGGTTAAGGTTGCGCAGGTCGGCTTCTCGCAGCACCAAGCCGTGTCCGGTGCGTTCGATCAACTGTTCAGTATAGGCACTGACCTCTTTAGCTGCAGCGTTCCGATCGCTGGCATTGGCCCATCTGCGTAATCGACTTAAAGTGTCTATCTCTGGGATTGTCGCCTCGATTGAATCAACTTTCTCTGACATATTCATAGTTTTCAGGGTACTCCAAATTGATAAACCAGTGGTCGAGGTGATCGTTATTTTTGTCTGTTTTTGTTGAGATTACTTTTTAGCGCAAAGATTGTTCCAACCAGCTAATAGAGCTGATTCTATCTCTCCCGTGAGTTTCTTATAGTCCATTATGTAAGAGTCCTGTAACTCTTGGCGCACTGTTTTCCTAACTGAGATAAGCTTTTCTTTATCCTGAGCCAAATTCAGCGCAATTTCGATATATTGATCGATCTCATCAGCCAGCCAGGCTTGCTTTCCAATTGCGGTGAGAATACGTCTAGAGATATTACTGGCAACAGATTTACCACAAAGCGAGACCAGGGGTAATCCCATCAGCAAAGCGTTGAAACTGGTTGTTTGCCCATGATATGGATAGGGGTCGAGAGCGATATCCACCTCACTATGAGATGCCATATAGTCTGACATGCCAAGACTGGGTTTTAGCTCGACGCGATGCTTGTCGACACCAAGTTCGCTAAAGATGTCGTAGATATGTTCTCGCATGGTGACACTATTATAGTCTTCGATAACCATTCTGATGTGGGAATCAGGAAGTTTGAGAACGATTTTCGCCCAGGTTTCCATTATTTTTCGGTCTATTTTTCTCAATCCGTTGAAAGAGCCAAAAGTGATGTATCCGTTTTTTATGCAGGGCGGTTCGCTGAGTGGTGGTAACCCAGATAATGGACTATAGAGTGTTAGGTTTTCGACAGCCAGTATCTTCTCCGAAGCATTCTCTTCAAGATGGCATTTTTCAACGATTAACTGATCCTTCAGTGCGTAATCCATACAGTCCAGGCCTGTGGTGATAGGTAGTCCCATCCATGAAACCTGCATAGGTGCGGGGTGCAGGGTGAAAGCTGTTAATCTGTTACCGACTGTATGATTTGAGAGATCAACCAGGATATCAATCTTGTCTTCTCTTATCTGGTTCGCAAGTTGCTGATCATTCAAGTGGGGTGTTTCGCGCCATATTTCCGCATGTTGCTTTATATCGTTGGTGGTCTCGTCATAGACGAAGTTGTTATAGTAAAAACATAGTGAGAATCTACCCTTATCAAACTGCTCAATAATCGGTTTGAAATAGTAGGCGATAGCGTGATGACGTAAGTCGGCAGAGACAAACGCGATCCTTAATTTCCGTTCACTGTCGCAGTCAATCGTACCTGAGAATTTTGTCTTCGCACCCTTGTTGATTTTCGCTGTGATTTTCCGTACTTCCTGGTAGATCTCTGCCTGGTCGTCTTTGATATAGAGCAGTTGTACCAAATAGTTTTGGATAGCGATGGCATTGTTGGGATCCAGTTCCATGGCCTTTTTGTTACAGGCGAGTGCCTCTTCCTGTCGGCCCTGGTGTGACAGGGCATGACCTAAATTTATATAGACTTCTGGTGTTTCGTGGTTTTGCTGTAAACAGCAATCCAGTGCCTGTATGGCCTCTTCATACCGCTCCTGTTTTGTATAGAGTTTGCTGAGTGCCAAATAGGCCACTGATGCTTCAGGTTTGTTTGAGATCAATTTGGCCAGGTAGATTTCAGCCTTTTGGTAGTTTTTGGTGATATTGGTGTGGAAGTTACCGATCATGTAATACATGCGGTCATCAGTACAGCCGGCTTGTTCTGCCAGGTTGTACGATTTTTCGGCATCGGCATATTGGCCCACTCTTTCCAGCGCCACGCCACACATCACAAACCAGCATGGCTCCACCTGCTTACTTGCGACTGCCTTCATCAGGTAGGGGATAGACTCATCAATCTTCTCCTGCAGAAGCAGGGTTTCACCAAGTAGGTATTGTGCTTTTGAGTTGTCAGGCTCTTTTTTCAGCGCTCGGGTGAGGAGTTTTTGAGCATCGCTCAACTTGCCTTGACTGAGTTTCTTTTGTGCAACGGCGAGGTTGTTTGACATCTTCGTGGTCAGGCTTCTTTAAAGTTGGGGCGAAGGTTTATAGTCTTGGCATTTTATAGCAAAATACTATTTAAATACAATGGGATGTAATGCAATTCTAATATTGAATCTAAAATCGATTGTCTCGTATAGATTACTGAAATATAACAGACAAATGACGATCCTCAATCAGAGCACCTGAAGCGATATCTGTCAATGAGCTAGCTTAAGAGAAAGCCTCATTCTAAGGCTCCCTGGCTGCTTGCTCTCTCTGTTCAGCGGGTGATCTGCATGAAACACTACACTAGTCCCAGTGGTCAGGTACGAACAAGTATCCTTGACCTCGAGCCGTAATTATTCGCCGACTTAGTGAGGGGTTATCCCCCAACTTTTTGCGTAGATTTGCGACTTTGGTGTCGATCGATCCAGTCCGTCATACTCGATGCCGCGCATTTGCTGATACAGGCATTCTCGGGAAAGAACTTCTTCTGCATGGCTCGCCGACAGCCACAACAAATCAAACTCGCTGGTTGTAAGCGATACAGAATTGCCGGCCAGGATAACTGAGCGCTTTGAATGGTGAATTGCCAGGTTGCCGAAGGTCAGTGCCTTCTTGGCCTCATCCGGTAACGTCTCTCCATTGGATTCAGGGTCAGTGCGCCTCAGCAGCATTCGAATTCGAGCCAGTAATACTCGAGGTTGAATTGGTTTGACGATGTAATCATCTGCACCCAGCTCGATCCCTGCTACCTGATCCATGTCGTCCTCACTAGCTGTGAGAAACAGGATGTGCTCGTTGTACTTCTGCCGGATTTTTCGACAGATTGTGAGGCCATCTTTTCCTGGAAGCAGTAGGTCCAGAATAACCAGGTCGGGATTGGTGGAAAATATGCAGTCAACCGCCAGATCGCGTCATCGTGGTTGCCGACATGTCGTTTGTCGATGCCGCCTCGGGCAGATATCCGGCACAAGTTACATCAGCTTGCAAACAGGTACGATGTGAATCCTCTATGTATGAGAAAGATGCCAAATATTCCTAATAGAGCACCAAGCAAGCGTATTAACCAAAAATAGGTTTGACTCTGTAACAGCGCGCTGAAGTGAGATGCAATCCAGGCAAGCAGGATTTTCGATGCTACCAGTGTTCCGATTGATATCACCACAAAAGCAGTTGCTGCAGCCTGGCTGCCAGATGCGATGTAACTGCCACCTACCGTAAGCCAAAACAAGTAGGGGTAGGGACTTAGCATATTGATTTTTATCGCTGTACTTAATGAGCGATCTTTGGTGGTTGACGAGAGATTTGTGAAAGATTTGCTAAGCACTGTGTTATATGCCAGGTAGAGCAGAAAAACTCCTCCTATCAAACTGATAATTCCAAGTAATCGGTGGTAGTCATCCATCCGGCCTATTATGAAGATTGTGCACAGTATGATTGGGCCATCGGTTATCAAGGGAGCGAGACTGGCCTTCAGTCCACTACGAAAACCATGTGTCAGTGATTGCTGAATAACCACAAAGGCCAGTGGGCCTGGTTTGAGTCCGGCTGTTAATCCGAATATCAGTGCGGATATGACATGCTCTTGCATGGTAATAGTTTCCCTTGGTCAGGCAGAATTGCTGTTAATATGAGTCTCAGGAAAATGTTGCTCTGATAGTTGTCCAAGCCAGGTTTCCAATAAACGGCGTGCTGATGGTTCCACTAATTCCTGGATTACATGGCTATGATGTCGTAGTGCCACAGGATCTATACCTGCCGCATTCATTTCGAAGCAGTGTCCAATCAACCACTGTTCAATGTGTGATATATCGACTTCAGGATGAAATTGTAAACCAAGTATATTCGTCCCCAGTGAGAAGGCCTGATGTGGATAGTGTTCATTTCCTGCCAAGAGAGTGGCGCCATCAGGTAGGTTAAATGTGTCGCCATGCCAATGCAGGACAGGGATCTCAAGCAGCGTTGCAAGACAAGAGTTCATTCCAGCTTCAGTGATTATAAGTTTACCCCAGCCAATCTCTTTGATTTTTCCAGAATAGACCTTTGCACCAGCAGCAGCTGCGATCAGTTGAGCGCCCAGACAAATCCCAAGTGTCGGACGGTCCAGGCTTATACGTAGACTCAATGCCTCTTTTTCAAGGGCTAAAAAGGGATATCGATCCTGTTCATAAACCCCTATAGGGCCACCCAATACAATAACCAGATCGGAGGATTGAATAGGTGCTGCAAGGTCATCAATGCCAGCATCATAGGTTTTGACGGTATAGCCCCTTGCTCTTAACACTTCTGCGAACAGTCCAAGATCCTCAAACGCAAGGTGTCTGATCACGGCAACACTGGTAGTTGAGCTTTGTGCTTGCATAGTACTCTCCATTTAATGGATGACCTAAGGTATCAGATATGACACAATGTGTCATTGTGAATATGGGAGCAAGCATGACCCAATTTTCGAATCTACTGTTTGTGTGCGGAGATCCAATAGAAGCACGCACTAAAAAATTGTTTTTATAGTTGATCATCTGTTGGCAAAGGCGATTATGATGAATATGAGCGTATGAATAACTCAACAAAGTCACCCCCAAGGAAATTACCAATAGCTACTCGGCTATCTTCTCTACGGACTACTGCAGGATTGAGCCTGGATCGACTGGCTGAACAATCCGGTTTGACTAAAAGCTATCTTTCAAAGCTGGAGAGGGGGCTGAGTGAGCCGTCAATTTCTACTGTTGCTCGTCTGGCTGAGGCGTTTGACATAAGCGTATCTGAATTTGTGGGTGATCAGGTCTCTCGTGATGGATTCAGGGTAGTCAGGAGCCAGGATCGAAGAGAGTTGCCATCAACTACCCAAATACCACTTTTTGAATTGCTGCATGGTAACAGTTCGCCTCAGGGAGGCAGGCTTAATGCATATATTCAATATCCTGAAATGGTCTCAGAAAAGGTTCAATCAGACACACCTCAAGCCATACATTCCGGAGAAGAGTTTATCTTAGTGCTTTCAGGAGAAATACAGCTCTGTGTGGCAGACAAAGAAGAGATTCTTGAATCAGGTGACGGGGCTTGGTACCTGTCTGAGTTTGTGCATAAACTGCGCTCGCTTGGTGACCAACGAGCAACTGTTCTGGTGGTTACCTGTAGCTGTGCAAAAGCAACACGTTAACGCTACACCTGTTAATAAGCTAGAGGTTGCGATAAATAGATACTTTTTCGGGAGTAGTAACCGGATAATACAGCCTTTCGATTAGATTCTGGTGCAGGTAGAAGCCTAACATTGCTGCAGGTTCATTCCGTACTGTAATTCCGGGGATATGCGTGCTTCATAGTGATAAGGTTTTTATAAAAAACTAGTCATAATAAAGGAAGAAGTCAGGCATTGTCGGTATTTTTTATCATGCTATTCTAATGTTGTTATTAATCCGGCGACTAAGTATGTTGTCTTCAGCCGAAGTGTGCCTGCCTGCGGCAAGGCATCAAAACGCCGCTGTAGCACTCCTACAGCAAGTTTTGATAACGCAGATAGTAATAGGATATATTTTCTATGTCCAATTGATTTAATTAGATAAGGAGTAGTAATTAATGGAAGATTTGGGTATTTGGAAAACTGTCAAGATAGGGTTCTGGCTTGGAATAGGTTTTATTGTTCCGCATCTAGTCGCTTTCTATTCAGGAACAATGGTGACAATGTTTGCCATACCATCAATGATGGAGGAAAATCTTTTATCGGATTTCGATAAGTCAGAGCAGATAAAAGTTATTGAGCATCGAGAAGAGATGAATGGCGAGCGGCTTATCATCTTGGGATCCATATTGAATGAAGGTAATGAAACAGCAAGTTCTATACAACTTGAAGCAGAGTTACTTAATTCTGATGGCCAGTTTGTATTTGAATGCTCAAGCTATATCAAAAAAAATATCAAGCCAGGTGAAAAAGAGAATTTTCAGATTAACTGTGGTTGTGGGGACACTTATGCCCCTAAGCATGCAAGCCTAAATATACGTGTGGTTTCTGCTAGTAGTTACTAACCAGGCTATAAGTACGATACCCTCAGGCTACAAGAGTGGATCAGATCAAGTATGAAGATGTTAACTAGTAATAGTGATGTTCACTATCTAAACACTCTTAAAGCCCTATTAGAAAGTAATGGGATACCTGCTGTTGTTCAAGGTGAGAATACTGCAAGAATGATACTTCCACGGTTTGGTTTTCAACCTACTCTTTGGGTGTATGTTGATGAGCAGTATCAAGATGCACTGCAACTGCTAGACAATCCCGATTATAAGGTTGAGACTCCAATTGATATAGAAGCGTTTAAGGAGATGGAGCCGGATGAGTTCCAACAACGTAGGCAACTTAATGCTGCTTTACGCCATCTTATGCTCTATCTTGGTGTGATTATGCTGGGGGTGGTTGCAATTATCTGGATGTTACAATGACATACTTATTTTGTATTCCTATTGTTCATTGCTCCTCTGAGTAAGGGTTGGTGTGAGATTAGTTTTCCCTCGTTCCCAGGCAGAGCGAGGGAACAAGGTGATAACTACGATGCCTCTAAAGCTACAGGCTGATAGCCAGCTTGTAGTGCACCTATTTCATGTAGATAGGCTAATAGCTGGTTAACTGCCTCTGCAACAGAAACTTGGTCAGCATGAATGTGCACTTCAGGTTTCTCTGGTATTTCGTAGGGACTGTCGATGCCGGTGAATTGTTTAATTTCACCCCGTTGCGCTTTTGCATATAACCCCTTTGGGTCACGATCCTGACAGACTTGTAGATCTGCATCTACAAAGACTTCAACAAACTGGGCCTCGGGTAAGATCTCTCGTACAAGTCTACGGTCATCTCTAAAGGGTGAGATAAAGGCTGCTAGGGTAATCAATCCGGCATCAGCCATCAGCTTTGCCACTTCACCCACCCGACGGATGTTTTCCTGTCGATCTTCATCGCTGAATCCTAGATCACGGCAAAGTCCATGTCGAACATTGTCACCATCAAGCAGGTAGGTGTGGTATCCCTGACCAGTCAGGATCTGCTCCAGAGCGCCAGCTATGGTCGACTTACCCGATGCGCTGAGACCTGTAAACCAGATCACCAAAGGGCGCTGGAATTTTTGTTCAGATCGTGTCTTTTGATCCACAGGATGTGAGTGCCAGACGATATTGCTACTCATGAGTATTACTCCTTGATGCGATTTTAAAAAATATTAATTTAGGATTCTAGGTGCGGCGGGGCCACACTTTATGTAAGCTATTCGTGGATGCCGCATTCCCGCTTTAAACCAAAGAAGCGGGTCTCTTCCTCTCGCATACCAGATGCCTGTGGTTGGCTGGTGTGAATATCCCCAACAGAGGTGTAGCCTTTTTCCCACAACGGGTGGTATGGCAAGTTGTGTTTTTGCAGGTAGCGGTAGACATCGCGATTATGCCAATCGACTACTGGGTGGATTTTGTATCGTCCATCCTGGATGCGTACAACAGGCAATTCAGCGCGACTTAGTGACTGTTGACGTCGCAACCCGGCAAACCAACTACCGGCATCGAGTGACTTTAAAGCGGACTTCAGGGGTTCCACTTTGTTGATGCGGTTGTAGTATTCAATACCTGTGAGCCCCTGTTCCCAAAGGCGACCGTAGTGACTCTCTTGCCAGGCTGGAGATTTTTCAGATCGAAAAATTTTGAGATTCAGATTTAGCTGCTCGGTTAGTTGATCAATAAACCCATAGGTCTCAGGAAATAGATAACCGGTATCAACCAGGACTACTGGAATATCAGAGGTGATCCGGGTAACCAGGTGGAGCATAAGGGCTCCCTGGATACCGAAGCTGGAGGTCATGATATGACTGCCGGGTAAATTGGTTAATGCCCACTCAATACGCTCTTCAGCGCCCATCAGGTCAAGCTGCTGGTTAAGGCGTTTTAGATACACTTGATCGGGCTTTTTATCAGGAGCGATCGGTTCAAGGCGTATCATGATAATCCTCCGCTGGATTGATCACTGGCTTAACCAGGCCATAGCGAACCGTAAAGTCACCGAAGCCTTCGTTGGTTAATCTCTTGTCTGCATAGAGATGAAAGAGTCCATCCAGGGTCTTGAGTAGTTCATTTTCGTTTAGGTTCTTTCGAAACATACGATTAAGCCTCAATCCTTTACCATCTCCTCCCAGCTGCAAGTTGTAACGTCCAGGTCCCTTTCCAATGAGGCCTATTTCAGCTGCATAGGGACGGGCGCACCCATTGGGGCAGCCTGTCATCCGCATCACAATTGCCTGTTTTTGTATGCCATAACGAGCAGCTATCTCTTCAATCCGATCCAAGAACTTTGGAAAATATCTTTCTCCTTCTGCCATTGCCTGGGGGCAGGTGGGCAATGCAACACAAGCTAAACTTGCAAGTCTGATCGGAGTTTGTTGCTTGCTTATCAATCCATGATGGCGCGCAAGATTTTCTATGTGCTGTTTTTGCTGATCAGATACGTTTGCGATAATCAGGTTCTGACTTGGGGTAATGCGGAAATCACCCTGGTGGATAGATGCGATTTCCCACAGGCCTTTCATCAAACTGGCTTCGGGGGTGTTAACAATACGGCCATTTTCAATATAGAGGGTCAGGTGCCAACGGTTCTCTCCATCCGCTACCCAGCCATAACGGTCGCCCTGGCTGGTGAATTGGACGGAATGGGTAGGCTCGAATTGAAGACCTGCGCGTTGCTCCACTTCAGCAATAAAAGTTCTCAGACCCATACGTTCAATGGTGTATTTGAGTCTGGCGTGGCGACGACTGACCCGATCACCAAAATCACGCTGCACTGATACTATCGCTTCGGCTACGGCCAGGGTTTGCTCAGGTGTGATATATCCTAGCTCATCAGCCAGGCGTGGAAATGTAGTTGAATCATCGTGGGTTGCCCCCATCCCACCGCCTGCCAGGACGTTGAAACCCAACAGCTGATCATCCTCTGCTATGGCTACAAACCCCAAGTCGTTGGTGTAGACATCAACATCGTTATAGGGTGGAACAGCTACTGCGGTCTTGAACTTTCGTGGTAGGTAGGTTTCACCATACAGAGGCTCAGACTCGCCGCCGGCCACCGGCTCACCATCGAGCCAGATTTCATGGTAGGCACGTGTCTTCGGCAGTAGATGTTCACTGATTCGCGTGGCCCATTCATGGACTGTTTTGTGCAGATTTGAGTGCTCCGGGTTTGGGTTGCAGAGCACGTTACGGTTAACATCACCACAGCCACCTATGGAATCGATCATGGCCTGGTTGATGCGTTTGATCAGAGGTTTTAGGTTACGTTTCAGTATGCCGTGGTACTGGAATGTTTGACGGGTAGTCAGTCTGATGGTGCCATTTCCCAGTTCCCGCCCGACCGCATCTATGGTCAACCACTGTTGGGGAGTGCAGACGCCGCCGGGTAGGCGTGCCCGCAACATGAAACTGTAGTAGGGCTCGAGAAACTGTTGCTGGCGTGACTGTCGCTGATCCCTATCGTCCTGCTCATAGAAACCGTGAAATTTACTGATTTGTGCATCATCCGGTGATAATGCACCAGTTGCTTGATCTGCCATGCTCTGTTCAAGGGTGCCACGGAGATAGAGACTGTTTGCTTTGATTAGTTCATTTGGATTGACTTTGATATCCATCAGTAGACGTCTCTCTGGTAGCGTCCCTGCACACGCAGAGAATCGATATATTCGGCAGCAGACTCCTCATCAAGGCCACCCTGATCCTGAGCAATGGCTATCAGGGAGTGATGCACTCCCTTTTCCATCTCAACGCCACCGCAAACATAGAGATGGGCACCTTCCTGTAACCAGTGATAGAGTTCAGTACGTTCTTCATAGAGTTTGGCCTGAACATATGTTCTTTCTCTGGCATCCTGGGAGAAGGCCAGGCTGATTCGATTTAGCAGAGACGATTTTCTGTAGTTAAGCCAATCAGTCTGATAGAGAAAGTCGCGATGAAAATGGCGATTGCCGAAGACTAACCAGTTCTTGCCAGAGCTGTTTAACGCTTCACGCTCTTGAAGAAAAGCCCTGTATGGGGCAATGCCTGTTCCAGCACCGACCATGATAATTGGGGTGTCTGTTGCCTCAGGCAGTTTGAAGCTTGGATTCTTCACCACATAGACGCCCAAACTATCACCCTCATTAATACGCTGGGTCAGGTAACCGGATGCGCCTCCCAAATGGTTAGGGTTGTGATGCTGGTAACGAAGCGCTGCAACAGTGAGATGAATCTCTTCCTCGATGCTGTTCTGGCTGGAGGCGATGGAGTAGAGACGTGGTTGCTGAGAGTGCAGCAAATTCACCAGTGCTTGTTCGTCAAGATCAGCAGGATAGTTGGTTATCAGGTCGATGAATTGTCGGTTTTTAACAAAACTTCGCAGTGATTCCTGATCCTTAACAATGGCGTTTAAATCACTGTTGTTTGCAATGGATGTCCAGGATTTTACGACATTAGGATGGAGTTGAGTTAGTTCCAGTCTCTCCGTGAGGGCCTGACTTAATGATACTTTATGCTGCTCCAGGGAGACATTCGTAGAACCTTCTAACCCTGTGTGTGAAAGGATCTTCTCGATCTGAGTGGGATCATTACGGAAGAACAGACCTAAAGCATCGCCTGGCTGGTATTGGATAACAGTAGGGTCGATCTCAAACGCCAAATGGTGAACTTCAGTCAGAGCATCTTCAGTAGTGATGCATCGCCGTTCAAGCAGCTCAGCCTGAAATGGATTGTTTCGGTCATGACGAACTGTAGCTGCCCGCAGTATTGGTATGATCTTGGCTTGATCTAATGGCTGAACCTTCTCCACAGAGTGTAAAATCTCTCTCTGCCAGTCAGTGTAGTGGTGTTGGAAATCAACATCGGCATCGATACGCTCTACCAGTGTTTCCGCTCCCTTAGTTGTCAGTAGTTGATCCAGCTCCCTGGAGGCATGGCAGAAATGCTCATAACTGGAGTCTCCCAGTCCAAAAATGGCATAACGGAGTTTTTCAAGTCGTGCAGATTTGTTGCTACGAAGGTATTTGAATAGTTCAAAAGCACTCTCTGGAGGCTCTCCCTCACCCTGAGTGCTTATCACCACAATCAGAAGTTGTTCTTTGGCCAGATCACGGGGGCGGTAGTTATCAGCAGAGACCAGACGCAGAGCATAGCCCTGATCCTGAGCATGCTCCGCCAGAGATTTTGCCACACTGAGTGCATTTCCTCCCTGGGTTGCGTAGAGAACAGTTAGAGCAGTTGATTCGTTAGCAGCAACTTTGCCATTGGGTTGTAATGAAACAAGGCCAGCCAGATAACCGCTTGCCCAGACGAGCTGTTCATTATTCAAGCTTTGAATAGCATGCTGCAGTCCTGAGAGCTGCATATCATCGAGAGGATTTGCTGGAAAACTCTCTGTGGTCTTTGCGACGACTTCCATATGAAATCTCCCATGCAAAAATTTTCGGTGTCTATTGGGTAGCAATATTGGAAGAGAGGTATTATCTTGTGAAGTAATATATTTTGATAAACAATCATGAAATAAGATATGGAACTGCGACAACTTACATCCCTGGTCGCCCTGGATGCAGCTGGATTCAACGTGACCCTGGCTGCCAAACAACTCTATCTGGTGCAGTCAGCTGTCTCCCAGCATCTGGCCCAACTTGAGCAGGAGTTGGGTACTCAGTTGTTCATGCGTAAAGGTAAACGATTGATAGGATTGACTGCTGCTGGAGAGGAGGTGCTTAACTATGCTCGACAAGCCCTCTCTATCCGAGAGAATATCCTGGCGGTTGGCCGAGAACATGTAGAGGAGGGGAGTGGTATTCTTCGAATTGGCACAACCCATACCCAGGCGTGCTATGTTTTACCTTCGATAATCCGCACTTTTCGTAAGATATTTCCCTCTGTGAATCTGCAGATCAATCAGGGAACTCCCCAGCAATTGGTTGAAATGGTACTGACGGACCGGGTCGATTTCTCGATTTGTACCGAAGAGCTTGGCCTCCACTCCACCCTGAATGCTATACCCTGTTATCGCTGGAATCGTTCACTTATTGCGCTTAAAGGGCATCCGGTGCTGGCAGAGAAACCCCTTTCACTTGAACGAATCTGTAACTATCCGTTGATCACATATACTTTTGGTTTCACAGGAGCAAACCACATGCAGACCACCTTTGCACGAGCTGGTCTGCAACCCGATGTGGTACTGACTGCTGCGGATACTGATGTTATTAAAACTTATGTGCGTGAGGGTATGGGTGTTGGTTTGATCGCCAGTATGGCCTATTCACCCGAACAGGATCCAGATCTGGAGATAAGGGATTTGAGTCAAATGCTCCCTTGGGAGACTACCTGGGTCGCTTATCATAAAGATAAGTATCTACGACGTTATCAGCAAAAGTTTATCGATCTTATGGAGCAGATGGTTTTGGAGAATGGAGTGACCAAGAATTCAGTTTAAACCTAAAAGTTTTGCTGATTACCCCAATCCTCAGCAAACACTCGCAACCTATGCCAATATTTAGTCTGATTCCTAATCTCAGCTCTGTAGTACAAGCACAAGCCATAGAAGTTAAGCACGCTAAGGAAAAAGCAGAAACTCCCTTTCATTATCCGCAAAACCTCACCGAGAGTCAGTCACCTATGCGAATGTTTGTGTTGATTCATAATCTCAATACTGTAATTCAAGTAATGTGCATTGAGTGTAGTCAGGAAAGTTTTTGAGCCAATAGCCTTTATGATGGTTAGTCTTGAGTGTCGACTATCATCTGGTGTGAAATATTGGAGATATCCATTGGTTTTGACAGAAAGTGTCCTTGCACGTAGTTTACATCCGAGGCCATAAGAAACTTCAGAATCTCTGCGTTTTCAACATATTCAGCGATGGTCTCTTTTCCCAGAGAATGCGCAATATCATTTATTGAATTAACAATTGCTCGATCACTGGGATCTGTACCAACACCTCTAACAAAAAGACCATCAATTTTTACAAAATCCACAGGCAGGTTTTTCAAGTGAGAGAAAGAAGAGAAGCCACTACCAAAATCGTCTAGGGCAAAGCGACAACCCAGCACATTCAACCTTGTAATGAATTCATTGGCTGAAACCAGGTTCGAAACAGCTGAGGTTTCAGTGATTTCAAAGATCACTCTTGTAGTGTCAATCTCTGATTGGAGAACCAGCTTTTCAATATCATCGATCAAACTCTGGTTAGCAATGGTTTGACCTGACAGGTTGATAGTAAACATTCCTGTGTAGCCCTCTTGCTGCAAAAGCGACAACTTTTTCAATGCAGCATTAACAACCCAATAGTCTATTTTATCCATCATATTAAAACGTTCCGCTGTGGGCAGGAATGCACCGGGAAAGACGATCCCCCATATGGGATCATCCATGCGTAGCAGTACCTCATTGATCTGTTGATCCTCTGGGATGGCACAAGCAAGCTTGTCGTAAATTGGACCTTCAGATGCTGACACTAAAGAGGGTGGGATAGATTGTGACGGAATGATGGGCTGAATATGTAGGATTAGGTTGTCTTGCAACAAGGCATTGTGCAGTCTTGAAGACCAACCCAGGTCCAAATCCATGGTTTTTTTACTATCATTCTCAGCACAGAATAGATGGGATCGGTTTCGTCCTTCACCTTTTGCAAGGTGACAGGCGATGTCAGCATTTGCCAGTATTTCACTTGCTGACTCAGAATCCTTATCTATCAGTGCGATACCAATTGAGCCATTGACCTTATACTGTTTACCATTATAGATAAACAGGTAGTGATCAAGCATTTGGCGATATTCATCTGCTACTTGGAATACGCTTTCCTTATTTACATTGCGTAAAATTATTGCGAATTCATCTCCACCTAACCGAGCCAGTAAGTCGGTTTTTCTCAGGCGTTGTTTCATCTGTTGTGAAATTTCAACCAATAACCTATCACCTGCAGCATGACCTGCAGTGTCATTGATATATTTAAAACGGTCTAGATCGATATAGAGCAGGGCACTGATCTCACTGCTTCGTCTAAGACGGTCTGTTTCATTTGTCAGGTGCTCTTCGAAAAAGCGTCGGTTAGTTAATTTTGTCAATGCATCGTGATTTGCCTGCCAGCGTAACTTTTGTTCAAGTGCTTTGCGTTCAGAGATATCACGGAATGCAACTACCGAGCCCTCACGTCTAGCTTCAATAGTGAGTGGATAAATTGTACATTCCACTGGTATTGGATTACCTGATTTGTGCCAGAAAACAGTCTCATGTCCTCTTATCGGCACACTATTGGCGTAGCTTTGTTGGAGCAAACAATTTGTGTCTCTTTTCGGATTGCCTTCAGAGTCGGCATAATGAAAAAGTTCCATTGCTGACTGGCCAATCAGTCTATCCTCTGGTTCGTATCCAAGTTTACCTCTGCATACAGGATTGACGAATGAAATATATCCATCAGAATCCACACCATAGACGCCTTCGCCGACTGATCTAAGAATACCATCAAGCCGTTCACGCTCTTTTTCTGTCGATTGTTGAGTACGGATATGTCTGCTCATTGCATCAATGCGAGTGAGAAACAGATCATCGCTTTCGTTTTTAAACATGCACTCTACAGCCCCAGCTTCAAGAGACTGTTTTATCGCACTATCTTGATAGGTACCAGTCAATAGGGCTGTTGTAATTGATGAAGTCTTTTCGTGCTCTCTAATTTTTTGGCAGAGAATATCCCCGGTACCGTCGGGCATAAAATAGTCAATTATGGCTATATCAAATTGCGACTCCAGGGCTTTTCTCATACCCTCGGCTACCGAATCAGCCGTATCCGCATGGTAACCATTACTGATCAGCAGACGTTGATATTTAACTCTTACTGTTGTCGAATCATCAACAATAAGCACGCGTATTGGCTGAACTATGGGCTTGGTTATCTTTTGTTTGCTTTGTCTACCATTCAACTTAGCCAGTAGAACAGAGAGGCTATTTGTGGATTTTTGATACTCTTCCCAGAGTAGAAATGTCGAATTGGGTCTCTTCTCTAATCTAGAGAATATCCGATTCTCAGACTCATGGGCAAATGTCAGCAGAGGTAATGCAGCATAGGTGGGGTTTTCCAAAGAGGAGAGAAGTTCCTTAGCTCCAGGAGTAGTATGATCTGACCACCCAAGTACAATGGCATCGAATGCATCAGCATGATCTGAGCCCGTTCTAAAGCGTTTGTGTGCTGCAAGGTAGTCGTTATCGACTTCAACATCGAAGCCACCTTTAATCAGGTGGTTTTTCTCAATGAACCTGATCGTGGCAGATTGTTCGATCAATAGAACTCTAGGCAAAACATCTTCCCCAACCTGACTGCGCAGTCCTAGTTAATCAAGACTAAAAACCACAATTATTATAATGGTAACGGAAGGGGAGCAGAAAACTTTAAATTATGTTTAAAAATCCATTAGATTCAATGATATGGGTGTATCTATCAGCGAACTGAATCCAGTTACTCATAACTTAATACTATCTGAGTGTGTTCGAATACCTACAACCGCTGGTGTGTGGGTAACTACTACAGCGGCGTTAAGATGCCTTGCTGCAGGCAGGCAGGCTGCGGCTGAACCTATCTATTAAGGTGCAGGGTTAATGGTAAATAATTTGCTTGGATACAGGAGTAATCAACCTACCAGTGCTATTCACCCGGTTATAGATTTCGATCCTTCGTCAACCTGCCTGATTAACGGGGCGGTGTGATCCCAAAACGTTTCATGCGCCTATAGAGCGTATTACGGCTGAGATCGAGTTTTTTTGCGACTCTGCTGATATTCCAGTGCATCTCTTCAAGTTCGCCTAATAGGGCGTCTCGCTCAGCTATTGCCAAAGCATTAAGGTTGTTTACAGAGCCTTCTGGTAATTCGTCACAAAAGACAGTTTCACGAATGTCATCAGGTAAATCATCTACTGTAACTATATTGTTTTCACATAAAGCTGTGACGGTGCGAAGCACATTACGAAGTTGACGGATATTGCCAGGCCAACGGAAGCTGTCTAGTATTTTTAATGCTTCAGATTCCCAGGTTAACTCCTCTCCTTCGTCAGTTTCGAGTTGACCAATACTCTTTATCAATTCGACCCTGTCTGTGCGGTCACGTAGAGCGGGCATCGTCAATGAAACACCGTGGAGTCGGTAGTATAGATCTTCACGAAAATTACCATCCTCAACCATTCCCTGAATGTCGTGGTGAGTTGCACTGACCAGCTTTATTGAAACCTTAACCGGTTTTTCACCACCAAGTGGTGTGACTTCCCGCTCTTCAAGTACTCTAAGCAGACGTGCCTGTAGGTGTAAGGGCATGTCACCAATCTCATCCAGGAACAGTGTACCTCCGTCGGCCTGTAGTATTTTGCCTCTACTGCCTTCACGGCTGGCGCCTGTAAAAGCGCCAGGTCGATATCCGAATAGCTCACTCTCGATCAGGCTTTCAGGTAAAGAGGCGCAGTTGACAGCGACAAATGATTTGTTATGACGAGAACTTGCCAAATGCAAAGCACGTGCGAACATCTCCTTACCTGTGCCGGTCTCACCAAACAACATGCAGGGAATATCCCGGTCGATCAGTTTTATCGCAGTCTTAATATTGCGCGCCATACGGGGTTCGTTAAAGTGCAATGCATCCAGGGAGTCGGATGAACCTGGATTATTTGTGCTCTTTGTCAGTATGCTCGTCTTTGATTCCCACGGTGGCGTGGTACTTGTACGACAACTTTTTTCAGGTAATCGAAGCGTTGCAAAAAAACGTTTTCCATGTTGTGTTTCCCGAATTGGGAAAGCGTTGGAGTTAGCATGTTTTAGAAGCGAGGTGAGTGAAGTTGTAAACTGCTGATGAATTTGATGGCCAACAATCTGCTGAGGTGACTCGAGATTGAGCTGAAACATTGCACTTCGGTTGATTGCCAGTATTTTTCCTTCTTCGTCGAAGGCAATGGCGCCCTCTCCCAGGGTACTGATAAATTCAGATCGTGAGTGAAAACGAAGCACCAAGGCTTCTTTCATTGCGCAGAAAAAGACCCTGTTTTCTATTACCTGAGCAGACATATTCAGCAACACCATAGTGTGTTGCTGGGCCATTTTAGACTCACTCGATGCATCTAGAACTGCCAGGATCTCTCCATGAGGATCAAATATTGGTGCAGCCGCGCAGGTGAGGCTGGCATTACGTGTGAAAAAATGGGATTGTTTGTGTATCACCAACGGCTTCTTCTCAACCAGGCAGGTACCCATGCCATTGGTACCTTGAACTGATTCACTCCATACTGCTCCAAGCTGCATGCCGGTGTGGGCAGCTGCATCAGTAAATTGCGGATCACCAATAAAGTTTAAAAGAATGCCATCTTTGTCTGTCAGCATAATGGCATGACCAGAGCCGGCCAGTTGCTGATAGAGATCAGTCATCTCTACACGCGCGATATTCAACATCCGTTTGTATTGCTGGAGACGCTCACGTAAATCCTGTCTGTCAATGATTACAGGATCTGGAATAGCACCCGGATCGAGACCATGTTCGTCACGACACCGATACCAGGACCGAAGCGTCACGTCATCTATATCAGGAGATTGAACCAAGTGATTACCACTTAACGTGGCATGCACCAGATCCTCATGGCTGGTTTTTTCCGGATGATGGATAACACTATCCAAATCAGTCTCCTAAAGTCGAATATTGATCAATCCATGATCGTTGGAACTGTAAATAAACTGTAAATAAAATAGGACAAATATTTCATATTTATTATCTCACTAAGTCTATGACATGTTTAGCTAATTGACAAATCGCAATCTACAAGAAAGATAGGGTAACCCCATGTTCAAGAATGACTTTTCGTCCCCAAAAATTATGGGGATTCTTAATCTTACACCAGACAGTTTTTCTGATGGTGGACGCTATGACACAGACAAAGCTGCATTTCGTGGTTTGGAGATGGTGGCTGAGGGTGCTGATGTTATTGATATTGGAGGAGAATCAACCAGGCCTGGGGCATTAAGAGTCAATGCAGCAGAACAGATCAATCGGGTGCTCGACACCATAGTCGAACTGCGTGAACGACTGCCTTCTGGGTTTCCTATCAGTATCGATACCACCCTGAGCGGGGTGGCGCAAAAGGCGATTGAGCATGGTGCGAGCATGATTAATGACATTTCGGCTGGACGAGATGACCCGGAAATACTCTCGGTTGCTGCCTCGAATGACGTACCCATTGTATTGATGCATATGCAAGGCACCCCTGAAACCATGCAGCAAGCACCTGTCTACAAGGATGTTGTCTCAGAAGTAAAATCTTTCTTTGAGAAGCGTATCGAAGCAGCACTTATTGCAGGAGTTGCATCAAACTCATTGCTGCTGGATCCGGGTATTGGTTTTGGCAAGAGTAAAAGACACAATTTACAGCTCTTATCTGAGTTACAGCAGTTTGGTGAATTGGGTTTGCCTCTGCTGCTAGGGGTTAGCCGCAAAGGATTCATGGGGTCAGTGTGCGATGTGAATGATCCCTCTCAGTTGATGCCTGCAACCTGCGCCTGTACAGCTTTAGGTGTGATGGCAGGGGTAAAAATCTTCCGGGTACATGATGTCTGGCAGAACCGTCAAGCAGCAGATGTGACTTGGGCTATCCATCAGGCCAGATAACAGATAAAAAAAATGCCCTTCATGACTTGGGGAAAGTCATGAGATGGGCATTAAGGGTGGAGGAACTGAAATAGTTTGTTTAGTTCTATAGGCTGATTTTAATTTATGGCCTAGAAAGACATAAATGCACCGACGTTGAAGCTGTTCGATTCATCAGAGCCGGCTGACAATTCACTTTCCAGTGAAGAGATCTCAGCAAGTAGTGTTAGATTTGCAGTAAGTGAGTGGTATGCACCGACGGTGATCCTGGTGTTTTCGACTTCAACCAGCTCGTCACTTTCACTGAATGAATAGTTAAGACCCAGTTTGGTTTTATTGAGTTTGTAGGTGCCTTGGAGCATATAGCCTTGCGACTCTTCTGGTGTTCCATCTGTTGCACTGAAGCCTGGCAGGACGAGACCACCTAATGCGAGAGTGCTCATACCTTCGCCGCTAAAGAATGAAGCCGCTACACCAATATCGCCAACATCAACTTTACCGAACAGATCGAAAGCGGTGATCGATTCAGAGGTGCCTGCATCAGTAACGATGTCCTGGGTCAAAAAGGTTGCTGAAATATTGCCTGGAACTGAGCCTTTCCAGCCGTATGCAACTTTACCGTGGATACCCGGGTTGCTACCGCTCTCGCCGCCATTGGCATCCATTGGTTGAAAGATACCGATGGTGCCGGTTAATCCATTCATGGATGGAGTTGTGTAGTTGATTTGGGTGAGACGATCAACATATACATAGCCGAAACCCAGACCACCCAGTGTGGTATGGCCTGGCTCTGAAGGTGTAAAGCCTGCACCGATACCGATCAAAGACATATCTGCGATGATCGCATCAAAACCAAATATCCCGAAATCACGACCGAACTTGAAGCTACCCATACCTTCGTTGCCAAAGGTCAAAAATACCTGACGGGCATCGACACTGGAAAATCCCAATGCTTCATTACTGTTGGTGCCATAGAAAACGCCGATGGTGGCGTTTAGGTCATAGCCATCCTGGTTAGTACCTGCACTAAAAACCATAGCTGCAGGTAGCAGGCCATTCTGAACGGAAGAAACGTCGTCTGGATTGCCATCTTCATCTACTGAACCGGCGCACTGAAGGCTGGTCAAAGTAGTTCCACCACTCTGAAGGTCACCTGAATCACAAGTTGTATAGACATAGTGTGCATTTACGTTGCCTGAAAGACCCAGTTTCCAGTCACCTGACTCCCAAGACACTGCATGTGAAGACATTGAGAGTGCTGTTAGTGCTGTACTGGTCAGTATTAGTGATATTTTCTTACTGGTCACGTTCTCTTCTCCGGATTTGTTGGTGATTTACAACGCCACATACAGCTTTTAAAACTGGCGTAACTGATACCGAAGGCAGAATACGGGCCAACATATAAAATAATGTTGTAAGTTATTGAATATATAAGAAATAAACTTTGTTTTTAAATGTGAGTGAGTCACCTCATCAATATCAGCTGTAACTAAGCTGAAAAACTGTAACAGAAATGCCACACCGTCCTTTTCCTGTCTCAAATTGATCATTTTCACTGGTTACCCTGACCGGGCATTACACGGATTGCGCAGAATTTGAATTCAGGTATTTTTGCTGATGGGTCCAAAGCTTCGTTAGTCAGCAGATTGGCCGCAGCTTCGTGGTAACAGAAAGGTAGAAAGACCTGACCGTGAGAAACACCTGTATCTGCGCGGGCAAACGCAGTAACCACGCCACGCCTGGATTGTAATTTGATTGGGTCGCCGGGCTCGAGCTCAATACGGGCCAGCTCTTCCGGATGAATACTGGCTACCGGAATTGGCTCAATCTTATCTAACATCTCCGCTCGCCTGGTCATTGCCCCTGTGTGCCAGTGTTCCAATTGACGACCGGTAATAAGTACCCATGGATACTCCTGGTCGGGTAACTCATCAGCATTGGTGAACGGTGCCGGGGTGAAGCTCGCTTTTCCTGATGGCGTGGGGAAATCATCTGTGAATATGACAGGTTGTCCTGGGTCGTTCTCATCTGTACAGGGGTAGGTTATCGCCCCGGTCTGTTCAAGACGTTCCCATGAAATGCCAGCGATACTTGGCATCGCCTGGCGCATTTCATCAAACACCTCCCTGGGATGGTTATAGTGCCAATCGAGTCCCAGATGTTTTGCCATCTCCTGAATAATCTCAAGATCCTGTCGTGCCTGACCTGGTGGATTTATGGCCTGACGGCCCAGTTGAACTCTCCGGTCGGTGTTAGTAAAGCTACCGTTTTTTTCAGCGAAGGCCGAAGCAGGAAGAATGACATCTGCATACCAAGCAGTTTCAGTCATAAAGATATCCTGTACCACCAGGTGCTTCAGGCTGGAGAGTGCTTTGCGGGCATGGTTCAGATTGGGATCAGACATGGCGGGATTCTCACCCATGATGTACATGCCCTGTATGTCACCATCACTGATTGCATGCATGATCTCAACCACGGTCAAACCGGGATTTGGATCAAGTTCTGTCTCCCATAGCGCTTCGAACTTAGCGCGAATCTGCGGATTGTCGACCCGTTGATAGTCAGGGAATACCATAGGAATCAGACCAACATCAGAGGCACCCTGGACGTTGTTCTGGCCACGTAGCGGATGGAGTCCGGTGCCAGGTCTGCCGATCTGGCCAGTCATCAGAGCCAGAGAGATCAAGGCACGTGAATTGTCGGTGCCATGTATATGTTGAGAGACACCCATGCCCCAAAAGATAATTGAGGCTTTGGATTCAGCATAGACCCTCGCAACCTCTCGTATTGTAGCGGCGTCAATGCCACAAATAGATTCCATGGCTTCAGGGGTGAAGGGGCGAAGGTGCTGCTCCAGTTTATTGTATCCACTGGTGCGTTGCTCAATAAAAGCTTCATCCACCAACCCTTGTTCAATGACTGCGTTCATGATTGCGTTAAGCAGAGCCACATCAGTGTCAGGTTTGAATTGCAGAAAATGGGTCGCATGGTTTGCGATAGTGGTACGTCGTGGATCCATTACAATAAGCGTCTTACCTGCGTTAACCTCATTCTTGATGAAGGTGGCCGCCACCGGATGGTTCTCTGTAGTATTGGAACCGATGATGAGGATAACCTCGGCCTTATCAACATCGGCAACCGGATTGGAAACTGCGCCAGATCCGATCATCTCTAAAAGCGCAACCACCGATGAGGCATGGCAGAGACGGGTACAGTGATCGACGTTATTCGTGCCGAAGCCCGTTCGAACCAGTTTTTGAAATAGATAGGCTTCTTCATTTGAACCCTTGGCAGATCCGAAACCGGCCAATGCTGAGGGTCCGTTGTTGTCGCGTATGTTGCTTAAGCCTTCTGCAGCCATAGCTAAAGCTTCTTCCCAAGTCGCTTCACGAAAATCTGAAAACGGATTGCTGTGATCCAGCCCAAGTTCTGCCTGTTTGGGCGCGTCAGCACGTCGAATTAGAGGTGTCGTCAGTCGATGTTTATGGTGTACGTAATCAAATCCATAGCGACCTTTAACGCAAAGGCGACTGTTATTGGCTGGTCCGTCTTTACCTGTGACAAAACGAATGCGGTTATCACTTACATGGTAGGTGAGTTGGCAACCGACTCCACAATAGGGACAGACTGAATCGACTTGTTTTTCAGTCTCTTCCAATCCGGAATTTTCTGATGGCATTAGTGCCCCGGTAGGACAGGCTTGTACACATTCACCACAAGCCACACAGCTGCTGTTACCCAATAGTTCGTCAGTGTCGAAGACGATCGCTGAAGCCGCACCTCGCATCGCGTAGCCAATAACATTATTAACCTGAGTTTCCCTGCAGGCACGCAGACAGCGTGTGCACTGTATACAGGCATCAAGGTTGACGGTTATGGCAGGATGTGAGCTGTCACTTGTAGGTTGCCTGCGGGCTGGGAAGCGGGGTTTACCAACTTCCATTTTTTGCGACCAATGATCAAGTTCGTTGTTATAGGTATATTGGGATTCAACCATGTCGGACTGCAGTAATTCCAAAACCAATTGCTGCGACTTGCGGGGTCGTTCTCCCTGGCTGTTGATCACCATACCTTCACTTGGTGTACGGCAACAGGAAGCGGCGAGGGTACGTTCACCCTCAATCTCAACCACACAGGCACGACAGTTGCCATCTGCCCTTAGTCCTTCCTTATAACAGAGGTGAGGGATCTCCACCCCTGCTCGTTTTGCAGCCTGCAACACTGTCTCTCCAGCTGTTGCGCTCAGGGGATTACCATCCAGAGTGAAGTTGATCAATCCAGATGTTGATTCGGAGTTACTCGCCATCATCTAATTCCTGAGGAAAATATTTTAATATGCTCAGCATGGGATTGGGGGCTGCCTGACCCAGGCCGCAGATGGAAGCATCGACCATGACTGTAGAGAGCTCTTCGAGCAATGCCTGGTCCCATTGGTTCTGCTCCATTAAGGTGGCTGCTTTTACTGTGCCGACCCGGCAAGGTGTGCACTGTCCACAGGATTCATGGGCAAAGAAGCGCATTGCATTGAGTGCAGCATCACGGGCACTATCGTGTTGCGATAGAACAATGATTGCAGCTGATCCGATAAAACAGCCGTAGGGTTGCAATGTGTCGAAGTCGAGCGGTATATCGGCCAATGATGCAGGCAGAATTCCGCCGGAAGCGCCACCGGGAAAGTAGGCATAGAGTTCGTGATCGTCTTGCATCCCACCACAATACTCATCGATCAGTTCCCGCATTGTGATCCCGGCAGGGGCAAGATGTACACCGGGATTGTTGACTCTACCGCTGACGGAGAAACTGCGTAAACCATGTCGACCATTGCGTCCCTGACTGGTGAACCATTCGGCGCCACGTTCAATCAACTCCCTTACCCAGTAGAGAGTCTCCATGTTGTGTTCAAGCGTGGGACGACCAAAAAGCCCGACCTGAGCCACATAGGGAGGACGCTGGCGAGGCATACCACGTTTACCCTCAATAGATTCAATCATCGCGGACTCTTCACCGCAGATATAGGCGCCAGCTCCCCGGCGTAGATGGATCGGTGGAAGTGGACATGGAGGATCAGATTGCAGGGCAGTAATCTCTTTCCTCAACATCCTGCGAATGGCAGCATATTCATCCCGGAGATAGATGTATATCTCACTGATACCGACAACCTGGGCAGCTATAAGTGTACCTTCGAGAAATCGGTGAGGGTCAAGTTCAAGATAGTGGCGATCCTTCAGGGTGCCGGGTTCGCCTTCGTCAATGTTAACAGCTAAAAGACGGGGTGCCGGTTGATCCCGTAGAATGCGCCACTTACGACCAGCAGGAAATCCGGCTCCACCCAGGCCTCTGAGATTTGAGTCTTCCAGACACTCTATCACTTGTTCAGCTGACAGCTTCTGAGATTGGTCACCTTCACTGTCGTTGTTCATGATCTGCTGTAGCAGATTGTAACCACCATCAGCACGGTAGTTGCCGTAGCTCAGATAGTCTGGTAATTCAGGTTCCATATCATCAGCATCTATCAGTTGCTGAACTTTTACTGCATTAGCCTTGGAGACAGGTCGTTTTCCAACAACTGCAACGGGTGCTTCCTGGCAACGACCAACACAGGGTACCTTCTGAATCCTGACTTTATCACCCAGGCCTGCCTGCAATTCATCGAACAGCTCTTCAGCGCCAGACAAACTGCAGGATATGGAATCACACACGCGGACAGTCAATGGTGGTGGGGGAGATTCACCCTCTTTGACCAGATCAAAGTGGTGATAGAAACTGGCTACCTCATAAACTTCAGCACTGGAGAGTTTCATCTCAATGGCGAGAGCAGAAAGATGCTCCACGGAGATATATCCCAAATGATCCTGAATTCGGTGAAGTGATTCTATGAGCAGTTCAGGACGTCGTGGAATCCCACCTAATAGTTCTCGAACTGATTCGAGGGTGGTTGGCTTTACGCTACGACCCTTACGTTGTCCCAGTCGTCTCTTTTGTGGTTTAGCTGAGGGTGACAAATGAATATCTCATGGGCTGATTGATTAAAATATTTTTCAATAAAGATCTGCAATTCATGTGCCACACAGAACGATAGGCTATATTTGATGAGCCTCACGGGGTAGTGCTCCACTTTTCTGGCACAGTGAACTGTAGCTGTCACTTCAGCAAGACAATCTTTAGCTAAGATTTTGATAAAGGAGAAAACCTTTACTTTTGTGGATCTTTTACCCGATTGGATCGTTTAGGGATCATTCAGGGCAAAAATTGTAGCTAGTGCAGTGCTTCATACTAATGGGAGCCTCCCTTCGGGCGCGGCGCCAAGCCATCGTCCGCGTTGTTGAGTGGCTTGGAAAGGGCTCGCCATTCCCTACACCACATGCCTAGCGGCCAATGGTTTGGCGTCACACTATAATCGCGCATTAGTATGAAGCACTACACCTGATCTTGTTATGAGTCAGGGGAGATGGTGTCAGATTGATAATAGCTTTCGAAAAGCGTTTTGATTTCAAAATACCTTTTTCCGACTTCATCCTCATTGGTGCGTATATCCCTCGCTAAATCGACCTGTGATTCTCCGATCACTTTGGCTGGTGAGGATGAGAGAAAAAGGATTCGGTCGGCCAGCATTGTCGCTTCGTGTAGATCGTGGGTAACAAACACCACAGTTGTGCAACGTACTTCCAGTATATCTAACAGAAGCTGCCTAAGCTGAAATGCTGTTGGGCCATCCAGGGAGACAAAGGGCTCGTCCATGATCAGTAGAGAGGGTTCCACTACAAAAGCTCGGGCAAGCGCCGCTCTTCGTTGCATACCGATAGAGAGTTGCCCTGGGTGGTAATCACTAAATGCTGACAGACCAGTTGCTTCCAATAGTTCATCAACCTGCTGTTTTTTGTCAGCAGGATTATCGAGTACCAAGGTAATATTGTCTCGTAAGTTGAGCCATGGCAGAAGCCTGGGATTTTGAAATACATAGCCCAGATTAGCTGAAGAAGTACTACTCTTATCAATCCATGTTATGTTGCCTTCGAACGATTTATCCAGACCAGAGACAATTTGTAGTAAGGTACTTTTTCCACAGCCGGAAGGGCCTACAAGAGCCAGGAATTCTCCCTCTTCCAACCTGATTTTGATGTTATCCAGTACCAGGAGTTCACGTTCAGGTTTGTGTTGAATATAGCTTTTACGTTGTATATCAATTTCTAACATAGGTCTATCCACGCCAACGATTTATTCTGCGTTCCAGGGGTTGCAGCAAACCATACTCGATGATCAGCATGATCAAAATGAATGAGAGACTGTAGGCTAATATTCCAGTTACATCGAAGAGTTGGAAATAGAGGTGTAATTGAAAACCCACACCATCGCTTCGTCCCAGTAGCTCTACCACAAGCACAATTTTCCAAATCAATGCAATGCCTGAGCGTGCAGCGACAGCAAAGAAAGGGAGTAGTTGGGGCAGGGTGATGTAGAGCAGGGTTTTTCGTCTTCCAAGATTAAAGCTGCGCGCCATTTCCTGGTAGTCTTCGTCCAAAGTACGGGCACCTTCACGCATGGTCACCACAACATTGGGGATCTTATTAATGGCAATAGCAAAGATTGCCGTCAGCTCTGCCAATCCAAACCAAACATAAGCAAGGATTATGATTACCAGTGCCGGTATATTGAGGAAAACGATTAACCAGGGGTCAAGAAACTGGTCAGTCATGCGCGATCGGCCCATGATGATTCCAATAATACTGCCTACTAGCATGGCAATAAAAAATGAGATCAGTACACGTATCAGAGTAGCACTCAGGTGAAACCAAAGCTGCCCACTCTGCATCTCCTGCCAGATCACCTCAACGACAGCATTAGGTGGCGGCAGCATACTGTTCTGCCACATTAGAGCAGCTATATGCCAAATCAATATCAACAACAGTATGGAAGAGAAGCGACGGATATATACAGGAATATTCAAGGATACTACTCTTAATCGACTATGTTAGGCCAGAATGTTCCCGGTGCAAGCTGATCGGTATTGCCTACAAGTTTTTTACCACCCAGTTTAAAGAGAATATTAAACAACTGATTTGCATCATTAAGCTCTTGTCTACCCCAGTGGCTTGGTATACCAGCTCGAAAACCGTCTCTCAGTGCAAAGAAAGTTGCATCGTCCGGTGCTTTCATCAACGGACGTAACAATTCCCACTCCTGATCAGACTTTTGCAGGATCTGTTTGGCTTTGTCCGTAGCTTGGATAAAACCATCAATGATGTGTTGATTTTCCTTTGCCCAATGTTCATCAAATACATAACCAACAAAAGGGACTTGACTATTGATACCTAATCCACGAGTGACTTGCTGTACTCCTATGATCTGCTGCATACCTAATGCTTCCAGTCGAGCAACATATGGCCAGAAATTGAGTACAGCATCAATACGTCCTTGCTTCAGCTGCTGATTTAGAAGGGGGGGTGCGGCAAATACAGGGGTCAGCATCTTGCTTAATTCAATGTTGGAATCTTTCAAAGCAAGCGCCTGTAACAGTAACCAACTCTTATCAAGAGGCCCACCGGCGATGCCAAGCTTTTTTCCTTGCAGGTCTTTGATGGATTTGATGCCAGACTCTTGGGGAACCACCAGAGCACCAAGCGCTGTGGAGTAGGGTACGAAGGTAAATGGTTTGCCACTATTTCTCTGACGTGAGACCCAAATCCAGTCGCTCACTGACACATCAACAGATCCGGCTTGGAGGGCCACCATAGTGGCCTGTTTCCCCGCCATTTTGATCGCTTCTAGGGTAAATCCATGCTCCGTATCAAGACCATGTCTCTTGATTACATCGAGCTCCCAATTGGCAGTGCCAAATTGCAAAACCGCCATTTTTAAGGTGTTGGCAGAAAATATGCATGTGCTGTAGAGCAGGAGGATTGTAACAAAGAAAAGATTTCGTACTGCACTGAAAGTAAAACAGGGTTTTTGAGTGGCCCATAGGAAATTAGGTGTCATCTCTCCTCCATCAGTTATTGATTCTATTTTTTTGTCTATGTGTCGGTTTTGGATGAGACAGTATGCTGATAAATGTTCAACATTTTATTTCAAGTTATTTTCGCAAAATATATGCCAACCAACACAGGATTTTTGCTATTTTAATATTTCAGAAGATTACCAAAAGACGGAATATGCTTAGGTTCCAATCTCTTCTGATGGTTTTAGGTAGCTTACTACTTATGTTGATGCCTATGCACGAGGTCTCTGCTGGGGAGTTAAAAGAAGTCGCACCAGGAATTTATGTCAGACATGGTCTACATGAGGATTTCTCTAAATCGAACCATGGTCATATAGCCAACATTGGTTTCATTGTAGGTAATGATCGCGTAGCTGTAATTGATACTGGCAGTAACTTACAGGAAGGAAAAGCGCTCAGACAGATGATTAGGGAAGTCACTGATCTGCCGATTGAGTATGTGATATTGACCCACATGCATCCAGATCATTCATTAGGAACTGCAGCATTTCGCCAGGACAATCCAAAATATATCGGGCATGCACAGCTGGGAGATGCATTAGCCAGGCGTCAGTCAGTCTATCTGAATAATATGACACAGATTTTAGGCCCATCAGCTGAAGGTACAGAGATGGTATTTCCTGATACTACAGTGGCTGTAGATCGGCAATTAAGTTTGGATCTTGGCGGACGTTTGCTTCATTTAACAGCTTATCCGACTGCACACACTAATAATGATATCACTATTTATGACCGGAAAACGGGAACATTATGGCTGTCAGACCTGTTGTTTGTAGAACGTATACCAGTGATTGATGGCAGTATTTTGGGATGGTTAAAGGTTATAAATGGCCTTATTGAAGCTGATTGTTTCAACTATCTGGCAAATTCAGGAGATGACCTCAAGGAGAGCGATAGTCACAACTGTAGCACTGTAGAGCGAGTTGTACCTGGTCATGGATCAGTTGTAACTCAATGGAAAACTGCACTTGCCAATCAACGACGCTATCTAGAGAACATTGCGAATGATATTCGAGAGATTATAAAAAAGGGGGGGACCATAACCCAGGCTGTTGAGCAGGTTGGCTTGGAGGAACGTCACAAATGGTTATTATTCAAAAAATATCATGGCAGGAATGTCACTGCTGCATTTGCAGAGCTAGAGTGGGAGTAGGGATAAACAGTATTAAATTAGAGTTATGAAATGACCTGAATTTTGTGAGGTAGAAGCTTGGAGTTCAGGAGTCATGAATTTTTACTTTAACAAGGGTTTACTGATGTTTTTCGTCTATTTCTTGAGTGGTAATACACGATGCTGTCTCGTGTAAACCGATGCTTTGATTCTTGCCTGGAACACTTACGTGTGATCGGTATCTAAGACTAAATATGTGACATTTTGCAGGTTCCAGTCACACTGTTTCTCATAAAGAGGATTTTTACTATGAAAGTTGTCTCAACAATGGAACACAAAGGCTGGGTATGGAACACCTGCACTCTAGTCGTGTTAGCAATATTAGTTAGCAGTATCCTGACTACTAGGGTAGAGGCCACTGAAAATGAAGCCAGGTGGTTTCAGATAAAGAGTTCCCTGATAGGGGATACATATATTCAGGATGGCACTGAAATTCTTGCTCTTGAAACACCTAAGAGGGCGATGGATGCGGCAATAGTACCCATTACGATAGAATCCAAGTTTGAGCAGACGCCAGAACGGTATATTAAGAAACTATATATCATAATCGACAACAACCCTTCACCCGTGGCGGCAGTTTTTAAGTTTCCTGGAAAACATAGTTGGAAATCTTTATCCACTCGGGTGCGAGTCAATGCCTACACCGATCTTCGAGCTATTGCTGAGATCAGCGATGGGAAAATATATATGGTGAATAATTATGTCAAGGCATCCGGAGGGTGCTCTGCACCTTCGCTAAAAGACCCGGCTGCTGCTGCAGCTCAATTAGGAAAGATCAAATTCCGTCTGCCAGAGTCGTTCTCCTCAGGAGATCTCGTTGCAACCCAATTAATGATTAAACATCCCAATAATTCTGGGCTGCAATTTGATCAGGTGTCTCGATTCTACATACCGGCTGATTTTATCAGAACGATACAAGTTACTTTCAATGGTGAAGAGGTCTTCACTGCAGATACTGACATATCCATAAGTGAAGACCCGAGCATACGTTTTGGTTTCTCTCCAAAAGAAACAGGTGTGCTTGAAGTGCATGTGAAAGACTCAAAAGGCAGGACTTTTACGCATACATTAGATCTACCAAAGCAGAGTTCATAGCAGATATATTGTCAGGAGCCTCTGATTTAGGTTTTAATCAGAGGCCCCAGGTTGACATGTTTAGCTGTTTATTTGGGCATCGCGGATATTATATAGAAACAGCGCAGATCAAAAGCAGCGTAAAGTAGAATCAGCTTGTACGTCCCGTAACTTTGCAACAGCTTTCTGTGACCAGACAGAGCTTTTATAGACTGCATTTCTCCCTGCTGTAGACATCTGTTGCAGACTCAGCAGGGTTGAGATATGGACATATTCATTATAGGGAATTGCCTTTTCGATCAGGTCGATGCTACAAGAGCACTTCTGCATCATCTCATGAGATTGTCCATTAGATGCCATACAACCGATTACATAGTCTACTTTCGCTGATGTGGGGTAGATTGCATTTTCTGATCTATCACACTCTTCTTCGGCTTCAGTGTTAGATATGACTAGAAATCCCATAGTGATCAGAATAAATAACAGTCTAGATTTACTCATTGAGGAGCTCAATTTATTAATCATTATCATGCACCAGGTGACACTTTTTGAAATGTCATGTCTTCATCAATCAATACCTGCTCACCATTTTCACTTGGAACCTGAGTATGAATTCGATAGACACCACCTGGTACTTGATCTGAGAAGATAAACTCGTAGCGCTTTTTAGTATAAAGTTTGAAATTTTCGGCATTTGGATCCCCAATAAAAGGGGTGATTACGATTTCAGTGCCTTTTATTTCATGACCTTCATATTTAATGTTTACGTCCTTGACATGAACTGGATTCTTAAAAGAATCACGGATACGGTTTCTGAAATAGCCATTCCAGCCGCCTGTATCCCTCGCCATCATGGATATGTCTCGTTCAAGGAAGTGAATGATAACCGGATTCCCGGTATAGGACTTTGCAGGTGAAAAATCGATATGTCGTGAACCTGTCAGGAAGTTAAACTCTATATCCCGCTTTCCTTTACTGATGATATTGGTTATTTTAACTTCAATCTTATCAATGAAACTATCTTCTTTAGTCGTTGTGCTTTTAAAACCATAGTCAAGTTGGCTACCTTTACTAATGCCCTGAAGGTGGTCTTTGTAGAAAAATAACTTCTGAGCTTTATTTAAGCTCGGTGGGGGTAATATTTGAGTCTCAGCCAACATTGGAGTTGAGCATAAAAAGATAGAAAATATCGTAATAATTAAACTGCGCGTGAACATTTCAGATAACTCCTATTTCATGCATTACGGCTGAATAAGTTGAAGAATTTGGCTAGAAAACCCTTTTCAGTAGGTTTTACTTGTACTGGCTGGTGCAGTGTTGAAGTCTGAGAAATGTGGGGTTTTTCACGATTGCTGTTCATGGCATTCGTTGAGGCCGGTTTTGATTGGCTCTTAATACTCATGGTGGTATGTCGGTAGAGGATAGAGTCAGTTGGGGGTAACTGGAGCCACCTTTGACGTTTCATCTCAACTGTAGATTCAAAATGACGTTTCAGAATAGAGTCTTCAGGAAATGTTTGATGAGGCATAGTTCACTCCTCGCGTTTTGTGATTATTCTCATGGGACACTCAGCAGTCTAAAATATACTTAGCCTTATGTTCCGCCAGCAACAAATACACCAAAGGCACGTGGACTTTCACCTGTGGGTATATGTTTTATAATTCTTAATGTTTTGGTATTGAGTACTACCATTTCGTTGTCAAACCAGTTGGCTATATATACGAGATTTGCATTAGGGTCTGCAATGATTCCTTCTGGGTATTCACCAATATCCAATCTGTGAGTTTCTTGCAGTTTTAACGGGTCTATTACCGATAAAGTATTATCATGTTGATTGGTCACGAATACCCTATCGTTAAGTGGAGTAATGGCAACACCATAGGGTGAGTTGCCAACAGGTATAGTGGCAATCACGCTGTTTTGTTTCAGGTCAATTACTGTCAGATCGTTACTGGCAACATTGGCTACATAGAGTCTTTCTCCGGCTGGATCGAGACGAATACCAAAAGGGCGATTACCGACCGAGATTCGATCAATAACACGCTGTTGAACAGTATCTATTACAGATATTTTGTTATCGTCCCTATCCGCAACGTAGAGTCGCATTCCATCTTTACTCGCTGCGAGACCAGAGGGGGAATCTCCAACTGCAATTTCGGCCTGTAGTGAAAGGTCACTGCCATCTAAAACATACACTACATCCTGATACCAATCAGCAACGTATACCATGCTATCATCATGACTGAGCGCAATGCCTAATGGACCAAGACCAAGTTTCTTGCTGATGATGGTTTTGAAATCAACCCCATCAATCAGATAGACATCCTTACTTTCTGGATTGGAGACGTAGATACGCTTGCCATCTCCAGATACGACAATGCCAGCTGGTTTGGCACCAACTTGAATGGTTGCGGTGTTCTTAAGTGAGTTCAAGTCGATGACAGAGACAGAATCATCACCCTGGTTTGTTACGAAAGCGAAGGGTGCGGCAACTAAGTTATTACTGATAAACCCTACCAGCAGCAAGACTAAGTGTACGTAAGAGCACTTAGTCTTGCTTTGGTGTTTCTTGGCTAGTGAAATACTCATTGCTGAAACTGATCAGGAGCCCTTTTCCAAAAGTTTCCTTAGATTGGCTAGACCGCCTTGATAGACGCCAGTCACTGCATCCTTTGCAGCTTGGTCATTGAGTTCTGGAGGTGGGTCATTGTTTGGGTATCCACGGTAAAAAGCACCTTTCCATGTGACAAGACTTCCCCCATTGTCAGAGGGTTTGACGCTAATTGTTGAGCTGTAGTTAGTTACAGGCAATACCTTGACATCGACTGAATCAATTCGGTAACTGAATGTGCGCTTTGTATCATCATATTTCTTCAGTGATTCATGGATTATTCCATCATTCACTAAAGTCAGTGTTCGGGATGCACCGACGTTATTACCCCCGTCTCCTTCTGTTTTAGCAACAACTGGGTGCCAACTCATATCATTAAAGTTCTTTATCAATTCCCAAACTGCCTCAGGTGCAGCAGAGATCTGCTCCTTTACAATAACCTTCTGTCGCGTTGGCCCATGGGCATGAGCGACTACAGCAAACAGCAGAAGTGTCATGGGGAGAAGAATATGGATTCTATTCACAGATACCTCCAGTGGTGGTTTTAACTATTATTCTCGTTTTTCAATAATCCAAACAGCAATAATCGTGCCTGTAGTGGTCAATTAGGTCACATGCTTCAGCTATCTGGACACTTTTTTCTGCTCAGGGCTATTGATCACTAGAGGAAACCCATTATGCCTCTACATTGAATGGAGAATAGGGAAAATATCCCTACTGTTATTTGACAGTTGGACTATGATGAGGCTACCTAATGGCATGATGTATTGAGAAGTACTGATGAATGTGAAACAGCTAAATCGACAGAGTGTGTCACCATTGACACTGGTTTATTTAGTAGTCATGGCAATAATAATGAGTATTAAGTAGCAGCAATTGCATTGGCTGGCACTCTTATGCTGGTATGGAAATTGCAAAAATACCTTAACGATCCAAAAAAGTACCGACAGCTATTCTAAAAATGTTTTATTGTTAAACTTATCAGGAGTTGTCTTGAGCAAATCGGTTTCTGATTATAAAAAAAAGGGCAAGATCAGTCTTTTGAAAAGCCTCTTAACTTTTATCTGCTGGCTGTTTTCCTTGGGTGTCGCCTATGCACAATCTTTAGATATCCCAATCGCCTTGTTAACACAGGATGAGGATAAGCACATACCCTTGTCATTGCTACAACCGGTCATCGAAGATACGGGCTTAGCTGGTGCGCAACAAGGCATTAGTGACAATAATACTACTGGGCAGTTTACCGGTCAGACATTTCAGTTAACTACATCGAAGCATAAATCAGACGATTCTGTGATTCAGGCCTTTATCAAACTACATCAGCAAGGTGTAAGACTTTTTCTACTCAATCTCCCAGCAGATACTCTACTTGAATTATCTGATTCGGTTCAGGCAAAGAACAGTCTATTGTTCAATATTAGCGCCAGAGATGACAAACTCAGAATTCAAAATTGCCGACCTAACTTATTCCATACTATTCCCAGTCTCGCCATGCTTGCTGATGCTTTAGCACAATATCTTACCTGGAAACGATGGAATGAGTGGTTTCTGGTAACTGGCCGTCATCCAGAGGATAAAGCCTACGCTGAGGCACTTAAACGTGCAGCTAAGCGTTATGGCCACAAGATAGTTGAAGAGAAGCTATGGACATTCGAACCAGGGGCCAGAAGAACAGACTCTGGCCATAATAGGGAGCAGGAGGAGGTCAATGTCTTCAGTCAGGTTGGTGATTACGATATTTTGATTGTGGCAGATGAGCATGACGAATTTGGTGAATTTCTCACCTATCGAACCTTTCTACCTCGGCCGGTGGGCGGCACACATGGCCTATCTCCCGCTGCTTGGAGTGGTGTGCATGAACAGTGGGGTGCAACTCAGTTTCAACGTCGATTCAATGAGAAAAATGGGCGGTGGATGACCGATCGTGACTATGCTGCTTGGTTGGCTGTACGTACCATTGGTGAAGCTGCCACGCGTACAACCAGCAATAAAGTGGAAAATCTGAAGAATTATATTGTAAGTACAGATTTCAATTTGGCTGCTTTTAAAGGTAGACCGGTTACCTACCGTGATTGGAACAATCAATTAAGACAGCCGTTACTGATCACCTCTCCAAGATTGATGATCTCTGTATCACCACAAAAGGGATTTCTTCATCAATTTTCCACCCTGGATACCCTAGGATACGATCGACCTGAAAGTAAATGTGTCAAATAAAAAATCCTAAACTAGATGGGTTATCAGGGACAAAAGTCTATAACGAAAAATATTGAGGAATCTTCACATGTCTCGAACAACTTCTCGCTGTCGAACCGGGTTTCCGATGAAATGGCATCTGCTTGGATTTACAATCCTATCGCTTGTAACCACGATTGCACCCGCTTATACCATCTATGTGAGTAGTGAAAAAGATAATAAAATAGTTATAGTTGATGGAGAGAGCCTCAAAGTGCTGCATGAGGTTGCAGTTGGGGAACGTCCTCGTGGTATTGCGTTGAGCAAAGATCAAAAGACACTCTATGTCTGTGCGAGTGATGCAGATCATATAGAAGTACTTGATCTAGAGACCTTGAAGGTTACACACAAACTACCCTCGGGGCCGGATCCCGAATTGCTAGTGCTTGGTCCCCAAGGTAAATATCTCTACGCCGCCAACGAAGATGACAACATGGTGACCATGGTTGATATCGAAGGTCGCTCAAAGGTTACTGAAATTCAGGTCGGGGTGGAACCTGAAGGCATGGGTATTAGCCCCGATGGAAAGTGGTTGGTCAATACATCAGAAACCACTAATATGGCACACTTCATAAATCTTGAAAGCCTGAAGGTTGAGCACAATGTGTTAGTGGATCAACGACCTCGGGTAGCCCAGTTCTCGAATGATGGCAAACAGGTATGGGTCTCATCAGAAATTGGCGGCACAGTAAGTGTGATAGATGCTGATAACCATAAAATTATAAAGAAGATTAGTTTTAAAGTTCCAGGACTTCACAAAGAGACTATTCAGCCAGTTGGCATTAAACTCACTCGAGATGGTAAACAGGCATTTGTGGCATTAGGGCCGGCTGCCAGGGTGGCAGTAATCAATACGACCTCGTTTGAAGTTGAGAAATATTTGCTAGTAGGTCAAAGGGTTTGGAATCTTGCTTTTTCACCTGATGAAAAATTCATATTCACCACTAATGGCGTGAGTAATGATGTATCCGTTATCGATGTGGACCGATTAAAAGTCAAAAAGTCGATTAGGGTAGGGCGATTACCTTGGGGCATAGTGGTGAGTAAATGAGTGAAGCCGCTCTGAAATTAGCGGGAGTCAGTTTCTCCTATACTAAACGACCGGTTCTGGATAATGTCACATTCACCCTTGAGCCGGGAGAGTTCTGTGTCTTGTTGGGCATCAATGGTGCTGGTAAAACAACACTTTTTTCATTGATTACACGGCTATTTGTCAGTCGTGGCGGTAAGATCGATATCTATGGTTACGATCTACAAAGCCAGACTCGTAAAGCGCTAGCCCAACTGGGTGTGGTTTTTCAACAACCGACCCTGGATCTTGATTTATCGCTTATACAGAATCTTCGCTATCACTGTGCATTGCAGGGATTGAATCCAAAACAAATAGAAGACCGAATACTACCCATCCTTGATGAAATCGACCTGGAAGAGCGTGCCACAGATAAGGTGAGAGCATTAAGTGGTGGTCAACGGCGCCGTGTAGAGCTGGTTCGTGCACTTCTACATCAACCTAGCCTTTTACTCGCAGATGAACCGACAGTAGGACTTGATATACACAGCCGTCAGGCGATTCTTCAACAGGTACGAAAACGTTGCCGGGAGGATGGAATAGGTGTGTTATGGGCTACCCATCTAGTTGATGAAGTTGAAGCGGATGACCGTCTGGTGATACTCCATGGTGGCAAAGTGTTAGCACAGGGTAGTGCGCAGCAGATCATGCAGGAGACAGGAACAGATAATGTAAAAAAGGCTTTCAACAGTCTTACACGAAGTGATACATCATGAATATAAAGCAGTATCTTATCTGTTTGTGGGGGATTTTAGCTCGTGAGGCGTTAAGATTCCTTCATCAGCGTGAACGTTTTTTTGGTGCTCTGGTCAGGCCCCTGGTGTGGCTTTTTATTTTTGCAGCAGGTTTTCGTTCAATACTGGGCGTCTCTATCATCCCACCTTATGAAACCTATATTCTTTACGAAGAGTATATTGTACCTGGGCTGGCAGCGATGATTCTATTATTCAGTGGAATGCAGAGTTCACTCTCCATGGTATATGACCGTGAAATGGGCAGCATGCGTATGCTAATGGTGAGTCCTTTTCCGCGTTGGTATCTACTTCTGTGCAAACTGACAGCAGGGACATTGGTTTCTATTGCTCAAGTTTATCTGTTTCTAGCTATCGCCTGGTTCTGGGATGTGCAACCACCGCTGATCGGTTATCTATTGGCATTCCCGGCACTCTTTCTATCAGGTTTGATGCTCGGTGCATTAGGCTTACTGCTCTCATCAGCAATAAAGCAACTAGAAAACTTCGCTGGGGTAATGAACTTTGTCATCTTCCCCATGTTTTTTGCATCATCAGCACTTTATCCTTTGTGGCGCATTAAGGATTCCAGCATTTTTCTCTATGAGATCTGCCGTTTCAATCCATTCACCCATGCTGTTGAGCTGATCAGGTTTTCACTCTATGGACAAATAGGTTGGGTTGCTCTATTTGCAGTTGCAGGTTCACTATTACTGTTTCTGGCTGGGGCACTTTACGGATATGACCCTGCTCGAGGGCTAATGACCCGGAAGCAGGGAGGGGGTTAGAAATTGTTACAGTTGTTATTGAAAAAGAGACTATTTATCTGTCTGTTAACTATTAGTGTACCACTACTACTCCAGGCAGAAGAGAGGGATCAGCCGAATCCTGATTGGCCCTGTGTACAGGCCTATGTGCCTGTGGTATCCGCAGCAGTAGTGTGGGCAGGTCCATCAATAAAAGGGATGGATCAAGTTTGGGAGCAAGACAAGGAGATTGGGAGTCTGGTACATCAATTTACCGCGCCTGATTATGTGGTTGAAGATGCTGAAAAAGAGATAGCCGATTTTGCTGATCGGCAGAAGCGAGAGGAGAAGGACCACAAATTAACACTACTATTTGCTGGGGTAATAGACTCACTTAATGCTAAGCGTAAAAAAGAGCTTGATGGGATTACGCTATATGCCCAAGGACAAGCTGCACGTGCCAATAGACTGAGTGAAGAGCTCGATGAGATGATACGTTTACAAGACGATCCTTCATCAGCTGCCCAGGAGCGTTTCGCACTGATGCAAGGCGAAATGGAGATAAAACAGCGGATGTTCGATGAGCGTGAGACTTTTATTCAGTATCTGTGTACTCGTCCAAGGGTGGTAGAGGAAAAACTTGGTTCGCTAGCCCGTGCAATTGCTTACTATCTTGATTGATTGTAATTGTGAGTGTTGTTTGAATACTATTAACCCGGCGACTAAGTATGTCGTCTTCAGGCTTGAAACCCCTGACAATATGATTTTTAAAAGAGAGGCCGAAGTGTGCCTGCCTGCAGACTGCGTTATCAAAACTTGCTGTAGGAGTGCTACAGCGGCGTTTTGATGCCTTGCCGCAGGCAGGCGCACTTCGGCTGAAGACAACATACTTAGTCGCCGGGTTAATAAGGCAGGTCAGTAGCCTAAGCCAGACAGGAGTAGGGGCTGACTAAGCCTGGTAATGCTAGCCAGGGTTAGAATGATGAACACACTATATAAGAATGGCCACGAAATAATATCAGAGCGATTTATTCAATCGGTATAGGGGTGCTTTGCTCCAGAGGCAGACTCATCGACTCCCAGCCTGTGGTGCCATCAGGATACCAGTAAACATTTCCATAGCCATACTCTGTCGCTGCTCGTTTTGCAGCATTCCAAGACATCCAGCAGTCGGCCAGGCAATAGATTACTATATAGCTACTCTTATCCCCGTTGGTTAATCTCTCCAGGTTCCCTTTGAAATATTGATCCAACTCATCTGATAAAGTGCCAAAACCAACATTGGGTAACCAATGTGATCCAGTGATGTTATGTCTTGCCGGGGGCAGCCATAAGAGATTATCAGGACGATCCTTGGGTTTTATCGGTGTAGGTAATACATCTATCAACAGGATTGAATTTTCATTGATAAGGGTTTGTAACTGCTCGGTGGTTATTGTTGTAGCAGAGGTCATTGAGTCAGGTACAGGTGCACGAAACTGTGCAATGCGATAGCCTTCTGTAGAGAAAAGGTCGGAACTACTATCTGAGGAGTATGAAGAGATACTCAATAGAGATAAACAAAGCATAGCTACTGCTGGCGTAGTTATACGGGTCACTAGAGTATCTTTAGTAGTCTGCTTCAAGGCTTGATCAGTCTGTTATTTGAATCTAACAACGGTATGTGATATTGAAGTAGAATCTTTTCTATATCTGGTGCAAGCTTTATAAGCTCTTCGTTTAGCTGGTGTTTCCAATTACTTTCGCGTCGACGAATCCCCATTGAGACATTAAAAGCCAAAGGTACTGAATCTACCTTTGCGGGTAGGGGGATTACAGATAGGGGGACAGTTTGCTGTTTGGCTGCATAGCCTGCAATTGGCCCCCAAATTACAGCAAGATCAATTTTCCCTTCTGCAACATCATTAACCGCTTGGGTGGCTGGTGAAAAGAGCCGTGTATCCACTGTACGATGATAAGGATGAACCTGCTCCATCAGTCCATAATTACTCAGCAACGTTGCAGGTGGGGTTCCTGCGATAACCCCGAGTCGGAGATCCTTCAATGCAGGATCATCAAGAGTTTTAATATCCAGTCCGCTATCCTTACGATACACCAGGGTGTAGACAGAACGGTAATAAGGATTGGTGTTCTGCAGCATTTCATTGACTGAGGTGACGCCCATCACCAGATCACACAGACGAACTCGAAGTGTGTTTCGGACAAATCCAATTGTTTGAGGCCACCAGTGGTATCGAAGCGTCCGTTCAAGGTCATCTGCAATCAGTTGAGCTATCTGATTTTCAAATCCCTGCATCTGCTTGTTAGAGAAGGGTAAATGGTTAGGATCACCACAGACTGTTAGATAATTTTTATTTCTTGCCTCAAAAGTGTTTTTAGCCTCAGCTGAATTAATTGAAACAAAAATGCTTAGTAGAAATAGAAATAAAAACAGGCTCAAGATTCTTAAATACACTGGTGAACCTGTTTTTAACATGTATCTTGATCTCCACTACTAGATGACCGACCAGCTATCAATGACAATGTTAACTCAGCTTTAGCTGTGACATTGATAATTTTTAATAATTATTAATTTTCGTGCATGCGGTCTTTACTTGTCAGCAATCATCTTTTTCACTTTAGGGAATTTCTTAGGTCGGTTTGCACCAATTACACCATCTGAGCGAGCTTTCAAATAAGCATAAATATCAGATAGATTGGTTACGATATCAACATTTTGAGCAAAAGCGGGCATGATTCTGTTATCTATCCCTTGTCGTCCACTGATGACTACATTGACGAAATCTCCCCAGGTCATAACTCTTAAAGATTCCGTTAGAGCTGGTGCATAAGAGCTACCCAGTCCGGCAGGACCATGGCAGACATGACAATCTGCATGATAGCGGCGAAAACCATTGTATGTACCGAAATCAACTTTACCGTCTTCGAAATAGTAAGGCTTATCAGGTGATGGCTGAAAAGACCGGTAATCGGCTTTGGATGCAGCTGAGTAACTTGTAAAGAAATAGGCGAGCGCTATGGCCGCTAGAAAAAAGGTTTTGCTGTATCTGGAATGCTGCATATAGAGCCTCATAAAAATACCATGAAAAGGTGTTGTTCAGTTGGGTTGCTGCCGCCATTCACACTAACTAAGTTGCGTGAATGGCGGCGATTTAGAGCGCTATATCAGCTCATTAATTTGGCAGTGAGAAAACAGTCAAGGTACCGCCAAGTTGGGTGTAGTCACTAAGAGAAGCGTAAGCGCCCACAGCACCAAGACCAGCATTTGGATCGGTCAGACCTGCTGCCATTCCAATGCCAGCCCAACCACCAAGTCCGGACAGGACGGCAATGTACTGCTTACCCTTATGCATGTAGGTATTGACATTGCCGATGATGCCAGAAGGTGTTTTGAAGCGGTAAAGCTCTTTACCAGATTTAGCATCAACAGCCTTCAGGTATCCTTCCAGTGTACCGTAGAAGACAACATCACCAGCGGTAGCGAGTGCGCCACTCCAAACTGAGAAGGGCTCCGGGTTGGACCATGCGATCTTACCTTTGTCAGCATCCCAAGCAATAAAGTTACCCAGGTTGTTGCCACCAGGTGCTGGATACATGGAGAGTGTTGCACCTACATAGGGTTGACCTGCAGTATACGAAACCTCAAAAGGTTCATAATCCATGCATACATGGTTGGTCGGTACATAGAAAAGACCAGTGCGTGGTGAATAGGATGCAGGTTGTTGATCCTTTGTACCCAAAGCTGCCGGGCAAATGCCGGTAGAGTTCACATCTTCACCATTCTGATGAGTGGAGTACTTTGATACGACTTGAGGACGACCAGTCTTCATATCCACATGAGTGGCCCAGTTGACAGCAGGATCATACTTCTCTGCGACGAGCAGTTCACCACTGATTCTGTCCATGGTATAGGCAAAACCATTTCGATCGAAGTGAACCAAGACTTTACGCATCTTGCCTTTGATCTTTTTGTCGACCAGGATCATTTCGTTAATGCCGTCGTAATCCCACTCGTCATGTGGTGTCATTTGATAAACCCACTTGGCCATACCTGAATCTGCATCACGAGCCCAGATGGTCATTGACCAGCGGTTGTCACCAGGACGTTGTACCGGGTTCCAGGTACTTGGGTTACCAGATCCGTAGTAGATAAGGTTTTCATCTGGATCATAAGAGTACCAACCCCATGTGGCGCCACCACCGATCTTCCACTGGTCTCCTTTCCAAGTGCTAATACCGGAATCCTTACCAACAGGTTTTCCCAGATGAGTGGTCTTCTTACCATCCATTATCGTGTCACTATCTGGTCCCATGGAATAACCACGCCATGCCAACTTGCCATCCTTGAGATAGTATGCGGTCATCGAACCACGAACACCGAATTCACCACCAGAGATACCGATGAATACTTTGTCGTTAACTACCATAGGTGCAGCAGTGGAGGTTTCACCCTTACTTGGATCACCATTCTTTACAGACCAGATTTTCTTACCGGTTTTAGCATCCAGGGCAACCAAGGTGGTATCGGCCTGTGACAAAAGGATCTTTCCGTCACCATAAGCCAAGCCACGGTTGACAGTGTCACAACACATAACAGGGATTACACTGGTATCCTGACGTGGTTCATATCTCCAGATGATTCTACCGTCATCATTAAGATCTAGAGCGAAGACCTTGTTTGGAAATGGCGTGTGAATGTACATCACATCTCCCATTACCAAAGGGCCACCCTCATGGCCACGAAGAACACCAGTTGAGAAAGTCCATTCAACTTTCAAGTCTTTAACATTTTTTGCATTGATCTGGTTTAGTTCACTGTAACGGGTACTACCATAGTCACCATTCGGCATTACCCAGTCATCAGCATTCTTTTGCATCTTCAGAAGTTCTGAATTCGCTGTAACACCACCTGCAGCAGCTAGCATGGCAGAGGCAGTGAAGCATATCGCCAAAACTTTGCGTTTTGCTTTTACCATAGTTTAAATCCTCGGGTCTTTTTCATTAGTGGGACTACCTGCTCAACATGGGAAAACTAACGATTCGAAAATCCGGCATCCTGCCTATGGTGAATCGAAATACTCGTAATAGCTTCTCCTTCGCTATCAAAGAACTCTCCTATTTTGGTATATGAATATGTTCTGTCGCATAAATGCAGGTAGTCTTATTTCGCGACAAAATGAAAGGAGCAACTAGTGTGCCAAATAAAAAAACCAGAAATTAGCGATGGGACCAGAAGTTATCAATTACAGAAATATATGACATGCGTGAACGACTGAAGTTTAGAATATAGTTTTTTTCAAAGTATAAATTTAAGCATGGATTTAAATCACAATATTAATAAATTGAAAAATATTAATGTTTTGTGGTTGTTACCTAACATGCTGTTTTAAAATATGAAAATTATGTTAGGTGCAATCGACAGGGAATGATAAAGATCTTAGTTATTTGTATGAGTGCTATTTCCAATCGGTGCTCCTTTTAAAAATCAATCTTTTAAATGCTTATTAGATTATTAGCTTTTAATACTAAAGTTTGTTGTCTTTACACCTAAATACTCAGATACTTGTATTGTTAGTGTCTATCAGAAAAAGCATATGTATAAGAAAGTCTCTACTCTGCAAAAATCATGTGATTCATTTTTTTCGGTGTGGAAATTAGGTGTGTGTCACAGCTGGGACACTTTATTTCATACCGGCTTGAGTGATCCAAATGAAAATCAATGTTCCCTTACAGCATCCGATTGCTGCTACTTATACATCTAATGGCTAGTTGTGCAGCATCTAATTATTTCTAACCTGAGTTCGATCTAAGATGAGATCACTGTATGCATCTTGTGAGCCCTATATGGCTCACTACCTATCAGTTGGCAAGCACCAGCTGTATGTCGAGGAGTGTGGCAATAAAGAGGGAGTTCCAGTGATATTTCTTCATGGAGGCCCTGGTTCGGGCTGTTCTCCAGATCATCGACGCTTTTTTGATCCGGCAACGTATAGAGTTATTTTATTCGATCAGCGTGGTTCCGGGAGATCTCAACCAATTGGTGAGACATCAAACAACACGACTCAGGATCTCGTATCTGATATTGAGGCAATTCGAGAGCATCTGGAGATTACGAACTGGCTGCTTTTCGGTGGCTCTTGGGGAGCAACCTTAAGTTTGGCATATGCATTAGCTTATCCTGCCAGAATATCCGGAATGATCCTGAGAGGAACATTTTTAGCGAGAGAATCTGATATTGAGTGGTTTTTCTTTGGGCTCAAACGCCTTTTTCCTGAAGCCTGGAATAGACTATCGAGAAATATACCCAACTGTAGAACATCAGCTGATTTAATTGGCTGGTATTATAGAGCTGTTCATGGTGATGATGAAAATATATCGCTCCAGGCTGCCCGTAGCTGGTCTGCTTGGGGTAATCATATGGTTCATTGGCATATAGCCAGAACTAAAGAGAGTAGCCCGGAGAGGGCAACTGAAAAAAATGTTCAGCGGGAGCGTTTGCTGGCAAAGGTGAAGATCGAAACTCACTACGCTTATCACCGTTACTTCATCGATGAAAATGAGCTGCTTTATCGAATAGATTCACTACCTTCAATACCCGTTTCAATTGTGCATGGTAATTTCGATTTAACCTGTACCATGGAGTCGGCTTGGCTACTGCACCAGGCAATTCCAGATTCACGATTTATCCAGTTAGGCCAGGCAGGCCATCTCATCGAGGAACCGGCAATGATATCTGCACTGGTTGAAGAGACAGATCGGTTCAGAGCGACATTAAAATCTGCTGGATCTGATCTTTAACCATGATAAATATTTCCCCATTGGCCGGATAGATTGATATCAGGACTGCCGCTATTTTCGAATTTCAAAACTTCTGAAACGTTTAAATATTTCCTGTCAAACTTGAATATCCTCTTTTTGCTGGCTGCCGGCTTCAGGCCATTTGTCAGAGGTCAGCTTTTTTGAATTACGCATATTGCGAAAAACCAAGGGAACCGCACCAGTATCTTTTTTATTATTTGCATGATCCACCATCTGAATCATCTGCTCATGATGAGGGGATTTACTGCAAACCGGATCGGCATTGGTTGCATCACCAGTCAGCAGATAGGCCTGGCAACGACAGCCGCCAAAATCCTTCTCTTTTTCAGAACAGCTTTGGCAAGGCTCTTTCATCCATCCAAAGCCTCTGAATTTATTGAAATCCGATGATTCATTCCATATCCAGTCAACACTGTGGTCACGTACATTGGGAAATGTAAGTCCTGGTAGCTCACTGGCTGCATGGCACGGGAGAGCAGTGCCATCAGGTGCGATGGTAAGGAATACCGCTCCCCATCCATTCATGCAGGCTTTAGGCCGCGCTTCATGGTAATCGGGGACTACATAGAAGATGCGCATCTTACCCTTGTATTTTTCCTGGTAGCGATGAGCAACTGCCTCTGCGGCTTCGACTTGCTTTTGAGTCGGTAGTAACTGCTCACGATTGTGTAGCGCCCAGCCATAGTATTGAGTGGTGGCCAGCTCAACATAATCTGCTTCCAATGCGTAGGACATTTCTAGAATCTGTTCCACCTGGTCTTCATTGTGACGATGAAGGACAAAACAGAGCACCATCGGGTAATCATACTTCTTTACCAGTCGGGCCATTTCTAATTTGTGCTCAAAGGAGTTATTCCCGGCAATGAAGTTGTTCAGCTCTTCACTACTGGCTTGAAAACTGACCTGGATATGATCCAATCCAGCCTCTTTGAAGCCTTTAATGCGAGCCTCATCCATGCCGACGCCTGAGGTGAGCAGATTGGTGTAGTAACCCATTTGATGAGCTTCAGCGATCAATATCTCCAGGTCTTTACGGACTAATGCTTCACCTCCAGAAAATCCGAGCTGAACTGCTCCCATCTCTCGTGCCTCACGGAAAACCCTGATCCACTCCTCGGTAGTCAATTCGTCTTTATATCGTGCGATATCGAGTGGATTGGAGCAGTAGGGGCACTGCAAAGGGCATTTATAGGTCAACTCCGCCAATAACCAGAGTGGTTTAGGCGGGTTTGTGTCGGATCCATTGGTTGTCATATGCGGTATCCAGAAATTGGTAGACATCACCCTCCAGGTCCGTATCGGGGAATGTCGATTTTAGATCATTTAATATCAGGGCGACGCTGGTTTCACCGTCGCATCGTTTGAGAATCTCCCCTGCTGCTGGATTTAGTTTGACCATGCCCTCGGGATAGAGAATTACATGACAACCTTGCGCCTCTTCCCACTGAAGACGAAAAGTGGGTGCAATCTGGGGAATATCTTCTGCTTTAAAATGATTGCTCATAGCTCACGCCGGTATGTTGTGGTAAGGCGGTTTGTTTTCAACATATGCCATCCACATGCAATCGAGCATGGTCCAGAGAATGTCGAGTTTAAACTGAAGTACCTCTAACATTTTTTCTTGTTGCTCTCGGCTCTTGTAGTAATTCAAAGTGATATCCAACCCATACTTTACATCTCGTCGGGCCTCGGTCAGACGTTTACGGAAATAGTGGTATCCGCGTTCATCGATCCAGGGATAGTACTTGGGCCAGTTATCGAGACGGTTCTGATGGATGGTTGGTGCAAACAGTTCAGTAAGTGATGAACTTGCTGCTATTTCCCAAGGTTGCTGACGAGCAAAATTGACGTAGGCGTCGATGGCAAACTTAACACCTGGCAGTAGATGTTTATGAGTCAGTAAATCCTCTCTTGATAAACCTACTGCTTCACCGAGTAACAGCCATGCCTCGATACCGCCTTCATCACCCTGAGTCCCATCATGGTCGATAATACGTTGTATCCAGTGACGGCGTACATCCCGATCAGGACAGTTAGCCATGATAGCTGCATCCTTAACCGGAATGATGACCTGGTAGTAGAAGCGGTTGGCGACCCAGCCCTGGATAGCTGGTTTTTCAAGCTTTCCACTATTCATCAGCAGATGGAACTCATGATTGATATGGTAGTACTTCTCTTTTTCTCTGAGTTTTTTCTCAAATTCTTCTTTTGACCAAGGGGCGTGTGGATTAGGGGTCATAAATCTTCTCGTCTATAGTTCTATCTGCATGCCATCGTGGGACACTTCAATACCGGCTTCAGTCAACGCCAGGCGTTCAGATGAATCGTCCACGAGGATCGGGTTAGTATTATTTATATGAATAAGTATTTTTCTGGGCTTGGTCAAACTACCCAAAATATCCATGATGCCCCCGTCACCTGACTGGTCAAGATGTCCCATTTCACTCCCCAGCTTTTTACTGATACCAGCCTGGACCATCTCATTGTCTGTCCAGAGGGTACCGTCGACCAATACGCAGTCAGCATCTTGCATATAGGGCAGAATATGGGATTCCATAGAACCAAGGCCAGGAGCATAAAAGAGGTTCTGACCGCTTTCTATGTTTTGCACCCTTATACCGATGTTATCCCCAGGTACAGTATTGTGACGATGGGGTGAGTAGGGCGGAGCTTCACTCTTCAGCGGAACCGCAGTGAATACCAGACCATCGATACCTGGAATGGTAAAAGTAGATTCATCTGTATTAACTTCGTGCCAGTTAACACCCCTGAAATGACCGAGGATGTTGAATATCGGATAGCCGGTGGTTAAATCATCGTGTACCGCTTGTGTGCAATAGATGTCCCAAGGCTCAGTATGTTCACGCAACAGTAAAAGCCCAGTGGTGTGATCAATCTGCGCATCGACCAACAGAATGGCACGGATTGCAGTATCCCGTATCGATCTACCAGGTTGTAGAGTGGGAAAGGAATCGAGTTGCGCCCGAATGTCTGGTGAAGCATTGAACAGTACCCAGTCCGAACCATTCGCGCTGATGGCAATGGAAGATTGCGTACGCGGTGTTGCTTTGATTGTGCCTGCTCGAACACCTTGGCAGTTGGAGCAGTTACAGTTCCACTGAGGAAAGCCACCACCCGCACCGGAACCTAGAATGTGTATTAGCATAAATATTCATTATTATGTTTGTTACCACCTGCAATTCAGGTGGTAACACTATTGACCTGCTAGCGGTTATTGATATAGAGATTAATTTCAAAACCGAAACGTAGATCTTCATAGGAAGGTGTAGACCATTTCATGTGACATCACTCCTCAATTTGTAGTGCTTTTTAGCTAATTAACTCTGTTGTAACTTCGCTATCAGTTTACGACAGCGTACCCACCTCATAGCAATAGTTGTGCCTTTTACTTGAAATGGTTCGTTTATACAGGTTTTTTACCCTGTATGAGGGTATGACACTCAATATGGCAGAAAATGGCTGGGAATTTTTCCCGATGCGCCTATGAATTTGGGATATTGTTGAGCGATGGGTGTGCCACAAAAGGGACAGTTGAATCAAAGACGAAGAATTACACCGGGTAGCTTGTTGATACATCCCTGAATGAAGGGGGAGAATGGATCAAATGTTTTATGCCGGGTTAATGATATGTACACGATAACCTGATATCTACGAGCACCAGATGAGTATCTCGCCCTTACCATCACAACTTAGGTCACCGAGCCAACGTTGTACTCTTGTTCCCTTTGCTATGAGATTCTCGAATCCTGAATCCGAAGGGATGTTTTGGCTGAGCAAGGCAAGAAAACTGAGCGTGTGCTGACCGTTGTCGTTGAATGTGGCTGGTAAGGATACCGGATCATTCCCAGTTATCAGCGTACCGCGGCGCATCGCCAGGCCAGTCTGTTTTCCACTTTTACCTGCTACGATTATTGTTCCAGCAACCATTCTTGATGCGCAATAGTCACCACTATTACCACCTATCAGGATTGTACCTCTGCGCATGAGGTCACCAGCACGGTCACCTGCATTACCTTTTACAATAATAGATCCACCTCGCATGCCCTGACGTTCTCCAGTTAGGGCACCGCCGAGAAAATCTCCTGCATTGCCCTCAATGGTCAGTCGGCCAGACTTCATGGCGCAACCAGCGGAAATCCCAGCGTCTCCGCTTACATGGATCTGAGCGTTTTTCATGGCGCTGCCCAAATAAGCGCCAGTATTACCTTCAACGATGACTTTACCACTGGTCATATCTGCACCAATACGATCAAGCCGGTCACTCTCCGACTGAATGATTATCTGTTCCGATGCTGTGCCTTTGATCTCAAACAGCTCTCCAGTTTCTACCTGTCGGTTGCCGAGCCATACAGGTGTGCGGGCTATTTCATCTGTTGATTTACCAGAGAGCAGTTCTGGTGTGAACGAGCTCATGTCGATTCGTTGTGAGAGTGGATTCTTTAGTCTCAGGGTTAGACCGCTCATGCCATCACCTCCCGTAAGTGGAAGTGAAATTGACCCAATTTACCCCCGTAATTACCCGCTGAAATTCGTTTAATGCCCGCCTCTGCGCCCAGCTCGCAGATTGCAGTGATACCGGTACGAGTAGCGAGCATGACATCGGCATCGGTTAAGCCGTTTATAACAATCTCCATCACTGAACCTATCTCATCATCAAGATTGGATTTGACCAGGCCTCTCAGGGTAGGGCAGTAGGCCTCATTGGTTGAGGCCATCAGAGATTTGTATTTTGAGCCGACTTTCGAACCTGAACGAACGATACCGCCAGGAAAGGGCATGATGATATTTGGAATAATGCTCATTGCTTGTATGGCCTTTTCACAAGCAGTTAAAGCCTGCTGCTGGGTCTTGGCCAGGACCAGGAAGTTACCGCCGCCGACCGCCGGTACCCTGGCAACACTCTCTTCACATAGAAACTCGCCATCCATCACCGGTACACGCCAATAGCGGGAGCCGCCAATCTGTTTGGATATCTGATAACCATCACCGAAAAAGCGTAAATTCTTACCTAGAGGAATCTGTTTTTCCCCCTGCATTCCTGAAAATATCGCAGTGGTTGGACAGGTCAGTACACATTGACCGACTCTATTTTCCAACTGCTTTGCGAGGGCTTTACCAGACATACCGAACAGCAGAACACTAACCCCCGGTCGGCCATCCGGGGTTTCATCCGGTTCCAGTTCCGTTTCGATACCTGCTTCAACGCCGCAACCAATCACCGATGTGGCAAAACCGGTCATTGTTTCACCGGCGATACGTGCCCAGCGGGGGTTGATGGCGGTGATGATGACCCGGGTTGCACTCATGCCGAAGGCTTCGGCAAAAGTATCTTCGATTTCTGTGCCGTTTATGATCATGCTCGGCTTTCCATACAGGGGTGAATATTGACCGGACTGCCAATACCTTCAGCCATCTCATCGTCTGAAATCATAAAATTCTGCATATCTATACTGTGGTAACGTTCAAACCAGCGCCCGATCACCTTCTCGATACTTCGGTCAAACTCTGGTCGTACCACCTGGGTGGTTCCTGAGACGGGTGCAGTGATCCGGCCCTCCTCAACAATTACCTGACCTCGTTTGAAAACCAGCATGGGACGTTCGAACATCTGCTCAGGATTACTGTTGGTGTGATAGACAGTGATATCTGCAAGGGCACCAGGTGCTAGATGTCCACGGTCTTTCAAGCCCAGAATCCTTGCTGGTGCTGCGCGGGTCATGATTGCGATTTCATACAGCGAATACTCCCGGTCCATACTCTTCAGACGACTGGCGGTTGCTGCCTCGGGATTGATCTGTGCCAGAAGATCATTACGAAAACTTCTATCCATCAATAGTCTGATCAGATGGGGGTAACTGGTAAAAGGGGCACCATTCGGATGGTCCGTTGTGAGAAAGATTCGCCATGGATCGTCAACCATTAGAAACAACTCAAGACCTATTGCCCACTGCAAGGCGTTGACAAAGTTTTTGTCCCGATAACGAAAAGGTACCACCCCGCAACCCGCATCACATTCTATATCCATGCAGGTCCATTTATTGGGATGGGCATGGCTATGGTTGGCATGTTGAGCCATGGAGTCCCCTGAAACAGTGACTGTCTGGCCAAACATCACCTGTCCGACATCGATGGAGATATTCCGCTGGCTGTTGACTGCTTCAGCAATCTCTGCGGCGGCAGAAGAGAATTTCTTATCTCCCTCGGTACCGTAACTGTTGAATTGGATGTGGGTCAGGTGAATTGGAAATCCCTCTGCAGCATCCATGGTGGCTAATGTAGAGAGATAGTTTCCAGGTACACCAAGATTACTGGCATGAACATGCAGGGGATGTGGTACTGCCAGTTCATTCAGAGCACGACTAAGGGTGCGAACAATATCCCGTGGGGTGATCTGGTAATGGGGGTGCAGTTCGTCTACATCGAGGCTTCGTTGATTGAACTTGAATGCATTGATGCCTCCGGGATTAACCACTTTTATGCCGATGCACTGTGAGGCCTTCAAAGTCCACGCCACATAGTCATTGATCGTCTGTTGTTCGGCACCATCAGCCATCAGTTGCAGCAACAGGTCGTCATTACCGAGCATCGCATAGCCACCGGTGTCGATCATTGGAGTATCAGCCATCTCCATGTGCGCCTGTCTTGCATTCACTGGCAGAATTGCCGGTTCAAAGCAGCTGGTGTACCCCATTTCAGCATATCGATAGCCTGCTGAAAGGGTTGAAGGCGCGGCGTGTCCACCCCCAGAACGGGTCAGATCGGTTCTCAGTCTTTCTGTGCCACGCTGATCTTCAGGCAGCATGGTACGGGCGATATTGACTTTGCCACCACCGATATGGGTATGCAGATCAATAGCGCCGGCCATCACAATCTTACCCTCAAGAGAGTAGGTTTTATGTACCGCCTCATCACCCTCTGGTGGTGGGGCAATCAAGCCATCACGAATGTAGATATCCCTGATTTCACCTTCTATATTGTTAGCCGGATCGTAGACTCTAGCGCCTGCAAGCTTAATCAACATGCACTTGACTCCTCTGATTCGGCGTTGTTCAGTTGCACCCTTTCTAATAGCTGGCCCATAACACTGGCGACTGAAGGCAAATCACTATCCCTTAACTTTCCAAGTGGCAGTGGACAGACTGAATCACTCCGATACCAGTGACCATGATGGTCAATCCCCGGTACTCCGACAGGGATGAAGAGGGTGGGTGGTTTCTCAAATTTCATACCGGCATGTCCCAATACTATGGTTGGTGTTTCACAGGCCGGAGGTAGCGCCTGAGATGAGAGAGATGAGACCCAGATCAGGAGGTCACTCTCACCACGGCTAATCAGATCCTGCCAACGGTTAAGGCGTGGATCATGTTCCGGATAACCTCGTTGCAGCTTGCTACGCAGCGGATAGCCAAGTTGCCAGGTACAGACCTGATTGGTGGTGATATCCGCTTCTGTTCCTGCAAGGGGGAGGGCAGCACTACGGGTTTTTTCATTGAGCGCTTTTGCCAGTTCCGCCAAGCCTTGCACGACCAACTCTGCATGGGGCATATCGAGTTCTGCAGCACTCCAACAGATGACACTGTATTTGGCCTGCTTCAACTGTTCGGCCAGTTCGCTCAATGAATCACCCTGGGGCCCTAATTTGACCGGCTTACCGGCTATAAGACCGCGTAACAGACTTACGATATCTGATAAAGATTCGATCTCAGTTGGTATTACATTTGGATTCAGAGAGGCCAATTCCCCAGGTATCTCCTGATCCTGCCATGGGCCCAGTAAAACAATCTTTCGTTGACCTGCTTCGGTGAAAAGTGACTCCTGAGGATGCAATACACGTTCGACGAGGCGTGGAAAGCGCTCGGTACACTGCTTGCCCACTAAAAGCACTAAGTCTGCTCGGTTGCGTACTTCTGAAAAGGTTGTGGTGAACCAACCGTTGTCCTGTACCACCCGAAGATTCCTGAACATGGCATCACCATTGAGATGATCCAGAGTGGCACCACAATAGTCGGCTAGATTCAGTATGCTGCGCATGCCATTGACATCAGTTGCTAAGCCCGAGAACAGTGGAGAGACCGATTGCTGTATCAAACGGGCGCCCAATGACAACGCTTCATCCATTGTACCTGCAGTACCTTCGATGATGGGTGTTGGGTCAGTATTATTGAGCGCTGCATCGTAAAAATTACGTGCTTTTACACAACCATTCTTTATCGACTTCAATTGACCTTCATCTAACGTGACCTGCAGATCATCGCAACTCAATCCACAACCTGGGCAGGTCACTGAATTTGTAGTTTGTTGTATTGTGTTATTCCACATGTGGTGTTAATGATCCTGTCGGGGGATAGGGTGGATAATCGGTACAATACTGCAGAAACTGTGCCACATTATAAAACAGCTCGTGTTGTTGAAGAGTCTCTGAACTTCGCTATCAATAACCTTGTGTCCGTTTTTTATAACTATAAGCTCGTTAATGAGTGCGACACCTAAGTGTATGTTTTATATCTGTTCATAAGCTAACTGGACAAAATCCAATGTTTTTCAGGCTGCACATTAAGGAGAAATGTTCAACTGTTTAATGCTGGGGCATGGCATGTGACACATTGATTCAAGTCAGGTGCATTCAATTGAATGCCAATATAGTAATTAAACACGTATCGTGCTGCCTGTTTACTTTACGTTTTTCAAATAATAACGGCTCATTGAGCAAGGGATGGCTTCTTAGTGATCTTGAGCGCTGAGTGTACTGTTTCTATTCTTGATACACAGCACTACCTGTCCCAGGTACTGCCAATAGCTTGTTATTCATTACCCACGGCTGATCAGTTAAATGTGACTGGTACTTTTCAATCTCGAACTCAAAGTATCGTGAACAACAGAGGGTTTGGCGTAATACAAATTTGAATGATAGAGGGTTAGTGGTGACAGTTTATAGCTTTCAGGATGGCAGGCATGCAAATTGCAGGAAGGGAATTGATAATGATAATTAATGAAGGCGACCGAATGATATACCCGACCAGATCAAAAAATGAAGGACTCCTGGTGGAAGTTGACGCACCCGCGCGCCTGCATCTGGGGTTTCTCGATCTGCATGGTGGTCTGGGTAGAAGGTTTGGCAGCATAGGCTTGACCATTGACACGCTGGCCACTCGTTTAAGGGCTGTAAAATCAGCAGAAATCAATGCCAGTGGGCCAGGAGAGGCGCGAGCAATCAAATATGCAAGGAGATACCTTGAAGCACGGGGTCTGAAAGGTGGTGTCGATATCAAATTGATGCAAGCGATTCCAGACCATGTAGGCCTGGGATCAGGAACCCAGATGGCGTTGGCTGTAGGTACTGCTATTGAACGCTTATATGGTGGTGATAGTGATAGTAAAGATATCGCTCGGTGTATGGACCGAGGTGTTCGCTCAGGAATAGGAATAGGCGCATTTGAGCAGGGTGGCTTCATACTTGATTGCGGACGCGGTGAGATGGATGCTGTCCCCCCGGTTGCAGTCAGACTCAATTTCCCTAAAGCATGGCGAGCTTTACTGCTGTTTGATACTCGTGGTCAAGGATTACATGGTGAAGCTGAGTTAACAGCATTTTCAGATTTGCCGGAATTCCCTGAACAATCTGCCGCAGAGCTTTGTCGACTGGTCATGATGCAGGTGATTCCTGGTGTCATGGAAGCCCAGCTCGCACCATTTTCAAAAGCGATTGGAAAGGTTCAGCAGGTGGTCGGTGACCATTTTGCCCCAGCCCAGGGTGGTCGTTTCACCAGTCCGGTGATCTCTGCTGCATTGGAGTGGATTTCAGAGCAGGGATTTAGAGGAATTGGTCAGAGCTCATGGGGGCCGACCGGATTTGTGTTGCTCGAAGATAGAGACCAGGCCGATCAGCTGGAGCAATCGCTGAAACACCATTTTGGTGAGTTCTCATCATTCCGCTGCCAGCAGGTTGCAGCTCGCAACCAAGGAGCAGATGTCACCCTGTTACAACAACCCACAAGACTTATTAACAACAAGCGAGCCCGTTGATGGAAAGACCTTATTTGCTGCATATGCTGACCGCAGTCAAGAACCTCAGCCCTTTTGACGTCAATATGGCGTACGACGCCGGCTGGACAGGCTGTACACCCTACATCAATGTGACTCTGGATGAAGTACAGGATCTGGTTCAAGACGCGATCTTCTCTCGTGGGCCCAAAGGCGTTAAGCGGACAGGCATATTCATTGGCGGTCGGGATGCACATGTTGCGATGGAAATGATGCACAAGGCAAAGCAGTCCATGGTGCCACCCTTCGAAGTATCCCTGTTTGCAGATCCCAGTGGTGCCTTCACAACGGCTGCCGGAATGGTCGCATCTGTCGAAAGAGAACTTAAAAAGATTGATAGCAAAGGATTGAAGGGAAAGCGTGTGATGGTGTTTGGTGGTACCGGGCCTGTCGGTTCCACGGCGGCAATGTTGGCCTCCAATGCAGGTGCAGAGGCAGTGATCATCAGTCATGAATCTGTCGATAAAGCTGAAGCATTAGTTTCGCTATGTAATCAACGATACGGATCAACAATGTCAGCTGCTCAGGCGAGCAACGACGAAACAATCATTGATCTTGCCAGCCAGGCCGATGTGGTTTTCAACGCAGCCAAAGCGGGTGTCCAGGTGCTGAATAAGAGCCACTTGCAAAAAGCTGTGCGACTGAAGGTTGCCTGCGATGTGAATGCGGTACCTCCTGAAGGTATTGAAGGAGTAGGGGTTATGGATGATGGCGTGGCAATAGCCGATTCACCTAGTGGTGCAGTAGGTATCGGCGCGTTGGCAGTCGGCAATGTGAAGTACCAGACCCAACACAGATTATTGAAACAAATGTTTGAAAGCGGTAGTCCCGAATTCCTTGATTTTAACAGTGCCTTTGAGGTGGCAAGAAACTATGTCAGCTGAGCACAAAGAGTTATTGATTCTGGCTAACAGCGGCCGAGCAATAGCGGAGTCCGCAGTTCGCGGTGGTTATCGGGTCACTGTGCTTGACGGTTTCTGTGATCAAGACACTTTGGCTATTGCCGATTGCTGGGCGATCAGCCAAGGATTCCTGCGACAAGATATGGATATGTTTGTGGATGAAATTACGTCTCATGCCCCTGAGGATATCAGTGGTGTGATATTTGGTGCAGGATTGGAAGAATCATCTTTACTACTGAAGCGACTATCGAATGTTTTTCATCTTTACGGCAATGATCCTGATGTTTTTGAGATAATCGGAAAACCCCGTCGTTTTTTCTCCTTGCTTAACAGGTTGAGAATCCCTTACCCGGAAGTTAGCTTTACCCCACCATATTCAGCTGATGCAAATAGCTGGCTCATAAAACGAACCAGCAGCTGTGGTGGCCAGGGGGTAGCCTATTTTAATTCTCAGCACTCAGCAGCGGACTCCAAATGTTATTACCAAAAGCATTTACCAGGGCAGGTGATGTCAGTTGTTTTTATTGCAGATGGCAAACGCCATAGAACCATTGGTTATAACAGACTAGGAATGAATTCTGCCAAACCGCCTGCACCTTTTCTTTATACCGGTGCCACAGGTCAGGCTTCACTTAATGGGATTCAGCGAAATCAGCTTGACAATATCGTGGAAAAGCTGGTTTTCGAGTTGGGGTTACGGGGTGTAAACAGCTTTGACTTCATACTCAATGAGGATGATGTCTACCTGATTGATCTTAATCCAAGGCCGTCCGCCACGCTGGAGTTGTATGAACATTTATTGACAGACGGTTGGATTAATCATCATGTCCGAGCATGCCAGGGTGAACTGCCTGTTATGCCTATAGTGACCGAGGCAGTCGTACATGGTCACCAGATTGTCTATGCGCCGAGAACACTACAAATTCCATTATCAATGAACTGGCCTGATTGGGTGAAAGATCGTCCAGCAGATGGATCGAGAATCGCAGAGGGGCAACCTCTATGCAGTCTGCATGGCACAGGTATCAATGCGGATATGGTCGAAACCGTTTTACAAAACTACCAGGAAGATATTCTACAAATGTTCGGTCTTTTCGTGAGTGAGTCGATGCAACGCAAGGTGGTGGTATGAACATGCCCAGTATCAATGCCTTGACTCAACCCCTGGTGGAATCTCTATGTGCCGATGCTGCCCAATTAAGAATTGGTGTTGAACGTCTGGAAAATGGCTGTGTCGTAGTTGACGCAGGGATCAATATGCCTGGCTCATTGGAAGCTGGACGCAGGATAGCTGAGATCTGCCTTGGCGGTTTAGGCAGTGTCAGTTTAAGTGGCAACGGACCGGTGGCAGGTTGGCCTCTCTCTGTTCATGTACAGACAACCAATCCAGTGCTTGCTTGCCTGGGTAGTCAATACGCAGGTTGGAGTCTGTCTCACAAAGAAGAGGGACAAAAAGGATTTAACGCGCTGGGTTCAGGACCCGGTCGTGTACTGGCAAACAAAGAGCCTCTGTTAAAAGAGATGAGTTATCGGGACAAGGCGGATTCCACCTGTCTGGTACTTGAAGTTGATCGTTTTCCGCCGCTGCCTCTATGCGAAAAAATCGCGCGTGATTGCGGAATAGATGTGGCGGAGCTGACATTGATTCTGACACCTACCAGCAGTCTAGCCGGTACTGTACAAATCGTTGCCAGAGTTCTTGAAGTTGCAATGCATAAAGCCCATGAATTGGGATTTGACTTGAACTCGATACAAGACGGTTTTGGTAGTGCACCAATACCGCCTCCTGCGCCAGATTTTCTCAACGCGATGGGGCGTACCAACGATGCAATTCTGTTTGCCGGTCTGGTGCAACTATTCGTCAGCGGAGAGAGTGACGCAGCCAAAAAACTGGCTAATGATCTGCCCAGCAGCGCTTCACGGGACTACGGACGGCCATTCGCAGAAGTATTCAAAGCATACGAATATGATTTTTTCAAAATAGACCCGATGTTGTTCAGCCCAGCCAGAGTAGTGGTTAGTGCGCTGGACAGTGGAAACAGTTATGCGGGGGGTAAACTGGATAACACCCTGCTCACAGCATCTTTCGGTATAGCGCCATGAGTAATCGTATTGCTATTTTTACCGATGATCCAGGTTGGCATGGGGCACGTTTGCGTGACTCTTTCAAGGCTCATGGATACACCAGTGAATTCGTCTCTTTGCAAACGTGCGGGTTTAGCATCGGTGACGATAGAAGTAGCCATGGTTTGCTGATTCCAGGCTTCGAAACACTCCCTGACGGGGTATTTGTGAGGGGGGTTCCTGGCGGAACACTTGAGCAGGTTGTTCACTATCTGGATATTCTGCATGCCCTCAAGCATCTTGGTGTGTGTGTCTATAACGACGCACGTGCAATCGAGCGCAGTGTAGATAAAAGCATGACCAGCTTTCTGCTGCATACTGCAGGTGTACCAACTCCACCAACCTGGGTTCTGGAAGATGGACAAGATCTGCAGAAGGTTGTGATGAAAGAGTTCGAGGCTGGTCATGAACTGGTACTCAAACCATTGTTCGGCTCCCAAGGGAACGGACTCATCAGAATCAGCAACTTTGAAGAGATCCCCGATTCTGAATCTTATAACGGTATCTACTATCTACAGCGTTATATCTCAACCGGTAGAGAAGATGTCCACGATTGGCGTGTCTTCGTCATTAACGGCAAAGCAGTTGCAGCGATGCTTCGTCGTGGGAAAGGATGGATCAGTAATGTAGCTCAAGGAGCACGTTGTCATGCAGCAGTTCTGGATAAGGAACTTAAAGAGCTTGCAGAAGCTGCTGCCGATGCCTTGGACATGAGCTATGCCGGTATTGATATTCTACGCGACGGTAGAGATCAGCCCTACGTTTTGGAAGTCAACAGCATTCCTGCCTGGAAAGGGCTGCAACAGGTTACGCCACAGGATGTAACTGATCTATTGGTTGAAGACTTTCTAGGTTGTTGTCAAAGCAAACAATTGACGGAGGTGGTCTGGTGACAGAGTTCCTGATAGAGGGTGGTGACCTAAGGCAACAGATCGAAGTGGCCTATCATCAATCCTGCTTGAGTGAGCTTGATGCCCTTAAACCGGGGAATGTCCATCGTTATGCAGATGGACACGGTATGACCCTGGAGGATTTTACACATAGTGCCAACGTCAGCGCTGAACCATTGACTGACCCTGACTTGGGATTGGGTGAGCGTATCTATCGAGCAGTAGAAGCTACAAAAAGTGCTGTGGGTTGTAATACCAATCTTGGAATTCTGATGCTGTGTGCTCCACTGGTTCAAGCGATGCTTGATAAAGACAGCAGCAAAAGTAAGTTGCGTGACAGGTTGTGCAAGGTTCTTTCTCAGACCAATGCAGATGATATGGATTGGCTGTTTCGTGCGATTCGATTGGCTGCTCCAGGAGGACTCGGACAGTCGGATAAGCATGACGTTTTTGAAGCACCAACAGGTCATCTGCTCGAAGTGATGGAACATGCATCAAATAGAGATACGATTGCACGTCAATATGCAACCGGTTATGCAAATCTATTCGATTTCGCTCTTCCACGGTTTCGTGAATACGAACAGCGTTGGCAAAGTAGAGAGTGGGTTATAACCGGTCTGTTTCTTAGTTTATTAGCACGCTTTCCTGATACACATATTCAACGTAAGCATGGGCTTTATAGGGCGACTGTGATTAGTCTCCATGTGGCGAAACTGGAACAAGAGCTGTCCCGTGCAAGCACACCTGAACATTACCATTTACGTCTGTTACAAACAGACCACGAATTCAAACGTAAAGGTATCAATCCTGGTACCTCGGCAGATTTGACTGTAGCAACGCTATTCATAGCGCATCTGGAGTCGCTTTCTACTGTGTTTGAACATAATACGGGATCTACCCGTGTCCGCGATTCCCGCCCAAACGAGGTGGGGATACGAAGTTAAATCTCAATAAAAAAGTAAGGAGAAACTGAATGTCAGTTATCAATAGAACTATGGTCGGAGAATCGCTGGTCGGAGATGGCAACGAGGTTGCACATATCGATCTTCTGATTGGTCCAAGAGGATCAGCTGTCGAGACAGCTTTCTGTAACGGTTTGGTCAACAATAAAGATGGTTTTACAGCACTGCTTGCAGTGGTTGCTCCCAATCTGGCTTGTAAACCCAACACCATGATGTTCAATAAAGTAACCATCAAGGGTGCAAAGCAGGCTGTGCAGATGTTTGGTCCTGCGCAACGTGGTGTTGCAATGGCTGTTGCTGATTGTGTTGAAGATGGCACCATCCCAGCTGATGAAGCTGATGATCTCTTCATCTGTGTCGGTGTGTTCATCCACTGGGAAGCTGAGGATGATACAAAGATTCAGGATTACAACTACCAGGCAACTAAAGAGTCTATCAAGCGTGCTGTAAGTGGAGAACCTGCTGCCAGTGATGTTGTTGCACAGAAAGGTTCAGCATCCCATCCATTTGCTGCTCATGACTAGTGCCTGAGCAATCGTTTTAGCATAAGGATGTAATGTGGCCATGCCCGGAATAGTATTTCCGGGCATGTGCTTAGTTATCTAAAAGAGGTGGTTTGTATCAGTTGCACGGGCTAAATATATACCGTCATTGTCACCATCTCGACTCAAACCAATAATCTTTACAGCCGATTTGAATTCGGTTGTGGAGGATGAAATATGCAATGTCTCGAGTGTGGTACTGAACTGGATCGTCTCGACAACAAACATTTACTAAACTGTTGTTCGTTGACACTTCATGAATATGCGATCAGGCATCACCTGCCACTTGATCTTCTGATTGAACGTGACCAGGTTAATCTGGATGACAGGTTTGATGAATACGCACAACCTCAAGCCTATCCTTCAGAACATGCCCGAGCCCTCTTCAGAGGGTTGAAATGGGCTGGATTGCTTCGCACCGAAGGAGAATTCACATTAGTGCCTGGTGAGATCCGTCGATTGGATCTTCTGCTGTGGAATCTTCAGTGGCTGAGTGAATATGGATTTCAGTTCCGCCAGGAGTATCGATATGCAGATACAACCCACAGGGTAGTCTCTTTGAATAGACTGAAAGTCCCCAGTGTCTATCTGTCCCAGACTGTTGAGGCTCATTTATCACCAGTACCACCCCCCGATTTCGTATGGAGTCTGGCTGTTCTTATTGCTCATGTCGGAGAACTGCAGGGTGGCTATCTTTTCCTTCAGTTTCCTGGCCGTGCAGCAGGTAAGACAGTGATGGCAGAGGCTTCGCAACGTGGTATCAATTTTAAAGAGCTTGATGCTGCTGACCATAGCGATGGCTTGCTTCTACGTACCTTGACCATTTCCGACACGCAACGTCTATTGGAGTTGGTAAAAGAGAGTATTACAGAGATGCCTGGCGTTCTGCAGAGATTTGATCAGAACACGCCACAAGTTACCGTTTCTAAAGAATTGGTTTTTGATGCAGCACACTTTATTACCGATCATCCAGCTAAGTGTTCCAATCTACACGGTGGCAGATACCTGCTGCATGTCAAAGTCAGAGATCGCATTGACCCGGTATCAGGCTGCGTGGTTGATTACGGTTATCTCAAACGGGTGGCAAATAAGCAGGTGATTGAAAAATTTGATCACCATAACCTTAACTATGCAGCTACAGAGCTGTCATGGCGCTCAAGTACAGAAATGTTGTGTGTCTATATCTGGGAGCAGTTAATAGAGTACCTCCCTGGGCTGGTAGAGCTGACGCTGTACGAAACACCACAGTCATGGTGCGACTATACAGGTCCTAGTTTAGAACGTTTTCAGCGGCAGGGAAGTGATCGTTTAATGACTCACTTTTTGGATGAGAGGCTGGGCGAGTCTTCATGCCGGAACCTGATCAAGGAGAAAATGCCGACATTGGAAGTTATCGGTAAATCAAGAGGCTAACTTTCAACTATCGATAATAGTTTTTATGTCACTACTATCAATTGTGCCTTGATGGAGGGCGGTAGAGAGCAGCACACCAGCGATACCGAGAGCGCTAAGCATCACCAGATCTTTTCGATCTCTGATGCCACCTGCAGCGTAAAGATTAGCTTTCGGTGATAGTTTTTTAAATTGTTCCAACCTAGAGGTGTCAGCACCTTTAGCACAACCGATCCGAGACAGGGTCATGACGATAACATCTTTCGGCCATAGTTCCGTCTGATAATCGAGGCCATCCGGGCCTTTGAATTTGTCGTCAAAGAAATCGAGTGAGAGTATTGGAGTGGGAAACGAGGTGACCAGATGACTCATATGTTCGATGCTGTTAACCGATTCAGTCCCGATTACCGGCCTGGCGATCTGTGCAAGTCTCGCCAGGTCAGTGACTCCATTATCTACCCAAAAGGTGATTTCCCGATGATCATGTTGGAGTCTGTCTATAACTTCAAAATTGGAGCCATTTCCCTGAATAGCATTGAGATCAGCGATGTATACCGTGTCGAAGGAGTAAACCTGCAACAGTGCGGAAAGAACCGCTCGGGGCTCACTGGACGAACAGAGTGGGGTGTCAGACGGCAGATAAGCGTGCCGTTGCCCCCTGGTTGCGGTCACAACATCACCATTCATCAAATCTATGACTGGAATTAGCTTCATTAGTAGGGATTGCTCACCATGAAAGTATTCGTCTTTGAGTATATTACGGGTGGTGGATTACTGGACAGCCCTTTACCACCTTCTCTTGCGGAGGAGGGGGATATGATGCTTAAGTCATTAATCTCAGATCTTGTGGAGATTGAGGGCCTAGAGGTCTTTGTGACACGGGATGCCAGATTGGGCATGCTCGATTTGCCTGTTAAATGTCACATGTTGCGCAGTATGGAGGATTTTACTTCTGCTTGGATAGACTGTCTTGAGCTGGCAGATGCGGTTTGGCCGATCGCACCTGAGTTCTCCAATGTACTGCTGCATATCAGTGAGACGGTAGTGAACATGGGGAAATTACTGTTAAACAGTCCACCTTCTGCAGTAGAGATGACAACCAGTAAAATGTTGACCTCTATCTGTTTGAGACAGGAGGGTATCTCAGTTGTGCCCACCTATCGCTTAGAAGACGGCATGCCTGATCATATCGGCAGTTGGGTACTAAAGCCGGATGATGGTGTTGGCTGCCAGGGTATCAGAATCTGCCGTGATCGAGATGAACTCTGTCAACAGATCAATTTTCTGCCGGTGGGAGGGAACTATGTGGTTCAACCCTTTATTCATGGCATTCCTACCAGCATCAACTTATTGGTTGGCGGTGGTAAGACGCTATTACTGAGTGTCAATCAGCAACGAATCGCAATGACAGACAATGGATTTATGCTTTTAGGTTGCGTGGTAAATGGCCATCTGAAAGATAAAAAATGCTTTAGAAACCTCGGTAAGGCTGTTGCGGCCGCAATACCTGATTTGTGGGGTATCATTGGCATCGATATCCTCGATACAGCTGAAGGCTTACAGGTGCTTGAGGTCAATCCGAGAGTGACCACCTCATATGTCGGGCTTAAGGAGTCTACCGGAGTCAACCCTGCTGCTTTGGTGTTTGATCTGTTGCAGGATAAAGAGTGTTTGTCAGAACATATGCTTAATTCGTCCGTAGTGGATGTGAATCTGGAGTTTGCCGGTGCGGCATAATGCAATAATAGGTTGGGATCTCGGTGGAGCGCATACCAAAGCGGCCCTGGTCAATGGGCAGGGTGGTGTGGATGATGTGATGCAGATAGCTTGTCCACTTTGGCAGGGATTGGAGAATCTCCAATCGAGTATTGATGAAGTTCTGAAACAGGTGGGAGAGAGTGCCGGCTTGCGACATGCGGTTACCATGACGGGAGAGCTGGTCGATCTGTTTCCGGACCGTGAAAGTGGTGTAAATGCTCTGATCGATACAATGAGTCAACGTTTTACCTCTTCAAATATGGTTATCTTTGGTGGAGCATCTGGTTTTCTGGATCTACAGAGCGCCAAAGAGAGTGCCAACCAGGTTGCTTCAGCGAACTGGCTCGCCACTGCATCATGGGCCGCCAGCCGATTACCCGAGGGGTTGTTGATTGATATGGGCAGTACCACCACCGACCTGATACCCTTTGCCAACAAGCGGGTGATGGTCTCGGGTTTCTCTGATCACCAGCGCCTGGTTGACCAGACAATGATCTATACCGGTGTTGTTCGCACACCGTTGATGGCAATAGCAGATAAAGTCCCATTTGCAGGAGAGTGGGTTAGTTTAATGGCAGAACATTTCGCAACCACTGCTGATATCTATAGGCTTACAGGCGAACTGCCCAGTGACGCTGACCTCCTGCCCAGTGCAGATGGTGGTGAAAAGAGTTGTAAAGGAAGTACGCGTCGGTTGGCCCGTATGCTAGGTCTGGATATGGCTGCCAGCGACACTGCAGGTTGGCGAATGGTCTCCGAGTTCATTGCTGAAAAGCAGTTACGATTGGTACATGATGCCGGTGAAAGACTCCTCTCTGCTCCGGGGCTGTCCACAAAAGCCCCTCTGATAGGAGCGGGAGCAGGGCGCTTTTTGATCGAGAAGCTCAGTCGTCGATTGAACAGGCCATATCTGGGTATAGAGTCACTCTTTAACTGCGAAAAGGAGATTCAGACCAAAGTGGCCGACTGTGCTCCTGCAGTCGCTGTAGCCAGCCTTGCGATGGAGGGTTCGATATGAAAATTCAGGCCCTCGATTTCCCCTACAGGAAAGATAGTGCTGAGTTGTTTGAGGCGATAGGCCATCTTCCCTGGGCTGCGATGCTGGATAGCTGTCAACCCTATAGTCAACAGGGACGCTACGATATCCTCTCCGCAGATCCAATCAGTGTATTGGTCACCCATGGAGAGCATACCCGAATTACCTCTAATAGCAGTAATATACGCCTCTCTACAGAAGACCCTTTTCAACTGCTTCGTGAGGTATTGGGGCCTCTGCAGGAGGGTATAGAAGGATTACCATTTTGTGGCGGTGCAATCGGATATTTTGGTTATGATCTGGGGCGTCGTTTGGAACGGATGCCGGCAATCGCTGAAGATATCGAACAGTTGCCTGAAATGGCTGTGGGGGTCTATGACTGGTCTTTGGTCGTGGATCACCAACTACAACGTAGTTGGCTGGTAGGGCAGAATCCTACCAGGCTTGAGAAGTTTCGCAGACTGATGCTTGGCGTTGGAGAGCGTTCGTGTAAGCCCAAATCAACAACGCCATATCGTGTATTAGGTGAAGTCTGCTCAAATATGACCCATGCTGAATACCTTGAGTCGATAAAACGAATCAAGCGGTATATTCTGGATGGCGACTGCTACCAGGTCAATTTTGCTCAGCGATTCTCTGTAGCGGCAGAAGGTGATCCATGGCAGGCCTATAAGGGGTTGAGACAACTCAATGCGGCCCCCTTCGCGGCCTATCTCAATACTCCTCAGTGCAAGGTGATGAGCTCATCACCTGAGCGCTTTCTGGAACTTCGCGATGGTATTGTTGAGACCAAGCCTATCAAGGGAACGGCACCCAGGGGAGAGGATCCGATCGAGGATATGATGCTTGCAGAGATGTTGAAAAGCAGCACCAAGGATCAGGCGGAAAACCTCATGATTGTTGATCTGCTGCGCAACGATCTGGGTAAGGTCTGTGCCAACGGCACTGTTAAGGTTCCAGAGTTATTCCAGCTTGAAAGTTTTGCCCGGGTCCACCATCTGGTAAGCAAAGTCAGAGGTGAATTGGCTGAAGGAGAGGATGCACTCTCACTGTTACGAGCCTGTTTTCCCGGTGGGTCAATTACAGGTGCACCGAAACTTCGTTCGATGGAGATCATTGAAGAGCTTGAACCACATAGACGTGGCCTTTACTGTGGTTCAATAGGATATGTCAGTTTTACTGGTGATATGGACAGTAATATCGCCATCAGGACAATGGTGCATGCAGACGGCATCACTCGGTTATATGCGGGTGGCGGCATTGTTGCAGATTCTGATCCTGAAGCTGAGTATCGTGAGACTTACCACAAAGCTTCAGCACTGCTCGATCTACTTCAGCGAATGGAGCAGATGAATTCCGAAAAATGTGGGTAGTTAAATTCGGTGGCAGTCTTTTCAATGCGGATAATCTAAGAGATTGGCTAGCGCTTTTTTCCGAAACCCGCTCTCTAATTGTGGTACCCGGCGGTGGACCTTTTGCCAGCCAGGTGAGACAGGCCCAAATCCAATTTGGCTTTGATGATTACACAGCTCATTTCATGGCACTGCTTGCAATGGAGCAGTATGGAAGGATGCTGTGCGGGCTTCAACCTGGGTTAGAGGCCGCCACAACCCAAAAGGAGATAGAGGCAACCCTCGATAGGGGGGTTACGCCAGTGTGGATGCCAACGTCGATGGTTATGGCCGATTCAGATATCGAGCAGAGCTGGAGTGTCACCTCGGATTCATTGTCAGTATGGCTTGCAGGACAGCTCGGTGTAAAACGATTGGTACTGGTGAAATCGATATCTTTCGAAGAACCCGGTCTGAGCGTAAAGAGACTTGAAGATAATGATGTAGTGGATGACAGATTTGCCGAATACCTGCACACAAACTGCGTTGAGGCATGGATGGTTGGGCAGGAAAATCATTCCCATTTTACTGAGTTACTCCGCGAGCAGTTTACGAATGCCACCAGGATAGTGATCCCTGATACATAGATAGTGGATCGCTGGGGTAATTTCGACAACATTCAGCTGACCCAGAGTGAGTCGAGCTACTGGGCCAATTCTTACTATTAACCCGACACACTGCGGCCTACCCTTTTACATTCAAATTGTTAGGGGTGAAAAGAAGGCCCTGAATCTACCTATTAAGGTGCCGGGTTAATAGCTACGCTTAAAGACGAAATTGTGACTATGCACTGTAATGTGGCATGTTTCTGTCTGATTTGAACTGATTTAGACAAGCCGGAACATCAAGTAATAGATAAAATAATAAATATATCTAATTGAAATAAAAGATAATAAAAATATCAATGCTTTCCTGGCATATGTTATGCAGAATATCAGTATGATCTGATGTTATTGTGTTTGTATTGCTCAGCTGTATTAGCCATTTCTAAAGTACTGCTTGATCTGCCCGATATATTAAGTATCAGATTACTAATGGTCTTGGATATGTGGCACGGATTCCTCTGTCAGACAGACCGTCCTTATGACTTAATTGTCATTAATATGATGCAGAGCATAGAGGTATCTTATGGAATTATGTGCAGTATTACTCTCTTGGGTGTTCACTCTTTCAGACCTTGAACAAGTGGAGAAAAACACCTGCCCAGAAATGCGCATGGTGAGCCATAGCTGGCTGGAAGAACAAGCCTGTAACGGACGCTCCTGCAAAGTACTTGGTTGGTATCCCGGTGAAGGGGATGTGATCTATCTAGATGACCGTATGGACCTGGAAAATAATCTTTTCCACTCTTCTGTTGCTCTACATGAACTGGTTCACTGGCTGCAGGGTAAAGAGGGTGCTCTGCTGCAAAACTGCGAGAGAAGTATTGAAGCTGAACGCCAGGCCTACGGCATACAGAGTAAGTATCTCGTAGAGTATGGAACCTACTATCCTGTTGGGAGGGTTGTTCCGATGCTGCGTTGTACGGATGAAGAACCTGAAGAGAAATCCTAATCTGGTTATCTATCCACCATTTCATGAAATCTGAGCAGCTATACAAAAAGATAGCTGCTCCTTAATACCTTCCAATTTCATTCCACTGTCCCAGATTGTTAACACTGCTGTCCCAAAGCAATGTGAATTTTGTGCCTTGAGTAAGATGGGGACATGTCCCACTAAAAGTGGCTGAAAATTCACGACTATCCGGTAATTCAGTGTAGAACTTATATCTAAATTAAGACATCGCCACACTTTCCACCTTATTTGGTGGGGCATGGCCCCACCCTACAGTACGAAGGGGTGCAAAAAAATCGTTCGTCATGTTTTACTCCATAAATACCAATCATCACGTATTGAACTGATTTCAAGGGATAACTGTGATGTTGGATCTATACTTGCATGATACTTTTGAGTCAGGTTGACGCTTACCTGACACCCCAGGATACTTGAGGAATCTGGGAGCAACATAAATACTTATAATATCGGAGCCAACCGTTGCAAACTCACACTCAATCATTTGCAGTTAGTGTGCATCCGGGGGAGTTACACTTTAACTCAGCCCATTTCATCACATTTAACAACAGCTGCGAAAATCTACACGGGCACAACTTTCATGTCCGAATTCAGGCCGATGGTGACAATAATGATGATGCCTTTGTCATCGATTTTGTCCAGCTCAACCGCCTTGCTGCTGAAATCTGTCTACAGCTACACGATAAGATACTGCTACCAGGCAAGAGTAAAGAAGTTGAAATAGTGGTGGTTGGTAATCAGATAGAAGTCTCAAGTTACGACAAACAATTTTCCCTGCCAATGAGCAACTGCCTGATTCTGCCCATCGCCAATGCCACGGCAGAAATGCTCGCCTGGTACATCATGGAATCGCTACTGCCCTTACTTGAATCACACAACGCCTTGAGCCATGTGGAGATACTTGAAATAGCAGTTGAAGAGGCAGATCAACAGTGGGGTATTTGTCGACGTGATTTTCGCTCTAAATGAGTCGGCTTTAAGGTAATAGTGCAGTGTCAGAAATGATCCTTTTTCTCACAGGTTCCCTGGCTGAGAAGCAGCTTATCCGGGTTTTGGAGGAGATGAACGCTGAAGCGTTCGAATGGCGAGTCCACAATCTTGGAATCAAAGTGGCAGCGTTGATGACTGCGGATATGATCAAGCGTCGTCTGACTGATATTAGTGATGCACAACGAATTTTAGTACCTGGTCGCTGCCGTGGTGACTTGGATCTCCTGAGCCAGCACTTTGGTATTCCAGTTGAACGTGGTCCGGAAGAGCTGATGGATCTACCCCGTTTCTTTGGCATGGAGGGCAAGGCTCCCGATCTGAGCGGTTATGATGTACGAATCTTCTCTGAAATCGTCGACGCCCCGAATCTGACGGTCAATGCAATTCTACTGCAGGCAGAAGCATATGCAGCAGATGGCGCGGATGTTATTGATCTCGGCTGTCTGCCAGAGACACCTTTTCCACACCTTGCAGAGAGCGTGGAGGCACTAAAGGCTGCGGGTTATCAGGTCAGCGTCGATTCAATGTTATCTGAAGAACTGTTGGCAGGAGGGCAAGCAGGAGCGGACTATCTGCTCAGCTTACATGAGGATAACCTCTGGATTGCTGACAAGGTTGAATCAACACCGATATTGATTCCGGCCAAACCTGGCGATCTGGATTCTCTGCAACAAGCCATGAAACAGCTTGATAAGCTTGGTCGTCACTACATCGCAGATCCGATCCTTGACCCGATCCATTTTGGTTTTACCGACTCCATCGTTCGCTATCAACGCCTGCGTAGTGAGTGTCCACAAGCAGAGATGATGATGGGGGTTGGAAATATCACCGAACTGACCGAGGCGGATACGACCGGTATTAATGCTGTATTGATGGGGATTATCTCGGAGCTGCATGTCACCAACATCCTATCCACTCAGGTCAGTCCACACTGTCGCAGTGCTATAAGAGAGGCAGATAGAGCACGCCGGATAATGTACTGGGCGCGTCAAGAAAACAGATTGCCGAAGCAGGTTGATAACGGTCTTACAGGGCTTCACGAAATCAAACCTTTTCCCTATTCCGCTTCTCAGGTCACCGATCTGGCGGCAGACATTCGAGATCCCAATTTCCGTATTCAGGTCAGTGACGAGGGTATCCACTGTTATAACAGGGACGGGATACATACACATAGTGATCCCTTCGACTTTTACCCCAAGCTGGGTATAGAGAATGATGGCGGTCACGCGTTCTATCTAGGTGTTGAGCTGGCCCGGGCAGAGATTGCACATCAATTGGGTAAGCGTTATGTACAGGATCAGCCGCTACGTTGGGGGGTCTCGCTACCTGAGGTGGTACAGGACCTGAACTGCCAGACAACACCAGGTACTACCATGAAAAAAGTCAGCACCAACAGGAAAAGATCATGATCCAGGAAGTTATCGTTACCTGTCGCAGTCGAGAGGGTGAAAATCAGATAGCACCGATGGGTGTGGTGTGGCGGGAAGAGGAGGTTGAAGTCGCCCCCTTCCGTCCTTCACGTACACTGAACAACATTCTTGAGAGTGAATGTGCTGTTATCAACTATTGTGACGATGTAAGAGTATTTGCTGGATGTCTTACGGGGCGTTATGACTGGCCCTTGGTGGAAGCAGAAAAGGTCTCTTCTCCAAGGCTCTCCGATGCGCTGGCTCACACGGAGATCCAACTGCTGCGAGTGGAGGAGGATCCAGTCCGCCCCCGCTTGATTTGCAAACCAGTATTTCAGGCCAACCACAGGCCTTTTCAAGGTTTCAATAGAGCTCAATCAGCAGTGTTGGAGTTGGCAATTCTTGTCAGTCGGCTGGGCAGGCTGCCGGTTGAGAAAATAAAAAACGAGATTGCCTATCTTACCATTGCCATAGAAAAAACCGCTGGTGACCGAGAGAGGGAGGCGTGGGATTGGCTGATGGTGCGGATTAACAATGACCTGCAGAAGAAGTCCAAGGAGGGCGTTGTATGAGTAAACTCTTAGCCAGTGTAATCGATCACCAGGAGATGGAACTGGCGATTAATTCCGGTGCAGACATTATAGATTTAAAGAATCCTCATCGTGGTGCCCTGGGTGCGCTCTCAATAGATACAATCAGTAGCTTGGTAGTGCAATGCAGAGGTCGTTGCCCAGTCAGTGCAACCGTTGGTGATCTACCAGCGGAACCGTTGCAATTAACCCAGGCAATTGACCAGACAGCAAGATGTGGTGTGGACTATGTGAAAGTGGGATTCTTCAGCAATGATAATTTGACCGAATGTATTCAGGCCATCAAAACACTTACAAATCAATATGCAGTGGTGGCGGTACTCTTTGCTGACCTTCAACCTCCATTACACCAATTGAACTCTTTTGCTTCTGCCGGTTTTAAGGGTGTCATGCTGGATACAGCAGGGAAGGGCGGGGGAGGGTTGCTCTCTCATATCGGTTTGGAGGAGATAGATCATTTTGTGGATGAATGCAGATCTCTTGGATTGCTCAACGGCCTGGCTGGATCACTCTCTTTGGACGATATCCCTAAGTTACTACCAATCATGCCAGACTATCTTGGATTTCGTGGGGCACTCTGTGACCAGGCTGAGAGAACTGCCGGAATTGTGCCGCATCGGTTGAATGACATTCGAAATGCATTCTCTCTATATAGCCCGCCAGTAGAACAGCAAAGCAATTTAACAGAGGTGAATTGTGGGGATTAAATATTGGCAATCTGAATCTGAAAATGAGGTCTCTACTGAGTGGGTTGAATCACTCGCATCCTCACCCAGTTTCGTGTTTGATGAAAAACGATTGTCAGAAAACTTGGCTGTGTTGGCGCATATACGCCAGGTTAGCAACTGCCGCATGCTCTATTCGATCAAAGCCTGTCCCTTTAAAGGGTTGCTGAATCAGATACACGATCATGTGGATGGCTTCTCAGTGAGTTCGCTGTTCGAAGCCAGACTCGCCGATGAAGTCACTAATGGGTTAAAACCATTGCATATCACCACACCGGGATTCATACGGGATGAGTTATCTGAAATTGGAGATCTTTGTGATGCGGTCAGCTTTAACTCACTATCTCAACTGGAACGCTTTCCGTTTCATTTGGCTGGCCGAGCTAAAATCGGCCTACGGATCAATCCACAGCTCTCCTTTCTGGATGATCCCCGCTATGATCCCTGTCGTGATAATTCCAAACTCGGTGCTCCATTACCCCAGGTAGTTGAAGGCTGGCGTAGTGGCACTCTTTCAGCCAGTGGACTCAGTGGCCTCCATCTACATACCAATTTCTGTTCACCCTCTTTTGCACCGTTACAAGAGACTGTGGCCCATCTAGAGGAACATCTACCTGAAATGGTGAGACATATTGAGTGGATAAATCTTGGTGGTGGTTACCAATTCCAGGCTGCACAGGATCTGCAGAAGCTATTATCAACAATTCATCATATCCAGTCTGAGTGGCAGACAGAGGTCTATATGGAACCTGGTACCTCAGTGGTGGATGATGCAGGGCTGCTGGTGGCAACAGTCATAGATACTTTTGAAAGTGGAGGTAATTCGATTGCTGTACTTGATACCTCAGTCAATCATATACCTGAAGTCTTTGAGTATCAGGTCAAGCCACGTCTTCGTGGAGAAAACTCTATAGGTTCTTACTCAGTAACCCTGGCTGGTTGTACCTGCTTGAGTGGCGATCTGTTTGGTGAATACCAGTTCAGTCGACCTCTTGAGATCAATGATCGTGTGGTTTTTGAAAATGTCGGCGCCTACTCGCTTATTAAGGCTTCCCGTTTTAACGGCCTTAATCTGCCATCAATCTATTTTCTTAATGAGAATAACAAGCTAACTCTGATGAAAGATTACGACTACACCGACTATCGTCAGCAATGGTCTGAGATGGATACAGCTCAACAGACTTCGAAAACTAATGCAGGATAGATCATCTTGGACAGCTACTATCCCAAAGACTTTGTCGAGACCACCGAGGGATTGATCTTCGCAGTAGTAACAGAGGATCAGGAGGATCAACGCATACTTTCATCACTCCGCTATCAGCGGACAGCAAATGGATATAAGAAACTCTCAACTGATGAAGCCGAAACACTGTTGCAAAACAGCCACCCTCAATATCGCTACTACTCCTCGACAAGGGATGTCTGGCTGCATGGCGTACACCAGGATCGTATCGTATATCACCACCAACCCAGACTACGCTTGCAAGAGATACTTCAGACAGAGCCGAACGACCAAATAGAAGCCAAATTACAACGATTGATAGAGCAGCTCAAACAACATGGATTGGAAGCAGGTGAGATTGGGGTGACCGGATCCATGCTGATAGGTGCACAAAAGAAGAGTTCTGACATCGATTTAGTCTTCTATCAGCGAAAGGCCTTTTTTACTGCCAGAGAGATCATAAAAACATTAATCTCAACACAACAACTACAACCGCTGGATGAAACATTATGGCAGGATGCCTATGCACGACGCGGCTGTGCTCTCTCATACGATGAGTATTGTTGGCATGAAAATCGTAAATATAATAAAGCAGCGATTGAGCATACAAAATTTGATATCAGTCTGCTTACACCTGACAGGTGGCAAGACCTCATACGCTACAGAAAACAGGGTAGATTCAATATTAAAGCCAACATCGTGAATGATCGCCACCGTTTTGATTATCCTGCCCGCTATACACTCAACCATCCTGCTGTTAAAGAGGCCGTAAGTTATACTGCAACCTATGCAGGTCAGGCAATACAGGGCGAGCAAGTAGAAATTCAGGGGCAATTAGAGGTATCGATTGCCGGACATCTTCGCATTGTTATCGGTACCAACAGGGAGGCATCCCATGAATACATTAAAACAGTTTCATCACAACACCATTAATTTTTCACGAAGAATCAATCTAACTTTTCTAACCTTTATTCTGACTGGTATTTTGTTATGCGGTAAGACAGAGGCTGCTCAGAATGAGAAGCTTGTGGTATTGCCGTTTGAGATTGTAGATAACACGCCTATGCCTGGTGGTCAGGAAAGAAACCAGAAGATGCTCGACAAAATAACCCAATATATAGCTAAAAATATCGATAAAAATAGATTTTTCGAAGTAGTACCTCAAAGTAGAGTTAACGAGACTGTAAGAGATGCAAAATTAGGTACCGATATTCGCAACTGCAATCTGTGTGAGTTCGATCTGGCAGAATCTCTCGCAGGGGAGAAGGTTATGATCGGATGGATATACAAGATGAGTATTCTGGTTCTGACCATGCATATTGAAATAAAGGATGTAGCCACCCAACAGACCTTTATCAGCAAAGCATATGACTTCAGAGGGGATAATGAAAAAGCATGGCTTAGGGCTGCAGATTACATGCTCCGGGATTTGGGTGAGATGTTGGGACGGTAAAGCTTTGCAATCCAAGAAGCCTCTTCTTATTAACCCCGCGACACTGGTAATGCTATATATTGTAGTTACCTCGCAGTAGCGAAACCTACAGTTTTTTGTAGGTCGGATAAGCGAAGCGCCATCCGACAATCCCCCCGTATACCAAGCAGACACAAGTTGTTGAATGGCACTCCACTTATCCAGGATTATCTATTAATGGTATATCTGTGATTTTCTGGTTTAACGGGATTCCCTATCCCCCAAAGTCATACCGCAGTGTTAATCCCGCATAGATATCCCGGTCAGGTGCGGGCTCAAAATAGCGTCCACCAAAGGCATTGATTCGTACATTTCCGTTATATTGCTCATCAAACAGATTATTAACGCCAATGAAAGGTGAGAGCTCCCAAGGGCCAAAAAACTTTGTATAGCCAAAGCGGAGGTCGGCAACTGTATATGAGTCATTGGTTACAGTATTGGCGTTATTGGCATAGATCTCATCAACATAGAGCGTAGTGAATTGGCTGTAGATTCCATTCGGGTGAGTATAGGAGAAATCAGCACTGAGCAGATTCTCAGGTACGCCAGGTATAACATTGCCGCTGTAATTATTGCCATTATCATCTGTAAATTTATCGAATTCAAAATCTGAGTAGGTGTAGGCGAGGGTAGTGACAAGATAGTCAAATAGCTCAAAAACCAGCTGGGCTTCCAGGCCATTGCGCCGGGATTCTGCAGCGTTTTCATAAAAGGTGATGTCATCGATTTCAAAAGGCACTAACTCATCTGTGACATCCATAGTGTACAGTGCCAGGTCATAGCGGACTTTACTTCCCATTGCCCCTTTTAAGCCCACCTCATAGCTGGTGGAGATCTGTGGATCCAGTTCCTGGTTGAATCCTGCTCCATCAGGGTCACGCAGTTCAACAGCAGTCGGAGATTCGAAAGAACGGGAAATATTGGCATACAGATTAAGATCCTGCATCGCTGTGAAACGAAACCCCAATGAAGGACTGAACTTGTTGAAACTTCTATCACCTGAGTCATCTCCATTGCTGAGGAAATTATCCTCCACATCAAAGTCGAGTCGGTCGTAGCGGCCTCCCAGGGTAAGTTCCATGCGATCAGTAAGAGTGTATTCATTCTGCAAATAGAGGCCTATGCTGTCGACTTGCTCATCCTGATCCTGAGTTTTTTCACCTAAACTGTCACCTGCCAGGAGATAGCGTTTTCGTTCATCCTCCTGACGATCCAGATCAATGCCGGTGGTGAAACGATTGGCATGATTGGCAAGAGGGGCACTGTGGGTATATTGAACACCACCACCCACAGCAAAGCGATCCAACAGGATACCTTGACCTGTTGCGCCTATGGGCAGACGATTTGCCAGGTCCCGCCACACATAGTAGTTGCGTACACGTAATTCACCACTGTCACCCATGGGTGTTTCATAGACAAATCCCAATCGTGTCTGCTCCAGTTCTTCTCCTGAATCGAGTGTTGAGTTTCTTGTCCAGGCTGCAGTTGGATCTTCCTCTGCCAGCGCTTCGGTCAGACCGCCGGGGTCATCAGCTTGTGGTGAGTCGGTGTAGTTGATCACAGTATTGAAACGTGCACCGTTATCCAGGTTAATACCAAACTTACTGTTGAGAGAACTTTGCTCTGTGGCACTGTGGTCACGATAGCCGTCGTAGCTCATGTCAGATAGATTGACCAAATAGTCAAATAACTCACTTTTGCCACCAAATTTGAGTTGTGTTTTTTGAAAGCCATCTTCACCGAATGTCGGACGAAGCGAGATAAAAGGGATCTCCGGTGGCTCTTCTGACTCGATCAGGAGAGCACCTCCTGAAGCATTTCCATAGAGGGCTGAGACAGGGCCACGGATTACCTGCATATTTCCAATAGAGCCGATATCGATACTATCCACGTTCGCCTGCCCATCTGGCAGGGTCTCCGGAATACCATCAACCATTACTTTAATACCACGGATACCAAATGCTGATCGGGCACCGAATCCTCGAATGGAGATACGTAGATCCTGAGCAAAGTTATAACGGTTCTGCATAAAGATACCGGGTATCTGGGTCAGGGATTCATCCAGTCCCAGCTGGGGCTGGGCGAATTGGATCGTCTGCTGCTCCACAATACCAACCGCTGCCGGCACATTCTCCAGTGGTTTTTCAACTCGGGTTGCCGTTACCGAAATATCTTCCAAGGCCGTTGGCTCAGCAGATTCTTCAGCCATTATGCCGTCGCATAGGGTGAAGGATAAGAGAAATGCAAGTGACGTTCGTGTTTGACGGCAAAAAGGTATCATGATTCACTCCAGCAGAGACGTAATCTGACTAATGCAAAAAGTAATCCATTTGAGCCTATTTTAATATGGGAAAAAATCCTGATATGGCAGTAGATGGTCCTGGTATCACGAGCTTATACTACTATTAAGTCGATATTATTAACCCGGCACCTTGAAGATGCCGGGTTAAAATCCTTTGGGAAACAGGAGTCTGATCACCTTTATGACACTGACAAGTAGACTATTGATTCTGGTACTCACTATTGTTCTGGCAATGTTTGTTAGCGGTGCCTATTTCGCACTTGGCGTGGCACGTAATAATATCAACAATGAGGTCGAATCAAGTGCACGAATTACAATGCAGCTTCTAACCGCAGCGTTGATAAGCAGTCATGCTGAGGATCAGGTTAAGGCGCAGCAAATACTTATTACCCACTTGCAACGACTGGATGATACACGTCATCTCCATATAGCAATGACCCGCGGTGACGGTACAGTGATCTATCCATTCAGTGAACGACAGGAGGTGATTCCACAAGTGGTGCCAGAATGGTTTGTCAGCTTAGTCAAACCACCACTAGCAGAATATCGTAAGCGTATAGCGAGTCCACAATTTGGCAGTAGTGAGATTGTTATATTGGCGGATCCATCGGATGAGATTAAGGAGGTATGGTTGGAGGCACGCTCTATTGTCATGCTGATCACTACCTTTACCGCTATATACCTTGTGATGATGGCATTTACTATCCGTCGCGCATTAAAGCCTGTGAGTCAGATCAGCGATGGCCTTGGGGTCATACAGTCTGGAAATTATGAAGCCCGTCTTCCAATGTTCAACTTGCCAGAATTGAATCGTCTGTCAGAACAATTCAACCATATGGCTCAGGTTTTAGAAGAACAACAGGAAGAGAATCGCCAACTCAGCAGACGACTGATTTCTGTACAGGAGTCAGAGCGCCGCCATCTGTCTCGTGAACTTCACGACGAACTGGGCCAGTCAATCAGCGCCATAAAAGCAATGGCGGTTACGCTAAGACAACACCCTGAGAACATAACCGATGGCACGAATTCCATCATTGGTGTCTGTAACCATATGTATGGTGTTGTTCGTGACATGATGAATCGTCTTCGACCTGTTGCCCTGGAAGAGTTGGGCGTGGTGACCGGTATTGAAAGGTTGGTGGATGGCTGGAATGATCATCAGGAAGAGTGTTTCTGTGCCCTATCGGTTATTGGTAAATTCGATGAAATGGATGAAGATGTTGCAATTACCCTCTATCGAATTGTACAGGAGGCATTAACCAACGTGGCAAAACACGCAAAAGCAGAGAAGGTCGAGATAAACCTAGAACATGATTCGCTAGGTGAGATCAGGGTGAATATAAGTGACAATGGTCAGGGATTCGACGAAAAAAACAAGCGTAAAGGCATGGGGCTACTGGGAATGCGTGAAAGGATAGAGGCATTGAGTGGGAAAATCTCCCTTGCCAGTGAACCGAACCGGGGTGTATCAATTAGTATCACCATACCTTCAATCTAAGGGTTACCTAAGAAATAGTTAGGTGAGAAAGATATAATAATGAGCGCTATCAGGGTCCTACTTGTTGATGATCATGCCGTGGTGCGAGCCGGCTACAAAACCCTGCTCGATGGAACCCATGACATTGAGGTGGTTGCAGAGGCTGGTCGTGGAGAAGAGGCCTGCCAACGTTATGCCGAGCTTATTCCTGATCTGGTGGTGATGGATCTTTCACTGCCTGGAATAGGTGGGCTGGAGGCTATTCGTCGTATTGTTGCCCGTGATCGGGATGCTGCAATTCTGGTGTTTAGTATGCATGATGATACCGCCTTTGTTGAGAAGGCCTTGGCTGCAGGAGCCCGTGGCTATATCACCAAGAATAGTGCTGCTGAAATCATGGTGGATGCGATAAGAGCAATTGCATCAGGACAAGCTTATATCGATCATGAACTTGCACAGAACCTGGCTCTGCATAAAGCAAGTGGTGGCCGAGAAGTATTCGCCTGCCTCACCACCCGTGAGTTTCAAATATTTAATCTTCTAGCCCATGGTCTCTCTCCAACTGAAACAGCCAGTGAGTTATCTTTGAGTTACAAGACTGTGGCCAACTATACCACCCAGATCAAGTCAAAACTCAATGTTAAAAGCACAACTGAATTGGTACACCTGGCAATTCGGCACGGCGTCATAGACCCTGTTAGCGAATAGCACCCAAGTAATTTAATTCCAGAAGTGTAACGGGTGACACTGTGTAAATTTGTTCAATTCTGGTACGGGAAAATTTCCCGAATTCCCAAGAAATGTTCCTCTTCATCTCTTCGCCGGATACGGTTATAAATTCCTATATGCATATGTTTTCCTAATAATTTTTAAAACAGACAGAAATAGTAAAAAAATAGAGATTACAATTATGACCGGAGTGCAATCAGTACAAATTGAGCGCAGTAGATGGCTTTTTGCTGTGATACTTATATTGCCTGGATTTGGTGCGGGCTGGGCTGCGGAAGCATTGACGCCAATTGAAGTTATCAGTACTACGCCTCTGCATGGTGTAGGCATTGAAAGAGATCGTTTACCGATGCATACCGAAGTTGCTACCGATGAGGAGCTAAAACAGCAGCAGAGTCTGGATCTTTCAGAGTTCCTCAATCAACGATTTGGAAGCGTATTTCTCAATGAGGCACAGAACAACCCTTTACAAGCGGATCTGCTCTATCGTGGATTTGTTGCTTCACCTCTGATCGGTCTGCCTCAGGGTATGTCCGTTTATATGGACGGGGTTCGGATAAACGAACCATTTGGTGACACAGTCAATTGGTCTGTTATTCCCGACTCAGCCATAGCCGGTATAAATTTAATGTCCGGGTCGAATCCACTATTTGGACTCAATACCCTGGGCGGTGCCATTTCAATCAACACCAAGAATGGTTTCTCCCATCCTGGTGGCGAAGTAGAGCTGGCCGGTGGCTCCTTCGGTCGATATACGGCACAGGCCAGTATTGGTGGCAACCAGGACAACCTGGGTTATTTCATAACAGGTAACTATTTTGAGGAGGATGGCTGGCGTGATTACTCCCCATCTGAATCCAAGCAACTGTTCGGTAACCTGACATGGCAGGGTGAACTGAGCAAACTCGAACTCAGCCTTAGTTTGAGTGACAGTGAATTGATTGGTAATGGTGCACTACCAATAGAGCTATTGGAAGAGGATAGGGAGGCGGTTTTTACCCGCCCGGATATAACAGAACAGGAAGCCACCCTACTCAAACTGGGTGGTGAACACTATGTAAGTGATGAAATAGTGCTTGAAGGAATGCTCTTCTACCGTAACAGCAAACTCGATACATTGAACGGTGACGATTCTGATTACGAAGAGTGTGAGGAGGAAGAGAACGAAGGCCTTATCTGTGAAGAGGAGGGGGATGAAGAGGAGGTTGTGTTTGATCAGAACGGTAACCCTGTCCTGGAAGATGATGCGGTTGAAGGCGCTACTGTCAATCGTTCAAAAAGTGATCAGGATACGCTGGGTTTCAGCTTGCAGAGTGCCTTTTTACAATCATTGGCTGGTAAGGATAATCACATGATTGTCGGTGTGGCAGCAGACCGAAGTGAAGTTGACTTCTCATCCAAAAGTGAATTGGGCAGGCTCGATGAGAGCCGACGGGCAATTGGTAGTGGCATTCTTGTCGAGGAGAGTTTTACTGAAGTTGAAACAGAAACAAAAAACCTCTCCCTCTATCTGACCGATACCTGGTCTGTTACTGAACAGCTGTCACTGACCCTCTCTGGTCGATGGAACAAGACTGAGATTGAGCTTAAAGATCAACTGGGTACAGCGTTGAATGGCGATCACAGTTTCACCCGATTCAATCCAGCAGCTGGCGTTGCCTACGATTTGTCTGATCAATTCAATATCTATTCGGGCTACAGTGAATCGAATCGAGCACCTACAGCAATGGAACTTACCTGTGCTGATCCTGACGACCCTTGTCGTTTACCCAATGCCTTTCTGTCAGACCCACCCTTGGAACAGGTTGTTGCCAAGACCTGGGAAGCAGGAATTCGTGGCGACAATGCCGGAATCGAGTGGCACCTCGGACTGTTTCACACCACCAATCATGATGACATCATTTTTATAAGTGCCGGAGCGCTTACCAATGAGGGTTATTTCGATAATGTGGGAGAGACCCGGAGACAGGGTATAGAAATGAGTCTGAACGGTAACTCATTTGATCAACGGCTTGACTGGTTCCTGAGTTATACCTTCTTAAAGGCAACATTTGAGGAAAATCTGACCATTGCAAGCCCTAACAATCCCAATGCGGTGGATGGTGAAATAAACATTCAACCTGGCGATAGGATTCCGGGTCTACCAGAGAATCTGCTTAAAGCGGGAGTCACTTACCATATGACCCAGAAACTCTCCCTTGGCCTTGATTTGCAATATAGTTCCAGCACCGTCATGAGAGGCGATGAGGCGAACCTTGATGATGAGATTGATGGGTATACTCTGGTTGATCTACGGGGTGAATATCAGGCCACTGACAGTTTTAAAGTGTTTGCCAAGGTGGATAACCTATTTGACAAAGAGTACGAAACTTTCGGTCTATATGGCGAAGCTGATGAGGTTCTTGGTGATGAATATGAAGATAGCCGTTTTCTCTCACCCGGCTCACCCCGTGCATTCTGGGCTGGAATCTCCTATGAATTTTTCTGAACGGTTCAAAATTGAAATCGCTGGAGTTGCAAGCATAGGAGGCAAATGAATTAATCCTGGGTGGACAAATCACCATCTGGGAGGAGTAAAGTTTATATCCTCGTTAAAGGGCCGCTGATTGGTTTGGGTAAGATACTTGAGTTTCTAATTCTGTATCTCCCATCACTGATCCCGGCCCTCTTTTTTTACTATGATTATTATTGTATCGATATTTAGTGGATGAATTATTATCCAAGCCTGTCCTGATTTAATTAATGTAATCAATGACTTAATTGGGTAAAGAGGCTTACAAGGTTGAACTTGGACCGGTGGATGAAACAGGGTTTGACGGGCACTCCTAGTGTAGTGGTTGTCAATTTGATAGTGTAAGTCGTAACTATCTATATAATCGAGTATTTTTGATAATTAACAGATTATTCAGATACATCGGATAATTCTCTCTGTATCATTAAATATAATTAATAGGGCTACAATCACGCAGACTCATTGCTGTAAATCGCTTGCAGAATTAATGGGGGGCAGATTCTAAATAAGTTTTGATATGGTGAGATTTGAATGATCAATAGAATCATGCTGGTTGATGGTTCCTCTGCATCGCGGGAGGTACTTACAAGGCGATTGCAAGTTGCTATGCCGGAAATCCATATCTCCAGTTGTGCCACTGCGTCTGAAGCATTGGAACTGATGGATACTGATCGTTACTCCCTGATTACTACAGCTTTGTTGCTTCCAGATATGGATGGTCTCGACTTATGTCGCCACATTCGCGGTACTAAGCGACATCGCTATACTCCTGTGATAGTTGTCTCTTCAGATGCTGGCCAACGTCTACTTCACGAAGGCTTCAATGCGGGTGTAACTGACTATTTTGATAAAGCCCTCGGTTTCATGGCATTTGGTCAGTTCATTAAATCTTTTCTTGAGCGCAATCCAGACCTTTATGGGCGAATTCTCTATATCGAGGACAGTAAGACCGCCGTGGCTGCAACTCTGAAAATGATGGAACATCATGGCATGGAGGTTACCCATGTTACTTCTGTAGAGGCGGCAATGACATTGCTCGAGAGGGTAAGGAGTGGCAATGAGCAAGGATTTGATCTGATAATCACCGATTTTCATCTGAAGGGAAGTATGACGGGAGGAGATCTGCTCTACTATTTGCGCGTAAAGCAGCACTACTCCCTGCAGGAGCTACCTGTTCTGGTAACCACAGGTAATGAGGATACTAAAACCCAGGTGGAGGTGTTCCACGCAGGCGCAAACGACTTCGTCAACAAGCCTTTAGTTGAGGAAGTGGTAATGGCAAGGGTTCGATCTCTGCTTTTAGTCAAATACCAATATGACACTTTGCGTCATCAAGCGGTAAATATGGAGAGAATGGCGACCACTGATGCCCTCACTGGTACGCATAACCGGCTCTACCTGGTTGAAGAGGGTCAGGACTATCTTAATGGTAGTGCTGACGGTTGGGTGATGATCATCGATTTGGATCATTTCAAGAAAATAAATGACACCAGGGGACACTTGATTGGGGATCAAGTACTGATAGCCTTGGGAAAACTGCTAAACACTCATTTCGAGGATGGTTTACCTACGCGATTTGGTGGAGAGGAGTTTGTTGTCTTGGCTCACGGTGCAGATATACCCGAACGAACAGAGGCCTTCCGTAAAACCGTAGGACAACTCAAAACCGGTGGGAATCATGTCACCATCAGTATTGGACTTGTGTCAGTGCAGGAGCATCCACGTGATGACCTTAATATCCTACTTGGACTTGCAGACAAGGCTCTCTACGCAGCCAAGGATGCAGGTCGTAATAAAGTACTGATCTATGGGGTCGACGGCAAAATCAGGCCTGTGATCGCAGGAAGTTAATAACAATCCTATTAAGTGTACTAGTACTTTTACTCCAGTGAAAAGCCGGTGAAATAACAGTGTGGTAATTTGCTTGTAAATAGAGCCATATTTGCAACATGTACCAGCACTATCTGACCGGCTAAGTAACACTTAAGTTATTGCTGGACTTAGCTATTTATGCGTTCTATCCTACACAATACCTGTCAGCGGTGAATGGCAGATTCGCCGACTGACAGATAGCGTTTGAGCTTTGTTTTAATCATCCAGTTATTGTCAGGACTTGTGTTGATGAGCCAGCAGAAATTCTGCCACCATTGTCTGGGCACGAATCGTTTCAAATCCTTTGCCTTTAGTGGAGCCCTTGATGTCGGAATCACCGAAAATAATTGTTGTCGGCGGCGGTGCTGCTGGTCTGGAACTCGCAACCCATCTTGGCAGACGGTTAGGTAAACGGGATAGGGCACAAGTCACTCTCATTGATGCCACCAGAACCCATGTGTGGAAACCACTGCTACACCAGGTGGCAGCGGGTACATTTGATCCGGCTCAACATGCCTTGGGTTATCTGGCTCATGCCCGATGGAACCACTATAGATTTCGCTTGGGTAAGATGCAGGACCTTGACCGGATTGAACGCAAAATCATACTGGCACCACTCTACAATGATAAGGGGGAAGAACTGATTCCGAGTCGAAGCTTCTCCTATGACTATCTGGTTTTCGCCGTAGGCAGCGTAAGTAACGATTTTGGAATCCCAGGGGTACAAGAGCACTGTTTAATGCTTGATACAAAGTCTCAAGCAACACGATTTCAGCAAGAGCTGTTAGAGGCGCTGATACGGGCCAACACACAGAATACCCCCCTGAAAGAGGGCCAGTTGGACGTTGCAATAATTGGTGCTGGCGCAACAGGTGTGGAACTGGCAGCTCAACTGCACCAGGTTACCCGACAGATATCGCAATACGGATTCGAGACAATAGAGCCGGATCGTCATATTCACCTCCATATTCTCGACGCAGGACCTCGCATCCTTCCTGCGCTACCAGAGAAGCTCTCAACCCAAGTGCAACAAGAGCTGGAAAGCCTAGGTATTAAGGTGCATGTTTCTGAAAGAGTCACAAAGATAACAGAAGACGAAGTACACACTGACTCTGGATTAGTCATACCTGCAACCATCAAAGTCTGGGCTGCCGGTATCAAAGGACCTGACTTTCTCAATCGACTCAATCTGACTGTCAACCAGATCGACCAACTCAAGGTCAACAGTGACCTCACGCTGGAAGATGACGAGCGTATCTTCGCGATTGGAGATTGTGCCGCCTGTGTTATGAACGAACAGGGCGATCTGGTTCCGCCACGTGCTCAGGCAGCTCATCAACAGGCCTCTTTTGTTGCTAAAGCGCTGGTCAAGCGGATAAAAGGGCAGAGTTTTGATAAAAAATATATCTACCGGGACTACGGTTCTCTGGTAACCCTGGGTCGCTATAGCACTGTCGGCAGTCTAATGGGCGCTATAACCGGGAGTGTTCGAGTCAGTGGCTGGATTGCACGATGGGTCTATCTCTCACTCTATAAAATGCACCAGCTGACCCTGTTTGGATGGTGGCGAACTGTACTGACCACATTAGCCCGTATGCTTCGAAGGAGCATTGATCCAGCAATCAAACTACACTAAACCTGAATCCATGGATTGCTGGCGGCACATAGCGCAACCTATGTGGGCCTATTCTGTGTTGCACTTCTGGGAAGGAGTCTGCCATTCACTACAAAATGCGCCTTGGCTTGATCCGTAGAGGGATTCTGAACGTTAACGAATTTACCGCTCGGCCCACTGCATAACTCCTCACACTAATTAAATTGCAAATTCTTGAAAACGATATGGTTGAAATGATCATGTAATGTTTGTCATATGTATGAGATAGTCTATCAGCAAGATAGGGGCCAGTTGATTGAGTACAGGACATTTATCATAATTTCGGTGAGGAACTCCGTACCATGTTCCAGTCTCTGACTAATAGGCTTTTCAATTATTACAATTTTTTGTCTATGTGAATTTGGAGGTAATATCTGATGCAGACAGTCATGCCAATCCTGGCACTGGATCAGGCAGGCAACCCAAGTCGCTGGTTGAACTGGGAAAAGGCGGTCCACTTGATTGCCACAGACCGGGTTTTGGCTCCATTGGGCCAGCAGAATCATCTCATTCGAGGTGGATTCAATGCTTTGACTGGCCTGCGGTCCAGTATTGAAGTTTCATCAATTCTACTGACACGCTCGAAGGTTCAACCTCATCTTTGGGCAGAAACCTATGAACCACCACTGACAAATCGTGCGTTATTTGCTAGGGATGGCCACATCTGCCTCTATTGCGGCAAACAGTACTCCAATCGTGAATTAACATGTGATCATGTCATTCCAAAGAGCAGAGGAGGCGCAGATAGCTGGTCAAATGTAGTCAGTTGCTGCACCCGCTGTAATCATCTGAAAGGTGCTCGAACACCTGGAGAGTGGGGGGTAGAGTTGTTGGCAATACCTTATGCTCCATGCTTCGCCGAACATATGATGTTACGTGGAAAAAACATTCTCGCGGATCAGGCGGAATTTTTACTCGCTCGTGTGCGCCGAGGATAAAAATTAGAGTAGAGTAATATCAGTGATTCCCCTGATAATAAGATCTGATTCTCAATTTTGATGATCAAAATCAGAGCAACTCCTTTCGTCACAAAACAATCCTTATTATGTCATCTCCAGGGTATAGATTTACCTTTTGCATCTGTTAGTTCGGACAGGATGCTAGTAATTGAGGTTGGACTCCGCCTTTATAAGGACTGTGATATTCTGGAAAAGTATTTGAAACGATAGATGAGTTTAAAGGAGATATAGCGAGAGCCTATTTTTATATGGCAACCCGCTATGAAAATGTTATAGGTAGTTGGGAAAATAACAGTGCCTACAGTAATGCAGCACTGAATGGTACGGGAGACCAGGTATTTGAATCCTGGTTTTTAGATATGCTTTTGCAATGGCACAGTCAGGATCCGATAAGTCTGAAGGAGATTGATCGCAACGAAGCAGTCTATCAATTCCAGGGTAACCGGAATCCAATTGTGGATCATCCTGAATTTGCTGGTGAGATTTGGAAGTAATCAAGTGCTGTTGTGATCAAAGCCATCAGCTTGTTGCAGGTCAGACGCGCTATTAATGTAAATGCCACATATACTAACTGAAAAACTGTTATGACCAGGGCATCATGAGAAGAATTCCAATAAGAGATTATCTCCATATACTTTTTAATCTCTCGATATCAATGCGATGATTCCTATCCTATTTACAATAGTAAAATCGAATGCGGAAGAGTTGTACACCCTAGTTATACGGAATATTTATTGTTGAGGGGTAAAACCTACAATCAGATCATTCAGGTTTTTTATTCGCGCGAGTCCGTCGGAGTTAAAGTAAACTTACAATAATCTGTCATCGAAGTTCCTTTAATTTCAATCGACTTTTCAGGTTCCAGGCCATAGATGGATTCAAGATGAGCAAATGATCGCAGTATATCTTCATCCATAATTTTGATTTTATTATTTTTGATTACGAGAACTTTTTTTACCGATAAATTTTGCAAAATTCTGGAAAATGTTTCTGGTTTCATCGAAAGTCGCGCCGCCAGTACTCCTTTTGCTGCAGGTAAAGTGAAATCTGGCATACCAACTTCTTCCATTCTTCGTAAAAGAAAAGCACATAATCTGGTAGTAGCACTTTGAAGTGTTAGGTCATCAATCTCTTTAATTAGACCACGAAGTCTTTGGCTCATGGTGCCCATTATTCTAAAGCATACCTCATTAGATTCGCTCAAAATCTGCAGGAAGCGCCGATTGTCGAATGAGATTACTCTAGCAGCTCCAAGTGCCTCAGCACTTACTGGATATACAGGATGCTCCATGAACATAAGTGCTTCTGCAAAGGTATTGCCGGGTTGAATGATATCGATGATCTTCTGATCACCATTAGCCGAGACACGAAACAACTTTATTTGCCCGCCGATCACTAGGAAAAAACGTGCGGCCTCATCTCCTGTTTCAAATAGTGACTCTCCATCCTTGAAGGTGCCGGTATGGCTGCTCTCCATCACTTGCCTGACCTGATCGTCATTCAGGGCGGAAAATAGATGGGCAACTCGTATATCAATATTCATTCGATGAACCGGTGATCATTATGTTTTATATGTACCAGTGATCATTATGTTTAATATGTACCAGTGGTTAGAGCAAAGTCAATTACCTAATTAGGGTTATATCCAGCTAATCAACTTCTCATAAAACCATTCAATAGAAGTCGAGTTTGTCTAAAAACAGACAGACACTGTTTGATGAAAGTCAAGGATTAGCAAATCAATACACATTTATCAGACAGTAAAAAATAATTGATAACTATGACTTTTTGATCGTAGATGTCAGATGTGAAGCTTAAATGTTTTATAAGAATTGATGATTCTGTGTGACTTGTTATCTGTATGCCACAAATCACTTAACGTCTGCATATGAACCTATTTGACACATATCAAGGTAGTGAAGGGTAACTGATTTTAAATAGTGGTCACGAAATTGAAGCATAGCTTTGGGAGGCGAGTGATGGCACAGACGTTCACGAAAGAGATGTCGAGAAACATCTTTTACGGGGGTACGGCGTTTTTCTTCTTACTTTTTTTGGCGTTAACTTTTGACACACATCTGGCGCTGCCGGATCGTGACCGGCGGGAGTTGCTGGACCCCAACACGGAGCGGGGTCAGATGATAGCGCTCGGCAAGAAGGTATGGGAGGAGAACGACTGTATTGGTTGTCACACACTGCTGGGAGAAGGAGCCTATTTTGCACCGGAGCTGGGTAATGTTTATCAGCGATTCGGTAAAAGCAAAGAGGCGATCATCGGTTTTATCAAGGGGCGTCCGAAGGATGGCATACCGGGTCGTCGCAGCATGCCGCAGTTCAATCTGACAGATGAAGAGCTGGCGGCGATTGCCGAGTTTCTGAAGTACACCTCTGAGATCGACACGGCGGATTGGCCGCCGAACATCCAGGGTTAATGGTACTGACAGAGTAGAGACAAGCTGAGGAGACGAAGATGACGTTCAAATATCAATCCCAGGCGGTGGCGATGCCCTACTTTATCGCAGCCATAGGCCTGTTTGTGGCACAGATCCTGTTTGGTCTGATCATAGGGCTGCAATATGTATGGGGAGACTTTCTGTTCCCAGAGATCCCCTTCAATGTGGCGCGGATGGTCCACACCAATACCCTGATCGTGTGGTTGTTGATGGGGTTTATGGGGGCGGCCTACTATCTGGTACCAGAGGAGTCGGAGACGGAGCTGCACATGCCCTGGTTGGCAAAACTGACCTTTTGGGTATTTTTGGTAGCGGCGGCGCTGACGGTGGCGGGCTACTTACTGGTGCCCTATGCCACCCTGGCCGAGATCACGGGTAATGATCTGTTACCGACTATGGGTCGGGAGTTTCTGGAACAGCCGACGATCACCAAACTGGGTATTGTGGTGGTGGCGCTGGCGTTTCTGTTCAATATTGGGATGACGATTCTGAAGGGTCGCAAGACGGTGGTGAGTCTGGTGCTGCTGATGGGGCTGGTGGGCCTGGCGGTATTCTTCCTGTTCTCCTTTTTCAATCCGGTCAATCTGGTACAGGATAAGTTCTGGTGGTGGTGGACGGTCCATCTGTGGGTAGAAGGTGTTTGGGAGTTGATCCTGGGCGCGATTCTGGCGTTTGTACTGATCAAAGTCACAGGCGTTGATCGAGAGATCATCGAGAAATGGCTCTACATCATCATCGCGATGACTCTGATCACGGGGATCATCGGAACGGGTCATCACTACTACTGGATTGGAACGCCGGTGTATTGGCAGTGGTGGGGCTCGGTGTTCTCGGCGTTGGAGCCGATACCGTTCTTCATGATGACGGTTTTTGCATTCAATATGGTCAACAAGCGTCGTCGTAACCATCCGAATAAAGCGGCGACATTGTGGGCATTGGGTACGGCGGTGATGGCATTTCTTGGTGCAGGTGTATGGGGTTTTCTACACACTCTGGCGCCGGTGAACTACTACACCCATGGTACCCAGATCACAGCGGCTCATGGACACATGGCGTTTTATGGGGCCTATGTCATGATCAACCTGGCGATCATCAGCTATGCGGTGCCGATCCTGCGGGGCAGGGAGGCGAACAGCGAGCGGGCGCAGGTGGTTGAGATGTGGGCGTTCTGGCTGATGACGGTATCGATCGTGTTCATCACGCTGTTCCTGACCGGCGCAGGCATCCTGCAGGTCTACCTGCAGCGCTTCAGTGACACACCGTTGTCGTTCCTGGTGGTACAGGACAAGATAGCACTGTTCTACTGGTTGCGATTCTTTGCTGGTGTAGTCTTTCTGGGTGGCTTGGTGGTCTACATCTGGAGTTTCTTTATTCCAGGTGAGAAGACGGCGGCGGAGATGCCAGCGATGGAGCCCCAAGGTAGTGAGCGGGGTGCTGTAGAGGCGGCAACCGGATAACGCTATCCACAACAGATAATACCCCCCCGGCCGGACGGTGAGATCATATCAAACTGTTCGGCCTTTTTTATGTCCTCGGGAGACTATGCCGGTAGTTACTGAATAAAGAACCCATAAAAAAATAAGTTATCTGTTGGACTAAAATCAAACGCCCGCAATAGTGACAATATGGATCTAGTAACGAATTGTATCGCAGATTATCCACCTCAAAATGAGTAGTTAATCGCGAAATAAACTGTTTATTGCCACCGCGCTACGGAAAATATCCACCCAATAAAACGTACTTTTTTTTACAAGATTGTTCACTTTGATCTTTGTCAAGGATGCATAACGTATGCAACCTAAAGTGATCATAAAGCCTAGGGATGATTGGCTATATGAAAGTCATGAATCCCATGAGCTTCAATCCGGTGTTGAAAAGTTCTGATAAACATTCTATCGCCGGCTGGAAAGAGACCAACATGATGACAGGCGCAATTATGAAAACAGAAGGTGTTGTCTATCTGGTGGGTGCCGGGCCAGGTGATCCAGATCTTTTGACAGTTAAAGCATTGCGACTGATGCATTCAGCCGATGTTGTAGTTTACGACCGACTGGTTTCGCCTGAGATAATGGCGCAGATACCTTCTGGCGTCACGCGCATCGCAGTGGGTAAATCGCCAGGAATGCATTGTGTACCACAGGACGAGATCAATGCTTTGTTGAGTCGTCTGGCAAAAAAATCACGCAAAATCGTACGCCTAAAGGGTGGTGATCCCTTTGTTTTTGGTCGGGGTAGTGAGGAGGCCCTCTACCTCCGTGAACAGGGTGTTGAATTCGAAATTGTACCGGGGATAACAGCCGCATCCGCTGTCAGCTGTTATGCCGGTATACCCCTGACTCATCGCTCCATGAGTCGTGGGGTGAGAATGGTGACCGGCCATTTCCGTGAGGGTGAAGTCCTGGATCTCGACTGGGAAAAACTGGCTGATAGCAGCGCCACTCTTGTGGTCTATATGGGATTGTCCAATTTGGAAACGATCATTGAAAAGCTGATGGAGGCAGGTCGTGCCGGGAGGACACCGGCAGCAGTAATCCAGGAAGGTACAACACCTCGACAAAGAGTGGTTCAAGGCACCCTCTCCACACTAAGTTTTGAGGTATCGAAGGCGGGTCTCTCTTCACCTGTAATGATCATTGTCGGTGAGACAGTGGCGCTGGCCGAACAACTTGCCTGGTTCGAAACACAAGAGATGAATAATGAAACATCTTGTATTGATCATTATTAGTCTACTGTTATTGGCTCAGCCCGCATTCGCGAGCGCTATTTCTGAACCGAGACGTCTTGAGCTGCTTCATCTTCTGAAACACGATTGTGGCTCCTGTCACGGCCTCTCGCTGAAAGGCGGTTTGGGTCCGCCATTGACCCCAGCGAACCTACGAGACAAACCGGTAGATTTTCTCAGCGCTACCATACTCTATGGACGAACCGGCACCCCTATGCCGCCTTGGCGTCCCTTTCTGACCGACAGTGAAGCTAAATGGTTAGCTGAACGGATCAAGGCGGGCTTGTAATGAATCTTCGGATATTCACTATCTTTTGGCTGATCGCTTTTCCAGGCGTGTTAAACGCCACCCAATTACGCGGTACCGGTGATCTGGGTGTGGTTGTAGAGCGAGCGGATGGTAGTCTCCAGGTCATAGAAACCACAGGCAATACAGTGTTAGGCCGTATCGAGGGATTGGGTGATCTTTCACATGCCTCTGCTGTCTTTTCCCGGGATCAACGATATGCCTATCTGTTTGGGCGTGACGGGGGGTTGACCAAAGTCGATATTCTACAAAGGGAAGTGGTGGCCCGGGTTGTTCAGTCCGGGAACAGTATCGGGGGCGCGATATCCCAGGATGGCAAACTGGTAGCGGTTTCGAACTATGAGCCGGGGGGTGTGCGGATATTCGATGCAGGCAGTCTTGAGATGGTTGCCGATATCCCGGCTACATATGGTGACGGCAAGCAGTCGAAAGTGGTCGGTCTGGTCGATGCGCCGGGCAACCGCTTCATATTCAGCTTGTGGGATGCTGGTGAGATTTGGGTTGTGGATATGAGTGACCGGGAAAAACCGATGATCAGGAAATTCAGGAATATCGGTCTTCAACCCTACGATGCTCTGATTACCCCGGATGGTCGCTACTACATCGCAGGGCTCTATGGCGAGGATGGTCTGGCCCTGTTGGATCTATGGAACCTTGAGCAGGGATCAAAGCATATTTTGTCCGACTACGGTAAAGGTGAGAAGAAGTTGCCGGTCTACAAAATGCCCCATCTGGAAGGCTGGGCTATTGCCGGCAAACAGCTGTTCATTCCAGCTGTGGGCAGACATCAGGTGTTGGTAGTCGACACCGACAACTGGCAGGAGAGTGGTCGCCTCGATGTCCATGGCCAACCGGTATTCGTGATGGCACGTCCGGATGGCCGTCAGGTATGGGTCAACTTCGCCTTTCCAGATAACGACACTTTGCAGATCATCGATACCCAGAGTCTTAAACTAGTCAATACCCTGAAACCCGGGAAGGGTGTGTTGCATATGGAGTTCGAACCCAGGGGTGAAGAGGTCTGGGTTTCCGTACGCGATATCGACCGGGTTCAGGTCTACGATACCGACACCTTTGCACGCCGTGCCAACTGGCCAGTACTGAAACCTTCGGGAATTTTTCTCACCTCCCGGGCCCATCAAACCGGACTTTAATCATGGCGCAAAAAGAGACCATTCTCGATCGACCTTTGAATGCCTTGGAGCGTCAGTTGCTCAATGACTTTCAAGATGGATTTCCACTGACACCTCATCCGTTTCGCACAATCGCGGAGCGTGTGGGAAGTACGGAGGGTGAAGTGATGAGTACCTTGCAGCAGTTACAGACAAATCGATTGATCAGCCGGGTGGGACCTGTATTCAGACCCAACCGGGTTGGCGCTAGCACACTTGCCGCGATGGAGGTGCCCAAAGAGCGGTTGGAGTCCGTTGCCGATGTGGTCAGCAGCTATGGTGAAGTCAACCACAACTATGAGCGTGAACATAGTCTTAACCTCTGGTTTGTAGTAACCGCAGCGGACAGAGCGGCATTGACCCATGTCCTGAGGGAAATTGAAATTAACACTGGTCTTGAAGTGATCGACTTACCGATGATTGAAGACTTCTATATCAACCTGGGGTTTCCACTGCAATGGACCTAAAAGTGATGTTGCAACTGTTAGAGCCCAACCCATTGGATCTGGAGCTAGTGCAGGCCATTCAGGGGGGGTTGCCGCTGGTGGAACAGCCCTATGCCCATATTGCCAGCGGATTGGGCATCACAGAAGCAGAAGTGATCAGACGTCTGCAACGATTGTTGGAACGCGGTGATATCCGTCGTCTTGGTGTGGTGGTACGTCATCGTGAACTCGGTTATCAGGCCAATGCCATGGTGGTCTGGAATGTACCGGATGAGTCTGTAACCGAAGTCGGGCAACAGCTGGGTCGTCAATCCTGCGTGACGTTGTGTTACCGACGTCCACGACGTCCAGGGCGTTGGCCCTACAACCTCTTTTGTATGATTCATGGCAGAGACAGGGAAGGGGTTCTGCGTAATCTTGACCGATTGATCGAGCACTGTAATCTCGGATGGATCACACATGATGTTCTGTTCAGTCTTCGCCAGTTTAAACAGCGCGGGGCGAAATATATCAATGAACCTGCTGTAGCAGATAAGCGTTCCAATCCATTGAGCGTTGGTCTCTCTTAGGAGCCGAAAACATATGCAACCGACATTGCAGCCCTTCGAACGACAGTTAATCAACCGATACCAAGGCGGAGTCCCCTTTGCGGAGAGACCCTTCCACCATATGGCGAAAGCCCTTGATACCGAGGAAGACAGGGTATTGGAATCGGTACAACAGTTACTGGAGACAGGATGGCTCTCCCGCTTTGGACCGCTCTACAATGCGGAACGCCTTGGTGGGAGTCTGGTCCTGGCGGCCATGTCCGTACCCGAGGCGAATTTTGATGAAGTGACAGTCCAGGTTAACGCCCTGACTGCCGTAGCTCATAACTATCGACGGGATCACTGGCTCAACATGTGGTTCGTGCTGGCGACCGATTCTGCAGAGTCGATGCAGGCAGCCATCCGGCAGATTGAGACACAGACCGGCCTGCAGGTTTTTGCCTTTCCCAAAGAGCAGGAGTTCTATCTCGGTCTTTGGTTCGAAATGGATGATGAGGGCCGTCTCAATACCCGCTCCATCTCTGCAGTCGAGTCGGACGAAACTATTACTCTGGATGATCTGGACCGCCGTATCATAGCCGAGACCCAACAAGGACTGCCATTGACGCTCGATCCATGCGAAGCGGTTGCGGAACGTATCGGTTGTTGGCCAAGCGATGTGGTCGCCCGTATGAACCGGATGCTACAAGTGGGCATTATCCGACGGCTGGGCCTGGTACCCAACCACTACCGTCTCGGTTTCAAGGGAAATGGTATGACGGTATGGAATATTCCTGACGAACATCTGAAAGAAGCGGGTGAGCAAATCGGCGCCATGAACTTTGTCAGCCACTGTTACGCCAGACCGCGTCATCTGCCCGATTGGCCCTACAACCTGTTCGCTATGGTGCATGGCCGGGATCGGGCTGATGTGATGGAAAAAGTTGGAGAATTGAGTCATCAACTGCGTGTCTACAACCAAGGCCATGAGGTACTTTTCAGTTCTGCGGTTCTGAAAAAGACCGGAATGCGGCTTAGCCTATAGGATCTGACCATGTTTCGTATCAGCCGTTACCTGCATGCCTTGAGTCGACCGACCGGATCCCCTCAACGGCCTGAACAACCGACAGGACCAGTAGTTATCTGGAATCTGGTGCGACGTTGCAATCTCACCTGTCGACACTGCTACGCTACATCTGCTGACAAGGATTTTCCTGGTGAACTGGGTACAGATGCGGTGTTCGAGGTGATGGATGATCTGAAGTCCTTTGGTGTTCCTGTATTGATTCTTTCTGGCGGTGAACCGCTGATGCGTTCCGATATTTTTGAGATCTCCCATCGTGCCAAGGCGATGGGATTCTACGTGGGCCTCTCCAGTAACGGTACCCTGATCAATGAGCAGACAATAGAAAGTATCACCGAAGTGGGCTATGACTATGTGGGTGTGAGTATCGACGGCATGCGTGAGACCCATGATCGCTTTCGCCGTAAACAGGGTGCCTTTGATGAATCGATTCGAGGTATCCGGTTTTGCCGGGATGCCGGTATAAAGGTCGGTCTCAGGTTTACCCTGACCCAGGAAAATGCATCGGAGTTGCCAGACCTTTTGCAATTGATGGACGATGAAGGTATCGACAAGTTTTATCTTTCACATCTGAATTATGCCGGTCGCGGTTATAAAAACAGGGGTGACGATGTTCACCACCGGATCACCAGGGACGCAATGGATCTGCTCTTCACAACCTGTTGGGAGGATGTACAACAGGGTCGCAAGCGGGAGTTTGTTACTGGTAACAATGATGCGGACGGCGCCTATCTGTTACTTTGGGCAGAGCGCCATCTGCCCCAGCACCAAAGCAGGTTGCAAAGAATGGTCTCCCACTGGGGCGGTAATTCGAGCGGTGTCAATATTGCCAATATCGATAACGAAGGCCGTGTCCACCCGGATACAATGTGGTGGGATTACACCCTCGGCAGTGTCAAAGAGCGTCCTTTTTCGGAGATATGGCAGGATACCAGTGAACCACTGATGGCCGGTCTTAAACAGAAACAGCGGCCACTGGAAGGGCGTTGCGCAGGCTGTAGTTATCGCCCGATATGTGGAGGCAACAGCCGCACTCGTGCTTGGCGCCTCACTGGAAATCCCTGGTCTGAGGATCCGGGATGCTATCTCACGGATGAAGAGATCGAGTCCCCTGCAAAACCATTCGCCGCTACCGGTTGAATAACATACACCTGTCGATATTATCGCTCCTATGAAATTCAAATCCTGTTGTCTATTTGCTGCACTGCTGTTGGTGGTCCTCACCGGACTGGTCTACAAGTTCATCTGGCATGGCGAGGTGGCGCCAGCCAGTGATGGCCGCACGGCCATACTGATGCCGGAGGAGGAACGCGATCTTGTGCTGAAAGAGATGCGGACGTTTTTACAGGCGGTGCAGAAGATTCTTACAGCCGCCAATGCGGGGGATACAGCCAAGATTGCCGAAGCGGCCAGGCATGTCGGTGCGGCTCAACAACAGGGAATGCCTGGCACACTGGTCAAGCGACTGCCTGTTGGATTTAAAAAGCTCGGATTCGATACACATCGACGCTTCGACCAACTGGCGCTGGATGCCGAACAACTGGAGGATCCGGAGCATAGTCTGGAGCAGCTGGCCGAATTGATGGGCAATTGTGTCTCCTGTCATGCCACTTACCGGATAGATCTGAGTGATGAGTAACTGTTGTCTGAGTGCAAGTCTCAGTAAACAGGAGACAGTGTCCGTATACCCGATTAACATCAACTGGCCCGTTGTGCTGCTGCTACTGTTGCCGCTTTGGCTTTCAGTTGGCCAGGCTAGGAGTGGAGAAACAACAGTAGATGGGCTCTATCAGAGTCATTGTGCAGAGTGTCATGGCAGTGACAGACTGGGTGGCCAGGGGCCTGCATTATTACCCGAAAACCTACACCGGCTGCGCAAAAAAAAGGCACATAAAGCAATTGCCGAAGGTCGGCCGGCTACTCAGATGCCGCCGTTTCGGGAGAAATTGAACCAGTCTCAAATCGAATCTCTGGTCAGCTATATCTACAAGCCACTGGCCCGTATACCCGCGTGGGACATGCCACAAATATTCACCAGCCGAATTGAACATCACAAACCGGGAAGTCTCCCGGATCTACCCCTGTTCGATGCAGATATCGACAATTTGTTCGTAGTGGTGGAACTGGGCGATCACCATGCCACACTGTTGAATGGTGACACCTTCAAAGCGATCCATCGCTTCCCGACCCGTTTCGCACTCCACGGCGGACCAAAATATGCCAAGGGTGGACGTTATGTCTACTTTGCCTCGCGGGATGGTTGGATCAGTAAATTTGACGTTTACAACCTGACCTATACCGCCGAAGTCAGGGCGGGTATCAATACCCGCAATCTCGCGGTATCACACGATGGCAGGTTTGTGATGGTGGCCAACTATCTGCCCCATACCCTGGTGATCCTGGACGCCGAAGATCTCAAACCGTTGAAAGTCATACCCGTCGCCGATGACAGTGGAAAATCATCCAGGGTGAGCGCGGTTTATACGGCTGACCCCCGTTCCAGTTTCATAGCTGCACTGAAGGATATACCCGAAGTCTGGGAGATCAATTACGAGATTCCACCCCCCAAGGGTTTTGGTCGCTGGATTCACGACTACCGGGAGGATTCAGGGGAGCAGGGGGTTACCAAGCCTTTTCCGGTACGCCGCATCCGTGTGAAAGACTACCTGGATGATTTTTTTATCACCCAGGACTACACGCAGATTGCCGGCACAGCACGAGACGGGAGTGGACAGGTGGTTGACCTGGATATCGGACGTGCGGTGCAAGCACTCGAGCTTCCCGGCATGCCTCATCTGAGTTCTGCAATCACCTGGCGTAGCGGTGACCGCCAAGTGATGGCCACCCCGAATATTAAGGCAAACAAAGTCACCGTGATCGACACCAATAGTTGGGAAGTGATCAAGGAGATACCGACTCTGGGCCCGGGCTTTTTCATGCGTAGTCACGAGAAGAGCCCCTATGCCTGGGTGGATGTCTTTTTCGGAGATGAACGAGACGCCATGCATGTGATCGACAAGCAATCGTTGGAGATTGTGAAAACTTTACGACCGGCTGCGGGAAAGACTTCGGCGCATGTGGAGTTCACCAAAGACGGGCGCTATGCCCTTGTCAGTATTTGGGATCACGATGGCGCACTGGTGGTCTACGATGCCAACACATTTGAAGAGATAGCCAGACTGCCGATGAAGAAACCATCAGGCAAATATAATGTTCACAATAAGCTGACACGCTCTTCGGGGACCAGTCACTGAAAGGGGTAGATCTATGCATGTAAAATCCGCGATGAGTCTGATTGGTCTGTTGCTTGTGCTTATCTCTTCTCACGCTTGGTGCGATGAGTTGTTGATAACGCCTGACAGTATTGAGATTGAGGATGGGGATACGCTGTCTGTCAGGTTCAGCGATGGCAGGAACAGGGTACAGCTGGCTGATATTGATGCACCGGAAGATAGGGAAAATGCGAAGTTTAAGTTGGATATTAAAAGAACAGGTCTTGATTTCGAGTCACTGATTGCTCTGGGTGCAATAGCCACCGGGCAATTACAGAAACTACTTGTGGGTTCAGACCATTTCACCTTGATCTACAATCCGGACAAACGGGACAGATACGGCCGCTTGATCGGGGAACTGCTGGACGAGGAGGGTATCTCCGTCAGCGAAAAGATGGTGTCTGAGGGCTATGCTGTAGCCACATCCTCGAAGGACTCGAAATCGCCTCATCCCTATGAGACGTTACAAAGAGAGGCTGAGCGGAAGAAGCGGGGTCTATGGGGGCTGTTGCCCAGTCAGATGCAACGTTGGGCTGGTGTTACGACAACAGATTCGCATGTCTCAGTTCCATAATAAAGACAATGCCGAACAGGCAAATAACAACTATTGCCGGATAGAATGAAAATAAAATGTTTACTGTTTATAACAACATGGATTTCTCTGCTCAGCTGCTCTCTGTGGGCAACAGAGAGGGATGACATCGCGCTGACCGCCCGGGTTCAGTTTGGTGTGATCTACAACGATAACGACTCAACCAATGTCTTTCCCTCGGGGTTTCTCAATTTTGATGAGGGGCTGAATCTGAACAGGGCAGAACTGATCCTGGACAAGATACCGCAATCAAACATCAAGCCGCGCATCGGACCCTTTCCGGGACCTGCACCGGAGCAGGCCGACTGGGGTTTTGAGGTCGATCTTCGATATGGTGAAGATGCCGCCATTACTTTCGGACTGGATGACGAACTCGACATCAACGCAGGAAACGACAGGCTCTATCTATTGCCCCAGTGGTTTTTGAACGGCTATCTGCCGATGGGGGAGGGTTTCTCCTGGATAGCCGGCAGCTGGTTCACTTCAGTTGGTTATGAAATCGGCGCCCCGGTCGATCCACCTACCGGGTTTTACACCCATTCATATGCATTCGCCTATCAACCGGTTAAGCATGTGGGCATGATGGGTGCCCTGAAGCTGCCAACAGACAGGGCAAACGGCATCTGGTCAAGCGGGTTGGGTATTGTGCAGGGTTGGAATAATCTTCAGGATAACAACAGTGATAAATCACTAATCTTTGATCTTCGCTGGCGGAGTCCCGATTTCAGAACCTGGGTCGATATAGAGAATATTGTGGGTTATGAACAGTCCGAGGATGGGATAACCGACCAGACGAGACCCTTCAACGCAGTCAGTACAACGGGTGAAAAACTGCTGCGCCGGTTACATGCAATAACCCTCACCCACCGTTTTAATCCCGTCCACCGAGTGGCGCTGAATGCGATCTACGGTTATCAGGAAGGGGGGGATCTGGCCGCAGATACGAACAACCCTCCAGGATTTCTCATTACCGAAAACAGTCGCTGGTACGGTGCCAACCTGAACTACCACTATCAGTGGCATGAAGAGAGGCAGCTGGGTTTCAGGGCCGAGTGGTTGAGGGATCAACAGGGTGCTCATGCCTTATTACCAGAAGGGATCTACCGGGCCTTTACCATGAATCTCTCCTGGTGGGTCATGGATGGTCTTAGAATTCGTCCGGAATTGAGATACGATCACTACAGCGGACCCGGTAGACCTTTTGGTGGACGGGTGCCAACGGTCTTCTTCGGCGAGGAGAGGGATCAATGGATGGCCTCCCTTGATGCCACCTGGTTCTATACTTTATGAATAAAAAATACACCTTGTTCGGCGCCTTGCGTCCCTTTTCCCTGGTGGTAGCCCTTGCCACCTGTGGGCTAGGGGTCAGTCTTGCCGTTATAGACAAGGGTACGGAGGTTTGGCTGGCATGGCTTGTCCTGCTGGCAGGGGTGTTGTTACAGGTCGCAGTCAATCTGATCAACGATGCGCCGGATCTCTCCAATCCTGAACTGGACTCCCTGAGCCGGGCCTCCATACGCCGCAACATGAAGATCGGTTGGGTTGTCATGCTGGTGGCCGTTCTACTTGGGCTCTATATGGTTTCCATCCGGGGTTGGCCGTTGTTGGTGTTGGGCCTGGTCGGTGTTTTGGGTGCCTGGGGTTATACCGGCGGCAAGGTCAACTACAAACAGCGCGGCCTGGGCATCGTACTGGTGTTTCTACTCATGGGTGTGTTGTTGATCGGAGGCTCATACTATGTACTTACAGGTCTCTACAGTTGGCAGGTTTTCTGGCTATCACTCCCGTTCAGCCTGTTGTCTTCACTGTTGCTGCTGAGTAATGAATTACGGGATTATGAATCTGATCGTGAAGCGGGTATCCAGACCCTGATCGTAAGGATTGGTTATCACACCGGTGTCAGGCTCTATTATGTTCTGACCAGCCTGGTCTATTTCATCAGTGCAATGCTCTATTGGGCTGAGTTGCTACCTGGGATCTTGATGTTGCTTGTGACCTCTCTGGCATTGATCGGGCCGCTCAATCTACTCGATTCCCCAATTCTGCAACGTCAACGATTGACACCTTTGACCGGGCGTTTCTACCTGCTGTTTGGCGCAACCTATCTTGCAACCCTCTGGATGGATCTGCCATGAATCAGGATATGGTTTTAAGTCTGGCGCTGCCGGTTACCTTGTTCTGCATTATGTTCAGCATGGGAACAGGGCTTGTCACCAGAGACTTCAGACTAATCCTGGAATCTCCGTCGACGGTCATGATTGGGATTATCAGTCAGATGGTTGTTCTGCCAGTGGTAGCCCTGGTATTGCTCCTGGCACTTCAGCTTCCACCACTGCTTTTTGTTGGATTTATGATTCTCGCTTTCAGCCCCGGCGGTACCACCTCGAATATGTTTTCCTATATTGGCCGGGGCAATGTCGCACTCTCCATTACCCTGACTGCGATCGTCAGTCTGGTAACACCGTTAACCATTCCATTATTGGCAGGGCTGGTAATAGAGTGGCAGCTCGGCAGTCACAGTGATATAGACCTTCCGTTTACTGAGACCTTCGCTAAGCTGGTGGTAGTTACGCTGATCCCCGTCTCCCTCGGTATGTTACTGCGTCGTTATCAAGCCGAACTCTGCGTGAATTATGAGAGGGTGATTACCCGGGTTCCTCTTGTCATGCTACTGCTGGTCATTGCCGGCATCATTCATCAGAACTGGGTTTCTATGCCGCGGTTTCTCGATCAAACCGGTATTCCCGCCCTGATCCTTGCCTCACTGGCATTGAGTGCAGGCTATCTCTTTGCCCGCCTGGGCAAGCTGAATGAGACCGATGCGAGGACCGTTGCCATAGAGACCGGTATTCAGAATGGCGGTACAGCAATATTGGTTACAGGCACTATCCTGAACAATCCTGCCATGACTATTGCGCCGGTTATGTATGGTATTTTGATGTTGATACCCACTTTCGCCTACATATTCTGGCTTAACCGACGGCGTATCGTCTCGCACAAGACTGGGTGTTATTGATTGAGAGGCAGGTGTCGAAATGGATCTGCTTTCCCAGCTCGATGCGTGCGGTTTATCGTTTTCACTGCTGGGCATGGTTTAGGGCAGGGGGGATGAACTTGCGATTGGCTTTCTGATCAAGCGATCGGTTTTGTCCGCCTGCACACTACAACTGATCAGGAGTAAATAACAATACAACAATAGAACTGATCTTAAGATTTATTTTCTATCTCTAGGGCCAGTTGGTTTTGTAATAGCAGTCTCAATCTTCAATCAAACAAAAAGGATCGGGTATCACTCAAAGTGCGGTGCAGCCCATGACAGGTTGCACAGATGATCACTGCGGCCTCACCCAGTTTTCTTCCAGTCGGTTTTAGTTGTTGCCGGGCCAACGCCACATCCAGCTCGTCAAGGGTTCGGGAGCTGGCGTCGCCCAGTATCCGTTGACGTGACAGCTCATCTTTGTGACAGGAATTGCAGCTCTCCGCCAGTTGATGTAGTTGCCTTCTGAGCTGTTGGGCAGCTTTCTCTGCATGGGTCCATCGGTTATCTTCGCTGGCGATCTTGATGCGGTTGACAGTTTGGGACAATGCCTCCATGTGGTTTCTGTAATTCTTCAAGACACCCTTTTCGTCGGCAATTTCAATGTTACTGAAATCCGGTGAACGGTATCTGAGTGCAGCAAGGGCCCGATACTCTCGATGGCAGTTTCGGCAGTTGCGTTGAAGCCGTGAGATCGCACTGGTTACGGTTTTGAAATCTCCCGATCGGGCTGCCGATTCCAACCGATCGGCCTCATCGAGTTCCACTTCATCTCGCCACTCCGGCACCATCTTGGGCAGCTTACGAAAATGTGCGGTGAACTTGCCTGTCCACTTCTGTGTCAATCCCAGGTTCTGTTCGTCGGCATACTCGTCTATGGCTTGCAACTCCCTGCGCATGGCGAACATGGTGTGGAGCCAGACCTGTCTCTTGTTCTCAGGTTTGTACCATTGTGAAAGTGAGTCAGGTAGCAGCGTGATAATGCGCTCCTGTTCAGCGAGGGATTGACTGCTCTGACATGTCAGCAGGAGGGTGAGAATGCCTACTAGCGAGATCTGTTTTCGATGAGTCATTTTCTTTATTTTTCAAACCAGACAATGCCATTGATCGTGTTGTTGTCTCTAACTATTTAGTAGCGATTCCTGTGACTACTCTACTACGTGTACCACACCCTTCATCTGATGGCTTTCATGGTGAGGTTCACAGATGTAGTGGTAGCTACCTGGTTTTTCGAAGGTGCGTTCTCTTATATCTCCGGGGAAGAAGTAGTCCCCAGGCTCCTCACCCAACACTTTAAACCAAGCACTGTGATACTGGCGCTTTTCATGGTTTTCCCAGCGCACGGTGGTGCCGACCTTAACGGTGATCTCCTCCGGAACAAATTTGTAGTCTTTAGTGATGACCGTAGCTGTTTCTCCGGCGAGGGTAAATGGCGTAACAAACAGCCACAACAGCAGCAAAACTATGTTTTGTCGAAACATAACAGATACCTCTGTTTCTCGTCTTCCGTTCGATCGGTACTTAGGTCGTTGTTACTGAGCCACTGCGTTGATCTCTGCATCAGGGTTATCCAAACCCAGCTTATAGCCGAGTGAGACATGATGGAAGCGGCTGTTGGTATAGTCGTCGTGGATCGCAAATCCGAAATTGTAGACTGTCCCTTTTTCGATGTTGACATCGCCGGATAGTTCAGACTTCAATTTGCGTTTGAAGGTTGCTGTCCAGTAGCCGGCCTCCTCCTTGATACTCCCCTGCAGCTCCTGGCCACCGGTCATAATACGCTGTTCCAGGACATAGCCATTTTCAACCGCTCCGCTGCCGCTGCTGATACGCATCAGATCCATGGTTTTGTGGGCATCGAGTTCCGCCTGGAGGGCTGCATTGTCTTTGAGCTTGTCCCAGCCGCCCAGTTTTTTACCGCGCCGGCCTTTCTCCTCGACCTTGGTGCGTGACTCCTTGATATATTTGGTCACACCCTGGTTGAAGTCGAGTGACAATCCCGATGCTGAAGGATCTTCCGGGTGGCCCGGCATGGTTCTCAAGTCTTCGTGACAGGTACCCCAACAACCTGCCTGGGCAGCGTACTCCAACTCATCGGTCGCCAGCATAAATGCCAGCTTCACCTGGTTGTCGGGATCCATCTTGCCGCCATCCACGAAGGATATAGGAACATGGTCTGTGCCTTCCCACTGAAAACGTAGAAAGAGATTTTCACTATCGTGAGTGGCCTGTACTGTAACTGGAATGGCAGCACGTTTGCCTTCTGGGGGTGTCGGCTCCGCCTTCTGTCCTGTGACCATCTTCTTGCCCATGTCGGCCACCTCTTTGTCGTGGCAGACGGTGCAACGATCACCGGCGCGGAAGGGCCGGGCACCGCCATGGTATTTGCCCACCAGGGTCCACTCCATTGAGGTCTGTCCTGGATAGAAGAGCGTGATCTGACGTTCACCGGCTTTGGACCAGTCCACACCGCTGTCTACATCGCCACTGGGTGATGCCAATGCTTTTTGTGGTGCAGTTGTGGTGGAGACAGTTGCAGAAACTTGCGCTTTCACTGCATTGAGTTCTGCCTGATCATTGTCCAGTGCCAGTTTGTAGCCGAGCGAGACATGATGAAAACGTGCATCGGTAAAGTCGTCATGTATGGCAAAGCCGAAGTTGTAGACGCTGCCGGGTTCCAGAGCGATGTTACCCATGCCGGTGGATTTGAGGGGACGCCTGATTTCCACAGTCCAGATTCCCGCTTCAAGCCAACCCTGAGCATCGACTGTACCGCCGTCATTCATGATACGTTGTTCTAGTACATAACCGTTTTCGGTTTGGCCATTGCTGTTCCAGCGAACCAGGTCCATGTATTTATGCGCGTCTTTCTCTGTCTGGATAGCTGTGTCATCTTTTAGCTTATCCCAGCCACCGAGTTTCTTACCTCGCCGACCTTTCTCCTCGACCTTGGTGCGTGACTCCTTGATATATTTTGTTACACCGTTGGAGAGGTCCAGGTTGAGACCTGCAGCACCGGCATCTTCGGGATGACCGGGCATGGTCCGCAGGTCTTCATGACAGGTTCCCCAACAACCGGCCTGGGAGGCGTACTCCACATCATCCGTCGCTAGCATCAGCGCCAGTTTTACCTGGTTCTCTGGGTCCATCTTGCCACCTTCAACGAACGGGACTGGAACATGTTCTGAATCTTCCCACTGGAAGCGCAGATAGAGGTTTTCATCATCGTGGGCTGCCTGGACAGTGACTGGTATCGAGCCACGCTTTCCTACCGGTGGTGTCGGCTCCGCCTTTTCACCAGTAACCATCTTTTTGCCCATATCGGCGGTCTCTTTGTCATGGCAGACAGTACAACGGTCACCCGCCCGGAAAGGTCTGGCACCACCATGGTATTTGCCCACCAAGGTCCACTCCATAGATGTCTGACCTGGGTAGAAGAGGGTGATCAGTCGTTCAGGGGATCCACTCCAATCGACACCGAAGCCATTAGTCATTGCGACAGGAGTGGAATCAGTTCCGCTCTTTTGGGTTTTCATTGCGGCAATAGCCTGTGCTACAGCAACATCGATCTTCTCCTGTGTGGCTGCTGCCTGGGCTTTTCGTCGTTCACGCTCTTTTCGGGCGTCTTCCTGGCGGGTCGCTTCAATTTCGGCTTCCACAGCTTCAGCTCTCGCAAGACCGGCTTTAAATGATTCCGGTATCGCCGACTTGTAGGCTTCGATAGGTTTTGCCCACTCCTCAAGCTCTTCCTCACTGATATCTTTATGTACCTGTTTGTGCGCGATACCCTTATGGCAGTCGATGCAGGTGTTCCCGTTCTCCATGGCAAATACATGCTGATTGCGGGCACGAGGTTTCTGTTTTTCCGGATTCATCGTATCCCAGTCGTGACAGTTACGGCACTCTCTGGAATCCGTCTCCTTCATTGCCTGCCACACTCTTCGCGCCATTGTCAGACGATGAGCTTCAAATTTTTCCGGTGTATCCACGGTGCCCAAGATCTTGTGCCAGATTTCATTACTGGCTTTGATTTTCCGTACGATCTTATGTACCCATGGACGGGGAACATGACAATCGGGGCATCCTGCGCCTACGCCGCTGCGATTGCCATCGTGAGCGGTGCCTTTGAATTCCTGATAGACATTCTCCTCCATTTCGTGACAGGAGATACAGAATTCCATCGTATTGGTGGCTTCCATAACGGTATTGAAACCACCCCAAAGTATTACGCCAATGACCATGAATAGGACAGCACCACCCAATGTCGCACCAAACGCGACTTTGCGTGAAAGTAGGCTCTTGAATAAAGACTGCTGATGCATCGCATTCCCCGTTCAGGTCACAATATTCAGGTGATACACCACAGCTGGTGTCTGTTGGTGCAGATGTTGATGAACTAGGCGGACATGAAGCTTGTGCTGCATGCCCGCCTTGTCATCAGTTACAAACGTGTAACCAGGTGGTCATCAGGTGACGTGATTGACCCGGTTGTGCACGTTGAACTTACCAGTGGGTGCGAACAGGCCTTTGATACGGGCCTTCTCTTCGAGTGTCTTCGAATCGAAGATGATGATCTCACCATTGGGCTCCTTACTGTCCTTACGATTCCAGACAGAGGTCCAGACTTCAGAACCATCATGGTTAAACTCGATATGGACCGCGGCGTAGCCAGGTTTATCGGTCAGACGGATAGTTTTAACAATCTCGCGGGTCTTCTTGGAGATGACCTGCATGGACTGCTGGACTTCCGGCTCAGGATGCTTGGTCTGGTCAGCCCAGTAGAAGTCGCTCTTTGGATGAGTGCGGATGAACACACCAGGTCCGTCTGTTTCGACTTCGTAGCAGATCTTCCAGGCTTGGTCTTTATGACCCTTAGGATCGTTACCCCAGACTGTGACCTTGCCGACACCCAGATGGGTCGTACCACCGACCGGACCACACTTCGAATCCATCCAGTTAGCACCAGGACCGGGATGTGGGAGCTTGTCTGTATCGATCATTGCTTCCAATTTCTGGGTTTCCGTATCCACCACGACCATTTTATTGGAGGCGTTGGCAGCAATCTGGAAATAGCGACCTGTTGGATCATAGAAACCGTCATGCAGGAATTTGGCAGTATCCATTTTGGTGATCTTCAGATTGTCGATATCACTATAGTCCACCTGCCACATCTGACCCAGCTCCTTCATGGAGACCAGCCAACTGGGGTGGTTGGGGGTATCGTAGATCGCTGCAACGCGGGACTCATTGACATACTCACCATCCACATTCACACCACGAGCGGAGACCACTTTCAACGGCTCCATGGTCATGGCGTCAGCGATAACAAAATGAGGTGGCCAGTAGCCGCCGCCCACCACGTATTTACCATCACCGGATACGGCAACGTCACGTGCATCATAAGCAATCTGTACTTCGGCAACCTTCATCTTGTCTGGCGTCTGCCAGAGATCGATCTTGGTCAACTTGCCATCACGACCCTGGGTATACCAGAAACGGCCGGCATCTTTGGCATGCAGGTTCTTGTGGTGCTCAGCAGCTTTTAAGACATGTACCGCATAGCCGGTGGCTACATGGGCGACTACTTCTTTTTTATCACCATCGATTACCGCCACTTTGCCAACGTCACGTTCGATGACAAGGAAGAAGTTCTTCCAGTTACGACCGTGCAGTGGCTTGCTGGGATAGTCTTTTGGATCCACAAAAACTTTGTGGCGCTCTTTCATCAGAGAGAGAGACATCTCGGGTGGAATTGGTGGTTCCATCTGGATGTAGGTGGCCATCTTCTTGATCTCATCTGCTGTCATGATATCGTCGAAGTTGTTCATGCCACCTTCGGTGCCGAACTTGATGATCTTCTCTAAGCGCTCTTGTCCCAGCTTCTGGGTCTCTTTAGGTTCAAGATTCTTACCAGTCGCGCCTTTTCGCAGGGTGCCGTGGCAACCTGCACAACGCTGGAAGTAGATTGTTTTAGATGTTTCGAAGTCTGCTTCACTGAGAGTTGGTGTGGCTGCCTGGGCGGATAACCCTATGCCACTGATGGATATACCAATTGCCATTGAGAGCGCACTTGCGTGTAGAATAGGGCGTGCGCCTGGCTGGGAAGGTTTAATCATTGGAGAACTCCTCCTACTTGTCGATTACGCACGACAGATTAAGCGCCCGGTCGGGCGTACTAACCTTGACAAATGTCAAATCAAAATGCGTCTATAAATTCCTCCGTTAAAAAATAGTGGTTAGTTGATCTAATTTGATAAGGATCAAGGCCAATGCCGATTTGCATGAGATTATTTCGTTAGTCTGTGTGTTCCTTTTGCTAATACGATCACAGTGTATGTTGTGATCGGGGCTTTTCAGTTAGACCACCCTCAGGGGATAACCATCATGCGTAAAAGTTTTCAGACTTTTGGCCTTTCTCTCTTTATTGTGCTGTCGTTTATAGTCATCGGTATAGGTTTTCTTTTTGGCATCGATAATCCTGTCCCATGGATTATGATTGCTGTACTTATCGTTTTACCTGTCATCCACAAAAAGATGACATCACGTAAGTTTGTGGCCTGGGATGACAGTTTGAGTGTAGGTATTCAGGCAATAGATGATGAACATCAAAAACTGCTTACCCTGATAAATAATTTACAGACTTCAGTACTTTATCCGACTGGTGAAGCCTTTGAGCGACAGGCATTAAGTGAATTGGTGGACTACACCAAGTATCACTTTGCACGTGAAGAGCAGTTGATGAGTGAAAATGAATATCCCGATTTCGAAGCACACAAACAGCAGCATGAAGAGATGATAGCCAAGGTAACAAGATTTCTGGACGACTATGAAAAAGATCGGGAATCTACCATCGATAAACTAACTAGTTTCCTGAAAAGCTGGTTGATTGATCATATTGCTGGAACAGATCAGCTTTACAGTCAGTATCTAAGAGACCGGGGCGTACGTTAAACTGGAATGTGTATGCCTTTAAAGTCCAACACAACCGTAATAATCGGCAATCATGCAGGTTAACTGTCTCTATTGTGGTAAATCGATTGCAGAGGATATCGACCTCTGTCCTCACTGTGGTGCACCTTCGCATTTTCAGAAAAGAGGATTTCGAATTGGGGGTAAGGAGAAATTTTTCATTCTCTTTATTCTGTTCTCCTTAATATCACTGCTTATTGCCTTAGTGCTACCGAGATAAAAGCAGTATATATATTAATTTTATTTGATTTATTTCATTCAAATACCAGTAACCGGATATTGGGAGGCCAGGTGGAAAGTACGGATCTAAAAGCTGAAAAAATCACTCCTGCTGATCTCTATACAGTTATTAAAACCGGATGGACAGTTTTCCGTGCATCACCATTGCCAAGTGTTGCTTATGCTTCAATTGCAGGCTTGATTGGTCTGATACTGCTCTATGCTATTGGCAATCTTGGTATCTCCCCAATGTCGTTACCCTTTGCTGGTGGTTTTATGTTGATTGCTCCAGCAATGCTGGGAGGCTTTTTTCAGGTAGCTCAAAATGTACGAGCAAGCAAGAAAGTGGAGGTATCCACACCATTCAAAGCTTTTTTTAAAACACCCTTGCAAACCTGGATGGTCGCAATATTCTGTGCCTTTATGTTCTTGATTTGGATTACCGATGCAGGAGTGCTTTACAGTTTTATCGTGAGCGGTACAGATCTACACTATAAACTGCCCTGGATTATCCAAGTAAATGAATCGATCGGTAGATTCTGGTTCTGGGGAATGGTGATGGGTGCGGCGCTGGCGTTTATTATTTTCTGCGTCTCGGCATTTTCAGTCCCTTTACTGTTTGAAGGCAGAGGGAGTATTGTCGAGGCGGTACATGCTAGTGTTCGTGCCGTATTCAGTAATTTTCTCACCACCATGATGTGGGCAATGATACTTAGCCTCTTTGTATTCATCTCCATCATACTTTTACCTCTGATCCTATTGATTCTGCCTACTATGTCTTATGCGAGCTTTGCGCTCTACCGCATTGTCTTCCCACAAGTAAAGTGAATTCTTGCTCCCACTGCTAATAGTTCAATTCTGAATTTCGAATAACCCATTTGACACATGTCAAGGTCGGAAAGGGTAACTGATTTTAAATAGTGGTCACGAAATTGAAGCATAGCTTTGGGAGGCGAGTGATGGCACAGACGTTCACGAAAGAGATGTCGAGAAACATCTTTTACGGGGGTACGGCGTTTTTCTTCTTACTTTTTTTGGCGTTAACTTTTGACACACATCTGGCGCTGCCGGATCGTGACCGGCGGGAGTTGCTGGACCCCAACACGGAGCGGGGTCAGATGATAGCGCTCGGCAAGAAGGTATGGGAGGAGAACGACTGTATTGGTTGTCACACACTGCTGGGAGAAGGAGCCTATTTTGCACCGGAGCTGGGTAATGTTTATCAGCGATTCGGTAAAAGCAAAGAGGCGATCATCGGTTTTATCAAGGGGCGTCCGAAGGATGGCATACCGGGTCGTCGCAGCATGCCGCAGTTCAATCTGACAGATGAAGAGCTGGCGGCGATTGCCGAGTTTCTGAAGTACACCTCTGAGATCGACACGGCGGATTGGCCGCCGAACATCCAGGGTTAATGGTACTGACAGAGTAGAGACAAGCTGAGGAGACGAAGATGACGTTCAAATATCAATCCCAGGCGGTGGCGATGCCCTACTTTATCGCAGCCATAGGCCTGTTTGTGGCACAGATCCTGTTTGGTCTGATCATAGGGCTGCAATATGTATGGGGAGACTTTCTGTTCCCAGAGATCCCCTTCAATGTGGCGCGGATGGTCCACACCAATACCCTGATCGTGTGGTTGTTGATGGGGTTTATGGGGGCGGCCTACTATCTGGTACCAGAGGAGTCGGAGACGGAGCTGCACATGCCCTGGTTGGCAAAACTGACCTTTTGGGTATTTTTGGTAGCGGCGGCGCTGACGGTGGCGGGCTACTTACTGGTGCCCTATGCCACCCTGGCCGAGATCACGGGTAATGATCTGTTACCGACTATGGGTCGGGAGTTTCTGGAACAGCCGACGATCACCAAACTGGGTATTGTGGTGGTGGCGCTGGCGTTTCTGTTCAATATTGGGATGACGATTCTGAAGGGTCGCAAGACGGTGGTGAGTCTGGTGCTGCTGATGGGGCTGGTGGGCCTGGCGGTATTCTTCCTGTTCTCCTTTTTCAATCCGGTCAATCTGGTACAGGATAAGTTCTGGTGGTGGTGGACGGTCCATCTGTGGGTAGAAGGTGTTTGGGAGTTGATCCTGGGCGCGATTCTGGCGTTTGTACTGATCAAAGTCACAGGCGTTGATCGAGAGATCATCGAGAAATGGCTCTACATCATCATCGCGATGACTCTGATCACGGGGATCATCGGAACGGGTCATCACTACTACTGGATTGGAACGCCGGTGTATTGGCAGTGGTGGGGCTCGGTGTTCTCGGCGTTGGAGCCGATACCGTTCTTCATGATGACGGTTTTTGCATTCAATATGGTCAACAAGCGTCGTCGTAACCATCCGAATAAAGCGGCGACATTGTGGGCATTGGGTACGGCGGTGATGGCATTTCTTGGTGCAGGTGTATGGGGTTTTCTACACACTCTGGCGCCGGTGAACTACTACACCCATGGTACCCAGATCACAGCGGCTCATGGACACATGGCGTTTTATGGGGCCTATGTCATGATCAACCTGGCGATCATCAGCTATGCGGTGCCGATCCTGCGGGGCAGGGAGGCGAACAGCGAGCGGGCGCAGGTGGTTGAGATGTGGGCGTTCTGGCTGATGACGGTATCGATCGTGTTCATCACGCTGTTCCTGACCGGCGCAGGCATCCTGCAGGTCTACCTGCAGCGCTTCAGTGACACACCGTTGTCGTTCCTGGTGGTACAGGACAAGATAGCACTGTTCTACTGGTTGCGATTCTTTGCTGGTGTAGTCTTTCTGGGTGGCTTGGTGGTCTACATCTGGAGTTTCTTTATTCCAGGTGAGAAGACGGCGGCGGAGATGCCAGCGATGGAGCCCCAAGGTAGTGAGCGGGGTGCTGTAGAGGCGGCAACCGGATAACGCTATCCACAACGGATAATACCCCCCCGGCCGGACGGTGAGATCATATCAAACTGTTCGGCCTTTTTTATGGGACAAGGGAAGGTGAAAGAGCTTTGGATATAGTATTGGACTCTTCATAAATGGCCGTGAATCCATATCTGATAAAGAATAAATCTGGTCAGAGAACAATTGTTTCCAATATTAGAGATTATTGCTCTCTGCCCTACATTAACTGAACTGACCAAAGTCGCGTCTGGCTGCGTATAGTTCGTAGCTAATATATCCATCGGTCTGAAGCTGCTTCTGCCAGGAACAATTCTGATTTCCAATAGTCCCACTTTCCTAGGTTGGTTCGTCTCTGACGAATTGCTTGGCGATAAGGAAGTATTGCTCAACGTGCCCATGGAACAACTTATCGAGATTGAATCCTGAGGTGATGATCATGGACCGAGTCCGCATCAACTGGCTCTTTTTTCTGTTTTTCCTGTTGACTGGGCAGGTGTTAGCAGTGGAGGGGCATGCCGCCCCGGAATGGCGTATCTCAGAGTGGCTTAATGGAGATGGCACCACAGTGAAAGGACTGCGCGGCAAGGTTGTAGTGGTGGACTTCTTCCAGCTCTGGTGTCCGGGTTGCAATAGCTTTTCGGTGCCTCTGATGGCTAACTGGGAGATAAAATATGCGGATCAGGTTGCAGCTGGCAATATCGTTTTCCTGAGCATCCACACAGTCTTCGAAGGGCACAACTACCAGAATCCCGATCGTTTGCGCGACTATGTCAGGAAAAAGGGTATCAAACATCCTGTAGGGATTGATCTTCATCTTCCTGGTGAGGAGATTCCGGAGACTATGCGTCGTTACCGCACACGGGGTACACCTGAGATGGCTATCATTGATCGTCATGGTGTTGTGCGCTTCCAGAAATTTGGAAGCTTTGATCCAGGGAGAGGCGAACGCCTAATTGATAGCTTGCTGAAAGAAACCATAAATTAGTGAGAGTGATAGCTGCCGCTTTACCGTTATGATCTGGCTATCCCGAAAACCATATTGAGTCTGTATGGATATCAGTACTCTGATGAATATGCGAAATCTATTATTCCTGCTACTAGTTGTTGCTTTTTTCTCTCAGACGTATGCATCTGAAAAACTGCAACAGAATGATCTTTCCCGACTGGCTACCTGGGCAAAGCAGAAAAACCTACCCATTCTACTTATAGTGTCTCAGCACCATTGTCCCTTCTGTGTAAGGTTAAAGGAGGAAATTATCTACCCGATGCAGATCAGCGGAGATTATGAAGACAAGGTTATCATCGCGGAGATCCTCCTTGATTCAACTAAAAATATTCTCGGCTTTAAAGGTGAATCGATGACACCTGGAGCAATTGCGGAATCTTATAAGGTCTGGGTGACGCCAACACTACTGTTTCTGGATCATAAAGGCAGAGAGGTCCACAAAAGAATTCTGGGTGTGAACACCATTGATATGTACAGCTATTACCTGGATAGATCTTTGTCTGCAGCATTAAGGGCTATACATACTGGTAGCCAAGGCTATGTTCTTACGAATGATGATATCTCTGGCGATGCTCCAGGTTATGATCAGCTATATTGATGCTGGTTTATTTGCGGCTATCCTCGCCTATTCCAACGTGGTTAGCCGAGCAATAAGATCTGGAAAAAGATAGACCACCACGATCATTGCCGGAATAAAATAAAAATAGACCCGCATAGAGTTACGCAACAACCGATTGGCATCTTTCAGTTCCATAAAGTGATCAACAATCATGCGGCCTTTGTAGGCCACGGTGAAGGAGATCACCAGGATCAGGAGCAAACCCTGATCGGGTGATTCGGCAATGGCGGCACTGAGCAGGGTCAAACCCATCAACACCAGCCAAATGAAATCAACGGATTTTGTGTCGAACACCAGTTATCTCCAGTCAACGCAACACATATAACAAAGGAAATATGACGATCCATGCCAGATCGATCATATGCCAGTAGACGGCAACGGCCTCTAGGCCGCTGTAGTTATGCTGGGTAATACCACCCATCCTGATTCCCATAATAGCCCATAAAATGGCACCGCTCCCCCAGCCGACATGAAGCAGATGGTTGAAGGTGGTGTAGTAGTAGACGGTAAAGAAGATATCTGTATCGGTCGCCAGGCCCCGACCGCTGTTCCAGTGGTACTCATAGAGCTTGATGATCAGGTAAAGCGCTCCCATTGCAACGGCCGACCAAAGCCATCGCTGGCACTTATCGACCTGGCCGATTCTGATCGATTTGATCGCTTTGATTACAAAATAGCTACTGGAAAGCAGTACCAAGGTATTTACCACGCCTGCGGTGGTATTCAAACGGAGCGGTCCATCTGCGAAAAAATCCGGATTATGTACCTTGGCGACGAAATAGACGATGAACATCAACGCGAATTCGGTCATTTCTGAGAGAATACCGACCCAGATGGCCATATTACCAGGTATGTGGTTTTTGGCGGGTATTGCTGCCGCTGGTGGTGGCACTATTGAGTTCGGCATGAATCGCTTGATATCGGAAACGGAAACCACATAGGTATATCGATATAGTGAAATTCCATTGTCTGTTCACTAAGAGATAGTGCTTTGATTAGGATCAAATTACCACGTCAAATGAGGTGGAATGTCTGGTCTGACCCCGTAATCAGCTTGATATTCATCAAGGTGATGAATGTGTCCTGATTTAGCATTGGTAATGAGTGCTTTATTTAGGAACAGAGAAATCCATGCAGACCCAGGTATTAACCGAATCTGACCGATATCCACCGGGAGATTTAGCGATATGGGTCTTCATACTGGCCGAACTGGCTGCATTTGCAGCGTTTTTTGGTGCCTACGCCTTTACCCGTATGAGTAATGTGGAGCTGTTCAATCAGTATCAGAGGACCCTTGATAGTGATGCGGCACTAATCAATACCTTCGCTCTGATTACCAGCAGTTATTTTGTTGTCAGGGCGGTAGCCTCTATTCGTGAAGATAACAGTCGAGGATGTGTGCGTTGGTTGATGGCAGCCTTGGTCATGGGTGTCATCTTCCTGATTGTGAAGGGGCATGAATATGTCCACCATATTGATGCGGGCATCACACTGAGTACAAATACATTCTATATGTTCTATCTGTCACTGACCTTTTTTCATTTCATGCATGTCATCATGGGTATGGTGATTCTTGCCGCTGTCGCAGTGAAGGCCAATAGGGGTGGCTATAGTGACAGGGAGCATACAGGGGTTGAAACGGGTGCATCCTATTGGCACATGGTCGACCTGGTCTGGCTGATTCTATTTCCCCTGGTCTATATCATGAGATAAACGACAATGACTGGACGAACAACTTTTGGCATCCGCGCCTGTACTTGGATTTGGTTGATAATGATGGGTTTGACGCTCATGACATATCTGATTGGCCAATTTAACCTGGGCGGTTTGGGTGTTTCGCTGACTGTCTTGGCTTTTGCCCTGATAAAAGGGCAAATGTTGGGTGACTACTTTATGGGGCTCAAACGAATCAAAGGTTTTTGGCGCTGGCCAATCAGTCTTTGGTTGTTTTTGCCTGGTGGTTTGATCTGTGTGGCCTTTACCCTTGTCGGATGAGGAGATAATGATGGAAAAACCGGTAATTTTAAATACCAAAGACAGGGATGAGTCACTACCATTCTATGTATCACAGGCTCAGGAAGTGGAGTTGTTTGAGTATGGCTTCAAACATCAACTGCCGTTATTAATAAAGGGACCAACCGGTTGTGGTAAAACCAGGTTTATTAACTATATGGCAGCTAAACTCAACAGGCCAGTCTATACGGTTGCCTGTCATGATGACTTGAGTGCAGCTGACCTGGTGGGACGTCATTTAATTGGAGAGAGTGGAACCTATTGGTCGGATGGTCCACTGACTCGTGCGGTAAGGGAGGGTGCAATCTGTTATCTGGATGAAGTCGTAGAGGCTAGAAAAGATACTACCGTTGTACTACACCCACTGACTGATGATAGACGAATTCTCCCTCTTGAACGTACTGGAGAGATCCTAAAGGCTCCTCCTGAGTTCATGTTGGTCGTATCGTACAATCCAGGCTATCAAAATCTTCTTAAAGGGATGAAACCGAGTACTCGACAACGTTTTGTTGCTCTACGTTTTGAATTTCCATCGCCTGATCTTGAAATTGAAATTGTGATTGGAGAAACAGGTATTGATACTGAAATGGCCAAACAGTTGGTACGTTTGGCTAATTCCATGAGAGCACTCAAAGACCATGATCTGGAGGAGGCAGCTTCTACCCGTTTACTGGTCTATGCTGCTACTTTGATTTTAGGAGGGTATCAGCCAATAGAGGCTTGTCGTGCCGCTCTTGTAGAGCCACTTACTGATGATATTGAAACTGCGGCAGCCTTAATGGAGGTCGTCTATGCCTCAATCGGGCACTGATCCCTTTTCGCAGGAGCCACCTGGAACAGTCATGGCAGTGACTGCAGAATCCCTCTATTTGGCAAATTTGCTACTGATACCAGGACTTGCTTTTGCCATACTCGTCTACCTTCATTTCAAACATGCCCGAAAGTTACCCCCATTGGCTCGTTCTCATTTTCAACAGACACTTTCGGCATCGATCTGGGCCGGAATACTGTTAGTGATTATTAATTTTCTGATTCTTTTACTTGGCGGATATAACGGTGCTTATACCTGGATGATTATCATCATCTACTTTACCGTTTGCCACTCTACGCTGATATTGATAGGTATGTTGGGCCTTGCCAAAGCAATGGCAGGCAAATGCTATCGATATCCATTGATTGGCAAGGCATTGCCTGAAGAGTGCCGGACACTAGCCTAATGTACGTTTTAACTTTCGGAACACGCTGGGGTTAAATAGTATGGAAGAGAAAGTCGGAGAACTCTGGCATCGTTTCATTACCAGAATGGCACAGGACCGTTATAAAGAGGCAGCTGTACAGCTTGCAGATCTCAATCAAACACTGGGTATTCTGTTTCGTGCGTTTGGCGGTGATGGTGGGCTAAGAGTCGAGACTGCCAGTGCAACAGAGCATTTTGCAAGACGAGGTGTGTTACAACGTATTGCCGGCAGTTCAACCACGATTGAATTGGCCTGGCGTGATGAACATGCTTTATATCTTCCAGAAGTCATCGATCTCTTTCCCGAGCAATCACTCAATCGTGATCTCTATTTCTGGTTGGCATCACTTGCTGCCTGTGATCAGGGCAAATGCCAACCCTGGATAGAGAAGAACCAACAATTGACTCGATATGCTCTGGATAAGTACCCAGGCATGCGAAATCGATATCAAAGATTATGTGAGGCACACCTGTCACAACGGCCTGATCCAAAAGGCATGAAACCGGATGAGGCAGAACAAGAACTTGCAATTAGATTAGCGCTTAGTGATCCAGGTATCGTGAAGCAGCTTCCAAGAGCAAAGCGTGCGCCTTGGCCAGTTCCACTGTGGCTTCATCCCTCACCACCTGGGTTTTCTCTGGGAAGTGATAATTCAGATCAGGAAAATGATTCAACTGGTGGATCAACCTCATTAAATGATAATAAGAATCGCAGGGGTGAACGCTCAGAAATGCCAGAATCTGATCGAGGGTTGATCACCATTAGGATGGAGAACATTCTAACCTGGGGTGAATTTGCAAAAGTTGATCGCGGCGCTGAAGAAAATGAAGATATTGATCAGGCGATGGACGCTGCGGAACAAATGGAAAAGTTCAATGTAACCAGAGATGGCAAGTCTGTTGCGTCCAAGTTGAAATTTGATCTCGATCTGCCATCAGAGTCTTGTGATGATGAGATCATTCAGGATGGTATGCTGTTGCCAGAGTGGGATTGGAAACGGCAGGTAATGCAGCCAGATCACTGCAGAATCGTAACACTACAGGCAATTGAAGCCCCCAGCGTTGATTTACCGTTGCATCTTAAAAAAACAGCGAAACAGCTTCGTGCCCAGTTTCAGCAATTGATGCCGGCCCGAACCTGGCAGCATAGTCAATTGGATGGAAGTGAAATTGATATGGAAGCGTATTTACGTTTTTCAGCTGAGCGAGAGAGTGGCAATCTTGCAATCGCAGACAATCTATATCGTGATATGCGAACCGGGGCACGCGATTTGAGTTGTTTGCTGCTCGCAGACCTATCCCTATCCACTGACAGTTGGGTGGATAACCATCACCGTGTAATCGATGTAATCCGAGATAGTTTATTTTTATTTGCTGAATCTCTGTCAGCAACTGGTGATAGATTTGGTCTATATGGTTTTTCATCAAGAAAACGGGACCCAGTAAGGGTACATCAAATAAAAAAATTTGATGAACCATACTCAGAAAAATCACGTGGTAGAATTAACACACTTAAACCTGGTTATTATACTCGTATGGGTGCGGCAATCCGTTATGCACAAACAATTCTAGATCAGCAGCCTGCTCAGCGACGTTTACTATTGATACTGAGTGATGGAAAACCTAATGATCTAGATAAATATGAAGGCCGATATGGGGTTGAAGATACAAGGCAAGCAGTGAGAGAAGCCCGTCAATCTGGAATTCAACCTTTTTGTGTGACTATAGATGAAAAAGGTAATGACTACCTTCCATATCTTTTTGGCAGTGGTGGCTATGTTGTGATCCATAATCCCCAGGAACTACCTCGAAAGCTACCGCTACTCTATGCCCGATTGACACGCGAGTAAGTCATACGGGTAATTGTTATAGTTTTAAACCATTTCATATTCATCAATGCTTTAGCCTGAAATAAAGGAACTGAACAAGTTTTTTCAGATTCAATATCATTGGTTATAAATCACAACATGCCACAACAATAAACCTAATGAAAATTTTGTAAAAACATCTCATCTAATCAATTATCGATAATTCTAATATTCTTAATTATTTGTATTGATTAAAGTCAAGGAGGGTAACTGCTTCAGGCAGAGAATAGAGATCGTATTGAGGAAACAAACCATGAATACGATCAATGAATTGATGAAGCGAGATCACCTTCGCTGTGATGAAATATTTATAGCGTTAGAACAGTCCATTCACAAACATCAGTGGCAAGAGGCAATACGACTCTGTGCTACTTTTACCGCATCGATGGAATACCATTTTAAGGTTGAAGAGGAGATTCTTTTTCCTGAGCTTTTAAAAAAATCACCTCAGGCAGGTATGCCAGTAGATGTCATGTTAGTAGAACATGAACAGATGCGTCATCTTATATCACAATTGGCAACTTCTCTTGATGATATGTCGAAGGAATCTGCTACAGGATTTGCAGAAACACTATTAGTTACGATGCAACAACACAACACAACACAAAGGAAGAGCGTGTTTTATATGCTATGGCGGATAGTACAATACCGCATGCCTTGGAAATGATTGGCTCTATGTATTCGGAGTCTGCATAGTGGAATTACAGCTTGATGTACGAGAGTTGGAACCTCCTATTCCTCTAGAGCGTATACTAGATACGCTGGATACCATGCCAAAAAAGGATTGGCTTAAAGTACGTCATAATCGCGAACCCTATCCTTTGTATAACATTCTTAGAGAGACAGGCTATGCATGGTATACAAAATGGCAAAATGGAGAGTGTATTATCTTGATCTGGAATGCTGAAGTTCAGCCACCAGATATGATTGGAACAGTATTGTGAAAACCAATGGCCTGACACTTGATCAGGCCCCGCCAATTACTATTCCATTTAAGTTCTTTCTGACAGCGTCGATGTTCTCTGTCGCTGTCGGTATTATTATTACGATTCATGGAGATGCAGTCTTTGTTTCTCGTTGGAGCCCTTTGGTTTTGGGTATCACTCACTTACTGACTGTTGGTTTTCTTGCTCAAGTCATGATCGGTGCGATGATGCAGCTATTACCTGTATTGGCTGGGTCACCTATACTGGCGGTAAAATCGATAAGCTGGTTAGTGCATGTGTCTTTGCTATGTGGTGCCAGTATGATGGCATCTGGCTTTTTTGTGATTAATTACCAGGTTTTGAGTTTCGGTGCAATACTCGTTGTATTCAGTATTGCACTATTTCTGTTTGTTATTGTGATATCACTACTAAAATCTGGTAATTATCAAAATAACGTTATACCAATTGGACTTGGGTGGTTAGCTATAATACCAACAGTTGCTATCGGGCTTTTAATGGTATTAGATCTAATAGGGATTGTTAAGGTTGATAACCTATCGCATCTAACCGAAGTACACTTATCTTGGGGGATTTTGGGATGGGTTGGGATTGTAGTTTTTGCAACAGTCAATCAATTGCTTCCTGTTTTTTATATTACTAAAGAGTCTATTAGTAATGAAGCTCGTGTTATCTATATAGCAATATTCAGTTTCTTATTTCTACTTACAGTTGGATACCTGTTTGATCAATCAAAGAATCTACAATTTCCTATTCAACTAGTAATTGCTGGATTGTTTGTTTTCATGAGTTATAGGGTTATTCAGGTATTACAAAATCGTAAACGTAAAATACTAGATATAACTCTGGTCTTTCTTTGGACAGGATTGGCTTCCATTCTTTTTGCAGCTATCGCTTGGCTCTTGTTAGAGAATGAACTATTGGTAGGCGTTTTATTGCTTGGTGGTGTCTGTACGACCGTACCAATAGGAATTATCTATAAAGTCATTCCATTTCTTTGCTGGTATCATTTGCAGAGCTTTAATATTAAGCAGGGCAAGCTGTCTTCGGGGCTACCGTCAATGAAGCACTACATCAGAGATAAAGAAGCTAAGCGACACTATGCTATACATGTCACTGCGCTGATACTGCTCGTTTTGGCTACACTAAAGCCAGAAGAGCTTGCGCGAATATCTGGTGTTGTCTATTGTCTATCTTCAGGCTATTTCTTAAAGAACCTGCTTTCTGCAATTAGTAGATTTCACAAAGCGCGACAAAAATTAGTTCTCTGTTGATCAGTTATAGTCCGGATTATAGAATGAATACTATTTTGATAATGACCGGGATTATTTTCAGTCTATCAGTTAACGATCTGAAAAGTTCACCGTTACCTCTAGGCGACTGTAAGCGCCCACAACCATCCCACGACTATCGTCACTGTGATTTCAGTGGTAGAAATCTCAGTGGTGTCAACCTTTCAGGTAGTATTCTGAATGGTGTAAATTTCCAAAATGCAAAATTACTTGATTGTAATTTGAAGGGAGCTTTACTGATAGGTGCTGATTTAAAGTGGGCATCACTATCTGGATGCCATGCCTCATCCGTAGATTTTACTGATGCAGACCTTTTCCATACCAATTTAGATGATAGCCATATTAATGATTCCATTTTTAAAAAAGCCTATCTTTTTGGCGCTAGCCTTAATGGGGTAAATGCCGATCGAGCAGATTTTTCTAATGCGAACCTCAAAGATATCTCTATGGAAGAGAGCAAGCTCACAAATTGTAATTTCAACAATGCGTTCATGATGCGTGCTGTATTGATAGAGAGTGATATGAGTAATTCAAGCTTTTATCAGGTCGTACTTACCGGTGCTGCATTGGAATATGCAAATTTCACTAGGGCAGACCTGACAGGCGCGTTGTTGAATGGGACTACTCTGACAGAGACCAAGTTTCATGGAGCCAAGCTGACTAATACACGATTTGTCAACGCACGTATGCAATCCCCAGATTTTTCTGAAGTTATAGACCCACCACAAGACCTTATGCTTCATTAGTTCGCTTTAATCACTATTGAGCTCAGTTTGTATTGTAGGGCTTGATCTCTATCAATCTGTTATAACTACAAATAGGCTTTAATGATCAATAGTCAGGAAAATATCCGAGTCATTTGAAACTGACTACTATTTTGGTTTGTTAACCAATATCTAAAATTTCATATGATTCATCTATAAATTAATTAATATGCATGTCATAACGATATGAATTTCTGTAATAAATTAGCAAAAAGTGTGATACTTGCCAGTCTGGCTATACCAATCAATGCAACAGCACAAAGTGCTGATCAGTTGGCTGCTATCACTACGCTTGGCTCAATCAACGGCATCGCGCTTCACTGCAATGCCCTGGGGGAAACCCAAAAAATAAAGCGGGTATTGGTCGCGACACTCCCTAAAAGACGACAATTAGGTGAGTTATTCGATTACGAAACCAATAAGTCATTCCTGTCATTCATTAACAGCAACAACACCTGTCCCTCACCGCAATCATTGGTACAACAGGTCGATGATGCCCTCGAAATATTGAAAACACTCTACCCTGTAAAATGAACCCTCCACATACCAGACTCAGCCTGATTCTTACACTTCTGGTTACAGGCATGTTGGTGACATTACCGTCCTATGGCTCCAGTTCACTACGCGTCATGGTCAGTAACAAGCCAATTCACTCAATCATTTCCGGGCTTATGGTAGGTGCTGAGCCACCACAACTCTTAATTGATGACCAAATACCCTACAATTTCAACCCATCTGAAGAACAGTTATCAAGAATGCGCGCTGTCGATATTCTTTTCTGGGTTGGTCCTGAGCTTGAACCACAACTCGTGGATAAAATTGAATCATTACCCTCCAGGGTAAAGGTGATTGAACTACTATCACATCAAGGTATGAAAATCCTGCCAGCAAGAGTGAATCCTGATCAGCGTGATCCCTATTTTTGGCTTGATAATCGAAATCTTCTCATCATCATTGATGATATTACACGACTTTTACAGGGTGCTGATCCTCTAAGATCACATCTCTATGATAGAAATCGGCGAGAAATCTATTCAAAACTATCGAGGGTTGATCGTGAGTATGAATATGGTTATCGAGGCATGAAGGCAGGCTTAGGTATTCAGTACTTCGACACGCTTCAGTACTTTGAACAGGCCTATGCATTAAAGATTATTGATCATGTAGCGGGCACGCCGGATAAACCCATTGAAACTGTTGAGTTATTGAAGGTTAGGGAAAAAATAGTTGATGGTGAGGTAACTTGTTTACTATCAGAAAAGGGATTTCCTGCCAAACACAATACAATTTTGCTCAAAGGAAGTCATGTGAATCATGGAGAACTTAATAGTTTTGGGTTTGGACTACAGGCAGGTCCGCAACTCTATTTTCAGGTGATGAATCATAACACCGAAGTGATAAAACGATGTCTGAATGCAGATTCGTATCCGAACCTCACAGGATCTGCTAAAAGAACTACTACCACCGTTGAAGGTATTGGAGGCGGTCAGTTTCTACTTACCGATCATATGGGGGGATTGGTTACTAAAGAAAGCATGAAGGGACAATATTCAATCATCTATTTCGGTTATACCTATTGCCCAGATATTTGTCCGACTTCCTTACAAGTGTTATTACAGGCTTTGGACATACTTGGGGAAAAATCGATACTGTTTCAACCCTATTTTATAACCATTGATCCCACTAGGGATAATATAAAGGTAATGCGTAACTATGTGACCTATTACGACGATCGTTTGATTGGTGTCACTGGCTCCCCAGAAATGATCAAACGCACGGCAGAACAATTCAAAGCACGTTTTGAAAAGGTAGAGGAAGAGGGGGGTGACCCATCAATGTATTTGATGGATCATACTGCAAGCCTTTATATTCTGGATCGTGAGGGTCGATTTATAACCAAGCTAGCTCACGGTATTGAACCAGAAGCTGTTGCAGAAGAGTTAAAGAAACTCGTCTCAGAATAGTCTAATAAAAATCTACCAAATTAGAGGTGGCATTTTTGGTTGTCTACCCATTAATAGGTAGCAGATCTGGCCGATAACAACTCTATTCCAAACTGTATTCTAATTAAAATGTGGCATTTGACATACATCAATGTGTGAAATGACATATTTCTCGATATTTCCCCTGTGCATTTACGCAAAATCACACAACTATTTTTTAGCAGCGGGGACGGGAAACGATGAAAACAAGTTTAAAGCGTATATCCGCACTGGCGCTCGGATTGGGGATCGGCTTAGGTGTCGGCTCCAACTCGTGGGCTCAGTCTTCACTTGAGGAGGTCATGAAGGATCGTGGGCTAACGCAGCAAGATCTATTGGCTGCTGCAAAAACCTATACACCGACAGGTGGTCGCGACGAATATCTTGCCTTCAGTTCAGGTGGTCAGAGTGGCCAGGTTATTGTGTACGGCATCCCGTCCATGAGAATCCTGAAATATATTGCCGTATTCACACCAGAACCCTGGCAGGGTTACGGATTTGATGATGAATCTAAAGCCGTTTTGGCACAGGGTCGCATCAATGGTAAGGATATCACCTATGGTGATACTCACCATCCTGCTTTTTCTGAAACAAAAGGTGAATACAACGGTCGCTATCTGTTCATTAACGACAAAGCTAACCCGCGTATGGCTGTTATTGATCTGCACGATTTCGAGACCAAACAGATTGTTGTGAATCCTTTCATGAAGTCGGAACATGGTGGTGCCTTCGTTACACCAAATACCGAATATGTCATGGAAGCCTCCCAGTATGCGGCACCTTTCAGTGACGACTTTGTACCACTAGAAGAGTTTAATGAAAAATACCGCGGTGCAGTGACCTATTGGAAATTCGATGATAAGAAGGGTCGTCTTGATCCTGACAAGTCATTCACTTTCGAACTGCCACCTTACAGCCAGGATCTTTCAGATGCGGGTAAAGGGCCTTCGATGGGTTGGGGTTTCACCAACTCTTTCTGTTCCGAACGTTATGTTGGTGGCATTGAACGTGGACGTCCTCCCTTTGAGGCAGGCTGCTCTCAAAAAGACACGGACTTCCTGCATATAACCAATTGGAAGAAAGCTGCAGAGTTGGTAGCTGCTGGCAAGGTAAAGAAATCTAAAGGCGCATACATGATTCCCATGGAGCAGGCCGTCAAAGAGGGTCTACTCTATTTGATTCCTGAACCTAAGAGCCCACATGGTGTTGACGTAAGCCCAGACGGCTCTCATATCATTGTTTCAGGTAAGCTTGACAGCCATGCCTGGGTATATAGTTGGGAAAAGATTCAAAAAGCAATCAAGAACAAGAAATTCGAAAGTAAAGACCCTTATGGAATCCCAATCATTGCCATGAAAGATGCGTTGCATACTCAGGTACAGGTAGGTCTGGGTCCTTTGCATACGCAATATGATGCCAAAGAGTGTGTGGTCTATACTTCAATCTATGTCGACTCCATGGTCACTAAATGGGACTACTGTGAGGGCAAAGTTCTGGATCAACTGCATATCCACTACAACATTGGACATCTTGTTGCAATGGAAGGTGACTCTGTTTCACCTGACGGTAAGTATCTAGTCTCCCTGAACAAGTTGGCCATCGATCGATTTAATCCTGTCGGACCTCTACATCCACAAAACCATCAGCTGATCGATATCAGCGGTGACAAGATGCAACTGCTCTACGATATGCCATTACCATTAGGTGAGCCCCACTATGTGGTAGCGATCAAGGCAGACAAATTGAAACCTGCTGTACGCTATAAATCTGGTTGGGATAGTCGTTCAGACAAGAAGTCACCCTATAAGACACGAGCTGGGCGTGAAAAGGTCGTCAAAGATGAGAATGGCGTAGTGCATGTCTACGGTACAGTTATTCGGTCACATATCACACCTGAGATCATTGAAGTGGAAGAGGGTGATACTGTCTCCATCCATTTAACAAACCTGGAACGTGCGGAAGATGAAACTCATGGTTTCGCTCTCTATAACGAAAACGTTAATCTCTCCATTGAGCCAGGAAAGACCGTATCGGCAACATTCAAAGCTAGTAAGGCTGGAGTCTATCCATACTACTGCACCGAGTTCTGCTCAGCACTTCATCTGGAGATGCAGGGTTATCTGCTGGTTAAGCCTAAGGGATATGTGGCAAAGACAACACAGATCAAGGAAGGCACTAAGTACACCGAAGCTGACTATAAGAAACAGGTCAAGACCAATCTGGACACCCAGGCTGTCATCGATTCTGTGGTCGGCTTCATCACCAGCCATAACTATAAGGACTTTCCTGAAGTTGTAGCTCTTGTAGAAGATGCGACGGATCAGCTTGGTTTCGCAGAAGAGGCGAAAAATAAATCTGAAACATTTGCTTCCAAAAGCGACTTCCAGAACGCTACGCTCTGGGCAGGCCAGTGGTGGCAGTATCAGGTTAAAACAGCTGATTTGGGACTACGTGCCAAAACCTTCCTCGAAGAGCATGGTGCGAAAAAAGTAAAGTAATACTGTAGTCTTTCCATAAGTAGAAGAAAGGGGCCATTCGGCCCCTTTCGACTTTATGAAAAATATTCACGTAAAACTTTCAAGGTATTTCGGTATCAAATTTAACATAGCTCAAGTCGTCAAAAAGCAGATTGAAATAGAGTTATGAAAATGATGAATCATCATTGCCTTTTTTTTACGAGAGGAAATAGAAATGTTGAAAATAGTTAAAATAGCACTGTCATCAGTTGCACTGTTTTTTGTTGTTGGAGCAGGTGTTCAAGCTCAAGCTGCTGACGGCGCAGAACTCTACAAAACAAAAACCTGCTGGTCCTGCCATGGTAAAGATGCCAAAACCCCAATTATGCCTATGTATCCGAAACTTGCAGGTCAAAGTGCAGACTATGCCTTCAATCAGATGAAGGACATTAAATCAGGTACACGCAGTAACGGTCAGTCCGCTGCAATGAAGGGTGTTATGGGGCTCGTATCAGAAGAAGAGATGCGTAAAATTGCTGATTGGTTGAGCTCACTCTGAGGTTGATTTGAGTTATCTCTTGCTAGCTACAGAGATTCGTTAAATAGTTGAAGTTGATGTATATCAAAGTGTACTAATATAACCTATGAAACACTGCAGCATCACTATTGTTGAGTCTTATGGTATTCAGATAATTATCTATATTCAGAACACCTGACCAGGTGGCAATTCCGAATAACACCAGTATCGAATCATGGGTCTGGAGAATCGAATCATGAAAGTAAAAACAATGTTGAAAACCTTTTCACTCATTATGAGTGGCATCCTGTGTGGCAGTTCACTGGCCGACTGGAATGAAGCTGGGGGTGAAAAGGATGAAGCAATGTTGCTCACCCCTGATCGTGAACGTGGCATTGCTGTCTATGAAGTCTGTTCAGCCTGCCATCTTTTGGAAGGTTGGGGACTAAAAGACGGTACATTTCCCCAAGTAGCAGGCCAGCATCGTAACGTGTTGATCAAACAACTGTCAGATATACGTGCACAGAACCGTGATAATCCAACCATGTACCCCTTTGCTCTGGATGATCAGATCATGGCCGCATCTGGTTTTCATGAAGGAGAGATCAAACCAGCTCAGCTTGTAGCGGATGTAACCGACTATATTGCAAAGCTGCCCATGAATCCGGAAAACGGTAAAGGTCCCTGGAATAAGCTGTTTCCTGAATTTGAGCAAGGTAAAAAACTTTATGATGATAACTGCATACAGTGTCATGGTGAGATTGGAGAAGGGGATGGCGAAAAGTTTTATCCTAAAATCCATGGTCAACACTACACCTACATGCTGAGGCAGTTTGAGTGGATTCGTGACGGAAAGCGTAGAAATGCCAACCCTGATATGGTTGAGCAGATCAAAAACTTTTCTGACAAGGATATGCAGATGGTCATCAATTATGTATCCAGGCTACCCGTACCCAAGGAACATCTTGCACCCTCCAAGGATTGGCAAAACCCGGATTATGATTGATAACATGTAACAGACAGACGGCCATTGTAGAATCGACAAACTGCCCTCATGAAGGCAGTTTGTCGTGACAGATTTTATTAATGATGGGATAGGGTTAGATTAAATTTGGTGCTCTACATGGTAGGCGTCTGATAGCTATAGCATGAGCTTCATACCAAAGTTATTTCTTCAGGATCACTATCTCAATCACTCCAGTCAATGGAAACAGAATTTCCTTCAAGAGATACGTTATGCAGTCTAAGCAAAGCCTTCAAATAGCAGTACTTACCCTGATCGGATTGGCACTGCTTGCTGTTGTTTTCTACACGCCTATCTGGTGGGTCTCTCTGACTGCACCTAACTACCCTGAAGAGTCCTTTCCTGACGGAGTTCGTATCCACTTCCATATGAATGGTGTCTTTAACGGTTGTGAGAAGCAGGAAAAAGCCGAGATTGTTGAAGATGAAGCACTTGATTGTGTACACGAGATGGATACGATCAACCACTATGTGGGTATGTATCCCATCGCTGCAGGCGGGCCTGTTGAGCGTGGTTTTGGTCAGTTTCTGATGGCATTTCTCGGAGTTATGTTAATTGCCTTTATCTTTTCCGAACCTAAACAACGAATGATCCTGTTGACTGTTGGATTTACCGGTATAGCTGCTTGGATGACAATGACAGTCTATGGAAACAACGGTTTCAATCTTCAGAATACAGGCTATGTCAGTGCTTTAGTAACATCATTGGATCAAGAGGCCAGTGGAGACTCCAGCGAACCGGAAATTGTGATTGGGGGTGTAACAGGTGTTCTGAAAAACTCCCTGGAAGCATCCGGTGTGGAGGTCATCCTTCCATCTGAAGTAGAAGCAGAAAGGAAGGCTGGGATGGAGCAATCAGATGCTGTAGATAAAACACATCTGATTGAACAACTAAAACTGACCTATGATATCGATCAGGTGAAATCTGATGATTTATTACCCTGGGATGGCAGTTCGTTTCAGATTATGTCCTGGCACTATGCAAAGAGTCTAGGACGCTACTTCAACAATCAGGAAGAGATTATTCCGATGGTGAAGAACCTGGAAAATGCCATCCATGTTGTTTTCATCGGTATCCTGGGTGCCATGGCTTTAGTGGTATTTGGTTCCCGTAAGAATAGCGGGCTACTCTATTGGGTGCTGATTCTTGCACCCATTGCCCTACCGGTATTCTTTTTAATCGACTACTCAGCTTGGCTATGGTGGTACGGACATACCTTGAATGATATGGGTGCTTTTTCTGTTAAACCTTTTATGCCCACAGTATTTGGAGATGGAAAAGTGGCTCAATTTACGACTCACTCATATCCCTACACTGGGTTTGGATTAATGGTGCTATCCTCATTTGTCCTGGCAATCGCAGGAATACTTCGATTTAAACAATTGAAAACTTGATCTTTTAATGATGATTTTTGAATGGAGAAGATTATTGAATCTACAGTTTGCACAACGTGTGAGCAGGCAAGTAGAATCAATTGCTCAAGTTTCAATTTTTCAAATTCAAAGCCGTTATTGGATGGCTGCTTTTTTGTTGTCACTGACATCATTTCACCTCAGCGCCGAGCCGGTAGACTATCCCTTATTTCAAAAACTGGTTGATGAGATTGAATCAGGCGGCACCCTTGTTCCTAAACCAGGCACCTATGCAGGACCGGTAACCATCACTGAATCTATAACGATTGATGGTCAGGATGCTGTGACTATCGATGCAGGTGGGAAAGGCTCAGTTATCATATTGGATACGGATGGGGCGACACTAAAGAATCTTCACTTGACCAACTCTGGTGAGTCCCACAATACAATTGATTCCGGAGTGCAGGTAAGGGGTGATTTTAATGTTATCAAAGACAATGTTATAGATAACACGCTTTTTGGTGTTGACCTTCAGCAGTCGAAAAACAATATCGTTCGCGGTAACCATATCTCCTCAAAGCCTTTGGAACTAGGCGTTAGGGGAGATGCAATTCGTCTCTGGTACAGCTTTGATAATAAAATCACAGATAACATTATAAGAAATTCCAGAGATACCGTTGTGTGGTATTCGCGTGACAATCTGATAGCACGCAATGATGCACGTGGCGGTCGCTATTCTCTTCATTTTATGTATGCACAATACAACGAAGTGATCGATAATCACTATGAAGATAACTCTGTGGGTATTTTTGTGATGTACAGTGACGGTGTTCATCTGAAAAACAATTATATCGCTCATGCCACAGGCGCCACTGGAATGGGCATCGGATTCAAAGAGACATCGGATGTGGTAGTAACTGGAAATCAGGTGCTCTATTGTGCTACCGGACTCTATCTCGATGTATCCCCATTCCAACCCGACACCATCAATAGAATCGAAAATAATTTAATTGCATATAGCGGTGTTGGCGTACAATTCCTTAATGATTGGACAGGTAATAATCTAATTGGCAACACATTTAAGGGAAATATCACCCAAATAGCTGTATCAGGTGGTGGCAAAACAGCCAACCGCAACTTGTGGCAATCAAATCATTGGGACGACTATGAGGGATTTGATCTCAACCAAGATAATGTAGGTGATACACCCTACGAGCTCTACAGTTATGCTGACCGAATATGGATGGATGTCCCATCTGCACGTTTTTTCAAAGGATCCCCTGTATTAGAAGTGATGGACTTTCTGGAACGGCTAGCGCCTTTTTCACAGCCCAATATGCTTGTAAGGGATAACCAACCTCAGATGAATGCAGCTTACGTCCAACAGCAGTCAGCAGTTGATGACATAGAGATGAAAGAATCTGAAACAGGTGATACTACCTCTGAACAGACCTTTGATGCATATAAGGCACTTCGCGATTCTCTTGGACAATGAGAGGATACCTTTGAGATGAGTGACAAAAAAACAGAGACCAAGCGAAAGAAACGTCCACTGACACCTAAGCGTAAAGAACAAAGCCGACGTGAGTTTTTGCGTGCAACGGTATTAACCGCTGGTGTAGTTGGCGTCTCATTGTTGGGCTTTGTGCCTGTCATTCAAGGAAATGCTATACGTCTGCGCCCCCCGGGAGCATTGAAAACGCCGGATGATGAACAAGAATTTTTTGCCGCCTGTATAAAGTGTGGTCAGTGTGTACAAGTATGCCCGGTCGAAGCAATAAAGCTGGCAGATTTACCGGATGGTTTTGGTATCGGATTACCTTTTATAGACGCCAGGGATCAGGCCTGTGATTTCTCCTGTGATGGATTACAGTGTGTTTTGGCATGTCCTACAGGTGCATTAACCCATGACTTGGACTATCCAGCAGATACTCGCATGGGTTTTGCAAGACTATCTCGCCCAAAGGCCTGTCTTGCAATGCAGGGTAAAGGATTCATTGGCCAGGCAAGGGGACCTGACTATAAAGGTCTGCTTCGTTACGAAGAGGTTGACCGCTGGAATCCAATACCTGTAGCCGACTATCCCTACGACCTTGAGATTTGTGATCTCTGCGTCCGCCAATGTCCTATCGAAATCCGCATCACTGAATGTCAAACAGCATCAAACGATAAACAGCAACAGGTCGCCCGTGTTGCTCAGCAGCTTGGCAATGAATGTCCTCCTAAACATGCTATTACACTTGAGCCAGTAGATCATGGTGACGGTATAACAAGAATGCGACCTACAGTGCAGGAAGGCTGTGTTGGTTGTGGGGTATGTGAAATGATCTGTCCGGTGGAGAGCGCTGCGATAGTAGTCGATCTTGATAAAAACACCGATACACTGAAGTGGGGCTGAGATGAAATATATCAAAGACTCACTGATACAGCTTTTTGGCTCTAAGCTTGTCAGGCCGAACAAGGATCAACAAAGCTCTGAGGTACAGGCAATCTATCAGAGCAAACGGGGCAAACTATCGAAAGCGGAATTGCAGCGTCTTCACGATACTCATAAGGTGCCTTTTTTCAGTAAATGGAAAAAGCGGCGCTGGGCTACTCTTATACTGGTAAATCTGTTGTTTGTCGCATCGTTCTATTTTGATGTTCAACTGGTTGAGGGGTCACTCACGGGCGCGAGAGTTATCGGTTTTCACTTTGCTGATCTCAACGCCGCATTACAAGTCGCTCTGGCCTATAAACACATTGTACTGAACCTGGTCATTGGTATGGTCACGGTTTTCTTTATGTGGATGCTGTTGGGTGGACGCACATTCTGCTCTTGGGTCTGTCCCTACCATCTACTGTCTGAATGGGCCGAATATCTTCATCTATGGTTGGTCAAAGAGAAGATCATTAAAAATCATACCTTTAGTCGAAAGGTACGATCTGTTTTCTATATAATCTTTGCTCTACTTGCACTAATTACAGGTTACACTGTATTTGAAACCATCTCACCGACGGGTATTCTCAGCAGGGCACTGATATATGGACCTGGATTAGCACTGCTCTGGGTAGTTCTACTCCTTCTGTTCGAAGTGTTCTATTCACGCCGTGCATGGTGTCGGTACGTCTGTCCAATCGGTGTGACCTATGGCTTGGTAGGTCTGTTTTCTCCAGTCAGGGTCAAATACAACGCTGAAGCCTGTCATCATGAAGGTGATTGCCGAAAGGCTTGTATGGTGCCGCATGTATTGGATCTAACCATTCGGGGTGGTGCAAACGAGGTCAATCAGGATGTTACATCCGATTGTACCCGTTGTGGCATGTGTATTGATATCTGTCCTACCGACTCATTGACCTTCGAAGTCAAAGGGTTGAGTAAGATGCTTAAATAGTCTTGGATAGATTTTATGATCCAATTTGAGAATATTGTTAAGCGCTTTCGCAGAAATCAGGTACTAAAAGGTATCGATCTCACTATTGAACGTGGTCATCGTGTAGCACTGGTTGGTTCAAATGGTGCTGGCAAAACTACACTGATACGTTGTCTACTTGGTGAATACATCTGTGATGGCAGGGTTTTGGTGGATGGATTGGATCCACGCCAAAACCGTCGTGAAGTATTGGCAAAAGTAGGTTTCGTACCCCAGCTTCCACCACCATTAAGAATGCCTGTAGGACAACTGATACGTTTCTCTGCCACCCTTTGTGATAGTGATCCTGAACAAATGATTGAGGTTGCCGGAGAATTGGGATTTGATGCGAAACATTTTCACAATCACGCGTTTGTTAAGCTCTCTGGCGGTCAGAAACAGAAATTGTTGATCGCCATTGCGTTAGGTAGAGAGAGCGAACTACTGGTGATGGATGAACCTGCTGCAAACCTTGATCCAGAAGCAAGACATATCTTTTTTAAACTACTTGCAGAGAAAAAAGAGCATTCTGCTATGTTGATATCAAGCCATCGTCTAGATGAGGTGGCAACGCTTGTCAATCGTGTGATCGAGATGGATCAGGGAGAGATAGTGCTGGATGACCGGGTGGCTGACCTTGTAGAGCTCTCCTCAAAACTCTATTGCCATATACAACTGCTTCAACCTGAAGCGGCCTTCGCCAAGGCCATAACAGAGTGGGGCTTCAGTAATTTGTCATCTGGACTTGAGTGGGAGGGTAATATAGCTGGACCGGATCGTCTACGTTTTCTCAGCTTGATCTCCCGCTATGCAGCACTTCTATCCAGTCTGGAAATCTGTGAAGCAGATGGTCAGATAACTACCTTTAACAAGGAAAACTCTATCAATGTGGTCTAGGTTACTTGTGTTAGTGCAGGTTATGTTGCTGGTGGGTTGTTCCGCTGACAACGGCACTGGACCACTGGATGTGAAATGGGACAGAGATACCTGTGAGCGTTGTCGTATGGTGTTAAGTGATCGAAAACACGCTGCACAAATACGCTACTTTCCTCCTGATAAGAAACGTTCAGTTGTGAACTTCTTTGATGATATCGGATGTGCTGTGCTCTGGTTGTCTGATAAGCCTTGGCAGCAGGATCCAAAAACTGAGATCTGGGTGACAGATCACCGCTCAGGAGCCTGGATTGATGCCACTCAGGCAACCTATGTTTCGGGTCAACATACACCGATGGAGTATGGATTGGGCGCTCAGCAGGAGAAAGTATCCGATGGATTGAATTTCAAACAAGCCAAACAATACATTCAGGCAGCAGAAGAGAAAAACAAAATACATACAGCCCATCTTTTGGAACGCCTCAAAGAACAGCAAGAGAAGCGCGGGCAACAGAATGGATCTGATGACGTTGGGGGAGGGGAGTAGATGAAGAGATTGATTACAATTTCTCATTATTCGGGAGTTGGGCAACAATGAAATATCTTTGGCTTGCCGCATATACTGACGTAATTGAATCGCTTCGAGCCCGCTGGTTTATGGTCTACACAATGGTTTTCGGCGGTTTGGTGGTTATCCTGTTCGCTTTTGGTCTGGCAGAATCACGAATCATGGGATTCACAGGCTTGTCACGACTATTGATTACCTACATTCAACTCTCAATGGCTATGCTGCCCATTTTTGTACTTGTAACTACCGTCAGATCAGTGGCAGGTGATAGGGAGGCTGGGGTATTCGAATATTTGCTCTCTTTACCGATCAGTCTAAGTGCGTGGTTTTGGGGACGGGTCTTTGGGCGTTTTTTCGTTGTATTTCTACCAGTCTTTCTCGCCATGATGGCCGCGATACTCTGGGGCTCAGCCAAAGGCGTCGAAGTACCCTGGCACCTGCTGATTTATTACACAGGACTGTTGATGGCCCTTGCCTGGTGTTTTCTGGGTATTGGAATGTTGATTTCAACACTGACCCGTAGCACTGATGTAGCTCAAGGGGCTGCATTTGTTGTCTGGTTAACCCTGCTTCTATTCCTGGATCTTATTTTACTGGGCATATTGATTCAGGAACATCTTCCTCCGGAGACGGCTGTTGCGATCGCTCTAAGTAATCCAATGCAGGTTTTCAGGACTGCTACCATGATGTTGTTCGATCCTCAACTGGTATTGTTGGGGCCGACAGCCTACGTGATATTGGATAATTTCGGTCAAAGCGGCTATATCGCTTATGCTATTTTTTATCCGATCACCTTGGGCACTGCTTGTGCTGCACTAGGGTTTGTGATGTTTAAACGTAGTGATTTGCCATAGGCCAGAGATATGGAATCTAAAGCTGTAAACAATAAAATATTATGGTTATTAACCGGTTCGGTAATGCTTATTACAATTGTTGTAATATTGTTTAAGGCGTGGCCTATTCTGTTTCCAGAACTCATCGTTAAACTCCCGGCAGATCCAGATTGTGATCTAAGGGCTGGACCCTGTGTAACGCAAATGAATGATGGCAGTCAGGTTAGTTTCTCAATCGTTCCGAGAGAACTGCCTTTAATGAAACCTTTACAATTACAGGTCGAGGTGAATGGTTTGCAAGCTAATCGGATTGAGGTTGATTTCAGTGGAACCGATATGCATATGGGATTTAATCGTTTTACACTTCAGCCCCTCTCAAATGATATATTCAAGGGTGAAGGAATGTTACCTGTCTGCGTGTGGGATGCTATGGAGTGGGAGGCTCAGGTTTTTATAGAAGTCGATAGAGGAACAATCTCAGTACCCTATCGATTTATAACAGTAAGGCAAGGTATGCCTCTGCTTGGAGCAGATCCCTAGATATTCTAATGCTGACTCAATCATCTACTATAGATAGATAAGCAAATATATCGGTTAGTTCTGTATCACTGAACTCGGATAGAAGCTCTTCATCCGGAGCTTCATCATCGTGAATCCTGATTTTTTCACGATACTTTTTTACCTGCCGCCAGAGATAGCTGGTGTATTGTCCAGCTAACATTGGCACCGCCTTTTTTATATCACCCAAGCCATCTCGGCCATGACAAGAGGCGCACTCCTTCCTATAAGTTTTACGGCCCTTTTCAACATCACCAGGTGCGCGAGGTATCTGCATTAAACGTTTGGATTCCAATAGGCGTTGATAGGCATTGAAACCGGGTGCCTTTTCATCCGCCGGCGGTAGTTTGGTTTTCAGTGTGATCTGTTCGAGAAATAGTGAAATATCCGCAATATCCTGGTCTGGCATCTGCCGGTGGTCTATATATTCAACCATTGCGAGGTTTGGGCGTAGGCGGTCACGAAACAGGTAAAGTTGTTTCGCCAGAAAAGCGCTGGGCATTCCCGCCAAACGAGGATATTCACCTTCCTTGCCACCCTGTCCAAATTCACCATGGCAGCCAGCACAAACCTCATTAATCTCCTCACCATTCTCAAAATCGAAAGCAGTGCTTAGGGTAGGTAAAAGTAAAAAAATGATTAATAGGACCGGCTTGGACATTTGTACCTGGATCAGTTCACCACATAGGGTCTTATAAGTTGAAAGTTAGTTTCTATTATGTAAATTTCAACATTATTGACCATAAACACTTTGATGTTAATCAAAGCTGTTTAGACGATCAGATATCTCAAGTTTTGCTCCAATGTCCACCGTTATGCACCAACGCAACGATACTGTCAGAATCAACGGGCTTGCAGAAGTAGAAGCCTTGTCCCTGTTGGCATCCATTTCGTACCAGGCACTGCCACTGTTCATAACTCTCAATCCCTTCAGCAAGGGCTCTTTTGTTGAGGTTCTTGGCCAATTCAATGGTAGTCAGCACAATCTGCTCATCATCCCGTTTGGTCACAATACCATCGACAAAAGATTTGTCGATTTTCAAGGTATCAACCGGAAGGTGCTTCAATCTGCTGAGAGAGGAGTATCCGGTACCAAAATCATCAAGACTAAGCTCTATACCCAGATCATGAAGGCGTTGCAGGCGTTCGATAACGACCGGGGAAGCATGAAGAGTGGCACCTTCTGTGATTTCGATGGTAAGTGACGAAGCGGGTATTTGTGAGTCTTCCAACGCTTGCAGCACTGTATTTTCGAGATCATCACGTTGCAGTTGCAGGGTAGAGAGGTTAATGGCGACCTTAAGGTCAAGACCCAGCTCAATCCACTCGGCCATTTGCTGACAGGCAGCCTGTATAACCCAGCGCCCTATGGGAAGAATTAAACCGCACTCTTCTGCCACAGGGATGAATTCTGCTGGAGAGACATCGCCCAGGGTGGCTGATTTCAACCTTAACAAGGCCTCAACTGAGTGTATTCTGCCATTTTTTAGATCTATGATGGGTTGGTACACTAAGTGGAACTCATCCAATAGCAAGGCCTGGTTGAGTGCCGTCTGCAACATATGACGGTGCTGTATGCGTTGGGCTAGATCACCGGCATACAGTGCGTATGTATCCCGTCCGTCTGCTTTGGCCGTGTACATGGCGGCATCTGCGTTTTTCAGTAGCTCCACTCTATCGCTGGCATCCTCCGGGAAAAGGCTGATGCCGATACTTGCTTTAATGTAGTAGTTATTTCCTTCTACAATATATGGGTCTTGCATGGTATCCAGTACCCGCTGTGCCAATGTCGTTGCATTCAGGGCAAGTTGTCCATCAGACTCTTCGCCGGGCTTGATTCCCGGCACCATCAGGATTAGAAACTCATCGCCGCCTTGGCGGGCCACAAAGTCCGGCTGGCGAATCTCATGACGGAGACGTTTCGCTACCTGATTTAACAACTCGTCTCCAGTGGTATGGCCGGCACTATCATTGATCACACCAAAATTATCGAGATCGAGAAAGAGCAGGGCCAAACCGTAACCATAACGTCGTGCACTTGCCAGTGCATTGTCCACCGCTTCTAAAAAAGCAACCCTGTTTGGTAGATTTGTCAGGCTGTCGTGATGTGCCAGGTATTCTATGCGTTGAAGACTCTGTTTTTGTTCAGTGATATCCCTAAATGCCACAATCCCGCCCACTATTCGAGACTGATCGAAGAGGGGGGTGGCAATATAAGAAATAGGCAGTGCCTTACGTTTCCGGTTCATGAACTGATCATCACGGCTGGAGTGGGATTCACCGCTCTGCAGTACACCCAGAATGGGGCAATCATCTTCTCGACATGGTTCCCCTTTGAGTTTTAGATAGTGAATAAATCCATGAATTGATTTTCCCATTAATTCATCTTCACTCCAGCCCAGTAATTTTTCTGCTGCAGGATTTAGGAATGTCAGGCGACCTTTCTCATCGAATCCCAGCAGACCCTCTCCCAATGCGCCAATCACTGAACGGTTATAGTTACTGGCTCTGGATAGGGAGTGAATAGCCTTCTGGCGGTCTTCCAAATGGCGACGCGCCCGGTGAGTATAGTAACCAATGCCTAATAGACCGAAAATCCAGATACCGCCATAGGTAGTGCCGATTAGTAATAGTTGCTCACTGGTGCCCTTGGTATAGGGACCCATTGGGATTGCGATGGAGACACCACCACGGATGTCCCCTACCTTGTATCCATGCTGTTCATGACATTTCAAACACCGTTGTTTGGTTACCATAGGACGCATCATTCGCAGCGTAGGTTGACCACGAAAGTCTACAATTTGAGCGACTTCATCCGTTTCACTGGTAAAACGCTTTAGTACAGAACGTTCCCAGTTGTCCGGTTCATTTTCATCGTGTAAAGGCTCGAGGCTTGTAATCTGAATATAATCGTTGTGCATACTGCTGAATCGCTTATTGATCTGGCGGATCATATAGGCAGGATTCATCAGTGTGAGTTGCTGACCATCATCAGTTGTTACATCCCGGTGGGGCAGATTATCCAGGTGAGGATTGGGTTGGGTATGATCTGATATTTTAACGTAGACGCCACCTTGTGTGGCACTCCATTGGCGAACTGCCTGATCCTTTTGAAAATATGCTCTGGCAACACCAAGTGCAGTGGCAAATTCCCGGTTTCCCTGATCATGAATTGTCCAGGCAAGTGCGCCTGCGATTAAAAACGACCAGATAATCACTGCGGTTACTGTATATTTACGTATAGAATTCAGTGCTAACGTAAATCCGCTATGGAGGTCGCTTTTAGATGTCGGTGCTGTTGATCTCACCTGATAGCCTCACACGCTATATTTTAGAATTAGCTAATACCCCATTATTTACATTATTTATATTATTTATCTTCCAGGATAGCGGCAGAGAACGGAAAAAGTTAAGTCTCAAGGAGTCGTCATTGGTTCCATATTCCGATCATTTCTCTGGATAGTTAATGAGACCTAATCAGGAATTTTTTTCAGTGCCACAGCATTCATACAGTAACGCAGGCCACTAGGAGGAGGTCCGTCGGGGAAGACATGTCCCAGATGCGCATCGCAGGTGTTGCATGTGGTCTCTACCCGCTGCATGCCTTGGGAGCTATCACCATGATAGGCAATGGTATTTTCCTCCACTGGCTGAGTGAATGATGGCCAGCCAGTGCCGGAGTCGAACTTCTGTTGGGCATCAAATAGCAAAGTGTCACAGCAAACACAAGCGTAGCGCCCAGGTTCGAATAGTTCGCACATCTGTGAACTGAAAGGCCTCTCCGTGCCTTTCTGGCGGGTAATACGGAATGCCTCAGGGGTGAGTAGTTTACGCCATTCCTCTTCGGTTTTAACAATCTTGCGGTTTGGTGAGGGGGTGCCTTGATTTGTGAAATCAATGACATTTTGCCAGGTCAACATGTGAACTCCTCAAACTGATCGTTTTAATAGAACTGGATATACCGATTAATTGTAGCTACTGATAATGGTAAAACTATTTAATCCTGAAGTGGTTGGTGCCTATGAGTAAATTTGGCTTGATGTTGTCTACATTCGACAATCTCTTACAGTATGATTGAACCCAACACTATATAAAGACAATATTAGTTGGGTAATATATTCCATGGCCAATTGTACAAAGAAGGAAGGCCTATATTAATATGGGTAGGTATTTGTTTTTTTTCTACAAAGTTGGTGTTGACTTCCATTCCTGCATAGACACATTTGCCATCAGAATATGAAAGTACTATTCATGGGTTTTAGAAATAGATATTTTTAGTGCACCTTTCGGTAAATTTTAAAATGAACTTTTCAGTATAACCCTACTGATGGAATCAGTTGAAAATAGCGTCATACTACCGGTCATTTCATCTTCTTATAGTCGTTAAGCTGATACTCTTTCCAAAGGATGATCAGCATGACTATTTTTTATAGGAGTGATCATCCTGCATGGTAGTTACAGCAACTCTTCTCCAGGTCTCAACGATCAGGTCACATTTCAATTCAGGCGATGCCAGGTCGATCCACAAATCCTTCCCCCATTTTCGGCTCTTTGCGATAAGTAGAAATGCCATGCCTCCCTTGGATTTGAATCTTAGCGTGAAAGGTTGTTTCTATTAAGTCAGACCGGATCCATTAAATAGGCGTAAGAGCGGTTCATTATCATTCAGGGATCAGGGTATACGAGAACATTCTGTGTGGATTTGATGATTCTGATGACTCAACATCTGTTGGGAGATTTGATTAGCTGTCTGATAATTGGACAGTGTGATACAGATAAAGGTTTAGCCATAAATCTCTTCATCTTTCGGAAGGGTTGACTCCTTGTCTGTTGGAAAATCTTGGCATTGAGTGATGTATAAAGATGGCTGAATCTGTCGATTTATCAAATGCCAGAATACCTTTGCAGTGATCCTTTTATGAACTGTTTTTTGATGGTCAGCATACTCGTCATTGTAAGCAATAAATCCGATACTTTTCGGTGCATTGAAAAGCCCCTTCAAGGTATGGCTCATTTTTTACTTCAACCATATGACCGGATGCATCCATGTTGGTACTCTCAATGCGCTGGGTCATATCAGACCAAAATGATTTATTGGATATACCACATTTTTTGTGTATCAGATTGTTAAAGATAATATGCATACCTGTCGATAGCATGCATTAATTAACAGATTGATTTCGCCTATGAACCCGGTATGGTTAACAGATAGTGCCGTTAGTGAGCCAAGGCCTCTTGAGGCTAGGTGCTGACTGGTGTGAGTTTCTTCTTGAAGGTATTGATATCTGCATGTTTCGCTACTTCGGCTATGGTTCCAATATGAACATAACCTCACTGAGGGCCAAGGGAGTTGAGCCATTGGCTTCGCAGCAGGCGATTTTGCATGGTTGGCGTTTGCGTTTCAATGTACAACATTTCTTCAATCACGAAGGTGGGGTAGGCAACATTGAGCCTTCTGATACACTTGGCGAGCAAGTACAGGGTGTACTCCATGATTGTGAAGATGAGATTCTTCCTTCTCTAGACGCTATGGAAGCCTGTGGTTATGGCTATAAACGCATCACCACAGAGGTTGAGGCAGGTGGTAAACGCCTTTCTGCATTCACCTATGTTGGTATGCCGGAATTCATTAATGACAAATGCATGCCGAGCCGTCGTTATCTCAACATTCTTATCGATGGCGCACGCAGGACTGGCCTTAATGCCGATTATGTGCGAAATCTAGAGACGCAACCCATTCACCAACCAGTTGCCCATCCACCGTTCATTCCGCCATCTGGCGATTATCCACTATTCGATGAGACCTCACTGGCCGACTACGAGCTCTACACGGCGCTTTATGGTGCAGTTTTTGATATGTCAGAGGCGCGTCCCTTGCATGAATACCTGAAGAGTTTTTTCGGTGGACGTGACATGACCCTGTTTCATCTAAAACGAATGGATAGTAGTGATGGCCTCGAATCCATGGACGACATTTTGCATGGACGCCTCAACGATGCCCAACGTCGATATCTCAACAGTTATCTCAACGAGTATGCAAGGGAATATCGCTATGTGGGACGCATCGTCTACAACAACAATTTATGAGGAATTCAGCAATGGATCAGTTTCCCCCGGCACTTTCCCATGGCACTATTGATGAGGTCTTTCCCGATGTCTTTTTTGTCAGCGGGGCAATGGAGACAGTACTACAGGATATAGACTGGAAATTTAGTCGTAACATGACTGTAGTACGAGACGGTGAGCGCCTGGTCATCGTTAATAGCGTGCGTCTCAGCAATGATGGATTGGTTGAACTCGATCGGCTTGGTAAGGTTACTGATGTGGTTCGACTTGGTTCTCTACATGGGCGTGATGATCCTTTTTATGTTGATCGTTACAGCGCCGAGTACTGGATGATGCCAAACATGGAGCACGAAACCGGCCTAAAAGCGACTCGCACCCTCACCCCGGAAGGTCCTGTACCAATTTCAGGTGCTTCTCTGTTCGAATTTCACACTACCCAGATTCCTGAGGGAATACTGCGTCTTGACCGGGCAGGTGGTGTTCTAATCTCCTGTGACGCGTTGCAGAATTGGATTGCGCCAGATGAACATTTCTCAGACGCTTCCCGGGAGTTAATGGAGCAGATGGGCTTTTTTACACCGGCCAACCTGGGTCCGGTCTGGGTACAGAGAGCCTCACCCGAAGGGGATGACTTCTCACGCCTCAAGACCCTGAGTTTTAAACATGCTCTTTGCGGTCATGGAGAGCCCCTTCGCGATACTGCTCACGAAGAGTTCAGCGCAACCTTTAACCGACTTCTCGGCGTCTGAAACTCCGGATAGGAGAGCTACAGCTTGGAGATGGCAACACTTCAATTGCCCGGTTATGAGGTTGGGCCGATCCTCTACCGATCGGTAGGGCGCGTTGTTTATCGTGCGCAGCGTCTTACAGATGGTGCCGCACTGTCAGTTGAGACCCTTGACGCCGAATATCCTGAGCGTCAGCAAGTTGCTGGGATACGCCGTGATGGTGCTATCGCACAGCGTTTGGCTGACGTTGATGGTGTGCATAATGTGTATGCAGTGTTAGCGCATGGTAGCGGCAATCTGGCACTGGTTGGTGAACTATTTAAGGGAACCCTGGATTCCCATCTATCCAAGGCGGGAGGAAGTGGCCTGCCGTTGGCCGAAGTGCTTGATATCGCCCTGCACCTTACCCGTATTTTGGGTGATATACACGCCAAAGATATAGTACATAAATCTTTGACCCCACGACATGTGCTGTTTGATTCTGCCAGTGGCGCGATTGCTATTGCCGGCTTTAGTATCGCTTCTGAGTTAGATCAGGAACGGCAAGCGGTGCAAATGTCACGTCGTCTCGAAGGTCCACTACCCTATATTTCACCAGAACAGACTGGGCGAATGAATAGGGATCTTGACTACCGCTCCGACTATTACTCCCTAGGTGTACTACTTTTCGAGCTATTGACCGGTACACGGCCCTTCCAGGCTAGCGACCTGCTGGAATGGGTCTATGGACACATCAGCCGATTACCACCGGCTCCACACGAGATCTCTCCCAGTGTACCCAAGGCTGTATCGGAAATCGTACTCAAACTTCTGGCCAAGAGTCCCGAGGCACGATATCAGAGTGCGGAGGGTTTGATTCACGACCTGGAGCAGTGTGCTGAACTGCTTGCAGCAGGACGCGAGATCGCCCCCTTCAAACTTGGGGAAAAAGATGTCTTACAGAAGTTCCTGGTTCCTCAAAGCCTCTACGGCCGTGAACTGGAACTCCAGGAGCTTTTGGGATTGTTCGAGGTGGCCGTAGCTGGGGGTACTGAGTTCTGTCTGGTTCACGGCTACTCCGGGGTTGGTAAGTCTGCCCTGGTGAATGAGATCGACCGACCCCTGGTGAGGGAGAGGGGCTTTTTGGTACAAGGCAAGTTCGAGCAGTATCAACATGGTGAGGTTTACACTGCCATTGCTAATACCTTCCGTGGCCTGGTGCAGCAGATCCTGGCAGAACCGGAGGAACGTCTGGCTGAATGGCGCAGTCGTCTGCTGGATGCATTGACACCTAACGCCTGTCTTGCTGTAGATCTGGTACCTGAGCTGGCACTGATCATTGGCGATCAACCCCCTGTAGTGGAGTTACCGCCGGTAGAGGCACGTAACCGTCTTCATATTGTGCTAACAAATTTTTTACGGGTGTTTGCTGCGGATGGTCACCCTGTGGTGTTGTTTCTTGATGACCTGCAATGGAGTGATACACCGACCCTGGAACTATTGCGCCGTTTAGTGACCTCTCGCGAACTGAGCCATCTGTTGCTGATTGGCGCCTATCGCAGTAACGAGGTTGGGGTAGGGCATCCTCTGCGTCTGTTGCTTGACGACCTTCAGGTTCAAAAGAGTATCCGCCAACTTCCAATCGGACCATTGGATAGGGACTCTGTTGCCAACCTGGTGGCCGACGCTCTATGTCGGGATATAGATGAGACACGCCCATTGAGCGATATGCTGTTTGACAAGGCACAAGGGAATCCTTTTTTTACCAACGAGCTATTGCGACAACTTCATAAGGATGGTGCCATTGCCCCTGATTCAACCAGTGGACGTTGGAACTGGAAGATGGATACCGAACACTGGTTCCACATCAGCAACAATGTTGTTGAATTTATGGTGGACAATTTACGTCAGCTACCACCCTCAACCCAGCAGGTTCTGCAATTGGCAGCCTGTATTGGTAGCACTTTTGACCTACACACGCTCTCTGTGATTTATCAACACTCAATAGAAGAGACAGCGTCAGCACTCATGCCAGCGCTCAAGCACTACACAATTTTACCACTGCATAGCGACTATCGACTTATTGCTGAGAGTGTGGAGGAAGAGGGTTCCAAATCACTGGAGTTCAATCCGTCCTACCGCTTCCAGCATGACCGGATGCAACAGGCGGCATACGCATTGATTGATACTCAACGGTTACCGGAAGCTCATCTCTCTGTGGGGCGTCTGATGTTGAAACATGCGGATGGTGAGATTCCGGAAGAGCGTCTGATTGATATCGTCGGCCATCTCAATGAAGGACGACCACTGATTGAATCAGCGGAAGAACAGTTGCAACTGGCCAATCTGAATCTACGGGCGGGTATACGCGCCAGACAATCTGCAGCTTATGAGTCGGCTCTGGAGTACTTGCGTGTTGTAGAAGCACTGCTACCCACCGAGCCCTGGCAGGAAATGCCAGTACTAATGAGAGCGATCGCTTCTGAAATCCAACAATGTACCTATCTGACCGGACGCACTGAAGAGGCGGATAACTGGATCGATGTACTGTTGGAACACACCGACTCAGATCTGAAGCGGAGTGAAATTCTAGCAACAAGAACCCGGCAGTACGCTACCCTCGGACGCATGAAGGAGTCTATCCTCTCCGCTATACAGGGCTTGGATATGCTTGGCCTGGAAATCGTAGAACACCCTACAATGGAGGATATTGCTGCGGAACGTCGACAGGTTAAGCAAAACCTGGGGGATCGAACAATCGCTGAGTTGATCGATGCACCAACAGTGAAGGATCCCTCCGCCTTGGCAACCATGAGATTACTGATGGAGATATTTGCATCCGCTTTTCTCTCCGGCAGCGGTAATCTATTTACCTACCTTGTTCTTAAGGGTGTAAATCTCTCCCTGCGTCATGGAAACTGCCCTGAATCAGCATTTGTCTATGAGGCCTATGGCATGCTGCTGTGTGGAGAACTCGACGAGCCAGAGGTCGGTTATCAGTATGGAAGGGTAGGGCTGGAGATAAACGAGCTTCACGATGATCCAACCCTGAGGGCTCGTGTGATATTTGTCTACGCGATGTTCATACACCACTGGAGCGACCACTGGACCAGCCTCACGTCCTGGTTCAGAAAAGGCATTGAAGCAGGTTATCAGTCCGGAGACCTGCTCTATCTAGCCTATAGTGCCCAGGATTGCGTAATCTGGGATCCTACATTGGATCTGGAGACAGCTCATCGGTTGCACACTGAGAATCTGGAGATTGTTCGGGAGTGTGCTTACCAGGATTCACTGGATTCCGGCACCCTGTTTCTGCAGTTACAACGCAATCTGTTAGGACTTACCGAAGCGCCTTGTAGCCTAAGCGACGATAGCTTTGATGAGGATGAGTGTCTGGCAGGCATGCGTCAACGTCAGTTTATGACCGGCATCGCCAACTACCACATCTACAGTGCAGAGATCTGCCTGTTGTACGGCGAGTACGGCCAGGCCCTTGAGCATGTTCGGGAACAGGATCGGTTGATTAAGTCAGCCATGTCACTACCCCAACTCGTTCGTTTTTACATCGTCGCCTTTCTTACTCTGGCAACCCACTATCCAGAAATGGAATCGGTAGAACAGGCATCGACCCACAAACGGCTGGAAAAAGACCTCGAACGCATGAGGCGCTGGGCCGACAACTGTGAGGCAAATTTTCGCCACCTACAGTATTTAATGGAGGCTGAACTTGCACGCCTTGATGGTGCTCAGGATGTGGCGCTGGAGCGCTATGACGCATCAATCGATGCGGCTCAGAAAAGTGGTTTCCTTCATGACGAAGCCACCGCCTGCGAACGGGCAGCCAATCATCTGCTTGCCCTTGGTCGAAGACGAGCGGCTGAAGGTTATCTGCGCGGAGCTCACCATCTCTATGACCATTGGGGTGCTCGGCGTAAAGTAACACTTTTGGAGCAGGCGTACCCTGTGTTGCGCGAACTGGGTATACGCAGTCATGCATCAAAAACTGCTGATGAGGAAAATGACCTGGATCTTGCATCGGTGATGAAGGCATCGCGGGAAATTTCTGGCGAGATTGTCCTTGATCAGTTGCTCAAGACCACTATAGGTATTTTGTTAGAAAATGCTGGTGGTCAGTGGGGTTGCCTGGTCGTTCGACGAGAAGGGTCTCTCATTGTGGAAGTGGCAAAGCTTCCTCCTGAGGGTCTGTCAAAGATCGATCTGCCAACACATTCACTGGTGGCGACTTCCAACGCTGGAACGATTCCACTGCCGGTAACTCTCCTTAGCCATGTGCTCTACAGTGGTGACGCGGTAGTGCTACATGATGCGGCCCATGAAGGGCAGTTTACTCAGGATCCGTACATGCTAAGAATTCAGCCGGAATCGGTGCTGTGTGTGCCGCTCCGAAGGGAGCGATTTGAAGGTGTCTTGTACATGGAAAACAACCTGACCAAAGGTGTTTTCACCGAAGAGCGGGTTGAAATAATTCGACTATTGGCAGCTCAGGCGTCGGTTGCCATTGAGAATGCACGACTCTATGAGCAGGTTCAGGACTATTCTCGAACCTTGGAGGAGAAGGTAGTCGAACGTACTGCGCGGTTGGAGCAACTTAATCAGGAGTTGCAAGGTCTGGCTGAGCGGGATGGTCTTACCGGTGTTGCCAACCGACGGCGGGGAGACAACTACATGGAAGAGGTCTGGACGAGACTTCGACGGGAAAAACTACCCCTATCAATCATCATGTTGGATGTCGACCATTTCAAGGCTTTCAACGATAACTATGGCCACCAGGCAGGGGATGATTGTTTAGTAGCTGTAGCCGAAGCGGTCTTTGCACAGTTGCTGCGACCTACCGATCTGGTTGCTCGCTATGGTGGTGAAGAGTTTATTCTCATACTACCCAATACAGACCGACTGGGTGTCTCTCATGTGGGTGAACAAGTTCGCCGTTCAATAGAAGAGCTGGCCATTAAGCACGAACACTCCTCAGTGGGTGCAGTGGTGACAGTGAGTGCAGGCACAGCCACCATGGTGCCAGGAGTAATGGGAGGCACGGAACAGCTTTTACGTGAAGCGGATATTGCTCTCTATCGAGCCAAGCGGATGGGACGTAATCAGGTGCATGCAGCGCCAGAGGTTCCAGAGGGGAGTCAACGATAAATATTCAAAGAAATCTCCTTATTGGCCGAAGACCTTACAATAGCTAATAACTAGGAAAACTAATTAGAGCGATAGTGAATAAATAGACAAACTTTATCTATGTATGCAGTGACACAATAGTGAAGTAGAGGTTTCATAACTATTAACCCGGCGACTAAGTATGTCGTCTTCAGGCTTGAAACCCCTAACAATATGATTTTAAAAATGAGAGGCCGAAGTGTGCCTGCCTGCAGACTGCGTTATCAAAACTTGATGTAGGAGTGCTACAGCGGCGTTTTGATGCCTTGCCGCAGGCAGGCACACTTCGGCTGAAGACAACATACTTAGTCGCCGGGTTAATAAATAGAATACTGGAATTATATGTTAAGACAAATTACCAAAAGTCCCTATTTGAATCTACTAAGTGGTTTGATATTACTAGTCGCATCTGCCTACGAGATAGCTGTAACTGCGAACAATATATTATTTGGAGTCAATCATGGCATATTGGTTTTCAGCATCATTCAGTTGACAAGAGTATTTCCTGAAATCATGCGTGGCCTGGCAGAGATTGAAGATGCTGAAGAAGTGGGAAATAAAAGTTAAACTAGTTGCACAGCTCTGGGCCAGCCTCCAGGAGTGGCGGCTTAAAATCCTGAACGTTTAGCCAGCAAAGATCCGATCAAGGCTGTTTTATTTCGCCACCTTCATATCAATACTGCCTCCAGTAGCAGCAACCATGTTCACCAAGGTATCAAGGCTGAATAACGACAGCTTGCCACGCTGGAGGTCGGATATACGAGGTTGAGTTACTCCAAGGTGCTTGGCTGCCTCTTTCTGCGTCCAATGATTGGACTCGATTATATCGACAATCTCACGCATGAGGACGGTCCGAAGCTTCATGTTTAATGCCTCTTCAGGAGTATCAGCGATAGCGTCAAATACGCTTTTGTATCGTTTGGTCATAGTCATCCCAGCTCTTTGATTCGTTTCTTAACAAGGCCAATACCTGATTTCCCTATTGCCAGGGCTGATAGACTGCATTTTTAATTTTATACATTAACCAAAGCAAAACGACGAATATCTATTTTATTGCTTCAATCGATATCCAGTTTTGAACATCCACCATACAGTGAGCAAACAAATACTCAGAAAACCCATCATCACGCCTAGACTGGTTGCTACACTCACATCCGCCACTTCAAAAAAACTCCAGCGAAAACCGCTGATTAAATAAACCACCGGGTTAAACAGGGTGACGGTTTGCCAAGCCGGTGGCAGCATGTCGATTGAGTAGAAGGTACCACCTAAAAATACCAGCGGGGTTATTACCAGCAGTGGAATAAGTTGTAGTTTTTCAAAATCGGTCGCCCACAGGCCAATTATGAAACCAAACAAACTAAACGAAATACAGGTGAGGATCAAAAAGCCCAGCATCCACACAGGATGTGAAATCTCGATGGGCACAAAAAAACCGGCGGTGCCCAGGATAATCAGGCCGATGATAAACGATTTGGTTGCCGCCGCGCCCACGTAACCGATGAGAATTTCCATTGATGATATTGGGGCAGAGAGTAGTTCATAAATCTGGCCAGTAAACTTGGGAAAGAAAATTCCAAACGAAGCATTGGCCAGGCTCTGGGTCAGGATGGCCAGCATTATTAAGCCTGGCACAATAAACGAACCATAGCCCACACCTTCCACCGACTCGATGCGCGTACCTATAGCCGAGCCAAACACCACGAAGTAGAGCACTGTCGTCAGCACCGGTGAGGCAAAACTCTGCGCCACGGTTTCAAAAGCGCGTTTCATTTCGTATTTGTAGATAACCCGTATGGCATAAGTATTCATGTTTATGTATTCACTAGATTGACAAAAATTTCTTCCAGCGAAGTCTTGAGGCTATGCACGTCCTTAATCTTGAGCCCAGCATCGCAGATCGCCTGTAATAATTCATGTATCCCCGTATTGCTGGTATGGGGATCGTAGGTATGAATCAACTGATCACCTTCTGCGGACATTTCCAGTGACCAGTGACTCAAAGTATCAGGCAGCTCCGCAATGGGTGTTTCCAGTTCGATCGCCAACTGGCGTTTACCCAGCTTATGCATCAGTGCTTCTTTATCATCCACTAACAACAACTCGCCCTGGTTGATCACTCCAACCCGGTCAGCAATTTCCTCGGCCTCTTCAATATAATGAGTCGTGAGAATAATGGTCACGCCCGAATCGCGCAATCGCCGCACCAGCCCCCACATCTCTTTACGCAATTCCACATCAACACCCGCCGTCGGCTCATCCAGAAACAACACCAGCGGCTCATGAGACAGCGCCTTACCTATCAGTACCCGGCGTTTCATACCACCCGATAAAGCCATCAGAATACTCTCTTTTTTGTCCCACAGTGAAAGATCCTTGAGCACCTGCTCCAGGTACTGGGCATTCGGTGGTTTACCAAACAGGCCACGACTGAAAGTCAGGGTATGCCACACGGTATCGAAGGCACCGAGGGTAAGCTCCTGTGGCACCAACCCAATCAGGCTACGAGTAATACGGTAGCCATCAACTATGTCATGGCCATCCACTGTAACCGAACCCTCGCTGGCATTCACAATACCGCAGATAATTGAAATCAATGTAGTTTTACCTGCGCCATTGGGCCCAAGCAAAGCCAGAATCTCACCCCGTTGAATATCCAGAGTCACATTCTTCAACGCCTGGAAACCACTGGCATAGGTTTTTGATAGATTTGATATGGAAACGATGGGGGGCATGAATTCATCCATAAGCAGTTTATTGGCAAGAATGTTATCAGAATTTTTAAAAAGGATATTGAACCCTACAATTCCTTCTCTTTTTAAATCTCAGTGGTTTTTTTCAGCTATAAATACCCCTGATTTTATAGAGTGATTAAGTCGCTTATAAAATGAATAATGTCACCAGTAAATGGAGTGAGAAGAGTTTGCCTGCCAACATTTCTAATAAACATATTTATTTCCTGTTAATCAGCGCTTTTCGCTAAGTAGTGATATTTTTTGCACCCCAAGCATACTGGAACATACGAGGTACATACCTAAGATACATGAACAAACTGATGTCCGAGTCATATATGAGTTGATTCGACAATATCCTCTGGCTACTCGATTTTCACACTACTGTGAGAGATCGGTATAATGATGCTTGGCTTAATGACGATTACTTCGATATGATAGTCAGGCGCTTGCGAGAGATTTCTCAGATTTTGGAATGTTTTTGAGTTTCGGTTTACGCCCTTCAATTAAATCGACTTTATTTTCTAGCGCTTCGACAAGAAAATCACGAAATATCCTGACTCGTGCAGTGGTGCGAAGATCGACATGAGACAGCACCCAGAGTGCAGGTCCTGGCTCGCACGAAGCCATCGATATTCTCTCCAGCATGGGATCAGGGTCACATAGCATGCAACTCATTTTGGCAATGCCAATACCTTCTCTAACCATGGCCAGCATGGTCTGTGTCGAGGTGGCGCGATACACCTTTTGCGCCTGCGGAAAATGATCATTGATCCATGCGGGCCTGGTGTGACTATCACCCAGCCAGGTGATACAAGGAACTTCCCGGTCAGTGTTTGACGAAATCGTTTGGACCAGCTCCTGGTTGCCATAGACTGCATAGGCAATCGACCCGATACGCTTGCCGACCAGATTCTCTGGCGGATTGTCGGTTGCACGAAGTGCGATGTCCGCCTCCCGTGCCGCCAAATCGAGTTCGTCTGTTGAAGTGATGACCTCCAATTGTACCTCGGGATAGCGCGCGGAGAATTGCCGAATGACAGGCATCAAAATACTGTCGGTACAGCTCTCTCCTACGGTAACGCGCAGTGTGCCACTGAGCTCCTGAGCATCTGAGAGGATCTTGCGCTCGATGGCGTTCGCGTCTTCCGCCATCGATTCGGCATAAGCAAGGATACGTTCCCCAAGTGGTGTAATAAGCCAGCCCGTCGAAGAGCGCTCAAACAACTTTTTACCGATCTTGCGTTCCAGGCCAGCCATGCGCCGGTAGACCGTGGTGTGATTAATACCGAGTGCGGTAGCGGCTTGTGTCGCTGAACCAGCACTGGCAATGGCAAGAAATTGGCGGATATCGTTCCAGTCAATGGTGTGCATAGATGCAACTCTAAAGTGCAATTCAAATTATATACGTGCAATTTGGCACATTGTAAGCTTGTCGGTATTCATTGACAACAAAATAGGTAAGCATGATGGAAACAACACAAAGCAGGGTCGTTCGATTTCATGAGATTGGGAGTGCTGATGTACTCAAAATCGAATCAATGCCTATTAGTGACCCTGGCGAAGGTGAAATACGCATCAAAGTCCAGGCGATAGGTCTGAACCGTGCGGAGATCATGTTTCGGGAGGGGCAGTACCTGGAAGTTCCAGAAGTTCCTTGCCGATTGGGCTATGAAGCCTCCGGTATTGTTGACGCGATTGGAGAAGGTGTAAGTGGTTTCTCAATTGGTGATCGTGTCAGTACGATTCCGTCCTTTTCTCAGGGTAAGTACGGGGTATATGGGGAAATTGCAATTGTACCGGCCACTGCAGTCGCTCACTATCCGCCCAATCTGAGTGCCACTGAAGGCACTGCATTATGGATGCAATATCTGACTGCCTATGGTGGTTTGATCGAGGTTGGTCATCTTACTGCTGACCATGTTCTGCTGGTAACGGCTGCCAGTAGCAGTGTGGGGCTGGCGGCCACTCAGATTGCAAAACACATTGGTGCCACTGTGGTCGCAATAACGCGCGGAAACGAAAAACGCCAGCCGCTGCTGGATGCCGGGGCTGACCATGTGATCGCCACAAATGATGCAGATCTTGTAGAGTCAGTTATGTCATTGACCAACGGCAAGGGGGCGAATCTGGCGTTCGATCCCATTGGTGGCCTGATGTTGTCCCAACTGGCGGAGGCCGCCACACCAGGTGGGACGATTATTGAGTACGGCGCCTTATCACCGGAGCCAACGGTTTATCCTTTGTTCGCCGCACTTGGTAAAGGATTGACCGTCCGCGGTTATGTTCTGTTTGAAATCACTACTCAGCCTGAGAAGCTGGCGAAAGCGAAGCAGTTTATTTTCGATGGCCTGGAATCAGGTGCGTTGAGCCCGGTGATTGATAAAAGCTTCGAATTCAAGGACATTGCCGATGCCCATCGCTATATGGAGTCTAATACCCAGTTTGGGAAAATTGTAGTTACAGTGTGATGCTGAACTATCGCATCGTTCCTACTGGAGAATTGAATTGTGACCAATGAAACTGTTGTAAAAAATCTCTTTCAGCCATTCAAATTTGGCAGTACAGAACTGCGCAACCGTTTTGTAATGGCGCCCATGACGCGTAATAAATCTCCTCATGGCGTACCCGGTAACGATGTGGCGAACTACTATCGCAGTCGGGCATTAGGTGGAGTGGGGCTCATTATTACCGAGGGAGCTTACATCGATCATCCTGTAGCCAATGGTTATCCTGGCGTGCCCGCTTTCCACGGTGAAAAAGCACTGGCAGGCTGGGAAAAGGTTGTCGTAGGTGTGCATGCTGCCGGAGGAAGCATCATTCCGCAAATCTGGCACACCGGTGCGGTAAGAATACCCGGAACAGGACCTAATCCCCAGCTTCCAGCCTGTGGCCCCGACGAATTAGTGGTGGATGACGTTCTCACTGTAAGGGCAATGGAACAGGCAGATATAGACAAAGTTGTTATGGCCTATGCACAGGCCGCAGCTGAAGCTGAACGGATAGGGTTCGATGGTGTAGAAATTCACGGTGCTCACGGATACTTGATTGACCAATTCCTGTGGTCCGCCAGTAACCATCGTACCGATGGTTACGGTGGTTCACTGGAAAATCGCAGACGGTTTGCCCTGGAAGTAGTGAAAGGTGTGCGCGCGGCCGTGTGCGACGATTTCCCCGTGGTATTCCGTTTTTCGCAATGGAAACTTAATAATTATGATGCCCGTATTGCTGATAGCCCGGAAGAGTTGGGTGTCTTACTCAAGCCTCTTGCCGATGCTGGCGTGGATTTCTTTCACGCCAGTACTCGCCGAATGTGGGAGCCGGAATTCAAAGGATCTCCCGAAAATCTCGCTACCTGGGTTAAGAAACTAACGGGTAAACCGGTGATTACGGTAGGCAGTGTTGGTCTGGATAAAGAGTTCCGAGTAGGTCATGTTACCGGTGAAGAAAACCCGGATGCAAAAAGCAGTGTGGATCTAGTGCAGCTTGACCGGGGGATCGACGACAATCGCTATGACCTAATCGCCGTAGGGCGTGCGATGCTTGCAGATACAGAGTGGACCAATAAAGTTCGTACCAATCGCTTCGATGAGATCAATCATTTTGATGTTTCCGCGTTGAATGAACTGGTAATGTGACGGGCGGGTACGTGCGACTGCACATTGGTATTTACAGTGGTTAATCTGTCAGATGATTACTAAACGAATGAAGAATTGTGCTACGAACGGGAATGCGTAACGTTGGCAGAAAGATGTAGTAATTAAGTTGATATGAGTTATTGTCAGAAATGTGGAAAAGAATTAACAATTTTAGTCATTGGCGAAAATGAACGACTCGTTTGTGAATCTTGCCATTACACTGAGTGGAACAACCCGATCCCGGTCGTGACAGCACTTGTCAGATATCAAGATCAGTATATTGTGGCAAGGAATAAGCAATGGCCAAAAGGTTATTTTTCATTAATCGCGGGCTATCTTGAAACAGGTGAAACCGTTGAGGAAGCCGTACTCAGGGAGGTTAAGGAAGAACTCAATCTGACTGGAGAAATATTGAATTTTTTAGGTTATTATTCGTTTCTGGGGATGAACCAGCTTATTCTAGCTTTTGAAGTCAATGGAACAGGACATCTGCAGCTCAATGAAAAACTATCCGAACGAAAGCTCATGTCTAAGGATGAGTTATCCAAATATGATTTCAGTTACTTCGATATTACACAGAAAACCATAAAGGCCTGGTCCAGGCTTCATGGTTTGGCTTAGTTGGGTAGTCAATTTACGGGCTTTCGATCAAGCCCTTGACCAATATAAGCTGGAACTATAGATGTGCCATATTTAATTTGCATAAATCACTAGTACTAACGATAACAGCCTTACTGCGGTTATTGCTAAATATTCCATTATTACAACTTTCCTTTGAGAGAACATAACGCTGCAATACACCGGAGAAAAAAACATAGTGAGGAACGACCGGCACTTTTTGCCGTCAGTGTGAAATAGCCTTGTTGGCTGCTGCTGAATAGCTATGAAACTGATACATTGACAACTTCCATCTTGCCTTCATTTTCAACCAGATGTAAAAAGGCAACAAATTCATCTGTTGACTTACTGTACCACTGCCTCCAAAACACCCTGACATCTGTGCTTTTTCTATATATTGCAACAAACTCGCGCTTAGAAAATACGCCTACTTCGCTTTGATATTTTTCACACTGAGCTTCGAGGTTTTCTTTTGTAACTGTGTTTTTCAGTTTTGCACTAAAATCTCTTACATGCCGTTCATGGTCAATATCGGTTGATGCCTGCATAAGGTTGTCCATGATTGGATTAGCGATATTCATGATTTCGGCATCTGACATTTTTAACCAGTTCATTTGATTCTCTTTTTACAGCTAAGATCTATAGCATTCTACAACTCTTGGTTTTTTGCACACACTCCGGCTAACCATTCTCGCATCAGCACTGCTTGTCGGTGGATAAGTTTCGGGTCTTTGTAGATGTGAGCCATTAGGCTGGCACCTTGCGCCATTACCATCAGTTGTTCTGCGTGCACGCGCGCTGTGTCGCGTGGGAGAATGGAGCTGAGGCGCGCTTCCAACCAGCGCAGGTAGAGATCAAACATTGATCTTGCATGACTTTGTTGTTCGCGGTGATCTTTGCCGAGCTCGCTGTTTATGGAGCCCATGGGGCAACCGTAAAGGGAAAGTTTGTCTGCATTTCCTTCTACCATGGCAATGAATCGCTCAATGCAGTCATAGGCGGTGCCACAATCAAGTGACCAGCTTTCGAGCTGTCCTCTTTTCTGTAGTAACTTTCCTCGATACCGCAGAGTTCAGCGGCTTCTCCATAATTAATACCAGCTAAATGTCTTGCTGTCCGTAGCATATCCTTCGTTGGATTAGGGTTTAAAAAATCCATGCCCTCTGCATCTGGGCTGATATTACTCATATCTAATAACCTCTATTTGATCATTTGCAATGACACACAGTATTTTGATTTAATGTTTAAGCTTAGAACTTCTGGTGGTTCATGATTAGTCACTTAACATTATATGACATGGAATCATTGTTATCGACAAGCACTTTTTGTGTATAAAAGGGATTTTTGGTGTATGAATGGGTTGATTATTACTTTTCTCACCTAATGGTGGAGCGTAGGCTTCCGACGAACACAATAGCTTCTTATAAACGAGATCTGGCTTCTTTTACTGGTTGGATCCGTTGGCGAAGTATTGCTCAATGGTCTGAGGTTAGTGATATACAAATAACTAAATATATAGGGTTTCGCAGTCGTGATGGTATGTCCATTGCTACTTTGCAGCGAGAGCTCTCTTGTATTCGATCATTCTTTAAGTACTTGATGGCAGAAGGGGTTGTACAGACGAATCCTGGTAAGTTGGTTCGTCTTAAAAGACGGCCCAGAAAGCTACCCTATACATTGAGCCAGGATGAGGTTAAAAAATTACTCGATGCAGATTTTGATCGACGATCGCCTACCGACATTCGTGATCATGCAATATTAGAATTACTTTACTCGTCTGGTATCAGGCTCCAAGAACTCGTACAGCTCTCCCTGGTAGATGTCGATCTGGATGACAGGGTTATTATTGTCACAGGTAAAGGGTTAAAAGATCGATACGTGCCTTTTGGGTACATTGCAGCAAAAGCAATTGAATTATGGATGTCCGTTCGATCGCTACTTGCAAATGAAAATGAAGTTGCTCTGTTTGTCGGGGCAAGAGGAAAACGCATATCACGATCTGTTGTTAGAAAGTCACTAAGTGATTTGTCAGATGAGGTGTTACATAAGCACGTTTACCCTCACTTACTTCGCCACAGTTTTGCATCTCATTTATTAGAGTCTCGGTGCGATCTGAGGGGTATACAGGAGCTTCTGGGTCATGAAAACATCAACACAACCCAAATTTATACGCACTTGGATATTAACGCGATCAAGGATGTATACAGGGAGTCTCATCCTCGCGCTAAGTTGAAAAGGTGAGCGTTCTAATTTAGCCTCGATTATTTGTTCGTTTCGAGCGATGGTAGATAGTACCAAGCCAACGCAGTTGTTTTCAACAGATTCAGATTGCTCCTCTCCCGGAAGTCCATCTAGGACACCCCAGCTATATGTCAACATCCAGTCAAAGATTAGATCTTCCTATAGATTCGCTCTGTCATAAAGTCTCTTTTATTGGTGATATTAAATAATAAAGACATTTATGAAAAATTGGCAACTAGCCGGCAATATCAGTTTTTATCTTCCCTAACCCAAATGCGGGTAGGGACAAATGATTAAATGAAATTAGAGTCGCCGAACATATGCCAAAACCATATGATCCAAATGATCCATTGGAAATTGCCACGGCTTGGGATGATGAACTGAGAGCAAAATGGCAAAACGATGATTGGGATGATGAATTATCTATCGAGTCCGATACGCATTCGTTTGTAGATAATACTAATATAAATAATGATAATCCTCAGGTAACTTGGCATCAGTGGATTGAGGCCGATGGCTCATTTGTTGCGCGTATTTCTGATACACCTCGTTATCTTCGAATACTTCCTTGGGATATGGGTTGTATGGGAATGCATTACGGTATTAGTGAAGAATGGGTGAATCCCCAGATGGCGAATGAGGTAGAGTGGAACTGGAAAGTTCGCCTAAATGATATCGATATCATCACTTTGTTAGTCCGATATTCTACGAGCAACTCATCTTTCATCGAGAAAATACCCAGAAAAGTACGTAAAAATTTAAGAAATTATAAGTACCTGCAGTTGGAGATGCTGAAACTTGCTGGAACCTACAACGCAGCTCGCCAACTAGCAGAGACTAACCCTGCACTGTTGTGGCTGATTACGTCGGTTGTCTCTAGTGAAACTAACAAAATCAGTAGTTTGGGTGATCTCTTTTTGCGCAAGCAAAAACAAATACTTAAATTATTGTTAGATCGATCAGTTTCTGAAGCACAGATACGCCTCTTGAAAAAATATCAGGCAAAACATGGCAAACAATTAACAATGAATGATTTGTTGACTTTGCGACGATTATTAAAAGAGGGTGACAGACCATCCTTATGGCATTGGTCAACAATTACTTCTGAGATTGTTGGATTGGTAAGACGGTACGGTGAGCAGTATATTCGTTGTCTGTATACCATTGTGCATGATCATCACGTGGCAGAGTGGTCGATGTTGATTTATGAATTCACACAACTCTGGCGCGATACCTGGGAGCAATGCAATCAAAATACAGAACGTTTCCAGATATTTTGGGAAGTTGATTCTGCAAAAAAGTTACAAGCACTGCATCAACGATGGATCGACGAGGATCATAGAGCAATACGAATGCAGAATCGTCAGAGTTTATTGAGTGAAGAAGAATTAGATGAATCTTTCCCTGCCTTGAATTTCAATTCATCCATCGACACATGTTTCAGGCGTCTCGATACGCCCCGTACACTATTTCAAGAAGGAATAGAAATGGAGCATTGTGTTTCAAATTATGTACATAATGCTAAACGTGAGGGGAGGGCCTTCTTCTCGGTAGTGACACCAGAAGAAGAACGTTTAACACTTGATATTCAGTGGGAGAAAAAACAATGGAAAATATTACAACTTAAGGGATTTAGAAATCGTGATCCATCACATTCAGAGCAAATCTTTGTAGGAAACTGGATGAGGCTAGTCAATCAATCTATTGAGTTTGATTTCAATAAATATAAAGAGTATTCATAGCTGTAAAGACTGAGCACAAATTATTGGTAGCAATGTTACTTATACTCATCATGCGACTTGAATACATATCGAGATTCGTGGTTTGTACTCAAAATAGAATAATACGCTGCCCTTACAAATGCTTACTTCCCTTGTCATTTTGCATGATTGTACTTGTTACAAGACAATATGAGTTTTACTAACAGTACAAGGTCTATTTTATCATATTCACTAAGAACATATTTACCTGGTTTTATTCTTTGCTTCGTTTTTTTAATAAACCAATTCAGAAAATCGTTCGTATTTATTCATTTAAGTCAGATTGGCATAACTTCGGCTTAATGAGCAGTAAATGCAACTTATTAAATGTTATCAGATATGAGCGAAGAATGGTTACAGTATCTTTCAATAAGAGATCAGAATCAGGTTCTGAAAGCCTATTCATATGCCAAGCGGTTACATGAAGGTGTATTACGAAAAGATGGGACACCTTACATCCAACATCCCTTGGAAGTTGCAAAACAATTAGCAATATATTCAATGGATTCTGATACTCTTTGTGGGGCACTGTTGCACGATATAGTTGAAGATACCACAGTCACAATAAAAGATATCCAGAATACTTTTGGTGATAAAATTTCGGAATTAGTAGAAGGTTTAACAAAAATCGAAAGTATTACCATCCCAGATAAAATTCAAGCAAGACAAGAATCTCTGATTAAAATGTTGATGGCAGCAACAATAGATCACCGAGTCATTCTGATTAAGCTCTGTGACAGGCTCCATAATATGCAAACCTTAACTGCTCTTGATGAGCAGCGTAGAAAACGCATTTCAAAAGAGACACTGGATATCTATGTCCCACTGGCACAACGAATGGGTATGCGAGATATTCAGAATCAGTTATCAGAACTCGCATTCGAAAACTTCCATCCGTGGCGCTCCTGTAAACTACGACAAATACTAAATGGGATAAATGACCAAAGTAGGAATCGGATAAATACTCATATAGAGAATGTCGAAACTGCACTAAAAGAATCAGGAATTGATGCAGCTGTCGAAGAAAGGATTAAAAGGCCATCAAGATTATATCGATCAATGAAAGGTGGTAATGATATTAGGGGTATATTAAAAGGAGGATCTCTAAGAATTAGTGTGGTGACACGGGAGAGTTGTTATGGGGTATTGGGAGTGGTTCACGGCCTTTATCGACCTATGCCAGGTAGATTCAAAGACTATATTGCTACACCGAAAGATAACGGCTACAGGGCTCTGCATAGCAAACTTGTTACTGATCAGGGCGAGATAATTGAAATACAGATTCAGACGCAGGAGATGTATGAAGTATCTCAATATGGCGTACTAATACAACATAGGGTGGTAGATCATCATCTCACAGAGAGACTCAAAGCACTATTAAACGAGATACGGAATATTATAACAGAAAGTGATGATCGTTCTGAAGCATTTAACAGTATACAATCGGAACTCTTGGTTAAAAAGATTTACCTTTTTACTCCTAATAACGATGTAATAACACTTTCAAACGATGCTACTGTTCTCGATTTCGCGTATGCAATTCATACGGATTTAGGTGATCATGCTTTGAACGGTGCTGTTGATGGAAATATTGTCCCACTAGACAAAACACTCAGTAATGGCCAGAGTGTTAAAATCAATCAATCAGATAAAGTTATGGTGGCACCAGACTGGTTAAATAAGGTTAAAACTGCAAAAGCTCGATCTGCTATTAGGCGTTCGTTAAAAAACTAGAATTAAGATTTAGATCATATAAGTAGAAGATTATATGTGTTCAAAAATGAGGTGGTGTGAAGAGCGAACAAGCTACTGTTGAACATAAAGAAGTTACAAATCGAATTAACAACTGTACAGTCTGGTTGACCAGTCTACCACCGTCACAAAGTCTTGTTATCTATGGATACGGATTTATTTACTTGGACCGGCAATCTAACGCATATACCGTTCAAAAATAGTTTTCACTCAACCGTATACCTGATGCCGGGCAATTTTGCGATCAAATTAAGTACTATATAGATAATGTTTTCCTGCCAAACAATAGGCCTGGGATCCAGTTCTCGTCATTTAAACAGATAAATAGACGATATGATTAATGGATTATAATTAACATTATTAGGTTATATGTAATATTTTATACCTTATTATTTTTTAATACTATTTATTCTGCTTATTTAGACTAATGCTGCTTCACTATTATTTCTCTGTTGGGTATCACGGCTTATCGATTTATTTTCACCTCATGTGTGATATTTCTATGTAATCGATAATCTACAAATGTCACTCAATATAAATATTACTATAAAGGTTTGTTTGGCATAAATCCGGCAAAGAAACTCACTAGATTAGCGAAAGCGACAATATTTTGTTTCGCCATAGTTTAGTGAGGTCGTAATGAAAGTAAGAATAATTGCTGAATTGAGTAGGGTAGGTTACTGGATCGCCGCAAAGCTCGAAGAAGCTGGATATGAAGTTGAGGTCAGTGAAGGAAAAAATGGCTTCGGTATAATACACTCCGCAGAAATCAAAGCAAGAAAAATGGTTGAACTGCAAGGGCTTCTTAAACCATTTGAGTTACCAATATCAAAGGGTAATGTTCTTGATGTGGATCTTGAGATCTGCCTCTCTGAAGATCTAGGTGATGTAAATTCTGATATCATTCTAGCCTCACCAGACGATGATCAATTAGCAGTCCTTACGGCAGAGTTAGGAAATCTTGGACTCAAAATAGATGATGCAAAAAAGGGGTATTTTGAGAAAAATCTTCTGCTCCACTGTAATGCATCAGCTTATCACCGGCAGTTGGTCCGTTGGCTATTATTCCAACATGGACTACAGGTGTCTGAGAAATATGAAAGTGGTCTAGGTTTAGGCGAAATCGCGGTTGTAATAAAACCAGAAAACTTCAGTGCCAGTGACTTTGGTTTCCATATTCCGATTACAATTCGTAGTGACAATCTTACCGTAGCCCATAATCTGGCAGATCAACTCAAAGATTCAGGCTTTGAGAAGATCCAGGTTCATGCGTTCACCCAGGAAATAGCCTCGAAAGAAAAGAATCATATCAAAGCAGGTGCCATCGTACGCTTGGGTGATTATAAAGTTCTGGAACTGATTAAGGATAAAACGAAAGACATATTGCGCGATTGCGGAGTGAATGCTGAAGCATATCCCCTAAATATCGATACGGAGTTTAATCTTGACGAACCAGAAGAGCTCATTACAGAGATCGTTCTACCTGTCGATGCCTGCACTCTTGGTACAAGTGTGCCATATGCCGGAGACATAACTAAACGTTTCTTTGTGCGAATTCTTGGCGATAACCAGGACGGTATTACGGATCTATTGCAGCAATTGTGTTCGGATGGTTTTCGAGAGGTAAGATTTGAAAAAATACCTTCAGGAGAACTTGAAGGCTTTGCTGTTCGCTGGAGATCAGCAGGCCTTGAACAAGATGTCTCTCAACGAATTCGTAGCGCTGTCAGTGAATGTCTGGTGATCAATGAGATTCCGGATTGCTTTGAGACACAATATCTCGAAGGTGAGTCAAAACTGTCGTTATCTGGTGACCCTTCAGAGTTTAAAGACGATGAGATTCGCATAGAATTGCCCTTAGGTGAAGCATTGGACGGCTCACTCATTGATCGCCTTGGTTCTGGTGAAAAATATACCCTCCTTTGGCATGCCGACAACTATGATAAGTGGGATGGAAAACTTGATGGTTTCGATATATTAGGCTTTGAAAATATCCGACAACGTGGACCAAGATCTGAACCACCATGGACAATAAAGTATGGAGGTGCTAACCCGATCGTACTCGATCGGCTCAGTAATGCACTGCGTGAGCGTTTCGGCGCTGAACCACGCCTTAAAAAGGCCTGGGGTGATTCGGATATGGATATCTATGTCTATCTCCCAGATGAACCACCTGAAAGTTTAGTTGAAAATAGTTCACCAACAGAAAACTATACTTTCGAACCTGGCCTCGAAGTCTGGACTTCGTCTGGTACACCAAAACTTGTAAAGCGTCCATTCATATCGGTACTCGATCGCTACCTATGGGTAGGGCCAGTGAGACTGGTCCGTCGCTCTGTTGATCCAGGTACACTAGTACCTGATTCAAGGCAATTCAAACATATCTGTATTGATCAGCCCACAGCACAAACACTGCTTCACATTGCCCGAAGTGTGGATTTATGTGAACCCTGTATGCTGGAGGGTGAAACCAGTACATCTAAAACCAGCACTGTTCTATACCTGGCATCTCTCCTGGGTCAACCGGTAGTAAGGATAAACTTAAATGGCCAGACCGATACCGGTGAACTCATCGGCCGGTATGTGCCTGGTGAAGAGGATATTAGCCTTCCCTATAGTGTAAAAGAGCTGCTTGACTCGCCTGAACGGCTAAGTTCAACTACTTTATCCATTCTAAAAGCGGCAGACGGGGCGAACAGGCCACTTACCCCATTGGAGGTGCAGCAGGTAAAGAGCGCTGAGCATTTACCAGTGAGACAGTGGCGCTGGCAAGAGGGCCTTATCCCTCAAGCCATGCGTTGTGGCTGGTGGTTACTGCTTGATGAGTGTAATTTGGCAGAACCGCAGATACTCGAACGTCTCAACTCGGTCTTAGAGCAGAACCCAACACTGGTTCTAACTGAGCATGACAACTCGGTAATCGGTGCAGGCGGAGAGGAAGTACATCCGGATTTTAGAGTCTTTGCCACTATGAATCCTGCTGAGTATGCCGGTCGGTCGGAACTCAGTCCTGCCTACCGGGATCGCTGGCGGGCCTATCGCTATATTGCAGCAGCTGGGGAGGCGCAGTATCTCGATATGTTGCGCTATCTGGTGTTCGGAAAGTCTCCTGATATAGCAATTGAAGGATGTGAATATCGTATGGAGGATTGTGAGCCGCACTACCCGCTACTTGCAAAAGTTCCTCATATGGATCAGTTTCTAGAGGCCCTGGCCCGGTTTCATGCCGGACTCGAACAGGCAGCCGGGCAGGGTGGTGGAACCGCCAGACTTGGTGCGCGTCGGCGAGAGCCCTATGTGTTCACCCGCCGCGGAATGCTCAGTTGTCTCGCTTTTATCAACCAAATGCTGACTAAATGCGATACCGGTGATCCCTATGAGCCCGTTCGCCAGGGACTGTTGCGCTATTACGCAGGCCGTATGACCACAAAAGAGGATCTGCGGACCTTGGTGCAGTTGCTCGATGCGGTAGGAATAGGGCCTTCTGTGTGGACGATTGGCAGTCAGGAAAGTGTAAAGGTGACTGAATCCGAGGAGGCAGTGCATGGTGTTACAAACGCAGCTTCAGTCTGATATCACGCAGTTACATGCGCTTGCTGCCGGGCTATGTCAATCGGCAGGAATCGGACTTCAAATCAGTGATACTGAATGGGCATGGAATCCGGTTGACCGTGTTCTGACAGTGGCAGCAGATTCATTGCGAGATTACGGGCCGCTCTACTGCGCCGGTTTCGTTGGGCACGAGGTAGGCCATATTTTCGTATCCCGCTACCCACTCTTTAAGCATAAGGGTCCGCTTGCTATTGAACCTGCTTACAATCTATTGAACGCTCTGGAGGATCCTCGCTCCGATACCTGGATCGGTCAGCGGTATCCCGGTGTCAGACGGTGGCTCACCCCCATCAGACAGGAGTCGTTGGGCCATCAGCTATCGGACAAGATACCGGATTTCCTGAAATTCTGTTTGGAGTGTACCCGTGAACCTAGTCGGGGGTGGCTGCCAGCAGAAAAAGGAAGTTTACCCAATGAAGTGGCGGAGGCTCTGTATAAAACACGGGATGCACGTAGGGCGTATATTGAGGAACTGCCTTCGGTGTACTGGCAGGAAAGGGAGCATGATCAATCAGTTGTGGATTTCTATCACACTCAGGTTCTGCCATGTCTCAGATATCCTGAAGAAGATCGTGCACAGAGCTATCGAGAGATGGTGGTTCAATGTTCTGCCTGGCGTGCAATGCATTTGGCCTACGAGATAGTGTTTCCAGCGGCAGAAGGGTTATTGCAGTCAGATATGGAATGTATGGCAAGCGCAATGTCCGCAGCTACAGAGCTTGAGCAAAGTGCCCAGGCACTCCTGACTCAAATGAGTGAACAGATGCTAAAGAGGTTGCTGGAAAAACTATTTTCCAGTTTGAGGGGTGCTGCTGGCTTAACACCTGCCCCTGAGCACCTAATTGAATTGGCCAAAACCATTTTATTCAGACTGCTTCAGCATCTTCAGTCACAGTTCGAGTCATCTCCAGCCGTGGATGGGATGGGAATCAACATAAGACCTGGAGCAGGTAGATGGGGACTTCACCGTCCACCTACGGATAGGCCCTCTACTCGTGAAGGCCATGCCTCCCCCCCGAAGAGTTATGAAGCTGTGTTTCAACAGGTTCAACCCCAGATTGACATGCTGGTGCGTGATCTTAATCGGATACTGTTACCCCAAAAGCGGCTCAGAGAACGTAATGGGTATCCGAGTGGCACCAGTATCGACTTGAGGCGGTTAATGGCTTTTGATGCAAATCCTCATGATTACCGCACGCTCTGGCGTAGAAAAAGTGTCCCAAACCGTCATCGAACCATTGTTTCACTGTTGGTGGATCTGTCAGGATCCATGGCGTTCGATAAAGACGAGGCAGCGCTTGCTGGTACAGTGGTGGTGGCAGAGACGCTCTCACGCTTGGGTATCGATTTTTCCATCGATGGGTTTCAGGATGAACTGATACCGCTCTGTTCCTTTGGTACCGGTCTCACAGAAGATGTTCGCCGTAATCTGGAAGGGATACCTCTGGAGGCACGGGGTGCACGTCCAGGTGGACACAATCAGTATGAATTTAATGATGATGGGCCGTGTTTAGCGGAAGCCGCAGTCAATCTTTTCGATCAATCGGCCAGTGATCGATTTCTGATCGTTATAAGTGATGGGGGGCCGGAAGGAAGTCGATCACAGCCTGAAGATTTGGAACGCGTGGCCTCAGAACTTGAAAGTCGAACCGACCTTGAGTTGTTTGGTGTTGGAATCGGGCCAGGAACAGAACATGTTAATAAATACTATAGCCAAGCGATTGCCAATGTACCGGTGGAACAATTTGCCGAGCGGTTGGGTGTGTTAATACATGAGATTGTACTGGGAAATCCATTGAAAGCTATCAAATCTGCGCGAGGAAAATAAAACGAGTGCCTTTTGAGTGCCTTTTGAGTGCTTTTCTGCCATTACTTCACCCAAATTAGCATCCATACGGCATTAAGGGAATCATAAACTCCAAGCATAACTCAAACTGGTCCACAGGACTGCTTGCAATATCGAAATGATGTCGAATCTATAGTGAGTAGGGGGATATGAATGCGAAAGGTAGATGAGATTAGATGGCCTACAGATCTTATTGATACTGACGCCTTTCAACTTAGAGTTTTGACTGCATTGGGTTTAGCAGTTGTAGTGTATCTGTTGTACGAAGTATTCCAGGAGACATTTATACACTGGTACGAAATGATTGGCATGACAATGTATGGATTCTTTCCACTCACGCTGTTTCTGCTCTACCTATTAATACATGTGATCAATGAACCAGAACGTCGTCGAGACAGGTGGGTTGCTACGGGGTTAGGCGTGATAGTGATAGCAGCACCACTGGTGGCATCGCTCGGTATCGTCATGGGGGTGTCACAGCTCAATTTTGATCAGAGAGTGGTCTCTATCCAGGACTTTTATATGGGATTGAGGCAGGGACTTTCAGAGGCATTGTACTCGATTGCATGGGCCATATTTCTGTTCCTTCCTGCACAAACCTTGAAGGTAGTACTGTTTGCAGAATGGATAAGTGCAAACACAGACTCGATTACCAGATGTTTTGATGTGAGCACAGAACAAAACGTAACCACATATAGAAATCAATATGACAGTGATTGTGAGCGTCTGGAAGTAGTAAAACAACCATCTTTAGAGAAAGATCAGTGTATACCTGTACAAGCGCCGACTGAAACGACATGTAGTTCAGTAATCGTAAAGGAAGAGTCTGATCTAGCATGGGAACGAGTTGAACGTGCATTCAGTGAATTTGGTGTGAGTGGACTCACCTGTCATCACGAAAATCATCATGGAGCGATCAGTGTCTACGAAGTTGAATTGCCTGTGGGTATGCGAATGGCGCAGGCAGTGAAAGAATCTAATGATGTGTCAGCATCGCTCGGCGTACGATCTGTTCGCTTAGTAAGAGGCGAGGGTAAACGAAGGGTGTGTATTGAAGTTCAAAATGGAGCCGCCTGTCAGGAAAGTATTTGGGGTGGGCTCGAAGAAGTCGCTGATCTGGCGGATTATCTCGAACTACCGGTTCTTGTTGGGCGGGATACGCTCGGAAAACCACTGCTTATTGACTTATGCCGTGCACCACACCTTCTTTTGGCTGGAGCGACGAATTCAGGCAAATCAATCGCTTTGCACGCATTGATAATTTCACTGATTGCGCGTAACCATCCTGACAATGTTCGCCTCATGTTGATTGATCCCAAACAGGTTGAATTTCAAGCCTATGAATCTGTTCCTAACCTAATCGATGAAGTGGCAACAGAGACATCCCATGTGCGATCTCTGCTTGAACTGGCGGTATCAGAAATGAATGAGAGATACTCACAGTTTCGTGAACTAGGAATTGTACGTGATCGTATCAAGTACAACCAACTCTGTGAAAGTATGAAAAAACCTCAGATGCCAGCAATTGTCATTGTGATTGATGAATATGGGGACTTGATCGGACAGGATGCAGAAATCGCAGAACTGGTTACTGCACTGGTTCGAAAGGGAAGAGCTGCAGGTCTGCATATGGTGCTAGCAACACAGCGCCCTACCATTGATGTGGTTACAGGTGAAATCAAGGCTAATGTACCAATTCGTGTAGCACTTCGTACAGCCAGTGCTCACGACTCCAGAGTGATCATAGATAAATCAGGTGCAGAAGCGCTGGCAGGTGACGGAGATATGTTACTGAAGGATCAAGACGGAGTCGTTAAACGCGTACAGGGATTCAATGTCACTGATGAAGACCTCTCTCATGTCAAACAGTGGTATGAATGAGAGCACACATTTATTGGCACTAGCACGGCAACATTAAATACAGAAGTTATACGCTGACTAAAAGAGACTACTGAGTTCGCAACTGTGGTGCCAAGTAAATCAGAGTCGTGAAATTTCTCATAGAATTAAGATAAATCTATGATGGGTGATGGTTCTTAAATGCATCTTTCCGAAGATAAGGATTAAAGTAGTAGGCATGTCTCGACCGAATGAAGAAGAAATTGTGGGTGCAATTGTGTTGGCCATACTGTTGATCGCTTTTACAGCCATGGTGAAATTTGTCAATCACTCAGATTATAAAAAAGACAACGATCCAACTATACAGTCGACATCCAGTAGTAACAGAGTATTGCAGCCCTCGAATCAAACGCACAATAATTCAGTACTGATTCCAATACTCAATCAAAGTACCAATCATATGTGACAACTGGTTCATTTTTCATCTTCCTCTGTCGTCATTGATATGCCCTCAGTTTTCTAAACCGCAGATTTTATTCCTTTCGCCTATCGATTAATTGGCAAAAGTTAGGCCTTATGACACCTACAATCTGATCAAATTCGTAGGAACAGGATCATGGTACGGCATACAGCCAGAAATGATTTATCGACCAACAATCTCAACGTAGTGTGCATTGAATCCGTGCTTACATGGTTTTACAGCAATGCATGATAGATCTTAAAGAGGTTGCATCCTGCTCAGACGCATAAGGTGCCCGTTCTATATTCTGGATGTAACCAGAAAACGGTCATCTGGAGAATTGGCAGTCATCCGGCAAACAGTTTGGTAAACATCCAACAAGTGCACAGTTACCAAGGCCACGAATAATGAGGTAATCACCATGAAGAATCTACTCATACTCATCATCGTAATCGTCGGGATCATGATGGTTGGCACATACCTGCGTCCTGATGAGACCCGGGCGGTTAAGGAACAGACCAAAACGCAATTGCAGGCCCTGGCGCAAGGAGCAGCTGACTCGATCCAACATGAGACAGTGCCGGATGAGATTACAGTGACTGATGAGACGATCGAAGAGGTCCATCAATCAACCGAGACCATCCAGGATAAGGATGCTTTTAGTCCTCAAACAATCACTGATGACATAAAGCATGGTCCAATCAATATCAGCGGTGAACTTCCCGTGCCACCAGTGGACGAGGTGATCAGTCCCACAAATGAAATTACCACAGCCAGCGCACAACACTTCAAACACCAAGACCAATACACCCATGGTGACGTCTTGCAGGTGACTCGCCGCAATGAAGAACGCTTCCAACAACTGTTCGACAAGTACAACCTGGATTAATCAACTCAATAGGAACCCAAGATGAATAACAGTACCAAGATTAAAAGCCTGGCCATATCGATCCTTCTGGTGATTCCCTTGACTCTCCAGGCGAGCGACGTCAACCGCTACTGGCGCGACCACGATAAGGCAAAACGTGAGGTGATCCATAACTGGAAATCAGCTGCACCACTGCCCATGCTGGCCGAGTCGGTCTACAACATCGGAGCGAATGAGATTTACCTCGTCAGCAAAGATTCGGTCTATGCAAAGGATCCTCGTATGGTTATGCAACTGGCAGATGATCCTAGAGTTGGTATGAACAGCGGTCAGGATCTTCCCAGGCTGACCTATTGGATCTTCATGCATGAACTGTCCCAACGTTTGGGATATACCCTATCGACTCAACGCCTGTTCGAAGAGAACCGCTTCGAGATCTGGGAGAAATGAACATGACCGTTTCCCGAAATCCACGACAAGGTAGCGGAGCGTTATCCTCACTTTTCCTATTGGTGTTGGCACTCGTTATGGCCTATGCCCTCTACCAAAGTCATACCCTGGCCCTGGGTGCCGCCTATTACTGGTTTGAACGGGTTGGGTGGGTAATGTTCGGCTTGCTGCCGCTGACTGCTTACTTCCTTTACGTGGTAGGACGCATCCTGATCACAAGGCAAGCTGCTACCGAATCAGTCCGTAAGGACCTGGATATCATCCTTTTCGCCGCACCGCTACTCGGTATGTTGGGAACGGTGGATGGCCTGCGAGAGGCACTGCAGCAGTTCTACCTGATTGATGGTGTCGAGAACCTGATGGAGGTGTTGGCAGAGTTCCTCAACGGGGCCTCACGTATGCTCTACACCACCGAGTGGGGGCTGATCATTGCTTTACCCGCTGGATTGATGAAGAAGCTGATTTTTTCAGACAAAGCGAAGGAAAAGCGGTCAGATATCAAGGCTCAGTCAGCACTCCATCGTCCAGCAGCAACAACTGCTACTAGGTGAGTAGAGGATGAAAGTCACCCAACGACAATCGCCACGGCAGCTGATGCAACGAACCATGCTTGTGTTCCTGGCAGCCACCCTCCTGCTGTGGATTTTAGTTGCACTGCTACCACCTGACTTGCGTGAACGACTGGCTGAGGATAAGACCACGGATCTCCGGCAGCAGATTACCGAGACGATACGTGAAGTACCACCTCCTAAAGAGGAGAAGCTGGTACTCATGCCTAAGATCGTGCGTGAGCAATCACCACCAAAAACAGCTGAAAAGCAGCCGGCAGACCCGATCAAACAAGCTGAACCTCCCCCCCAACAGCTCAATGCCAGCCAGGCAAGGGTTCAGGGCGTCAAGGTGCTGAAGCAGGCCAGCATGCCCATGTTGGTTGGTGCCCTCGATCTCCCATTTCGGACCTATCTGCGTCACACCCAGCGGAACAGTGGTGCCCTCGCGGTGTTTAACCGGCAAAGCAATCGGGTGATCGGTCGCATTGAGATGGGTCGTTTTGTGCACAATACACAGCTGGCAGGCTTTGCCCGAAGGACCCGGGATGTGACAGAAGACATCCCCACCAAATTGCGTGGGGCCTATGTAGGTGCAGTGGAGGATGCGGCGGGAAAGGGTGTCTACCGCTTTCTGATCCTGCTACCTGAACAGCGCGAGCAGCAGTTCGTGGGGCTGCTTTCAATTCTTCTGAGCCAGAAAGGCATCGAAATGCAGGATACCGATCAAGTGAACTATCGCTACCGACTCAATGATGGACGGCTAACCGTGCAGGTTACTGATGTCGAGGTCAAGGGCAAGCGTATTCAGATTAATCGAAGCAGCTATCTCTAAGAAGGATGCGCCCGATTGGCACGCATTAGGCAATAACGGCCAATACAAGGCAAAACAGATATTCACACCCATCAAATACAAACGGGAGATAACCATGGTAGCGCTCAACTCAATCAACAACATGCTTTTATTGACCTTGCTATCGTTCTTACTGAACGGCTGTATCGGTGGCAATACCAATGTACGGCCCGATGCAAAGTCGGGTCATGTCAGTGTCGGCAAGGTTAATCATAGCGAGATGGCCCCAGTCCAACTGCAAATCGAAACCCTGCTCCAGGGTGAGGGTATTCAAACTGCTACTCAGCGACGTGTCGAGTGGAGTCGATTGCTGCGCTCCTACTCAAGTCGAAACGATCGGTTTGAGCTGGCGATACTAACCGCCATGGCTCTGGATCAACTGGCAGAAGACCAGCGCCACGCTTTCTTGCGCACTGCAGGGCAGATTCGTGACCGTATCGACCAAGATACAGCACTGGCACCAGAGACCGAACTGGTTCTCGCTCTGGCTCAGGCCATGGGGGAAGCAGGTGATACACCCTATAACCCCAACCCGGACAAGGGGCGGATCACCCTGGCGGTCGAGCGACTGTTAGGTGAATGAGCCTGCTTCGTGGAGAGCACCCTATGAACAGTCAACCACAAGTAAAAGGAGACTTGAAAACTAGCCTGGCAGGTCTGTTGGCGCTGCTGTTAGTCCTCCTGGCCCACTCGGTTGAGGCGCGAAACGCGGGTCTGCACTGCAGCGACATCAACCAGGATGGCATGCGCCGTTACCAGCGCATCATCGACCAGGCGGAACGTCGTCACGGAGTGAATGGGGCGCTGATTGCCGCAGTAATTCAGGCTGAAAGTAATTTCGATTCCCGGGCTCGATCCCGTGTAGGAGCCCGGGGACTGATGCAACTGATGCCGCAGACGGCACATGGTCTTGAGATTAGGGATGCCTACAACCCCCGTCAGAATGTGGATGGTGGCACCCGCTACCTCAAGCAACAAATCCTACGCTTCGGTGATGTGGGTAAAGGACTCTGGGCCTACAACGCCGGCCCCCATCGGGTGGAGTCCAACAAGCTGTTCGAGGAGACCCGCCAATACATACCCAAGGTGCTGTTCTACTACCAGTGCTTGAAACAGAGGGAGCAATAACAATGATCAACCACGGACTTTCTCATGGGATCGCAGCCCTGGTGTGTGCCCAAAGCTCGGAGCTGCTGAGTCAGACACTGCAGGCTCAATGGCCGAGCTATTACGACAGGATTCACCAAACCGCCAGCTCAGTAGTGGAGCAACTGCCCTGGAGTCTGTCACCAGAGCTCAGCATCGATCTGTTGCTGATTCTCACCCTGGGATTCGTATGGGGCGTGGCATTCAAGGTACTCAATCAGTAGGGGGGGCAATGATGAACAAACGACTCACACTATTTTGGCTTATATCGATATTCGCGTTACCAGCTGTGGCAGTAGAAAGAGATTTCTACCTGCCGAGCCAACCACCCGAACAGAGTCAGACCCGACCTTACAGCGATCGAGACCCTGCCCAGGTGGCCGATTATCACGCGGTTTATGCACAGTGGGTAGAGGGCATTGGTCAATATGAGCAGGCTCTTGACCACCAACCCGATGTAACAGGTATGACACGCACTGTGGATCGTGCCGGCATCATCATGGCCTGGCACAGGGATCGTAGCGGTGAGCTGCTCTCCCTGGCGCAAGGTTTCCAGTGGTTGAAAGGCAGCGGAGAGCTGATCAGTCAGCAGTCCATGGCACCACTGTCACTGCCGGCAGAACTGCAATGGACAGTAGAGCGATGGGCTCAGGGTGTCCACAATGGCCTGCAGACGGCGGTATACACCATGAAGAATCGGCCTCGAGAACATGCGGCGCTCACCCTGGTACTGGCACGCAGTCTGGATAGTGATCGCTATGCACCGGAACGCGAGCGTGCCCAGCGGGAAATAAATAAGCAGATGAATGAACTACGAACCCGGGTAAAGATGGCCAAAGGGCATCTGCAAAATCGTAGTAGAGAGCTGAGATCATCCATAGAATTGGAACAAACTCGGCAATAAAAGAAATACCTGGACGAAATTTGGAGAACCATCGTGAAAACCATGATTAAAAAGCAGCTGGCCGCCGTCATGCTACTGGCACTGGCAAACAGTGCGCTGGCCGAATCCACCCTAGTGCTTGACCTGGAAGAGCAGTTCGCCCAGCAGGTTACCGCCCTGCAGCAAATGGAAAAGCGTGGCTCGCACAAGATCAGCGCATCCAGCGAAGTCAAGCAGTTGCTGGCCGAGGCTCAACGGCTCCCTCCGGGCTCGGTAGATCGTAAACACGCTGTGGCTGAATACGTTGCTGTCCGTACTGATGAGCTTGGTGAGAAGTACGAAGCTGTCAACGAACTGCGGGGCTTGAATAGTGAGGTAGTTGACACGCTTGATCGCCTGATCGCTGCCCGCCACACAGCCGAGAGTAAGAGCAATAAAAGCTCAGTAGTGATGGATCGTCATGTTAGTAAAATGGCAAAAGAAGCAATTGCCAGCAATACCCGGCTCTTGGAACTCCTCGAACGTGACCGGCTGTTCCAGTCTAAATCCCAAAAGTACCTGCAGGGGCTCACCCGCGCTACCATGAAAAAGTTGGGAGGTAAGGGCAAAGCTAACCAGGCACGGAATCGGCACAAAATGGAGCGGCTGGAAGAGCTGCTCGATGTCTTGGTCGCTCAGGACGCCATCCTAGACCAGGCAGCCAATAGCCTTGGTACCCGACTTGGGTATTTACGTGATGTGAATGACGGCAACCGCTTCGCCGGCATTATCGACCAGACCGATGATGTTCTCGAAAACCTCGGTATTCTCGACATGCTCCTTGATGAAGAGGGCGAAGAACTCGACTATGCCATCGGTGATCTGGTCTTCGGAGAAGAGAGCACTGGCTCCGATAACGACTATGGCTCAGGCGGTTGGGCTGAAATCCACCAAGAAGCCAAGCAGTTGGTAGAACAACATTAGAAACAACATCTCACCAATATTAACCTTCTCCCTACTTGGGAGAAGGACTGGGTGAGGTGAGAAACTTTAATAAAACGAGGACATGAGAATGAGTACTTCTACCAGCGACAACCAAGAGATAATCCTCTATATCATCTTGATCGTGATTGCCTGGGCAATTTTAGGAGGAGGTGCAGACCGTATTGAAGAAAAGGCCACCCAAACCACAATACCGCAGAATAGTAACCCTCCCTTAGAGTACAAGGGTGGTAAGTCTACGAATGGTGAATCAACAACAAATGCAAAGCCAAAGAGCTATACCTGGGACGATGTGGCTAGCCTCAAGCAGCAGACCCTTGGTAATTTGGATGCCACTGATCGATTGCTTAATTGATCCTGTTTTAGGAATAATAAGAGTAAAAATAATGAAAACTTACGCAACGGTATCAGCGGATTTTGGATTCTTGATCCTCGGGATTATTATGACTATATTGGTTTGTGTATTACCCCTCGTTCACCAAGAATCGCTGATGTACATAGAGAGTACAAAAACAAACAATAAAAGCGATAGTTCAGCACCAGCTGCTCAGGAGACATTGTTGCTGGAAATTACCTACCAGGATGGTGGGACTATCCACTATTTTGCTACTCCCCACAATGAAAAGAAACGCCAGTATTCCGACAAAGACCTAGCGATTGCTTATTTAAAACAAAGCAAACCACAGGATGTGCGTTTGCGAGTGGATCGGCGTGTACCTCATGGAGATGTGCAAGATCTTGCATTAATGGTACAAAGTAGCGGGGGTAGAGTTTGGCAGGTTAGTGAGTGGGATTAGACCTTTATGTTATTCCTGAGGAAATGTAAATTCGTATTTTTGAGTGAGATAGTTATTGATAGATTCATTAGACGTAGAAGAGCATCAAAAATATCTTAAAAGCATATTCTAGAATGTTTAGCGCAATACCTCTGCGTCTTGGGAAAATATCGATTGATCCTAAAAAATATTTTCAACAATACTGATGACGTCAGTTACCCAAGCGAAAGGGATAACTTGGGAAAGATTGAACAGCACACTCAAAGTGCGGAGATATACTGAAATTCTTTAGTGTAAGTTTGTCATGGCACAATATGTAGGCCAGAATAGTGAGTAATTGTATTAAATTACTTTGGTATAGAAGGTATGTGCGAGATCCACAAACTGTGACGGACGCTAAGAGCTGCTACATTTGAGCTAATCAAATAATGTCATCTAAGGCACCTGGCAATAGTATGAGTAAAAGTAACGAAAGGGTAGGTTTTTATGTTTTTTGATGGTGTTTATATAGTAAAAGGTTTTGACGCTAAAGTTATGGTAACTGGAAATACTGGAATTCATGAGATGATGTTTCTTAAATATGATCAGCATCTTGCTGTAACCAGAGGCGTGGCAATAGTCGGTGCAAGGATAACTTTGCCAGGTGAATTGGAAAAGCAGTTCATGTTAGGAAATATCAAAAAATTTGGTCCAGATGATGTCAATTTGTGAATCACTTCGATATGAAGCGTAATCTTGTCAGGTCATGTAGAAAGCTTCTTGTTGAAGATAACTTAATAATGCTGTGCCAAGAACAGACATATCGCCACTTCTCTCCAATGAGATGGAATACAAAACATTTGGACAATTACATAGATCTGCATGAGAAAAGTTGTTGACCCCAGTGAGTATAACATTTGTATAGGTCGTGATTTATGATTCTAGATATTGTTGATATTGATGAGATCAAGATTTTATTGAAAACTGGCTTCAATGTTTTAATAAATAAAAATTATTTACTTTTGTATGGGATTAATGACAATGAAATGGTATGTTCTTTAGCGAAATTTTTACAAGAAAATAACTTGCAAATCCGACTGGAAATCTTTCCTGATAATTTCTACGGCAAGAACAGACGACATTCCTATATGTGTTTCAATGATATAAAACTGAAGCTCTACAACCGTCATTCAGGAGGAACTCATGGTGGAGATGGCGCAACAATATTTGATTCGTTAAATGATCTTATCAAGGATAACCATGAAATGTGTTATACGGATGGATGGAATCCTTATGCGAGTTACAGTAGCAATGACAAGAAATTTCATGTTCTTTACCCATTATCACTAGACTAAATTAATTACGAAAGGTTAAATGGCAATTAAGATCTGTCACTTAAAGCTGATCAGTATAATCCCTCAACCAAACCCTATCATGGTAAAATCGTATGAGTATTTGCAGCACATGCAGCGGCGCTGGAGCCATTCTCAAAGCAACTGATAAAGATCGCTTCCTTTCACTGTGCAGTGTTTGCAGGGGGAGCGGTATTGAAGACCATCCAACATTTACATCATTCCCTGATTACATTGAGCATAAGATGAGAACGCTTGCCTGGGTTGCTTCGCTCAAAAAAACTACATGCTATTCCTGCGGAGGAAATCCGTGGTCTGCAGAAGACGGTTGCGGTACTTGTAGCCATCATGGGTACCATTATATAGACGAGAAGACAGACGAGTGGTACAAACGATATCAAGTGGAACGAATATCACAGGAAGTAATGAGATGATCTGTCCTTTGGGACATCGCTTATCATTGTTCAACTCCTGTTAGAGTACGGAATCTACAAAGTTAGGCTAGGTACGGAAATAGGGGTGTAGGTCATCAGAAACCCGTGTTCGTTCAGGCACTCATTGCGGAATCGCCTGTTGAAGGAATGGATGTATGCATCCTGGTTGTGTTTGACAGGACCGATCGGCTGCATTGTAACGTAGCAAACGAGACAATTATGAACGTATAATATATATAGACTGTATCAATGCACCTGTCGTGAGGCGATTAACATTGGGCGGGGAGAGTACTAGATCCAAAAGACCAGCATCGTCATTAAATAAAGAGCAATCAACACGTAAGCGTACCACTAATAATTCGATCAAAACGAATGGCAATTTTAATCAATTAATCAAGGTTAAAAAAATTAAAATATTATTATTACTTTATGGCGAATGAGGTTTATGCATATTAGGTTGATTGGTATAGTATGCAGATAATATTTAACTAGACTGGCTGATGACGGTAATAATCATAGTCTATGGCAATAGGTAGCTGTAAAACAGGAGATTTAAATGTCAGATCATGTTGTTTACGAATGTGGGCATTGTGATGGTAAAGGTGTATGTCATCGAGGTGTGAATGGTTCTAGTTGTTCATCTTGTTTAAACAGTTCTGATATCAATTTTCGTACAGTTGAAGTTAACAATGGTAACGCCGTTGTCAATTGTAGTCGTTGTAATGGGACAGGACGGATTGTGCAAAAGCTAGATTAACCGTACAAACTTTACACTGTTGAAATGTCGTAATTCTAACTTAACAACGTGAACTACTACCGTCTCAAATGGCGAAAGATAATTTACGTTATCGACCAGCACGCAATGACACTGCACTCATCTATAATACACCCCTGTTATTTATCTCTGATTATCCATTGCATTCCATCAAAATAAGATTTGGTGATTGCTATTTAAAAAAATCCAAAATATTGGGTTGCTGTATTATGGTAAGCGATACTGGGAATATCAGTGAACTAAGGAACTTTCCGATTGTGCCAAAATCTAGCGCATAGTCTGATGTCGACAAGATTTCGCCGTAAAAATCATTCATGTTCTTATAACGATCATAGAACTCTTTTGAAAAATCAGATTCCAAGATTTCAAGATCATGCATTTTGTTCTCTAATCCTACCAATACCTTGTCTTTCTCATCAACGATCACCTTTCTTATATAAAACTGAGGCAGGAGAATGAATATTAGTGTGTATACAATAAATGGATAAACTATAAATGACTCTACATACTGGTAAGCAACCATGTTCTCCCATGGGGTTGTGTAAAACAACAGTAGCCCCAGACAAATAACCAACGAAAAACTGAGCGAATAAGTACCTACTAGTCTCGACAGCTTCCTAATACCAACGGTTTTGCTTGGTATATGACTCAGTCGATAAGGACCATTTCTACTTAACTTCCATGACCAGAATATTGCTGCACCTGACATCCACAGCATATATCCAGCAATAAAGATGGCCACAAATAGGAAGATGTACAATACAAACGCAATTTTTTCGGGAAGCATAAATCCCATAGAAAATGCTGCCAATGTAATAATCAGCGAAAAACCAAGACTGAACCAAGTCTGTGATGGGCGGACAAAGATATTGCAAAAATCGTCCCTAAGCTCAATCATCTGCTCGTTACTCGTCATAATGCTTGAAATATGATCCACTGCCTCAATCGACTTCTGGTAAGAATTAGTAGTGAGTACAAGCACTGAGCTAATTCCACCACTCAAGATTGCCATTACCAATAATGCAGAAGCAGGAATACTCCCTTCAAGGAGTATTGCCATAGCGTAAAACAATACATAAAAAAACGGCCCAAGTAACAGAGACCTCAAAAAAATCGGCACCCGCGAGAATCTTTTTTGAAATGAAAACAGTTTAAAGTATGGCGGTATCGCTGAGTCGCTGACCAGTTCATGAAAAGATAGAATCTGGCTCGGTTTGACTTCACTATCCATATTACAACTTAGCCCAATCTTTAGAATTATCGATATTGGCGAATAGAATAAACAAGTGACACTTGTTTGTCATATTAAAAAGCGTACATTTTTTTAGCTTCTGCTCCTCGTGGAGATTCTAATCTGGTAAATCCAATCAAGCCATTAGAACTTTTTTCTCTCTGTCCACTTTCCATAAGCAAGCAAAAAATAAAGCACCTTAATAAACATCGTTAACACCTAGATTCAATAGGTATATATTCCAATCGATCGAATCAACGGTGGTGGTTGGGGACCACCTCTCCGCTGCCTACACTATAAAGGCGATCCGTGAGTTCTTTGGTTAGGCGGTACATGATTGTTAACCGATCAGTACGTGTGTTTCAGAGTGATACGACAGCTTGAGAATCTGGTGAAGTCTCAGGATTATATGATTGGCATTCTTTCGGCACATACGCGGTATGTGAGAACTCTGAGAGAGAGTAGGTCATGGCGTGCAAACGAAAAGTGATGGAGTTTATCCGCTTCGGACGTTTGAATCAGAAAAGCCGCCAGACGGCCCGTTGGCATCATGCACCGGCACCTACAGGGATTTGGGCATTTCCTTACCCTTATCATCGTGTCGGAAGGCATGGCGGTACCGGAATTGGCTCAGCGGGTTATCTGCTCAGCTCGACGAGGCGGTCCTATTTGAAACCTGACGGCAATCTCGATATGCGTTACGCCGAGCGCTTTCACTATAGCGACGAGCTTTACACGCATCTTGGACCGAAACCCGTAAGATGGCAGCGATTTTGATCGCTGCGCATGGCACCTCGTCGATACAGTGGAATATCGTAAGCGTCTGCAGCGACTCACGGCTACTCTAAAGCGAGTGATGGATATCGTTCCCCAGTTGACATATGAGGAGATTTGTTCCGACGTCAGCGACAGATACAATATCCCTAGCGTATTTGACTGGGCACAAACTTCGGATTATCACTGGAAGGCCATCATGGAAGGGTGGGCAGTGGAAGTGTTCATCCCTGGTCACAAAATTGCCTGACTAGGGGCAGTATTAGCGTCATTTCACCATTTTAGTAGAGTGGGGGTTGTGGATAGCTATTTCCTCGAAAACTCTGAAAGGCATCTCTTTTTATCATGGCACTAGTATGGAGAATGCTGAGGCGATAAACCAGGAGGACTTTCGCCGTTGGTTTGAAGACGATGAAAGCCTTTTTCCTGATGGTAGGAATTAAGGTCCAATCGGGTTCGTGTATGACCGTATCAATGGTCGCTGATTGAATTCCACACCGGTCGACGATATTGGGAGTTTGCATAATGACGAAGAAGAAAAAAGCACAGCTGAAGATCCTACCCGGCACCAAGGACATCAAGTTGCTTCCATATCAAAGCGTGTTGCCGGGTGGAAAGGTCACCGTTGAGCAACTGCAGATTATGACGGTCTGTGTAGAGAACCTTCCATCTGAGCTCGACGGCATTGTGATGAGCAGCGATCTTCAGGGTGTGGGTTTTGACTACGGCAACGGTGGTGCCCCGCTGCCGGGGGAGATAGCTGCGGGATATCTGCATGATGCAATGACATCCGGCAGACTGCTGATGTCCCCTGAACGTACCGGCGTGATGCTGGCCGGGGATCTGTATGCCACCGGCGACCCCGGATCGCGAGGCTGTTCAGGTGATCCGACGCCGGTCTGGTTGGCATTTTCATCCCGATTTCGCTGGGTGGTCGGCGTCCATGGCAACCACGATCTGTTTCCGGGCAATGACGAGGGTAAGATCAGCCGCTGTAAGAATGTGCACGCTCTGGACGGGGAGACGATCTCCGTGGATGGTCTGACACTTGGTGGTATCGGAGGCATCATCGGGAAACCGGGTAAACCGCGAAGGCGTTCGGAGTCCGAGTATCTCTCCATCCTCGATGCATTGGCCTGCAGCGATCTTGATGTCCTGCTTACCCATTGTGGGCCGGACACGACCCATGGATTTATGGGCGATGCGCGGATCCAGGAGACGCTCGACTCGCGGGATGTGCCTCTGCACGTATTCGGACACTGCCCTTGGCCAGAGCCTCTGACAGTTGTCAGCGGTACCCAGCTGCTGAATGTGGACGGGCGTGTCGTTGTGTTCGAACGGGCCTCTTGACTAAGGGCCGATGCTGTTATTCATAGAATGAGCACTTGGGCAATATAGAGCGAGGTGTCAGATGTGTCGTCAGCATTCTTAGCAGGCATAGAAGCCATGTTCCGATTGCTGCCTTCGCCGTTGTTTATACCACTGAATAAAACACATTGGTATTTGTCGCCAGTACCTCCATCAAATACTTGCGGATGGTGATACCGGACGACTAAATGGCAGTGTTGGTCAATCGCGTACCGGCGTATGGTGACTCAAGACCAAGATCGAACGGATTACCTGTGAGGCCGGTGCATAACACATAATGGACTAGTGGTAAAACGGTGCTGACTATCACACTGAACGAGTTTGAGCAGATGATCAATTGATGAATCCGATGAGCAAGATGATAATTCTGATCAATCTTCTATGCCATCAAGTTTCTCGAGTGTCCAACTCTTGGCTGTGATGTGGTATTCGATTCGTATCAAGACATCAATCTCCTGATCACCGAGCGGGGCAGTTAGGGTCAATCGATCTTCCTTTCTGGTAACAGGCTGATCAAGATTGATATTTTTATGGTAGATTTCACTGGGTTTACTCGCGCGATAGGTATCCGTCAGACTATTCAGGAAGAGCTGGTCTGGAATAGAAATTGAAACGTTCGGTATCTGGGTTCGAAAAGCACGTAATAGACGGTAGCTCAGAAAAGTATAGAAATGTTTCTTTTTCGAAAAATTGATTTTGGCATCGGAATAGTCATGACCGCTGAAGTAGCAGCGAGGTTGAAACAGTGATGAGATATCTCCCTTATCTATTCCGGCTTTAATTTTTTGAGTGATCGTTTCCATGCTCATTCCTTTGGGAATGTCAAAGAACACCAGGGATTCAATCTTATTTTTGTGTATAGCATGATCTAAAAGCTCACGAAAGGCACGGCAAGAAAAATACAAGGCACTTTGCGGATATAAACCATTTATATGTTTGTCAAGCCAAGCGTGTAAGCGTTCATGCCCAATTCCGGTGACGGATTTCAGTACTTTGGAATCATATTCCGAGAAAAAACTGGCAACTTTACGTTGCAGGTAATTCCCACTAATATTGGTCGTCGAACCATCAGTAAAAGTGATTTCATTGATATCGAGTTCTAAATTGACCACTTCTTTGTTGAAATGACTGGTCAATATACCGAACAGTTCGATAACAGATTGTCTCATCCTGTCATTCAAATATGGATTATCTTGATTATTTACCATGATGTCGATGGCTTCAGACAGTTTTTGCGGATAATACAAATATTGTGTATCAAGTACAATAAAATCACGTTCATCGATAAGGTCAGGAAAACAGGCAGCAAATTCCGCAAGTGTGTAAGAGTCGTAACTGTAGGTACAAAAGAGACTGTCACTGATACTTATGCCCATGTTGTTCCTGAGATAAGGGTATGGAGTGCCTGAGGTTTCGGTGATCACGTCATTCGGCGGAACGGGGTAACGATTCACAATACGGGAGTTAAGGCCATCTGTTATCTGTGCGAATAGGGCCGCTGGCAACCCACGAAGTTGTGTTTTTACCATTTCGACGAGTTCCCTCGGTGGCTCATAGTTGGCAGACTCGCCTTCCCAGAAATAGATCAATTGTTTAGGTATCAGTTGATCAGAGTGGTTTTCCGGATGATAGAGCGTAATGCCGTTGGTTCGTCCGATGCTATTGGTTCCTATTTCATCAGCATAGTGTTTCTGCTCAGTACGTTTCTTTTCTTCGGCTGCGACGCAGCGCAAGACATCCAGGGGTGTACTGCCTTTAATGGATTCCTGAAATTTGTTTTTTTCCAAATCAATGAAATTATCCTGATAGAAAATAGCCCCTCCGGTCGATTCAGTGATCTCTTCAAAACGTAATAAATAGTCGAGAAGTAGATGTTCGATACGAGTACATCCATATGTAGACAAGCGCAATAAACCTAGGCAGGGTTCAGTTTTTTTTTCCGTAGCAGAGGCCTGTGCCACATCCAGAACGTGACGCTCTTCCTCATTCATGCCGTTCTTGTAGGTAGAGGTGTGTAAATAACAGACATCCAACGTGATTATTCGACCCATAGAGTCAGTAATGGTGAAACTGATTTCCCAGGTATCTGAAGACAAAAACACTTCAGACTCGACACGGACAATACGTGGCTTGCTAGCGAGTTTGCGTAGATAGGTCTCCACTTGTTCCGGGAAGATGTTGATATCACATACGGGAATAATGATTTTCATTGTTTCGACTCCAGGTCTTTCCAGTCCTGAATATGCCGTATCCCTGCCAACTTTTGCGGTTACCTATGGTTTCGAATGCTTCCGTTTCAAAAAAGACATAAATTGGCATTGAGCGGATTGCTCCACCAGATTATTTTTATGTGAACCTTCGGTCAGTACCAGGTCCGGCTAAGCAAGGAACTAGCGTGACGATACCGTGATGCATTTTTCGTGGTGAATATGCTGGTTCGGGGTATCGTCGATGTGGCTGCCGATCTCGTCGAACAGGCGTGTTTCGAGGAGATAGAGGCGAAATGAGGGAAAGGAAGGGTTGGTCTGTCTCAAGCCCTGGTCGATACCCATCATCGTGTTGAACGCCTCAATGGGAATCAGTCGCCAGCCAGAATCGCTGAGCCAATGGATTTTGCCTAGTAGCGAACGGCGATCGACACGGCACTGCTCAGGGGACGGGTGATGATGCCGATTTCTTCCCAGGCATCGGGATACTTTTGGGCGAAACGCCGGGCGATATTGCCCTCCAGGCCCTTGGCCGCCCCATTATTGGCCAGGATGATGGCGTCATCGCTACCTTGGAGAAGATTTCCGTGAATAAGCTCGATACTCATCACTTTTCCCTGTTTTTTGACCCGATTATTTCCAATTTACACACGGGTTTCCAAGTTGGTGGGAAATGGCGGAGTTTTTTTACAATAAAAAAGACGGGATAGGGCGTCAGGGACTTTGGCATGTTAGCGGCCGTGGAATGACACTCCCTGACAAGGGAACCTACAGCATATGGAAAGGAGAATGATATGAGCATCTTCGGTAACGGCAATTTTGGTAATAACTTCGATGGGAACGGGCCTTTTGGCAGTAACCCATTAGGTGTCAATGGAATCCCGAACCTAAACAGTCAGCCTGGTTTCTGCCAGGCACCTGGGCTCAATCCCATGGGCGGACTGTTGCCAAATCCAAACATCAACAACAGTGTTAAGGTCCTGCTGGGACAGATCGATCCCCGTGACCAGCTGGCTCACGATTCGAGGAGTTTTCAGCAAAGTGGGGTAGGAAACCCTGGTGCACTGCTCAACGAGCGGCTGAAGCAGATCGATCCCCGTGATCAGGAGGCGCACGATATTCGCTCTGTACTCGGTGGCTTGAGCGGATTCTGATTAAATCTACTGGTATTCAAGAGCCCCATACTCGCGTTTCAGAGTATGGGGGGCCTCTATTGCCAAAAACCTTACCAGAATCATACCTAGCAAGGTGATTTTGTGTATGTCAGGAATGTCGAAAATAGAACATATGTCATAAAAACAGAGTGTTATAGATATATCATTATTGGCATAATAACGGCAATAATATGCGCGTCGAGTGCACTTGAGACCAGCTATGCCAACAAAGGTTTTGCTCATAGATCCCCCCCTTTACAAACACCCGTTCTGGGATCCCATTCGGTACTCCCAGCCGTTGGGGCTTTGGTCGATGGCATCCCATTTGTCGGCTCTTGGGCACGACGTGGAAATTCTCAGTGTTCCCGGCGAGGATTGGGAGAACCAACGCATCATCTCTCATGCAGGCGACCCTGGTGAAGAGATCGAATCCTACAATCGCTTAAAACGCGAGGCCATGGAAATGGCGATTTCAGGTCGCGCAGCACTGGAGAGGATGCGGCCAGTCACGGGTGACCGTTATGTCTATGTCGGCCTGCCATTCGAACGGATCCTGGAAAGAGTCCGTGAGATCAATCCTGATCTGATAGGAATATCGCTCATCGCCTCCTGTAATCATCAGAGTGTGATCGATCTGGCCACGGGACTACGCAGCGCAGGGGTGGATACACCTATCGTGGTTGGCGGCCAGCATCCCACTGCAATGCCAGAACAGGTTCTACGGGATGCCAATGGTGCCATTGACTGGGTCGTTCGGGGTGAGGGGGAACAGATTCTGGCGGCCATAGCCGATGCACCGACCAATGTAAACGCTATCCGGCTGTTACCCGGTATCTGTTATCTTGACGATGATAACCAGTTCATCAAGAATAAACGTCCCCGTTTCTTCGACCTCTCCGATATCACGCTGCCGTCGTCAGAAATCCTGGCCAGTATTCCCATGCCTAGGATGCCGTCCTATACACTGGATACGCAGGGAAGGCGCTATACCGATATCATGTTCAGCGTGGGGTGCCACAACACCTGTGCCTATTGTTACTCGCCACAGATGCGTGGTGGCTTGAGAAAGCAGTCGGAGTCCACGATACACCAGTTACTGGAGTCGCTTCATACAAAAGGATTCAGGGAACTGGTCTTGCAGGATGATGACCTGCTATCCGACCGGGATGGATTTTTGCGCCTGATTGCCATGATCAAGGAGCACGGTTTTCATTGGCAGGACAATGGCGGTATCGAACTGGAGTTGTTGGATGAACCACTGATTGATGCGATTGCCGATTCCAACTGTACGGGACTCTATGTTCCCGTAAATCCCCGCAAGATCGCAGACCGTTTCCCCCGCCCCGAGGCGTTGATGAAGGTAGGACTGCTTTCCCATCTGAGAGAGCGAGGTATCTACACCTATACCAGTGGTATCTATGGGGTACCGAATCTCGAAAACCCAAATAAATCCCTGGATGAGATCCGAGCACTGCGGGACTTTCATTTTGAGTTGGTTGACAAGAAGTTCGTGGAGGCCTCGCTAGTATTTCCTTTGTCTGCACTGCCGGGAACCAAATGGTATTTTGAGATTAAACGGCACCCGGAGTTCGTGTTTGATGATAGTAACTGGCTGAGTTACGCCATCTATGTCCCTCAACTCTGGCCCAAATCTGTTTCACGCGAGGAGTTTGAAGGGGAGTTGGTCGAGGTGCACAGGCAACTCAATAAGGTTCAAACGAGCTACCCCTGGTTCAGCCCGTTACCCAATAATTCACAAGTTTCCCATCAAAGGACCAAGTCGCTATGAAAAAAATAACCAAGTTTCTCCTTTTACCGCTGTTTGCGCTGGTTCTTTTATATGGCTGTTCCGACGAACCAGGGGAGCAGGCCGCTGTTGTAGAGAAACCTCGCCAAGTGCTTGTGGCAACCCTGATGAGCCACCCGGCACTGGACCAGGTTATTGCCAGCATGCGTGAGAAGTTGGAGAAAGAGGGCTTTGTTGAAGGCAAGAATCTGGTAGTGCAGGTTAAGAATGCCAATGGTGAGATCAATCTGATCCCAAGTATTGTACAAGATGCCAAGGGTAGGAACCCCGATGTGATCGTGGCCGTGACGACACCTGTCGCCCAGGCATTTTCTGGAAAAGTAGAGAGTCCGCTTGTTTTTTCAGCGGTGACTGACCCGGTGAGTGCAGGCGTGATTAGCAGCATGAATAGTGCTACCCCGGGTGTTTCTGGCGTCAGTGATGCCTGGCCCTATCGAGAGCAACTGGAACTGGCGCGTGAATTGTCTCCCGCAGCCAAACGGTTGGGTGTTCTCTACAATCCGGGAGAATCTGCATCGCAGTACGGCATGGAACAGATTCGCAAACTCGCGCCAACGATGAATTTTGAGTTGGTTGAAATGGTCGCGACAAAGACCACTGAGGTGCTGCATGCAGCACAGCAGAATATCGACAAGGTTGACCTAATTTACTTGTCCAGTGACAACACGGTTATCGAAGGCCTACCCGCCGCGCTTAAGGTGTCTCTGGAAAACAACACACCTTTGATTGTTGGGGATTCCGGTACCGTGGAAAGGGGCGGACTTGCGGCGGTTTCAGTTGGCTATGCTGGAGTCGGGATCGAAACAGGGCGTATCGTCGCCGAGTTTTTACGTGGAAATACCACCGTAAAACCCGTGATAGCAGAAGGTGATGAGATTTACCTGAATGCAGGTACGGCTGAAAAAATAGGCCTGGAGATTCCTTCTGCACTTAAAAATCGTGCAGCGAAGGTATTTCAATGACTTATTTCAGCAGTGTTGCGCTACTGAGTTTAATCTCGGTGGGTATCACGCTAAGCGTAGTCCTTTCCCTGCGGTTCCTGCATTTTCCTGATTTGACCATAGATGGCACAGTAGCAACCAGCGGTGGAGTGTTTGCCGTAGTGTTGGTCAATACCCATTCCACGGCATTGGCTATCGTGATTGCGGCTTTGGCTGGATTTCTGTGTGGAATAGCAACCATGTTTCTGCACGAGCGTCTGGGTATTGGTAAATTGCTGGCCGGTATCCTGGTTTTTACGGCACTTTATTCTGTCGATCTGCATATCATGGGAGGGTCAAACGTAGCAATCCTCGGGGAACACTCCTGGTTCGATGCACTTGATCAGGCGGAAGGTCATATCCTGGGTAAAGAACTCGCGCGCTTTGATCCTTTGAAAATCCTCTCCTTGGTTCTTTTGATGGGAGCGGTGTTGTTTGGCCTGTACCGCTTCTACCACGCCCGTCCTGGCATTGTCATTCGAGGTATTGGTGACAACGAAAGGGCAATCTCACGCCTCGCCATCTCAACCTCTGCATATAAGTACCTTGGCCTGGGATTGGCAAATGCGGTAGCGGGACTCTGTGCAGCACTTGTCGTTATGAACCAAGGATTTGCGGATGTAGGTATGGGGCTGGGTTCACTTGTATTGGGACTGGCCTCTCTGATTATCGGTGAAAAGATCGTGGGACTGTTCTGGGGATCACGTGATCTCGTTCTTGGCCTAGTGTTATCCGCTCTTGTTGGCACGATACTTTACCAGGCGCTTTGGTTACTAGTTCTACGCCTTGGCGTCCCCCCAACAGATTTAAAACTTTTCACCATGTTACTTGTCGTATTCACTTACGTCTGGGGAAAACGCAAGATTAGTTTTTACGAGGGGAGAGCGTTTTGATGCGTACAGGTCAGTATGCTCCCATACTCACTATCCAGAACCTAGCTATCACGTACAACCAGGGAGAATGGAACGAAAGGGTTGTTATCAAGGATACGGGTCTTACGCTCAATTCCGGCGATTTAGTGATTCTCAGGGGTGCAAATGGCAGTGGGAAATCCACTTTTATCCGGGCGCTCTCTGGTGACTTGTCCAACGTGGAGATAAGTGGAAAGGTGCTTCTTGATGGGGAAGATCTATTCAGCCAGACCACCGTTAAGCGTGCCTCTAATATTGGCATCATAGACCAAGATCCCACCCTGGGCACTTGTGCCAACCTGCTGGTGCATGAGCAGCTGAGCTTGGCCGGCAAGGATGTTGCTAAAAGGATCATGGAAAAGATCGAGGATATGGGGTCTTCCATCGATCTAAGGCAGTCCATACAATCGCTGTCCGGAGGGCAGCGCCAGTTATTGACCACGCTGTTGGTACTTGAAAGAAATCCCCGTTTATTGTTGGCTGATGAGCCAACGGCTGCACTGGACCCCGTATTCAACAAAAAAATCAACGCCTTACTGGAGGAGCGGGTCGCTATAAGACATGGCGCCACTATCGTAATTACCCACGCTGAAAATGAACCCGAGGGCCACGAATCGATCCGAAAATTCTCCCTCGATAATGGTAAATTAGTAGAAACACAATAAGTTCAAACACGGGGACTAAAGGTTTTGGAAAACTTCGAAAGTGAAATCCAGTCATACCTGGATTTGGGCTTTAACGATGCCATTCGCTCGCGCTCTGCATTCCAGTCTCCCCTTAGAACGCTCTTTATCTACAGTGCGTTACTCGTCTCGGCACTAAATCAGAAAGGAAAAGGGAATTTTCGAGTATTTATCGACCTCGTGCTGAGAGCTGATGGCAAGGTCGAGCGCGAACGGACACAAACGACGCTCCCTGACATCGATATTGAATGTTTTGGCGAGTTTTCGGGTGTGCCAAATTTGGATGAGAGAGTGGATTGTTACCTCAACTCGCACAGCCAGTGTTACGACTCACTGGAACAACTCTGGTCTATGGATTTCCTAGATGGGAGAAGGGTCATACTCAGCTTTGGCTTCGGGATAGTTGAGGCTGCGGGTTCTCCAGGAGAACTGGTGATCGCTAGAAATGCGCTTAAGCTCACCTGGAATCGGCTTGATGAACACCGGCAACTGGTGGACGAGACTCTTGAAAACTGGGTTCCCAGGCAGGTACAAGGTTGGCCACGCAAGTTGCAGAGCAATTCACCGTTGGATCGGGTAGGGCAGATCACCTATGACAACTTTCGGGAGCTGCTCGATCACCTCTACCTGGACCTTTGCGCGGCAGTTGCCTCGGAAGTCAATCCCAACCCCTGTGATGGGGCACAGCTGGATGGGCAGTTATTTTTCCTCAGGAAAAGCCGCTATTACAAGAGTACAGACACTGGTAAACGCCAGCGCGTTATGCGGAAAATATCACTCAACCATGAACTGAAAGAGGCGAACTCGGATTTCCTGCTGGGTTACTTCTTGTCATGGGGTGACATGTCATCACTCAAAAAGCTACTCAAGGACAAGAACTTTCGTGACGCACTCGTAAGTGAATTGAGAAAACAAGCGGATAAGCAGGACAGCAGTGAAGAAGATGCCATTATTACTCGAATTGATTCTGTAATTCGCCGAATCGAAAAACCACGTTCTCCAAAAGAGCGGAACCAGGAGGTGATTCAGGTCATCGAAACACCATTGGGAGAACATAATGGCGAGAATTACTGTGAATTGGTGCGTTCGGTATTTGATTCGGCATTTACGAGTGGTACACCGGAAATCGTGTGGGAAGTCAGGTCAGATCCCCGTTATTCAGAAGGCTTTAAAAAAACGGCGCCGCTGGAATTGCAGGCCTGTGAAAATGCCCTGTGGCCTAGCCAGGCATCGGAGCAGGATGCCTACGTGTTTATTCCCTTTACGTTCGGCGCAGACATTATATTGGGCGCTTACCTGGTCGTTCCCATGCTGCCCCCCTTTGTTGGAGAGACACCATCATTGTGCAGGTTGAGTACATTGACGAAGCAGGTCATCCAGACAAATCGCACCTATATGCATTGGATGATGGCCTCGTATCCACGGGCGGTAATACAGGTGTTTAAAGACGGTTTTTCGCTGATTCTCGCGGGCATGGATTCCGAGGAGATCGCAGAGAACAAGCAGAAATACCTGGAACAGTACATCAACAAGATTAACGAGGGTTGCAAGGCAGTACATCTGCTTTACGGTTTTCCGGAGGTCCACTTCAGCCATGGAGCTGCAGGCGAAAAATGGCACTCCCTATGGTCCTGCTATCAAACGGTATTGGCTGACGTGCGAACCCTCGTCAAGAGGGAGCCTTGGTGTGAGGATCATGCCCACCAGTATTTTTTGCACGAAATCGGCTTTCACCTCGTTGGTTTTCAGAAAAACAAGCTGCAGGTCACGCTGGATAACCTGATATCGAGTTTACTTGGATTGTACGTAATGCATGATTTGGGAATGGCATTGGATGCGAACTTGGAGAAAGAACGGGTCACCGGTATGACCATGCGGTCTGACCTGAGCCATGAAATCGGTGGATTGATCGATGTGATGCCAAGGGCACTGCGTGAAGAGCCCCCTAACAAGCCGTTACTGGACTGGTGTATGAAGGTCATGAAACAGGTGCTATCGGGGTTTCAGCATATGCCGGCTTCCGTGACGGATATACAAGAGCAGATCGAGTATATCGAGTCAGTCATGCCGATACATGGTGCCATTGTTCCATCTTCTGGTGACCGGAGAGTGTATGGTGAAGTGTTTGTGCTTCCGCGGGATGATACACCACTGTGTTCCCGACTGTCGGAGGGGGCCTTTTACCAGATATTTCGCAATATGTGGAAGAACGCCGAGCAGGTTCTTGCAGTTCTATCGGCTTCGGAAGAACCCAGTGAGGATTCTAGGCTGTATGGCCGGATACGGTCCGCGCTGGAAGCATATGAGCCTTTCTCCAAACGCTTTTCCAAGCAGGACAGGCCTGAGCTGCGCCGGCTGGGATTGATCCGGCGTCACGAAAATATGATCGTGATTGAAGTCTTGGACAATGCACCCCAATTGATCCCGAATCACGAACTGCATTATCCGGAGCAATCACCAAGATCGCACTTGGGTATACGGACCATACAGCAGATCGTCGAGAATTCGCATAAAAGTGGCACAGAAGCCTATTATGAGGCGCCTCACTCCCTGGCCACTCTCCGTCCGGAAGGACTCGATGAGTTACTCAGGCTGGTGGCAGCAGATGATCGCCTTAAAAGTTTTTCCTTGGCCGAAACGCACAATTGGACAAGGACGGCATTATATATCGAGGAGATAGTCGATGAGTGACTGGAAGCGTCGAAAAATTAAGATACTCGAAGGTGGTATCGATGAAATGGTTGATCAGATTGAGTATCGTCAGTCCTGGGCGGTGTTTCCCAATACGCTTCGGCTGATATTGATTGATGATACCTATGGGGTTTCCATGGAACAGGTTGAAAGATATCTGGATCAGTATCTTACGAACGAGAATGGAAAGCCCTATGTCGGTTCTGAATGGGAAGTTTCAGTCTTTGCGACATCCAATTTCAAACGTGGTGAGCAACTGTTGGAACGCCTGCCACAACTCGATATTGACGGCGTTCTGCTGGATTTGATGGATGATGCCACCCGGGCGCTACCGGGAAAGGCTTTTGACGTAATCGTGCGCAATTCAGAATTTGAGCCCAGGGCAGGGGTGATGTGGATCAGCCAGGTCGCCAATGGCGATGAAGGGAAGGAGATTCAAGACCTGGCTGCCAATTATGGCCACTGTTTCGCAGTCAATAAGACAGATTACAGTCAGCGCGAAAAGGCAGTTCACCAACAGATCGAGAAATATTTTGGACATGTCACCTCACGTGCTCGCCATGCGCAGGAGCCATGGGCAAAAGAGTATGGGCTCTTGATCGGTACAGAAATGCGGGCGCAGGTTTCTTGTTTCATTGACCTGCTGCATGGCAAGGACCCTGAAAAGACGATGCCTATTGTTCTGCTCGGTGAATCGGGGACCGGTAAAGAGTTGGTGGCCCGCTTGGTGCATTCACTGGACCGGGTCAGAAATCCCTCATCAGCCTGGCTCAATAATCTACACTGGCGTATACAGCAGTGGGAGTTGGCTAAACAGGAGGCCGAACGTAACCACGATCAGCCTCCCCCTTATCCTACTCCTGAGTCAGTGGATCTCAAGGAACTGCTGGAATGGAAAAATAGGCATGTAGGCTGGCAAAAGCGGGCACGGCAGGCCAACCGGGACGGGAAGCTTTTTTCAGAAGAAGAACCTGTTATTGCAGCTAACGATTTAGGTGACTTGTCACGGGCAGATTGGTTCGAGAATTACAAGGTACTGCTCACAGCAGGTACTTCCCCCGAATTGCTTCCCTCTGTTCTTTTCGGGCATGTAAAAGGTGCCTATACAGATGCTTACAGTTCCAGGCCGGGACTCATCAAGCTGGCAGAGGGAGGAACACTCTTCATCGATGAATTGGCTGATGTCTCTGTGCCTGCACAAACCGGACTCTTGCGTTATCTGCAAGAGGGTGAGGTACTTCCTCAGGGTTCCGATCATCCCATCTTCCCGAAGGATATCCGTAAAATTTTTGCTACCCACTCCGAACCACTGGAACTTACCCGATCCGAGAAAATGCGAGCTGATTTCCTTAACCGCATCGATGGCTTGACGCTTCGGCTGAAGTCCCTCAAGGAACGCTCTGAACAGGATCACTATGAACTCGTCGAGCATTTTATTAGGACCTCAGAATACCGTACCCGAGAGGGTAGTTTGCCAGTTAAAGAAGCAATCGCTGAACCAGTGCGGGAACGTATCGTTGATCTATGTGGTAAAGGTGCGTTTGAGTGGAACGTGCGCCAGCTGCAGCGTTTCGTCCATCGTATGATGTTTGTAACGGAAACAGGAAAAGCTGCCGGTGAAAATGAGTACCAGGAGGCGTGCAAGTACTCGTTGATTAAACCCGGGACAAAGATTTTTGCTGTACAGGAGCCCTCCAGCCTTGAGGATGTGTTTGGCGAGCTGGGTTGGAACGAGTTCAATGCAGCAGACAAGAATACCCGTATAGAGAAAATGAAGCAGGCAGTTACTTTAGGAGCGAAGCCGAAGGAGGTCGTGACTTACCTGGTGGACAACCATTTGAATGATGGGGAAGAATTTGGCTCTCTTAACAACGCACGTGGTAAACCCATTTTTTCAGATCTCGAAAAGTTTGATAAAAACAAGGTAATACAGGAACTTACTAAGTTATACTCGAAAAACAAGAGTACCTGGCTAAAGTGATTGCACAGCTGGAGTATAATTAGCACAATAGTGGCAATGAGAGATTTCGGTAAGCGCCGAAAATCAAAGGGAGAGACACCATGCCACAAACATTCAAGCAGACTACCAAGACCACCCTACGCCCGCGGCTTTCTCCAAAGCAGGTGGAGAAACTGAAGCAGTTGCAACGTATCGAAACCATCAAGAATTCACACCCCAGAAATGCTGCCCTGGAGCGGCCCATGGGGGAATTGATTGACGCAACCTTCCAGTTTCTCAAGTCCATGGGTCTCTATGGGCTTGGGCGCAGTGAAGTTCACCCCGAGCTTGCCTATCATCCGGAGGATCAGTGGCAGTGGGACTATGCTGCCAGCACCGAGGATCACCCCGATCTTGAAGAGGAAAAGAGGGACGAGTGGGATCTGGCGGTCAAACTGGTCAAGATGCAGATTGAGCATCGCATCGATAGTAGCGAAATCGATGCAGAGGCACTGGAACAGCTCCTCGAGATGCTGGACGGCTTTACTGATGACGAGGAGTGCGACTCTGCATCCCGCAAAGATAAGAAGGAACAAGCGAAGGGATATATCGCCGGACAATACCTTACCCAAGAGGAACTACCGGAGGAATTAGAGCTCGTAAGGCGCCAGTTGATGCAAAACACCTACCCTTTTGGTATCGGGGCAGCCAATCGATGGGAGTATCAGAGTGTATTGACCAAGCAGATGTACGAGTTGTTCAGTTCCTCGGGGAAGGCTAACCAGATCAGTGAATTCAGTTCCGGAAAAATGATTGCGGATATGGTTAAACGTCATGGTGCAGATGCAACTGGAGGAATTCTTCAAACCCTCTCCACTGCATGCCAGCTAACGCTGGAACACTATGCCTCGCATGGGGGGCCCCGGGTCATCCGGGGATATGTGAAAGCCGGTGGTATCGCAAAAGCGACTTCGTGCAGCCGAGAACTGGCGGATATTGTCTTTACTTACTACAAGGAGTTACCGACCAACCCGATAGAAGATGTCAGGGGAGAATATGGCTCTGCTAAGAGTAAGATCCCCCTCGACGAGCAGAAGGTCAAAGGGGGTATGGCAGAAGTTGACGTCACACTCGATATGGAATCCGGCAATATCGGTCCTGTTGAAATTGATGGGAGTCTGAAAAGAGCAATAGAAGACATCCAGCATTGTGCAGCAGATGCTGAGTTGAGTTTCTGGCGAAAGCAACTCGAAAATCACAACTATATGCGCAAGATGCAGAGCGTTCTTCCGGATGATGATTTGCAGCAATCTTATACTTTTATGAGTAAGAAGAATGCCAAGAAAGCGGGGGCCGAGGTAAAAACGGATACTTTCGTGGCAGGTCTCGAGGTGTTGCGTGATTGTCATGAACAACAGCTGAGCGAGGCATTGGGCAATGGAAAGGAGATAGTCGAGATTCTGGAGGAGCAGGAACAGTTGACTGGTAAGAATGCCAAGTTGACCCATAAGACTAAGCAGAAGCCGGCCGGGGGTATTGGTGACGAGACAAGCGAAGCCAAGCACAGTTGGCAGGTTCCCGCTTTCGAGTTGGGTCTTCGTACGGGCTTGGTGTCTACGGCGATACTGCTGGAGCAGGCAGAGGTAAAACCAAAGCTTGTGAAAGGGGCTGTAGAATTACAAATTGCCTACTTGCTTTCCGGGGATCCTGCTGATTTGAGTGTATTGACGACGGAAAAGCTGATGGAACACTTAGGGCTTGATATCAACGTTACAACAGTCCGTTCGACCCAGCGCTTGCTGTCCAGTCTCAAGTTCCGCATCAACGGAGGGTATGTCAGGCATATCCAGTCAATTATGGTTGCCAATGGAGCTCGTGGGCGCAAGACATCCAGCTGGAACAAGAAGGGATACAGCAAGTACAACATCATGGGATTCATGAAAGAGATCGTGGAGAAATCCGGCATAGGTACAGAATGTCCCGCTCAATATATCCTCGACAAGCTCTATCGGAATTATCGTCTTGGGACTGTTGGCATTGATGAAGAGGGACAGCCAGTGTATTGCGTAAAGGATGCAAACGGCAAGACACGCTACCTCGGTATGCCGCTGCGTACAGTTTCCAAGTACCGGAAAGAGCTTTTTGAGTGGGGATGGGTATAGTCCACTCGTACGGCCTGGCGATTTTCGTTGCCAGGCCCTAGGGAATTGTCCGATTCATTCCCTCATGAATTGTACCCTGACTGACGTTGGCACGATTCCGGCTCCGAAAGAACACGTGGGTAGAATCGATAGACGGTGGTCACTTGAGTCAAGGATGGTCGCTAAGGTTGAACGATTTCGAATTTGGCAAGCTACTGCACTTGTAAATTCTACCACACAGACAGAAGTAGCAATGTAGCCAAAAACTAGCATAAAGGCGGCAACATCTGCAAATGACACTTCCAAAGAATGAGGAACAATACCATGTCACTGTCAGCGATAGAAGTTCATGATAAAAGAGATGACCTGCTCAAGCGATTTGAAATGGCTGTTAGCAGTTTTGATACAACAGATCCTGCTATCAAGACTGCGGTTGAAGAAACACGCCAGGAGTGTATAGATCGCCTGGCATCAGATGACGCACTTGATATTCTGCATGAGATCGATTTTGAAGAGGGAAATGCGGTACTCGATACGCTCATTGGAAACTATATCAAACTCAATCATACTGAGCGAATGGCCGAACGTGCCGAGAAGGCCAAGGAAATTGCAGAGTCACGGATCAATTTGGATACTAAGTTGCTGCATCAGGTTATTGAACAGCATTATTGCCTGGATTCTAATAATAGCTGGACAGTTAATCCTTACCTGCGTTGTGTTATTGCGGTAAATGATGATGAAGAACAAGATGATGGAGACCCTAGAGAAAAAGCCGAACAGTTCTACCATAGTATCAAGGATTTCATATCACTCTATCAGGGGGAAATGGGCACAAGTGAATTACTGAAAGCCGGAGTCGTTCCCAAAGAACTGAAGTCTGCAGTGGCATATTCCAACGATTTTGTTATGGATTTGGTGATCTGGATGGAAGTATCGGGTGAGCATGGTGTCAATATGGTGCGACAGATTATCAGTGATAGCAAGTATGCCGTCTCGATAGTGAAACATCGAGAAATGTTTGCAAAACCAGTGCATTCTCTGGCGCTCCTGCATCTAAAACTTCAAAAAAGTTCAGATCATCATTAATAGAACCATGTTGACAGTCATACCACTATAGGAAAGACCGTTAATCATATAACTACTAAGATGAGGATCCCGTCATGAAGACTGAAAAAATTTGGGACAACGTACGCACGGAAAGTAAAAACAAGGGTATTGCTGTACGTCATGTTGACAAGGTTCGCCGAGAGCTAGGTGAGATCGTCTATGAAGGTGAGGTCGTGGCCTATGTGGCTGATGGCGAATCCCAACAGAGTGCCTCACGCATGCTTGCCCTGAGAGTCGAACAAGCCTACCTGAAAGAACGACTCCAGATGATTATCGAGAAAGAAAAGCTCGCAACGCGGGAATTCTGGCTTTCAGTGCATGATGAGTATGGCATGGACGATAGTCGTGAAGTAAGTTTCGATCCAGATACCGGCGCCGTCTACAGCCGTTATGAAGCAAATGACAACTCATATAGTTATCATAAAACGATAAACGGCTACACCAAGCTGCTTGAGGAGGCTATGGACAATCCGCTTATCGCCCATCGGATGTCACAAGATTATATGTTGCCAGAGTGGCTGAAAGAAATCGCTGGGGTATTAGTCTCAGATGGTCTGAAACCTGCCATTCGCAGTGCTCTTGAGGACGGATTGAAGGATCCTGGTTATGCAGCGTTACTCAGTCGTGCCGGACAGACAAAGGCTTGGCCTACTTGGTTGGTAAAAGCTCTTGAGGTACTTTCACAGCGTTATGAAGGCTGAAGTTCACGAACGTGTCAAATATCTGAGATTCTACTTCTACTGGCTTCGTTTTTAGAGATAATATTAAAGCGTATACGTATGACATGTCTATTTGACAGATTTCGCCTTGATGACCAGGGTAATCTTCTCATATATCATGACAATTTGTGCAGATACAGATTATTGGAGCCATGGCATTCAGGTATGAATGCCTATGAGATTCTATATGGAAAGAGAAAGAAGATAGCACTCACAGGAGAACTATTAATCCTAGATCATCAATATAGTACAGTCTTTGATGAGCCTTACCAATCATTTCTTAATGATATACCTATTGAACTACGTAACTCACTCAAGCCAGTTAACTACTTGCAGGACATGTTATTGCAGATGTGTGCTCGCTCCAACGAGATGCTGGAACTGTGTATTTGTCATCAGACACAGGCTGTAGTTCTGGCTGATTATCTGAATACTACTGGTGATAGAAACAGATACCTACATGATAGCCCGAGATATATTTTACAAGATGCTATTGGCAGCACTTTAAATGCAGATCAATTGAACTTTATCGATAAATGCCAACTCTTTATTACCAGGGGAATTTATTATAATCGAAATATGGTGAAATCCCGGTTGGCTAGTATCAAGCAGCACGTCAAATCAATGAAAGTGGTAGAGGGGTTCCAGTCATGGCAAGCGATACCATTGGATTGTATCGATTTGCTTGACACTCTGCCTGAGTTACCTAGTTGGGCCTGGTTTAGGGAATATCTCCATGAAACCGCGAATAAGATCTGCAGAGAGCGAGAACCCGACTGCTATCACCCCACCAGCTTTGAGTACCAACAAGCAATGATTATTTTGGGTGGAATGATCTATGATGCAATTATATTGTTAGGGTTGTTTTTCAGGTCCAGGACTAGTCGAAATAAACTTTACGCATGTGCATGTGAGACTGATATCAGCCAGTTTGAGAACATGATGATAGCGAAAGCAAGAGAGAACCTCTTACTCATTGAGGAGGCAAAGGTGCTTAGAAGAATCTATATCTCTCAATCAGGAGGGGCACCGGAAGTTCTGCGAAAAATTCTCGACTGACGGCTTAATTAGTCGTGGCGATCGAGATAATCTTGAATGGTATTACGTGGGTAGACTGTATGTCTGAGTCTGATGTGTGTCGGCTCACATTGGGCACAGAGAGGGCCTGCTGAACCAGGTGCTCTTCATCATCGAAGGCAGAGCGGGTTACCTCCAGTTTGCCCCGTACTTTACCATCTACTTGAATAGGTATCTCAACTAATTCATCGCCTATGGCCTGGTGATCGATTATAGGAAACTGAGCATTTAAAATTATTTCTGCAGCTACGATGTAGCGGTAACAAAGATGCCAATCATTAACAGTCTTATTGACGGTTGAATTACAGGTTGAAAACCCTGTATTTTCCTGCTCAAACAAAAAGAGTCGCCATGCTCTATCAAGACTTTCAGCAATTTCACCACCGTCAAAAGATTCAGATATTTCAAGAAGTTTTCTGTAATAGGTACCTATTACAGATTTGTCAGTAAGAGTAGGTTGTGTTGTTGCTTCTTGGGTCAACAATGCCTGACGATAATTCATATCATAAAGCTTATAGATTGCGGTTAGGTTCTCGATAGGAACAGTTTCGTTTCTCAATGAGAGAGAACTTAAAGTACTTCTAATTTGGCTAACTGATAAGCCTTGTTCAATGAATGAGTTGATTGTAAGTGGCGTTTCACCAAGTTGTAATGAACTATATTCAGTTACTTTTTGATATTTGGTACTGTTATTCCTGTTCAAATCGATTTTACATAAGGCATATGGTGAAAGACCATGCTCCTTGGGGTAAAGAATTAACTTGCACGCAGGCCATTTATCTGGATTATCCCACACAACCGTCGAGATACCGAGTGCAGGCAGTAGACCTAATTGTTTTGTGAATACTTGTAGTTCTTGAGTGAATTGAGAACAGGCAGGTTCATTAGACAGATAATAATGTACTCCTGCGGGAATGTTCTTTGATTTTAAGTATCGAGTGTATACATCAGCATGAACCAAAGCACGTCCTAGACCAAGATTATTCATAAATGCCGTATCAGAGATAAATAAGCTAATCAGTTGCATCATTTATATGCGTGATCATTGATTATCGTTGTTAGAATTATAACTTATTTCTCTATAATATTCTTGATTCTTTTTAGTCATGGCCTTATTTGGCATGATTACGTTTTTTACCAAGATAATTCGAACTCGATGGAATTGTATGCCCCACAGTAGAGCACTACTATCAAGCCCAAAAATCCCAGAATCGAAAGTGTTAGGAACGAATCATCTTAATTACCGAATAAATTTGAATATATAACTGTTAGTAAGATAATGGTTAGGTATGAATGATAGTAACATGCTAGTCAATAAGAAAATATCCTCTATATTGAAGATAATAACTAAGCCATCGAAGTGCAATAATATGTAATCCGTAACGCTATTAAAAATAATTAGTTCTCCCACATTAGATGTCAAGCCAGATAGAAATATAACATCTGAAAATTTTGTTAATAAATGATGTTGATTTCCTGCTTCTTTATATAATGAAACTATGTGCCACCAGCTTGCTACTAAGAAACTGAAAAAAATCAATTTGTGATACAAGTTGGTACTATAGGTATCTGTAAATAGCTGTAAGGCAATGGGTAAAGGATTATAATATACAAAAAGTTGAAATGAATAACTATCTGATAGATTAGGTTTTCCAGCAAAAAAGTATACATTTTGCTTTATGGCGGTGATGATAATAACAATTAGTAAAACACATAGTAATAAACGAAATTGTCTACCATTTAGCACGTTAGTATTTAACACAGCAACTACTCTTTTATAGTTTTATAATTACTAGTTCCTATATGCCGAAAATATGCCAATCTAAAAATATATTATGCACTTACCTCTAAATACTGAATGTTTAAGTAAGAGTATTATCATTACTATTTAAGACAGTGAGATTGTAGTGCAAAAATAATTTAGTGAATCGTTGTAGATAAAGATCTTGATGGAGCATTCTTACCAAAATGCCTGACAAGTAAGTATCAGATGAACAGTTAGGAGTTTCTTGTTGTTAAGACTAAGTCTGTCAGTGCTAAGTGTTACCTAGTATTAAACGAAATTCATCAAAAGTCTTTCTGATATAATTTACCCAAGAAGGAATTACTTATTCAAAATAAGGCTGATGATTGTAATAGGTTTTACTATCTAGCTTATATTATTATGGTTGTGTCACTGGCTTTTTAAGTACAGCTCAAGACCTGCTGCTAAAAGAGGCATTATAGCTGTGAAAGATATTTTTAAAAGAGCGGATGTGGAAAATGGCCATACAGCCATTTTTTCTACTTGATCATAAAATATCTTCAACGAAGAAATCTTGCTGTGATAGTGGTCGAAGTGTAACTTGTTATCATCGTTGTAGTGCAAGATTTCACCAAAAAGGTGATTGCTGTGATGGCATAAAAAGTCGAGATATCGGTCTTTTGCGTCTTTAATCGTATCACGAACGGCTAATGCTGGGATGATGAAAGTAAGCAAAGTAATTGGTATAAGAATAATGATAAGTAGATAATTATGCCACGACGGTGCGGCACCCTCTTTAAAGTAAGACATGAGCACCAAAAGTACAAAGAAAAAACTGGTGTAGAAGTAAGCCATTCCAGTGTTGGCAATAAATCCCAATCCGCCGTAACCATCATCAGCAAATGGTTTAACGAGTAAGGTATCTTGATCATCATGATATTTTCTTTCACCAGCCCACTGGCGAAAATGTTTTAAGTAATAAGATAACCCTGCAATCATTAAAATGAGCTGAGCAAGAAGAAAAGGGGGTAGACCGTAGTAGAATAGTGTCCAAATACGAGTTAGACCGGTGGACCACGGTGCATGCTTACGATTGCAATCCCACTTAGGCAGAGCCAGTAACTCATCCAGTTGAACCAGTTTAACAGAACTGTGGCTTCCAGTGACAGGATCACTTAGTACAGTCACATGACTGGATTTATATGGGTAGTATTTTTCTGGTAAATAATCGTGAAATGCACAAGTAGTAGTATTATAGATCCAAAAACTTGCAGCAACAATATAGGGTAAGTATTTGACTATTCTCAGTGATATTCCGTGCTCACCTTTGAAAATATTTCGAGTTGTGTTAACTACTCTTTCAAGATTATCAGGTCGATCATTAACAGGCCAATTTTCGTATATTTGTTGTGTTAACCGGTTCAGAGTGTTTGCAGTATGACTAGCCGCATTGACTACGAACTTAAGAAGAAGTGGAACTAAAATACAAAATGGCCATACCATGGTATCGCCAAGAAAGCTCATGCCTAGAATTTGCCCGTGCTCTGGTGAAGCAAACGTCACACTACCTAGAATGAACACTCCTTCATAATAGGTTGCAAAAGAAAGAATAATTAATGGCAAAAATATCAGTAATCCTATGCGATACCATTGTGTATCTAAGTTCTTTGTAAGAAATTGAGAGGCATGAAAGGTCAAACGGTGAGATGAAAATATATCTTGTGAACTAAAATCAAGCATAGTAGTTGTATAAAACTGTTAGTTGTGTGTATTTAAATTGAACTAATATTTGTTTCAAGAGATCGTGCGACTCCAGGGGCATCATCACAAAAAATCACATCGACACCTTCTTTATTCAACCAATATTTATAACCTGGAACATCATTAATACTGAATACCCATAAAGCAAGAGAATTTTGCTTGCAGTATTCAATGAGGCTGGTCTTAACCATCGTTGTGTGCACACAGATTCCACCACCGCTAGAATTGAGTGTCACCAAGAGATCGCTCGGGATATCTGAAGTAACTAAGCAGTGTTGATATCCATGTGCATACCTATTCAAAGAACTCCGAGTTCTTTCTTTTCCCAGGAAAACGAAGGGCCCTAAACCCTGCAAAGTACTTCTTAAAAGACGTGATACAAAAAACCCGAATTTACCAAAGCCCACTAGATTCCAATGAGACAGTATCAAAGGAGACTGGCAACCGAGCTGAGCCAACTGATAGAGAGATTGTGGAATCCAGGAAACAAAAACCACTTTATATTCAATGTTATACGAGCGAACAATATCTAGATGTTCAGATTCAAATCCGTAGTCTTTTATATCAATACAGAATATTTGATCAGGTCGCGAGTACTTGGAAAAATCATACAGTGCCTGATCCAGTGTGGCTATAGGTTCACCATCAGGGTGACGAAGGGTTCGTATCTTAGAACTATTGAGTTCACCCAAACGATGTCTACCACCCTTTATATCAGTGAATGTAGGATCGTGATATATAAAAATAACACCGTCACAACTCACACGAGTATCCACTTCAAAATAGCTAATCGGGTAATCCCCAACATGTTGGAAAGAAGAGGGGGCATGCTCAGTATTAGAATACCCTCGCATACGATGGCTGAGCAGTTTAGACAATAATGGTTTTGTTTCAGTCATAGAGTTAGCTATAAGGCTTAGATTCGTTCGTGCTTGAATAACTTCGATTAGTTTTATTAAGTGTTAGTATTCCAATTAACAACATGGTGCCAAAAAATAGTCCAACCCAGGAAATAGTTTGGCCATACGCCTCATCTGTGACTTCTTTTAGCATGAGATAGGATGATTGATCCAATACAAAACCGAAACAGAGTCCCATGAGTAACGATATAACAGGTAATCGTGGAGGAAAAGAAGAGTGCGACCAAAGCTTGAGAATGATCAATCCTATAAATCCAAAAATTACATGGTGTATTTCACTGCCGAGTATAAAGATCGATCTATCCTCATTGGGTAGATCAAGTGTGATGTAATAACTGATTCGATAAATAATTACAGTGCAAAGATAACCCACGATCAAAAGCAATATGGAGGGCCTAGTACCTCGGTCAACACTAGATAACCGGGGTGAAAAAATAAATACAGCTAACAAACATAATAACAAACTGACCATCGAGCCAAACCAAACGCTCTCATGCCAGGGATTAATAGCTGCCAGTTCAGAAAAGGTGCCTGGCCTAATAATCCACCAGACAATAGAATCAGCGATGACACCAAAAATAAAAAAAGTGAGATAGAAGTTGACTAACTGATTAGATCTGCTACTTTGCTGGTGTGCGATAATCATTAACCACACGAGACTATGGGCAATAATAAACCCGGGCAAAATCACAAATTCTAGTACTTCAGCCCCTCGAATACCCGATAAAAATAGTCTGGAAAACAGCCAGCCGACAACAAGTAAAGTCATCGCATGAATACGACAGGTTTGCAAAGTACACCTCATGTTAATCTAGAGTCGGCTATAATTGAGAATAAATATCCTAATACATCTCAAAATTTCAGACACATTCTACCAATCCTTTCATAAAAGGATCATCAATAAACTGACTTCTACTGAAACTGATCTCGTTATAGTGTGCAGTGGTTGTTAAAATTGAGTACATGCATGCTTTTCATGCTAATCTAGGCATTGGATAAATATACAGTGAAAATAACACAAAGACTTAAACAATGTAAGCATGTAACCTATTGTATTAATAGATAAATATCTTAATATTCCGTGCTATGATATTCAAACTTTAATCGTATAGAAGTTGAAATAAGATAGTGAACACAAGACTCATTATTGACAATCCAACGGCCGATTAGTAAGCACGGCATGGTAATGTATAAACTTTCCTAAAGACCCAATATCAATGATTACAGACCCTAGATTTTGGAATAGACTGATCTCTCATGGAAGAGTTTGCTGTCAATCTAAAGACTGCAACATAAATGAGTGCTTACAATGTGTAAAAATTAACTCATTTAGGAATTGCATAACACCAGAAGGGTGAAATTGTGTTCAAGGAGGAGCTATTCTCCTGGAATACGTTGCAGCTCTTCTTTTATATAAATCCTGAGTTAGACACACTAAAAGTATTCGAGAGATTGGAGCATCGCTTAAAAATAACTAGATAAAACAATTAGATAGGTAGCTGAGGGGTACAATTGGATAGTGAATACAACATATTTATGTCAGTGATCCTGTTGTTAGTGATAAAACGGTGGGTGTCAAGATAATTGTCGCCTGAGTTAATCAATTAAGCAGCATTTCTACATTCATTGTCCAGCGTGGGATTTAAGTGCACTACAGATTCATGCGCCCAGTTTCTGGTGTCGCCTGACCAACGCATGGGATTGCAGGCCTTCGCCACTTTATAAACCTGCTTCCTTTGCTCCAGTATTTCTCGATCGTATCCTTACTTCCTTTGAACCGGGGTAATATATTTCAGGTTGGTATGGCGATGTGAATGGTTATATCACTGTACAAATTGCATAACCCACTTTCGGGCTTTCTCTATGTCTTTAAACGGCTTGCTTGGATAACGCGGGGCAAACTTCAGGATCTTGAATAATGCCTCGGAATAGGCATTGTCGTTGCTCACCGATGGCCGACTGAAGGAAGGTACAATCTGTTTCGGTGACTGGCAACGAAATCCTTCCTGTTTACAAAACTCAATGATCTGCTGGTATTCTTGTTCATCGAATTGATTAGCTCGGTGTTTATCAGCCAAGTATCGTTGATCCAGATGGTCTGTATACTCCCAACGATGATAGGTCCGGTTCGCAATATCCAATAGAATTTAGTTTACATTCTCCAACGTGCACCAACCGTTTCAGCATTTAATATCCAGTTGTAGTGAATATTTTCGCGTATGATCTCATAAAAAGACTTTACAGGTTTGTCGAGTGTCCATATTACAATATCATTTTCATCATCAATGGTTACTAATTTATCTTGTTCCTTGTTTAATCGACAATATCGAACCTTTGCTCGCATGAAGTAGGAAAGTTTGTTCATTCTTCCGATGATATCAGCGCAATCTTTGTTAATTTTGTTCTCTTTTTTTGAAGAGTGAATCAATTCAGCAGATTGGAGATTCCATGTATAGATCAACTGCTCGTCCATAGTGATAAATCTACCATTATCTACATCAAATTTAACTCCATGATTGATGCCCTTATGTTCCTTCAATGTACGAATTGGAATGTTTTTTGTACGATGATAGAGTTGTAGGTGACTACCATGACTGGATACATAATAATCTGATTCCGTATCGGTGAAGTAAGTCACGTAATCAACGATTCCATCCTCTGAATAGAAATTACCAATCCAGATCAATGGCTTTGGTAATTCAAAATCATTCGATAATTCCCATAGATCGCTTAAAGTTCCATCTTGGCAGCCTCGTGAATCAAATAGGGATTGAGATTTTGGGCGAGGCATACAGTATGTCCCATTAAATTCTTCTTGAAATTTATTATGTCCTCGAATAATGTGTGTTTCCGACAGCTGACCAGTATTAAGATTCCAGATTTGCAAAATGGGTTGAATGCCAGCCCCAATGTTCCAACCGATCACGGCTAAAGATTCATTGTCATAACTGAATCCGGCATATCGATAGAGAATTCTATCATCAGTCGAATATGTTACCCGATGTGTTCCGAGTAATTCATCAGCACTTACGGATAGCTGTATTACTAACAGGAGCAATATACTGGTAATCAATTGTATTCTTGGCATTTCATTTATCCTAAATTATAAAAACATTTGCTGTTAGTCCGAATTATCATTCGATCTTAAATAACTACATGCCGTTCGCTTGCCAAAAAAAAGGAAACGAGAAAACTCAATATATTAGATTTTGTCAGAGGTTAATTGGTATATATACGGCATGATAATTTTATTGAAAGTATTATATTTGGGGTCAGGAGATGAAAAAAAGTAAAAAAGTCTGCAAGTAACCCACCGAGCTTTAATGCACGACCATCACTTCTAAAAAATGTGGTGCACATGTAAAAACCAGTGAGGCTAAGCAAAGGAATGAGAAGGTATCGCAAAAAAAGTGCTTTTATTAACACTCAATACAGCTAAATTAAGGTGTAATCTATAACTTTAGATTAGATTTAAATAGTGAGATTTATATGAATAAAACCATTGCGCTGGATTTTGAAGGGACGTTAATTCCAAATGCTCATTCACAATTCTCTCTACATGGAGTAAGGAGTTTCTGGACTTTTATCTCCAGTAATTCAACCGCGTGGTCTTTTTTTGACTTGAGATAATGGAGAACGTATGAGAAATATCTGGGGTACTCTGGATTAAGATGGATATATTCGTAACGCGACCAAAATAATTGAAGTGATTAAGTAGAAAGGGCTCTATAAAAACCTTAAGTATATTAATAAATAATATGTATCTGTTACCATCCTGATTGATGATCAGGAGTCTTATATCGAGCCTTGTTAAACAAACAATTAGATCGATATATCCTGCTGGGATTCCACTAATCACGCTGAAGACCGAGAATTGGCAGCGGTAGTTGTTAGAATACAAGAAAAAATATCGGATCTTACGTACTAATCTTAATGACAGGGAAGTCTATTTTCTGAAGTATTATGTTTTGAGGTAGACGTTGAATCATTGAATATTCTGCAAACATAATCAATCAGAACAACCTACCTTAAAATCGAATTATTAAACTCGCTTAGATCAATACGATCCAGGTAATTATAAACAATCAAGGCCATATAAAATTCTGACTAGAATCTCCTATGGTTAAACCTTGAGCTTTAATCAGCACATATCTTTTTTTTAAGATTGGCAAACAACCGGCACTATAAAAATACAAAACAGATTATAAATTAAGATGGGATTTCACGGTTGATATTAATAATCAGAGGTAAAATCTAAATCTGGTTGATAACATATAATGTTTATATAATAGGAAAGAGTAAAAGTCTATGCCTCAATGTAGATTTCAGTCAGGAAATGAATCGATACAAAAAGCGACGACGGTCACCAACCAGTTATTGATATTGCGTACCTTGATTTTACTTGAGGCCTATAAAAACCTTGCAACTGAAAATAGTCTTGAAAATGATGCTGTCGTATATGCATTAGGTATGGGGGAGTGGGTGGATAATCCAGATACTTACTCCAAAAAAAGATTTGTGTCAGAAGTTAGGAAGCGCCATAAAGGTGCTGAAAATAATACAAAGCTTAAATTTCCAAAAAGGCTAAAAAAGAACGTAAAAACACTGTCAGAAGTGATTGGGCTTAACAAACTGGAGAAAGAAATTCTGATGTTTCTTGTGATGACCGTTATGGACAGGGGCCTACAGGAGGCGCTTGGACTGGTTACCAGCTTTGGATTTTCAGAGTTAAACCGTGTGATCGGTACTGTGTTGAATCGTCGTGAGGAAGATATTTCTGAAGCATTGTCAGACCGTGGAAAACTAATCAAAGCTAGTATACTTAAACGTAGTACCCTCAAGGGTATAACGCTAAGTTTCGATGGACACCTTGAGTTTGTCACCGATAACTTTCCGTCTCGAATGATAAAACAGTTAACGGATGTAAAAGACATCTTTAAAGATGTTTTCGTAAAGATGGAAAATTCAGATCTAACCTTAGCTCATTACCAGTATATCCAATCTTATCTTCAAGTACTGGTGTCCTATTTAAATACAGCCTCAGGATCAGGAATAAAAGGTATTAATATTCTCATTGAGGGTCCGCCGGGAACCGGTAAAACAGAACTCACCAAGGTAATCGCAGAACACCTTGGTCTATCGCTTTATGGTATCAGTACCGAAAATGAAAAAGGAGAAGGGCACAGCGGCTTGACTAGAATGCATGCACAGCGTGTGGCACAGACTGTTTTGAAGCCTGAACACGCTATACTTGTGTTTGATGAATGTGAGGATGTATTCGGAAATGAGCGTACCAGTTCAAGTAGTGATATTAGTGGTGACAAACACAAGGGTTGGATCAATCGAGCTCTGGAGGAAAATACGGTCATCTGTTTTTGGTTGACTAACAGTGTAACTCGTATGGACTCGGCATATATCCGACGTTTTGATACCGTCTTGTCACTCGGAACACCAGACGTTAAACAACGACATGAGATATTAAGAAATATTTGTAATGATCAATTTGATGATTCTTTTATAAGAAAACTATCGGAATCCGATACACTGACTCCAGCAGTCGTAGAACGTGCAATCAAGATTGTAAATGTTTTAGAAGAAGACAGCCTAGAGCAGTCACGTGAAGAAGTAGTAATCAATTTAGTCAATAGTACCCTTAAAGCGCAGGGTAATCGTCCGTTGAACAGATACCAGAACACGATCCTACCGAACCATTATCAAACAACCTTTACAAATGCCAAAGATAATACTGGAATAGTGGATCTAGATGTATTAGTGGAGAGATTACGCCTTCACAGCAACGCTAGATTACTCATCCATGGCCCCCCAGGAACGGGTAAAACAGCATTTGCACACTTTCTGGCACAGAGATCAGGTCGAAAGGTATTAGCTAAGAAGGGCTCAGATCTCATTTCACCTTACGTAGGGGGCACTGAAGCGAACATCGCACGATTTTTCAATGAAGCGGCCAGTGACGATTATGTGGTTTTGGTTGATGAGGTGGACACCTTTCTCTTTAGCCGAGATGATGCTGTACGTAGCTGGGAGGTAACTGCAGTTAACGAATTTCTTGTTAATACAGAGGAATTTAGCGGTCTTCTCATTGCAACCACGAACCGTAAGGATCATTTAGACAGAGCTTCGATGAGGCGTTTCGATTTACAACTTAAATTCGATTATCTACAAACAAAGCAAGTGTTAGAACTCTACGAAACAGTAACCATGCAACTGAATATCTCGTCAGCATCTTCAAGTCAGATTGAAAATTTGTCGGGTCTAACTCGAATTACTCCTGGTGATTTTCAGATGTTGATCCGCCAGTCACGATTTAAGCCTTTCGAAACGTCTGAGTCCCTTATTAAGGCACTTATCCAGATTGATAAAAGTAAGAGAAATCAATCTAACCCAATTGGTTTTGTTCATAGTACTTGAAATATAAGCAGAAGCCAAGAATGTTAATTACGCATGGAAACTGGGATCAACTACGTAAATAGTAGTAGCCCTGAGTCTAATAACAATATCCGGTAAAAGCTTATAATATCCTTACTACGTTGGACTGATTACATCTTATGCTACATCTCAATTGTGCATAAGTATGTTTGAGATGGGCTGTGGCTAGTTATCACTGGAGTCACAATATTTCTCAATAAATGTAGTACCAGACAGTAAGCCGTAACAAGTCAGTTCCTGTCACGTGCATGATGACTGTGAACATGTATGTCACGGTTAGTAAGCCTTGATGCGATATCATCAAATAAGACTGGCACCCCACCACAGGCATCAATACCTACATCCATTGATCGACCCAGTGGCAACATATTTCCATGGGTATGGCCGTGTAGATGCAGACTTCCATCATAATGATGGTTCCATTCCCTCAGAGGATAGTGCAGGGGATCCCGCCGAATCCTCGAATCATGGATGAGCTGATCCAGTACGACTATCTGAATGCTTCCAGTGATGGCAAAGCCTCGAGAAAAATCACCATTAAAATTGGTAATTGGGAACAATCACTGACGTGTATTGGTGTACGTGCTTCCAAGTTGTGGGGAGCTGGATCAGGGCCAGCAACAGAAATCGATGTCCACATCGTGTTGGAAGACGGCAAAAGTGCAGAATCACCATCAACCTCACAGACTCTCGATTACACACCGCCCATCTCTCAAAATCTTGAACAGGCATCCTCAGATTCTGTCGTCGACAAACAAACGGTTATTACTGCAGTAACTGCAACGGATGTGTCAGAATCCTATTCGGATATAGATGATGATGTGCCTCCGGATCCCAGGGCTGAAGATTCTCAATCGGCGCCGGCAGCACTCGACAAAGAAGCTGTGTCAGAATCGGTGCCGGTTGAGAATCTCGCCAAGTCTTTTTTTACCTGGCTGACGAAAGGTGTCAAGACAGGAAAGCTCGAGATCAACAATGCTAAGGCGATGGTCCATACAGTCCCAGAAGGTCTCTTGATCGTCAGTCCCAGAATTTTCCGAGTATTTGCGCAATCGGTCGGTGCGGATTACAAAAAGGTTCAAAGTAAATTTCAACGATTGAAGATCAACAAAAAAACGGAGCAGGGACAGAACATCTGGACCTATGACATCAAGGGCGATCGAAAAAGTTCGACGGTCAAGGGGATGATCATCATGAACCCAGAAAAGGATTTGGGCTTGGCTTCACTGCCAAATCCAAATTCGCATTTGATCATTGCTCAGAAGAAATTTCTTGACAATTAGGTGGAGAAATACCAATAATTTTTCCATGACCGATTAAAAAAGCCGCTGAACCATAACAGAAACGTTACAGTGAACAGCGGCTTTAGGTGTTAGCTCGGTGGACAAGATCGAGCCAACGTGTCTCCGACTTTACTTTGGAGAAAGCGGTTTAACAGGATTAAAGGAAGCTAACCACTTTCTACTGCACAGGAAGGGTTTAAACACTTTCTGCAGAGGAAAGCTAAATGTTCACCACAGAGAAAGGCTAAACGCTAACTGCACTGGAAGCATACTACATCAAGACGATATTTGCACAAATCAAAAGACAGTAGATTATGTGCATAATGTATATTATGTTAAATGTTATAATTATTAAGATTAATAAGATATAAATCAGCCCCCTCTTCCATAGTATTTGTGTAAATCAGGCGACCAGCGTTACAGCACACCTTACCCTGGTCCACGTAAGCTATGCAGCTAACGCGTTTTCATCCTCTCTTCCAGGTCCCCTCTCAGTAGGGTTTCAGCTTCTTGCTGACGAAGGGGGAAGTCATGGCACGCACCAAGGCACTGTAATTGAGCTGAAAAGTTACTTCTGTGCCGACGGACAGATCGCCTCGTACGGACTCTAAGATGAGATGGTCACTGCTGGCCCCAAGGATGCGGGTCCCGTCTGACGATTGCAGACCATCCGGATCGATATCCTGTATGCCGACGGCCAGGATGGTTTGCATGATATGGCCACGGTCTGCTGCGATAGGCTTCTCACCAAATGCAGTTTGTGCAATTTCACCCGATGGCTGTGAGGGCTTGATTTTCGACTCGATTATTTCGGCGATCAGCGTGATAGCGTCGGTGTGAAGCCCGATAATGGGTGTGCGATTGAGCGGTTCGCAACCGAGCAGGATCGATTCACCCAGACGGAGATTGTTGATTCGCCCAGTATCTGTGTGACTGAACGCCCACTCAATATTGGCAGAGTTCCCGCCCGATACGATCTCTACCTTTTGGCCGAATTTTAACTCGATAGTCTCTGCAAGGTTGGATAACAACGACATGTTGCTGACGTCGGGCGAGACACCACTACGGCACGCGAGATTAGTGCCGATACCTTTGAAAGCGATGTTTGGCAAGCTTAGTGTCTCGGCTACGCAATTGATCAGGTCAGCGGGCAGGATGCCCTCTCGGAGATCACCCAATTCGACCATGAGTAAAACTCCGTGGGTACGGTCTGCCTTTTGCGCTTCGAGCGAGAGCCTCCTGATGACCTCCATTTCAGTGTTGAGACTTATGTCGGCGTGTTTGACGACCCGTCTCACCTGACTAAGCATAGGAGAGCGAATCAGCGTCATTGATACGGATGGTAGTGTCTGACGCATCGCTTCTATATTTTCTATGCGGGAGTCGCCAAGGGAACTGATACCCGCTTTTAACAGCACTGCCGCAATCTCAGGTGAGCCTAGTGTCGCCTTGGTGACACCGGTGACAGAGATACCAAGACCGGCCAGTCGTTTAACCAGTGTGTGAGCATTGCGGTAGATCTTGGCAAGGTCGATCTCCAACCGTGGTGCAGGCTTCATGCGGCGGAAGGGAGTTTCTCCTTGAGTTCAGGGAATGCCGAAACAACCATCTCCACCAGTCGATCGGGTGACCGGATCAGTGCATCTGTGGCAGGGATACCAAGTTCATCCTCATACTCTGAGATGGCCTCGTTGACCTCGTTGTCACTCATGTTCTCATGATTGATCGTCAAACCGATGACCTTGGTATCGGCGAAGACCTGAAGGAGATTGATTTCAGCGGCCGGTGTCGGCATTTCCATGTCTTCGAAGTCACAGCGATTTTTTCGACCTGGTGCGTGCTGTAAAATAATCCCGCTAGGGCAGCTGCCACGAAGTATGAAGGATGTAGATGAGAAAGCCGGATGGCTTAGCGCCCCCTGCCCTTCGATGATAATGACATCTGGATCGTCAAATTCGAACGCTTCAACGATGGTCGCTTCCAACTCGCCGGCACAGAATTGTGAGGGAATTGCATCAAGTGCAATGCCGAAACGAGCCCCCTGGATCAAACCGGTCTGGCCTGTCCCAATCATCACGGCCTTCACTCCACAGTCATTGAGAGCCTGGGTCAGAATAACGGCAGTTGTTCGCTTGCCAATAGCACAGTCGGTACCAAGCACAGCGATACGCGGACAGGTGACCTTGGCGATAGCACCGCTGAACATGCGCAATTCCTTTTTGTCCCGGGGTTTTCGTATATCTAGGATCTCTACCTGATTCGCTTCACAAGCCGCTTTGAATACCGGATCGTCGTTGAGAAATTCATGCAAGCCGTTGACGATGCTCATACCATGACTCATCGCCTCGAGAATCAGACTGCGCTCGTGAATCGATAGCATGCCGCTGGAGGGAGCCATTCCGAAGATGAAGTAATCTGGCACTGTACCTGCCTGTGTCAGTGCGCTGGCCAGGTCACGGCAGATGGGAATGGCGTTGGGCTTGTCGTCAAGCACCATGCCGGCGTCGAGGCCGGTTTTTTCACTATCGATGACCGAAAGTATCTTATACCGTTCCGATCGCCGAACGAGCCCGTTGGCCGTTTTGCCGTCGATAGCACCAAAATTGGCTTCGCAGTAGACGATGGCAGTTGAGCCCAGCTGCATGACGTCACTGATTCGAGGTAGACTGGACTTTACCCTGTCGTTATGGGTGGCAGGGACAGAATAGGATATAGGCGCGCTTGATCGCGCGTACAACGGGACGGTGAACATTGTAATACCTCAGGTGAGGCTCAGAGGAGGCGACAGGATAGTGCGACCGGAATTGGCCGTATGTCAACGAGTAGTCCCGACTAAGGTTGGGTTGCTGTGGAAATTACCCACTAGGCTTGATAGCTGCGCAGATTATAGCACAATACTTTCTGCCTCGGAGGAGGACGGTAAAAAACGGCAGGAAATCAATACTGAAGAAAAAAGCTCCGCATTTTTGACCTTAAAGCCTTTTACATCGGTTTGGATTAGTGGCAACAGTCAACAGCCGAGTCCATTTTTTTCAATCAGGTCAATCGCACCCCATGTCTGTTAGACATTATGATAGCTTTTGGCAGTCACCAGAGCATATTACCCTTATCAATTGAATTTAAAATTCGATGGGTAAATTCTTATGCACTCACTGGTCATATCATTGACAAAAATAGTTGGAGACCCAAGATCACACACAGGTTGATGGTGTTGTGCTATTTTTTACAAAGATACTTTGAGTGCAACTTAAATAATTCAATGAGTTAGGCATCACTCCATTTACATTCTTACTTGGACGTCCAGTGTATGGACGTCCAAGTATGTTTGTAAATAAACAAGAACCATAAATTTGTAGCACTAAGTGTGACTTCAACACATTATGTATCGATTATTCGATTAGCTGATATGGAAATGTCTATTTCAGAGTCGGCTCACGGCCTGAGCGGACATTCTTTTATGAGACATCAACATAATACGTACCACGCCCTGTGCCTTCCGCCTTTATGAGATTTAGCTTAACGAGTTTATCAAAATCCAACTTTCTTGAGGCGAGGCTGCGCGAAGATATGCTGCCGTACTCACGTTGCGTAATACTGCCATGTTTTTCAATATAATCCAGAATTTGACGATGATGAGGCTCTAACCGTGGTTTAGGTCCAGATTTCTCCGGCAGAGCTTTTCGTATACGACGAAGCTCATCTAGGATGCCATCCGCGAAATACTCTAACCAATCCGAAAACTCAATATTATCCTTTAGGTCGTAATAATCACCTTCAAGCCCGACAGCCTTAAAGTAACGCGTGACGTTACGATTGTAATAGTTCTCAAAGCTGAATATCTCGAACAAATCCAGTCCGGCTTTCCCCAAAATAGCCGTCGTGAGCAACCTTGTTGTCCTGCCATTGCCATCAATGAAAGGGTGTATAACCACGCATTGGCGGTGAAAAACTCCTGCCAAAATGATGGGGTCTATTTTCCCGATATTGCCTTCAATAAATTTGAACAAATCGTTAATGAGCCCCCTAACCTCTTTACTATCAGGCGGAATAAAAACAATTTCGTCAATTTTTCGTGGACTACGAATAATGACCGGAGCTTCCCGCAAAGCGCCGCAATGTGCAGGATTGTCCATCAAGCCGGTAACCACCTGTTTCTGGATTTTTTCCAACGTCTTTATATCCAGTTTGAACTTGCCGGAACGCACGTCGGCATATAAAGATTGCAAAGCTTTATTGTAATTAAGTACCTCCCTCTCAGTATTACGCACATTCTCTTTTTGTGTCTTTAACAGGCGCTTTACATCGGTCAGAGGTAGAGGGTTACCCTCAATACTGGTGGAAGCATAGGACGACAATTCTCTTGCTTCAATCTCCAGTTTCGCCAAATCCTGATCACTTAGGTGAAATGATTTAAGTTCACCCAACGATTCTCCTATTTCACGAATTGTCGAGAGAAGCTTATTGCTAATAGTGTATTTAGGTGTCCACTTCATAGCCTTAAATTAGCCGATAACTGGCCGCAAAACAACAAAAAAATGAGCCGTAATCTAGCCTTAAATTAGCCATTAATAATGAAATATCCATCTATATGCCTATATTCTTCATTAAACACAACAACTTATGAAGGATAGATGAAATGGATAATAATCATGCATATAGTGATATAGCACCTTGGAACAAAGGAAAGTTAATCGGCCAGTGAGGTGAGTCGCTACACTATGTTCGATGCCGAAGAAGCTGTGGTAGACCAGGGTAAGGGCATCATGATCTGGAAGTATGATGGCAATGCCTGGAAGATGCATCGCGATATCTGGACAAGTAGTTTAATGCATTAGGAAACCTGTAGCCGGAGGGATCGTAGCTCTGTATCAAGTAACTTCAGTGGTACTGCATGTGCCAAGTGGGCCATGGGGTAAATAAGGTAACGATCAGAGACCAGCTCATGACATTAATGGTTTCAAATGGATGCTTATTTCAGAGCTGCAATCAGATCTTGATTGATCCAGCCCTTCAACAGGCCTGCAGCCTTCATTGGGACGGCTTCCATATCTATCCGGGTTGCCAGTAACTCACATGCATCGTTGAATGTTCCGCCGTTCCGAAGAGCATCGAACACCAACTGCTCATCTGGCTCAAGAGAACGAAATCGTGTCACCAGATCCTGGCGCCAGATCAACCAACCACTGGGATTCGTCTCCTGTATTGCATCAATCTTAACCGGAGGATCAGCTGTGAGCGCTTTCCACATCGCAGGAACGTTCCATTTCAGGTCGAGCCGACCGACACATGGCGCGAATTCAAATCGCAACAGTGGCCATTCATCAGCTGGGACTGAAGCCATCCCCTGCTCTCCAAAACATTCACAATCAGCGGCATCGAACACTTCTCCCAGCGTCCATTCAAACTCCGACAGTTCAGGCAACCACGACATATTATGGTAGGCGGGATCAGTATCAACCTTCTCGCAAAGATAGTGACTAAATCGACGACCAAAATCACGAAGCGTGAAGGAATGTGATGGGTTTTGTTGGATATAACCATCCGCAAGAAGATCGAATTGGTCACTGCCGATTGCCATATTGACTGCAGGATAATCACTCATTAATACCTCCTTTAAGCGGGATGTATAGGCGTTTGCATAAACTGACAATTGATATGCCGGTGTTGCACGCCCTGCACTGCTTACCCATGCATTCTGTTCATCGTTTCTCGGATCCAGAATAAATCCCTGGAAGCGGGCTTGTAATTCTTCAAGATTTTGCATCTTTATCACTCAAGCAACCTGTTCGGTAATAGTGGTCTCACCGATCTCCCGTACACGTTCCAGTTCACACAATAATTCTGCTAACGGCGGTATATTGTCATCTCTTTCAATCATGGTGCTGACGTGACCAAAGCGTTGTATTGCATCAGCATACAATTCGTACACCGGATCTGCGATAGGATGATCGTGAGTGTCTATAATCAGATTCTCCTCCTGGGTGTGGCCCGCCAGATGAATCTGATAGATGCGCTCACTAGGCATTGCTTGTAAATAGGTGCGGGGATCAAAGTTATGATTGTATGCACTGACATAGATATTATTGATATCTAGCAGTAGCAGACAGTCAGCACGCTCCACAACTTCTGCTAAAAATTCCCACTCACTGAGCTGTGATTCGCTGTAGCTGATATAACTCGATACATTTTCCAACAACATCTGTCGGCCCAGATAGTCCTGCACCCTGGTAATGCGTTCTACAACATGATCGATTGCCTCCTCTGTATAAGGTAATGGCAATAGGTCATGCATGTTTAACTTGTTGATTCCTGTCCAGCATAGATGATCGGAGAACCACATAGGCTCCACCCACCCTATCAACGCCTTCAATTTTTTTAAATAGCTGTAATCAAGTGGTTCGATGCTGCCAATCGATAGCGACACACCGTGCATCATTATCGGGTAGAGTTCGCGTATTCGGTTCAAGTAATGGAGCGGTTTACCCCCCTCCACCATATAGTTCTCAGATATAACCTCAAACCAGTCCACATCCGGTTTTGAATCGAGCACCTCATCGTAATGTTGCCTACGCAGACCCAATCCATAACCGAGAAAAGGCCTTTTATTGCCATCAGCTTCGCTCACAACCCATCTCCAGAGAATAATTATTTACGCAATTAATGAACTGGTATCACTATCCTTGGACAGTGCACCAGTCCATCATTGTTTGACTTATCCCTTCGGTTTATCGACGGAGCCGCCTATCTCTTCACAGGCATGCTTAGACATACTCACAAAGCCTTGACCTTTACAAGCTGCATGACCTTTACAGGCATTATTCGCGGTTTTACAATCATTGTGCCCTTTACACTTATTAACACCAAAACAGTGCACATTGGCTTCATTGCCCGCTTGGACCGATGTCATCGGGGCTACAGAAAACAGGGTTGCGGCGGTAGAGGCCAATGCAAGTGAGGCTAGCTTTCTACGTGTAATCATGGAAATCTCCTTAGGCTGCTAAAAGCTGTTTTTAAAATCATATGCACCTTGGCGCTTTACCAAGGTGGCAACCCAATTATTGAAAACAAATATCACGTAAGTGTCACGGTCAGTTCACAATTTCTGCTCACTGAGCAGACTCCAGCTGCAGATAGGTACGGTTGATATTGCGTCTGTGCCATCCTTCGTAAAATTTTAGATGCCTGAATTGAGGCGCTTCGCCCAAGATATCGGTGGTTTCACTGAGATCTTTCCAATCCTCCAGTGCCTTACTAACACCCTCGACCAGAAAAGTGAGGTAATCACCAGTGTCACGCTGTGCCTTTGCGAAAGTATCGGGAAACCCATGACCTGGGATCGTTGAGACAGGGTCCAGGGATGCGATCTCCTCAAACGATCGCTTCCACTCCATTACGGGCGTAAAGGTATGAATGCCTAGCATGCGGTCGTTGAATACAAAATCTCCAACAAAGGCAATTTTCTGTTGTGGGATCCATACGATGGTGTCACCAGGAAAATGTCCATTTCCGGGCCACTTCAACTGAAACTTCTCCCCTCCCAGATTCAGATCTGCCTGATCTGCCTCGATTGTCCGCATGGCATATGTGGGACGAACGGTTGCGGCTTCATCAGAATTTAGCGTCTGTAAACGGCGCATGTGGTCTTCTACATGTTGCTTTTGAGCCGTTACGGTGCGAGCCAATGCGATGATCTCGACTCCTTTGTCGCTAAAATAGCTATTACCCATCCAGTGGTGATCCTGAGCACCGATATTGATCACCCAGCGGATCGGCTGTCCAGTGATACGAGCTACACTCTGTTCGATCAGTTGAGCGCCTGCTGGCGTCGCTCCTGATCCAATCAGAACCACGCCTGCATCTGTAATGACAAAACCCAGTGTGTTGTTTAATGCATGGTTATCCGCAGTGCGTGGTCCGATCTCTCCGACTAACGCCCAGATGTTATCTGCTACTTTTACTGGCTGTAGTTCAAATGCCTGTGTCGTAACACTCCATATGACTAGTAAAACTGCCGGGATTATCTGCTTATAGTTCATAGTCACCTGCATAAGGTTTTTCTCCGACAACTGTAGGCAAGGTCAAGCGGTTGCCCCAGTGTGACCAACCGCCATTGTAGAGGCGTACATCTTTGGCACCCAAGTGTTTCAGCTGCATATAGGCTAAGCTCATGCGGAAGCCATCGTGGCAGTAGACATAAATGGTTTTGTTGAGGTCCATAGAAGCATACAGTTCCGTCAGCTCCTCATCCTCTTTCCATTTCTGTGCGCTGGTGCCATCCAGGCTGACAACATTGACTGCACCCGGAATATGACCGCCCATAATGGAGTGTTTGATCACCTTGCCTGTGTACATATCATGAGGACGAGCATCAAGCAGAATCACATTTGGATCACGTCGTGAGACCACGTCGTTATAGATCTCTGTCCACTCAACATGAAGCGCTGGGTTTGCCTCTTGCAATGTCACATTGCCGAGGGGAGGTTGAGGTGAAGCTTCTTTTGTTAACTCTTCGAATGCGCTCCACTCAGTGGTACTGCCGTTGAGAATTTTAACTTGCGACAGATTGAAGCCATAGAGATCAAGTAAGTAATAGAGGCGCGACACCAGCGCTGTATTGGAATCATCGTAAAGAACCAGAGTAGAATCGTTGTTAACACCCCAGCTGCGCAGTCGTTGTTGGAAAACCTCGCGTGGTGGGAAACGCATCAACGGACTGGCGGCATTATCGCCCAGATCCTTGAATCGTTGCACCTGAACAGCGCCAGGTACATGGCCTACGGTGAAGTACCGATGTGGGTGATAGCGTACTTCCAGGATAACCAGTGCCTCATCGTCAATATGTTCTGTTAGCCATTCTGAATCTACCAGAAAAGTTGGTTCTGCTCTGGCAATTGGTAAGCAGAGGAATATCCCTAATATAAAAAATATTGAGTGAAACTCTCTCATGAGTATATTTACCTATCATCAATAGAACGCGGCATTCTATAGAAAGAATGCCGCACAGTAGTAAATTATGAGTTACGCTTTAGTAACCAAATTTTGCATCAATGCCAACAGTAAAGGTTTGAGCATCATCTCCCCCATCCCTGTCGTGGTCATTGTAGCCAACGATCAACGCTGAGTTCTTTGTCAGCATATATTTCCCACCAATGCTCCAAGTGGTCGCATCTCCCTTGGTGTCAGATGTATAGACATTATCGCTCGGATCACCTTCGTTAATTCCGTAGCTGGCAGTCACCAAGCCATGTTTACCAACCTTATACGAAGCATGGGCCCAGATATTGGTTCCCAGTTTCAGCTCTGTTACGTCTTCATAGTGCCCTGCCAATGTCAAACCATTCTTGAATTTATACTGGGCGCCTATTTTCTGTGCAGCACCGTTCGTTAGTGAGCCGGTGTCGTCTGCATCAACATCTAGTACATCTGCTGTCAGGCGGAGACCTTCTAGAAAATATTTTATACCGATACCAGTGGCACTACCCCCTTTGTAATCCTTCAGTTTTCCAGCGTTATGCAGACGCTCCGAAGAGTCATCCGGAAGCATGGAATAAAAAGCACTCACCTGGAAGCCAGCCATTTTCGGCGAGGTATAATCAATAGCATTATTAAAATAGTTGGCATTCAGATTTGATGCACCTTGCTGTCCACTCTGTCGTGCCTGCAGAATATGGTCAGTCCAAGGGTCAATTTTCGTGTAACTAGACTTATAGCCTGTCGTTAATCGACCCAAACGAACTGCTCCCAGCTTTTTATTCTTAAGTCCAACAAGTGCATCACGGAACAGAAAATTCTGATCATTTTCACCAACGCTCTCGTACTGAATAGCAGCTTTGTAAATCAGTTTTGTTCCCTCCAAATAGGTCTTCATGCTTCCCATCATTCCAAGGCGTGAGGAATTACTTTTGAAACTGGTTCCCTCTTCAGCTCCTGGGCCATTCTCTGAAGAGTTGTCAATAGATACATTAACTTGACCAAAAGCCTTGAAGATATCATCACTACTTTTGGCTTGAGTGTCATTGGCAATGGCAGGTATAGACATAACTGCACTCGCTGCTACAGCAAGCGTTGATTTTTGGATAATAGATTTCACCATCTCATCTCTCCTGTTTAGGATATGGTTTATTTGATTTTGGTTTTGTAAGGGAAACCACTATCCATCCATGCAGAGATTCCACCGGGTGCGCGATAGACGTTTTTATAACCTAAATATCTCGCCCACATTGCAGCATTGTGGGAACGCCCACACTTTACAAATCCGCAATAAATGACGATTTTTTTGTTTAGGTCTGAGCCTAGGGCCGCTTTATAGTCAGCTTGGGTATGACCATCTTCCGCATCCAATTCCCATTTCCCTGCACGTTTGGATTTGAAGCCAATATTGATGGCGCCATCAATATAAGCCAGGTCATATTCAACTTTTGGATGAGCATCGATTAATACAAAATCTTCCTTTGCAGCAAGCATTGATTTAATCTCAGCTACACTGATCAGGTTATAGCCACCTTCGTTAACCTCACCTACAATTTTTAAAGCCAGAGTCTCGGTGACAGTCTCTTTCAAGAGACTGTTTCCGGCTTGTGCACTGCCATAAAACATGGAAATTGCCAGTATTGCACTGGCAACAGTGACTTTCTTCATAATGAACTCCTCATCTTGTTGGGAGTTCGAATCGTCACAGATAGTGAGACAGCCTTATATGATTCCGATCATACGCTACCTATTCGAGCAGGCGGACTGACCTATCAGCACGTTTGATCTTGCCATCTTTTTCAAGAGATGCGAGTGTGCGGTACAGGGTTTCCTTTTGCAGACCCAACTCATGGGCCCATTCGTACAAGTGTGTAGGGTAGTGAATAGTGCGATCGGAATTAGATTCACATAGCAGGTAATGTAGGACCCGATCAGCCGCGTTTTTCAATCGCAAACGTTCGTAGCGTGAGCACTGTTGCCGTGAAGTTCTTGCAATTGCCAACATGAACTGAAAAGAAAAGTCAGGGTTTGTAACAAGCTCATGCTTTATCACTTTCATAGGAATCCTGGATACCTTGCAATCACTCAACGCAACGCCATCGCAAACATAATGATCGACAGCCATCGTCGATTCACCCAGTATCTCGTTCGCTCTTGCTCGTAACATAATAACTTCCGTGCCATCTACCAAATAGCGAACAGCCTTGATTTCACCTGATTGAAGGTAAAATATCTCTTCAACAGGTTTATTAACTCGAAACAGGTACTCTCCAGGTTGCAACAGGTGAACCTTTGCCTGCTGTATTAAAGTTTCTGGAAAATAGTCTGGAAGTAGAGTGATTGCGGCACTGTTACTCATATGATTGTTTTCTCCGAACTGGATATGGCTCTTGATGTTATCCACAGTACGCTTGACCGATTCTGAATCGCCTCCTGTTCTCAGGATGCTTTCCAGTCTCATGAAATGATGTATACATTGTAGACTTGCCTGTGTTCAAGGCTTTAGAACATCTCGATGTAATCAAAGATTTTACTTCGGGCTGCGGAAGAGTGATGAGAGGCGCTAATGCTGGCCGGAATGGGTCTTGGTGCCTAGATCATGGTTCCTCGAGTACTACTGAAAGACTCACCTCAAGGCCTCAGGGATGCCCATTCAAAAAATAGGGGCATATATGGTTTCCACATTCAGGCCTCTATCCCTGACCAATGAGATTCCACACATTATTCCCTATATCCACTAATATACCGTATGTGGACGAAAATTTATCTACAGTAGTTTATTTCTAGTGGTCAAGCGCGTAAGAAACGGAACCATAGATACAAAATGCTATGTCCAGATTATTTAAAAACCTATCGGTAACTACCCTACTTTCATTCTTTACTTTTATTTCACCTACATGCATCAGCGACGATGGGCTGACTAAGCTGGCGGATATCCATCTACACTGGAAGTGGAATCAAAAAGAGGTTACGGAAGCGGAACAGGCCGTTGAAATCTTGCGTGACAACCATGTCACGTTAGCGGTTGTTACCGGTACTCCACCGGAACTGGCGCTTGAACTGCAGCAGTTGGCACCTGATATCGTGGTACCTATTTATGGGGTTTATAAAGGCGCTATCGACTGGTCGAATTGGTATCACGATAAGGGGTTAGTTGGGCGTGTCCGTCTTGCACTGGAATCGGGGCGCTACCATGGTATTGGTGAACTGCACATGATCAGCGGCTTTGTAACTGATTGGAAGAATCCGAATATCTCCGGTCTTTTTGAAATTGCTGCGGTGTTTGATGTGCCTGTACTTGTACACACGGAATTTTCGAGGGCCGACTATCTAATTGGCTTCTGTAGTGCATATCCTAAAACCCGTTTTCTGTGGGCGCATGCCGGTTCTATTCTACCGCCAAGCGAGGTGGCGCGTGCATTAAGCCAATGTGCCAATCTGAGTGTAGAGCTGTCTGCTCGTGATCCATGGCGGCATGTGGGTAATCCTATTGTGGATGAAATGGGTGTGCTAAAAGTCGAATGGCGAGATTTAGTGATTAAATACGCTGACCGATTCATGATCGGTTCTGATCCGGTTTGGCCTGTTGAGCAACTCAACCCCTGGGACGAACCTGATTCAGGTTGGGAGCATCTATCACGTTTCCTAGGCTTTCACCGTGAGTGGTTAAAGCAGCTACCAACGGAAATTGCCCAAAAAGTGCGTTTCAACAATGCGATGGATTATTTTAAGCGGCAACAGTAGTGTTTATAACGTTGTGTATCACCTAGTCTATTTATAATAGTAATTACTTATCAATAACTTACATGTAAACTGAAGAGTTACACAGTCGGATTTCTCAATACCATCTCAGCTGTTTTGTAAACCATCTACAAGGCAACTCACCAAAAGAGTACCCCATTCAAGCAATTAGCATATAACCATGCATTAGGAGTGGTAAAGATCGGTTCATAATCTGCCTCTATCGTTGAATATAACGTGTTATGTCGACAATTTTACCTATTATTGGATATTCCAACGTTATGTATCGCTTTATTTATAGTGAAATGTCGACAATTTTATCTTATATTGCAGCGCAGCATTTATACCCTACCGAAGTTACCATGTGATGAATCTGGAGCCAGCCGTATGACGATGCATAAGACAGATGTTCTTTTGATAGGCGGCGGCATTATGAGCAAGACACTGGCAATGCTTGTGACACAGCTTGATTCCTCCCGCCATGTCACCGTGGTTGAGCAAGCGGCAACATTAGCCACTGAAAGTACACATGCCTGGAATAATGCAGGTACCGGTCACGCGGGCTACTGCGAACTCAATTACACTCCACAGCAAAGTAGTGGTGAGATTGCTATCGAAAGAGCGCTGGGGATAAATGCTCGGTTCGAGGAGTCACTACAGTTTTGGAGCGGTTTGGTTCGCAAGGGTGCACTCTCTAAACCTTCAGCCTTTATCAATCCTGTGCCTCATATGAGCTGGGTGGAGGGAAAAGAGAACGTCAGTTACCTAAAGAATCGTCAGAAAGCACTGGTAAGCCACCCTTTATTCGAAGAGATGGAATATGCAGATGATCCAGCTAGCTTAATGGAGTGGTTACCACTGATGATGGCTGATCGTGATATGAGCCAGCCCATGGCTGCGACACGCGTGGCACACGGAACAGACATCAACTTCGGGGAGTTGACCCACTCGATGGGTGAACATTTGGCGCATGAGGACTCCGTAGACTATTGGCTCTCAACAACGGTGTTGGGATTGAAGAAGGTTGGAGATCGGTGGCATGTAAAAACCAAACACGCGCTTGCAGGAACACGAACCATTGAGGCGCGTTTTGTATTTGTTGGTGCGGGTGGCTGTGCATTGTCCCTGATGCAAAAGGCTGGCGTGGATGAGGTTCGAGGTTATGGTGGTTTCCCTGTTTCAGGTATCTGGCTCGCTAGTGAAAACATAAAAGCAGCGGCGACCCATAACGCCAAGGTGTATGGCATGCCGCCTGTTGGCGCACCACCAATGTCGGTACCGCATCTCGATACCCGTGTGATTGATGGGCGCCCCGCCCTACTCTTCGGACCCTTTGCCGGTTTCACTACACGCTTTTTGAAAAAGAGTAGTCTTTTTGATTTGATTAATTCGATTCGATCCCACAATCTCAAACCAATGATGGAGGTAGCAAAAGAGCATTGGGCGTTAACGCGTTATCTCATCAAAGAGGCAATAAGCTCTGGCGACCAGCGTCTCGAACAGCTACGTACATTTATGCCTTCGGTGCAGCCAGGAGAGTGGCATCTTCGCCCCGCGGGTCAGAGAGTGCAGATTATCAAACTGGATAAAAAGGGACGAGGAAAATTGCAGTTTGGTACCGAGGTAATCAAGACGGCTGATCGTTCCTTGGCAGCTCTGTTGGGAGCCTCCCCCGGAGCTTCAGTCAGTGTGTCTGCCATGTTGGATGTAATCGAGAGCTGTCTACCTGAATTGGTTCAAGGTGAGGCAAGACAACGCCTGGAAGAACTGATCCCATCCTATGGTCACTCTTTAGATGATGACCTCGACTTGGTTCATGCTGTACGACGTTATACCTTAGAGACACTGGCTCTGAATGAGAGAAAACCTGCTGAAATTATCGAACAAGATACGTTTTTGAAAACGGGTAGTTGATTTGATCTGAGTTCGTAACCGTGCAGGCCTGACTCAATAAGAGATATAATTTGTAATAGTTCAGACCTGATCTGCAGTGCATGTAAATATGCTATTTACATTCTTAATTGAAGATCCACTAAATCGCACTGCCACAATCCTGAAAAAATCATTCAATTTCATCACGTGCAAAACACACTATTTTTCCGTTGAGCTTTTTGTTGATGAATCAAGCTTTCTCAAGAAAATGATATCCGCAGTAATATTGCATCAGAGTAGCTAATCCTAGATGACTGTGACCCTATCCCTGCCTGCTCGTTTTGCAAGATAAAGTGCCCTGTCAGATCGTTCAAGGATATCGAAATAACTTAGATCGGTATGCCCTATTCCACTAACACCAATACTGACTGTTAATGCGATTGGTCCACTATTTGTATAGAACGGTTGATCTCTAACATCTTGACAGATTCGTTCTGCCAACTGACGTGCACCCTCTTTGTTCGTCTCTGGCAAGACCATAACAAACTCTTCACCACCAAAGCGAGCTAGCAGGTCCTCTGTTCTTGTCGAGCTAAGACAGATATTAGCATTATGTTTCAGTACTTCATCGCCAATGCTGTGTCCGTATGTATCATTGACGACTTTGAAATGGTCAAGATCAATCATGAGTATCGAATAGTCCCGATTGAACCTGATAGCCCTTTTGAACTCCATTTCTGCAATTTTATTTAATTCACGACGATTGGAGAGACCTGTTAATTCATCTGTAGTAGCTTCTTGTAATAATTTAGTTGAGGTGGTTTTTTTCTGTATACCAATATTGGCTAGTACGCCGCTGAAGAGTCCGGTAGCTGTGAGCAGAAATAGACATATGATTGTAGATATATATCTAGGTATTGTAGAGAGTTCACTAATGAGCTGATTTGAAAGATGTGAGACATAGACCCAATAGCGATCCTGAGATTGTGGTAGAGCGGCATCCGGGCTAATTTCTATATTCTCTACTGTTCCGATATAGGTTCGGTTCAATGGATAGGCTCTTTGAAATATATACTCACCGTTTTTGGTGGTCACTGATCCACCATTTGTACTTTTTTGTACTGCACTCCATACCTCAGGCTGCTCAGTTCCAAATGTCTCCTTGCTACCGAACATAAAGCCCCAAAGCTTTTTTTCATCTGCACCCATGAGCCAATACCCATCACTGTTGAGCATGGATATTTCACCGAGTAGATTTTTAAAGATAGCATTGATTTTTTCGAGCAGTTCTGTAGGGGTGTAATTAATAACCAGAATCCCTTGTTTTTTTCCATAGCCATCGTATACAGGCGTAGCAAATCGGATAGTAGGTATAAACGGAACGTCGATAACGCCTTGATCTACATTCAAGTCTAGAGGTGAAATATAGATATCACCCTGATTTAGATTTATTGACTGTTTAAAGTAGTATCTGTCACTCTTATCTTGAAGATTGTGCTTGGGAACAATCTCAGGCTCATCGATTTTTTTATTTACCCTGACGATTTCTTTACCATTAATATCAATTAAGCGGATTTGATTGTAGTTTGTTTTGCGACGTATAAAGAGCGAAAACTCTCGGCTTACTTGAACCCAATTAAGAGTTTTATCATTATGAAGAAACTTTCTCAGTGTCTCACCTTCTGATAGTAAGAATAAATCGGTCAACTTGTCCTTAAATAATACTGAAGTAAAATCGCTAGCTCTCTTTAAAGCAGATTCTTCACGATATTTTAAAGTCTGTTGCTCATACTTTTGAGTTTGCTTGCTAAAAATATAGAAAATCGTACAGAAAAGCAGGGAGACTGGAATAAATATCTTTAAAAAATAGAAGATGTACGCTTTTGTCATTGCGAACTTTGTACCAAAATCTAACTTTAAATCACTTGCTGGTTTAAACACTTTAAGATGCCGCTCTTAATGCGATCGTTCCAGGTAAAAGCTGATCTTTGTACAATGCCTTAAATTCAGGTAGTCCTATATCACGCTGATATCTGGTGCAGTAGTCAGCGTATAGTTTTAACCCGTACCAAAAAGGGAAACCTCCTACCATCACTGTCGAGATACTCATATTAAAACCTTCAGTATGGGCAGCCCGATTGGAGAGATATTGATCTCTGCCAATCTCAGCAGGAAAATCAAAATTTATAGATGAGGGGGTTGTCCTGAATAATCGAGCGGATGATTGCCAGTTGTTTGTTGATAAAGCAACTGAATATGCAATATTAATAGAAGATTTAGCCACTGCAGTAGCTTGAAACAGGTTCTGAAGCTTCTTCACACTCCTTTGATGCTTCGTCGTAACCTGCAATGCAGTCGGTAGACCTATAGTCTGCATAGGGTTGAAGCACATTATAATGTGTCTGATAAATCTCACAATGACAGTCAAATCAAAATACCTGCGGTTAACACCTCCATGTTTATTTAAAGATAAATGTTACTCAGTCGGCAAAAAATCATCTGTGTAGGATTAACACCTATATATTATTGATAATGGGGATAGATAATCACAAATTAGAGACATCTGCATGATTATGAACAATCAGTATGCAAATTCTCTCTTATGCTCGTTTTTGATCAGTAGATGCCAAGAACATACTCATGGTGTCGAGTGATACTCTCAGCATCTCATCTTTATGTGAGGTAACTATTTCTGGACTAAGCCCAGTAGAGTCCCATATATTTGGTTCAATTGCCCATAGCATCTCATCCACAGACAAGCCTGACATTTCTCCACGTGCGATCGCCAGAGCTATGTGGACAATGGCCACATCAAGTTTGAAAGTGGTGGCATATGAAGGGGTATGGTGGTTTTGGGCTACAGATACCAAGCTGTCAGGTAGATGCCACATTTTCATCAGCGCTGCACCGACATCCATGTGATTGAATCCTAAAATCCGCTCTTCAACTTCAGCGAGGACCCACTCATCACCACCTGTAATTTCCAAAATCTCTGTGGCTTTCTCGGGAATAGTAAGATAGATAGCCAAGCGTCCTACATCGTGGAGCATACCAGCCACAAACAATCGCTCACTATGCATTACACTACTGTATCTTGCTAACATCTGTGACATGACACCGGTTGTAATTCCATGGCGCCAGAAGTCATCCATATTGACTAAATTCTCTGAGATACCAGTAAATGACCTAACTGCAATTGTTGCAGAAACCAGGTTTCTAAGTTCATGTGTACCTGCGATTGTAACTGCTCTTGAGATTGTATCGACTGTTGATCTCAGGCCATAAAAGGGGCTGTTTACTAGCCTCAAGAGTCTGGCAGAAATATCTGTATCGGCAGAGATAATATCTGCAAGTTTCTCAGAAGAGCAGTTAGGTTGCTCCATCATCTGGTTAACTTGAATAAATACTTCGGGGAGAGATACCAATTTATCGATATCTTTTACAAGTTCTTCTGGTGACATGAAAATAAAACGCCCTAATGATTAATCCTCGCAAATAGAGACGAGGGTTCTATGATCTTAACTATGTCGTTTATTGCTATCACGCAAAGGTGATAACCAATCCTTAGGATGAATTATTCGTACTCCTTTTGAGGTAGCGAATGTAACAACATCTCAAGTGCAAAGGTAATCACTTAATTAAATTGATAAGAAAAATATGAACGGGTTCTCATTTTTTGAATTGATGTATCTTTTTTTTTTAGAATTATTCTAAATATAAATATTTTAGTTCCAGAAGTTCTTTGATGAACACCTTGAGATATCAATGTCCATAACTATGTTAGATGATTATGTTATGTGAAGTCATGATATCAGGTAGGACCTAACTGTTTTCCATATTTCTTATGCCTACGTCCACTCACATTGATCTCTGTAGACTAAACTAGAATTATGCGAAAAATTCAAAAATACTCTAACGCTGAAGTTTCTCCATATCATCAAACCTAAATACTTTTTATGATAGGCGTCACTATTAATAATTTATTAGAAGAAATAGAGATCATGAATCACTTTGTTGATTAGGATCAATAGTTAGATTTTGATTGTTGGTAAATTGTGATACTTTTCTTAATGAGCCAACACATCGCTTTGACTATGTAATAATTCCTATATCTAGAATCTTTCTAAATTCCAGGTAACTCTTTATTTGTAGGTATTGATTGCTTACTGGTTTTTATCTTATATCCACATGGAATGTGACTAAACCGAATTACAGAGGTTTCACCTTCATGAGTCACACCCTCCATCACAATGTTTTGTCTGCAATTGTTGCTATGCAATCTCTTTGTGCTTGTCATTAACGTATATCCATAAAACCTAGTAGACAAAATAAATTTAATGCCAGTTAACAAACAACAGATTAAAGAGTATTGTAGAAAGAGGTATGTGATACCTGCCCGTCATCGTGGTGAATCTCATGTAACTATAAGATCAGCAGATGTATTAGAAGCTTTTGGATTGACATCTGATAATACTATTGTCTGTGATGCTTTATGGTCTAACGAGTTTGAGAATGAGAACTATCTGTTTAGGGTTTCTAATACCTGCCGGAATCAAAGTAAAGTATCAGTTATGGTCTACCAAGTATTAGAATTAGAAAATGATGACTAATGTTGTATAGGTTCGACTAATCTCAAGCGATGGATTTCAGGTCTTCGCAAAACTACTATTTAATTATTGTTTTTCTCACTTCTCTATCGATGCATTTCCTTTGCTCCAGGAGCATGTGTAAACGCCCCTCTCCGTGTCCCAAGCAGTTGGTGGCCAAACTGAGTCTTGTTGATTCCTTATGATTCCCGGCCAGATACCAGACACTTCATCTTTGTCTTCAAAGTCCGTTGGCAATCCAGGTAATTGTTAATTTCCATTCGTATCAATAGCGTGTGCTCATTCATTATCATATCTCACGTCCGAAATCATGAATAATCCGCTCAATCTCATCACGTGCAAATCGAGCTACTTTCTGCTGAGCATCTCGTTGTACTTGTGTTGATGCATCGAATCTTCCCAAGATAATAATGTTCTCATCATTCAACAGATTTGCAGGCCCCGTATAGTTAAATGACCCTGCAATTACAACCTGGTCATCGAGCACCATCAGCTTATGATGCACCTTTCCGAGCCCGTTTTTATTCCCCGCTGCAAAAAGCTTTGCCCCTTGATTGGCTAGAGTCCTTACCGGCGACCAATCCTGCGCGCCTTGTCTACTGTCAAAAACACCCTGGATCGGCATGCTAACATCCACAAGGCGCAACATGGTATCGTCGATCCCAGAGCTTTTTGCAAAGGTGAATATTGCAAAATCGATCCGTTCTCTTGCCTTCATCATCTGCTTCATGATCTCCATTTCTGGATTGTGATCAGGTGCGAACAGTATTTTGATCGGGATGTCAGAGACTGAGAGTTCTTTCGGATGGGGATCATGTCCTTCATTGCGTCGTCCAAACCTTCCTTCCTGGATCTCTTTGAACTCTCGAGCATAGATTTTTGCTACTTTCTGATCTTCGACGATCACGATATGGTTCAGATTTTTGCCTGTACCAGTAGGGGTGAAATTGGTAGAACCAGTCAGAACGGCTTTCCGGTCCCGTACAATGAATTTCTGATGGAAGATGTTAGCGTTGTAGTCGACCTTAATGTCGATGTTACATCGTAATATGGCATCGTGAACCTCTCGGTTTGGCTCATTCTTGCCACCTGGGGTCCAGGGATCGGCTTTGGGGGGTGTGCGTTTCAGGTAACTCTGTTCGATGACCAGTTTAACGAGTACCTTTCGCTGACGTGCTGCAATGATAGCCCTGGCGATAGGCTCGCTTTCAAGTTCCTGCACAGCAATCTCAAGACGTTTCTGTGCCTGATCGATGAAGTCGATAATCACCCTCTCAAGGTTGTCTGGTGCCCCATGGGCCTGCGGCCCAGCATAGAAGGCGACCTGTCCGACCCGAATACCCATGGGTCTATCTCCTCTTTATCAGGTGTTATTTACCCTGTCACATCCCGTTCAATTGATGAGCTTAGTACATTTCGTGCGAAACTCAACACCGTGTAAATATTGAACTGAAATATTTTTTAAGTGATTGATATTATGATGAATAGTTATTACCAACCGATGACAGACGGGTTGATATAAGTTATTGTGGAAATAACTGAATGGGGTTAGAAGATTTGTGAAGAAGAAATTAATAGATGATGGATATCAAGCACTAATATCTTGCTTAGATTGATGAATAGCCTCTCTTCCATATCAGAAGCATTTAATGGTCGTGATAGTAAATATCCTTGACCAATGTGACATCCTTCAGCGACTAGGATCAGTTGTCGTTTTTCAGTCTCTATGCCCTCAGCGAGAACCTCTAGAGACAGACTCTTTCCTGATGTATTAATTGCCTTGGTTATGGGAATGTCAGAAAGGAATGGTTAATAAGTTCCGTTGGGCCAGATCTTTAGATCTTTGCGTATCAAGAACTTGTTATCTGTATTCTGGTTGATTAAGCGTTTTTCTTTTATAGAATAGTCAATCGATGAACACAATGGCCCTTCATTAACTACTCAACGTCAATGTTCGCTAAAACCACTTTGATTGCATCTACCACTTGTTCCGATTTTCTTACATCAAGTGCATCACGATGTGGTGAGGTGAATTGACCTACATCGTTATCGAAATAGGCTCCTGAAGCATTCTCGAATTCACTGGACAGTACAGCACGTATAAGAATATCCATACCGATACGAATATCCTTGCCATCCATGCCAAAGCCCTCTTTTACCATCTTGGTTGCAAGCAACGATCCTGGGTTGACTGCGACAAAGAGCGGGCCCTTATCCTTCTGAGAAAGCGCCATAGTGCGTGACCACATGGTTAGGGCCAGTTTACTTTGTGCATAAGCGTTTAAGTCATCTGCAATCATGCGTCGACCCGCCAGGGCCTCCAGGTCAACTGGCGACTGTGCTGCTGAAGAGAGATTCACCACACGGGCCGTAGGTCCAAGTAGTGGCAGCAGTCGCTGGGTTAATAAATAGGGGGCTAAGGTATTGACTGCAAACCTAATGTCGAAGCCGTCGCTAGTAACCGTATCGTTGGTACGCAAGATCCCTGCGTTGTTGATCAGGACATCGAGTCGACTGTGGCGTTCGCAAATTGCTTGCGCGAGTCTCTCCACCTCTGCCATGCGGGACAGGTCGGCCAGGTAGCTTTCAACCTGCCCACTACCCGATGACTCAGAGAGCATTTTTTCCGCCGCCGCCAATTTTGTTGGGTTGCGCCCGTGTAGCAAAACCTGGTGTCCCTGGGAGTAGAACTCCTTGGCCGTTTCAAGCCCTATACCGTCAGTGGAACCGGTAATCAGTATGGTCTTTGGCATAATCTTATCTCCTCACCCTGGGAAGTCTGGTAATAGCTCATCTGCAACACGTTGTAGCGTAGATTCGATATCGGCCTGATTAAAGCGTAGGTTCAGAGCAACGTGATTAACACCGATCTCTTCCAGGGATTTCAGATATGAACGTAAGTGATTTATTCCAGAGCGGAAGCCCAGATGGATAGGCTGAGGTGGTGCATCCGGGTCTTCCACCAGATCCACGTATAGTGATTGTACTGCGGGTTTAGCCGGGCCACCAACGGCCTCAATACGCCCCCGCCAACCATTGATGATATGCGTCTGAGATCCAATTGGGCGTGGATAGGTTATCCAGCCTTCGCCATTTCGTGCGATCCAATCAGGGTCCTGCTGGCTACCTCCAGTGATCAGCATTGGCAGTTTTCCCGATACGGGTTTTGGTAACATATCCATACCACCTTTAGGACTGCCATAGCCGTTTTTAAAATCTGGGCACTGCTCCCACATGCGTTGGATATATTCAAAGCTTTCGCGAAAACGGTCTCCACGATCATCAAATGTCAGATTGAGAGCAGGATACTCTTCCGGACGATCACCAGAAGCGACACCCAGGATGAGCCGCCCTCCTGACAGTACATCTATACTTGCCGCTGCTTTGGCAACACTGGCCGGGTGACGGAGTGGTAAAACAATACTGGCGACTCCCAATGCTATTTGATTTGTCTGGCCAGCCAACAGTCCAAGATAGACGAAAGGATCGTAGATCTGACCAGCATCCCCGAATGAGGGTACATTGAATGGTACATCACGCAGCCAAACAGCGGAGAAACCGAGCACCTCGGCCAGACGCACCCGTTCAATGTGACGAGTCATCGATGGCACCGGCCCATGTGGATAGGCCTCCAGTGGCACCACGAGTCCAAGGGTCAACCTGTTAATGTGGAAAACTGTGTTGTATCCACGGTTGATGGATTGGAATTGCTCTTTTTCGACATGCTTTAGCATCATTATCTTCCTGTTCCAACATTGCTACTTTTTGAGTTGGGATTGTATAACCTTAAACTTGCCATTCGTGCGTACGTAGAGCGTGCTTTCTTCATCCACCTGTGATGAAACAGAATGCACAGATTCTCCTTCAGAGCTGAAATAGCTACCCGACATCAAAGTCTTGCTGTCAACTTTACTCACTTGGTAATGCAGCTGACCTTTGGCAACTACAGCGCGGAAGGTTGAACCGTGAGTATGTATCTTTCCAGTAAATCCGGCAGGAAGCTTAATTAGGGATCCATTCAATTGATCTCCTTGCGGAATACCCCAGAGAAAGGCCACCTTTGGTTGATCGGCGGAGGTTGATGCTCCCGGCTGATCACCCCATTTTGTGTTGGATGTTTCCAGCCATACTATGTTTGATGCATCCACGTTAACTGGCCTTTCCCCGCTATCAAATGCCTTCTCAGTCGGAAGTACAAGATAGGGTCCGCTCTCAATCTCTATGTACGCTACGTTGGTACTGTCCTTGGCCGCGGTAATGTGTACCTCTCCTTTTGGCTGCGTCCAGAATGACCCCGTTGGCATCCACATATCAGCAGCACTGGGATCATCATTATGAATAAGGCCGTTGATAACGATGCCGCGGTAAGAGACATTGTGAATATGTGGAGGTGACGAGAATCCTTGCGCAAACTTCACCAGAAAGCCTGTAGGCACAGAACCCTTGCGATCACCCCAAAGCGTACCAGCCATCGGGCTCTTGTCACCACGTGCTGGGTTGAGCGGTTCCCATTTGACCTCGGAAGCTAAGATGACTTCTTTGATTGGACCGGCTGCGACCTGCATGCTTGAACAGACCGAAAATACGACATATACAAGCGCAAGTGATAGAAACGTTCTTAAATATCTTATAATTCTCATCTTTGTCTCCATAACGGTCTGGAATTACCCAGAAAACGGACAACTTCAACCTTGTCATGCAAGGTATAAAGTTTAGCGGGTGTGGGTGGATCTGTTCTCGTTATGAGATGAATAACTCAATGCTCCGATGAGATCCCAATACCGATAATGCCTTAGATTTCTACCACCACCTTACCAATGGCTTTTCCACTGGTCAGACGATCGTATGCTTTGCCGACTTCTTCGATGCCAAATTGTGTTTCATCCAGCAATGGCTTAAGTGCACCAAGATCCACAACTTCAGCCAGCTTGGCTAGAATCGCTCCGTGATCTTCCCGTTTGTGGTTGTACAACATTGGAATCAGCATGAAGACAACGTGCAGTGACAGGCCTTTAAAATGAGCTGGTGTCAAATCCAACTCCAGTAAGGATACTGTTGTGGCGACCTGTCCATTCAGAGCCGCCGCTTCAAAAGAGTTCATCATATTGGCGCCACCAACAGAGTCGAAAATGACATCGAAGCCGGCACCGGCGGTATGTTTTGCCACATAATCGGCAACCTTCTCTGTTTTATAGTCAATGGCAGTGGCGCCATATTTTTCGATGATCTCCCTTGCCTTCTCGCCAGATCCGGTTGAATAGATGTCAGCACCAAAATGTTTGGCTAACTGTACGGCAACGTGTCCCACACCACCCGTACCGCCATGAACCAGAACTTTCTGTCCGGCATGAGTACCAGCTCTTTCTAAACCTTCATAGGCGGTAATCCCTACCAGTGGCAGTGCTGCCGCTTCACGCATCGTAAGAGTCTTCGGTTTATGAGCAATTAGTTTTGCGTCCGCCAGCATGTACTCAGCCAATGTACCTTGTAGATCAGCGAGCCCTCCGGCACAGCCATACACCTCATCACCCAGAGCAAAATCGGTGACCCCCTCTCCTACAGCTTCTATAGTTCCGGCAAAGTCCATACCAATTACCGCTGGCAGATCAGGCGAAAGGGGTAACCCCTTACCCATTTGATGGATCATGGTGTCGACTGTATTCACGCTGGTTGCAGCAATGCACACTAATACGTGTCCAGCTTTTACAGAAGGCTGTGGTAACTCGGATAATTGAAACTTGGCATCGGTGCCGTATTCATTGAGAACCATTGCTTTCATTGTGTCTCTCCAATCAGTGGATGATCAGGTGTAAAAAAAGAGAACCGTTCAGTCGTTGAGCATATCGACTGCGAGTTGGTAGGAAATATCTAATGTGCCGTTGCCTGAGGTTGCGGCAAGAGCTGCCCCACCGAGTTGGGCTACACGGCCAGTGAGACCCTTAAAATCACCATTTCCGCTGCCCTCTTTGATGTCACCTGCCGCATGAAATCCGTTACTGTCCCAGGCCCCCGACGAGGTATAGGTGAAAGCGCCTCTGGTGCAGTTAACGTCGCCCGAGATATCAAATATTCCCCAACTGCCGCCATCACGGCCGTAAAGTGCCTCGGTAATGTCAACGGTGCATCCGTCCAGTTCGCCACCCTGCAGCTTGACCTGATAGGCTACTTTGGCTCCGTTTGCAGGCTGATTGGCTGTCTTCACACCAATGCCGTTATTAAAGGCGATCTTAGAGTGCGATGATTCAGCCGAGGCTGATGTGGTGATCAGCATTGCTGACATAGCAACAATGCAGCAGATCGATTCTTTGATGTTCATGATGGAAATCCTCTTTCGATTACTCGAGTTAGTCTGGCTGTGTAGAGAAGATAGTTGTTCGCGAAATATAAAAAAACACCCTATAATCGATTTCATAATTCGCGAATTGGATATAATAGAATGGATACCGAAAGTGTTCGGTTATTTGTCCTTGCATCAGAGAAGCTGAATATCAGTGCAGCGGGTCGCGAGCTGGGTATGGCACCAGCGGTGGCCAGCACCAAACTGGCGAAACTGGAAAAGACACTGGGTGCTGATCTTCTGCGTCGTTCGACACGGAAGGTCGCCCTTTCACTGGAGGGTGCAGAGTTTCTGCCCTATGCCAGGGAGATTCTTGCACAGGAGAATGCCGCTCACGCTGCGTTGGGACGCGGAGATGTGACAGCGACAGGTACACTCAGGTTTACTGCCCCGAGTACTTTCGCCCAGCTCTATATCGCACCTATTCTTCCTGAGTTTCTGGCCCTGCATCCCGGGATCAGTCTCGACCTGAGACTCACCGATATGGAGTTTGACCTCATCCAGGGTAGTTTTGATCTTGCACTGCGCTACTCGGCACTTCCGGACAGTAGCTTGAAAGGGCGAAAGCTTGCAGAGGATATAGGCATTCTCTGTGCCTCACCCGATTATCTGAATCGGCATGGCACGCCTACAGATCCCGATGAACTCACGACCCACCAATTGATTGCATTCAAGGACAAGTCACCGATTCAGCTGCTTGGGAGTGATGGAACCACTGCACAGTTCAATCCACGACTGGCCGGGAGTCGGCTCATTATCGATGATGGATTGTCTCAGAAGTTGACCACTATCGCTGGTGCGGGCATTTCAATGAATGCGCTATGGAGTGTTCACCGAGAACTCGCCGATGGCTCGCTGGTCCGAGTACTACCCGACTATAAGGTAGATAACCTGACAGCGCTGTGGCTTGTCTATCCGAAATCAAATGTGCTGACTGCGAAAGTCAGGATCTTTATCGATTTTCTGTTAGAGAAGGTTGGTGACGCACCAGATTGGAAACCCACCTGAACTTGGCCAGCAAAAATATCACCTACTCGGTTTTCATAGGTTAGATGCGACTTTTTTTACACGAGTCAGCCAGATTGGAAGTGTCCTAAATATAAGACACTGCATTAGTGTGGACTGATTGATTAAAGAAAGTTACGGGGTGTTGTTATTCAAACCAGGAATGTAGGATTACTCTCTTTGCTCGCCACTATATAAAGGTGTCGTCATGAATAGAAAGCTGATTCTATTGCTTGCTCTGATTCTCCTGCTGGGGCCATTTTCCACTATGGCCCATACACCACCGCCTGACGCTCGTGTCTTCTTCATTGGTATAGAGGACGAGGCGATTGTTGAAAGTCCATTTACAGTGAAATTTGGTATCGAGGGCTTTGGTATAACTCCAGCTGGAACTAAAGGCAGAATCCGCCACAAGGCCGGACATCACCATCTGCTGATTGATGTGGATAGACTACCCGATCTGGATAGGCCTATTCCACGGGATGCAAATCATCTGCATTTTGATAAGGGAGAGACGGAAACGGTACTGGAACTGCCACCCGGTACCCATACCTTGCAATTATTACTGGGAGATGAGGATCACGAGCCCCATGATCCAGTTCTGATGTCGGAGAAGATTACTGTGACGGTCAATTGAATCGCTGTTTCCCGTCAACCCGGAGGGAGTGCTAACGAGGCAGATTGTCTTATATCACCAGATTGCTGTGTTGAATTGAATAGCTTTGCCTTGGGAGAAGTCAGTTTATATCCCATTACCTGCGAGTCCCGCTTTGCTCAAGGGCCTTCTTGTCGCCCTGAACCTACCTATTAAAGGTGCCGGATTCATAACAACGCCCCCCCTCTCCTGAATAGCATCTCACCCGGGAAATATCCTCAGAACTGACTTCAATGAAACTACAATCTAGTTCGGATTTAATCTGGAGACACTGCAGTATGATCAAATTGTCCCACAGAAAACTACGATTTCATCTGTTCACATTTTTACAATTATATTCCCTTACACCGCCTTATCCTTTAACCATCATGTAAACAATGGAGGATGAAAAATGATGGTACAAAGATTGAAACTCTACACAGCCCTCATGGGTTTTATTGGCACAGTAATTAGCGCACCCTCACTGGCTGAGCTGGACATTCAGATAGGATTGGTAACAGCGGTCAATAGCACCTATTACAAGGATTTGGATGAAGAATACTACCTTTTACCCCTGGTGATTGCTGAATATGACCGCTTTTATCTGCAGGGAGTACATGGAGGTTACCGTTTTTTTCAGGATGATGAGGGTCAGAGTCTGGCATTGGAAATCCGTCGTACCTTTGATGGATACAGCAGTGGTGATATTGATGATAGTGATGCCTTAGAAGGTATGGCTGACCGTGATCAGGCTTGGGAAGCAGGTCTGGCCTATGAAGTCAGCATAGCCGGTGGTCAAACAAAAGCTAAATTGATGCAGGATATTTCTGACACTCATAAAGGCTTTTCCGCTCGGTTTGAATATGAGCGACCTTTCTGGACGGATGAAGCCCATATGCTCTCCTGGTATACAGGCACAGAATACTGGAATAGCAAAAAAGCTGATTATTACTTTGGTGTGACCCGTGAAGAGGTGACTTCCACCCGTTCTTATTATAGTGCGGATGATAGTTACACCATCTTTTTGGGAAGTAACGTTATTAAGCGCATCAACGAGAATATCACTCTGCTTGCTAATGTTGAATATATTCAGGCGAGTAATGCTGTCAAAGAGAGCCCTTTGACTGATAGGCATGATCAGTGGTCGGCCTACGTCGGTATTTTCTACCAGTTCTGAATTTTTAATTCTCTTATTAATACGGCGCCTTAATAGGTAGGTTCAGGACGACAAGAAGGCCCTAACAGTTTGAATGTAAAACGACAGGCCGAATACTTAGGGGAAGACAATGACTAACAACTTTAACTACAAAGGTAAAAACTACTTTCAGATGGTTTTTATTGGTACTTTTTTATTATGGGGCGTGGGGGGCTTCATGAGTTTCAGTCCAGATTGGATGGACTACTTTATGCTGCCCATGCTGATTGGTTTAATGATGCCTGCCATTGTTGCAATTGGTTTCATCTGGTTTCAACCGGAATCAGGCATCAAACGGGACTTTACTCAGCGCCTGTTGAATATTCGCCTGGTTCGTCCAGTGGTATTTCTACTATCCCTGTGCCTCATGCCTCTTTCTGTTGTGTTGTCAATCCTGATTTCACTGGCGTTTGATGGCTCAATCGAGCAGTTTCAGGTCTCAGAGGCGTTCTCGTTCAGCAGCGGATTCGTACCAGTCTTACTCCTATTGTTTGTTGCTGCGGTTTTTGAAGAGCTGGGATGGCGGGGGTATGGCTTTGAAAGTCTCGAGAAAGGACGAAGCTTTCTGGCCGCCTCACTGATCTTTGGGGTGATTTGGTCCTTGTGGCATCTACCCCTTTTATGGGTGAATCACTCCTACCAGTATGAGATCTATCAGCAAAGCCCCTGGTATGCAGTGAATTTTTATCTGGGAACGGCAGTATTAGGCGTGATTATCAGTTGGGTGTGTCACATCAATCAGCGCAGTATCCTGGTGGCGATTCTGTTTCACTTTATCGTCAATCTCTCCCAGGAGATGTTGAGTATGACTCAGCAAACAAAAAGCATTCAGACCTTTGTTTTGATTGGCTTTGCAGTGGTGATTGTTATGAACCAGTGGTCACTGTTTCGTCGTCAGGGTGTCGTTGATCGCAATTCTGGGAATGCGTTGTCAGCACCATAAAAAGCCCCTACCAATACCAGAGATATTGGCTCTGCTGATCAAAATTGGTTTTCAGGTACTGCCCCGGTGTCATGCCTGTATAGCGCTTAAAGTCCTTAATAAAATGCGCCTGGTCGAAGTAGCCGCTGTGATACGCAAGCTCTGTCAGGCTGATCGGCTGATGCTTAGCCAGGGTCTGCCATAACTCCTGATGAGTACGTTGAAACCTTAGATTACTTTGAATCTGTTTAAAGGACATGCCATAGACTTCTGTATAACGCTTCTGTAGCCAGCGATTACTCTTCTGGTGGCGCTGCGCTTGTTCGGGTAGAGTTTCCTGTGCCTTGGGAAGCGGTGGCGTAAACCCCTTCGGCTTGATGGCATGCAGTTTGCTCCTGGTCGAAGGGTTTGGGTCATAGGTCTCCAGTCGCTGCTGGTTGATCTGTTGCTGAAGTTGTTGAAGAAAGTAGCGTTCAACAATCCGTATAAGCTCCTGTCCAGTGTTGGCCGCTTCCATCTCTTCCAGCATCAGAATCGTACGGTTATGGCCCAACAGGTCGGACAGTTGCAGATCTTCACCAACAAGTTCCTTTGGTGAGCATTGGAAAAGTTCATACAGCGCCATTGGATAAAGATCGACTTTAAGGTTTTTTATCGGACGGCTTTGTTCTTTGGTCGCAAGCTGATAAATATCAAACCAACCACCTAATCCCTGTTTGATATAAGTCCGTTTCTCAATCACAGTGCCTTGGCTTATCTGATCCGCCTTGGACTTATGTGCAGCGCCCTGATTAAAACCGTGTGCTTTTCCCCGTATTTCACTCAAACCACCATAAAACTCAAAATAGATTTGTGTCATAACAGTAGGATAGGCGCGTGTGATCAGTTTGGCCTCCTGCTCTCTCAAGCAGCCTACGGAATAGGTGTAAGTGGCGACATAACGACTTAATAGCGGATGCTGAGAACTTATTGAGCCAAAATCGGCCCAGGAGCGGTGTTCGTTTTGTTCGGCAAGCCTATTCAGCCGGTCACTATCATCAGGGTCAGTCATAGGTGGCGGCAATATTGAGTGAACAAATCAGGATACCAATTTAGTATATCTCTAATACTATCAGGTTCAAGAGTCTTACGGATGACAACCGCTTAAGAGAAAGAATTGAATATAATCCATGTAAGCTGAAAAGCTGGTAACACTCAGCCGGTCCAAAGGGAGCTCCTCTGCTGATTTGATCTCTAACTAGACTATCGGTAATACAAGATAAGTATCAACAACCAGTTGCATGGAGTATTAATGAGGTTAGCGGGATAGCAGTGAGATACTATATCAATAAACGGCCTATCCACTGATTTCAATGAATAGACCGTTGATCCATTTAGACCTGCTCGAAAAGCAAATCGAGACTATTTCTTGGCATCAAGCTCTTTTTGATAGTATTTATGAACCAATTTATCCTGGTTTTCCAGTAGATAATCGATGCTTGGTTCATTATTTATAGCCTTTTCGATGGCACGTCGGGTCGCTTCCCTGTGAATACCAAATAACGCTTCGTGATCCAATCCTTCAACTGTGATAATGCCCGGATTTAACCAGACAGAGACGATAATGCCCAAGTCGTTTGCCTTTTCTTTAGGAATGGTGCCATTACGTACGGCATCCAATACCCCGTTGGCGATCGCACCTTGGACTGTCCCCATTAAGATATTGGTATAGGCTGTCTTTTTAACGGTCACTTTGCTGACCATCAAAGTTGCAGGACGCACTTGCATGTCAGTATTCATCAAAGCTAATACACGGGAGTGTCCTTGAACCTGGTCTCCCATCAGGTTTGCAAAAGCTGTACCGAATGGGCCATCTAATTCACCGATTACGACTTCAGGCTCGGCAGCGGTGAAGGGTGGTCCACCTGCAACTAGGGCTTCACCTGTACGCATTATTATTCTTTCACTCATTGGAAAATCTCCTACTGGTAATTAAGATAAAAGTATTCGTATCTGGATTTATAATTATTCTGAATTCAATCAAGAGGGATGATCAATCGTGGGTATGCAAAGGTATCATGCTTGGTATAAACGAAAAAGCCCGATAACTAGAAATCATCATTGCGGGTATATACAACTAAGGTGCCTCTGATTAATTCTGGATTGAGTACGTAGAGAGATGAAATGCACCGAATCAAAGCGCGAAGTGCACGTGCTGGCAGGCATTTGAGATGCTTTTCAACGCAGAGCTGGCATATTTCAACCGCCATGCTCCGAATAACGAACTGATCAGATGTTCCCTCAACAGTACGCTTTTGAATCCGTGCTGTTGACGCACCTACATCGAGTGAATGTGATCGATTTTGCAAACTATCGCTATTTGATTTAAACCTACCACCGGTAGATCGAGAGTCCTGTTGGTAACTGATTATTAAAGAAGTATAATTTTCCACTGCTGTCCCGTTAACTTTCAAAACAAAACCATCTGATTAACATGAACTTGGTTGTCGCATGGAGGGTCTTCCCTAAGCAATGCCATCAGTTCCCGCTTTTCAAACAGGTTGAGCTGTAATAACCGTAAAATCTGCTGCATGCTTTTCTCCAGTTTTGACTGAAATTTGATGAACACCAAAAGCAGATAAACACACAAGGCAATCCATATCTGTGTCATAACCGCATTCTTACTGGAACCCACAAAGGATTTTATCTTCAGGTTTTGTTTGATCCATTTAAAGAACAATTCGACTTGCCATCTGGCCCTGTAAATATCTGCAATTGTTTTGGCTGATAGCTTGAGATTATTGGTGAGAAAAACATAGTGCTTTCCGGTCTCCTTATCTCTGTAACCAATGCGACGTAGATGGATCGGACACTTCTTCGCCGTCTGTGTACCAGTGAACTGGATAATTTGATCACAGGTCAGGCCTTTGCTTTTTATGACGGACTGGCGTGCAACAGTACGATATTTTGCGTTGGTCTTTAACCGTGTAACAAAGAATATCCCTTTATCTGTCAGCTGGTTATACCAAGCGTAATCGTTATAGCCCTTATCTACCACAACAATACTGCCTTTGGGGAAGTCGATGGTACGACCGATCGTAACATCATGATCCTTGCCTTCGGTTAGGGTCACAAACTCAGGTAGATAGCCGGCATGATTCAACCCGACATGAAGTTTTACCGCGCCTTTCGTAGTGCGAAAATCGGCCCAAGGGAAAACCGATAAACATAAATCGATCGTGGACGCATCCAGTGAATAAAGCGGATTTTTAAACCGGAAGTGATGACCGGGTGCAACACTCTGGCAGCGCTGCAATAACTTGCCAAACAGTGCTTCATACAAACTATAAGGCTTGTCGTTATTGATTCGGGATAGATTGGATCGAGACAATTTATAGCTACCCAAGTGGTAGAGGCGATGGGCTTGCGCTGACATATTATCGACAATATCCCGTAGGCTATTACGACCAGATATCTGAGCCATCATCAGGGTCACAAACTGAGACCAACGGGAGGCGGTGCGAAAAGATCGCCCCGAATGATGCTGTTTGGCCAAGGTTTCAAATTCATGTCTCGAAAGCAGTTTCAGTAGTTGAGAAAATACCGTATTATTATGCGCCATGGCCTGATTATCTTTTTGTTTTATCAATGTTTTATGGTGAAACTATTGTAACAAAACAATTTGGTTTTCAGGCCTCTTTTCTAACCCTTAACGGGACAGCAGTGATAATTTTCACTAAAAGTGGAAGTGGTCTGGTTTTACTGCAGAGTGTCGACCTAGGGCTTTTTAAACTAAAACAAAGTACCCTCCTCCACA
>JBEVXD010000003.1:0-133248 GCA_040506275.1 Candidatus Thiodiazotropha sp. DIVDIV
CTAACACACCGGGTCTACTCGCTTTTAATACCGCCTGTATCTTTATATCGATTGAATGATTTCGTCTCATTTGACACCTCTGGTTCTAAATAGGGTGTCAATTTTTCTTGGGGAGGCTCATCTGGCGACCGATAGGGAGCGTATTTGATGTGATTGTTAGGCGACATATCTTGATTCTGTACTACACTCGCCACAATTTCCACCATGAGCGATTCTTACGACAAACATCCTGCATCAAATAGTCCAGTTCCGGATGATATTCGGAAACAGCGACATCAGACAAATCAGCAATATGATCAAACGTGTAAGGCATTCCTATTCTATCTATCTCAACTGTATCTATACGGCACTGATTTAACTTCTTTTGCATCATTCCTAGATATACTTCATAGTGAAACTGTTCTCGTCGTCCATTAACTGCGTCTTTGGACCAGAACGCAAGCACAGCATCAGCTTTCTTTACCGCCAAACGTATAGATTCCTTCCAGTCATTGCCAAATAGAATTCTATCTCTAGCTATTCTCGATTCATACGCTCTATCTAGCCCTACCTCTTGAGGCTTATCGATCCATACGCGAAAACCCTGATCTATTAATACTTTTATAACTGGCATCAATTTTGGCTTGTCGGCACTAGCGTGAGCTAGGAACAGCTGCGTTTTCGAAGCATCAGAAAGGGATTTATATGTTCTCCCTTCCTCTACTATTACTCTGTCTCCAGGGGTGTCTGGATGACTGGCTCTGTAGCCAGTGACTCGTTCTTCTCTGGTAAATCCACTTACAGCGGATACGAGCTGTTCAAACAATCGCTTATCGGAGCTGACATGGCCTTCTACGTGAGATAAGTCGAGTGTTTGAATATGACTGAATCCTAGAGGTATTTCTACGGAACTAATTAAGATCGGAAGCAGTTTATTATCGCGCAAAGCCATATCGGCTTCTGCTCTCACCCATTCGGATTGAATGGATGATTCGGACCATAACACTACAACTACTGCTGCCTTTTCTAGAGCCGATGTGATCGTATCGCGCCAAACATCCCCTGGAGCAATATTGATATCATAAAATACGCTAAAGCCGAGTCTATTAAACTCGGTCGTGAGTTCTTCAGCGACAACTCGATCTTTCCTTGCATATGCAATGAAAATATCTGACATGCTACCTTTTTCCGATGTTTTTTCGCCTAACGCCTACAGCAGGGGAGGTAAAAAGTGTAGCGAGGAACGAGCGTAGCTTTTTGACTTCCCTTGCCTGTACTTGTTATGTTTATTTTTCACTATTCGGCTCCTTTTTGCTATTGCCTGCGCTAAATGAATTAAACAGTGTCAATATAAGAGGTACACCTACAACCGGGAATAACAAATATTTGTGATCTTCTAGTCCTAACAAAATTACAACAAGAAATCCTACCAAAGCAATTAATACACCTCTCGCCCATACCCAACTTATTTTTTCGTTGGAATACCAGGAAAATGAATTATCCTTTTTTTCTTTCATAGATTTATTTTTCTAGGAACATAACGGCTAAGCTGTGGGGCGCAAGCCGCATAGCGGCGCAGCGTCCTACACGAGCGAATTGTTAAGTTGCGATTGTATTATAAACTCCAAATAAAGCTCCAAATGCCGGAAGAATTATCACTGATACTAAAAGAAACGATTTCTTCATTTCTTTTCTGAAGTAGATTGCCACACCGAGACTAAATAAACCTGGCCAGAAACCATACACTGCACCCATTGCCATTCCAATTCCAAACTCATGCCGAAGAAGATTGTCTGCATTGAATACGTATTGCACTAAAAATGATGCTGCCAGCAACCAAAAAAGCCAACTAATGACATCACTTAAAATTAGCAAAACTTTCCATGTGCGCTTCATAGTAACTTAACAGTCGAATTAAAAGGACAATGCCCTTTTAATATATATTAGCGGGATGACCTTTATAATTATTGTGTAATCTTCTCTGGTTTCCATGTGCCTGTAATCCTTGATGATTCTACGACATAATTGTGGCATGGCCTGTTAAAAAGGACAATGTCCTCTTTAATTTTCTTGAGTTCGTCTTTATCTTAGGGCGTCCTGTTTATTCCAACTGCTACGAAGGGAATCGTGGACATGTCTAAATAATCACCGTTTCTTGCATCCATCTCCGACTATATGACTGTACGGCGGTATAGTAGAAGAACCATTGATTCATACACCTATTGGATTAACTCAGGGACACCCATCAAATAGCGATCACTTAAGCTGTTTTACTAAGTAAAGTGACAAATATCTCAAGATATTTGTGTGGAAGTAAAAATTCGGTGTCCCGTTTATCCTTTATAAAAGCGAGATCAAACCACCAGACTTGGAAACTCTGTTGCCACTGCGTCTGCTCTGTTCTGGCATAGTGCAAGCGAACCCCATCCCGCTGTAGCAGTCGTCCATTGGTGCCACGAAATTCATTGTCATAGATTAAGGCCAACCTTTGTGTGGCTGGGAGTCGAGTTTTTAAGTACATCTTGGGGTTGAGAACTCATCCCGGCCATCAAGGCATTTGGAGTTGCCACGAAAACAGTGGATACTGAGCTGACGTAGAGTAAGGGAGGGGTCATTAACTACCGGTATTAGCACAAGTCAATTAGTTGGTATGCACCTACTTGGGGATGATTTCTGCCCCCAATGATCTATCAGGAAATTAGACACCTGATAGGTGGAAAAAGAATAGACGGGAAGAGAGGTGGGGCATGGCCCCACCCTACGTTTTTGATTAGATCAGCGTTTTGCTACTTCCAGGGCTTGACTGATGTCCGCGATGATATCGTCAACATGTTCGATACCGATGGAGAGGCGCACCATATCGGCGCTGACACCTGCCGTGGCCAACTCTTCTTCACTTAATTGGCGGTGGGTGGTGGTGGCTGGATGACAGGCCAGGGATTTGGCATCACCTATATTGACCAATCTTAAGATCATCTGCAGGGCATCGATAAATCGGGCACCCGCTTCAAGCCCCCCTTCAATACCAAAACTCAGGATGCCTGAAGCTTGTCCTTTGGTAATCTTTTGACAACGTTCATAGTGTGGGCTCTCTGGCAATGCGGCGTAGTTGACCCATTTCACCTGGGGTTGCTGCTTCAGGTATTGTGCGACAGCGAGGCTGTTTTCACAGTGTCGTTCCATGCGTAACCCTAAGGTTTCCAATCCCTGCATAATCAGAAAACCACTATGAGGTGAGAGTGCAGCCCCGGTATTCCGTAATGGGACAACCCGGCAACGACCAATATAAGCAGCCGGTCCCAGTGCCTCGGTGTAGACTACCCCATGGTATGAAGGATCGGGTTCATTCAGCATTGGGAATCTTTCTTTATTGCCTGCCCAGTCGAACTTACCTGAATCGATAATCACACCACCTACTGTAGTGCCATGGCCACCAATGTATTTGGTGAGAGAGTGGATGATGATATCTGCACCATGATCAAAAGCGCGACAGAGATAGGGGGTGGCGACGGTGTTGTCCACAATCAGCGGTACACCATGGCGATGGGCGATCTCAGCCAACCGCTCCAGATCCACAATATTACCTGCGGGATTACCGATCGATTCACAGAACAGGGCTCTGGTCTTCGCATCGATCAGACTCTCCAGCTTTTCATAGTCATCAAAAGAGGCCATGCGGACTTCGATGCCCTGGCGTGGAAAGGTATGGGCAAAGAGGTTGTAGGTACCGCCATAGAGCTGGCTGGTGCTGACAATGTTGTCCCCACTTTGAGCGATACACTGGATCGCATAGGTGATCGCCGCCATTCCGGAAGCGAGCGCCAGGGAGCCAACACCTCCCTCCATCTCGGTCATACGCTGTTCCAACACTGCATTGGTTGGATTCATGATGCGGGAGTAGATGTTTCCGGCTACTTTTAGATCGAACAGGTCAGCGCCATGCTGGGTGTCATCAAAAGTATAGGAGGTGGTTTGGTAGATTGGCACCGCTGCAGATTTGGTTGTTGGTTCGGAATCGTATCCGGCGTGCAAAGCAAGGGATTCTAGTTTCATATACTCTATCTCATCCTCATTGTTGTTAACCCGGCAACATTTGCTGCTGTTGGTTTTATTTCTCGGGCAAATTGGCGTGTTGTCAGCAACACATTGGTGGCACTTTTCCAGATTCCATGGAGTCTGAGACCGAAAAAACCACCGAAAAGACCACTTGTCGTCTTATCCCACAACAACCAGCGGCATGTGATGTATTTTTATAACAATTTTTATCGCATAAACCTATTGTTATGGATTTATCTATCCTAGACCAGTATTGTTTGCGGCTTATCAATGATTTAGCCAGATTAAATCAGCATAGTAGCCTGCAAATACACAGTAGAGACAAGTTGTAACCATCGAATTGGCCGCTTATCCTTACGCAATTAATTGATTTTCGGTTTTCCATGCAAGAATACGCCCTCATCCTGATTAGCACTGTGCTGGTAAATAACTTCGTTTTGGTGAAGTTTCTCGGCCTGTGCCCCTTTATGGGGGTTTCTCGGAAACTGGAAACTGCCACGGGTATGGGCCTGGCCACCACCTTCGTGCTGACCCTATCAGCAATCTGTTCCTACCTGATCAACGAATATCTACTGATTCCTCTGGGGTTGGAGTTTTTGCGTACCATCGCTTTCATCCTGGTGATTGCTGTCGTGGTGCAGTTCACTGAGATGGTGATGCACAAAACCAGCCCTATGCTCTATCAGGTACTTGGCATCTTTTTACCCCTGATCACAACTAACTGTGCAGTACTCGGTGTTGCACTGTTGAATACCCAGGAGCAGCACGGATTTATTGAATCTGCTCTGTACGGCTTTGGTGCCGCTGCGGGCTTCTCTCTGGTACTGGTGCTGTTTGCAGGTATTCGCGAGCGGGTCACAGTCGCTGATGTTCCTGAACCTCTGCAGGGTAATGCCATTGCCATGATCACTGCCGGCCTGATGTCTCTGGCCTTTATGGGTTTTGCCGGCCTGGTCTCTGTGTAGGGTGTTGATCTGATGCTGCTCGCTATCCTCACCATTACCGGACTGGCCACCCTATTTGGTCTGCTGCTTGGCTATGCCAGTATCCGTTTTCATGTGGAAGGGGATCCAATCACCGATCAGATCGAGAAGGTGCTACCTCAAACCCAATGCGGCCAATGTGGTTTTGCCGGGTGTCGACCCTATGCGGAAGCCATTGCGAATGGTGAGGTTGAGATCAACCTCTGTCCTCCCGGAGGGGAGGGCACTATGATCGCTTTGGCAGACCTGCTGGGACGTGACCCTGTCCCTCTGGATGCCGAAACAGCAGAGGAGAAACCGAAGGCGATTGCGATCATCAAAGAGCAGGAGTGTATTGGCTGCACGCTCTGTCTACAGGCTTGTCCGGTGGATGCGATTATTGGCGCGGCGAAACAGATGCATGTGGTCATCACTGATGAATGTACCGGCTGTGAGCGTTGTCTGCCTCCCTGCCCTGTGGACTGTATTGTGATGGAGCCGATTCCCCAAAAGGCTGATAATTGGCGCTGGCCTTATCCTCAGAGCGGCACGGAAGAGATTGCCCGGCAGGCAAATTAGTCATGTATGTTGAATCAAAAAAAGGCAAAACCCGAGAGTTATGGCGCTTTCATGGCGGACTCCATCTGCCCGACCATAAGGATATTTCCCTACAGCGTCCTTTGATATCTGTAGAACTGCCTGACCGATTGGTAATACCCCTGCAGCAGCATATCGGGATGATGGCACAAGCCCGGGTGAAACCCGGTGATAAAGTTTTGAAGGGCGAGTTAATTGCCGATTCAACTGCGCCGGTAACCGCCCCTTTGCACGCCCCGACATCGGGTACTGTGGTGGCAATCGACGAGCATTTAATCCCTCATCCCTCCGGACTCTCCGGTCACTGCATCATTATCGAACCGGATGGAAAAGATGCCTGGGGTGAACTGCCGAAGCCAATCAAGGATTACCAAAATGTGGATGCTCAAACCTTGCGTCAACGCATCCGGGAATCGGGTATCGTCGGCATGGGTGGCGCGACCTTTCCATCTGCAGTCAAGCTCAACCCCGGCAAGCAGATCAAGACTCTGATCATCAATGGTGCTGAGTGCGAACCCTATATCACCTGTGATGATCGCCTGATGAGAGATAGAGCCGCCAAAGTAATGGACGGTGCTCGTATCCTGCAACATCTGCTACAAAGTGAAGTCTGTCTGATCGCCATTGAAGACAACAAGTCTGAGGCCATCCTGGCCATGTTTCAGGAGCTCCGAGAAGAAGAGGATATCGAGGTGGTTCGCATACCCACCCTCTATCCGAGTGGTGGCGAAAAGCAGCTGATACATATCCTCACCGGTCAGGAAGTACCCACCTCCGGACTGCCCGCCCAGATTGGCGCGATCTGTCATAACGTCGCCACCACAGCCGCAGTTGCTGATGCTGTACTCGAAGGACGCCCACTGATTTCCCGCCTGGTAACCCTCACCGGCGAGGGCATAAAAGGACCTGGTAACTATGAGGTTCCGGTCGGAATGCTGGCAAGTGACCTGATTGAGCAGGCTGGTGGTTATCAGAGCAATCCCCAACAGCTGATTCTTGGTGGGCCGATGATGGGTTTCGATCTGTCGACTGATCAGGTTCCCATCACCAAGGGTGCAAACTGTATTCTTTGTCCAACAGCGGAAGAGGCCCCAAGACCCGAAGTGGCTCAAGCCTGTATACGTTGCGGGCGCTGTGCCGATGTTTGCCCTGCAAGACTGTTACCGCAGCAGATGTATTGGCATAGCCGTGCCAAGGACCTGGAGAAGGTTCAGGACTATAACCTGTTCGACTGTATCGAGTGTGGCTGCTGTTCTCATGTCTGCCCCTCCCATATTCCGCTGGTACAATACTTCAGATACGCCAAAGCCGAGAGTTGGGCATTGGAACAGGAGCGTCGTGAGTCTGACCACGCCAAGCAGCGACATGACTTTCGCATCGCCCGACTGGAGCGACTGGAGGCGGAGCGCAAGGCAAGACTACGCAAGAAGAAAGAGACTTTATCCAAGAAACCGGCACCAAAGAAGAAAAGTGCTGAGCCTGAACTGGATGAGAAGGATGCCAAACAGGCTGCCATCCAGGCTGCAATGAAACGTGCTGCCGAGAAGAAGGCCAAGCAGCAGCTTGCCCCTAAAAACACAGATAACCTGACTTCAGCCCAGCAGGCAAAAATCGACGAGGTGGATCAACGCCGCAAATCCGGGACCACTCAGCAACAGAATCAATCGGAGCCCCCCGCCTAATGGAATTTCCAACACACAGCTCCCCCCATACCGGTCGTCCGAACCGGGTCGATAAAGTGATGCTCCAGGTTGTGCTGGCTTTGATTCCGGGCACCGCGGCGCTAATTTTCTATTTCGGCTGGGGGATACTGCTTAATCTGCTGTTGGCAATCACCTCTGCGGTTGCATTTGAGGCCTTGGTAATCAAACTGCGCAAGCGACCGGTAACACCAGTCATCTTTGATCTCAGCGCGGTTGTCACAGCCATCTTGTTTGCTGTGGCCATCCCCCCCCTGCTCCCCTGGTGGATGGTCGTATTGGGCATGGCCTTCGGTATCATAATGGTCAAGCAGATGTACGGCGGACTTGGTTACAACCCCTTTAATCCTGCCATGGCGGCCTATGTTCTGCTGTTGATCTCCTATCCGGTGGAGATGACCTCCTGGCTGCCCCCGACACTACTCACAGACCATCCACTGAGTTTTCAGCAGATTGTCGCCTTCAAGTTTGCAGGTCTGCTGCCTGATGGACTCGAACTGGATGCGATCACCATGGCAACCCCCCTCGATGTGATGCGCACCAAACTTGACCTCAACATGATGATCAGTGAAATCCGCACCAGCCCACTATGGGGCGATTTCGGCGGATTGGGTTGGGAGTGGGTCGGCAACTGGTTCCTGATGGGTGGAATCTGGATGGTCTACAAACGCACTATCACCTGGCAGATCCCCCTCGCCTTTATCACCGGTCTGGTAGGTATAGGAACAATCTTTTGGCTGTTCGATTCCGAGAGTTTCCCTTTCCCACTGTTTCATCTCTTCAGTGGAGGCGCAATTTTAGGTGCATTCTTTATTGCCACCGACCCGGTTACAGCCTGTACAACCCGAGTCGGGCAGTTGATCTATGGCGCCACCATTGGCGTGCTTGTTTACCTCATACGCACCTGGGGCGGCTATCCGGATGCTGTCGCTTTTGCTGTACTACTGATGAATATGGCAGCACCCACCATCGACTACTACACCCGTCCGCGTACCTATGGGCATGGTGAGATAAAGCATGAATAGTCGTGTTTCAATCCTCATAGCAGCAGGCATCCTCGCTACCTTCGCGGTGGCCGGCACCTCATTGGTCTCATTCACCCATGTCGCTACCAAAGAGCGCATTGAACAGAACGAGCGGGAAACCTTGCTGCAATCTCTCCACGCTCTGGTGCCACCAGAGCGTGTGGACAACGATATGGTATCCGACGTGATCCAGGTCGAGTCATTTGATCTGCTAGGGAGTGAACGGACTACTGTTTACCGTGGTCGTAAACTACAGCAACCTGTAGCCACTGTACTCACCTCTGTGGTGCCCAATGGCTATAGCGGACCGATCAAGCTACTGGTTGCAGTTCGCTACGACGGCACTCTGGGGGGGGTTCGTGTGATCAGTCATAAAGAGACCCCCGGTCTGGGAGATAAGGTCGAGGAGAACCGGTCGGATTGGATCTATAGTTTTAACGATAAATCCTTGGACAACCCGTCATTGGCAAAATGGAGCGTTAAGCGGGATGGTGGCTATTTCGACCAGTTCACGGGCGCCACCATCACACCCAGGTCCATCGTCGCTGCAGTAAAAAACACACTACTCTACGTACGCGACAACAAAGACGCCCTTTATGATCGGCAAACAACCGAGCCAGCAGCAAAGGAATAGAGACAATGTCTGACAACAGCATCCGACAACTCGTCACAGATGGGCTCTGGCACAACAATCAGGCGCTGGTAGCCCTGCTCGGGCTATGCCCCCTGCTTGCAGTGAGTAATACCGCCATCAATGGACTGGGTCTTGGATTGGCTACTACAGCGGTTTTGGTCGCTTCCAACAGTACCGTCTCATTGATCCGGAATTTTGTACGACCTGAAGTTCGTCTACCGGTGTTTGTGATGGTTATCGCCTCGTTTGTAACCGCAATCGAGTTAGGCATGAACGCCTACTTTCATGAGCTGCATAAAATACTGGGCATCTTTATCCCTCTCATCGTCACTAATTGCACCATCATAGGCCGTGCAGAAGCCTTTGCGTCGAAGAACAACCTATGGCGCTCCCTGGTTGACGGCCTGAGCGTAGGCATCGGCTTTACATTAGTACTTGTTGTGCTGGGAGGCATGCGTGAACTGGTTGGTCAGGGCACCCTGTTTGATCAGGCTCATCTGATGTTTGGTGAGATGGCTCAAGGATTGACGCTTAAAATTGAAGACTTCCCCGGCATGTTGATTGCCATTCTCCCTCCTGGCGCTTTTATCGGCCTCGGCTTATTGATCATGGTGAAAAACCTGATTGATAAACGTCTCGCTGAACGACAGGTGGCAAGAGCAGCTTTTACGGAAGAGGCCACCGGAGTCACAGGATAGTCTCGCAGGGCAGCACAGATTTCACCTCGGACATAAGCGATGAGAATTCCCCGATGCTATACCAACCAACAGCTGACACCGCATCAATCGATCAGCCTGGAAGAGGAGCCGGCCCATCACTTGCGTCATGTTCTGAGAATGCGTACCGGCAACCAGATCATTCTGTTTGACAACAGCGGTGATGAATACCAGGCACATCTCGACCAGGTAACCAAACAAGGGGTTACCGCCCTGTCTGGGAAAAAGCTTAGACACGAGACAGAATCGCAACTGATGATACATCTGATCATTGGTATCTCACGTGGTGAGCGTATGGATCTGGTACTGCAGAAAGCCACAGAGCTTGGTGTCACCCATATCACCCCATGCCTAACACAGCGGTGTGTTGTGAAACTGGATAATAAAAAACGCGCCAATCGTATGACCCACTGGCGGCGCATTATTGTCAGCGCTTGCGAACAGTCAGGCCGATGCCGTCTACCCCTGCTTGATGAACCGGTTGAGCTATCAACTGCAATTGCTCAACAAAACTCTGACCTCGCCCTGGTACTCGACCCAGGTGGCAAACAACCCATATCTGAAATCCCCCCCCCGAAATCTTCAGTTTCAATCCTGATCGGACCGGAGGGCGGACTGAGCGATGGCGAGCGGGATCAAGCCCTTCAACAGGGTTTTCTCGGCCTTCGTCTAGGGCCCCGGATTCTACGAACCGAAACAGCACCACTGGCGGCCATTGCAGCTATCCAGACACTCTGGGGTGACTTCAAAGTTTTGTAAAAAATCCAACTCTGACCGAATCCCCTTAGTGCCCACCCTTCAAGTTTCTGAGTTGAGAATAGGGACCGAATCCAATTCTTCCGTAACCTGCAGAAAGTAATTGCTTAACGACAAAAAAGAATAGGTGCGGAATTAAATATCTACGATTGATGCTGAATACAAATTAGTTGTGACGAATAGTCACAAAGCGATCAATTGACCTCAATAAGACTGTCATTCAACAACTATAGAGTGCGCTTGCATCAATCTTCCTGGAATCAGGACACCTATAAGAATTGGGAGAACAACCAATGAATGCCAGCTTGTTACGATCATCACTATCTGCAGCACTTTTCTGTCTTGTCTCAACCGTCTCCGTAGCCGAAACCACCATTTGGCAGATTGCTGAATTCGATATACCCGAAGCCAATCAGGGCATCGGTGTTGATGAGGACCATTTCTATGCGGTAGACAATCATACAATCGCTAAGTACACCAAGGATGGTGAATATGTAGATGCCTGGATTGGCGAAGACGATGGTCAGGTTAAACACCTGGACAGTGCCGCCGTAGTTGATGGCAAAATCTACTGTTCACACTCCAACTACCGCTACTTCCCGATGACCAGCTCTATTGAGGTCTGGGATGCAGAAACCATGAAGCACATTGAAAGCCACAGTATCGGTATCCGCCTTGGCTCTTTAACCTGGCTGGACAAACATGATGGCTACTGGTGGGGTACCTTCGCCAACTATAACAAGGAAGGCAAACTACCAGACGGCACTAAAGCCGGCGTACCTTATGCAATCCATACCGGTGGCAATATCAATACTACATTGGTTAAGTTCAACGAGGATTGGCAGGTGTTGGAAGGCTGGATTTTTCCAACCGAATTGATGGAGAAATTTGAACTGATGAGTAACTCCGGCGGCTCGTGGGGACCGGATGGAAAACTTTACATCACAGGCCATGATCTGGCAGAAACCTATCAAATCCGTTTTCCTGAGGCCGGATCTGTACTGGAAGTTGCTGAGACCATATCTTTGAATATCCGCGGTCAGGGTATTGCCTGGGATCATTCTGAAGAAGGCGTGCTCTATGGCATAATCCGCGCCAATGATGAAGAGGAGGCGCAAGGAATGACAAACCGTGTTGTCGTATTTGCTTCCAACCTTACCCAAGAGAATAAGCCTGAAGAGTGCAGTGATCGTAAACCTGAGCGACGTCATCGTAGATGTGATCGTTAATTATATACAATCTTAACCGTGCACAATGTACGCTTGTGGTGGTGTCACTCACCTACCGGCCACCACAAGTGTACAGTTATTAACCCAGTCAGTGATGACTGTGCCAATTTCTCTATTTCTTGCTAGGATAAGGAGATCACAAACCAGCAAGACAGAATGATGCAACATCAAACACAACTATTACGGATTATCCTCCTGGCTCTGTTCTTTCTCACTCCAAGCAGCCAGGTACTCGCTAAAAAATTCTATAAATGCACCAACCCTGAAGGTGAACTTGTCTATCAGCAGGTAGCATGCGACTCCGATATCAGCCAGGAGACTGTAAGCGTCTTTACAGCACCTGAGCAACGCTCTCAGCTTGGCTCTAAACTGATGGGCGAATCTGAATACATCCCACAGGGAGAGGAGCCTGCAACAACTGGGAAAATGCAATTCCAATCCAGGCTCTTCAACGTCATCAGCTTGCTGACACCGATCAAACTTGAAGTGCAACAATTCTATATGATGAATGGCGCATGGCCTGAGAAACCTCAGGATATGGGCTATAACCCGGACAACCTGAAAAGTGCAGATATCAAGGAGGTCCTGTTTGGTGATGGCGGCGCAATCGTTGCGACGTTGAGCAATAACTTCGGTAATGACAAGAGAGTGGTTTTAGCACCAAAATTGGTTATGGATGGTACCAGTCTGGAGTGGCAATGCATGGCGAATTTCCCGGCGCAATCGATGATGACCGCGGGCATGACAGTCTGTGAATCACGAGCCATCAAATAGAACAGACAGAGCATACACCCAAACCCTGATAACCTTGCTTCAAAGAAGATATGGATCCTAAGAGTTTGTAAGACGTTTAATCGCTTCTGTCATTGCGGCGCATGTTCAATATCGTCCAGAAAAAACTCATGTGATGTAGGGTGTGGCCCTGCCGCACCATACCCAGCTGAAACGAAAACCACCGGATGAGTTGCTCAACAGACAGCTTCCACCTGTTGACGAGAACCAGGGCCTGTTAACACTAATCGAATAGGCCCTAGGAAGGTAACTGGGATTTCTTACGAACCCTCTCCCTAATGGTGCGGCAGGGCCGCACCCTACATCATTGCATTTCTAATAACCTGGCGATCTAAATTTTTAAGACGTGATTATATAAGGTATCAGCTTGTCTGTTTTTAAAAACTGCTTCAGATCTAGAGATCTGACCTTCACAAAGATAGCATTTATAGACTCAGGTTGGCTTAAATTAAACTACCTGATCAGCAGGTTTAGAGACAAATTCCACCTCCCTCTAGAAGCGCAGCTGGAATTAACCATAAGGTCCGTGGTAACCCTGACCTTATGGTGCGGCAGGGCCGCACCCTACGATTCGTCATCGCTTCTTCATTCCAGACAACAGACTCAGCCTTTATGTGGTGTCTCCAGATATTTGGCCGACTGCATCTCCTTCAACCTGCTCGCAGTTCTCTTAAACTCAAATGCGAGCCTGGTTCCACAGTAGAGCAGATCGGGTTCAGCATCAGCACTGATGACCACCTTAACTTTCTGATCGTAAAAAACATCAATCAGGTTGATAAAACGTCGGGTTCTATCATCCCATGTACCATCAAGCTGGGGTATATCAGAAATAAACACGGTATGGTGGCATCGGGCCAGCTCCAGGTAATCGTTCTGCCAACGAGGTGGCCCACACAGGGCATTGAAGTCACTCCAAATCACACCGCTGGCTCTTTTGACGAAACGCACCGCACGACCGGGAACCTCAAAACGTCCCATCTCTTCAACCGAACCACTCGCCAGACGATCGAACTCACTGCTCAGTTTGACCATCGCTTCATCACTGAGTGGGGTGTGATAGACGGAAGAGGCTTCGAACAGTTCCAATCGATAGTCATGGTCGCCTTCCAGTTCAAGCACTTCGTTTCGACTTTCCAGTAGTTCGATGGCTGGTAAAAACCGTTCTCTTTGGAGACCGTTCAAATAGAGCTTCCCGGGAGGTTGATTGGACGTTGTCACCAAGGTAATTCCCACTTTTTGCAAGCTCTCTAAAAGCGCACGCATCAACATTGCATCACCGATATCGATGACATTGAATTCATCCAGGCAGAGTACCCGCATGCGGCTTTCCATCTCCCGGGCAATCAGCATCAAGGATTCTTTATCCCCCTCATGCTCTTTCAATCGCTGATGAATAAGACGCATAAAGCTGTGAAAATGGTGCCGTTCGATACCCAGTGATTCATGCTGTTGATGAAACAGATCCATCAACCATGTCTTTCCACGACCGACCCCCCCCCAAATATAGAGCCCCTGGACAGCTGGAATACTCTTCTTCCACAACCAACTCGAAGTTTTCCTTGGTTGAAGGAGTTCATCAACCAGTTGATCAAAGGCAAGCAGGATACGCTCTTGATAGGCATCCCGATCAAAACCATTTGTCTGAAGCTGTTGCTGATAATGTTCGATAAGAGACAAGAGAGACGACGACTCCTGGGGCCTGTTAATTTATTCAGATAGGTTTAAAGATACACTAGATTCATCTAACCAGTCACGCCGACGATTTGTGCTGGATCCACTACCGGAGGCTAATCTTATTATCCCAGCACCTTAATAGACATGCTTAGGCCGTCCCTTTACTTTCAAACTGTTAGGGGTGAGTAGGTGGTGAGACGAAAGGCTTTGAATCAAAGCATAAATCGCAGTTGGTAGCCCACCATAGCAGAGCTACTAACCCAGAGACACAGTATTACAGCAGCCACAAACCTATTCAGGCGTTAATCAGAAGTTCTTTTTATGTAATGTGAGACCTATAAACGAACCACAGGAATCTGATTATATATACCCTAGCCTCATATGAGATGTGGTTATATTTTTTACAAACCCTTAATCAGATCCAGTACCTGGCGCTCGATCTCATCCATATCCGGAATTACGGCTGGACTCAAATCCAGCTCGACATGCTGCTTGATCAAAGGCTGGGGGTCATCATCGTCAGAATTCACAGGAACAATATTGTCGGCACTGACTCTGACAAGCGAGGGAATTGCATGCACTGCCATGCCGATATGAGAGAGTCGTTCGTGATCGCCAAGGGCATTCAGGATAAGTATCCTGCCACGAAAACCAGGAGCTACCACAGGTTCACCCAACAACCCCTCGTAGGAAATGACAGGAATCATAACCCCACGCCAGGCGAGATGTCCCAGAAACCACTCAGGTAGCTCATCACCTGCATATTCAGGTTGCTGATAACTCATAACTTCAGCTACCGATGCATTGGGCAGCAGAATCTGGCGTTCGTGCAGTGGGATTATTACACTTCTAACCTCTTTGACTACCGCTTGATTCATTGTCTATTTTCCGCCAGGACTTCGTTGATATTATCCAGCAAGTCACTCTCCTGATAAGGCTTACCAAGACAGCGCTTAACCCCAAGATCCATTGCCCGTTGACGGTGCTTATCCCCTACCCTGGAAGAGATCATGATGATGGGCAGTCCATAATAATCTACGGAGTTATTGATATGTCGTGCCAATTCAAAACCGTCCATCCTAGGCATTTCTATATCAAGCAGCATAATGTCTGGCACCTGCTCTTGCAGCAGCGCCACTGCTTCAACACCATCTTTCGCTGTTACAACATCCATATCGTGGCGTTCCAGTAATCGGCTGGTGACTTTACGCACTGTGATCGAATCATCCACCACCATAACTCGTAATCGCTCTTCCAGCTTCTTCTGTTGTTGATCGCCATCTGTCTGCATCAGTGGTGCAGCATGGGTTGCATCCATACGAACCAGAGAAGCAAGATCAAGGATCAAGGCTACACGCCCATCGGCCAGGATGGTACCACCGGTAATCCAGCGGACACTGCCAACCTGCTTACCTAATGTCTTCACCACGACCTGGCGGCTACCCAATAACTCATCAATTTGTAGCGCAACCTGATGTTCACCGGTCTGCAATAGCAGCAGTGGTAGCCAACGCATACCTTCATGAATCTCATGCTGCCCTGCACCCATCATACGACCGAGGTAATTCACCTTATAGTGCTTACCGCCGTAATCGAAACTCTCCTGTTCACCTGAATAGCACTTCTGAATCTCTTCACGCCGTATTCGCACAACGCCGCTGATACTGCCGTGGGGAACGGCATAGATCTCTTCACCCACCCTGATCAACAACGCATCGGTAATGGCTAGAGTTAGAGGCAGGCGAATAATGAAACTGGTACCACGTCCTGGCTGAGAATCGATTTCCAGCGAACCACCCAGTTGTTTCACCTCACTGGTCACTACATCCAGACCAACGCCTCTTCCTGAAATCTGGGTCACCTCTTTAGCTGTACTGAAGCCAGGCAGCAACACACATTGAATCAGGTCATCATCGCTTATCTCAGCATTGGCATTGATCATGCCTTGTTCCAAGGCACGTTTTCGAATTGCCTCGATATCAAGACCTTTGCCATCATCTGACAGGGTGATCATTACATCTGTCGCTTCACGGTCCAGGTAGAGAGAGATGCGACCCGTCTCCTGTTTGGCTGCAGTGAGACGATTCTCAGGACGTTCTATGCCATGAGAGACTGAATTACGGAGTAAATGCTCAAGCACTGGAACCATCCGGTTCAGAATACTGCGATCCAGCTCACCCTCGATTCCAAAACACTCCAGATTAGCTTTTTTGTTCAGTTGCGCAGCCGTCTGTCTGACAAGGCGTTGCATCCTTGGCACCAGGGTTGCGAATGGCACCATCCGGGTTCGCAACAATCCATCCTGCAAATCTGTTGAGATACGTGACTGCTGAAGTAGCAAGGTATCTGTCTCACGTTGCAGATCACGCAATGACTCATTGATGTTGCCTAGGTCATTAACGGTTTCCACCAGTGCTCTGGACAACTGCTGCATTGTTGAAAATCGATCCATTTCAAGTGGATCAAATTCTGTATTCTCCTGCTCCAGTTTCTCGTTATCCCGCTCCCAGCGATAGAGAATCTGTGCCTCAGTTTCCATCTCAAGACCACGTAACTGGGTAAAGAGACGGGAGACTGTCTGTTCAAGCTCAGAGAGGTTGAAGCCCAGAACACTATTTTGTTGCTCCAGACGTGAACGATAGATACTGACTTCACCGGCATGATTGACCAGTCGATCCATCAAATCCGCATTGACTCGAACCTGCTCCTTATTGGGTTTGAAGCTGGCTTTCTTATCCTCTTCACTTTCAGGATTGAGCAGCTTGGCTATCTCGTCATTGAAAGGCAGTACTTTGGCAGTCGGCGGCTCCTCTTGAGTCTTTTCAACCAACTCACTCTCTGCAACTTCCTGAATGGTTTCAACCATCCCATCGTGGGCAGGTGTGAGCTCTCCACCCAGCAGATTGTGGAGTTGTTCAACCTGAACATCTGATGCAGGAACCTTTCCTGTCTTGGCAATGGTATCAACTTGGAAAGCCAGGTGATCGACCGCATGACGAAGAGTATCGGTAACAGTTTCGATAGGATCAATTTCCTGTTCAGCCACAGCTGTCAGTACTGACTCGACAGCATGACTCAAATCGCCAACAGGCATAATACCGGCAAGACGGGCACTGCCCTTTAAGGTATGCAGATTACGTTGCATACCTTCCATCGCCACTTGGTCACTGAAATCATCAAGCCATTGCAGAAATCGATTTTCAATCTGATCCATGAACTCTTTGGCTTCTTCAACAAAGATCTGTATCAGCTCTTCATCTTCACCTACATCCAGAAGTACTTCATCATGCATCAGCAGGAAGGATTCATCAGCTTTAATGAGATCCTCATCCTGGACATCACCAGGTGAAATATCCAACTCGGAAGAATCTATTTGAATCTGATCAGAGTCCATCTCATCCTGGACAATTTCCGGCACTGCCGAATCTTCATCCTCAGAGGATGACTGCTCCACAGACTCGAGCTCATCCTGAAGATCGGGATCAATAAGATCATCAACGATCTCTTCCCGCTCAGAACCCTTGTCGATAAGGGATTGTATTTCATCTATCAGGCTATCAGCACGGTGTACCTTATTTGAGGACTCCGCATCATCGGTTTGAGTAGCCAGCATATCGAGGGTTGAGCGCGCAAGACCACTCATCACTGAACTATCAGCAGGTATATGCCCTCTCATGACACAATTCAGCAATGACTCCATCGCATGGCTGAGATCACCTACCGGTTCAATACCCGCAAGGCGAGAGCTACCTTTCATGGTGTGAAGTGCCCGCAGAATACCATCCAGATATTGATGATCTGATGGATCATCTCTCCATTTCTGATATTGCTCTTCCAGGGTTTCGAGTAGCTCTTTTGACTCTTCTATGAAGATTTCAACCAGTTCACGGTCTTCGCTGACCTCAAACAGATCCCCTTCATGTAGAAAGCTCATTGGTTCTTCGTAAAAAGAACTCGCATCAACCTGTTCACTTGACTCAAATAGAGGACTGCTCTCTTCGGCCTCTTCCAATGCTTGCTGCAGTTCGATTTCTTGAAGACGTTCAACCTCTTCCTTGTCGGGCTCATCTTCTTCTACAGTCTCAGAATCGGGAAATGCCTCTTCGGTCAACTGCAGTTCATCTTCGAGAACATCGTCAAGAATGACATCATCCAATAAGTCATCAGACTCAGCCTCAGAAGAGGTCGGCTGTTCGAGATCGATGAGCAATTGGGTCGATAGATGTACTTTACCCGTGGTCGCAGCATCTTCTACCTGGGTAGCAAGGAAATCGAACGCTTGACGTACTAAATCCTGGACGCGTTGATCTTGCTTCAGTTCATCTCGCAGAAGGCGCTCGTATAAACTTTCCAGTGCGTGGCTCAAATCGCCTATGGGATTGATCCCGGCAAGCCTAGAACTGCCTTTTAATGTGTGTAACGTCCGTTTGATGCCATCGACCACTTTTTCATCATTCGGAGACTGCTGCCAATCAGAGTAGCCCTGCTCAAGGGCATCCAACAACTCTCGTCCCTCTTCGATGAAGATTTCAAGCAACTCCTCGTCGCCCTCTACCTCAAAGAAATCATCAGACTGCAGGTAACTCACTACTTCGTGAAATCCTGAATCTTCTGATAGTGGTTCGGGCTCCTCTGAGTCAGTTTCAAGAGCCCCAAGATCCTGTAGAAGCAGATCGGACGCAATGTCCACTTCGAACTCTTCCGCCTCGCTATCTTCCATCGCTTCGATTTGGATATCTTCTTCTAGGTTTTCAACCTCATCCTGTGTCGATACGTCTTCCGAACTCACTTCATCTGTCAGGAACTCTTCAGCTGGAGCTTCAAGCCCCGCTTCAACTGAAGCCTGTATCTCCTGCAATGCCTCACTCAACCCGGCAAGGTAAGTGTCTACATGCGGCTCAGGCAGAGTATCTTCAGGTAACCAACTTAGCAGTTGGCGGATATATCCAACACTACCGTCAACCAGATCAACCACCTTGGGCTCAGCAGGCAACTGGTGTTCATGTACTGCTCTGACATAGTCTTCCATGGCTTCGCTGAGCATTGCGATGGGTGTAATCCCAGCCATATGGGCGCTGCCATGTAGTGTGTGGCATGCCCTTACAACCTCTTCAGGCACCAACATAGCGGGGGACGTATTTGCTGCCTGTTTGAGAAATACCTCGATCTCCTGCAGGTGCTCCTCTGACTCTTCAGCAAAGACCTCCAACAACTCAGTATCGATCTCAATCTCAAGATCCGAATCGCTGAAATCATCCTGCGCATCATCTTCTGATAACCCATCAAGTATTGCTTCCTGCAACTCTGACTGCTGCTCTTCCTCAGATACCTCGACTTGTTCCGCCAGGTCATCATCGAGTTCAAACAATTCTAGAGATTCCGCTCCAGCTTCCAAGGTAAGTGGTTCATCCTCTGAAGCGGATGCATCATCAGCTAACGGTGCCTCTTCTGCAGGAGATTCTGTTATGGTCGCATCTTCAACAAGTGATAGCGGGGCTTCAATATCAATCGCTTCGGAGGATGCAGGGGCTTCTGTAGAGTCTGTCCCTGGCTTAGCTTCACTTACAGCGGGTTCAGCTACCTCTTCGATTGATTTGCCTTCAGATATTGCGTGGGCACGATTTTGTAAGTGTTCAACATTGACATCGGGGCTGATGCCCTTTTCCTGACAGTCAATCAGCACAGGCAAGGCTTCAGTTACATGATTGAGCAGGTCCATCATCTCAGGTGAAACCTTGATGGTCTCATCAATCATGCGATTCAGCATGTTTTCCACGGACCAGGCGAGTTCACCTATCACCATCGCCCCAACCAAACGACCACTGCCTTTTAGTGTGTGAAAGGAGCGTCGAAAAATGGCAAGTGATTCTCTGTCAGCCTGGTTATGTTGCCATCTAGGTAAGTGCTCCTGGATACTTTCCAGCTCTTCCCTGGCCTCTTCAATGAAGATCTCGAGAATCTCGGGATCGATATCCTCCAGCATTGGCTTGTCAGCAGATGCAATCTCCTCGAACTGCTGCGTATCTTCCGCTTGTTCAGCAGGTGTCTTCTCAACCTCTGCTGAAAGAATTTCCACTTCTGGTACTGGCGGTTCAATCTGCAGACTGCTGGCACCAAATTCGAGATCGGATACCTCTTCCTCTTCAAGCTCATAACCTTCAGCATGATCAGCAGATTCCGAGAGGTCGATGGGCTCTGATGGTGCAACGTATGCGGTCACCTCACTCTTGCCATCACTCAGTAGATCATTCAAAGATGCCCTTGCTATGGCAAGGATCTCACCTCGGTCTCCGGCACCGTCCACCAGAGTTTCCAGGTAGTATTCGATACTACTGACAACATCAGCAAGAGAGTTCAACTGTTGCCTGCTTGGCGGTGTGTTGGCATCCATAAAATCAGTTTTTATGACGCCACCTGTTTGCGACATCAATTCAGCCGCGTCTCGCAGGTTGAGCATCTGCAGGGCGCCTTCTACACGACGAAAACCCTGATGCACAGAATCCAGTACAGAGGCATCATCAGTTGCCTCGGTAAAACTGATAATTGTCTCTTTTGCGCGAGCGATCTCAACCTTCGCTTCACGAACAGTCTGCCTGATGAGATTCTGGTACTCACCCTCTGGCAGACTGTCTCCAAGTGATCCTTCATCAAGGTTTTGAGCAGCGCCAGGCTGAAAGGTATGGAGGGTACTGAGGGAGGATTCGACGTAAAGAATATCTCCCGCCATCTCCATCAACTCAAACTCTTCCGGTAACACGCCCTGCTCAACAAAGGTTTTAACTTTATCCGCTTGACGGTTCAAACGGGAGCGTAATGCCCCTTGACCAATCATTCCCAGAGTATCAGCCAATTTGCGTGTTGGTGCTTCGAGATGACCAAGCATCTCCATGTCGGCCTTTTCATCGCGCATAAAAAGATCGAGGATATCTTTGATACGGGTTAACTCACTGCTTACCGCATCCTTGATCGATTCAGCTAATTCGGCATTTGACCCGGTTAATCCGAGCCTACCCTCGTTGAGCTGGTCCTCGCTGGGCATTACTGCATCGAGGTTGTAGGCTTCTTTTATCTTAACTATTTCAGGATGCTGCGAATTCGCACGGGCAATATAGTAAAGCAGGTTTTTCAACAGTGCTGCAGGTGGGTCTTCCACCAGAACCTGCTCACCACTATCGACAATGATCTTCATCTTACGATCTAGGCGACTGAACAACTGTTTGACTGCGATTCCTGGTGCAATGGTGTTTTCAATCAACCCATGCATCAGACCCTCAGCAACCCAGAAAAGATGTTGTACGGTCTCAGTACCTGCACTCTTGTAAATGGTGGTAAACACATCCCTCAGGAGAGGCCAGCCATGGACCGTGTCCCGCTTGCGATACCAACTCAACAGTCCCAGGTGAAATTTTTGTCTGACTTGTTTGACCAGTAACGGCAGATCCTCGTTGACCTTATCGCCATCTGATTCAGTTTCTATTTCTGGCTTGAATAGCGCTGCCTCAGAAAGCAATGGCGCATCACGAACAGCTCTCAGGTCATTTAGCAACGGCAGAATGATCAGAGGGATATCAGCATCACCACCCTGAAGCTTTTCAAGATAGTCAGGAAGCTGTATAAGCGCCAGCATCAAGGCCTCTGCGGCATCCTCCTCTTGCCTGACATTACCATCAGACATGTCACGCACAACGAGTTCCATCTCCTCAGCGAGCATACTGGGACCATATACCTGGACCATCTGCAGAACCCGGGCAATCTGATGCAGGTGGTCGCCGCAGGTTGCCAGAGACTCTGTGTCACCCGGCGTCTCCACATAGGTTTCCAGCGCTTGGCGAGCATGACGAATTGAGACATCCAATTCGTCCTTTACCCAATTCAGAGCGCCAAAATCTTGCGCGTTACTCATTTGTGGTGCACTCCTGTCGAGAAACCAGTGCGGCTATTGACCATGCTTGTACATACACCCAATGGGTTTGCTTCACTTGATCATGATGGCAGACGGAAACCGGCAACCGACTTTTGCAGCTGATCAGAAAGGTCAGCCAGAGCACCGATAGAGTTCGCGGTCTGGTGTGTGCCTTCCGATGTCTGATTGGTGATCTCTTGTATGACGCTCATTGTATCTTTGACATTCACCGCCTGATCAGACTGAGTCTGTGCAGAAGTTGAGATCTTACCTGTCAAGTCAGCAATATATTGCGAAACGCTTTCAATCTCTTTCAGTGCCTCACCGGCGTCTTCCGCGAGAGTTGCCCCTTTAACAACACCAGAGGTACTCGCTTCCATAGAAGTCACTGCTTCGTTGGTGTCTGCCTGAATGGTTTTAACCAGAGCTTCGATCTGCTTGGTAGCATTGATTGAACGCTCAGCCAATCGTTGTACCTCGTCCGCAACCACCGCGAAGCCGCGACCTGCCTCACCAGCCATAGCAGCCTGCATCGCTGCATTCAATGCCAGAATATTGGTTTGGTCAGCAATGTCATCGATCAACTCTACGATGTCACCGATCTCCTGGGAGCTTTCACCCAAACGTTTAATACGCTTTGAGGTCTCCTGAATCTGCTCACGAATGTTGTCCATGCCGGTGATGGTGTTACGTACTGTCTCAGCACCTGTGCTGGCTATCTCTACAGAGCGCTTGGCAACTTCAGCCGATTCGGTCGCGTCTTGTGACATCTGATCGATCGCGTCAGTCATCTCACCGATAGAACCGTTCGCCTGCGTGATCTGTTCAGCTTGATGCTCACTCGCCTCAGCAAGATGCATCGCAGTGGCACGACTCTCCTGGGTTGCGCCCGAAACCTGTTCTGAAGTTGCGTTAATGGTAGTAACCAGTTCCCGCAACGCTTCGATCGCATAGTTGATCGAATCAGCAATGGCGCCTGTAATATCTTCGGTCACACTGGCGGTAACTGTGAGGTCACCATCAGCCAGATCACCCATTTCATCAAGCAGCTGTAAAATAGCCTTCTGGTTGTTTTCGTTTTGTTGCTTACTCGCCATTTCACGACGCTGAGCATCAACAACTAGTTGCATGCCAAGTAAGACAAGGAACAAGGCAGCGGCGCCACCAAATACAGCGATCATGCCTGGGCCTGCTTTAATACCAAGGAAGGAAATACGTCCCGGCGATTCACCATAAGCAGCAATCATTGTCTCAGCCGCAGCACTGGCCTGATCCGAAGAGGCGCTAACCATAGAGGCGGCTTCAAGAGCAGGGAGTACATCCGGGATATTCTGAATAATCTCTGCAGCATTGTCCTGGATGGTTGCAAACAGGGTTTCCACATCATCCAGACGCTGCACTGCGATCTTATCTTTAACCTGTGCTACGCCCATCTCCTTATCACCAGATCTCAAACCTTCGAGAATACGTCCAAACAGATCTGCATCACGGCTGAATTGATCGATAGCTGCAGCTGTTTTCTGACCACCGGCCAACACCTGATTGACATTCGAATTGATTCTCTGAATCAACATCTCCTGCTCAGTTGCGATATAGACCTGACGTCTCGGAGCATTACTATTGATCAGAACTTCAGCCAGCTCTTCGGAAAGCTCTTGGAGTTGAGGCACGAATTCAGAAATGATTGCGGAGAATTCGTCAATCGCGAGAATGTTTTCCTGAGCTTTAAGGATTTCATCGATGTTACTGCGTAACGCCAGCCATTTATTCTCAAGCTCACTCAACTCTGTTTTAACTTCATCAGGAGAACCAGGAAGATCACTTGCTGCGCCTCCACCATTCTTAAGTTCCCACATGATGTTTTCAAATCGGTCGCGACTTTTCTGCAACGGTTTAAATGATTCGAGTTCACCTCGAGCCGCGGAAAGGGCGTATTTGGCAATCCGCTGAGACAACACCTGCTGTTCAGCCGCGCGAATCAAATACTGTTCGTCATAGGACTCCCGCTGGGTTGTATGCATGAAGGTCACAAGTGCCAGGATAAGACACACCAGCACCAGAACAGCCAATGTGGTGATGACCTTATTTGAGGGCAGAGTTCCGCCCACGCGTTTGCCTTTCATTCTTCTTTCTCCCGAAAGCTTAAAGCCCAAATCCTAAGTCCAGTAATTCTCATGTGGTCAGGTTGCCGCAATCTGAAACGCCGGGTCATCTGCTAATGCCTGCAGACTAAACACCGGCCAAGCCATCCCGTCCTGGTCGAATTCAAACTGAACATATTTTGAAAATTTTTCTTTAACCGACTGCACTTCTTTAGCAGATTCCCTGGTAAAGTGGCGCATCCCTACCATCTCCCCTACCAATACACCACTTAAGCCACTTCCCATGGTAAACACAAGCACCCGGCTTCTGCGGGTACGACGGGTCTTTCTACCGATGAGAAACAGCTGAAGATCGATTACCGGTATCAGGGTGCCGCGCACATTGGCAACTCCCATCATCCAAGGCCTTGAGCCTGGAACCGGAGTTAGAGCAGTGGGATAGTTAAGAATCTCTTTAACACTACTTAATGGCGCTATAAAACGACTTTCACCAACATAGAACATCACCCCTTCCCAATAACTTTGGATAAGCTCTTGCTGAGGGAGTCCTTTGGCACTGTCCCGGCTGCGCGTTTCCAGGCTCGCCAATAGTTGAACCACCGCTTGCGGGGTGTCTATAACGCTCTCTTGCATAGCGTCATCAGGCATTGATCAACGCCTTGATCTTGTGTAGCAGTTCCGCAGGTGAGACAGGCTTTACCATATATTCGGTCGCCCCCTGGCGCATACCCCAATTGATATCTGTCTGTTGATCCTTAGTAGTGACCATGATTACCGGAATCTTCGCGGTTGCTTCGTTATTCTTCAATTGACGTGTTGCCTGAAATCCATTGAGGACCGGCATTACCACATCCATAAGTATGAGGTCGGGCAGTTCCTGCTTGGCAATATCCACCCCTTCCTGCCCATCGGTTGCAACGAGTATCTCGTAACCCTGCTTGACAAGAATTTTTTTGAAAACGACAACCTCAGTGGGCGAATCATCGACCACGAGAATCCTACCCTTGGTCTCACCAGTAGATGGGATATTGCTCTCTACTGATTCTTCGCGACCCTTGCGAAATATATTTTTGATCATCGAATCTCTCTGCCCATTGGTTCTAGTCCTTATCGGCTGACCTCAGAATGTCTTTAAATACAGCTATCATCCAGTCTGATAGCAGCCATCTCAAACCAAATCGTAACGGTCAATACTCACGCAGCACTATGAACATAGCGCCGGATTGCGCCCAAAAGCTCATCCTTGGTAAATGGTTTGGTCAAGTATTGTTCCGAACCTACGATCCTGCCCCGCGCCCGATCGAACAGACCATCCTTACTGGATAGCATGATGACCGGTATGTTTTTATACACATCATTGTGTTTGATCAGCGCACAGGTCTGATAACCATCAAGACGAGGCATCATAATATCGACAAAAATCACGTCAGGATGGTGGTCAGCGATCATAGCCAATGCCTCAAAACCATCTGTCGCCGTAGATACCTCACAGCCTGCTTTTTTCAACAGACTTTCAGCTGTGCGCCGAATGGTTTTACTGTCATCGATGACCATGACTTTGACACCAGAGATGTCCTTTTCAGTTTCATCACCACTCACGTTGAAATCCTCATGTCACGGACATATTCATAAAAAACCGGTTACTCACCCGGCATTGCAGTTGTCAGACCCCATAATTGCCACAACTGCATGCCACCACGGTAATAAAAAATTTTGTTGGCTGGGTAGCCCACTTTCAGCAATCCTCGGATTGCCCGAGGTGATTGGCCGCACTCGGGGCCATTACACCAGAGCACAAGATCTTTTGCGTTGCTGAAATCCCATTTTTCAGTCTTTTCTCCATTTCCCAATATTCCCAGCTGCTCAAGCTTTAGGGAAATAGCACCCACATCGACCCTGGGTCTAACCCCAAACAGTAATAGCGCCTGTTCCATTTCCGCCGTTCCCGGCTTACTCAGACCTACAAAAGGAATATTGATAGAACCAGGAATAGTGCCTCGATTAAACCACTCGGCAGTCCGCGCATCAATTAACAGACCGGTTTTATCACGTAACTTTCCTTCCATGAAATCAAATAGCTCGATCTCACCAATGGTCGCCACCTGAGGGTCCACCTGCATGGGCTGTAAACAGAATGGGGGACATTTTCGCGCTGTCTTAGCGTAGTAACCCTGGAGTTGGTAATCGGGGTCCTGAATCCGCTGCACCCGGATTGCCCGGCCTTCATGCATGACATGGGTAAACGGTTTTTCTGAAGATAGTTTAACCTCTAGCTCTTTTCCCTCGACCGCTTCTTCAGCAACCACGACTAGAGGCAACAGCAGCAAGGTGACTCGAAAAATCAAGTTAGCGAACCATTTCATCACTATACCTTTCAGGTTTAAGTTGATCGGGCATTTGGATAAACAAAACAATCCTTGATAACATTTCCGAGCTAAAAACTTCTCTACTGATTAAGAAAACGATTCATAATTTTTTTTCGGATCTCATCGATCGAAGCGCCACCACTATATTCCTCAAAAACTTCTTCCCGGGCTCGTCGGGGCAACTTTTGATAAAAAGTATAACTCCCCATGTAACGAGACTTCAGATCCTCTTCAAATGCCTGTCGAGCTGTATCCTCATCAGAGCCAGCTTCGCTATTCAGAGTCGCCTCTTCCTTTGTAGGCAGCTCAGAATCCACCTTTTTTGCCTCTATTGAAATCTCTGACAGATAGGCATCATCATCTGCAATAGAGACCTGAGCCAGTGAACCAAATAAACACAACGCGATTACAGGCTGTCTCAAACATACGCGTCTCATCTTTCCAAAAGTGGTGGTTTGTGCCGCCATAGCAACACACCTCTCTATTTTTCAGCAACGATTGACAACACTGCGCTAGTTTATGACTGAAATCTTATGTGCAGTGGCTCTCCTCCCTTTTGGTCAAGTCCATAACCTCAAATTCACCCCAACAAAATAGCAAGACAACCAGTCCGCATCAAGAATATACTTCCCAATTCATGAACTTAGGGGGGCAATTCTAACTACTCCTTACAACATGTAGCCCAATCTAGCGGCAAGCCATTGAAAAACTTAAGGAGCATCTGATCAAATCTGACTGGGTAGTAGACCACTAAACAGACTAGAATTGCCAAACAATATTGTCTGCAGTCATCTGGGAAAATGTTCAACTCAATCACATTCAGACGATTTTTTAACAGCTTGCCGCTTTAAACATTTAACGTCGAAGCTGTCTCAAACCCGAGATAAACAGAAAAACTTGGTATTAACGTGATTTAACCATTTCAAAGGAGCCTGAAGAGGCATTATTATGGCCCCTTAAAATTGACCAAGACTATATTGGTTTTTTCCCAACACAGAGCAGCAACTAGTTCCCCTGCAACCTTTTCTACGGACCGCAAACAAATTATGACTATCCAACTCGGCGTAGTGATGGATCCAATTGACTCCATCAAGGTATATAAGGACAGCACATTCGCCATGTTGTTGGCTGCCCAGGCAAGAGGCTGGGGAATCCACTACCTTGAACAACAGCACCTCTCTCTGAAGGATGGCACCTGCTGGGCTGAGAGCCGGCACCTCAAAGTTACTGATGATGCCAACAACTGGTTTGAATTTGGAGAGCATCAGCGTATACCTCTGCATCAGCTGGATGTAGTGCTGATGCGCAAAGACCCACCCTTCGATATGGAGTACATATACACAACCTATCTGCTACAGCAGGCTGAGCTGAAGGGTTGCCTTATCGTCAATCGACCCAATAGTTTAAGGGATGCCAACGAGAAATTATTCACCGCCTTGTTCCCCCAATGCACGCCACCTACTCTGGTTACCCGGAGTGGTGAAGAGATTCGTGAATTTCATGGCATTCATGGTGACATTATCCTCAAACCACTGGGCGGTATGGGTGGGGCCTCAATCTTCCGAATAAACCAACAGGATCCAAATATAGGTGTCATCATCGAAACACTGACTCAACATGGCAGTCAATATACGATGGCACAACGTTTTATACCGGAAATCGATAAAGGGGATAAACGTATCCTGATGATAGATGGAGAACCTGTCCCCTATGCATTGGCCAGAATTCCCGCAGAAGGTGAGACTAGGGGCAATCTGGCTGCTGGGGGCAGAGGCGAAGGGGTACCTCTGTCAGACCGAGACCTTTGGATTGCTCATCAAGTGGGTCCAGAGCTGAAAACCCGTGGTATTCTGTTTGCCGGTCTTGATGTGATCGGTGACTATTTAACTGAAATCAACGTAACCAGTCCCACCTGCATCAGGGAGCTTGACCGCCTGTTTCAGTTGGACATTGCCGGCGACCTCATGGATTCGATAGCAGCTAAACTCAGTTTATGATTTCAACCCAAAACCATTCTGACATTCTGGGTATCGGTCTATTCGTTGCCACGGCTTTGCATGCCTTTGTAATTCTTGGCATTACTTTCAAACCATTTGAACCAAGTAAGCCTGAATTCCAGCAACAGAGCCTTGAAGTGATGGTCGTCAGGCGCCCCAGCGAACAGCCAAAAGAGGAGGAGGAAGCAGATTACCTGGCCCAAACCTCCCAGACCGGCGGCGGAGAAAAGAGTGAGCGGGATAAACCGCAGATAGCAGAGATACCTCTACCTTCAGCAGTTCCGCAAATTGCCCCACCACCTGAAGCACTACAGACACTACAACCCAAACAGGATCCACTGACCACAGAGAATTCGGATCTAAAGACCTCTCCCGATACCTCTCTGCCTCAGTTGCAGCCCCGGCCCTCTGCCAGACAGTTACTGGCCAGCAAGAATATGGAGATAGCTAGACTGACCGCTGAACTGGAACGAAAATCGGAAGCTTATGCCAAGCTACCCAAGCGTAAAGCGATCAGCGCCAGCACCAAAGAGTATAAATATGCCTCCTATCTGGATGCCTGGCGACGTAAGGTAGAGCGGATTGGTAACCTGAATTACCCGGATCAAGCTAAAAGAGACAGCCTCTATGGCAACCTTGTATTACATGTTGCAGTAAAAGCCGATGGCAGTGTTGAACAAATACGGGTTCTGCATTCGTCTGGTCACAAGATTTTGGACGATGCTGCTGTACGCATCGTACGACTGGCAGCGCCTTACTCTCCCTTCCCGAATGAAATACGTAAAGAGACGGATATTCTTGACATAACACGTACCTGGCAATTTTTGCGCAGTGGCAGACTCAACGCAGAATAACTATTGCAGCCACTTGCCAGCGATTGGATACTATGACTATGAGCCCCAATACCAACCTGACCAACCACTTTCTCATCGCGATGCCGCAACTTGAGGATCCGAACTTCTTCCACACGGTGACTTATATCTGCGAGCACTCCAGTGATGGGGCCATGGGAATAGTGATCAATCGCCCGATGGAACTCCATCTGGCAGATATATTCGAACAGCTGAAGATTCCGATAAGCACCGACAAAATCGCTGAGCAGCCGGTCTACACAGGCGGGCCGGTACAAAGTGATCGTGGCTTTGTAGTACATGACAGCGACTCAGATTGGGCCTCGACACTGAAAGTTACCGCTGAAATCAGTGTCACCACCTCCCTGGACATTCTAGAGGCGATTGCAGCCGGAAAGGGCCCTGAACAAAACCTGGTAGCACTGGGATATGCAAGTTGGGGAGCTGGACAGCTGGAAAATGAGATAGCACAAAACGCCTGGCTGAGCGGCCCGGCCGAAAGCAGTATCATCTTTAAAAGGGCCAGCAAGGAGCGTTGGCAGGCGGCGGCTGACTTATTAGGTATTGATCTTAACCTGCTGAGCGGTGATGCAGGACACGCATAACAAGGTGGCATCTGACGGCACACTGTTGGGATTTGATTTTGGTACCCGTAAGATAGGGGTAGCAGTGGGACAGGGTCTGACAGGAACAGCAACGCCATTGGAAACCCTTGAACTGGTTAACCACAAGCCTGATTGGGAACGGATAAAACAGTTGATTGATGAGTGGCAGCCACAGGCCCTGGTGGTCGGCCTGCCCCTTGATGTGGATGATAGTGAAACCGATGCAACACAACCCGCATTACGTTTTTCACGACAGCTCGAAGGTCGTTTCCACTTGACCGTCCATCTGGCAGATGAACGTTTCACCTCCTTCGAGGCCAGGGACAGGCTGGGACATCGGGCCAAACGGCTCGAAGATTATGACGCGGTAGCCGCCAAACTGATATTGGAAACCTGGTTTAACCTAGATTCCTCAGTTGACCGCTAATTTCTAACGTAAGTTAATGATATGGTTTATCAAATAGTGAACATCAACCTCAGCCACTGGGTGAATCCAGATAGCGCTACACCGATTTGTGAAAAATCCCAGCGCCCCCGACTGTGTTGTTGTTCTTGTTAAGGGAACAGCCATTAACGGCGAACAACGCCTTGCCGGGCACCCTGGGATTTCCCACAAATAGATGTTCAACCGAGGATTCTAGGTTCTATGAGCAATAATAAAACTTTCATGCACGCCGACGGCGTAGAATCCCTTGTCGATGTCATGGCAGGCAAGATCTGGACTCTGCTGAATGAGCGGGAAATCTCTGACCCGCTGATGATCGGTATTCGAACCGGAGGCGTTTGGCTGGCAGAAAGACTCCATCAGGAATTGGGGTTAAAAGACCCGCTCGGCACCCTGGACATCTCTTTTTATCGGGATGACTTCACCCGCATCGGCATGAACCCTGAAGTTCACCCCTCAGATCTGCCTGTTCCAGTGGATGATCGACACATCATACTGGTCGATGATGTACTGCAGACTGGACGCACAATACGAGCCGCATTTAATGAGATATTCGATTATGGCAGGCCCGCTTCAATCATCCTTGCAACCCTGGTTGACCGAAGCGGCCGGGAATTACCGATTCAACCGGATATCACAGGACTTCACCCGAGTCTCGAGCCGGATCAACACATCACCCTGATCGGTCCTGATCCTTTGGGGCTGATCATTGGCGGCAAAACAAACCGGACTTCAAGAGGCGATGAACAAGGTAAGGATACATGAGTCTGAGTAACAAGGCCCTACAGCTGGATGAGGAGCAGCGACTGCTCCATTTTCTCACAATCGACGGACTCAATGAGTCAATACTCACCGAAATTCTGGATACTGCAGAAGGATTCACTGGCGTATCTGAACGCACCATCAAGAAAGTACCCCTGTGTCGAGGCAAAGTGGTAGCCAACCTGTTTTTCGAAAACAGCACCCGCACCAGAACCACATTTGAACTGGCGGCAAAACGCCTCTCTGCCGATGTACTCAATCTCAATATCAGTGCTTCAGCCACTTCAAAGGGTGAAACTCTGCTGGATACCTTACGAAACCTGGAAGCGATGCATGTGGATATGTTCATCGTGCGTCACGCAACCAGCGGCGCTGCCCATTTCATCGCACAGCATGCCGACCGAGGCGTTGGTGTAATCAATGCGGGGGACGGGCGCCATGCCCACCCAACCCAGGCGATGCTCGACATGTTCACCATCCGTCGCCACAAAGGTGAATTTGTTGGCCTGCGGGTAGCGATAGTGGGGGACATACTTCACTCCCGGGTAGCCCGTTCACAGATCCTGGCACTCAATACCCTGGGGGTCTCTGAAGTTCGGGTCGTTGCACCACGTACCCTGCTGCCCTCTGATGCCCGCAGCTTGGGGGTTCATGTCTATCACGACTTCGATGAGGGTGTCAGAGATGTTGACGTGATCATTATGCTGCGTTTACAGAGGGAGCGTATGCAAGGTGCTCTGCTCCCCTCCGAGCATGAGTACTTCAAACTCTATGGCCTGACACAGAGACGCCTTGCATTGGCTAAACCCGATGCCATTGTGATGCATCCAGGACCAATCAATCGAGGGGTGGAGATGGACTCTCAAGTCGCCGATGGCTCTAAGTCTGTGATACTGCAACAGGTCAGTTATGGTATTGCCATCCGTATGGCGATCATCTCAATGGTGATCGGTACGCAAAATCTGCGTACTCAGGAGGTCGCTGTATGAAAAAGAAGAAAAAAGACATCAGTATCCTCAATGGGCGGGTTGTCGACCCAGCAAATGGCATCGATGAAATTACTGACCTTCACATCTCTGGGGGTAAAATTCTCTGCCTGGGCGCTGCACCGGAAGGCTTTCTGGCAAGTCGTAAATTCGATGCCTCTGGCCAGGTGGTATGTCCTGGTCTGATCGATCTGAGCGTCAGCCTCAGGGAACCGGGAGAGGAACACAAAGCCACAATCGCCAGTGAGACTGCCAGCGCCGCCCGTAGCGGCATAACAACCCTGTGTTGCCCTCCCGATACCCAGCCGGTCATCGACACCCCAGCGGTGGTCGGTCAAATTCGACACAAGGCCCGTAAGGCGGGCTTTTGCAGACTGCTACCCCAAGGGGCACTTACAAAAAATCTCGATGGGGAAAGATTGAGTGAGATGGCTGCACTCAAGGCTGCCGGTTGCATTGCGGTAACCAACAGCTACACCCCTTTAAAAAACACCCTGGTACAGAGACGCGCGATGGAGTATGCCTCCACATTCAATCTGTTGACCATCATCCGCTCTGAAGATCAGCATCTCTGTAACAATGGCTGCGCCCACGAAGGCAAAGTGGCCGACCGTCTGGGTCTGCCAGGCATACCAGAAGCTGCAGAAACCGTAGCAGTTGCAAGAGACCTGGCCCTGGCCGAGACCACTGGCGCAGTGATCCACTTTCATGCCCTCTCAAGCGCCAGTGCAGCGCGCACAATGGCGTGGGCAAAACGTGAAGGTCGCAGAGTCAGCGCTGATGTTGCAATCCATCAATTACATCTGACAGAGCTGGACATGGAGGGTTTCGACAGCAATCACCATGTCAGACCTCCTCTGCGCACAGACAGTGACCGCGATGGACTGCGCAAGGCGGTGGCAGAGAATGTCATACAAGCCATCTGTTCTGATCACCAACCCCATGAAGCGGATGCCAAATCCTCCCCATTTCCAGACACAGAACCGGGCATATCAGGGATTGAAACCTTACTGCCTCTAACTCTGAAACTTGTGGAACAAGGGGTGATGGACTTGAGCAACGCGATCGCACGTCTCACCTGTGGACCCGCAGATATCCTCGGGCTTCCATTGGGCAGATTTACCCCTGGACTCTCTGCAGATATCTGTATCTACGATCCTCAACGGCACTGGCATGTCTCCCCGGATCAGCTTCAAAGTGCAGGCAAAAACACCCCCTTTACCGGCTGGGAGATGCCTGGCCAGGTAACACACACATTTTTAAAAGGCCGGCTGGTCTTCTGCGAAGAACCTAAATGAGCAAACCACACCATAACTCTGTATTTGTTGAAGAGGCTGAAATAATCAGCCACGAGGCGTTCGAAGGCGATCAATTCGTTATGCGCTTACTGACCCCTCACTGCGCTGCGAAAGCCCAGCCAGGTAGCTTTGTCCACCTGACCTGTGACCCCCAGCTACCAATGAGACGACCCATCTCGATTATGCGTAGTTCCTACAAAGAGGGCTGGATCGATCTGCTCTACAAACGGGTAGGAAAAGGCACCAGCCTGCTTGCCCAACGTAAACCAGGCGAACATATCAGCGTTATGGGACCGATTGGCAATCCCTTTAAACCATCACCTGAGCGCTCCAGACCACTTTTAATAGGTGGTGGTGTTGGCATGCCTCCGATGGTATTTCTTGCCGAGAGCTTACGCGGGGAAAAAGATAAGCAACCGTTTACTATTCTCGGTTCGGAAGTCCCTTTTCCCTTTCAGCCAACCCCGTCAAAAATCATAATCCCCGGCATGCCAGATGGCGTCATCGCCGGAATGCCACTACTGGATGACTGGGGTATGGGTTCACGTCTTGCCAGCCTTCAGGGATACAGTGGCTGCTTCCAGGGTTATGTGACCGAATTAGCTCAAAGCTGGTTTAGAAGCCTGGATAGAGAGACCCGTGGACAGGTTGAGATCTTTGCTTGTGGGCCTCACCCCATGCTGGAGGCGGTGGCGGCAATGGCCAGCGAATGGAAAGTACCTTGCCAGGTTTCACTTGAAGAGTTCATGGCTTGTGCCATCGGCGGCTGTGCAGGATGTGTGGTTGAAGTGCAGACCAACGAAGGCCCAGCGATGAAGAGAGTATGTGTGGATGGGCCGGTTTTTGAGGCGTCAACAGTCTTTGGCTGACACTTCACTATATTAGGTTCAAAGGAACCAGAATCACCGAATCTTCAGCTTTGATTTGATCTGTGCACTGGGGGACGACCTCCCCCAATGCCAAATGCGACCTGTTATCAGAAGCGGTGCTGATAACCCAGATTGATTGAGTCTATCTTGTAATCCACGTTGTGCAGATCACCATCGGCGTAGCGCATCACCTCGAAGGTTATGGCATTACGTTCATTGCCATACAGCTCGAGACCCAAACCAAATGCAGGAGCCACATCGTCTTCTCCCTTGAATCTGGGCACATCTCCAGCAAAATAGGTCACACCGGCCATCAGATAGGCTCTGGCGCGATCATCAAATAGATAGAGGTTACCTCTGGCAAAAAGGCTGGCCATGTAGTCGATCTGATAGTCGTTATCATCGACGGTGTCACCAGTGAAAATTCCAAAATGGCCTTCCACGGCTATATATTTGAAAAATTCCCGACCACCCCGGGCAATCAAACCTGTTCCTCTAAAATCAGTATTGCTGTCATCCTCTTTGTATTGAGGTGAAGCAACAATTACCCCGAAGTAGTTGTTTCCCTCAATACCTGAGCCATCAGCAAATATTTCCGCCTGTGAAGCAGCAGAAGACAACAGCAGGCCAATGCCAACAATAGAAGTGGTAACCCTCATTAACTTTTCTCCGTAAGTCACATGGATACTTATTTTTTCCTACTATAGTCTAACTGCTTGGCATCACAAGCGCCATGCCGGTAAAACTGCGAATTCGGTCGGATTGCATATTATTGACCAGGCAATCAGACAAGACCACTACAACCACTCTATATCAGCCAACAACAACCCAAAAAATGCTTCTGCTGTAGATCTTCAGCAAATTTTCATAGCCAGTCACGACCGCCCATTACTCCATAATAATCAATGGGTTAATTACACCAATCATGGATCAACCAATGCATTGGTCCACCTCGACTAGCCAACCCTTGATTATGAGCGCACGTGAAGTTCTGAATGTGAAATATATCTAGCAGGGTTTAAAAATAGAGGAACTAAAATCCGGTCATCCTATCCTGGACCTTATTCAGGCATGCCATCCCTTCTTACGCGCCTTGTTACTCCAGACCCAGACATAAGCAACACCGCTGATCAATGTTGTCAGGCCTGTCGACCAGGTAAGCCATTCAAGTAGCGGGTAAGGCAAAGGAAACGGGCCTGCATCGGTAACCACCAACAACACCAACATGATCTGCAGCAAGGTGTTGAATTTACTGATCAGACTCGGATTAGCATCAACTTCTTCAACACTGAAGTTATAGTAGAGCGCCCCACCCACAATAGTCAGATCCCGAAAAATCACCAGTATAACCAGCCAGATAGGAATAAGACCCAGTCCACCCAGTACCAGAAATGAGCTCATCAGCAGCGCTTTGTCAGCCAGAGGATCCAACAATCCTCCTAAATAGCTCTGCCAGCCAAAGCGTTTGGCCAGATAGCCATCCAATCCGTCAGAAAACCCTGCTACAGCAAAAAGGATCAATGCATGGGAGAACTGCTGTTCAAACAGCAACCAAACAATAGGCAAAGTCAGCAGAATTCTTAATATGCTGATCAGATTTGGAATGTCACTAAGCTGCATCTCTCCCTAACCTCACTCCAGATAGAGGTCAGCGCAGCCGGTAATCCAGCCCTTCTCCATCCTCCACCTCATCACTGATATTGTCTGGCTGATCAGGGTCCGGACTCTCCTGTAATACCACTGGTTCAAGCACGGCACCCAACTGAATACCACGCACCAGTGCATCACGGCCGCCGTGAACCCGTAACAAAAAGCTCACCTTTTCCTCTCCAGCAGAGAGCAAATCCACATTTTCGATCATCGCCAGAGAGCGTAGATAATCCTGCACCAATACATAATCTGCAAGACGGGATAGCCCATCCACTCTTAGCCTCAGGTTGGCGATACCTTGACTCACTTGTTGTGGTGCAAAGCGCAAAGCGAGTGCATCCACAGCCTGCTCAACCCCCTCACGAGCCAAGCTCTGTTTAGTGTTGGCATGTGTCTGCCATCGATTGATCTTATCGGGCAGGTAGAGTATCCACTCCCCACGCCAACTATTACGCCCACGTTGGGAGAGCCTTCCCACAAGCACCACATCGGGCAGATAGCGATCCGACGCACGTCGGATGTTCTCTTCGAAACCGCCCCACAAGTCACTGACTTGCAGGGATCTCTGGTCTTCAATGTCCATTAAAGGCCAGATCAAGGGCATTCCCCGGAAATCGGCAACATGGGACAATTGATTTTTCAGCCCCGCTTCCCGGTCGGGAGAGATGAGAACTCTGCGTGTCCCCACTTCCTGCCCTAACCAGACCAGCATGGAAGGACGAGTTTCGCCCCAAACGGGAACCCCGCTCTCACGCAGTAGCCGATTGACTGCTCTTGCATCAAAACGTGCCCACAACAGACGGTCAGGACTATTTTCAACACTCCCCTCTGAATCGGTGTTTAGTGATTTGTACCTATATTGCTGGACTAACCCAGAAGCTCTTTTAAGCAATTGCGCTAAATCGGGACTGCTACGCAGACTGCTGTCACCACTGACTTTCACCAATACCCCGGCAAATGCATCACGAATACCTTTGGTTCGCGCTTCCGCACCCTGTCCAGACACCGGCACTTCGGCTTCGTACAGATTCGTCACTGACTCAGCATAAGCAGAGGAACAAACAGCCAACAACAAGGCAAGAAACAACGGTTTAAAAAATAGCTGCACTGGAAATTGATTCATTTCAGATCACACACTCCTAGGACTCACCATCTTAACGCGCCTGGAAAAAAGATGAAAATTCATGGCTCACAAACCTACCTGGCCTATGATCTTCTGTTAGAATTCCGTTCTGAATTTTTGACAATCTGGAGTACCGTCTCGTGGCCCATGAGTCCAAACCAAACCAACCTGCATCGCTAAGTTACCGGGATGCCGGCGTAGACATCGATGCAGGCAATGAACTGGTCGAACGCATCAAACCTATTGTCAAACAGACCTTTCGTCCCGGTGTACTTGCCGGATTAGGTGGATTCGGAGCCCTGTTCGAGCTGCCTTTGGATCGGTATCGGGAGCCTGTACTGGTTTCCGGAACAGATGGTGTGGGTACGAAATTGAAGTTAGCCCTCGAATTGAACAAACACGATACCATCGGCATTGATCTGGTCGCTATGTGTGTCAATGATATCGTTGTTGCCGGTGCTGAGCCGCTGTTTTTCCTGGACTACTACGCCACAGGGAAACTGGATATCGATGTAGCGACAGATGTAGTACGGGGTATTGCAAAAGGCTGCGAACTGGCTGGGGCCGCCCTGACTGGGGGCGAAACAGCAGAAATGCCAGGCATCTATGACTCTGGCGACTATGATCTGGCTGGCTTTTGTGTCGGTATTGCAGAAAAGAGTCGACTGATTCAGCCTGAACGTGTGAAAGCCGGTGATACTTTGATCGGTCTCGCATCATCTGGCCCACACTCCAATGGCTACTCTCTGATTCGTAAAATTCTTGAAGTAAGCGAGGCTGACCTGAACCAGCCGATGGGTGAAACCAACCTCGGCCAAGCACTACTGGCACCAACCCGAATTTATGTCAAATCCCTACTGGCACTTATGCAAAAGGTCGAGATTCATGCCCTGGCCCATATAACCGGTGGTGGACTACTTGAAAATCTACCTCGCGTACTGCCAGCGGATTGCTGTGCAGTGATTGATAGTGACAGCTGGACACTTTCGCCGGTTTTCAACTGGCTCCGTCAGCAAGGCAACCTGGCATCTGACGAAATGTTACGAACCTTTAATAGCGGCGTTGGTATGGTTGTCTGTGTATCCAACGAGGATGCGCAGTCCACCCTGAAACTGCTCAACGATCTGGGCGAAACTGCCTGGGAACTCGGTAAAATAGAGTCCACTTCAGAACATAACAAGGCTGTAGTGGTAACCGGATCCCTGGCATGACCCCAACTCAGCGACCCCGGGTCGTGGTATTGATATCGGGCAACGGTAGTAACCTGCAAGCGATCATCGATGCAGTGAAGGCAGATCTGCCAATCCAGATTACCGCAGTCATCAGTAACCGACCTGAGGCATACGGCCTGGAAAGAGCGTCATCAGCGGGAATCGAAACCGCAGTGGTTGATCACAAAGCGTATCCGGATCGCTTAAGCTATGATCAGGCATTGATGAGCCTGATCGACCAATTCAATCCCGACCTGCTTGTTCTAGCCGGGTTTATGCGCATATTAACCAACGAGTTTGTAGGTCACTATGCTGGGCGCATGTTGAATATACACCCATCCTTGCTGCCTAAGTACAGGGGCCTGCGCACCCACCAACAGGCACTCGAAGCAGGGGATAAACTACATGGTGCCAGCATACATTTTGTCACTGAAAAACTGGACGGCGGCCCACTCATTGCTCAGGCTCAAATAACTGTTTTTCCAGAGGAGAGTGTGGACAACCTGGCACAACGGGTTCTAGATAAAGAGCATCAGCTCTATCCAATGGCACTGCGCTGGTTTGCTGAGAAACGACTTAAACTGAATGAAAATGGAGAGGTCATTCTGGATAACAGGATTCTTCAACATCCGATCATTTTTTCACCTCAGGACCCTATCCGGTAGAGCCACTATGAGCCGCCTCCCACACCTTGCATATTGGCTGTTGGGTCTGATCTTGATCTCACCCCTATCGCTTAGTGCTGTTGCAAGTGAGGTGTTGGAACCTTTTTCAGCGGTGTTCAAGGTAAAACGTAATATCATCCCTCTAGGGCGCTTGACTCTGAAATTCGACCTGGATCAAAGTGGAATGGCGTATACCTATACCGCACACACCCAACCCGGTATCTTGGCAGGGATATTCAGCAGGCATGAGGTGATCGAGGAGAGCAGCGGCACTATCCGTAAAGGGCAGATTATTCCCGATCACTATACTTACAAAGATTGGGATGAGAATTCTGAAAACAGTGTCATTAAGTTCAACTGGCCCAAACAGAGTGCTGCTACCACCAGTCATGACATAACCTGGTCCCAGACCATCACAAACGGCACCCAGGACAAGCTAAGCCAGCAACTGCAGGTTAGGGTACATTTGGCCCTGGGTAAGCAGCAGATCAGCTACCAGGTGGCAGATGGCGGCAAGTTAAAGCGTTATCACTTTCAAGTCGTCGGGGAAGAGCTTGTCGAAACCGACGATGGCACCTATCACTGCCTGAGGGTTGAGCGTAGCAAGGCTTCTAGAGAGTCTGACTACACCATATGGTTCGCAACCGAGCTTGGCTACCTTCCGATAAAAATTGAACGAATCCAAGGGGGGAAAACTTACCGAATGGTGCTGAATGAGTTGTCGATGCCTTGAGGACAAAGCCCTGATTGGCAACAGTCACTGCTGTTTTGTTAAAGACAGTACCTAGTACTGATTCCAGTTTGCGATTTTTGGTTATTTATCAATTTTCATATGTCGAAAAGATGACATAAGCTGGTTTTTGAATCCCCTCGCAGTAGAAAATAACTGTAGGGTGGGGCCATGCCCCACCATAGAAGTTGGTAAGTAGTGTGAATTTGCTTCTATTTTTTTAATACAGGATATTCACTAATTAACCACAATGAGTGAACTTCTAACCCCTTATGGTGGGGCATGGCCCCACCCTACACAGTGAGAAAGTCTATCCTCTTGAAACGGATGAGATTTCTCCGACTGTAATGGAAGCTGGAGGTAGAACTAATCCTGCAAAAACAGGTTCATAACATTCTTGAACAAGCCTCCGGGGGCAATGGTGATGGAGGCATTTTCATGATTGATTTCTTGCAGTTCATACTGGGTAACTTCTACCCCGGCCTCTCGATACATCTCAGCTGACAACTTGATGTCATCCGACCAGCGAGAGAGAAAATCCTCGCTTGGAGCCACATATACAATTCGGCCCACCTCCTCCTGGATCAGCTTGGAAGCGCACCTGGGACAGGGGGGATGGGTAACGTAGACCGTACAGCCACTCAAGTCCGTTTTTGCAAAAATCATCGCATTCTCTTCGGCATGAATGGTCAGATTGAGCTTGCAAGCACGATCTTCCAGACGCTCCTGTTTATCCTCCACTCCAGCTGCAAATCCGTTGTAACCAAGAGAGATGATTCTGTTGCCATCGGTAATCACAGCGCCAACCTGTGATGAGGGGTCTTTACTCCAGGCAGATATATATGAAGCCAGGCCAAGAAATCTCGTATCCCACTTCGTCATTCGGCCTGACTTTCCCCTGCAGAGGCAACCTTAGCCGCAGCCTCTTCCATCATGCTCTTCAGTTCGCCATTCTGATGCATCTCAAGGGTTATATCGCATCCACCCACCAACTCACCATCAATATAGACCTGTGGAAAAGTTGGCCAATCTGCAAACCGGGGCAGATTCTCAAAAATTTCAGGATCAGCCAGTACATTCACATAGGCAAAAGGAATTCCACAATCCTGTAGCGCCGCTGCAGCCCGGGAAGAGAAGCCACACATGGGAAATTGGGGCGTTCCTTTCATGTAGATCACAACCGGATTGCTCTCGACCTGATCTTTGATTCGATCCATTACGTCCATCTTTGCACCTCGAAATAGTCGTTTGTCGTGCTTATCTGGTGTCTTACCTGACAATATTCAAGCACGGATTATTTAGGGAAATTCTAACGCTTTGGCAACTAAGAAAAAACCTCTGATACAGAATGCTTACTTATCGCTTATTTCAGCACTATAGCTCACAACCCTGATTTAAACCGGGTATATATGTGCAGCGGCTTTTAGATGCCTTGCTGCAGGCAGGCACGCTTAGGCTGAACCTACCTATTAAGGTGCCGGGTTAATAGTAACCCCATGATCACGCGTCATGGCTGACCCTGAGCCGAGTAGCTCTAAAACGGATCATTGATTTCATACCTGATTGCAAAAATCGAGGTTTAAATTACGGCCTTATAGTTCCAAATAGATTTGACAAACTTACGCTCAAGAAGTTAATAATCGACAACATCGATCAAACTAAGTTGCGTTCAATACTGATTGCCTGAACTGACCTCGTGGTTCAACCACAATCGAAACGAGTGATACCCCCCAGTGACTGATAGCCAAGATCCTAACCTGACACGATGCGTCTCACTTCTTGAAAGCCATGTAGGCTTCAAGCTTGAGACCATCCTCAAACATGCGCTCCAGGCGAGGGACAGCTATACCCTCGAACATTCAGAGCGAGTGGTCGCAATGGCGGAATGCATCGGCCGCAGACTCGGCTTGGAAGATCATCAGATGGACATACTCTCTTTAGCCGCCGGTTTTCATGACATCGGTAAGATTGGTATTCCTGATCATATCCTGCTGAAGCCAGGCAAGCTCTCTGGGGAGGAGTATGACGGCATCAAACAACATCCGATTATTGCAGCAAACATGCTCCGCTGCCTGGGGAATCCGGTCCTCGATGAAGTTGCTGTCTGTGTGTTGCATCATCATGAGCAGTGGGACGGAATGGGCTACCCTGATGGGCTGAAAGGAGAACAGATCCCTGTCATTTCACGCATAATATCAGTAGTGGATGCCTATGATGCGATGACCACCACCCGTAGCTATCGGAGACAAATTGAGACTGATCAGGCCTTGGACATCATCAAACAGGAGAGTGGCAGCCAATTCTGCCCTGAGGCTGTTGTTGTGCTGTTGGAGGCTTGTGCACAGAAACAGTAACCAGAACCTCCGCCATACCTCTCCAATCCTGAAGTGACGGGCTTACTGGCAGGATCTCAAGCAGTGACCTCAGAGGTTAATATCTAGATGTCTCTGTAACCAAAATTCAAATAACGCAATATGCCAGAGTTTGCTGCCGCGAATCCGTGTGTGGTGCATCTCCGGAGAAGCCATCAACATATCAATATACTTCTGTTGAAAGACCCCACGTTCACGTGCCGCCCGGGAGTTCAGGATATCGCCCATGAACTCCAGAAACTCTCCCCTTACATATTTTAGGGCTGGCATGGGGAAATATCCCTTGGGGCGATCGATGACCGAATCGGGCAAAATCCCTCTGGCCATGGCTTTGAGAGGATACTTACCGCCATCCCGCAACTTCAGTTCCGGTGGACAACGGGCTGCCAGCTCAATCAGATGATGATCAAGAAAGGGCACCCTGGCCTCCAATCCCCATGCCATGGTCATGTTATCTACGCGTTTAACAGGATCATCGACAATCAGCATGGTCTGATCGGTATACATTACCGCATCGATCAGGGTTTCAGCGCGACTCTCCTGTAACTTACTGGCAATCAGTTCCCGAGTGTAGTCACCCGCCCCATATTGCTCACTAACCATGCGTAGGTATTCATCATGATCACGGTCAAAGTAGTGCTTTGCAAAACGTTCTACAGGTTCACCTTCGGTCTCTTCCATGATGCGTGAGTACCAGAAATAACCACCAAACACTTCATCAGCACCCTGGCCGGACTGCACCACCTTTACCTGCTGTGAAACCTGTTCTCCCAAAAGGTAGAAAGCCACTGCATCCTGTCCAAACATCGGTTCGGACATATTATCCACTGCCTCGGGGAGTCGCTTCAGCACCTCCCCATTGGGCACTAAAAACTTGTGATGCTGGGTCTGATACATTTCAGCAACAGGATCGGAGTATTCGAATTCATTACCCTTCTCTTCAGGCTGGTCCTCGAATCCAACAGAAAAGGTGCGCAGATCATTGACGCCCGATTCTGCCAACAGAGCTACCAGCAGACTCGAATCAAGCCCGCCTGAGAGCAACACACCAACTGGAACATCAGCAATGTCATTACGCCTGCGTACAGCTTCACGCAACTCATCATGAATGGCCTCGAGCCACTCCCCGTCGGACATTGGCCGGTCAGGACGTGTCGCACTGTAGTGCCAGTAGCGACTAATATGCTGCTTGCCATTCGCCTCGATCATCATACTGTGACCGGGTGACAGCTTTCGAATACCGTTAAAGAGAGTATGGGGAGCGGGAACAACGCCATGCAGGGTGAACTGATAGTGAAGCGCCGCCGGATCGAGGGAAGCATCCACATCGCCAGCAGCAAGCAGTGCCTGGGTATTGGAAGCAAAACGAAAACAGTTGCCTGATTGACTATAGTAGAGGGGCTTGATACCAAACCTGTCCCTTGCCATGAACAGGCGTTGTCGTTGTGCATCCCAGATTGCAAACGCAAACATACCTGACAGGCGATCGACACAATCCTCTCCCCAGGCATGATATGCCTTGAGAATGACCTCTGTATCGCCATTGGAGAAGAATTGGTAACCCAAGCCTATCAGGGTTTCACGCAGCTCTTTGTAATTATATATGGTGCCATTGAAGACAAGCGTCAAATTCAGCTTTTGGTCGACCATCGGCTGATTGGCATGCACAGAGAGATCAATAATAGCCAGTCGGCGATGTCCCATACCCAACGGTCCATCACTGAAACTGCCCCCATGATCCGGCCCACGTCGCTGGATCTGCTGGTTCATTCGATCGATTGCCGCTAGATCGGCCGGGCTGCCATCAAACCGTAATTCACCACATATTCCACACATTCTTTTTTCCAGTTATCCCGTTGTATCTATCGAATTGAGTTTTTTATCCCGATACAGGTGGTCCTGAGATCATTGATCACGTGCAACTCAAGAATCACCAGCTAATAGCAGGCGAGTTAGCCTAATCCCAGAACTCAGCTTGAGTCAGACTAAAGACTGACTATTAACCCGGCACCTTAATCTCATGTGTTAATGACTTCAAGATCGGCTGGACATCTCCAGCCGATCTACTGCGAAATTCATAAAAAGGGATCCCTTGAGGTATCATCCCGCCTGACAAAACGATAAAAGGACTGGATAATGTCACGGATGACAGATACCCCTCACACACTTTCTGGATTGGACCAAGCCAGATCCATTCTGCAACATAGCTTTGGCTATCACGATTTCCGTCCACCCCAGGACCAGATCATTCAACATCTGTTGGAAGACGGAGATGCCCTTGTCATCATGCCGACCGGTGGCGGTAAATCTCTTTGTTACCAGATTCCGGCAATGATCAGATCAGGGGTTGGCGTAGTGGTTTCACCACTTATTGCCCTGATGAAGGATCAGGTCGATGGATTGACTCAATTGGGTATACAAGCCGCCTATCTCAACTCAACCCTGACATCTGAAGAGACCAGCCGGATAGAACAACAGCTGCTGGCCGAAGAGCTTGATCTCCTCTACGTCGCACCGGAAAGGCTTCTCACATCACGCATGATGGATCTGCTACACCGGAGTCGACTGGCTCTATTTGCCATCGACGAGGCCCATTGTGTCTCCCAATGGGGCCATGACTTTCGCCCGGAATATATTCAGCTCAGCCAATTGGCAGAGCAATTTCCACAAATCCCCAGGGTTGCCCTGACCGCCACAGCTGATCTGGCCACCCGACAGGAGATCACACAACGTCTCTCTCTCGGAAGTGCAAATCAATTCGTTGTTGGTTTCGATCGACCCAATATCCGCTATCAGATCATGGAAAATGATGGCAACAGTCGTCAGCGTCTATTGAATTTCATTCAGTTGGAGCATCCGGGGGAAGCAGGCATCATCTACTGCCTGTCACGCAAGCGTGTCGATGAGATCTCAAGCTGGCTGCAGAGCGAGGGCATTGATGCCCTGCCCTACCATGCAGGATTGGACAACCAGACAAGACAGGCACATCAAAACCGTTTTTTACGTGAAGACGGCGTTACCATTGTCGCAACCATCGCATTTGGAATGGGCATAGACAAACCGGATGTCAGATTTGTCGCTCACCTCAATCTACCCAAAAGTATCGAAGCCTATTACCAGGAGACCGGCCGCGCCGGTCGTGACGGCCTACCTGCCGATGCCTGGATGATCTATGGGCTGCAGGATGTTATTACCCTACGTCAGATGCAGGCAGGCTCTGATGCTGATGAGTCCCATAAGCGAGTTGAAAGACATAAACTGGATGCAATGCTGGCATTGTGTGAAATCACCAGCTGTCGACGCCAGGCAATTTTGGAATATTTTTCAGACTCACTCGAGTCTGCCTGTGGTAACTGTGACACCTGCATACACCCTCCCCAGACCTGGGATGCAACTGAAGCAGCCCAGAAAGCGCTCTCATGTGTACATAGAACGGGACAGAGATTTGGGGTCAACTATTTAAACGACGTTCTGCTGGGTAAAGATAATGATCGGATCAGACGCTTCGGTCACAATCAGGTAAGCACCTATGGAATCGGTGCCGAATTCAGTGCTGGAGAGTGGCGCGCCATCTACCGTCAACTTATCGCTCATGGACTATTGGCTGTCGACCTGGAAGGTCATGGTGGACTTCATCTCACAGAAAAAAGCCGGCCTGTTCTGCGTGGCGAAACCAAGCTCTTTCTACGCAAATTACGAAAACCTGAAAAACGCAGTGGACGCAAAACCTCGGTCGATAGTGTCAGGATAAAAGCAAATCAGAACCTTTGGGATTCCCTGCGTACTCTGCGCAAATCCCTGGCAGAAGATCAAGGGGTACCCGCCTATATGATTTTTCATGATGCCACGCTGATGGAGATGATGGAAAAGCAGCCACAGACATTGCTTCAACTTGCTCAGATCTCTGGTGTTGGTGAGAGAAAGCTGGAAGCCTATGGTGAGCAGTTTCTCAGCTGTTTGAATAGCTTCGATGACCTAACAACTGGCAGTGGTTTCGACACAGTATCAGAAACTGTAATGCTACTGAAAAAAGGGCATACAGTAGAAGCCGTTGCCGAACAGCGTAACTTGACGCAGACAACAGTCTATAATCATCTAGCAACGGCGATTGAAACCCGCGGTTTGTCACTGGGACAAGTATCATCCCTCTCCAGTGAGCAATTAAAGGCAATACATTTTGCATTTGAACAGTTTGGTGATGATGGAAAACTGAAACCGATCTACGAAGCACTGGAGGGTGTATATGACTATGGTTTGCTACGTTGCATACAAGCCGCACTGAATGTTGACACAACATTACAGAGCAGCTGCTAAAACCAAAACTTAGATTGAGTCTAAATAGTGCGATTTAGCATCCTAGAAAACCAAACCAGTTCTCATTTTTTCAGATTCAATAACACTAATTCTCTTAATCGATTACAGTCAACGACAGAGTTTCAACCAATCGACTTGGAAACATCATGGATCCCAAAAGCCTTGTACAAAACTTAGACCACCTTGTCTCTTTGCCCGATGTCTGTATCAAGGTAAATCAGTTATTAGGATCCGGTGACTATTCAGCATCAGAGGTGGCGGATATTATCATTCAGGATACTGACATATCCGCCCGTATTCTTCGTTTGGTTAACAGCCCTGCATTCGGACAACGTTCAAAGATCGAAACGCTATCAAGGGCTGTGACTTTAATGGGGGCTGATGAACTACGCAATCTGGTGTTGGCAACAGCAGCCCAAAGCACATTCGTTGGCATCCCCGACGAGATGGTCAACATGGCAGACTTCTGGAGCCACTCGGTTACCACCGGAGTTATGGCCAAAACACTGGCAGAACATTGTAATGTTCTACACAGTGAAAGGCTTCTCGTAATGGGCGTGTTGCATGATATCGGTCGATTGGTTGTCTATTTATCATTGCCTACCGAGTCAAGGGATATTCTTCATATCACCGGAGGAGATAACTGGATTCTGCCAGAGACTGAACAAGAGATACTCGGCTTCACCCATCTGGATGTAGGCGCAGAATTAATGCGCTCCTGGAACCTCCCTGAAAGCTTCATTGAAGTTGCCGGGTATCATAATGCACCAGAAAATGCCGTTGAAAATCCTTTAGAGGTCTCACTCGTACACATTGCAAAGGCGGTTGCAAACGGTCACATGGTTGGACTCTCGGTTGATGAGATGCTTTGGGCCATTACCCCTGCAACCTGGGAGACAACTGGGCTCACTGCAGAATCGGTTGCACCCATGGTAGATGAGATGGTTGCCAAGAGTGAAGAGGCGATGAACCTGATTCTTGCGCCCGCAAAACGAATGCAGGCCTGAACACACCCATACGACACAGTTGACCATAACTGAGACACTGTGGGCCAATCCTGTCTTTAACACCGGGTAGAACGGATTGTCGATTAAGACGGATAATTATTCGGCTACCCCCCCTCATCATGGCCCACAACTTCAAGGAAACAGTTACCAAAAGCACTCCCTATTGTTGGTGGAGCGTTAAATCTCTGACCCATTGGCTGTGCGTTAATTCTGTAACTTTCAGTGCCCCGCTACGCTACCAAGGCAAGGTGTACTTCGCCGGGAATGGCATGCCCTTTCCAAGAAGAAGGGCAACCCAAAAATAATCCAGTAGCGTGGCTCCTTTGGGTTACCGTATTAACCCACTGTCAACTAGACAGAGTCTCTCCAAACTCCTGGTTACAGTTTTAGCACTTTCCGCCGTTCTGTTCTATGTAAGCACAATCATTCAAACGTGCTTTACTATTGGAGTGCCTTATTAATAACCGCAGCCCCCATATTTAGTTCAAACAAATGGGCACAGGGAGTTTCTTTGTTTTTCAAACCAGGGCTTCTTGAAAACAGACTCTACTTGGTAGTCGATGACTTCGGCGACATGCGTAGCATGATAAAAAATATGCTAATGGCTTGTGGTGTCCGGGATATCACACTCGCCAGAAATGGCGCTGAAGCTATTGAGCAGATGCAAGAGAAACGATTCGATGTAGTACTGTGTGACTACAACCTGGGACCAGGTCGAGATGGCCAGCAAGTTCTTGAAGAGGCAAAACATCGGCAGCTGTTCGGTTTGGGATGCGTCTTCGTCATGGTCACCGCTGAAAATGCTCGGGAAATGGTGATGGGTGCTGTGGAGTATGAACCTGACTCCTATTTGACAAAACCCTTCAACAAAGACCTCCTCAAAACAAGATTGGAAAAACTAATCGCCCGGAGAGAGAACCTATTGCCAATTGAAAAGGCTATGGCGAAGCATGACTTACCCCTGGCAATAACTATCCTGGATGAGAAAATCAATGAAAAACCCTCTAACATCAATGAACTGAGGAAGATTAAAGGGGAGGTTTTACTCACTAATGGAAATACTCAACTGGCTGAAGAGGTTTATCAGGAAGTTCTGGCCATAAGAGATCTGCCCTGGGCACGTCTTGGCTTGGGAAAGTGCCTCTATCAGAATCAAAATTACAATGATGCCCTGACACAGTTTCAACATCTCAAATCACAAAACCCCAACTTCACCCCTGCATATGATTGGCTGGCCAAGAGCCACAAAAGCCTGAAGCAATATTCTGAGGCTCAGGAAATCCTCAAAGATGCGGTAAAGATTTCCCCGAAAGCGGTTCTCAGACAGCAGATGCTGGGTGAGATTTCACTGCTCAACCAGGATGATCAGACTGCAGAATCCGCTTTCTCGAATGCAGTAAAACATGGCCGACATTCAGTCTATAAACACCCATCTAATTATGCCAACCTGGCCAAAGTAGCGGCAAAGACTCAAAAGGGGGCTGCCGGCCTGGATGTCATCAAACAGATGAAACGGGACTTCGTTAAGGATGCTAAGGCCGATCTCTACAGAGCCTCTGCTGAGAGTCTTGTTCATGAGGCCATGGGAAATGATGACCTCGCAAAGGCATCTTTGGAGGAAGCCATAGCCATCCACGAAACCCTGGATCAAAGCAGTGCATCAGACTGCGCCATTGAACTGGCAAAGACCTATAAGAATTTTGGTATGGAAGATAAGAGTATTGAGTTGTTAAAGGATACGGTACTCAACGACCATACAAATGAGAACCTGGTCGATGAGGTCAAAATGACTATGGCCGCCCTCAATATGGATGAACAGACCCTGGACTCAATCGAAACCATACGCAAAGAGGTAGCCTCACTGAATCGAAAAGGTGTTGAGTTGGCCAGAAATGGACAACTGGAGGAAGCCACCAAATTATTGAAAGAGACCTCATCTCGCATGCCATCCAACAAGACTGTCAATCTGAATATCGCCCTGGTATTACTGATGGGTATGGAGCGACATGGATCCAGCAGTGAAAGGATAGATGAAATTAAGAGTTACCTTGCCAGGGTTGCCAAAATCGAACCAGACAATCCTAAACTGCAAAAACTCTATAGCAGACTTAAAACTTCGATGATAAAAGTACCGAACTAGTTTTCAGCGCCTGACAGACAGTAGAGATATGACATGAAATTTTCGGACATACTGGCATCGCTCATACACGATATGAAAAACTCACTGGGGATGGTGATCAACACCCTGGATGAGCTTTCTGAAGAGCAGAAAAACCACGAAGACCCAAAAATCCTCACCCTTCAACATGAATCGAAACGCCTCAATAATAATCTGATCGCCTTACTCTCTCTCTATAAAATAGATAATGGTCAACTCTCTCCAAATATAGAAGAGGTCGATATCCAGGAGTTTCTTCATGAGATCACTGTAGACAATCAAAAAATTGCAAACACAAAAGGAGTGGCAATAGAATTTGAAAGTGAGGATGGCTTGGTTGGCTATTTCGATGAATGGTTGATTCGAGGGGTAATAAACAGCCTGATTGGAAATGGATTGAGATATACCTCAAATCAAATCGTCATCCATGCCGAAATGAATGAGGAATTTCTAGTTCTGAGTATTGAAGATGATGGGGATGGATTCCCCCAAAGCATGATCGACGCACAAACAGCATTCAACAACAAAAAAATGAGTGAAGGACAGACACAACTGGGTATCTATTTTGCTTCGATGGTTGCGGGATTGCACAAAAACAAAGAGAGACAAGGCTTCGTAAAACTTTCCAATAACCAGCATCTCAAAGGTGGTAGTTTTTCCATCTGGCTACCTTGATCTGCGCCACTCTTGTAGCCCTAAGTATCTGGATACTGATGGCCGGGTTAATATTAACCCGGCACCTTAATAACACTACTGCTTTGTAGCTTTGCCCCATCCCCCACCGCCTGGGGTTTCGATGCTCAACAAATCACCGGCGTCTGCTGTCAGACTCACCTTACTGCCAATAACTGTTTCGTTATGTCTATTGACACCACAACTTCCTGAACTTCCACCTGATGCACCCCAGGGTGCGTGACTGCGACGCTCGGTCAACAGTGTTAGCTGAGTCGGCGCTAAAAACCGGAAGCTACGGATCAATCCTTCCCCACCTTTTTGGATGCCCTGCCCCCCGGAATTTTGACGTAAACCATACTGCTCGACACGTAGTGGAAAGCGGGTCTCTATAACTTCGATTGGTGTATTGAGTGTATTGGTCATATGGGTCTGCACGCCATGTAAACCACCTCCACGACTCCCAGCTCCCATACCGCCACCAATTGTCTCATAGTAGTCCCAGCGAAAATCCTCACTATCACTGCCCATGGCAAGATTATTCATACTGCCTTGACTCGCAGCTGGTATCTCATCAGGTAAAACCTGTGCTAACGCCCCTAACACCACATCCACAATACGGGTACTGGTCTCTACATTACCCGCAGCGACTGCTGCCGGCCGATGCGCATTGAGTAGAGAGCCTTCCGGAACAATCAACTCAATGGCTCTGAAACTCCCGGCGCAAGCAGGTGTCTGGGCGGGCATCAAGCAGCGGAACGCGTAAAAAACCGCTGCCGCAGCCACGGGTAGAGGACAGTTGATATTCCCCTCTACCTGCATCGCAGTACCGGTGAAATCTACAATCAACCGCTCCGGTTCAACAGCCAATCTGACCCGGATCGGGATATCCCGATTACCCTGACCATCGTCATCCATCAGATCTTCAAAACAGTATTCACCCAGGGGTATGCGCTTCAAGGCTTCTGCTGCCAAACGTTCAGCATAGGCATTAAGTGCAACCAGGCCTTGTAGAAAACCCTCACGACACCACTCATTCACCAGGCCATCCAAGCGCTTCAAACCACTCCGGTTAGCACTGATCTGAGCGGCAAAGTCACCCCTGGACTCAATGGGATTACGATTATCTGAGGTAATCTGGTTTAAGTAGTGTTTATCCAGTTCACCCTGTTTGAGTAATTTGCCGGGAGGAATAATACGCCCCTCCTGCTCGAGAGAATTCGAGACCGGCATTGATCCTGGTGAGTCTGAACCAATATCTGCATGGTGAGCCCGGTTAACAACGAAGGCGGTCAATTGATTATCGTAATAGAGGGGGGCGATAAGTGTCACATCTGGTAAATGGGTGCCCCCCGTAAAGGGATCGTTGAGCACAACCATATCCCCTTCCTGCCACGCAATCCTGGAGACAATATCCGCCATCGCAAAAGCCATACTGCCAAGATGAACCGGAATATGCGCAGCCTGAGCACAAAGCTCACCTGTTGCATCAAATACCGCGCAGGAGAAGTCGAGCCGATCGCGAATATTTGGAGAAAATGCTGCATTTCGCAACACCGCCCCCATTTCGTCACACACCGCCTCCAGGCGAGAAGAAAATATGCTAAGTTCGATCGGATCCATCAATTCATCATTCAGTCAATAAGAGGTGGTATCATTTTCCCCCACAATGAGCCCAGTTGCATCCCCGCCATGGCATGGATAGAATAGCCGACCATTATACTAGGTTTTTATCAACTCCCCTCCCAGACTCATGGGGAGAGTACAAAATTCGATAAAGTAACAACAAAGGAGTATTAACTCATGGCACATGAACTACCTGCGCTGCCCTATGCAATTGACGCCCTGGAACCCGTGATCTCTAAAGAGACCCTGGAATATCACCATGGCAAACATCACAACACCTATGTCACCAATTTAAACAACCTGGTTCCTGGTACAGAATTCGAAAATGCCAGCCTGGAAGATATCATCATGAAGTCTTCAGGTGGCGTATTCAACAACGCTGCTCAAATATGGAATCACACCTTCTACTGGAGCTGCCTGCGCAGCCCGAGTGATAACAACGCCCCAAGCGGCGCTCTGGCTGATGCTATCAACAGCACCTTTGGCTCTTTTGACGAGTTCAAAAAGCAGTTCGCAACTTCAGGTGCAACCAACTTTGGTTCAGGTTGGACCTGGCTGGTACAGAACGAAGACGGCAGCCTGGAAATCTTCAATACGTCCAATGCCGGGTCTCCTATGACTTCAGGTAAAAAGGCTCTGCTGACGGCCGACGTTTGGGAGCACGCTTACTACATTGACTATAGAAATGCTCGCCCTGCCTACCTTGAGGCCTTCTGGAAGGTAGTAAACTGGGATTTCGTAGCAAGTAATATGAGCTAAGCACTCCACGCCCGGCACATGTCGGAATCCAGGAATACCGCCACCATCACCTCGGCATGCATTGGGATGGTGGCGGCTCCGGGCTTAAGCAAACGCAATTCCTAACTGGCCTGGGAGTTGGGTATTCACCTAAGCTGCTTGGTCGGCCGTTATGGTGATGTTCACATGTAGCCCTACAGAGGCCAGCATTCTAACCAACCGATCAATCGTGAACTTTTGAAAGCGCCCATTGAGCGCGTCATTCAGGACCGGCTGCTTAATGCCCATTGAGTCCGCCGCCTCCTGTTGAGTCATACCTGATTCTTTGAACCACTCCAGAATCGAAGCAAGCAAGACAAGCCGCAGCTTTTCATTCTCTGCATCAGGAACGTCCAAATCAGCAAAGATGTTTCCACCTGCTGGGGTTATGTGAGCTGTGCTCATATTCTCCTCTCTCGCTCCAGTTCACGGAGCCGTGCTTTCGCGATATCTAATCCCGCTTAGAGGTCTTCTGTGTCTTCTTTTTAAATGTGTGGAGCATATAGATCGCCTCTTCATACTTGGCGATATAGATCGCTCGGAATTCACCATCTACGTGAATTCTTATCTCTCTCACACCTGGACCGATTGAAGACATGGGTTTCCAATCAGATGGCTCAAAACCAAGCTGAATTAAACCGAGTTGATAACCAGCTTCCCTGCGGGCTTGTTCTGGAAAGGACAATAAATCCTTATAGCTACTCCCTCTCCAGGGTAAATCCTTTTCTTCCATTAGATAATTATAACAATTTTGTTATATCGCTCAAGTTACAAATCATCCAGCCCTTAGAGTAGTTCTAACCAGCAACACAGCAATTAACTATCAGGCATCGTCCAATTTTCAGATAATTGTTCACTCAAATTTCCGTTACTGCATCCTTATTATTAAACCCCTTCATCTATTTGAATAGCCGATTCAAATCAACACAACTTATTTCTTAAAACTGTCACCTATACGGCATCAACAGGAAATAAAGTCATTTTATGGTGGCACCCCGGAACGCCAAGTATCCGAATTAAAAACTGTAAAAAACAAATGAGGAATCGAGCATGCGACTTAGTAAGAAGCTCCAGGTTATGGCAATCGCCACAGCTGCCATGGTCATGGCAGGCAGCTGTTTTGCCGGCAATATAAGTGAAAGAGACGATGACAATGATCGTTATGAGAGAGTGAAACTGAACGTTGAACTCGGCCCTCGCCCTTTCTATCTTGTCGACAACATGGATGAGAGCCCACTGAAACAAGAACTTCAGGAATGTAACAAGAAAAGATTCAAAAAGAGTGACTTCTCCATTGGTCACCGTGGTGCTGCAATGCAGTTCCCTGAACATACAATGGAATCTTATGTCGCAGCGGCTCGCATGGGTGCCGGCATACTCGAATGTGATGTAACCTTCACCAAGGATCGTGAACTGGTTTGCCGTCACTCTCAATGCGACCTGCACACCACCACCAATATCCTGGCCACACCTTTGGCGGCTAAGTGTTCAGAACCTTTTGTACCTGCAGAGATCGACCCCACTACCGGTGATGTGCTCACAGCTGCCTCTGCCCGCTGCTGCACCAGCGATATCACCCTGGCAGAGTTTAGAACCCTGAAAGGCAAAATGGATGCCGGCAACTCAGCTGCTACCAGCGTAGAAGAGTATCTGGATGCCACACCCAGCTGGCGTACAGATCTATATACCGCAGTCGGTACCCTGATGACCCATGCTGAAAGTATTGAACTGTTCCAACAGTTGGGCACAAAAATGACCCCTGAACTGAAGTCTCCAAGTGTCGAGATGCCGTTCGAGGGAGACTACACCCAGCAGGAGTATGCGCAACAGATGATTAATGAATATAAGGATGCGGGCGTAAGACCAAAGAGAGTTTTTGCTCAATCCTTCAATCTTGATGACGTACTCTACTGGATCGAGAACGAACCTCGCTTTGGTAAACAGGCTGTTTACCTGGATGGCAGCAACACCCCTGAAGAGGCGACAGCCACTATCGATATGATGCCTGACCTTGCTGACCAAGGTGTGAACTATCTCGCCCCTGCAATGTGGGCATTGGTAACCGAAGCTCAAGGTGAGATCGTACCTTCTGAGTATGCGATCGCTGCTAAGGCTAATGGCATTGATCTAATTACATGGACTCTGGAGCGTTCCGGTCTGCTGGCCAATGGTGGTGGTTGGTACTACCAAAGCATCACAGATGTAACCAACAACGATGGCGACATGTTGGTGCTACTTGATGTACTGGCTCAGGACGTTGGCATCAAGGGAATCTTCTCTGACTGGCCGGCTACGGTCACCTTCTACGCCAATTGCAAAGGCTTGTAAGCTATCACTGCTAAACACAACTTCATGGACGAGGTTGTGTTTCTCAATCCACTTCAATTACCCTGATCAGATTGGTGGCACCGGTAGTTTGTGCAGAGCCACTGGTGGCAATAGTGATATCTCCGACATACAAAATCCCTCGCTTTTTTGCCTGTTCTATACAGAATACGATCTTATCCTCATCTGCACGATCTTGCGGATCAACGATTGGAATCACGCCCCAATTCATACATAACCGACGAGTCACTCTGGCGGAATGAGTCACTGCAAGAATCGGGCACTCTGGACGGTGTTTTGAAATCAGTCGCGAAGTAAAACCACTTTCGGTTAAACTTATAATTGCTGCAGCATGCAGTTGATCCGCCATATTGACTGCTGAGTGGCTGACCGCTTCAGTAACCACATTTGAGGTATGGGGCAGGATGTGCTGTAGATAACCATACTCACGCAGTGATGCCTCAGTGCGTATCGCCAGCATCTCCATGGTTCTTACCGATTCCACAGGATACTCCCCCATTGCAGTCTCCCCGGAGAGCATGATTGCAGAGGAGCCATCCAGAATTGCATTCGCCACATCGCTGGCTTCTGCTCTGGTTGGCTTGGGATTTTTCTCCATCGAGGCGAGCATCTGGGTGGCGGTAATCACAGGCTTACCATTACTTACGGTGATGCGAATGATCTTTTTCTGCATACTTGGCACATCGGCCAGAGGCAACTCGACCCCCATATCCCCCCGAGCGACCATAATACCGTCAGCAGCCATCACAATGGATTCTAGATTATCAATGCCTGCGCGATTTTCTATCTTGGCAATGATTGGAATATCGCTTCCCTCTTCAGACAAAATCTCTCGCATGCGTTCTATCTCTGCCGCCTCCTGAATGAATGAAGCTGCAATATAGTCCACATCATTCTCTGCAGCGAAAGAGAGTTCCTGGAGAATATCATCACGCTGTTCTGTCTCCACAGCAGTCATCGAGAGCTGTGTATTGGGCAGATTAACGCCCTTGTTCTCTTTCAGAATGCCTCCGAGCACGACCTCGCATTGGATCTCTCCATCCATCACGGATACCACCTTCAGTTCCATGGCACCATCATCCAGTAACACCACCTCACCCGGAGTAACCTCTTGACTCAGTCTCTGGTAGGTAACCGATACACCCTCTTCATCACCAGGCCTCTGATCTGTATAGAGAGAGAAATTAGCACCTGACTGTAGTTCAATAAATCCTTGTTGAATTCCCCCGGTACGTATCTCAACACCCCGGGTATCTATCATGATGGCAACAGGAATACTGAGATTTTTCGATGCTTGTCTGATGCGTGAAATACGCATTTTATGTTCTTGATAGCTGCCATGAGATAGATTCAACCTTGCTACACTCATACCTGCACGAATCATCTCCTCCAAAGTCTTCACCGAATCAGACGCGGGTCCGATCGTAGCAACAATTTTGGTTTTACGAATGGCTGGGGTGGACATGGCAATATCCTTGTTGTTTTATTAATTAAGCCATTGTGACTCACACCAACGAGATTGACTAGCCGTTTAGATGCGGTCTGAAAAAAGTGGAGCTGTATGATTTAAAACAGGCTTACACCCTACCTTAAGGCGTGAATGAATCACTTTTAGCCGGAAATCAGAAAAAACTGTATTTCTAAAAATCGAATATTGCCTACAACCAAAAACTGCTTTTACAGCCCGCTTCCAATGGTTTTCTTGATGGTAGGCAAACCACTTCAGACTCATTTTTAAAGTTTATATATACCTCGTGAGCTTTCCTGGCAAAAACTCGATGGGTCTTCTTAGAGGGATGAATTCCATCCCAGAAAAAATAGGTGTTCGGTTTTTTACAAGCAGCAGGTTCCTGATTAGGCATCACACAGGAATCGTGAACATTCAGAAAACCATAGGTTTCAGGATCAGCTATTATCTCCCGGGTAGTCTTATAAAGATCCATACTTATTATCTCAAGATCAGGTGTACTCTGCCCCAAGGTATCCAGCAGGCCGTCCAACTCATAATTGAATTGTGCAGAAAGGATAGACGCACCCATTACAGCGCCAGGCGAAATATGATCCAGTTTTCGGATCGCTGGAGTCAAAGAGAGATCAGGTACATTTGCGACCATCACCGTCTTTGCGCCAGCACTGTAGAGCGCAATAACAGCATCTGAAATTGCACTAAGCGCAGTAGCAATAATCTCTGCACTGGCCAGTCCACTGTTATCCCGAGCGAGTGCAGCCACGGCATCCCTCAGGTCATTCCCACCAAGTGCTACAACATAGAGTGATTGTTCCGAAGCCTGCCCTTCAACATCTGATAAAAATGCCTCAAGTTGAGTTGTTAAATTTACATTTTGCCCATAATCCCTGGCCCTGGCTCCACCAACCGCATAATTAGTCTCCTTCAACTTACCTCTATTCTCCCCTCTGAACGCTGGCCCGACACTATCTTTTAAATCAAGTTTTGCAGCAAAACGCTCCACCCATGTCTCACCATTACTGAAGTGGTGTCCACCTCGTTCATAGGGGGCTCCAGGTATAAGAAACTCATCCAAACTACTGTAGGGTGGTTTAATAGTGACACCTGTAAGGAAGAAGGCATTACCCGGATCAGACAAGCTGTCGCCGAAAACCACAATCCTGTCAAATGCTTTTTCAGCAAAAGCCAGACCGGAACCCAGCAACAGGCTAAAAAAGACCAAGCACAGCACCGGTGCAATAGTGTTCTGTTTAATCATCTGCAGACCCCAATAAATCACGGTTCTTCCCTGTTACTTCAGCAACCAATAATTCCGCGAGTGATAATTCTTCACAAATAGAGCCTTCGATCACAATTTTGACCGTGTGTTCCCTTGGAGATTATTAACCCGGCAACCAAAGCAGTGAATAGCTAAAGAGTATAAACAAAAAAAGTTCTATGAAACCGAACCAGCAACACCCTTTTTAACAGTTATTACCCCGGCACCTTAATAGTCAGCCACCTCCTCGCCTAAAGCAGAGTTCAAATCGCTTCAGAAACCGTGCTTTCTCCTCGTCTGAGGCGACGTGGAAGATAAAGTTGACTTGCGTACTTGGCATCGAAAGTGCGCCCAGACTGAAGGCATTTTCACTCCCCAGACGCAACTCTACAGAGAGAGATTCAGAGCGTAGGAATATTCGCCTTCCCTGCTCTTTTTGAACCAGAGAATAGTAACGTTTCAGCGGATTTAAACTACGTGAAAATTCGCGGTGGGTAATTGACATCAAACGGGACTCCTGCAACTTATGCACAGTCCCGCTTACCCTCCAGCCACAGGTGGCCAGAGTGCAATACTATCCCCGTCATTCAGGACTTTCGTTGTACGCTGCGAGGGTGGCACGAAGAGACCATTACATACCACCAGGTGGGCCTGTTCTCTAGGCACCTGATACTTGTCCATCAAATCGTAGACCGTTGCCCCCTCTGGCATCTTCACCAACACACTGTGCTCTTTAGCACCTGCCGGCAGGAAGCTCATTAAGCTGGCGAACAACTTAAACTCCACTTCTATCACGGTGACACCACGCACCCTAGATAGGCTTCCATCAACCGAGTGGGATCTATCATCAAGCGTTGCTTCCATATTCCGAGGGGTACACGGCTGCGAATCAATCCCCGTAACACACCAATGTGTTGGGTATGACCTAAACTACTCGCGCCAACCAGATATTCGCCATCAAATTCAAGACGGAGATAACGGTAACGCTCCCGATCCAACAGCACCGCCTGCTCCCCATTGTCCACCCCCATCCATTGACCGAAGGAGGAGGAGATCAAACCCAGGGTATCGAGCACATTCATGTTCAGGCTGCCATAGTGCTCTACGGCTGTAGTGGCGGTCATATTAATCGCAGCAAGCCGCCCATGTTCAACTGAAGTGGGCTGTATCGCCTGCACCTCATCCAATCCACTGGAGAAGTCCAGGCCTTGAGCCACATCCCCCGCAGCAAAGATATCAGGATGATTGGTTTGGAAGTGAGAATTGACAACGACACCCTGCTTCGTCTCAATACCCGATCCTTCAAGAAAATCTGTATTGGCGCGAACCCCCATGGCAGTAATCACCAATCCCGCAGAGAGTTTTTCGCCATTCTCCAAGTCGACAAGCAGCTGATCACCCTGCTTCTCGATTTCGGTTACTCCAGTACCGGCAATAACATTGACACCCTTATCCTCACACCATTTCCTTAACAGATCGCTGGCAACTTCATCCATCATCCTGGAGACCATTCTCGGTGCCTTCTCAACCACAGTCAGGCGCACCCGCCTCATCACCAGCGCTTCGAGGATAATACAACCAATAAAGCCAGCTCCGACCAGTACCACTGAGGTATCTGGTTTAGCGCCTTCAACAATGGCCCGGGCATCCGCCATGGTCCAGCAGTTGTGCACCCCTGGCAGATCAATACCCGGTACCGGCGGTTTAAATGGTGTTGCGCCCGTAGCGATCAGCATTCGATCATAGTCCAGGCTTGAACCATCGGCTAACGTAATGCGCTTATTGTTCGGATCAACCTGGCTAACAGGACCTTCTACAAGCTCTATCTTTCGTTCAGCGTAGTGACCATCGCTTTGCCGCAAATAGGTGCCATGCTCTTTGATTTTCTCAACCAGTAGATAAGGGATAGCCATGCGTGAATAGGGAGGCTCATGCTCACCCCCAATCAACGTAATACGACCATTGGGATCTTGTTCGCGCAAAGTATCGCAGGCAGTAACACCTGCCGGCCCTGCGCCTACTACGACATAGTGCATTATCACTACCTCCAAATGACTCTGCCCACAGTGGAGCACAGACTATGAGCTAAATTGAGGAGACTAACCTGAGAAAATTCTGGTTAATTCTGGATCTAGTGTGGCGAATTGAAATCTCTTACATCGCACTATGAAAACTCACCTGTCAATTAGCTATTGCGAGAATTTTCAATGCTAATCCAAAAGAGATTTCAACCACCACACAACTATTTCAAATAGATATCAGAGACCTCCCAACCCGAGACGTTTTCGTGTTGCCTCAGTTGGTACACCCTCAGCGCTCCACCCCCGCAGCTCATAGTACTCAGGAAGCATCTGATCCAGATCGTTAACCCGGCCTTTTGCTGGCCCGACGTTCGCTGCCTCCTTCAATAGTCGCTTGGGAAGTGTATCGTCTGCAGCAGTCAAACCGGCCTTCAGATTGAATTCACGCTCCATATTCCAGACACGCTCACCCAATTCCAGCATACGCTCTGCAGACCAATCACCTTCACAGGCACCATCCACTTGCGGTGCAATATCCTCAAGCGACCAGGCAAAGGTGGTAAACAGACAGAGCCCGCTTGAGTCCACTGCAGCCGTCGCGTCCTGAAAGGCCTTCACCAGCCCTGCTTTGCCTTCAGTTGCCAGTGGATCAGTCTTTTCTGGGATACCCAATACCTCAGAGGCTACGGTATAGCCCCGAAGATGACACGCCCCACGGTTGGAGGTGGCATAAGCCAGTCCCATACCCTGGATACCACGAGGGTCATAGGCGGGAAACTCCTGCCCCTTAACCGTCATAGAGAGATCAGGATGACCATACTTCTCACACAGACGCTTGGATCCCAAGCCGAGATCCTTACCAAATCCTTCGCCACTGACTAATGCCTCAACCGCCCAAATAAGGCTTTCAGCAGAACCAAATACAAGTTCATGACCACCAGTTTCTGCAGAGGTTATTGCACCTATCTTATAAAGCTCCATTGCGGCCGCAAGGGTTGAGCCGAAGGAGATAGGGTCAAAGCCATCTTCGTTACAGAGAAAATTGGCGTAGGTCAGGGCGTCAAGATCATCGACACCTGTGTCTGGCCCGAGCGCCCAAGCAGCCTCATATTCCAGACCACCTGAGCTGCCCCAGTATTCCGGTTTGTTCTCAACAGAAAAGTGGCCTTTATCGATAGTTGAGATTCGTCCGCATGCGATGGTACATCCGAAACAGGCCCCATTTGTGGTGAGATTAGGCTTTCCGTCACTGGCTCGCTTCTCATGCATCGCTTCACCCGAAACCTTTTGTGCCCCTTCGAACTGGACCTCACTCATGTTACGGGTTGGCAGAGCACCCATCTCATTGATTACATTCATTAGCACCTGGGTGCCATAAGTGGGGAGACCCTGCCCGGTAACCGCATTCTCAGCAAGAACCTGCTTCCCGGCACCAACTGCCTGCATGAACTTTGCGGGATCCTTGATATTGCCTACACCTAAGGTGCCACGCACCGCAACCGCTTTGAGATTCTTGGATGCCATGACTGTACCCACCCCAGAACGGCCGGCAGCACGATGCATATCGTTTACCACAGCTGCATAGAGACATCCTGCTTCAGCAGAACGACCTACAGCAGCAATGCGTAACATCGGATCTTGATGGTGCGCATGCAGCCATTCATCGGTCGCCCAAACACTGGTTCCCCAAATCTCGTCAGCAGGAAGCAGCTCAGCCTTGTCGTTAACCAGGTAGAGATAGACCGGTTTTGGCGAACGGCCTTCAAAGATAATCATATCCCATCCTGCATTGTGCAGTTCCGCACCAATAAAACCACCTGAATTCGAACAGGCAATACAGTTCGTAAGCGGACCTTTGGTGACCACTGAGTATCTTCCTCCAGTGGCTGCCATGGTTCCGGTTAGAGGACCCGTCGTCATAATCATTTTGTTTTCTGGACTGAGTGGATCAACCTTAGGGTCGATCTCTTCTACCAGGTATTTGCTTGCCAAACCTCGCTGTCCCAAATACTCCTGCGCCCACTGCATATTAAGCGGTTCCACAGCACAACTGCCATTCGTGAGGTTAACCCGTAAAATTTTGCCTGACCATGCCATATAATTAACCCCCGGTTATGCTGTAGCTGAACTGCCAGCGTCAGTTTTTCCTGCCCATTGACGCATTTTTTCAAACCCAGTCTGATCTGCATCCACAAAAGTAATTGCTTCTGTTGGACATGCCTTGGCACACGCTGGATCACCACCACAAAGATCGCATTTGATAACTTTGCCTGTACTGGCGCTGTAGTTAACCGTACCGAAAGGACAGGAAATGGTGCAGACTTTGCAACCAACACACAAAGAGTCACTAACGACTTTTGCGCCTGTGTTTATATCCAAGGTGATTGCATCGACCGGACAAGCCTGCATACACCAGGCCTCAGCACATTGAGTGCAGGTGTAGGGCACAAAACGCCCTTCATGATGAAAGGTAAAGACGCGTATTCTCGATTTTGAAGGATTAAATATCCCCTCATTTTCATAAGAACAGGCCATCTCACATTGAACACACCCTGTGCACTTATCCGCGTCAATTAGCAGGGATCTCTGCATGCTTTATACTCCTTCCCTCATGAGATACCTGACTACGGCAGGCATAACATTTCAGGTTGAATCTTTATTGCAAGGCAATCAGCCACCGATTATCTTGCCGATTGGTGTTAATCACAGCGGCTCGCGAATCTGTTGCATGCGCACTGTCTCGAATTGGTAAGAAAATAAAAAAATGCTCGCACGCTGCTCATGGGGAAATGATATTTTTCTGTACATTTCCAGCAGGTGTAAAGCCAAGACTAGTAGGGAAAATTTTATTCTACAAATATTTTCAGGCAGCTTATTTTGCATCTCATTTCTGAGGGAAAATAATGACAAATAATGACTACAAAGCCTATCGTAATGACAAAATGTCACGTATATGGAGGATTATTACGGAAGATAAATGAACCTCATCTCCGGTCAGTTGAGGCGATAAACTTTTCGCTTTTCCACTCCCATCCGGAACTTATAAATGGCAATAAAAAATCAATGCCAGTCGATTACCTGATACCAAGAATGCAGTGAAGAGGTATACTCAGCTGCCGGGGAATATCTGCTCATCTAGTACGTAGTAATGAGATAAATGCTTCGGCTGCATCATTATTCAGATTAGAACGTGTTCGAGCTATCCACAATGTCCGCTTAACTCGAAATCCCTGAGTCTTTATGTGGAAAAGAGATCCGTTTCCAAGGTCATCATCGACTGCAAATCTTGGTAGGAAACTGACATACCGCCCATGTTGTAACATCTCTACAATTGTATCCGTAGAACCAACCTCCATCTTTACGGTCAGTGAGCCCACCCCGATATCTTGAAGTGCTTTATCCAGAGTTATTCGCATCGAAGAGCGAGCTTCTCTAAGCACATAGTGCTGTTGTGCCAGTTCGAATACCGGTAACAAGTTGCAACCCCAGAGAGGATGCCCAGGACCACACACCAACACTAGCTCATCATCCAGCCATTTCTGAACCAATATTTCAGGGTGGTCAGGGGCTTGTTCAAGTAGAGCGAGATCAGATAGGCCAGTGGCCAGACGTCGCTGAATTCGTCGGGAATATCCCATCCGGCTCTGAATGGTGAATTGAGGATATTGCTCTGCATAACCAAGAAGCAGATCCGGCAGGATGTGCTCACCGATGGAAAAGGTCACTTCAAGACGGAGTCTGTTCTGCCCTGAAGAGAGAGAATCAAGATCATCAACCAGAGAAGCCTGATGATCGAGCACCAGACAAGCATAAGCGTAGACCCTTTTTCCGGCAGCAGTTAACTCGAGACGTCGACCCTCTCGCTGCATCAATGCCACACCATAGCAGACATCCAGACTGCGTAACCGTTTGGTCACAGCCGGCTGCCCCACGTTCAGAACCTTAGCAGCTGGCGATACACCACCGCGTTCAACCACCTCTTTAAGGGTGGCAAGACTGTTCGTATCAGGCAGGCTTCTATATTCCATATAGGAATATTAGTACATTTTTATTTATTTGAACAGCAAGCCGAAACAAGGCAATATGCCCCGTCTTTCGCTGGCTGTGATTGCGAAAAGCCCTACCTCCCATTTTCGATGTAGCGCAGTACCATTTCCAATCAGGAATGATAGAACCCCTTGCAATACAACCGCAAGAGGCCTGTCGCAATCCTTTTTTCAGCCTGACTCAATAGATTAAACCACACGGAGAAAATACGAGTGAATGCGGCACCGAGTACACTACAGATGACACCAGATAGAAGCAGGTTATCTAAAAAACAGCTGATCGCAGGAACTATTTTTCTAGTGGTGTCGCTGTTCCTGGCGAACCTGGTACCTACTATCGAAATTGCCTGGGTCAGTGTAATCCTGATGCTGACCATCTATCTGTTCGCATTCGAAGTGGTTGCAGTGGATGTGGCTGCTGCAAGTATCATGGTACTGCTCGGCCTCTCAACTCTGTTAGCACCATTCATGGGGCTTGAACATGGCTTGGTGGACAACCAACATCTATTCGACGGTTTCTCATCCAACGCAGTGATTTCAATCATCGCTGTAATGATTATCGGAGCCGGCCTGGATAAAACCGGCATTATGGGCAGTGTTGCCGCCTTCATTCTGAAGATTGGCGGTACAACGGAAGGTCGGATAATTCCCATTATTTCCGCTACTGTAGGATTCATCTCTTCGTTCATGCAGAACGTCGGCGCCGCTGCACTGTTTCTACCTGTCGTATCACGTATCTCAGCTCGTTCCGGACTACCCATGTCGCGCCTGCTGATGCCTATGGGCTTCACCGCGATACTCGGTGGCACAATGACCATGGTTGGCTCAAGCCCACTTATCCTTTTGAATGACCTGATCCTGACCTCAAACAAGGCGCTTCCAGCCGAACAACAGATGGAGACATGGGGGCTCTTCTCGGTCACTCCAATCGGGGTAGCCCTGATCCTCACCGGCATCCTCTACTTCGTCATTGCCGGACGTTTTGTTTTACCAAAGACCAAGAGTGAAAGCAGCACCAGTGGAACCGATCCCATGCAGTACTTTCAGGATGTCTACGGTCTTTCATACCATCTCTCAGAGATGGTGGTCACTGATGACAGTAGTCTGATAGGAAAAGAACTGGATGATGTCGAGACACGTTTCAGGGTACGCATAATTGCCACTAAAATCTCTGGAGAGGCCAACCGAATCGGCCCGGGCGCATTAGCACGGGATGTAGCCATTCAAGCTGGGATGGTGCTTGGCGTGGTCTCTGATCCCGACTCCCTGGAGAACTTCAGATCAACATTTAATCTGAAGATGCGTAATACCCTACGCACCTTTTCCAACGACCTCTCTGCCAACCGCGCAGGCATCGCCGAAGTGGTTATTCCACCTAGCTCCTCATTAATTGGAAAAAGTGCTCGCGATGTTTGGATGCGCAAAACCTATGGGCTTGCCATGATCGGCCTGCACAGAAATGGCGAAACCCTGCGGGAGGGTGAGGACATTCGTAATATGCCGTTCATGGCGGGTGATACTCTGGTGGTTCACACCCCATGGGATGTACTACCAAGGATTGAAAAAGATAAAAACTTCGTGGTCGTGACCACCGAATATCCCCATGAAGAACTACGCTCCCATAAAATTGGTTGGGCAGTGTTTTTCTTTGCTGTTGCTTTATCGATGGTTCTGTTTTCCGATATTCGCCTTTCCGTTGCCCTGCTGACAGGTGCCATGGGCATGATAATCTCCGGTGTACTAAATATAGAAGAGGCTTACGAATCAGTTAGCTGGAAAACAGTATTCCTGTTGGCATCACTGATTCCGCTTGGTCTGGCGGTTGAAACCACAGGCACCGCAAAGTGGATAGCTGAACAAGTGCTGTTTGTGGTGGGTGACATGCCCATCTGGGTCATACAGCTTGCCGTCGCAGTGCTGGCCACCTTTTTCACACTGGTGATGTCAAACGTAGGTGCTACAGTTTTGCTGGTTCCCCTGGCGGTCAATATCGCTATCGGAGCTGGGGCAAATCCCGCAGTGTTTGCACTTACGGTGGCTATCGCCACTTCCAATTCCTTCCTGATCCCCACTCACCAGGTCAATGCTCTGATCATGGGACCAGCAGGCTACCGTGTATCCGACTTCATGCGCGCCGGCGGTGTTATGACTGTACTTTTTCTGGTTGTAATGATGTTGGTAATGAACCTGATCTTTTAGTCACCTATCAGGTTATGGAATATTGATACGTTCTCACTACTGATTCGGGCTTCCCAGAATTTAGTGGGTAGGGTGGATACGCGCCAGCGCATCCACCCTAGTGGGCCATGCGGTAAACAAGATAATGATAGATTTTTAGGAGCGAAAATTAGACGGATCTTATGACCCGTATCTGATCTTTTAGTCCTTTAGACTGCCCCCCAGCTTTTAGCTGGAGGCCATCGAGCTCCTCTATACCAAACAATAATTGATCAATAGTCTTTTTCAGGGATATCAAATGAAATCCCCAAGAAGTTTGTAGTGTTATAAGAATTTAAGTACTATTCTGGTTTGTTAACCCGGCGACTAAGTATGTTGTCTTCAGCCGAAGTGTGCCTGCCTGCGGCAAGGCATCAAAACGCCGCTGTAGCACTCCTACAGCAAGTTTTGATAACGCAGTCTGCAGGCAGGCACACTTCGGCCTCTCTTTTAAAAATCATATTGTCAGGGGTTTCAAGCCTGAAGACGACATACTTAGTCGCCGGGTTAATAGGTTTCTCTAATCACTACCTCATCATTCAATCTGGATCATAGAGGGCCAAACCAATAATCAATCCTCGAAAAGGGTAGACTCTGAATCGTCAAAGCCGTAAGTTCCAATAATCGTAAATAGCACTATTCACTAATCAATGACAGAAACCAAGGTCATCAAACGCTACAACGCTTACTACAAAGGCTGGTGTCTAGCTTTTGGCGAGCACACAGCTGACTATGGAGACAAGAGGGATATCAGTTGGCTACATGGTGAGGATCGTATTGGTTTAATCCTGTCACCCAAACTACTCAAAAAAGCCCAGCATGAGCTATTGGGTCACAATCACATGATCCCCAATTTGCTGCTATCCGACCATTCAGTAGCTTTCAATGCTTTCGACTACGCACTGCAAGATGAAGTCGATATGAAGAATGTACTGAGATTCAAAAAATTTTTGAGAGAATGCGATGAGATGCACATGTTCCTCTGCAGCCATCTCATCTATCCATCAAAAACCAGAATACTTACTTTCGCAATACATAAACCGATGATCATCATGTACAAAGAGATGCTACCGCTGAAACTTACTATCCAGTAGCCAATGCACCGCACCTTGTAGAATCTTCCTGGCAAATTTCCCGGACCACAGAAACCACGGTCAAACAATTAAAAACATCTATTAACCCGGCACCTTAATAGGTAGGTTCATGGCGACAAATTGTGCTATCACATTAGTAATGTGGTAAAAAATCCAATCCGTCTACGACCAATCAGGAGACCATGAAGTGAAGCACTCATTGCTACTCCGGTTCGGCAGTGTCATCACCATACTGTTCATTTTGGCAGTATCCGGCATGATCAGTTCGATGATCATTGCAGAAACAGCTGAGGGATATGCTGCTGCAATCAACCAGGCAGGAACGCTTCGTATGCAATCATATCGGATTGCCAGCAGCCTGGCACATGACAAATCTACCGACATCCACCATTCCAGCGACAACTCCAGGCTTTTAGTGGATGAGTACAACCAACGCTTGAACAATCCGCGAATTCAGGATGTATTGGCCAAAGGTACCGGCACACAGGTTAGTGAGACTTACCACAGGGTTGAATCCCTATGGCTGGAGAAAATGTTGCCAAATCTGATCGACTATCTGAACCTTGCCACGATGCCACAAAAATCAGCTGGTGAATCAGCAGATATCAACACCAGCCGACAATCCTATCTCTCAGCAGTAGACGCCTTCGTAGACGATATCCACCTCTTCGTGGAGGCATTGGAAGTTGAAGCCGAACAGAAAAATCAGCAACTCAGGCTGATCCAGCTCATCTTGTTGACACTCACATTCCTAGTGGCTTTGGTGAGCCTCTACTTAACCAAGATTTACGTTTTAAATCCTTTAAATAATCTCCTATCTTGCGCCGCGGCTGCACGTCACGGTGACTTTTCAGTTAGAAGCAAATTTCTCAGTGAGGATGAACTGGGCCAGCTCGGTCAATCATTTAACTTAATGGCAGATAACCTCTCGTTGATATATAGGGATCTGGAGTCTCGTGTAGAAGAAAAAACCATGGATCTGGAACAGAGCAACCGTACTCTTGAACTACTCTATTCCACAACCAAACGTCTCAGTGATTCATCACTTGATGAGCAGGTACTGATTGCAGTAATTCATGATATCGAGGCACTGCTTGGCATTAACAATGGGACTATCTGCCTGGGTCAACCAGGTGATCGCCAGGCTTATCGATATGCATCCACCAGAAATACCGACATTCTGTTCAGAGACCGTGATCAAGACCAATGCGCAATGTGTCTGGGTGAAGGAGAAACACATAGCTTTCAAATTGTTGATTTTGATACCAGAAAAAAGATAAACATCTTTTCCACCCCGATACGTGACAAAACTCAGCACTATGGGGTATTGCTGGTTGAACTAACGGCCGATAAAGAGTTGGAAGAGTGGCAAGCCCGATTACTTGAAACCGTAGCCAGTCATATCGCTCTGGCTATCAATGTAACTCAAAAAGATATGCAGAATCGAAAATTGTCACTAATGGAAGAGCGTAGCGCTATTGCTCGTGAGTTGCATGATTCCATCGCACAGTCTCTTTCATACCTAAAAATACAGGTCGCGAGACTTGAGAAAGCAATTCATGAAGAGCAGAGCAAACATGACGTATTACTGATCAGCTCAGCCCTGAGATCCGCACTCAACGGGGCTTATCGCCAACTCAGAGAACTACTCACCACATTTCGTCTCAGAGTCACCGACCTAGAACTAAGTAATGTCATTGAGCAAACAGTGGATGAGTTTTCCAGCCGTTCCGGCATAACGATTGAATTCGTGAATGAGATGGGAAACTGCCAATTTTCACCAAATACCGAAATTCATATCATTCAGATTATTCGCGAAGCCCTATCAAATGTAATTCGTCATGCAAATGCCACTCAGGCCAGGGTCAACATCCAGTGCGATCAACAAGGAACGGTTATTGTTAATATTGAAGACGACGGAATCGGTATTGATGAAGATAGTGATATGATGCAACACTATGGACTACCTATAATGAAAGAACGTGCTGAACGTTTGGGAGGCCATTTACATATCAATGAATCGACCATTGGAGGAACTCAAATCAATCTCGTATTCAATATCACCGATGTCTCGAAGCGGGAATCGAATCGCCTATTCAGTGAGCAATTGAATGATGCATGACCAAGAAAAATATACCCTCATTGCAATCGACGATCATCCACTGTTTAGAAAAGGTGTCTCGGATTTGATCGATATGGATCCAGATCTTCAGCTGATTGGTGAAGCAGCCAACGGGGAAGAGGGTCTCCTGTTGGCCAAGCAATATAATCCGGATCTGATTCTGCTGGATATCAACATGAAAGGGGTAAGTGGTCTTGAAACACTGAAAGCAATCAAGAAACTCCAGCTCGATTCACGCATCCTCATGCTCACTGTTTCAGATAATGAAGAGGATGTTTTAACTGCATTGAGAAACGGTGCAGATGGTTATCTTCTGAAAGATATGGAACCTGAAGATATTCTCAAGTCAATCAATAAGGCAGTCAAAGGGACAGTTGTCATCAGTGATCATTTGACACAATTACTAGCAAAAGCCCTGCGGGAAGACAGTAGATTGGATGAACAATCATCAATCAATGACCTCACTACACGGGAAAAAGAGATACTGCAGCACATTTCCAAAGGGCAGAGCAACAAGCAGATTGCATCAAAGCTCGTGATATCAGAAGGTACTGTCAAAGTGCATGTAAAACACCTTTTGAAAAAACTAAATCTACACTCCCGCACCGAAGCGGCAGTATGGATATTGAATCAAACAAAATCCAACACCTAGTCAGCCTCAATCCAAATCCACAGACTCTGCTACGCACAGTAGATATCATTTTCTAGATTGAAATCAATCTCCGCCCGATACAAAAACAAAACAGTTCCTATGAACTAAATCTTCATTACCAACAATGAAATAACGACTACTCATATCGGGGTATATAAAACTACCAATATATTGGTAACCTATTGTATTTATTTAATTTTTTCTTAATCTATCCACCTGGAAGTTGATCAGAATCAAAGCAGACATTTGCTCCTGATGAAACACTGCCAAGCGAATCTGAATAACAGTATATAAGACGCGCCTGATGGTCGCGTTAACTATCCTCTTTCGAGGTCATTAGTGTTGAGCGCAAGCATCGATAGATCACAACTACTTCGTGGCGACCTGAAAGGTCAACGTCGCGATATACGCCCACCCTGGTCTCAATCGGAGTGGGCATTCACAGAGCAATGTCAACGTTGCGATGATTGTATCAATATCTGTCCCAACAAAATCATCAAGACCGGCTCTGGCGGTTTTCCCGCTATAGATTTTTCCCACAACCACTGCAGTTTTTGTGGGGAATGTGTTAAGGCCTGTCAGCATCAAGCACTGAGCTTCGCTTCAGATCTGACCACCCCACCTTGGCTCTTGAATGTCGAAATCAACACCGCATGCCTCTCCCGAAATGGAGTGGTTTGCAGAAGTTGTGGTGACGTTTGTGAAGAATCAGCCATCAGTTTCAAACTCGAGACAGGGGGACGTTCGACGCCGTTACTCGATCAGCAATCCTGTACCGGATGCGGCGAATGTGTTTCGGTCTGCCCCAGCCGTTCCATAACCATTACACCAATGCCGCAAAGCGAAGCAGCGTAACCGATTAATGCGAGGAGCTATTCATCAATGAATATATGCAGCCTGATCATTCATACCAAGCCGATGGCGGGGCCCCAAGTCTCCGAACGTCTGCAAGCATTTCATGGCGTTGAGGTCCATGGAGGAACGGAAGAAGACAAACTCATTGTGACTGTAGAGGACGAGGGTGAAACGGTCTCTCCGGTATCTGACCAGATGAATGCATTACGCGACGTTGAAGGCGTCGTAAATACTGTTTTGATTTACCACTATGGCGGTGAAGAGTCGATGGAGGAAATGAACCGTGAAATTAACTAGAAGAGAGTTTATCAAAAGTAACGCAGCAGCCGCAGCAGCCTCCGTGGCTGGTGTCACCATACCTGTATCCCAGGCTACAGCAGCAGCTGATGCCGACGACGGTATTCGCTGGGATAAGGCAGCCTGTCGCTATTGCGGTACCGGTTGTAGCGTTTTAATGGGAGTTAAAGATGGCAAGGTTGTTGCCAGCCAAGGCGACCCCGATGCACCGGTCAACAAGGGCCTGAACTGTATCAAAGGTTACTTTTTACCAAAGATTCTCTATGGAGAGGATCGTTTAACCAAACCTCTGTTGCGTAAAACCAACGGCAAATACGACAAGAACGGTAAGTTCGAAGCAGTCTCCTGGGATGAGGCCTTCAAGACCATGGCCGAGAAATGGGTAGCGGCCCGTAAGGCAAAAGGTCCTAAGGGTATCGGCATGTTCGGTTCCGGACAGTGGACGGTGTGGGAGGGTTATGCGGCATCCAAGTTACTGAAAGCAGGTTTCCGTTCCAACAGTCTTGAGCCAAATGCGCGTCACTGTATGGCTTCCGCTGTGGGTGCCTTCATGCGTGGTTTCGGTATCGATGAGCCGATGGGTTGCTATGACGATCTGGAACACGCTGACGTATTCGTGCTCTGGGGCGCCAATATGGCGGAGATGCATCCGATCCTCTGGTCGCGTCTTACCGACACCCGCCTGACCAAGCCGGGTTGTGAAGTCCACGTACTCTCCACCTATGAGCATCGTTGTTATGAGCTGGCCGATAACGGTATGGTTTTCGAACCTCAGACCGATCTGGCCATCCTCAACTATATCGCCAACTACATCATCCAGAACAAGGCGTATAACAAGGAGTTCATCGACAAGCACGTTAATTTCACCAAAACCCCGACCGATATCGGTTACGGCTTGCGTGCCTCGGATCCCCGTGAAAAAGCGGCCAAGAACCGGAACAAGGGCAAGCTCTCCAAAATCAGTTTTGAAGAGTACGCCAAGTCGGTTGAACCTTACACATTGGAGCACGCTTCCAAGCTCTCCAAGGTGCCTAAGGAGAAGCTGCTGAGACTGGCCAAGGCCTATGCGGATCCCAACAAGAAGGTCGCTTCCTACTGGACCATGGGTTTCAACCAGCATACCCGCGGTGTCTGGGTCAACGGTCTCTGCTACAACGTCCATCTGCTGATGGGCAAGATCGCCGAGCCGGGCAACAGCCCCTTCTCACTGACCGGCCAGCCTTCTGCCTGCGGTACCGCACGCGAAGTCGGCACCTTCACTCACCGTCTGCCCGCCGATCTGGTGACCAAGAAAGATGCACACTGTAAGTTTGCCGAGAAGACCTGGAAGCTGCCTGCAGGCACTATTCCCCGGGCTAACGGTAAAACTGATAAAGCCGATCAATCGGACATCAGCGGCAAGCCCATGGGCAAAACGCTGATCCATGCGGTCGCCATGCATCGTGCCCTGAAAGACGGCAAGATGAATACCTTCTGGGTCATGTGTAACAACAACATGCAGGCCGCTGCCAACATGAATGACGAGAGTCTTCCCGGTTGGCGCAACCCAGATAACTTCATCACGGTCTCGGATCCCTATCCGACCGTTTCGGCCCAGGCTGCGGATCTGATCCTGCCAACTGCCATGTGGATCGAAAAAGAGGGTGCTTATGGTAATGCAGAGAGACGTACCCAATTCTGGCGTGAACAGGTATCGGCACCAGGCGAGTCAAAATCAGACGTGTGGCAGCTCATGGAGTTCTCCAAGTACATCAAGGTCGAAGATGTCTGGCCTGCTGATCTGATAGCCAAAAAACCGGAATACGCGGGCAAGACACTTTATGACGTACTTTATGCCAACGGTGTGGTCAACAAGTTCCCTGCGGAACAGGTCACCGACAGCCGCGGCAACAAGTACAACAACCACGAGTCTGCCGACTTTGGCTTCTATGTACAGAAAGGTCTGTTCGAGGAGTACCGCCTGTTTAACTCGGCTGAAGGCATTCCGAAGAAAGGCCATGAGATGGCTGAGTTCGACACCTACCACAAGGTGCGCGGTCTGCGCTGGCCGGTGATTGACGGCAAAGAGACCCTGTGGCGTTTCCGTGAAGGTTATGACCCACACGTTGCCAAAGGTGAAGGCGTCAAGTTCTACGGTAAGCCGGACGGACGGGCCAATATCATCACCGCACCTTATGAGCCAGCAGCCGAGCCACCGGATAAAGAGTTTGATCTGTGGCTCTGCACCGGTCGCGTACTGGAGCATTGGCACTCCGGCTCTATGACACGTCGTGTTCCTGAGCTCTATCGTGCCGTTCCCGATGCTGTGATCTATATGAATCCGAAAGATGCCAAAAAGCGTCGCTTGCGTAACGGTGCCACAGCGAAGATCAGCTCTCGTCGGGGTGAGATCGTTTGTAAGATCGATACCAAAGGCCGTAACAAGTGCCCAGAAGGTCTGGTCTTCGTTCCCTGGTTCGATGCCGGTCGCCTGGTCAATAAACTCACGCTGGACCAAACCGATCCGCTATCGAAAGAGACGGATTACAAGAAGTGTGCAGTGAAGATCTCACGCGCCTAGCTTGTACAAATGCCGGTCCGGGTTAACCGGACCGGCCCTTTAACTGGAAACGGATAATCTGAATCGCAGTATCAATCAGTCATGTCAGAATCTGAGAGAAAAAATGAGTTAAACCGACGGCAGTTCCTGGGCAACATGCTCAAGACAGCCTGTGGTGTGGGATTGGTCGGACTGGGCTTGGGCGCCTATTCCAATCGAGCCTCATCCATGCCTGCGAACTACATACGTCCACCCGGCGCGTTGCCAGAGGAGGATTTTCTCGGAGCCTGTATTCGTTGTGGTCTGTGTGTACGGGACTGCCCCTACGACATCCTTTTCCTGGGTGAAGTTGGGGATGAGGTCGCCACGGGAACGCCCTATTTCATCGCCCGCACAGGGCCTTGTGAAATGTGTGAGGAGATCCCTTGTGTGGTGGCCTGCCCGACCAATGCACTGGATCACGAGCTGAAAGATATTGAAGAGTCACGCATGGGTTTAGCGGTCGTCATCGACCAGGAGAGCTGCATTGCGTTTCACGGCCTGCGCTGTGAAGTCTGTTTCAACGTCTGTCCCATTCGGGGTCGCGCTATCAGCCTGGATATGCAGCACAACACACGCTCAGGAAAGCATGCGCTGTTTATTCCGGTGGTGCACTCCGATGCCTGTACCGGTTGTGGATTGTGTGAGCGTGCCTGCATTCTGGAAGAGGCTGCCATCAAGATCTTCCCAATGCATCTGGCAAAAGGCGAACTGGGCAAGCACTACCGTTTGGGCTGGAAGGAGAAAGACAAAGCGGGCGAGTCATTGGTCACACCCGACACCGAACATCGTTACAACCTGCCCGAAGGGGTGCGTTATGACCTGCAAGGGGAAGGATTGATCATTGAAGGCGAGGCAGAGGAGACACCGTTCTCTTCCAATCCTCTGGATACACTCAATAGCGGATTTATGGACAAGTAGTATGGTCGATATGACAACATTGGGTGATGACGCGATTGCGGCAAAGGGCTGGTTCAAGTCCCATAAGTTCTTGATCCTGCGTCGGCTCAGTCAACTCGGCATTCTGGTGCTATTCCTGACTGGACCCTGGTTCGGGTTATGGATAGTGAAGGGAAATTTAGCTTCCAGTCTGACACTGGATGTATTGCCACTGACCGACCCATACGTTCTACTGCAAGCGATGCTGTCCGGCGTTATCCCAGAAACAGCCGCCATCATTGGCGTGGTAATCGTACTGCTCTTCTACTTTCTGGTAGGTGGTCGTGTCTACTGTTCCTGGGTCTGTCCAGTAAATATGGTTACCGATTTAGCCGCCTGGCTAAGACGTAAACTGGGCATCCGCACGACTTCCCAGATATCAAGAACGACACGTTACTGGATGCTGACACTGACATTGATTCTGCCATTGGTTGTAACAGGTGGAATCATCTGGGAGTTGGTCAATCCTGTCTCCATGATGTTCCGGGGGATCGTGTTCAGCATGGGCGCTGCCTGGGTGATGATCGTCGGTATCTTTCTGTTCGATCTGCTAGTGGCAAAGGATGGCTGGTGCGGACATATCTGTCCGGTAGGCGCTTTTTATAATTTGGTGGGTAGTAAAAGCCTGCTGAAGGTGAATGCAGTTGAGCGACAAGCCTGTAACGATTGCATGGAGTGCTATGTAGTCTGTCCAGAACCACAAGTGATCAAACCTGCACTTAAAGGAGAGAAGAAGGGTCTGAGTCCTGTAATCCTATCTTCTGACTGTACCAATTGCGGGCGCTGCATTGATATCTGTGCAAAAGATGTTTTCAGTTATGGCGGTCGTCACGCCAAAATAAATGGCGAGAGCGAGCGAGAGGGTCAAATCAATCGGGGTGTCCGGGTCTGACCGGCACACTAAATAATTTCTGTTTATGAGAGTGATGATGGAGAAAGGTATGAAAAAGATCGCATTCCAAACCATTGCGGCAATAGCAACGATGTTCCTGTCGACAACACTATTCGCTGAGGTTCAATCGCTACGTGGCGATGAACTGAATACCATGGCAAAAAAACCAGTCAATATGAAAATTGTCAATATTAAAGGTGGCATCGAACGCAGCTACAAACTGCAGCCCCCGATGGTGCCCCATGAAGTTGACAAATACGTCATCAACCTTAAAAACAATGGTTGTATGAAGTGCCACAGTGAATCAACCTATGAAAAAGAGAAGGCTCCCAAGATAGGTGACAGCCATTACCAGGATCGTGACGGCAAGGTTATGAAGACTGTTTCAAGTCGACGATATTTCTGTAATCAGTGTCATGCCCCCCAAGTTGGAGCCGACCCCCTGGTGCAGAACAACTTTCAAGGCAATAAATAAGTGAAGAACGGACCCTTCTCCACGAGAAGGGTATCGATCATTTTTAGCAATAGTCGATAATAATCTGGTGTAATAATGAGTGATAGTAAGAAAAAAGGCGGTTTACTCCTGGTCGTCGTTGGCATCGTTGCCGGTATCATACTTTGGGGCGGATTCAACACCGCTATGGAAATGACCAATACCGAAGCTTTCTGCATTTCATGCCATGAAATGGAGGAGACTGTCTATCAAGAGTTGCAGGAGACGGTCCATTTCACGAATCGTACTGGTGTTCGTGCCACTTGCCCTGACTGCCATGTACCCAAAGAGTGGGTCCACAAGTTCGTTCGTAAAATACAAGCGACCAATGAGCTATATCACAAAATGCTGGGTACCATTGACACACCTGAGAAATTTGAAGAAAAACGGCTGGAATTGGCGGAAAATGTCTGGCGTTCAATGAAAAAGACAGACTCACGGGAGTGTCGCAACTGCCACAAATTTATCTCCATGGATTTAGATAAACAGGCACCACGCAGCTCAGAGCAGCATGATCCGCACTACTGGGATGCCGTAGACGGCAATGAAGCAAAAAAGACCTGTATCGACTGCCATAAAGGCATTGCACACGCATTACCTGAGGGGTATGACCCGGCAGCGGATTATTGAGGTACACTAACGGGTAGATGATAGAAGACTCACGGAACTCAAGAGATGTCAGGCTGTCGTCTCTCTGTTCCGTGTCGACACTTACATAACACCACCGGAGTGGGACAGCCATGCTAAGCGACTCGTACGGCAGACAGATCGAGTACCTAAGACTCTCCATTACAGATCGTTGTGATTTTCGTTGCTTCTACTGCTTACCCAGAAGTCATCGAGACTTTGAAACACCAACTGACTGGCTCACTAGTGAGGAGATTGAACGCCTGGTTGGGCAGTTTACAAAGTTGGGTGTTAAGCACGTCAGACTAACCGGTGGCGAACCACTGGTACGTAAAGAGGTCAACGAAATCGCACAGCGAATCTCTGCCCTCCATGGCATTGAAGAGTTGTCACTGAGTACCAATGCCTCCAGGCTCTCTCAATTCGCTGCTTCACTTAACAAAGCCGGGGTGGAACGACTTAACATCAGTCTCGATACTTTAAACGAGAAAAAATTTCACGAAATTACAGGTAACCAACTAAAGCCTGTGCTTGCAGGTATTGAACAGGCCAAAGCCATTGGCTTCTCCCCGATCAAGATCAATATGGTCATCATGCGCGGCATCAATGATGAAGATGTGGAAGAGATGATCGACTATTGTATCGAGCACGACCTAACCCTACGCTTTATTGAAACAATGCCTGTGGGCGAAGGCGGTCGTTCTGCCAATCAACACTATTTACCCCTCGCTGAAATTGAAACCCAATTGAGAAAGCGCTACACCCTAAAACCGGCCGCCATGCGTGGTAGCGGACCGGCACGCTATTTTCAGATCGATGATTCATCCCTGGTGGTCGGCTTCATTACTCCTAAATCACAACACTTTTGCGACACCTGCAACCGGGTACGCCTCTCAGTGACCGGAGATCTGCACCTCTGTCTGGGTCAGGAAGATAAGCTATCCTTGGGTTCAATGATGCGTGCCGGTGCATCAGATCAAGAGATTCAACAGGCAATCCGCCACGCAATAACAAGAAAACCTTTTAAGCACCAATTTGTTGAAGCGCCAAGCGCAATCATTCGACCAATGTCTGCATTGGGTGGTTAGGTTTTTCTCTACTGTTAGAGAAAACCCGCTGCATCAATAAATGACAACACTCAATTGCTTTTTAACGGGGTCACATCTATCAGGTATTAACCCGGAACCTTTAAAAGCTAAAAAGCTGTAAATCACATGAATCCGTATTTGCCAATCATGGCAACCACTGTGACAAAAACACCCAACACGAGATTTACCAACATAAATTGCCGAATCAGGGAAATGGCCGCAACGGCCCTGGGCATATCATCACGCTTCAACGCAGTTTCGAGTTGATGGTAAGGTATGGAATAGATGAAGATAAATATGGCTGCCATGACCGTACCAATCACTGTCATAAGATTCAGCCAGAAACCGGTGTTATTTTCATATTGGGTAAACAACATCCAGTAACCACTGGCAAGAGTAGTGACCACTACTCCCCAGACCCATGGGAAAAAACCATCAAAAACTTTCAGCAACAGTGGCAGTCGATGATGAGGTTCCAACTCCTTATTCAGAACCGGACGTAAAACCACATGAGCGAAGAACATACCCCCCACCCAGATGATGACACTCAGTAAGTGTAAAGTCAGTGCAATTGACATCTAGTCTACCTCGTCAAAGATTCTGAACCCCTCAGCGGATCTGCAAGGGGCTGACCGCGAGGCATGCCTCACGTGTAATGGCCCCGGCTAACAATTAAAACAGAGCAGCATATAAACAGACAGCTAATCCTGCATATGCCAACCTGGTTTAAATCCAGATAGCTTCTGACATCGCTTGCCTATCCATAGAAAATCAAAAGGTTAGGATCATGAAATTTAATCTGAGCGGTGACAAATTTTACCACCCTGATCAATTAGCACTATGTTCTATCTCAAAGCCAAGTAGAGCAATAATTCTATTATTTTGAAAACCACACCCAACAAGGTATACTACCGGATTGCCCGCCAATCAGGCGAAAACTATCGGCCCTATTCATAAGAATAGATAGGGCTTTTTTTAGACCGGCGTCCTTTTTAGGATGCTTTTTTTGTTTATGGGGTTGCGGATGGCCGACTCTTTAATGACAACCTATCTAAGCTTACCCGTTGCTTTTGAGCGCGGTGAAGGCGCTTGGCTATGGGATACCGAAGGAAACAAGTACCTTGATGCTGTTGCCGGCGTAGCGGTATGTGGCCTTGGTCATGCCCACCCCGAAATTGCAGAGGCATTGTGCAATCAGGCTAACACCCTTCTGCATACATCCAATCTCTACAGGATTCCACTCCAGGAAAAACTCGGAGAGCGACTCTGTGCGCTTGCTGACATGGATAGAGCGTTCTTTGCTAACTCTGGTGCAGAGGCAAATGAAGCTGCGATCAAGATCGCACGGCTCTATGGCAACAAAAAAGAGATAAAGAATCCTGCTGTTATCGTCATGGAACAGAGCTTCCACGGTAGAACCCTGGCGACCCTGTCTGCCACTGGCAGCCGCAAGGTTCAGGCTGGTTTTGAACCGCTGGTTCAGGGCTTTGTCAGAGTGCCCTACGATGATATTGATGCAATCAATGAAATCGCCAAGCACCACAACAACGTCGTCGCAGTCCTCGTAGAACCTGTTCAGGGCGAGGGCGGCGTCAATATCCCGGCCTCCGACTATCTGAAGCAAATCCGCCAAATTTGTGATCAACACCAGTGGCTGATGATGCTTGATGAAATCCAGACCGGCATCGGCCGTACTGGAAAACTATTCGCTCATCAGCATGATGATATCTTGCCCGACGTCATGACTCTGGCCAAAGGATTGGGTAATGGTATGCCCATAGGTGCCTGCCTGGCCAAGGGAGCAGCTGCTGAAGTTTTAGCCCCCGGAAACCATGGGTCAACATTTGGTGGTAACCCATTGGCTTGCAGAGTGGCCATGTCAGTCCTTGATGTCATGGAATCACAGAACCTGTCAGAGAGAGCAGCTCAATTAGGAGAGCGTTTCCAGTCTGAATTCGAATCGAAACTGGATAGCCTGCCGGGTGTCCTGAAAATACGCAGTAAGGGCTTGATGATTGGTATTGAACTCGATCGCCCTTGTGGTGAACTGGTTAGCAAGGCCCTCGATCAAGGCCTGCTGATCAATGTTACCGCAAACAATGTCATTCGCCTTCTGCCGCCACTGGTTATCAGTGACGAACAACAACAAGAGATTATCGGAAAAGTCAGCACCCTGGTTGCCGACTTTCTCAGATAGCCAACCAAAGGCGCACGCTTATGACCAGGCATTTTCTTTCCCTTCTCGATTTTAGCAGTGATGAACTTCGGGGCCTGATTCGTCGGGCCACCGAATTGAAGCGCATGCAGCATCGGGGAGAGATTCACACCTCCCTGAAAGGCAAAAACCTGGGTATGGTGTTTGAGAAATCATCCACCCGCACACGAGTCTCTTTTGAGGTTGGTATGTCGCAGCTGGGCGGTCACGCCCTCTTTCTTTCACCCCGTGATACCCAGCTTGGCCGGGGTGAACCGATTGAAGACAGTGCTAAGGTACTCTCCCGGATGCTCGACATCATCATGATCCGTACCTTTGAACAGGAGAAACTTGAGCTGTTTGCCAACCACTCCAAAGTACCTGTAATCAATGCTCTGACCGATCGCTACCACCCCTGTCAGTTACTGGCTGATATGCAAACCTATTCTGAACATCGTGGCGATATTGAGGCTAAGACCGTAACCTGGATCGGTGATGGCAATAATATGTGCCACTCCTATATCAATGCCGCCAGACAATTCAACTTTAATCTGAACATCGCTTGCCCGGAGGGTTACGACCCCGATCCTGAAATTCTACAGGCTGCAGGTGATCGGGCGAGGATTATTCGTGAGCCGTTGGAAGCCGCGACAGATTCAGATCTTATTGTAACTGACGTGTGGGCCAGTATGGGGCAGGAAGAGGAGCAGGCGCTGCGTGAAAAGGCCTTCTCAAAATACCAGGTAAATGATGAGCTGATGGCCCAAGCAGCCAGTGATGCACTCTTTTTCCACTGCCTGCCGGCGCATCGAGGTGAAGAGGTGACTGCCTCTGTTATCGATACCCCGGACAGTGTCGTTTGGGATGAGGCTGAAAACCGCCTCCACTCTCAAAAGGCCCTGATGGAGTTCCTGCTTCTAGGTCGATAATAGCAGGTATCCCAATATTTCCCGCTATACCACTCATTCCCAGTATGGGAATGAGTGGTTTACAGATGCCTCGTGGGTGTGCATGATCCACATATTCCTTATATTCTGTGGCCCAATTGGCAACATTGGAAAGTTTCAGTTGTACAATGGCCTCTTTTCGTCGAAGAGAAACCTGATACTGTCATGAAGATATTCTCAACCCTACTCCTGCTGCTGTTCCTGTTGCCGATTTCAGCTCAGGGAAAAACGCTCTACGTTACAGATATTTTTAAGATCAATATGCGTGCTGGAGAGAGTATTTCACACCGTATTACAAAAACACTCAAAAGCGGCACCGCTGTAGAAATCATCTCTACCAACAAAGAGTCCGGATATACAAAAATCCGTGTCGGTACCGCTCAGGGGTTCGTACTTACCCGGCAGCTGATGAGAGAACCCAGCGCACGCACTCAGCTCTCCACCTTGCGCACAGAGATTGATGAACTGAAGGCCGCACCAGGGGAACTGAGAAGTAAATTAGTGAATCTACAGAAAAAACACCGTGAACTGCTCACTTCTCACAAAAGCCTGCAGAAAGTAAAAGATAAGCAGGAACAAGAGCTGCAAAGTATCCAACGGACCGCCTCAAACGCCATCCGCATCTCCAATGAGCGGAATGAGTTGGTCAAGCAGGTCGCCTCCCTGACCCGCGAAGTTGAGGAACTGAAGCAGGATAACCGTGACCTGAGCAATGAAGCCACCCGCGAATGGTTTCTGATCGGCGCCGGCGTAATCATCGCAGGCATTCTTATCGGCCTGATTCTTCCCCACCTCAGATTTCAACGGCGACGCAACTCCTGGGGTACTCTCTGAACCATCACTCCGACAGGGATATACCAGGTAAGCTCTCCTGATTACGTCTGTTATATCCTCGTCTGTTCTACTGTAGGGTGGATATGCGTAAGCACACTCACCCTACAGGCCCAGCATCCTGGCTGATTGTCTTCAGAATCCCCCGAGTTCCAACAAAAGAGATCTGTTGATACATCAGGCCTATGATTTGGTACCGTTAATCATTTCAAAGTAGTGGGCTTTTACGACACCCTCTGAAGAGATAAAGGGATGCCCTGAATCGATATTGAATATATCTAGTGGGTCGTAAGGTAAAGATGTATAAAAGTACTCGTGTTAGTCACTGTTATCTTTATCGGAAACAAACCCGGGTGGCGGCTGTAATCCATACTGCTGAATCATTCGTCTGAGACGCGGCCGGGATATCTCCAGGATTTCACAAGCCTGTCCCCTGTGCCAACCTACCAGCTCTAAAACTCTAAGCACATGTGCTTTTTCCATAGCCTGCAGACTAACCGGACCAATCGCATCGTGATGCCCTTCCTCCATGTCATTATCGGCTCCGGTGATCTCCATCGGAAATAGGTCCTGAGTAAGCGTATCGGTCGGACAGAGCGCGACAGCCTTCATCAGGGCATTCTCTAACTCCCTGACATTTCCAGGCCAATGGTAGTTATGCAGACAGCTCAAGGCATCGGATGTAATCCGAATCACCTTACGGCTAAGCTCGATATTGATGCGCGTGAGCAAGGCCTGTACCAGACCCATAATATCCTCTTTTCTGTCACGCAGCGGTGGTAAGTGAATATTCACTACCTGCAGGCGATAGAATAGATCTTCGCGAAATGCACCATGAGAAACCTGCTGGGCAAGATTGACATTGGTCGCTGCGATTATCCGTGCATTAGTGATTTTACTCTCCTCAGCACCCAAGGGTGTGAACTCCTTATGCTGTATCACCCGCAGCAGCTTGGCCTGCATAATCGGCGAAAGTTCCCCCACTTCATCGAGAAAGATAGTACCATCCTGTGCCAGCGTGAATTTACCGACCTGCTTGGAAACAGCTCCGGTAAATGCACCTTTCTCATGACCGAACATGTCTGATTCAAGCAGGGTTTCCACAATCGCTGCGCAGTTCACCACCACAAATGGACCATCCGGATTCTTACTGCTACGGTGTATCGCCCTGGCCACCAGTTCCTTACCGGTACCTGATTCTCCAGTGATAAGGACTGTAGCTGGACTTTTAGCCACCATCCCGATGGTTTTAAAGATCTCTTTCATCGCCCGGGAGTGACCGACCATGGAGAGAGAAGAGAAGTTGTGATTATCCGTTTCCACCAACTGCCCTTCACCACTGCTCAGCATTTTTTCAACTGCACCATCAAACTCATCGATATCGATCGGTTTGTGGATGTAATCATCTGCACCCTTTTGCATAGCCTCGATAGTGCTTTCCATGTCATGAAAGGCAGTAATCATGATCACCCGAACTCCGGGCAGGGCAGATTTAAACTCAGGCAAACCTTCCAATCCAGATTTTCCCGGCATACGTATATCGAGCACCACCAGACCAGGCTGGAATGTTGCAGACACCTGCAGGCCTTCATCGACACTATGGGCCATAGCAACTTCATGCCCCTGCCCGGAAAGATGCAGCTGCAGAGTGCGACAACTCGCAATATCGTCATCAACGAGAAGAATTTTGGTCATGATTTAATTTGATCTACTCGATTATTCACTCAAGTGATGCTGGAAACCTGTCAATCCACAATGATGAATTTAGCGTCAAACGACCTTTTGACCCGGTGGCAAAAAATTTAGCCCTGTTCGTAGCCTAATGGATTCAGCCTATCACTGTCCAATGGTCAGCCAGGGACCAATATGGTTTTATTGCAACTGCTCTTCATTTCTGGGGGATGTTGGGAGGGTTACAATGGCACAAGTACCCTTCACCTCACCAGGTACCAATTCAACTTTCCCTTGATGTTGCTCGATAATCTGCTTGACGATAGCCAGACCCAGGCCGGTTCCCTTGGTGCGTGTGGTAAAAAATGGTTCGAACAGTTTCTCTTGATCCTGAGCGGATATACCGATGCCATTGTCACACACAGTGACCTCTATCGCGCTACCTGCCTCACCCATCACATGAAACACTTTGATACGGATATCGCTGGATCCAGCTGCATTATTCTCACTCGCCTGTAAGGCGTTGACAATCAGGTTGGAGAAGAGTTGTCGCAGTTTATTTGCATCTCCAGGCAGAGCGGGCAAACCTGATTGATAATCCACTCGTATCCTGGCCTGCACCTCTTCGATGCGTTTGTGTAAACTGATCAATGTTGCTTCTATCAACTTTTCAATATTTATCCACTCAACATTAACTGCCTCAGGTCTGGCAAAGGTCAACATATCTGTCAGGATATTCTCCATATAGCGGATCTGGTCAAGACCAATATCGGACAACTCCTTCTCTTCATTTGATGATTGTTTCCCAAGCAATTGCATACACATTTTGACCGAAGATAATGGGTTCCTTAAATCATGGGCAATCATGCTTGCCATCTGCCCAAGAACCGTCAACGCCTGAGTTCGAACTAACTCTTGATGTTGCAATTCAACTTCACGCTCAAGACGTTTATGTTCAGTAATATCCTCTTTGACCGCGACAAAATTTGTAATCTCTCCACTAGAATTTTTTAACGAGGAGATCGATGCCGACTCCCAGTATAGTTCGCCGTTTTTTCTTCGATTGTGAAACTCCCCACGCCACTCTTTACCGTTCAACACGGTTTGCCATAACTGCTGATAATCATCTCCATCGGTTTCACCTGATTTGAGTATATTGGTTTTTTTACCGACAACTTCACCAGCAGAATATCCGGTAACTTGTGAAAACTTGGGATTTACATACTCGATCTGTCCATACCGATCTGTCAGCATCACGATACTTGGACTCTGTTCTACCGCATGGGATAACATGCGTACTTTTTCCTCAGCTTTGCGCCGTTCTGTTACATCTTCTCCAATTGCTGTAACACCGATAATTCTTCCTTCGGAATCTGTCGACGGGGTGTGGTGCCAAGCGATTCTTCGAAAACCGCCATACTTCATTACCACATCCACTTCTACATCGCGCAATTCAGTCTGCTCGCTGCGAAGACGCTTCAGTGTCTCAAGAAATCGCTGCTTGTGTTCAACTTTTACAAAACGCTCAACCCACTCATCATGCAAAACCTCTTGACGTGACCATCCTGTCATTTTCAAAAAATAGTCATTGCAGAACACAAGCCGATATTTATTATCAAGCGTTATTGCTGCCAGTTGCATATCTTCTAAAGTACGCCGAAATCGACGCTCATATTCACTCTGCCTCTGAGCACTGCGATGACGCAGATTGGCGGAGGCCAATAACCAGGAGCCAAACAGAAGTACCACAAGAATCACAAAGTAGAGTGGAAGGTGCTGCTTGATGAAACCCAAAAAGCCTGGTGCATAACGCTTAAGGGGAACCCTGGACACCACTTTCCAACGCAATTCATCCAATGGCATGCTAAGCTGTTGAGTCTCTATTCCATGCATGATTTGTGAAGCTACAGTTCGGGGAGTGACAGTTTCATAAGTAATCAATCCCTCATCTGTCACCACCTGACCTGAAACAGAACCACTGACATGCTCCCAGGTACTCGGAAAAAGGTCCGCAAAATTTTTGTTATGCGGTAACATAAATCCCCACTCATCACTATCTCTTGGGCTGTTCAGCCAGTAGCCATCCTTATTCAACAAATGAACGTGGTCGGCGATGTTCGCCCCAGCTCTGGCAAAGTCACTCAACAAACGATCGCCCAGATAATTGAGAACAAGGATCCCCTGAATCTGGTCATCTTCTACAAAAATAGGTATTGCAAAACGCATAACCGGCTTTAACGGCTGCTCGATAGCGCCTTCTTCAATATTCAGATCAAGAGGAGAGATATAGATACCCCCAGGTTTCATTGCCATGGTATCTAAAAAATAGTAACGGCCTGATTTATCCTGAAGAGACTCATCTGCAACCAGGCTTGGATTTCCATTTGAAAAATTGACCCGTACTTTCTCCAGACCCTGATTATTGATATAGCGTACCTGATCGTAGAGTCTTTTCTCTCGAATGAAGGTGTAAAAAAGTTGCTCGACCTGCCCTTTCCTCAGACGACTCGAGCTATCAATGCTTTGCCGTTCTATATAACTGGCGAGAAAAATAAGGTCAGAGATTACATTGGAAAGATCACGATTCAAGACACTGCGGGCAAGCCCCACGTTCAATAATTCATTGGACTTGAGTGTCACCCGGTCTGTTTCGGAAATGGTGTAGTAGTGTAGATAGGCGGCTATTGCCAGGACTCCAGCAAAAGGCAGCAAGATGAGTAAAAATTGCTTCAACCACTCCAGGCTGGTTAATCCAATTCGCTGTTTCATCTTGACAACCTGTACCTCGAATCCAAACATTTCACCTGGTTGCTTAGACGTACTATCAACCAGCCGTTAATACAAGAAGTACTAGGGCCTGTTAACAATTAATAGTTGTTACCTGCCTGCACGCATCAATCCACCTAAGCCCATATCCTCAAGCGCATTCCCCAGCAAGTTTGTCACCTCCCCTGCCTGTTCGCAACGCAGTGCTGTCTGCAGCAACTCTCTAGCTCTTGCACTGGAGAAGGATCTAAGCACCCATTTAACCCTTAACAGACTTCCACCATTCATACTCAGACTGTCCACACCCATTCCGAGCAGTAATACTGCCGCAGCCGGATTCCCTGCCAACTCACCACATACACTGACCTCTTTGCCATACTCACTGGCTCCGTTGACTATCTGTATAAGCGCTCGCAATACCGCCGGATGAAGATCGTTATAGATATCTGCCACATGGCTATTGTTTCGATCAACTGCAAGCAGATACTGGGTAAGATCATTGGTACCTACCGAAAGAAAGTCGATGCGTTGCGCCAATGCTTCTACCTGGTAGACCGCCGCTGGCACTTCGATCATTACCCCCACCTTCGGCATCACCACCTCAAAACCCTCTTCAAGCAGCTCATCATGAGCTCGCTGAATCAGCAGCATGGCGTCATCGACTTCCTGAACATGGCTAATCATAGGCAGCAGCAGACGCAGGTTATTTAATCCTATTGCTGCTCGTAAGATGGCTCGTACCTGGGTAATAAAGATCTCTGGATGATCAAGAGAAATACGGATACCTCGCCACCCCAGAAATGGATTCGATTCCACAACTGGAAAATAGGGAAGAGGCTTATCACCACCGATATCCAATGTACGTATGGTCACCGGTCGAGGATGAAAGGTCTCCAACACTCTACGGTAGTTGGCAACCTGCACATCCTCACCTGGAAAACTGTCGCGCACCATGAATGGCAGCTCAGTTCGATAGAGTCCAACCCCTTCCGACTCCACTGCGCCATGACTGCTTAATTCTGAGAGTAACCCGGTATTCAGATAGAGCGGAATCCTTCTACCATCTGTTGTTTCACAGGGAAGATCCTTGTCCGCCTGCAGTTCTTGAAAGAGCGCCCGATCCTCACTGGCTAACCGACGGTACTCATCGACAACCGAAGGAGCAGGAGAGACATAGACTCGACCCAGATATCCCTCAATAATGAGATAGCGTCCATCCATACGGCTCACCGGCAGGTTACTCAGCCCCATTACTGCAGGTACTTCCAACGCTCTGGCGAGTATCGCAACATGGGAAAAGCTTGCCCCTCGGGCAGAAACCACACCCACCAGGCGCTCTCTGGGTACCTCGGCAAGCTGCATGGCACTGACTTCGTCTCCTACCAAAATGGTATTTTCCGGATACTCATCCAGTAAGTTAACCTTCTGCTGTAGATGCATCAGAATCCGTCGCCCAAGATCGAGCACGTCTGAGGCTCGTTCACGGAGATAGATATCCTCCATGTTCTCAAATACCTTGGCGTGCTCTTGAAATGTTTGACGTAAAGCGCCTGGAGCCCAATTGCCCTGTTTGATAAGCCTTATCGTATTACCAATCAGAGAATCGCTACCCAACATCATCAGCCAGGCATCAAAAAGTGCCCGATCCTCAGCAGGCAGGCTCTCTTCAAAACGATCCTCAATAGCCATCAGATCCTGCACTACAGCAGCCACTGCGGTTCTGAAGGCCTCTTCCTCCTTCTCCATATCCTTGGCAGGCTTGTCAGGTACCGCCTCCAGATCTGCAGGAGGATAGACCACCACCGCGGTTCCTAGAGAGACGCCAGGGGCTCCTGGTCGTCCTTGCAGAAATCGCTTGGGAGGGGACAGATCACTCTGGGTGACCAGGTTACCACTGGCTTGTGCATGGGTTATTGCACCAGCCAGTTGCGCAGCGAGGGTAAACAGAAAAGTGACCTCATTATCATCGAAGCTGCGCTGCTCGATCTGCCGTACAACCAAAACCCCCAAGACCCGCCGATTCTGGATTATCGGCACACCAAGAAACCCCTTATAAGAGGTCTCACCAGTCTCATTGGTAAAAAGATAGCGCTTGTGGCTCGGCGCATCAGCGAGATTGACCGGTTCAGCACGTTCACAAACAAGGCCGATCAATCCACGGTGATAGGGAAGTCTTACCTTGCCTACGGCTCCAGGTAACAATCCCTCTGTCGCCTTTAAAACATGGTCACGGCGTTCAAAGTCAGTCAGATATACAGAACAAACATCGGCATCAATGGCTCTCTTCACCTGATGGACGATTATGCTCAGCGCCTGCTCTAAATCTGAAGCGGCATTAACCTCTTTGACGATACGATGAAGGGTATCAAGCATGATCCTATGTTACCGGTTTGATGCGGCATCCTTTCGGTTCTTTGAAAATTCCCGATCCGCGGCAAAGTCCCTAGGGGTCTTATTAACCCGGCACCTACATACAAAAAGTGCCAGGTTAATAACTTGCCGGGATAAGGACAATGACAGGGTCAGCGACGGTTCTGTCGTAAATAGTTAGTCAGAGAGCGGCCAGGTACACCCTCCGGATAGAGTAAAGGTGCCAACTCCTCCAGGGCCTTGGTGTAGACATTGCGTTTGAAGTAGATCACTTCCCGCACTGGATGCCAATATTTCACCCAGCGCCAATCCTCGAATTCCGGAGTTTCGGTGTGATCAAGACAGAACGCATCCTCTCCACAGTTTACCCTGAGCAGAAACCAGATCTGTTTCTGTCCGATGCAGAGCGGCTCGCTGTGCCGACGGATATAGCGTTCCGGCAGACGGTAACGTAACCAGCTACGGGTGGCACCAATAATCGAGACCTGATCTGCTTTTAAACCCACTTCCTCATTCAGTTCCCGGTACATGGCCTGTTCTGGAGTTTCATCCTGCTTGATACCCCCCTGGGGAAACTGCCAGGCATCCTGCCCAGCGCGACGCCCCCAGAACAGGAGGCGGTCATCATTACACAAAATGATACCGACGTTCGGTCTAAAACCGTCTGAGTCAATCAATTCATCCGCCACAATATGTCACATTCAATTAACATGATTTTTTCATAATCCCTCTGGAGCAGCAAGGCGATCAACATAAGCCTTTGCTAATTATGGAAATTCCAAGGTTACTTTTTAGTCTGTTACTCCCCTCGGTAACATCTCAAATTCTGCCAGCAATCTCGCCTCATGCCTGCAAATCCGATTTTTGTACCGAGAAGGTACAGCACCAGATCAACACTAATATCCTGGAAATAAACCGTTAACAACTTTTTTGTATAACCGGGTAAAATACCAGGACAAACACCACATAATTCTTTGTAGGAACATCAAAGTAAGTCATAGCCAGCCTCATTGCAGATCGAAATACTCTGATTCAAGGTGCAGATCTGGTGTAAAAGCCTGTTATTACAATGATCCTCACCCCGGATAGGTTCTATTTTGTTGGCAATTACCGCTACATGACTTAATCAGTAATTCATAAATTGATGCAGGATAGTATTTATGGCATTGGCAATCTTCGACCTGGACAATACTTTATTGGCAGGCGACTCAGACTACCTTTGGGGACGTTTCCTGGTAGAACAGGGCATCGTCGACGGAGAGATATATGAACAGCAGAACCAGCGCTTTTATGATGAATACAAAGCGGGAAATCTGAATATTCATGAATTCTTACGCTTTTCTCTGAAACCACTGAGCAGACACTCCCCTGTACAACTCAGGGCGTGGCGAGAAGTGTTCATGCAAGAGAAAATATCTCCGATCATTAAAGAAAATGCCCAACAACTGGTAGAAAAGCACCGTCAGGCCGGTGACTTTCTTATGATCATTACCGCAACCAACTCATTTGTCACTACCCCTATCGCCAAACGGTTCGGCATCGATCATCTGATTGCCACTGAACCTGAAACCCTTGACGGCCAGTACACTGGGGAGATTGCCGGTGTGCCCAGCTTTCGCGAAGGCAAGGTAAGTCGTCTGAATGAGTGGCTGCTGGAGTTCGATCAGAACCTGGATGGGAGCTGGTTTTACAGTGACTCTCATAATGACCTCCCTCTGCTAGAACAGGTTGAAAACCCTGTCGCAGTGGATCCGGATCAGACACTTGCTGAAATTGCGAAACAGAGGAACTGGCCGATCATGCAATTACACAGCGGATGATCCATACTCAAAGAAGCTCTGATCAGACACTGGGGAGGTACATTGGCCGATTCCTGATTTCGGTTTTGGCGGATTAAGCTACTGCACCACAGATCCGAAAGATGCCAGACATCTATTGTCTCAGACTACAAATGGTCGCAGATCTATGGATTACAGGAGAAACCATGTCCAGGACCGCTTTTTTTGCCGTTTTCATCGCCGTAATTATCGCTGTAATCTATGTCATGCAAGTCAGCGAAAACCCGCCTCAGACAAGCATCAACCAGTCACCTAAGGAGTATATAGAGCTGGTTGAAAAGAAAAAGGCAGCCCGAATTGCGGCTGAAAAGGCCCTCAAAGAGGGTAAAGAGAGAACCGACAAGGCCCTAGAGGAAAGCGACCCTCAGCGCTGACACAAGGTTCTTTCGTCCCCGTTTTCCACCGCCTGGGCTATAGCATTGACAAACTCCCCCAGCTCATCAGTGGAAACCACCTCCAGCAAGCGATTCATCAACTTTGGATCTATCGCTGCCTGTACAACCCGCCCATCCATCAGTGTCACATTGATGCCCGCGGTGTGCACATGCTCCAGCCCCTCCCGCTCAGCAACCAGATTCTCATTCTCCTCCAGGAGGAGCTCATAGCGGGTCTCGATCTTCTCATCCATCTCGTCATCCAGCTCTTCAGATGCAAAGACCAGCCACCCGTCCTCGTTTACAGCAGATTCCACCTCCAGCCCAAGCTGCCTTAGATAGTCGATAAATTTCTGCCAGGGACGCTCATCAAAAAAAATGTACTCCAACATGAAACACCTGCTTGTTACGGACTCATAAAATGAGCCACTGAGAATGATATTTTCTTAATCCTGAATCAGTGGATTCAGGCTACTTCACCAATCGGGAGCGTTCAGAATGAAACAGACCCAACTATTTGCCACACTTTTCAAGATCCCAGGACGACATCTGGCCCGTCGAATCTATTGTAATAGAACCCTTTTTCCAGCTCGCCGCAAAATTGTTCTTCAGGAATCGCCATTGGCTGGATTTCAATACCATCGGGCACCTGCAGTATGGCCATTTCTGCAGGTAGGAGAATCTCTGCATCTGAAACGTGAACCGAGCAATCCACATGACCGCCACGCCATTGCAGTATGGTTTAAAAATGAACATCTCGGCTATGTCCCAAAGCGGGAAAACCGTACTCTGGCCCAGTTACTCGACCAGGGGGAACGCCTGGAAGCCACTATCATACGTCTTTTAGATGATGACAACCCCTGGCGAAAGATCCGCTATCAGATAACCTGGATCGGTGAGCGCTCCTCAGAATGGGTTCTGTAGTCCATGGACAAGTGAAAGATAGCCTACAGATTACTATTTACCCGGCTTTCTTGATGTGGCGTTCGATTTTTTACGGATTCCCTCAATACCAAGTAACAACTCCATCTCCTTGGCAGCATCACCGAGATACTTGGTGATACCGAAATCTGCCAAGACCAACCTGGTCTTGCCGGAGAATCCACGACGATAACCGCCCCAGGGATCACTACCAGAGCCGACGTGTTCCACCTCAATGTCAATCGACTGAGTTACCCCCCTTAAGGTGAGATCGCCTCTGAGCAGAGCTGTACCATCCTCTCGTTCAGTAAATGAACGGCTGACGAAACGCGCTTCTGGATAACGTTTCACAGCCAGGAAGTCATCATCCCTTAAATGCTTGTCCCGTTCAGCATGATTTGAATCGATACTTTCAGTCTCGATCACTACGGTGACCGATGAACCAGAAGGATTTTGCGAGTCGTATTCAAATTCACCGGAAAATCGATTAAATCGCCCAACCAGCCAACTATAGCCCAGATGGCTAATTTTAAACTGAATGAAAGCATGCCCCCCTTTAGTATCGATTACATATGAGGAGGCCAAACCGTTTTGGGCGTACAGACTCAAAACAGAGAAAACCAATAAAACCATATAAGAAATTCTCTTCATACCACCCTCTCTCTAGTTCACGAACCATTATCTCGCTTCTAATCTTCCGACTTTTGATGGATGTAATCAGGTCTAAATGAGAGCCGATTACACTAAACACTGATCACATAATAAAACATAGCTTACCAGTAAGGTATTACACAAAATTGACCAACAGACACCCTAGAAAACTTTAGGCCTCCTGACCCACTTGAGGAGAAAATTGTGACGCTCATCAAGTGTAATTCAGTGCCAATTCACACTGCGGAGAGTAAGCCCAAATAATGTGAATTCCGTCCACCTAAATTGTGACCTCGTGTATGCATAAAATCCCCCATCGACCGCCATAGTGAGCAACATCTTAGGGAGAAACTCATTTTTGAGGTCACAAGGTCATGAACGCAACACGTAAACTAATTCCACTGGTACTATTCCCCGCTCTGTTTGCAACCGATATCAACTTAGCTCAAGCTGCTGAACTATCTCTCGATAGAGCTGTATGGAGAGCCGGCAAAGACCTGTTGGTATTCAAAGGTCAGGGAGAACCAGGCGCCATCGTTGACGCCTATCTCGCGGGAACAATCACACCATTCGCCAGAGCTACTGTCAGCAGTAGAGGCAAATGGCGTATGAAATTGCCTAGTCCTGAATTTATACCTTGCGCAGTACGTGTTGAGTCAGGTCCATATGCAGCACATAGGGATGTCTATCGTGCCCCTGACAATTGCGCCACAGATGAGAATATCGGCGACAATAACCCTCCAGAGGAACCAACACCAGAGAATACAGCACCTGTAATCAGTGGATCTCCCAACACTCAGGTTGCAGAAGGACAAAGCTACAGCTTCCGTCCAAGTGCCAACGATGCTGATAATGATGACCTTACCTTCTCAATTGCAAATCGTCCTTCCTGGGCAAGTTTCAACAGCAGCACTGGCCAGCTCAGCGGCACACCAGATGCGAATGATACCGGCACCTCCAGTAATATCCGTATCAGTGTATCTGACGGCACCGCTTCTGCCTCATTGAATGCGTTCAGTATTACAGTGTCCAGCTCCAACCAGGCGCCTACCATCAGTGGCACGCCAGCTTCTTCCGTAGCAGAAGGCAGCAGTTACAGATTTACACCCAGCGCAAACGATGCAGATGGTGACAACCTCACCTTCTCAATTGCAAACTGCCCTTCCTGGGCCAGCCTTAATAGTTCTACTGGCGTACTCAGTGGCACACCAGATATGAATGATGCCGGCACCTCCAGCAATATTCGTATCAGCGTATCTGACGGTACCGCTACCGCTTCTCTGAGTGCATTCAGCATTACAGTATCCAATAGCAACCAGGCACCTACCATCAGCGGTACGCCTGCTTCTTCCGTATCTGAAGGCAGCAGTTACAGATTTGCACCCAACGCAAACGATGCAGATGGTGACAACCTCACCTTCTTAATTGCAAACCGTCCTACATGGGCCAGTTTCAACAACACCACAGGCGTACTCAGTGGCACACCTGACATGAATGATTCAGGTACCACCAGCAACATTCGTATCAGCGTATCTGACGGTACTGCCACCGCTTCACTGAGCGCATTCAACATAACAGTGTCCAATACCAACCAGGCACCCACCATCAGTGGTACTCCATCCAGCAGTCTTCAGGAAGGCAGCGCCTACAGCTTCACACCAAGCGCTAACGATCCAGATGGCGACGACTTGAGCTTCTCCATCAGTAATCTGCCAAGTTGGGCAAGCTTCAACTCCAGCACCGGCGCACTGAGCGGTACTCCTGACTCCAACGATTCAGGCGTCTATTCCAATATCGTTATCTCAGTATCCGATGGTAGCTCACAAGCCAGTCTGGCACCTTTCGGTATCAACGTAGCCGATGTTGCTGAAGAGGGCGGCACCTTCCGCTTCGCAAGCAACAGTTATGATGTAGAGGAAGGCAGCGCGGTTACTCTGACCGTAACCCGCAGCAACAGCTCTGGCACCGCAACTGTCAATTACGGCACCTACGGCGTCGAAGCAAGACACTCACAGGACTACACAGGCTACGTCTGGACAGCATTGGACTTCCTGGAAGGTGAATCTTCCAAGACTATCCGCATCAACACCATGTCTGATTCAGTTGATGAGACAGCAGAGACCTTTGAAGTCCATCTTGATTCACCAAGTAGTGGCTACACCCTGAATGCACCAAACGTCAGTGTTGTAACTATCCACGACATCGAAGCAGCTAACACTGCTCCAGTGATCACCGGCAATCCTGATCAGAGCGTTTTGGTAGGCGACGGTTATGTCTTCACACCAAATGCATCCGATGCCGATAATGATACATTGACCTTCAGTATCTCAAACCTCCCAAGCTGGGCAAACTTCAACTCCAGTAACGGAACCCTGAGCGGCACACCTGCCGAAGCTGATGAGGGTAGCTACAATAACATCGTGATCAGCGTAACTGACGGTACTGACACTGCTTCACTAAGCCCAATGACTCTGGTTGTTGAAGCAACTCAGACCACACCAACAACCGGCAGCGTTACAGTCAACTGGGTAGCTCCTAGCACCAGGACTGACGGTAGCTCACTGAGCATGAGTGATATCTCAGGCTACAGACTCTACATGGGTACAACGGCTAACAACCTCTCCCCAGTAGTTGATCTGGATGACAGCACTGCCAACAACCATGTTATGGATAATCTGGAAACTGGTACTTACTACTTCGCAATCACCGCTTACGACACAATTGGAAATGAAAGTGACCTCTCCAACGTCGTAGCAAAAGACACCATGTAAGAAGACCAACGCAAAAGGATTTGCGCGAACAACCGATTGGTTGGCACCCTGCATCGGATTACGAGATTCACTCTTGTAATCCGATGCTTCATTTCAGGGCTCTTAAAAATAATAGTTAAGCAAGTTAACAAACCGAAGCATTACTCTTTTCAAGGCATGGTATTAACCATGCGCCATAACAGGCAGGTTCAGACGACCTGACTATCCAATAACTCTTCTTAAAGCTCTTTGTACATTACTAGGGCATCCACATATCCAGTGCTTATGATTTTAAAAGCCTTCCTGATTACTCTCCATACTCAGCTAAAGAACCTATACTTTGATACTTTGATGCCTGGGTGTTGTTGGTGGCTGTTCATTCAAATCAGACGCACTGTTTTTAGTCCACTTGGTGGGGCATGGCCCCACCCTACCTGTTTGGATGAGGTGTAGGGTGGGGCCATGCCCCACCAAAGAAGACAAACGAATCGCCCCTTCATTTGTCGAAACAACCTAATTGTATTGCATAGCACGAAAGCCAGCATCTGCTGCTGCACGCTGAGCATGTTCGCACATTCTTGATGCAACCCCTTCCCTCTTACGCTATCAGAAACGATATAGCCACAATTACAAACATAGGAACCTGGTGTAGGGCTTCATACTAATGCATGAGTATAGAGGCAGGGCGGAGCCCTGCCCCACCATACTAAGTTGAAAAAAGTATGAAGTTACCTCTGTTGTATTCAAAACCTACACCAACCACACACTGACGGTGAACTTTCAACCACGTTTCGGTGGGGCATGGCCCCACCCTACCCAAGGTACAAAGCTTGTTTATAGGAACATTTGTTGGGCAATAGTGAATAAACATGACTTATTTATAACACCATTATTAGGCTCGACAACATAGAGGCGGGGAGTTATACAGAAAGCATCGTTCTATAATTTACAACGCGGCTTAGATATAGAGACTATCCGATATTAAGATTTAACTGCTAATACTATCTGATTCCTAAGTGACTTCAGCAGATTCAGTCGTTTCTTATCTATTGCCAGACCGTGTGGTTTAGAGTGATCGGCATAGATTAAACCAACCGCATGTTTATTAACCACAATAGGAAAAATCAAAAAGGATCCTGCGTTAGAGACCTTCTTATACCAATCAGGTATATCACTCCGGATCTTTTCATCCGTCGCATCAGCTATATAGACATCCACAGCATTTTTCATAGCCCCATGAAACACATCAACACTATACTTTGTTGAAAAGTGAAATGCCTTGACGAACTCGTCTGCAGACTCACCGAAACCAAGCCTACCTACCATTTCACCCTGTTTACGATTCAATAATGCCAGCACAACCCGTTTAAAACCAACAGCTCGATACATGGTTTCCAAAACCACATTAAAAATCTCAGAGACGCTATGATCCCCGACCAGCATGCCGGTCACTTCCTGCAAACCATCCATTAATAAGGCTTCCGTATCCTCTGCATTGTGGATAGCCACTTCTAGCGTTTTATCATCTACCGTTTGTGTACCATCATCAAGAATCTGTGTCTGATCCAAGCCATCCTTTGAAATCGACCTTGATGACGTCTTCTGTTTTGAAGAACCAGGACTCGCCTGTTCCTGACCAACTTTGATTTTTTTAACAAAACTTCCAGAAACATCTGAAGCAATCGCTTCAGCTAATTCTTGAAAATCTTCCACCGACTGCTGGGTCAATTTCGCCACTTTTTTACTGCCGAGCTTCAAACTCTTGGCATATTTTTTATTTAAACTCTCCAAAGCCGCCTTATTTTCCACACCATTCTCAACGATAAGCTGCATAGCATCTTCAGCAAACAAAGCAACCAACCGGCGCTTCTCGGTACGATTAACCGGAATGTGGTCACCTTGCCAGGATTTCAAACTGTCTGTAAGTTGCTTGGGGAAGTTCCACTGCTTGGCGATTTCAATACCGATTGTTTCAAAACTGACACCAAGTACGCTGTGCTGAACCGTAACAGGCTCTTTACCTTCGACTTTGATCAACCTTTCTATCTCTTGCGACTCTTCCGGTAGATAGAAAGCTACTAGAACTTTACCTAGATCATTCAGTAACCCGGTGAGAAAATACTCTTCCGCCTCATGCTGATCGATTTCTGAGGCAACATTCTGAGCCAATGTAGCGCGAAACAGTGCTGAAGAAACCAATTCCCGTAAATATTCAGCCTGTTGTTTGTTTTCGATATGCTCAAAGAAAATCAGCGACGCAGCAAGGGAGCGAATCGCCTGGGTACCAAGTACAACCACGGCTCTGGAGACTGTGCCAATATGACCTGAAAAACGGCCGTAATAGGCAGAATTGACAACCTTAAGAATTTTATTTGTTAACGCAAAATCTTTTACGATAACCCCAGCCATCTGATTGACACTGCGATCACTGACATCGGACATGGCATTAATGCTACGCACGGATTGAGACAGCGCAGGAAAATCACTCTTGCGTTTCATACGACGAAGTAAAAACTCTACGGTGCCGCTACCTTCTACCTCTGAAACTGCTGCGTCACCCGCAGGCTTCATGATCTGATTATAAGCTTCCAGCATCTCCTGTGCATCGCTGTAGCGCAGCGTTGGATCCTTCTCCAAAGCTTTCAAAATAAAACGGTCGAGTTTCTCATCCACTTCAGCATTGAATTGTGACGGGGGCTTTGGCTCCAGCTTGAGAATTGCATTCACCACAACCTGCTGATTATGACCGCTGAAGACCGGCATCCCGGTCAACATTTCGTCCAAAATCAATCCCAGGGCAAAAACATCTGCCTGGGGACCCACTTCACCCGCTTGAATATACTCAGGAGCTAGATAACGCGGTGTGCCGATCAACTGCTTATCCGGACCTTTAGCTTCTGATAGCAGTCGGGCGATGCCAAAGTCCATGATCTTAGGGAGTTGATCCTGGCTGATAATGATATTTGAAGGCTTCAGGTCTCTGTGAACAATACCAGCCCGATGCGCCTGACTCATCCCTTCCAGCAGGCCTTCGAAAATCTGCAATGCCAGGGAGAGTTCCAGAGGTTCACCCTGGATAGTGTCAGAAAGTAGCTTGCCTTGAGCATATTCAAACACCAGAAACGGAATGCCTTGATGCTCACCTGCCTCATAGATAGAGACAATATTTGGGTGCTGCAGCTTGCTCATCGTGCGCGCCTCGTCTCTAAACGAGGCATCTTTCAGCGCTTTATCAAGAAGTTTTATTGCAACCTTACGTTCCAATTGGCTGTCATGACAGAGAAATACCGTACCCTGATTGCCAGAACCAAGCTCTTTGCCAACTTGAAAACGCCCGATCTTTTTCAGCCTCATGCACCCATCCTATCAACACCTAGCTATATTAACGGCACACCGGCTAATTTTCTTACCTGTTTTAACAATATTAACCCGGCGACTAAGTATGTCGTCTTCAGGGCCTGACATTCGCCCAAAACAGTTTGAATGTAAAAGGACAGGTCTAGTGATTAGTAACTTGGTTTATTCTCAATAGGGCCATGGCTTGCTGGAATACCAACTACAAATCGATAGTAGCCCCTGGGGAACGTCCGAGGTGAGCACTCAAGCCGCATGGAATTCCGCTCGGAGAGTGGCATCATGCTTAAAGCAGCCACCGAGGGCTTTGGTACGGGTATTCGAACTACTGTCCATAACACCCCTGGCTTTGACGCAATAGTGGGTAGCTTCAATCGAGACAGCCACATCCTCAGTGTCCAGCAGTGTCTGCAAGGCAACGAGTATCTGCCGTGTAAGGCGTTCCTGTACCTGCGGTCGTTGACTGAAAAAACGCACGATCCGATTAATCTTTGACAGGCCGATCAGGCTGGCAGAGGGTACATAAGCCACCTTAACTTTGCCATCGATGGTGATGAAATGGTGTTCGCAGGTACTGGTCATGTCGATATCCTGCACTAGAATCATCTCATCCGAGCCCATCTTGTTATCGATCAGGGTGATCTTAGGAAATTGGGTGTAGTCGAGACCGGAAAAAATCTCGTGGATATACATCTTGGCTATTCTGTGGGGTGTCTCGGCCAGACTGTCGTCTGACAGATCAAGACCTAACACCTGCATCATATCACTCATCAGATCTCTGATTCGGTCGTACTTCTGATCCTGGCTCAAACCATTCTCAAACATAGGGGTTTCTAGACCGTGTTCGATCAAAGCATTGCGAACCAAATCAGCTTCGTCACTGATATGGGGGGACCTAGATAGGCGTAGTGGATTGTTGAGCATGTCAGAGGTCTCTCAGTTGACTTTTTTCCTGAGTCTAAATCTTGATGGATGCTGCAAGTTTTGGTCCACAAATACACCCTAAGGTGATACGCAGACTTTCAAACAGCTTATTCAGATTGGTTCGATTGAAAAATAAATTTACGGTAGTGATCATCCAACCAATGTGAGTCGATATGTAAAATATACCGATAGATTGATGATAGGCAGTCAGGCCGCTAAAGAAAACTTGTAATTCCTAAAGGAAATCACAGCCTTGGAGAATGATGCAACAAAGTCCTAAATCCAGCTATTTCGAAGACCAGCAACGACAAAGGGGATAATTTGTGGCGAGGTATGAGCCCTAGTGGGCCATGCGTACATTCGGTAGCGTTCACAAGCTCTTAACTACATATCCATCTTCCCGATACAATCTGTCACCGGCGTGTTGCCATCAGGACACATAAAACCCCAAAAAAATACCCCTATTTACTCTAAAAACAAACTGCCGTAGAAGAAGAGCACTGCTTGTTAGTGTTCCGACGTTGACCTAATACGTGGCAGGTTTTTCTAATGACAAAATACCTCATCCCAGGAAACTATATCAGACCATTCACCTGCCGCTCTAAGGCTCTGGTATCCAAGCTTGGCAGGCGGGAGAGATCAGATTGAGTATGAATGCCAATCAATGAGAGTCTGCTGGGCAGAAGACCCAATTGATCAGCCAATCCCAGCGCCTCAGCCACACCAAAACCATGACAGGATGTGAGGCCATCGCAATCTTCCAATTCATCAGGCTCTATCAGCTTTACGTCCCCAAAACTGTCTGAGGAAATCAGGGCATCGATCAACACCACATGATCAACCCCCCTGAAATAGTCCAGAAGTCCACTGCCTGGTCGATCCAGCTTAATCAACTCACACCCTGTCAGTTGACATGTCTGAAGATGATCTATTGCCAACCAGCCTAACTGATCTGCGCCAAAGGGAGATCCTATACCGATAATCCTGGTCATTTCCGATTGACTTTCAACTTCAGGAAATGGGTTGCACAGGAGATACATGGGTCATAATTACGAATGACCTGCTCGGCCCTGAGGCGGATGACATCATCGCTACTATCCAAACCCAGCTGCTGTAGAGATATGGCGATATCCTCTTCAATACGTCCTTGATTCTGACTGGTTGGTGGCACGATGCGCGCATATCGAACGATACCCTCTTCATCCACATCGTAGCGATGCCAGAGGATACCTCTCGGCGCTTCAGTACAGCCAAAGGCATTCCCCTCGATAGATCCCACTTCCTGATAGGGATGAGCAGGCATCTGATACTGCTCAAGCAACCGGGTCGCTTCAAAGATTGCAAAATAGAGTTCAATCGCTCTGGCAACGATGCTATGGAACATATTATGGCTGGGAAAGCTGATACCACAGCCATCCAATAACTGGCGTACCGGTTTGGGTAGCTGATGAAAATTAAGATTCACTCTTGCGAGAGGGCCTGTCAGATAAGGGCGACCATCCAGTTCACAGTGTAGCGCAGTTGAGTGGGGCGATTGAATCTCTTTAAAGTGGCTATCGAAATAACAGATATCGATATCCAACCCCTGGCCGGATATCAGTCGTCCCTGATTGATGGCGTACTCTTCTCTATTACTCAACGCCACACTGATAAAAGATTGATCATCATGAGGAAAGGTCAAACCTGCTGTCCATTCGATTAAAGCCTCTGCTTGAGGTAGAGCAGTTCGTAGACGTTGCAGCATGGTCTCTACAGCAGATAGATCAGGAGCCCTATAGAATCCACCCACCCTGACACCGACCGGGTGAACCGAGCGGCCGCCAAACATGGCAATCAGTTCGTTGCCCAAGGTTTGCAGTTCGAGCCCACGCCTTACTGCGTCCGGATAATCGGCGGCCATGGCAATGGCTGATTCAAACCCGAGAAAATCGGGTGCGGCCAGCAAATGTACATGCAAGGCGTGGCTCTGTATCCACTCACCGCAATACATTACTCGACGCATCTCCGTCACCCAGGGATCAGGGGTAAAATCCGCCAACCTCTCGAACGCCTGAACAGCGCTCATCTGATAGGCGACAGGGCATATCCCGCAGATCCTGGCTACCATATCGATTACTTGATTACGCTCATACCCCTCAACAAACTTTTCAAACAGTCTGGGTGGTTCGAAAATACGCAGATTGACACGTTCGATCTCTCCACCAACCACGTCAAGTTCAAGCGCACCTTCACCCTCGACACGGGTCAACACTGGTACATTGATATGAATATCGCGATGCTCAGCCATCGGTATCACCTTTCAGCCCTTCGCTGGCAGCTTTAAATGGTGGCGCACTATTGGCTATAAAACGAAAGCGCCTAAGCACCCCCTCTGCGTCCAGACCCAGTTGTTCAAATCTCTCTGTGATGGAACGGTCATTGACCTGCTCCGCCGGCCCATAGCAACCATAACAACCTCGCCCTGTTGCCGGGCAAAGCGCACCACAACCTGCCAAAGTGACAGGCCCCATACAGGCCTCCCCTTTACTGACCATGGTGCAGATCAATCCCTTGCGTTTACACTCCATGCACACAGAATGTTGTTCAGGTCTGGGGGTAATCCCAGACAATAGATCACGCAACGCACCAAGCACTTGAGTTGAGTTAACCGGACAGCCCTGAATCTGGAAATCAACCTTTATGTGCTGTGAAATTGGGTCAGATGTAGTCAGGGTATCAATATGCTCAGGATGTGAGTAGACCGAGCCCATCCAGCCACCCCGGTCTGCAAAATTAGCCAGTGCCTGTAACCCACCACTGGTTGCGCAAGCGCCGATAGTTACCAATAATTTACTGTTCTCTCTGACCTGTTGAATCCGCTTGATATCCTCTGGCGTGGATACACTCCCCTCAACCAAAGAGATATCCACTATCTCGTCAGGTGCATTTGGACCGGCTTCTGCAAAATGGACAATATCCACCAGTTCCGGCAACTGCAGGAGAGGTTGACCCAGATTTAATAGAGCCAGCTGACAGCCATCACAGGAGCTGAATTTATGCACCGCAAGTTTCGGTTTTTGATTGGCCATAGGGATATCCTGGTCTAATTAACTGTTGAGACAGGGCAAACGATTGAACTCATTTTGAACACCCTCAGAAACCCTTGGTCCCCAAAAAATCTGCAAGTTCGGAATAACAGAATACCGGACCGTCACGACAGACAAATTTTGATCCGATTTGACAGTGTCCGCACTGGCCAATACCGCACTGCATATTCCTCTCCATACTGAACCAGATATGGTGATCCGAGACCCCCATTGAACGAAGATTGGCTATTGCAGCCAACATCATTAATTCAGGACCGCAGAGCATTGCGAGAGTACGTCCCACACGCAGATTAAGCTGTTCGATCAACTCGGTGACCATGCCTTGCTGACCATGCCATTCATGGGTTGTGACATCTGCTGCAAGCAACACATTGACATCCGGTTCACTCGCCCAGGCATCATATTGTTCACGCCATATCAGATCATTCGAGTGTTTGACTCCTTGTAGAATATTCAGATGACCGAACTGATCACGCCGTTTCATCAGGTAGCGGATAACAGATACCAGGGGGGCACACCCTAATCCGCCAGTTACCAGCAGAACATCTCGACCCCTGGCCTCTTCAATAGGCCAACCTCTACCGAACGGACCTCGAATACCCACCCGATCACCAGGTTGGAGTTTAGACATCGCCTCTGAGACCCGACCGACCACCCTGATTGTGTGGTCAAAATAGTGGCTATCCTCAGGATCATTGACGATTGAAATAGGAATCTCCCCCGCCCCAAAAAGTGTCACCATGTTGAACTGGCCAGGTAGGAACTCGAATACCTCCTGAGCATTCGCATCCTCAAACTGCATCCTTAAGGTGAAAATTGTTGGTGACTCCTGGATGCGCTGATCGATAATCGCACTGCGTGGAATGTGGGTTTCACTCATGGACACTCACCTCCCACAAAATCGTGTCTGTCTCTTTGGTTAGATCAATACCGACAGGGCACCAGGTGATACACCGACCGCAACCGGTACATCCGATCTCCCCCTGCTGTTCCTGCCAACCAGCCAATTTGTGCGTTAACCACTGTCGATATCGGGAGAGGATATCTCCGCGCACTTTGAAATGTCCCATGCTGCTGTGATTGGCACTGAAACAGGAGTCCCACTGACGAACATTCTGAGCTGACGTCCCATCCAGTGATACTTCATGATGTACGTCGTAGCAGAAACAGGTCGGACAGACCGCAGTACAATTGCCGCATCCCAGACACCTTTCAGCCACATCACTCCAATGGGTGTGTTGAAGCCTTTGATAGAGACGCATCAGCTCCTCAGGCTTTGCCAGATGCCTTGTTTGTTCACCTGCAGCCTGATCAGTTTGAGTTGTCATCTTTTCCAGCTGATGATCCTCTGCACTTTCTAACGAGATTTTTTCCAGTACAGCCTTGCCCTTCTCATTTCCAGGCCATAACAGAAAACCTTCATCAAGTTCAGACAACCCAATATCGTAACTCTGCTTCACCCCAGGCCCATCCCCGGTAGAAACACAAAAACAGCTCTCTGCTGAGTGGGCACAATCGACCCCGATCAATAGCAATTGCTCTCGACGTTGGCGATAGTGTGGATCGGGTGAATCAGAATGAAGAAAGTGTCTATCCTGGATAGCCAGTGCAGAGAGGTCACAGGCTCTCACACCTATCACTGCAGTTGGCTTCACATCGGGCTGGCTGGCCTGAAAACCCAAGGGATCTCGCTGTTCGACCCATAGAACTTCCCTGGGAGCAAAACAGAGGGGCTTTAGCCCCTGAGGACCATGATTCCAATCAAATAGTCGCTGGCCTTCAGTCTGTTGCAGGCGGTAGTGGCCTGGGCCTTGGAGATTGGTCAAACCTGTAACAAGCTGACCCGAGTCCTCGACCGGCTTAAACTGTATAGCCCCGTCCTGCACAGCTGGACCAAGAATCTGATAACCGGATTGCTGGAGTGCATCCAACAACATCTGGAGCTTGTTACGAGGCAGGAATCCGGGATGACGATTAATACTCATGCTCTGTTGCACTTTCACGGCCTCACCAATGCGGTACAGGAACAACAAGTGCGCTCACTTGTTGTTATTCAGTTACCAATATCCCTCATCGATTAAAAATCCATGAGTTGTAAAGTGGAATAATCAACCCAAAGGAATTGAAACAGCCCCATCACCAGAACCACCTCGGAAATGCACCAATCACCTCACCCTACCGCTTACACTGTTCAAAAAAATAGTCTTTATCCAGGCATCACGTTGATCAACGAATCTGAATATAAATAACTATGAGAGAGACAAGTCGGTGCACCTCGATCGGGCATAGATTCGTCGAATGTGATAGCTGGAATAAGACTCAATAGAAAACCCAAAAAACGTCATGTCACCCTATAGAAATTAGCACAAAAATGGAGAGATAATCGGATTAAAAGGATAATTACTCACCCTCAGTTAATTGATTGATGGTCAGGCTGGATGGTGAGGGACCAATTTTAAATAACCAAATAGCAGCCGTAGTAATCAACTACTGTTTCGATATACTCAGAACAGCCATCAAACCACCCTGTCACAAAAGGACAATTGATTCGGCAGATGAAGATTATACTGGCATTAATCAATGCGCTTATTAACCCGGCGACTTAGTATGTTGTCTTCAGCCGGGTTAATAGTGATCAGTAGTGAGAGCATCCAAACAACAAAACAACATCCCAGGAACTAAGGATATGCCCGACAAGATGGTTACCATTGACGGCAATGAAGCCGCCGCACAAATCGCCCACATGACCAACGAGGTTATTGCCATTTACCCCATCACCCCAGCATCGCCGATGGGTGAATGGTCAGATGAATGGTCAGCGAAAGGTATAAAAAACATCTGGGGCACGGTACCCGATGTCATCGAAATGCAAAGTGAAGCGGGTGCTGCAGGTGCGATTCACGGCGCACTTCAAGCCGGCTCACTTTCAACCTCTTTTACAGCTTCCCAGGGATTGTTGTTGATGATCCCAAACATGTTCAAGATTGCCGGTGAATTAACCCCAACCGTGCTGCATGTTTCAGCTCGCTCACTGGCAGCGCAGGCGTTATCAATTTTTGGTGATCACAGTGACGTTATGGCCTGCCGTACAACTGGTTATGCCATGCTCTGCTCTGCCAGTGTTCAGGAAGTTGCGGACTTCGCACTCATCGCCCAATCTGCAACCCTGGAAACACGTATTCCCTTCCTCCATTTTTTCGACGGATTCAGAACTTCTCACGAGGTAAACAAGATATCCTTACCCGACTTCGAGACTGTCCAGGCAATGATCGACAACGAGTTGGTGAATGCCCATCGAGCTCGATCCCTCTCCCCAGATCATCCGGTTATTCGTGGCACCTCCCAAAACCCTGATGTTTACTTTCAGGGACGTGAAACCGTTAATCCTTTCTATACAGAGGTTCCGCAAAAGCTGCAGGCAGTGATGTCGCACTTTGCGCAACTCACTGGACGCCACTATGCCCTGTTTGAATACCACGGTGCAGAGCAACCTGACCGGGTAATCATATTGATGGGCTCAGGTATCGGCGCCGCCCAGGAGAGTGTCGATCATTTGAAGAAACAGGGGGAAAGGGTCGGCGTGATCAAAGTCCGACTCTACCGTCCCTTTGCCGCTGATTACCTTTTGTCTGCAATCCCTGAAAGCGTGAAAAAGATAGCGGTACTCGACCGCACCAAAGAGCCAGGAGCCGATGGGGAGCCTCTTTATAAAGACGTTCTGGGGACCTTCGCCCAAGCTTACAGCAATGGACGCCGAAGCACTCTGCCACGTATCGTCGGTGGACGATATGGACTCTCATCTAAAGAGTTCACTCCGGCAATGGTAGTTGGAATCTTCGATGAACTGAATAATCCGCAACCTAAAAACGATTTCACCGTAGGTATTATTGACGATGTAAGCCATTCCAATCTCGATTGGAATCCTGCATTTCGCCCAATGGCCAGCAAGGGTGTTACTGCCTGTATCTTTTATGGTTTGGGCGCTGACGGCACAGTATCTGCGAACAAGAACTCGATTAAGATCATCGGTGAGCAGACCGACAATCATGCCCAGGGCTATTTCCAATACGACTCAAAGAAATCCGGTGCAATCACGGTCTCCCATTTACGTTTTGGTCCACAACCGATCAATGCCACCTATCTGATCAATGATGATGAAGCCAGTTTTGTCGCCTGTCATCAGCCCCTGTTTCTCGACCGTTACGATATGCTCGACAAAGCTGCCCCAGGCGCAGTGTTTCTACTCAACACCACGGCCAGCCCGGATGAGGCTTGCCAAAGTCTTCCAGCACATATGCAACGACAGATGGTCGATAAGGGTTTGAGCTTCTACGTTATCGACGCTTATAAGATCGCAGCAGAAACCGGTATGGGACGCCGCATCAATACCATTATGCAGACCTGTTTCTTTGCCATCTCCGGCCTTCTTGATCAGGCAAAGGCGATCGAATTAATCAAAGATGCGGTAAAAAAGAGCTACGGTAAAAAGGGCGCAAGACTGCTACAACGCAACTACGATGCCATCGATGCGGCATTGGCCAACCTGCACCAGGTAACTGTGTCAGAGAGAGCCGGTACTGATGAACCACGTAAGCCAACTGTACCCCATGACGCACCAGAATTCGTACAGCAGGTCACCGCACCCATTATCGCAGGTAAGGGTGATTCCATTCCGGTCAGCCTGATGCCCGCAGATGGTACCTGGCCTCTCGGCACCACCGCCTACGAGAAGCGCAATATCGCACTGCAACTACCAAAATGGGAAATGGATCTCTGTACCCATTGTGGTAAGTGTCCATTGGTATGCCCCCATGCGGCAATCCGCTCCAAGGCCTTTCCTCAAGAGTTGACTGCAGACGCACCGGAAAGCTTCCTGCACACGCAAGTCAAAGGTGGTAAAGATTTTGAACCCGGCACCCAAATCACTTATCAGGTAGCCCCCGACGACTGTACCGGCTGCGGACTCTGTGTTGAGATCTGTCCTATCAGGGATAAAAAAAATCCACAACGTAAAGCACTCAACATGGTGGAGGACCAAACTTACCATGAGCAAGAGCGCATTAACTGGGAGTTCTTTCTCGGCCTGCCAGAGTATGATCGCACCAATCTAAAAGAGACCACGCTCAAAGGGGCTATGATCATGCAACCCCTGTTCGAATTTTCAGGTGCCTGTGTCGGTTGTGGTGAAACACCTTACATAAAGCTTGCAACCCAACTGTTCGGTGACCGCATGCTGATCGCCAACGCCACCGGCTGCTCCTCCATCTACGGAGGCAACCTGCCGACTACCCCCTACACTACAAATCCTGAGGGTCGGGGACCAGCCTGGTCCAACTCACTTTTCGAAGACAATGCGGAATTCGGCCTGGGCATGCGCATCGCTATAGACAAGCAGAACGACCACGCCAGAGAACTGTTGCTCAGCCTGGCTGATAAAATTGGCGAACCTCTGGCAGATGCCCTGCTGAATGCTGAGCAGGATACCGAAGCAGGTATCTTCGAACAGCGCAAACGTATAGAGACTCTGAAGCAGCAGTGCCATCAGATCAACACACCTGAAGCAGAGAGTCTGATCTCCTTAGCAGACACCCTGGCACGCAAGAGTGTCTGGCTGGTTGGTGGAGACGGTTGGGCTTATGACATCGGATATGGCGGTGTCGATCACGTACTGGCGTCAGGACGCAACGTCAATATCCTGCTACTCGATACGGAAACCTACTCTAATACAGGCGGTCAAACATCCAAAGCCACCCCATTAGGTGCGGTAGCCAAGTTCTCCGCTGGCGGTAAAGCAACCAACAAAAAAGATATAGCTCTGATGGCTATGTCCTATGGCAATGTCTATGTGGCCCAGGTCGCCTTTGGAGCAAAGGATGTTCAAACGCTGCGCACCTTTCTCGAAGCAGAATCTTATGATGGCCCCTCACTGATCATCTGCTACTCACCTTGTATCGCCCAGGGCATCGATCTGTCAAACAACATCCGACAACAGGAACTGGCTATCGACTCTGGACACTGGCCACTATTTCGCTACGACCCCCGTCGCAGCATAAAAGGCGAAAACCCATTGAAGATGGATTCAAAACAACCCTCTATCTCATATAGAGACTTTGCAAGTACAGAAGCTCGATTCAGTATATTGCAGAGAACCCAGCCTGAAGCCTCAGAGAAATTCATGCGCCATGCCCAGTCACAGATCAAGACACGTTATCAACTCTATAAACAACTTGCCGACTTGGCGATGGAACAGAATGAGGTGTAATCTGATTATTGGAAATGTAATATGAATGTATGGCTCGGAGTGGATATTATTAACCCGCACTTTAAGTAGGTAGGTTATAATATAAAGCGTTACAGATAATGTAATAGATCACTTCTGCGTTAATATACATAGCTTTTTGACGATAGCAATGGAAACAAGAATCACGCAATTAGAAAATGAGTATGCCAATCTTTGGTACTATCCTGAAGCTGGCATTATTCACCATCAGTGCTTAAAACCTATTTCAAGCGATGCATTCCGATCAGTGCTAACGACTGGATTAGAGCTGATGAAAAGACATGGGGCTCAGAAATGGCTTTCCGATGATCGGTTGAATTCGGTTCTCGACCCTGATGATTTAGCCTGGTCTGAGGAGTACTGGCGGCCATTCGCAATTGCTGCAGGCTGGAAGTATTGGGCGGTACTACCACCAGCCAAAGCACGTGGGAAAATTCATATGGAGCGTATAACAAACAATGTCGATTCCCACACTAAGGTCCTAGTCGAAATATTCACAGGATTTGATCTGGCATGGGAATGGCTGGTAAAACAGGGTATTTCTGAAGCTGGGAACAATTAAACAGGTAAGTAACGTAGTTACTACTACCTGAGCTTAGGAAGATTCTTCTACAGTTTCAAAAAGCGCAGCAATTATCTCTTGATCATCGCAACCCAGCGATCATCCATTTCCACTCTTTTCAACCAATCTTTAACAGACGGATAAGGTTCGAGAGAAAAGTGACCCTCTCCGGCCAATGCAACATAAGGATAACAGGCAATGTCGGCAATCGTGAGATGGCCTGCAGCCAGCCATGAATTGGTTTTAAGGCGCCGTTCCATCGCCTCCAATCCTGACACAGCATCCCGATGAGATTGATCCAGATCGTAGCCTCGATCGAAGAGTATCTGTGCCCGGGCACGAGCCAATCCATAGAGCAACTCATTTTCTGAAACCGCAAGCCATTGCATAACTCGGGCCTCCCCTAGAGCATCTTCCGGCAACCAGGATTGATCCCCGTATTGACGAGCCAGATAGACCAGAATTGCCATCGAATCCCAAATCACAATTCCATCATCAATCAACACCGGAACCTGACCTCTTGGATTGAGATCTTTAAATGTTGGAGTCATCGTCTCACCAGAAAGAATATCGATCGGCACCCGTTCATAATCCAAATCCAGCATGGCAAGCAGCAGTCGCACCTTATAGCAATTGCCAGAACGATCCAGGTCATAGAGTTTCAAGGCACTCATATGTAAGCTCCCCGTTGCTTTGCACGATTTGCTTGAGTCAAACCGGCAAAACCCCAATTCTCTGCCGGTAGCTCATGAATCACAATGTAGCTGGCCTCTTCCAATTCACCGAATGTCTTAGATAAAACCTGATGCAGAAGCGTGATCAGAGAGGCCTTCTCATCACTACTGTTGGTGCCTTCGGTGATTTTTACATCTAAATAGGCAGTGGTCTTGCTGTTCATCTTTGCATCGATTGTCCAGATAAGCGCATCACTTCCAATGATACGCACAGCGGTCACCTCACGACGTTTTCCAACTGCTGAAGCCATCGCATCAGTAATGGCGTCAGCAAGTCGAGTAGCCTGCTCAGCTGTCGGCGCGGGATCAATGATCGCTTCTATATAGGGCATTTTACTATCTCCTTGATCTTCTGAGATTAGAGCCTAAGCTGTTATCATTCATTTGATAAACGAATATTTCAAATACTACTTATTATATTTATGAATATATTATCCCGTGACCTGGAACTGGAACTATTGCGTACCTTTGTTGCTGTGGTTGATGGCGGAGGTTTCACTCGGGCCGCTGAGCGTCTGCATCGCACACAGTCAACAGTCAGCCAGCAACTCAAGCGGCTGGAAGAACGACTACAGACACCACTCCTGAAACGAAATACACGACATGTCGCCCTTACTGAACGTGGCGAATTGTTACTGGGTTATGCCCGGCGCTTACTTGCACTCAATGATGAAGCCCTGGCAGCGCTTTCTGAAACACGTTTGCAGGGCAAAGTACGTCTGGGATCGGCACAAGAGGTAGCTGACGGAGGGTTGGCTGACCTTCTAGCCCATTTCTCCCGACTTCACCCCGGCGTTGCGCTTGAAGTCAAAGTGGATGCCAATTCCAAGCTAAGGGATGAAGTGGCTTGTGGCGAGCTGGATCTGGCGGTTCTTTTTCAAGAACCGGGAGAGCCACACAATGGCGTGCAGTGTGAACTTATTGATCGACTCAGCAGGGTCTGGGTCGCTTCACCAAAACTGGAGATCATAAGCGACAAACCGCTTCCACTGATCCTCTCCAATGGTCCCTGCATCTTCAGAAATTCGGTACTCAATGCTCTGGATGAGATAGCCCGACCATGGCGTATCGCACTATCCACTCCCAGCCTTTCTGGTATGCGTGCCGCTCTGCGTGCTGGCCTTGGTGTCGGCGTCCGTACCGAACGTTGGTTGGAGGCGGATATCCATATCATAGATGGCGAGCTACCCCCACTGCCGGATGTGGAACTGGTACTTCTCTCGGCAGCTGATACCGGTGAGCAGATAGTAGAACGTTTACGTAGTGCATTGCACGCAGCACTTATCCCCTGATTGAATGAGATAGACTGAGTATTTACAAGCTGTATTATTAACCCAGTAACGCCCAGGACCCACTTTTGGAGCGGACCACTGGGTTGTTTGATCGTATCAAAGGCAATTCACTCTTTTTCGACAGGTGCACACATGAGAGTACATTATTAACCCGGCGACTAAGTATGTCGTCTTCAGGGTTTCAAGCCTGCCCTTGATCAAGGCGCGGCTCGCAGGCAATGGTTGTTCCCTTGTCAAGAGCCGCAACACCGAGCAAGGGCAGGCTTGAAACCCAAGGGTGAGGCCATGTAAGTATTAACGCGCACCTTAATAGATAGGTTTAGGGCGACAAGAAGACCCTTGAACACCATGGTGCGCCAGAACGAATACTTGAGTCGGTGCAGGTGTTTATAGCGTGGCGTAAAAAAGTCCGCTCTTTCACCCAATGCCACTAGCCGTACATTTGGCATCCCCTACAGCGATCCAAAGAGTACACCAACCATTGAACGCCATGCACCCTCCCCTTGCGGAGTGAGTAACCATACCAATGCCGCGCAGTTCAGCACCACTGTCATCCAGAGAATTGCTCGAAATGGTTGCTTCTTTGTTTTGTGTCGCAAATAGCTTTGCGCCATCAATGCACCAGGCCAACCGCCAACAAGCGACAATAGATGCAGGGTATTCTCACTTGTACGCCATCTACCTCTCTTTGCCGCGACTTTATCAAACGCATAGGCAGAAAATGTTATGGCGCTGACGACAACATAAAACAGCATAAGTGGCACTGGAATGAGAGATAGATAGACGGCACCACCAACAAGCAACAGCAAAATCAATGCTGCCAGGTTGGACAGAACACCTGAAGATCGAGTTCGTTCTGACGTTTTCACAATACCAGCAATGGCCGCCTTACCAGCACACGGCCTACCACGTGAATCACTGCTCATCGAATAGGTAATAGCATCACCAACCACAGGTCGACGCGTTCTATTTGCGAAGGCCTTGATGTGTACAAATGTTCGATTACCTCCATCAAGCGGAACGATGAATCCATAACCTTTATCATCGTTCCAGGATGATATTTTTCCCTTTTTTTTCACTCAGCTGTTTCCTAATAACTTCAATTATTATTGTGTGAACAAGCTAACTTTACCTGTTATCTATTAACCCGGCGACTAAGTATGTCGAGTGATCGTTAAGAGATGAAAAAACATCAAACAACATAGGATGAAGAGAAAAAACTCCCCTCCCCCCTTGCAGGAGAGGGGCCGGAGAGGGGGTGTTAATCAACACCATCATCTGCATCAATAACCACAATCGGCCCAATAGAAGACATTTCTTTTATGTGACACCAACAAAATACGTACTACGCCCTGCGCCTACCGCTTTTAAGAGGACTGGCTTAATGAGCCTATCAAAGTCCAGCATTCTTCAGCCGAGGCTGAACAAACATGGACACCTATAATAATTTTGAACTTCATGCGCCCTGTCAGTAGAAATACCGCAATTGAACGATTTGGTGAAAGCCATCATGAATCTTCTAAACGACCCGCTACCCATTGTTAATACATCGAGACCAGTAATCGGAAAGCTCATGCTTAAAGGTTCTGGTTTAGCGCTTCTTGACCACTAAAAGAATTAAGCTACCACCAACCTATAATGTAATGTTATAATGTTTCATTATAAGAACTTCATTCCTATTGAACGGATTCAAGAGCTGTGAAGACATCACACTAGTATGTTGTGCTTTCAATGTTATGAGTTGCAAAAACAGTCACTACTTTTACAGTAAAACACTGCGTTCGATGAATGCTGTGTTGATCCTGCTGTTTCTTCTGGCGCAGTCAGCAACGCTACTGCATGCTGAGGTTCATGATTTCCATGACCATGAAGATTACTGTGATACCTTCAAAAGCCTGGAAAAACACCACTACTTCATTGGTGTTGTGGCGGTTCCAATCTATCCGCCCCCCCCGGACAGGGCAGATACTCCCTTCCATTTACCTAAGATTTCCCTGCTTAGCTCACTATTCTATGAGGCTCGCGCCTCACCTATCTTGATCCCCTCTCACTGCTAGAAATCACATATTTCCTGGATCCACCCTATTGAAGGTTAAGTACGCCCGGCTTTTTATTAACCCGGCGACTAAGTATGTTGCCTTCAGCCAAAGTGTCGCAGCTCTTGACAAGGGAACAACCATTGCCTGCGAGCCGCGCCTTGATCAAGGGCAGGCTTGAAACCCTAAAGACGACATACTTAGTCGCCGGGTTAATAGATACCCCATAGGCGGTGCTTTATCGGATCACGGGAGTACATCTTGTTAAAACTGTCGGTCAAGCTGATGCTTGCCGGCAGAGGTCTGTCTCTGAGATCAACTTAGGGACTTGACCTGTTTGGAGTTAAAAATGAAACACATTTCAAAACTATACTTCGCATCTTTACTGTGCACCCTGGCACTCCTGTTTACTGGCTGCGGCGGTTCAAGCAGCAGCAATTCATCTGATAATGACACCACCTTAGGCCTGCCAGGGGAGATGCATTTAATCATGCTCAATGCTCTAAATGGCGCTTACTACAGCTTTGATACCACAACAGAGAGCCGTGCCGATCTCAACGAGTTGGCAGCCGCCAGCCAGGATAGTGCTGTGCAAAATCTGCAGATCACAGACACTTCAACCATCGGCTACTTCTTCCATTGGCCGGACTTCAGAGTAGCCAATGAGGAAGAGCTGCTGGATATGAAATATCTGCTCATGCGCCCCGACTACACACCAGGGGATCCCATCGATGCCGATCAGTTTGTACAACTGGCACACTTCCATGATGATGAGCTTGCGGCACATAGTGCGGAAGAGTTCCGTGATCCCGAAGCTGGCAGCAACATAGCCGCTGGACTTGAGCGACTAAATAGTTTTGTGGTGAAGCAAAATGCCCTTGAAGAGGAAATTGCTGAAGTCATACCTGAGGGTGAACAACTCTGCCGCGCATTTGTTGACCCCTATCTGCAGTTCGAGCTTGAGCAAGAGGCAGGAGCTGAAGAGACAACCGAGGAGCATGCCCACGGTGCACTGGTCCATTATGCGCTGACCGAGAGTGGCCGCGTCTACTTTTTCGAGGAACATGAAGAAGCACTCGAACAGATCCAGGGGTTTGTTAGCCTCGATGATGTAGTTACCATCAGCGATTGCAACCGCACCACGATCGCCCGAGCCAGTGAGGATGGCATTCTGGTATTTGTTCCTGACACACAACTTCTCTATCTGGTGGATTCCCATGGTGGTGATTTTCACCTGCACTCATCCTGGGCTCTCTCCTCAATGATGCCTGAAGGTGTGAATGCCGACATGCTCGCTGGAATTGGCAGTGGCGCAGAGCACGATCACGAGTAACCCTTTCGTCAATATCTAGCCTATCCCGGCATACAACCATGCCGGGATTTTTATGGTAATGAGTCATGAGAAATCTAGGTCTGAGTATGCTTGCACTGCTATGCGGAATCGCTTCGGCAGATGAAGAGCTTGATACAATCACTGTCTTCGGTGCTGAAGAGAAATCTGAAGAGACCAGCGAAACCGAATCACTGGGTCAAGGTGCAACAAATGCAACCTTGGGTGGTTATCTGGACAGTCTTCCCAATGTAGACTCCGCCAGTTACGGTGAAGCAGTCGGTCGGCCGGTGGTTCGCGGTATGAGCGGTTATCGTGTAAAAATTCTGCATAACGATAATCAGGTGAGCGATCTCTCAGCCATGAGCCAGGATCACGCTGTAGCGGTTGCCCCACGCGCCTCAGAGCGTATCGAACTGCTGAAAGGTCCGGCTTCACTACTCTATGCCGCTCAAGCTGGTGGCGTGATAAAAATCAGTGATGCTCTGGATGCCCCCTTCCCAGAACCCGGCCTCAGCGGTGAACTCTCCGGCGATATTCGCTCAAACGCGAATAGCTATAGCCTGGACTCCCGTTTAAGCCTGGCCAATCAACATTGGGCCCTACAGCTGGGTGGCCTGACACAGGAATCAGACCCCTATGAATCGGGTAATGGGGAGACAATTGCCGATTCGGATGTTAACACCGATCAAGGACAATTCAGTATGGGCTGGCGTCCCAACCCAAGCAATGAACTACAAATCAATGGCACCAGTCTTGAAAAAGATTATGGCATTCCCAATGCAACACCCGAAGCCACCCGTATCAACATGCAACGGGACGATTTTGGTTTTAAATATAGCTATCTGCCCAACTCGCTCTGGCTGGATGAGATCACCCTTGACTTGTTGAGTAGTGACTATCTGCATGACGAAACGGAAGGAGGCAGAAAAGACGGTCTCTTCGGACAAGAACAACAGCGTGGCACCTTGAACCTGGCGTGGGCTGCAGCCGATTGGTGGGGAGATACTCGCATCAGTTATGTCAACAGTGAGCTGAAGGTCTGCCATGAACATGGGGCCTGCGACGAGTTTGAAGACGCCTCACGCAGCGGGGCCTCTTTGGGAGAGTCAATAGAACAATACTTGTTGAACAGAGGCATGCCTTACAGTCACGGCCACCCCATGCCTGACACTCAATCTAAAATCTGGCAGGCTTCTACGGTTGCTCAAGTGATGATCAGTGAGCACCATCAGTTGATTACCGGAATTAATTGGCAATCGCGCCAACTTCAGCCGGACCCTGACAATATCCAGGAGCAGTGGGTCTACCCGACCAGCCTGGATCCCGATTATTACGATGAACGAACTGACTATGCTCTGAGTCTCTCATTAGGCATAGACAACCAGGCTGTAGAGGCAACACCAAACTGGGAGATCAGCATGAGCTATCTTGAACGTTTGCCCAGTGTTGATGAGCTGTACTGGAATGGATTTCACCACGCAACAGACAGCTATATTTTTGGTAATTCTGATCTGGATAAAGAGCAGAGCCTGAATCTCGATCTTGATCTGATGATTGAGCAAGATAGCCACCGGGTAGAGCTATCCACCTTTTACTATCGCTTTTGGGACTATATCTATCAGGATCGAGCCTATAATGAGAGTGGCGCGCCACTCATCGATCCCTTCCACCTCAGCCAGGTATGGTTGACCCGCCAGACCGATGCTGAATTTATAGGTGGTTCCTTACGCTATGAGAACAGGCAGGCGTTACTTCGAGAGGAACCGGATCTAACCTTTTGGGGACAGATCGATTTACTCCGAGCAACCGATAGGGATGGTGAAAACCTGCCACGTACAGCCCCTGCCAGTGCGGAAATTGGCCTGCAATTCGAACAGCAAAACTGGCTGGCCAGGCTTACTTTCAAACGGGTCGCAAAAGCACGCAATCTCGCCCCTCAAGAAGAGGCGACACCGGGCTATAACTGGCTCTCGATCTACCTGCAGAATAGCTGGTCAATCGCTGATCAGGAGTTAAAGCTGTGGCTCAAAGGAGAGAATCTACTTGATGAATCGGCGCAAAATCACCTGTCAGTATTAAAGGACACTGCACCTTTGCCGGGACGACAGGTTACAGCGGGAATAGATTGGCGTTTTTAATAACTGCAAAAATCCACCATGCGCATCGGCACAACAAACCGTCATCGATCTACGATACCCGTATATTCTGACATGCCATGTCCCCTATACCAATATATTCCATACATTGAGTGTAGACGAGGTGGAATATGGCTTAAATACGAGCATTAACTTGGGTAAATTTTCGATAAGTTTTTTCTAAACAGATTAATGACAATAAGCCCATCAGAGAGATGTATTGAATATGCTATTTAAATTCATGTAGTAATATAGAGGTATTGATTTTCAATTAAACGGTTCACACTAGTCTCGACGTAAGGCCTCAACAGGAAGATAGCTTGCTGCTTGTCTTGCAGGGTAGTAACCAGAGGCCAGGCCCACCAGAACCGAAACGATCAATCCTGTTAACACACCACTAAGCGTTGGCATCAATGGAAAACCGGTCACCAGATCAAGCACGCCCCCCATAAGCAGACCAAGCAGCAATCCGACAATACCCCCAAATAAACTGATCAATACAGCTTCTGCAAGGAACTGAAACAGGATATGACGCCGGTTTGCACCTATCGCCATACGTACACCAATCTCACGAATCCGCTCAACAACTGCTGTACTCATGATCCCTGCCACACCAATACCACCAACCAACAGAGAAGTTGATGCGGCCACCACCCCCATTGCAGTAATGCCACCCAGAATGCGGTCAACCGTTTTCAGGTAAGAGGCCAATGTAACCTGCGTATATTGGTAGGCCCCGCGATGACGCCTTTTCAAGGTTAGTTTCAATTGAGCTGCAGCCTGTTCCGCCTTATCGATCGATACCGCTTCAGCCTGCAGGTAACTGACCTCTTGGTTACCATTCAACTGCTGTAGAAGGGTATAAGGTAATAGGATTCGATTATTGGCATCCTCGCCGCCGTCTGATCCTATACTGGAAAGCAGATCCCGACTCTTATATTGCAACAAACCAACCACACGATATTTTCGTCCACCAATACGCATGTCTCGTCCAACAGGGTTCTCCACCTGGGGAAAAAGATCACGACTGACTGTCTCACCAATAAGCGCAACAGGACGGCGCCGTCTTATATCTTGTGGACGCAGACCACGCCCTTGCTGAACGAGGTCGTTATTAATTGAAAGATAGTTGGCATCCACCCCTTTGATCTGTGCATTGCTGTAACGATTACCCCTTTGTATGATCGGTCCCTTGTTCGCCAGCAAAACTGGACTGAAGTGGCGCACTGCAGGACAGCACGCCCCTTGCAATATTGCCAGATCACGGGTCTCAATCCCTGAGCCTGTACGAACCCGTCTCTGTGGATCTTTATCCTCATAATTACGAAACACCCAAACTGAACGCAAACCGAAAGTCTCCAGCTCTTTCAACACGAATGCCTTACCCCCACTACTTACCGCACTGACTGTCATCACCGCTGCAATCCCGATAGCAATACCAACCACACTCAGCAGTGATCTCAAACGGTTCTGCCATAGGGCATAGATTGCTTCATTCAGAAGCTCAATGAAGACCCGTAAACCGTTCACACCACCACACCATCATGTAGCATGATCACCCGATCAGCACACTCACCTATAGCAGGATCGTGGGTTACCATTACCAAGGTATGTCCCTCTTGATGCAGATTTCTAAACAGTGACATAACCTGTTCACCATTCTGACTGTCCAACGCACCCGTTGGCTCATCTGCAATCAATAACCTGGGTCGATTAACCAGTGCCCGGGCGATGGCAACCCGTTGTTGCTGCCCGCCAGATAACTGATTCGGTAGATGCTCTGCACGATCTGCCATACCGACTTTATTCAGGGCCTGTAGTGCCTGATGAAGGCGCTCAGTTCTCTCTATACCTTGATAGAGTAGTGGCAGGGCAACATTGTCCAACGCTCTACGATTGGCGATCAGATTGAACGATTGAAATACAAAACCGATATAGCGCGAGCGTAAACCTGCTAGCCTGGAGAACTGCTCCTTTGAAACGGTTTCGTTATTTAATCGATACTCCCCATGATCCGCAAGATCAAGGCAACCGATAATATTCAACAGGGTGCTTTTTCCTGACCCGGACGGCCCCATGATTGCTACGAACTCACCTTGCGAAACAGTTAGATCTATACCCCTGATAACCGGCAGTTCTACGCCGCCACGCCAGTAAGACTTATACATACCTGATAATTTAATCACAGACTCATTTCTCCCTGACGGAGATTCCTTCGTTGAGCTTTGCCGATTCCAATAGAACCACTTTGCGTCCTTCGTCGATACCGGAAAGCAGCTCAACATGACTGTCACCTTCCAGGCCAATCTCTACTGGCTGGTATTTCAATAAACCCGCTTCGATCAACCCAACTTCAAACGCGCCATCCCTCTCCTTCAAAGCAGTGAAAGGCAGTTTCAAAACAGCTTCCCGACGTGCCACCTCTATCTTCAGGTCAACCTGCTGCCCTAACAGCAGAGGCGGTGCCTCGTCACCCAACCTCATGCGTACACTAAAAGTATTCAGCTGATGATCCTTCTCCTGTTCGACGCTCGGACCAATCCAACTCACCTTCGAAAGCCATTTTTTCCCTGGGAAAGCATCACAGCGCAGCTCAATCTGTTGCCCGAGTTTGATTCGTCCGCTGTCCACGGCATCCACATGAGCTTCAATCTCCCATTGATCGAGAGCAACCAGGGAAAAGAGCGTCGTACCAGCTTCCACCCACTGCCCGACTTCAGTCGACTTCTTAACCACTACCGCATCGAATGGTGCAGTGATCTGCTGCCACTCCTGAGCAACCTCTGTGAGCCGAAGCTCCGCCTTGGCTACCTGCCAGGCAGCGGTAGCCGCTTCGAGATTGAGTTTGGCATCTTCCAGACGCTCTTGGGTTACTGCCCCTTTCGAAACAAGTTTTTGCAATCGTTGATAATGTTGCTTAGCCTCCTTGCGACCTACAGCCTGCTGCTGGGTATAAGCTTGAGCCCTTTGCCGGTTGGCTGCAGCCGCCCGATTGTCCATAGCGGCCAGGGTCTGCTCAGCCTTGACCCGATCACCCACGCCAACATCGACAGCAACCACCTGTCCATCTACCAGTGCTGTAAGCGCCACACTACGGTCATTGATGACCTCACCGGTTACACGGATCACCAGTTCAAGTTCACCACGTTCAACCTTGACCGTCCCCACTTCTCTGGGTTGATCCCAAAAACCGATCAGTACCAGCCCAAGCAACAGCAGAACGGCGAACGATAATGCTAAAGCACGCTTCAGTTTCATATCGGTTCGCGTCAGAAATGATAGACCGCACCGATAAAGCCACCAGCCACATTGCGTTCCTCAACGATGGGACTGTCACTGATACCATCACCCAAACGCCCCATGCCGACGCCACCAATCAAATTGGTATGCTTTGTGAGCTCGTACTCCGCCTGAATGCCAAGGAACGGCGTTACCGTGGACTTCCCTTCATAGGCCTCTCGCTGGGAATTTGACTCATCCGCATCGACACCAAAGTAGTAGTCGGCCAGGTCACTGCTTTGCCAACTGACACCAAGTTCCGGTCGCAAAGTCCAACCACCAAACTGTACGGGGTAGGCATAACTGACAACCAGTTCCTGACCTTTCGAACGACCGCTGATATCTGCCAACAGTTGTCCATTAAGTTCTCCGAATTCACTACCCCAACTAACATCTATCCCTGCATCAAAGCCAGGCTTTCGTTTCTTCAGACCCTCCAGCTCATCGTTGTCATCAGGATCGATCCCCATGGCGCGAAATCGTCCGACCAGGTCGAGGTTAAAATTTTCTTCTTTAATCAAGCTGTATCCCAGACCACCAAAATGGGCGCTTCCATTAAAGAAAGAGAGACCGGGATTACCCAGATTTGCATGAAAGCGCTCCCCCCGGTAGGCGACAACTGGAACCAGTACAGCATAGCCATCTTCACCTACAATTGGATTCCGCCCTCCCCCCAGATTGGCACCGACCATCCATTCACCGGCCGATGCCTGCCCAGACAAAAGAGTAAGGCCCAAGGCAACTGCAACCGATGAGATAATTTTTGATCTTGAAGAGAGAAAAATAGTGTTCTTCATAACGATGTCTCCTGTTCATTCATTGACATCACCAGATTAAGAAATCGGCTTGTTAATGTCTGTGGTTGTATTGTTTGGGAATGTATCTCTCTGTAACAGACCATCCTGCTTGCGATAACCGATAGTTATTAAGGTGCCGGGTTAATAATAAGGAGGTGTATAGACTCAACTCAGAGGATGGGTACAACTGCAGAATCCGGAATCATGGACGATATACCCTAAATGCCATTCAATTTACAACGTAGACAAAGTAACGAATAGATTTTAAAAATATCTTTTAAAACTATATAGTTAGACATCGCGTTAAAGCATGAAGCAAAGTGACAGATAATAGTATTTTTTTTCTTATTGCAGCAGGTAGTCGTATGTTCAGGTTTATCTCAGCTCTTTTTACCGCACTGGCACTCTTCTCTACATCAGTCTGGGCGACTCCAGTCTTATATATCAATGACACCTCAAGCTTTGAAACCGTCACTGAAAACCTGATCTTCAGCCATGAGAGTTTCGAACAAACCTCGCAACAGTGGACAGAACGTTGCGGTGATGTTTCACCTGAAGCCTGCTCTCCCTCCAACCGCTATGCTCAACAGTTGCAGTTTGGCCAGGTCAATGTTGCCACTGAAGAGGGTGAACACTTCAGACTCGAAACCGCCTATAAAAATAGCGGTGACTTTGTCAGTGATGGCCTCTCTTCCATCTCAGCCGCTCCAGGTGGCTATCAGAATTGGGGACCGGTGACTTTCAGCTTCGATTTTGCAATCAACGCGATTCAGTTCGACCTTCTGGATGTGGCCACTTCTATTGGTGACACTGTATTAACCTTCACTACAAATAGTGGATATGAATCACTTCTATTTCACCTGCCCGGATCAGACGATAACAACGGCCGAATAGATAGCATCTCTTTCTACGACCCAGTTCAGAGCTTTACTACATTCACACTTAACTTCGACTGTTCACAAGCAACAGGCTCGAGCTGTGCCACTGACGATTTGGTGGGTGTAGATGCAATGCGTTTTGCTGCTGTGCCTGAACCTGATCTGCGTTATCTGATGTTTGCCGGCTTGCTTATGTTACCTTGGCGCACCCTGCGCTATTGCAGAAATCGCTAAATCTTGCATTGGCAGTAGCTGAATAATTAGATGACACAAGAAAATCGATCGCTGTTTAATTGAGCGTGTAGACTCGCTTCTGCTCTTTAAACATCCCCATCCAGAGAGCGTCTTGTAGTACAAACCAGAGCGCCGCGTAAGGTGGGACTACGCTCCACCATCATACGTTACGTGTCCGCTATAAGTGGATAATCCAGGTTGGATATAAATCAATAATAGCGACAATTTCATGCTATTTTTGCACCTATTTTTTGAGGCAGCACATCACCCTACGACTCCTGAAGCGCTACAAATATCTTGCCTAGATCATATCTCAGAGAATAGGCAACCTGAGCTGATTGGATCTAACCAGAGTGGTACTGATTACTATTGTTTGCAAGTTGATGATATATTGTTAACACTCTATAAATAGGGAGGTTTCGCAAATGACTAGTCCGTCATTTATACAAAATACCTCCCACACTAAAGATACCTACGGGTAGCCGTCGTCCTTGAGAGAATCAAAGCGAGCCCATAAAATAGTTACAGGTAACATTAATCATGGATGACAAGATCGACTTTCCCACTAAGCAGATCATTGATTTACGTTTTATAAATTCCTACTACGTTATATATTCTATACAAATAAAAAACTCTGTATAGGACATAAACCATATGTAATAGTCAACCCATGTTAATAGGGTAGGTTTAAGTAAAAACCCGCCTAAGCCAAGAAGAGAGAACTGGAATACTATCTTGACTGTAGACAAAAAGCTAAACCTGGAATTAGCAAAGGAGTATTACAAGCTAGCCATAAAATCGAGCATCGGTTTTTATGCTTTGCTTGCACTGGTAACCTACTTCTACTGGGATTATATTTCAACACCCGTTCTGCTTTCCCTGGTCGCATTTAGCTATTTAATTGCGACAATTTTTCTGATCGCTGCATATCTGTTCAAACGACTCGGGACAGAAGACAATGCTGCACGCTGGCTGCGAATATTTACTTTTCTCTCACTGCTCAATGACATACCCTGGGGACTGATTGGTCCAATAGGCTACTCGATAGAGATAGAGACCTATCAGATGTTAACCCTGTTTATGCTTGCGGGTATAACTGCGGGCGGCATCATAACCCGCGCCTCGGTACTCAAGAATTACATTATCTCACTGATAGCAATACTACTACCAATTTCCATCACTTTAGCGGTAGAGAATTCGGAAAAATCAATCATCATGCTTTGCATGATACTGATCTACACACTCTTCCTGCTATCAGCAGCTAAAGAGTACAGCACAACCATAAATCGAAACATTCGTCTCTGGCTTGACAATGAGACGCTAGTCACTGAGTTAAGAAACTCCAATACTGAAGTCGAAGAGGCCAGAGAGAGAGCCGAACAGGCGAACATTGCCAAAAGCCAGTTTTTGGCGACTATAAGTCACGAACTGCGTACGCCACTGAATGGAATCATAGGTTTTACTGAATTGTTACAGGGTGAGCCACTCGATTCTAAATACAAAAAGTCTGTAGATCAGATAGAGAAAGCTGGCAAGAGTCTCCTCTATATTGTAAATGACATTCTAGATATCACTGCTATTGAAGCAGGGCATATCCATATCAACAAAGAGTCTTTTTCTCTATCTAAAGAGATGCAGGACCTTGTCGCCATGCTCCAGCCCGTTGCACAAAAAAAGGGATTAGACTTTACATTAATGGTGGATAATGACGTAGAAGATGTGATACGCGGAGACATAAGCCGAATTCGACAGATTGTAGGAAACCTGCTTTCCAACGGACTTAAATATACTGAATCAGGATACGTCACACTTCATATCAGCACAAAAGAGAAGTCTTCAAATTATCTAGTTTTAAATTTTGATATTAAGGATTCCGGAATTGGTATACCCACTGACAAATTGAGCTCTATCTTCGAAAACTTTACTCGGTTAGAGAGTTTTGAGACACGCCAAAATGAGGGAACAGGCCTTGGTCTGGCGATCGTCAAGAACCTGGTGAATCGAATGGATGGTCAACTCCATGTCCGAAGCGAGGTCGCACAGGGAACCTGCTTCAGTTTAGTTCTGACATTTGAATTAGGAAATGAGAACGAATTAATTGAAGAACAACAACCCATTAATACTGACATCAAGTTACACGGCCTCAAAGTGCTTATCGTTGACGATAACGATATAAATCGTAGACTGCTTAATGTATTTCTAACCAGGATGGGTGCAACATTTGACGAAGCAGAAAATGGAATTGAAGCTCTAAAACTTATACGCAAAGAGCAATATGATGTGGTACTGCTTGATATTCAAATGCCCGACATCACAGGCTTGGAGGTTGCAACCATAGTACTTAAAGAGTTTGCATTCCCACCGATACTGATCGCTATCACAGCTCATGCATTTCCCGAGCAACGCAATAGTATACTAGAAGCAGGCTTTACTGACTTCCTGAGCAAACCCGTCATGATGAACGTACTGACAAACATGCTCCTCAAGATTTATGAGGAGAAGCCTAATAATTTGCTTCACAACAAAGAAACCCTGAATCAGCATGGACGTTAAAATTCAAATTAACGATAAGATTGTAGAAAAAGAAGTGGTTGACCTCTACCGGGCAAATGAGTGGTCTTCCGCAGAAAAACCAAAACCACTACTACTTGCCTTACAGAATTCGCACACACTTGTTACAGCTCGATTGGATGGTCAATTAGTTGGAATTGGCAATGCCATATCTGATGGACATCTGGTTGTTTACTACCCTCACATGCTTGTGCATCCAACCTACCAGGGTAAGGGAATTGGCCACAAAATGATGCAAGCCATGCAATCAATCTATAAGGGCTTCCATCAACAAATGCTAACTGCTGATATTAATGCGATCGAGTTCTATAAAACTGTTGGCTTTGAACTTGCAGGCAATACTCAATCGATGTGGATTTATGACGGCAAAGATCATTAGCCTTCAATCAACTTCTAGATCAGCGTAGTTGCAATCATAGAAAAACGGACAGCATCAAAACTCAGTATCACAAGGATTGGTGTCGTAGTGGCGTTTACACTTCAACTATATTTTTAGCTAGACGCACACCCTCTCCCCAACCCCTCTCCCGTCAAGGGAGAGGGGCTTTTACGCCTGCTTCTGGAGAAAAACACAAACATCAGAGCAATAAACAATAGGGAGGTAATGTGAAACCGTGACATCACTTATCTCCCCTCGCCCCTTGCGGGAGAGGGGCTTTTACGCCTGCTTCTGGAGAAAAAACACAAACATCAGAGCAATAAACAATAGGGAGGTAATGTGAAACCGTGACATCACTTATCTCCCCTCGCCCCTTGCGGGAGAGGGGCTTTTACGCCTGCTTCTGGAGAAAAAACACAAACATCAGATCAATAAACAATAGGGAGGCAATGTAAAACCGTGAAATCACTTACCTCCCCTCGCCCCTTGCGGGAGAGGGGCCGGGGGAGAGGGGGAGGTGTAGATCAACACCATCAATACTCAACATCACAAGGATTGGCGTCGTAGTGGCGTTTACACTTCAACTATTTTTTTCAGCTAGACGCACACCCTCACCCCAACCCCCTTCCGTCAAGTGCGAGGGGCTTTTACGCCTGCTTCTGGAGAAAAAACACAAACATCAGATCAATAAACAATAGGGAGGCAATGTAAAACCGTGAAATCACTTACCTCCCCTCGCCCCTTGCGGGAGAGGGGCCGGGGGAGAGGGGGAGGTGTAGATCAACACCATCAATACTCAACATCACAAGGATTGGCGTCGTAGTGGCGTTTACACTTCAACTATTTTTTTCAGCTAGACGCACACCCTCACCCCAACCCCCTTCCGTCAAGTGCGAGGGGCTTTTACGCCTGCTTCTGGAGAAAAAACACAAACATCAGATCAATAAACAATAGGGAGGCAATGTAAAACCGTGAAATCACTTACCTCCCCTCGCCCCTTGCGGGAGAGGGGCCGGGGGAGAGGGGGAGGTGTAGATCAACACCATCAATACTCAACATCACAAGGATTGGCGTCGTAGTGGCGTTTACACTTCATCTATTTTATTAGCTAGACGCACACCCTCTCCCCAACCCCTCTCCCGTCAAGGGAGAGGGGCTTTTACGCCTGCTTCCGGCAAAAAGAAGAGCTAACGATACAGCTGTGGGATCAAACAAACATTTCAGACTTGCGTAGCTGGCCAGGCAACAACAAAACGTGCCCCACCACTAGCTGCACGCTCCACCCAAACCTGACCATCATGCCAACGCACAATCTGTTGCACTATGGCCAGCCCCAAGCCAACACCACCAGATTCCCTGTCTCGTGCAGCATCCAGTCTGGCAAAAGGCTTGAAGATCCGCTCCCTCTCCTGCTCTGGCACTCCGACACCATCATCTTCCACAATGATCCGTGCCATACCCGCTAGATATTCCCCTTTAATCACTAAACTCGATTCTGCGTGACGGCGTCCATTTCTGAGTAGATTCTTTACAGCTCTGCCCATCAGTTTTGAATCGAGAGCAACTTGTAATTGACTATATTTAGCCTGCGAAATGAGTTCCGGCTTAAGCCCCGGAAAATCATCTTCTATCTCAATCAACAGTGCCTGCAACCAATCCTGTAAATAGACGGTATCCAACACCAAGTCAGGACGCTCACGATCGAGACGTGAATAGCTCAGAGACTCACTCACCAACTCTTCCAGCTCAACAATATCTTTACGCATCGCAGCGATGTGGCGATCTCTATCCTCCTCTACAAGCGGTTCCGCTAACATATCTACGCGGAAGCGCAACCGGGCTATCGGTGTACGCAGCTCATGAGAGACTGCTCCGGTCAACTCTCTGTGGGATAAGATCAGTTTTTGAATTCGTTTTGCCATGGCATTAAATGTCTCAGCCAATGGCTTCAAAGCCGCACCCTTATTTACCGTCAGACGGGTATCGAGATCCCCCGCCCCTAGTCGGCTCACCCCTTGATCGAAACGATTTAATTCCCGCCACACTGGCCTAACCCACAGGTAGACAGCCACAGCAACCACTAAGGCAAAAACAACCAACAGCAGCATATTGAAATGGCGTAACACAAAGGGCGCTTCATAAGGCCCGGCACGAAACACCAGGTCTGAGTCGAACACTCTGGCGTAGTAGGTATCACGACCATCTTGCAATCCGAGCACAACGACTTTACCTGCCTTCATGTCAGTCAACCGATCTGCTGGCAGTGAGGGGTCATTCAGAGGCAGTAAACTCAGTGGCATTTTAAATCTTTGGCCTAGCATCTCCAGGATCTGCGGCCACTCTGCCTGCTCTTTCTGCAGAAATAGATCTTCAATCAGACGTACGATTCCTTCGACCTCCTCCACCTCCTGCTGTTCGTTACTCATACCCAGGGCGAGCATCAGATAACGATCAGAATCGGGCACGCGTTTGTAAAACCGGGTTTGATCATCTTTATCAGTAAAAACAAATTCACCCTGTTTAAGTTCGGATAGATCGGAAGCCTCCAACGGCAAGTCATCAAAATCGAATAATGCCAAACCATTTTTAAAATTTGGCTCAAGCGCCGCAATCACCTGATCCCATTCGTCGTCGGGTTTAGCTTTCAGTCTATCTTCAACCAGACCAAAAACACCGAACATAGAGCGTTCATAGTGATCATGAATCGTCCCCTTCAACGCAACATCAGGTAGCCAGACGAGTCCCAAAACAAAGAGGGTACAGGTAAAAAAAAGTACACCGTAGAGCGTAAGATAGAGTCGCACCATGATTCTAATCAGTCCCAGGCATCAGGCACGAACAGATAACCCCGCCCGCGCACTGTCTTGATACGGTAGGGTCGATGAGCGTTGTCGTTTAGTTTGCGTCTTAATCTTGAAATACCGATATCCACAGAGCGATCCAAGCCGTCATAACCAAACCCGCGCAGTGTCTTCAGTGCACTATCCCGATCCACTACCCTGCCGGCGGTGCTGGCCAACAACCACAACAGATCAAATTCACCCGTAGACAGCTCTATCGGTTGCCCATTCAGGGTTGAGGCTCTTGCGCTCGCATCAACATGCAACCCCCCAAAGGTTAATTGATCACCCATTGGATCAGTCGGTGTGGAGGTGATAGCACGATATCGTCTCAGCAGGGAGCGCAGTCGCGCCAGCAGCACACGAGGTTCTACAGGCTTGGTCAGATAGTCATCTGCACCCAACTCCAATCCGACCACCTCATCCACATCCTCATCCCGGGCGGTGAACATGGCGATTGGACCGTTAAAATCCGTGCGGATCTCTCGACAGATTTCCAAACCATCGCGCCCCGGCAGATTCAGATCCAACACCAGAATGTCGGGCTTGAGGATTCGCACTCTCTCGATCGCAGTATCGCCCCGATGCTCCAGATGAACTTCAAATTCGTATCTCTGAAGATACTCCTGCACCAATCCTGCCAGTTGAACATCATCTTCCACCAACAACACACTGGGCGGTCCATCTGTGGTTTTTTCGTGCATACACAAACCTCTACTTTCATCACCCCTGACATTAGCACGCCACGCACAAAAAGCCTGTTGCGCTCGGTATTCGACTGTAACACAGTGTAACAATCCACCTGCAGCGACCCAGAACCCATGACTATTAACCCGGCACCTTATTAGGTAGGTTCAGGGCCTTCTTGTCACCCCTAACAGTTTGAATGTATAAGGACAGGCCGAATCAGCCACTGAATAGCTATAGTCATTAAATAAATCTGTTTTAAACTTGCGATGAACCAGAATTCTTGATCGAAAAGGGAGTACACAGATATGGCGTGCGGAAATATTGATCCAAATACCAACTGTAATTGATGGTTGGCGTTTTCGTCCAAATACCCTTTAATAGGTTATTAGCCAGATCAACTATCTGGCAGTGTGTAATATCCAAAAAAAGAGATCATATAAATACTGTTTCAGTCAATCCAGCCGAACATTGAAAATCACGGATTGAGTAGAGCCCTAAGCCGGCTTAATAAGCCAGGCCTGAACGTCAATGAGGAGTGATATGGACCTTACAACCGACTACCTCGGCATGCGTCTCAAAAGCCCTTTGGTGCCCTCAGCCTCACCGCTATCACGCAGCATTGACGACGTGCGAAGAATGGAGGATGCCGGCGCATCTGCCGTTATCATGTACTCACTGTTCGAAGAGGCTGTTACTGCTGAAGAGGAGAGCATGGTGCGCTTTCTTCATCACCAGGATACTGGATTTTCTGAAGCCGACGGATTTCTACCCGATCATTACGACTTTTCCAACGGCCAGGAGCGCTACCTGGAAAACCTCCGGGCACTCAAGGAAGCAGTCGATATACCGATTATCGCCAGTCTCAACGGTACAACACCCGGTGGCTGGATCACCCATGCTACCGAAATGGAGCAGGCCGGGGCAGACGCCATTGAACTGAACATTTATCAAGTAGCAGCCGATATCGAAACCAGCAGTGTAGAGATAGAACAGCGATATGTTGAACTGCTGACGCAGCTTGAACAACGGGTAGACCTGCCTATCAACATGAAGCTATCCCCAGCCTTCAGCGCCATGGCCAATATGGTTAAGCAGTTGGAGGCGGCAGGGGCCAGAGGGGTATCCCTGTTCAATCGCTTCTATCAACCCGACATCAATATCGACAATCTACGACTTACCAGCTCACTTCATACCTCTACCTCGTCTGAAGCCCTGCTGGCGATGCGCTGGATCGCTATTCTGCATGGCCGTACCGAACTCTCACTGGGAGCAACCGGAGGCATTCATACCGCTGAAGATGCCATCAAGCTGTTGCTAGCCGGAACTGACGTGGTTCATCTGTGCAGCCTGCTGATCGAACAAGGCCCAGGCGCGATACGTAACCTGCTTGATGGCATCGAATCCTGGATGGAGGAGAAGGGTTTTGAGTCAGTTGAGGAGTTCCGCGGTAGACTCAGTCAGGTCAGTGTGGCAGACCCAAGCGAATTCGAACGGGTCAACTATGTGCATATACTGGACAGTTTCAGTTTTGGGCCCGGGGTACGAAGGTAAACCCGACATCATGGCTTAAAGTTAAAGGGAGACTATGAGAAAATGATAACAGACACCCATTCTCTTACGCTTCGCGTTAGCAGTAAGCGCCAACCCCTGACATAATAAGCGGCTATTTAATCCGCCAGATGGGCTGACAGATCTCTTGTGACTGACCAGATTCACTACGAACATCCATTGAATGAAAGGATTCGCACCTTTCTTCGACTTGAGCACCTGTTTCTGCGGGTGGATCACTTTCGTCCGCTCGCCGACAGCTGGAGCAATCGGGCTGCAGTTGACGGCCTGCTTAGTATCATAAGTGTTTTCGGTCGCTCCGACTTGAAGACGGAAATCCTCAAGGAACTTGAAAGGCATATCAGCAATCTGGAAAGAGTGCGCCAGCAGCCGGAGGTCAACATGCAGGCGCTGGGGCTGGTTCTGGATGATCTGGAACAAGCGATCCATCAGGTCTATCGAATGGATGGACAGATTGCTCACAATCTGCGCAACAACGAATTCCTGACCGCCATAATGCAGCGCAGCAGCATTCCCGGAGGCGGCTGTAATTTTGACCTCCCCCAGTACCATCGCTGGCTCAATCAGCCCCACGAAGTACGTCAGGGCCAGATGAGCGAGTGGATGCATGAATTACATCCGGTACGAGAAGCAGTGGTTTTGCTGCTCAACCTGGTCCGTAGCAGCAACCTGCCCAGCGAAGAGACTGCGCGACAAGGTTTTTTCCAGAAAAGCCTGGAACCATCCTCGCCGGCGCAGATGGTCAGAGTGAGCCTCCCGAAACAGACCACCGTCTTCACAGAGATCAGTGGCAATAAACACCGTTTTAGCATCCGTTTTCTAGAGACTGTGGATACCGGCAAGCCTACACAATCCAAGCAGGATATCCCTTTTCTACTCACCACCTGCATCTTCTAATGAATAGAAAAACACCAACAACCGTGCCTTGTCCCAACTGCGGTAAAGAGGTCGCCTGGACAGAGGCTTCGAAATGGAAGCCCTTTTGCAGCGATCGCTGTCGCCTGATCGACCTTGGGGATTGGCTGGATGAGGGCCACCGCATCTCTGAACCACTTAACGGCTATATCGAAAAAGAACAGCCTGAGTAGCAGCTGGTTATCGATATTCGCCCAGGCGAGTGCAATTTTAAAACCGCAGCTCACCGTGGGGATGGAATTTCAACAATTAGCTAAGCAGTACCGCGCAAGTTATTTGAAATCTTCTCGCAAACACGCCGTATCTCTTTATTCCACTCTGCCGCTTGCTGATGGGTCTGGATTAACGGTTCAACCAAAGTCTTTAACTGACTGCAGTGCCAATGAGCCTGATGCAGCTGCTGCTCCTTCTCCAGCTGTTCTGCCTGTTTGATATGGTGATGATAGAGACATTCGGCATGCCTGAAATCAAGAGCAGCAATCAACCGATCTCTAAACTCGTCGGTCATTGGTGCAAGTAACCGACGCTCTTTAAGCAACCAATTCACCTCTTTAAGCAGACGTGAAAATTGTTCCAGGCGCAGTGCGTCGAGATGGGTATCCTGAGGCTGCGCTTTAACTTGACCCATCGTCTGCTCAGCTTCCTGAATCATCTGATTGATACCATCATATTTGGGATGTATCTGCTTAAGCGCCTGTAGACGGGCCAGAATATCCTGACGTAGTAACGTTTCAACCTCCACTGGTACAGGCAACCCTGGAATACGCTGTATCAAGGCCTCAATCTCTGTTACCCGGTTTAGGATGCGCTGAACTTTCTGATTACGTTCTTCCACGAAATCGTTATAGCGCTGGATAATGCTTGCCAGTACCAGGGTGAGGACTAATAATCCTCCAACCACAATGAATAGCGTTGTCTGCTCCATAGGACCTATCGTTATCTACCATCAAATATCTTCACGCACCATAATAGGCTATATATGGCACTTCAAGCAGTTAAACTTTGAAAACCTGCTTTAGATTATTAACCCGGCACCTTAACTAGGTAGGTTCAGGGCCCTCTTGTCACTCCTAACAGTTAGAATGTAAAAGGACAGGCCGAAGTACGCCTGCCTAATAAGGCGCCAGGTGAATAGCATTGCACCATTTACCAAAGTCTGACCATAGTACAAAAAGGGTTTATGATTATTATCCCGAAGACCAGATATAGAAGAAGTCCTGGAGGAATTCGATGTCCTGGGTGATGATTATATTTCTACTGATAGCCAGCTATCTGATTCTGGTGCCCCTACTCACCTACCTCTCGGCAAAGCGCCAGATTGGACAAAAGGTAGTAAACGATGGCCAGGAGACAAAAGATCAGTTGATCTACTTCTATAGTGATAATTGCCCTCCCTGCAAAGCGATGACCCCACTAGTCGACGAACTGGCAGAACACCATGACATGATCAGCAAGATTGATGTCAAGCACAACCCGGAAGCTGCAAGAGAATATAAAATCCGTGCCACACCAACCTTAATTCTGGTAAAAGAGGGCATCATCAACGATATTCTTCTGGGCGCTAAAAGCGCCTCTCAACTTGAAACACTTCTGAGTAAGATCAGCAAATGCAATACAAAGTCGTCCCAGTAACCCCCTTTCAACAAAACTGCAGCATATTTTGGTGCAAAAACACGCGATCTGCAGCGATCATCGACCCAGGCGGAGATAACGATCTTCTCATCGATCAACTTGAGCATCTTAAACTGAAGCCTGAAATGATTCTGCTCACCCATGGACACCTTGACCATGCCGGCGGCGCAGCGGAGCTGTCTGAACAACTGCAAATACCAATCATAGGACCCAATCGGGAGGACGCCTTCTGGCTCGAAAACATGGAACAACAAGCAGAAATGTTTGGTTTTGGAGATGTCAGAAAATGCACTCCCGACAAATGGCTCGACCATGGCGACGTGGTAAAACTTGGTGATGAGTCACTGGAAGTGATTCACTGCCCCGGCCATACACCAGGCCATGTGATCTTTTTTCACCGCGAAAGTCGACTCGCACAGGTGGGTGACGTACTTTTCAAAGGCTCTATAGGGAGAACAGATTTTCCGCGCGGGGACCACGACACCTTACTGCGCTCTATTAAGGAACGATTGTGGCCCCTGGGGGATGATGTACGATTCATTCCAGGCCATGGACCGGATTCCACCTTCGGCGAAGAGCGTCAAACCAACCCCTTCGTCGCCGACCAATTATAAAAAGTAGGGTGCGGCCTGCCGCACCGTCCAGGCCTGGTACACCCCCCCATCTCCCCAAGACATACACACTGACCTGGCGGAATAGGGCCACTCCCTACATTTTCACTCGTTCCATGCTCCCGCGTAAGAACGTATACCGCAGATAGAATAGCGCAACGAGGTACACCTTCCAGACAGATATGCGTTCCCATACAGAGCC
>JBEVXD010000003.1:133348-293354 GCA_040506275.1 Candidatus Thiodiazotropha sp. DIVDIV
TGGGAACGATAAAGCAACCCCCTTCGTCGTCAACGTGCTACAGCAAGTAGGGTGCGGCCTGCCGCACCGTCCAGGTCTGGTACACCCCCCCATCTCCCCAACACAAACACACTGACCTGGCGGAATAGGGCCACTCCCTACATTTTCACTCGTTCCATACTCCCGCGTAAGAACGTATACCGCAGATAGAATAGCGCAACGAGGTACACCTTCCAGACAGATATGCGTTCCCATACAGAGCCTGGGAACGATAAAGCAACCCCCTTCGTCGTCAACGTGCTACAGCAAGTAGGGTGCGGCCTGCCGCACCGTCCAGGTCTGGTACACCCCCCCTCTCCCCAATGCAAACACACTGACCTGGCGGAATAGGGCCACTCCCTACATTTTCACTCGTTCTATACTCCCGCGTAAGAACGTATACCGCAGATAGAATAGTGCAACGAGGTACACCTTCCGGACAGAGATGCATCCCCAGGCAGAGCCTGGGCGCGAGAGCACGTCCACGATAGTTCCAGCATTAGGCAGCACCCTATGGCTAGCCGAACACAACCTCCCCCTCCCAATTCATCCGACAGTTGACCTATATCAATCTCTAACCTTGAAAACACAAGATATAGTGCTTCAATTAATCATTACCAACAAGATATAGATATCATATAAACAACGGAGGACAATCCAAGATGTCAGCCACCCTATCTCGACAGCCACTATCCACACCCACCAGGATCTACAAACGGGATGGCAGTGAAGCTGATTTCGACCCGATCAAGATCAACAACGCCATCCTCCTGGCAGGGGAGGCCAGTGGTGAGTTCGGCAATGACGAGGCAGGCCTGCTTACAGCCCATGTGATCAAAGTGCTCACCCATACTGGCTACAGGGAACAAACCCCCAGTATTGAGCGTATCCAGGATGTGGTGGAACAGGTACTGATCAGCGCCAACCATCTGCAAACCGCCCGCGCCTATATTGTCTACCGGGAGCAACACAAAAAGCTGCGTCAGGATCGCCGCACGCTACTGGATGTCTCAGCTTCGGTGAATGAGTATCTACAGCGCTCCGACTGGCGGGTCACCGCCAACGCCAACCAAGGCTACTCCCTAGGGGGTCTGATTTTAAATGCCTCGGGTAAGATGATCGCCAACTATTGGCTTAGCCATGTCTATCCACCGGAGGTCGGTGAAGCCCATCGGGAAGGGGCAGTGCATATTCATGACCTGGATATGCTGGCTGGATATTGTGCAGGCTGGTCCCTGCGCACCTTATTACATGAAGGACTGAATGGTGTACCGGGAAAGGTTGAGTCCTCCCCCCCGAAGCATATGTCCAGCGCCATAGGCCAGATAGTTAACTTTCTCGGCACCTTGCAAAATGAGTGGGCCGGTGCTCAGGCATTCAGTTCATTCGATACCTACATGGCCCCCTTTGTTCGTAAAGACAATCTCGACTACAACCAGGTAAGACAGGCAATTCAGGAGCTGATATACAACCTCAATGTACCCTCTCGCTGGGGCACCCAAACGCCATTTACCAACCTCACTTTTGACTGGGTATGCCCAGAGGATCTGCGTCAGCAGGTACCTGTAATCGACGGCATTGAAATGCCATTCTGCTATGGCGATCTGCAGACTGAAATGGATCTCATCAATCGTGCCTATATCGAGGTGATGACAACAGGGGATGCCAAAGGCAGGGTATTCACTTTTCCGATACCCACATACAACATCACTCCGGATTTCCCCTGGGAGAGTGAAAACGCCACAAGACTGTTTAAGATGACCGCGAAATATGGTCTCCCCTATTTCCAGAATTTTCTTAATTCGGAACTCAGCCCGAATATGGTCAGATCAATGTGCTGCCGCTTGCAACTCGACCTGCGCGAACTTCTAAAACGGGGCAACGGCCTATTCGGCTCAGCGGAACAAACCGGTTCCCTTGGTGTGGTGACGCTGAACTGCGCTCGCCTGGGGTTTCAATTTAGAGACAATGAAACGGCCCTATTTAAACGCACTGATGAACTACTGAAACTGGCTCGCAATAGTCTGGAAATCAAAAGAAAGGTTATACAGCGCCATATGGATGCAGGCCTTTTTCCCTATACGAAAAGATACCTGGGCACTCTGCGCAACCACTTCTCAACCATTGGAATCAATGGTCTGAATGAGATGATCCGAAATTTCAGTCAGGATAGATTTGACATCACTCATACTCATGGCAAGGCTCTGGCGGAGCAGTTTCTCGACAGAATTCGCCAGCAAATGGTGGCCTTTCAGGAAGAGACCGGACATCTCTATAATTTGGAAGCGACTCCAGCTGAAGGGGCAACCTACCGGTTTGCCCGACAGGATCAGAAGAAATTTCCCGATATTCTTCAAGCCGGAACCAGACAGAAACCTTACTACACCAACTCATCTCAATTACCAGTGGGTTATACCGATGATCCATTTGCCGCCCTGCAGCATCAGGAATCGCTGCAGCGAAAATACACCGGCGGCACGGTGCTGCATCTATACATGAACGAGCAAATCAGCAGCACAGAAGCCTGTAAAAAACTGGTGAAACGGTCATTGGCTAATTTTCGCATCCCCTATCTGACCATCACCCCGACTTTTTCCATTTGCCCGGTGCATGGCTATCTGAGTGGAGAGCACGAATTCTGCCCCCAGTGTGATGATTTATTAATACAACAGAAGCAAAAGGAGCAAGCAAATGACTCAATCCATTGAGTTAAGAGAAGAAGAACGCACCCGGTGTGAAGTCTGGACAAGGGTGATGGGTTACCACCGGCCAATCTCCGCATTCAATCCCGGCAAACAATCAGAACAGGCTGAGCGTCTATGCTACCGGGAACCCCAGACTAGCAATGGTGAGAACAAACCAAAGTGACAGCAAACCCTAACCCCCCCTCTCTCAGGGTGGGGGGACTGACGCCCATGACCACCGTCGACTACCCCGACCAACTGTCGGCGGTAATCTACTGTCAGGGCTGCCCATTGCATTGTGACTACTGCCATAATCCTGAACTCCTACCCAGCGATGGGACACCGCTTATCCCCTGGCGTGAAGTAGTCGATTTTCTGGAACAGCGCAGAGGACTGCTGGATGCCATAGTATTCAGTGGTGGGGAGCCCACATTACAATCAGGACTTATAGACGCAGTAAGGGTAGTTAAAAGTATGGACTACCTGGTTGGCCTGCATACCGCCGGGATCTACCCTAAACGACTTGCAAGACTGTTACCTTATCTGGACTGGGTCGGGCTGGATATCAAGGCCCTTGAAGAGGACTACCATAAGATCACCGGAGTACCCTGTATCGGTGAATCGGCATGGCAATCTGCCCAAATTTTAGTTTCTAGCGGTACACCTCACCAACTCAGAACCACTCATCACCCCGCCAACTCCACTCCTGACAAACAAAAGCTGCTAATCAAAAGACTTACATTATTAGGAAATATCGATCATGTCTGGCAAATCTGTCGTCCCCATGATGGTGATATGGATTAGTGCAATTTCAAGGCACCTCATTAGTTTCCACTAATAATGTCATATGATTTTGTTTACATAGTCTTTTTGCATTGATTATCGACTTCACGTAACATCCGACAGTCAAGAAAAAAATACCCCATCCTATAGGGATCATTGGGGGGGATAATAAGTAAACGACATAAGGAAAAGTGAATACTTTTTCGAAATCGAGGGTGGAGTATGTTCAGAGAGCGCACTGCCAAACAGTCCGCAGGAAAAATATCTTTAATCCTGGTTGGCATTATTTTCATTGCCGGTATCGTCTTTGCCGGGCTATTCAATATGGGCATGTCTTATACCAATGAGATGGAATTCTGCACCTCATGCCACTCCATGAAGGTCAATCTCGAAGAGTATAAAGAGACGCTTCACTACAAGAATGCCTCTGGCGTGCAGGCGACTTGTGCCGACTGCCACGTTCCCAAGCCTTTCATTCCCAAAATGATTGCTAAAGTAATGGCCGCCAAGGATGTCTACCACGAAATCATGGGCACCATCGACACCAAAGAGAAGTATGAAGCCCACCGCTGGGACATGGCCAGCCGGGTATGGGAAAAGATGCGAGCCTCTAATTCTCGCGAGTGCCGTTCGTGTCATGATTACGAGAATATGGATCTCAGTGAACAGGACCGCAGTGCTCGTAAACGTCACCCAAAGGCCTTGGATGAAGGCAAGGCCTGTATAGACTGTCATGCTGGCGTCGCTCATGAAGAGCCTGACGAGCCTGAAGAAACCGAAACACCATGACTGTCATTATCTGACACAACCGTTATTACCAGGTATGTAGATAATCCATGAAAATAACCAGACTGTTAATTGCCACGCTCACCCTGCTTCTTTGCTTACCACTGATGGCAGCAAATTCCGAGGATGAGAAGGAACTGCGGTATGCAGCAGATGTTGGGGACGTGGAAACCATGACCCAGCTCTTAGATAAAGGCGTTTCAGCAGATAGCGCAAATAAATTCGGCAAGAACGCCTTAATGATTGCAGTAGAGAGCAACAACTTCGAGGCGGTGGTACTGCTGTTGAGTCGAGGTGCAAATGTTAATGCACGTACAGTAGCAGGCTGTACCGCGCTTACCTTCGCCGCCGAAAACGGTCATCCGGCACTCTCAGCCATGCTGCTTGAACGGGGTGCCAATCTTCACGATCGCACACGCGCTGGCTGGGACTCTCTGATGATCGCCTCCCGCTATGGCATTACCGACATGGTAGAGCAACTGCTGTTCAAGGGAGCTGATCCAAAGGCTTCAGACAAGCATGGTCAAAATGCGCTGATGATGGCGGCAATGAAAGGCCACGCTGAAACAGTAAGCATGCTGGCCAAACATCATTCAGATGTAAACAGCAAAGATAAAAACGGTTCTACCGCACTTATCCTGGCTGCAGATCAGGGTCATGTGGATACGGTACAAGCTTTATTGGACTACAATCCAGACATCAATGCACAAGATAGTGATGGTGCAACTGCTCTCATCTGGTCTGTAGGCCAAAGCGAATTAGAGACAATAAAACTGCTGTTAAAGGCAGGAGCCGATGTCAACCTGGCAGATGTTGATGGCGTCACGCCGCTTATGGAAGCGGCTCGCAACGGATCTGAAGAGATAACAAAGCTGCTATTACAGCACAACGCAGATAAAACGAATAAAGATAGTGAAGGCCACACCGCGGCAGATATTGCGGCAAAAAAGAAACACAGCAAACTGTCAGGCCTTCTGAAATAAAAAGAGCATAGCCTGGGTGGAGACACAGCATGTTGTCATTAAATGACAACATAAAATTGAGTAATAAAGTTTCCCCTCAAGCTTAGGCAACAGGATCAGTCACTATTGCTGTTCCGGTTCGTGTAACAGGGCCTGTTATGTGTCCTGTTATAAACTAGTGTAAGCCTGTTTAAATACCAAAGGAGGTAACATGGCGTACAACAATCTGAAGAGGGCCTTGATTGGGGCACTGGTACTCAGTGCAACATCTGTGGCTTTCGCTGCTGATAAGAAACCCCTAATGTCGGGCGCCAGTGCCACCATGCTGGCGAACACCTGTGCTGGTTGCCATGGCACCTATGGCGCAAGTGCTGGGCCGGCTACACCTAGCATTGGCGGCATGTCTGCTGTCTACTTCGAAGAAGTCATGCAAGGTTTTAAAGATGCTGAAATTAAATCCACCATCATGACCCGTATCGCCAAGGGATACAGCGAAGATGAAATCAAAGCCATGGGCGAGTATTTCAGTAAACAGCCCTTCGTCGCAGCCAAACAATCTTTCGACGCTGATAAAGCCAAAAAAGGCGCCAAACTGCATGACAAATATTGTGAAAAGTGTCATGCCGACAACGGTACCTCTGCTGAGGATGACTCAGGCATTCTGATGGGCCAATTGACCCCTTATCTTCACTACACCATGACCGATTACAAAGCTGGTGATCGTGAAATGACCAAGAAGATGAAGAAAAAGGTCAATCAGCTGCTGAAAAAAGAGGGTAACGATGGCATCGATGCCCTACTCAACTTCTACGCCCAAGGCAAAAAATAAAGGGGAATGAGGAATATGAAGATTACCCGAAGAGGATTTGTTAAAGGCGCAGGTGCAGCTACCGCTGTAGGCATGATGGGGACACCCTACATCGCCCTCGGCGCTTCCAAGAAAGTCGTAGTCGTCGGTGGTGGTACCGGTGGTGCAACCGCAGCGAAATATCTGCGTATGGCTGACCCGACTATCGAAGTTACGCTCATCGAAGCCAATAAGAGCTACTACACATGCTACCTCTCAAATGAAGTATTGGGCGGTGACCGCAGCATCGACTCCATCAAGTTCGGTTACTCCGGTCTCGGTAAGCATGGCGTCAAAGTAGTACACGATGTAGTAACTGCAATCGACGCAAAGGCTCAAACCGTCACGACTGCTGGCGGCCAAAGCTTTAACTATGATCGTTGTATCGTTGCGCCTGGCATCGACTTCAAGTGGGAAACCCTGGAAGGCTATGATGCAAAAGTTGCAGAGACCATTCCACATGCCTGGAAAGCCGGCTCTCAGACCGTAACACTGCGCAAGCAGCTTGAAGCGATGAAAGACGGTGGCACCGTAGTGATTGCGCCTCCTGGCAATCCATTCCGCTGCCCTCCTGGACCCTATGAGCGTGCTTCACAGATTGCACACTATCTGAAGCAGCACAAGCCTAAGTCCAAGATCGTCATTCTTGATCCTAAGCCTAAGTTCTCAAAGATGGGCCTGTTTACACAGGGCTGGAAAGCGCTGTATGGCTATGAGACCGACAACTCTATGATCGAGTGGCGTGGCAGTGCCCAAGGCTCAAACGATAACGCAGTAGTCAAGGTTGATGCAGGCTCAATGAGCGTAACCACCGGTTTTGATGACACCATCAAGGCTGACGTCCTGAATGTCATTCCAAACCAGAAAGCAGGCAAGATCGCGTTTGCTGCAGGCTTGACCAATGACAGCGGCTGGTGCCCGATCAATCTGCACACCTTTGAATCCACCATGCACAAGAACATCCATGTCATTGGTGACGCTTCTATTGCCAAAGGTATGCCGAAGTCAGGTTATGCGGCAAACTCAGAAGCTAAGGTTTGTGCGGCAAGCGTCGCTGCCCTGCTGAATGGTCAAGAGCTGGGTACACCTGCGTATGTGAATACCTGTTATTCCATCGTCGGCAAAGAGTGGGGCATCTCAGTTGCTGCTGTATACAAGCTAGCTGAAGATGGCTCTAAAATCACCAAGGTTTCTGGTGGTCTTACCCCAACCGATGCCACACCAGAAATGCGGGCACGTGAAGTGGCCTATGCACACAGCTGGTTTACTAATATCACCAACGATATTTTCATGTAAACCTACTGAGGATCATGGATTGATTCAAAATAAAAAGCGGGGCTTTGCCCCGCTTTTTTTATCTCTTAACATCCCATCCGCAACCTGACCTATCCTGGAAGATAGATTTTATCAGGGTCTTGCTGGTCTCACAGGACGCTGTGGACGTTGATCGATGGTGTAGCCTGCCCCCGAATGTAAATTTGCAGGCCGCGCAAAATTTGGGAAATCCGGATTTCTCCAACCCTGTTCAGCCAACTTCTCTTTCGGTGGTTTAATGCGGGAAACGTAATCCAATACCGCGCGTATATCCCGATGAGTGAAACCATGTATCTGCTTGACCATCTTCTTGTCAGCATTTCTACGTCTCTCACTCTTTATCCATTCAAACTGACGTAACAGGTAACGGTAGTGCTGTCCGTAGATTGCAGGAATATGATCATCCAGTATGCCTTCCCCATTATCACCGTGACACTCGGTACAGTTGTCCTTATACAGACGCTCGCCTAATAGAAGATCGTTCCCTGGTCCAACACCATTGTGAGGACTCATGGGTAACTTGGAGATATATGCAGCAACATCTGCAATCTCCTGAGCACCACCAAGGAGTTGCGGTGAAGTAAAAGGCAGCATGGTCGGGTTATCTCTGTTTCTTGCACGGATATCAGACAACTGTTTGATCAAAACAGTAGCTAATTGACCGGCAACCTGGGGATAAGCACCACTTTCCAACCCCCATCCTTCAGGGGTATGACAGACAGCACAGATGCGATAAACCTTTTTACCATTCTCCATGCTGGGCGTGAGTTCCATAGCCTCTTCATACTCACGCATTGCATCATCTGAAGGTTCAGCCACACTATGGGCCGACATCATCAAGCCAATTAACAAAGCTGCCAAAATAGACGTTCTCATCGAAACTCCTGAATTCAAGATCGCTTGCCTGACATCTAACTGGATAGATCCAGCACCTGCCTGAGCAATGCATATCGCACTGTAATTATCCAAGGATCATCTGAACAATTTATGGTTCGAACCAGACTATAAATTACAGGTTCGCTAATGTGGCGATAAATTATTTATATCTGCAGAAGCGCTTAATTTAAACGCCTCAGTGTTTAATATAGCGAGGCATATGCCGCGGCACAATAAAGAAAACAACATGAACGACAGTATAGGTGCCAATAGTAGATTAATAACGAACGAGAAGACTTAAATTTCCACCATTAACACACTTTAAACCAGGATATTATTCCACTAGACTCAGGATAGAATGTTAGAAATTTGCCGAGCAGTTACCACTTACATTAACCCGGCAAAATAGTAGATTACTTTCAGGGCTTCAAGCATGGTCTTCATCAAGACTCGGCTCTCAGAGAAGGGTATTCCCTTACCAAGAGCCACAGTGCCGTGTAGGAAGATGGTTGAAGCCCATAATAATTAGAATACGATAAAGACAGACCGCAGTGAGCCTACCTGCTAGTTTCAATATCAAAAACCTGTTGTAGATAGCTACAGCGGCGTTTTGATGCCTCACTACAGGCAGGCTCACTGAGGCTGAAAGTAAACTATTTAATCGCCAAGTTAATAATAACGATCATTAACAACACAGGTGCCGATAGTATGAACAGGCTATTCTTACCCCTACTTATAATAATTCTCACCACCCCTTTAGCAACCCAGGCAATCGACTTAGAAAACGGACAGCGTCAAGCAAGAAGCTGTGCACTTTGCCATGGACACTATGGCCAGGGAACTCCTGGGCCAGCCTCACCTCGCCTGGCCGGAACGCCTGCCGGATATATGATCAAGCAGATAGAGGCCTACATAAAAGAAGACCGCATCAATCCCAGGATGGTGATCACCTCGTCCCTTCACTCATTGAGCGAAGAGGATATCGATGACATCGCAGCCTACTATGAAAGTATCAATCTTGATAAGATTAATCCTGTACTGAACCATATCCCCCTATGGAAAGGAGATATTGCACTTGGTAGAGACCTTTACGAAGGGGATTGTAAAAGCTGTCATCGCAAAAACGGTATGGGCAAATCCCGCAAAGCCATCCCTGCTTTGGCACTGCAATATCCTCGTTATCTATTCCGCCAGATTAAGATGTTTCAATGGGACAAACGAGTACACGACGATGATCCTGAAGACGACACCTTCGATAACCTATCAGACAAAGAGATCGAAGCACTACTCTCCTATGTCTCTTCGCTGGCACCCAATAACATGAAGTAATTGGACATCATCTCGTCAACACTAAATATAACGAATAACATTTGGGAGAACCCTATGAAATCACTCAAGGCCGCGGGACTTGCACTTCTGATTAATCTGGCTTTTCTGTCAGTATCTGTAGCCGCAGAGCAGCCAGAAATCAATATTACAGACATCAAACAGACTGTAGTGCAGATGAGCGTCAAAGATGGCGTGAGTAAAGAGGACGCAATACAGGCCCTGATGTCCAGAGCAACAGAGATCAATCTTAAATTCGTCGCCCGCCAACAAGTCTCAAAAGAGCTTGAGGCACGTGGTCTGAAAACCCCTTACCTCGACATCTTCCAGTTCTGTAATCCTGAGGATGCCCGGCAGATGATCATGCACGATCCAATCTATGCCGCCTATATGCCCTGCCGCATAGCCATGGTCGAGGACAAGAACGGACAACTCTGGCTGATGATGCTCAATCTCGACATGCTGATTAACAGTGAATTGTTGCCACCTGATTTGACAGAGATTGCAATTCGAGTAAATCAGGCAATGTTGGATGTCATGGTTGCGGGTGCGACCGGAGAGTTTTAACCGAATAAAAATAACAATAAGCCTGTGTCGATAAGATACAGGCACTTTAGACTTTATGCCGACAAATTTGTCGGCATTTTATTTTTAGCCCTTTAAAGTTTGTAGGGTGGGGCCGTGCCCCACCAAAAAGCTCCATGCCAGTACAAAGCTACGTCTCTCTTCCTCAGGTTATCGAAACTAACCACAAAACACTGCATTATCGTCAATCACGCCCGTGAATAGACTGCTTGGTATTTAGAGACCTTCTAGGCTAGAAGGTGGGGCATGGCCCCACCCTACGCTTTGGGCAAGAGCTGTTTATGCAACATCAGCTACACCTTATTGGCAACCCAAACCTTACAATTAATCTGTAGGGTGGGGCCGTGCCCCACCAAAAAGCTCAATGCCAGGACAAAGCTACGTCTCTCTTCCTCAGGTTATCGAAACCAACCACAAAACACTGCATTATCATCAATCACGCCAGCGAATAGACTGCTTGGTATTTAGAGACCTTCTAGGCTAGAAGGTGGGGCATGGCCCCACCCTACGCTTTGGGCAAGAGCTGTTTATGCAACCTCTTTAAAGCAACATCAGCTACACCCAATTAGCAACCCAAGCCTTCCAATTACATTTTTTTACTTAAAAACAAAAAAACCCGAGCCAATGAAGACTCGGGTTTCTGATATATACGAGCTGGCAAAAATTAGATAGCCAGCGAATTCTCTTTTATGACTGACACATATTGTTGGCCAAATTGCTCTGGAAAATAGCTTTGTGAATATCACCCAAACTAAGCATACCCAGCAATTGCCCACCATCTGCCACAGGAATTCTGCGGAACTTGTGTCGTACCATCACAGTTGCAGCTTTAAGAATATGCATATCGGGACTGACTGTAAGGACATTTGAAGACATCACATCGGACACCTTCAAATTAACAACATCTTTATACTGCATCATCATGTTGTCGTAATCGGGTGCGGAGATACCATCCATAACCTCCTCAAGCGTTGGAAACATTCTGTGCAATACATCCTTCTCAGCGATTATCCCGGCCAGCTTGCCATCAGCCTCTACTGGAATACCGCTATAACGAAACAGGCACATCAGTGAGACAACCTCCAACAGCTTCGTGTCTGGAGTCACCGTCTTCGGTGATTTTGACATTATTTCGCTTACCAGCATCGAAACAACTCCTCATCTTCGGTTAATTAATTATTATTCCTGGGGTTAGCCCAGAACCCAACCATACGCATTCTGTCGTGTTATGCCAATAGTTTTATAGGCCAAGCAGCTGATCAGGTTGGAATAATCTTCCCTGAGTCCAATGCTCAACCCAATCACGGACACACTCAAGTTAAACACCAATAGGAAGCGGGTTCCTCACATCAGGATATGTCACAAAATCGATAGTGACTACATCCTGATTGTAGATCTTTCATCACCCCCTTGGGGACAAAAAATAAACATTCACATAAGCCAATGATTTACCGGAAAAAGCATCTAATTATCCAGAAGTTATCCACAAACAGCACACAGATAGACAAGCCTTTTCCACAAGTTAATGCACAACATGTTGTGGTTGACATCCGCCAAATAGGATATATATTGTGTTTACTGGTTTCGAAAGACGGATGTTCTTCAGTTTTTCAACAACTGGCCATAAAGACCGGAAATGACACCCGGTCCCGGGGCCTAAGGCCCAACATAAAAACGGGCAGACCATGATCTGCTGACATAAAGACGACCAAACAGAATTACCACCATATAAAGTTAAGTGCAGGCCTCGGCGCGGACATACCGCTCGACGATGACCGCCAACGAAAAATTAGGAGAAGACATGGCGACACCAGTAGCCGATAGCGACGTTTCTGTTGCAGTGACCCAACCGCCTGAGATGCCAGAACAAACTCAACAATCTCAAGCCAATTCGAACAATGGCATTCAGGTCATACGCCGCAACGGTAAAGTTACCAACTTCGACCCCAGCAAGATCAGTGTCGCCATGACCAAAGCCTTTCTTGCAGTTGAGGGTGGCAGCGCTGCGGCTTCAAGTCGTGTCCATGATACCGTCCGTGACCTTACCGAGCAGGTAGTCAGTGCCCTGACCCGCCGTATGGCAGACAACGGCACAGTCCACATCGAAGATATCCAGGATCAGGTTGAACTCTGCCTGATGCGTTCCGGAGAGCATAAAGCGGCCCGCGCCTATGTACTCTATCGCGAGCGCCAGAACCTGAAGAGACAGGAAGAGGCCGCCAAGCGAGCAGAGACCGAAGGCATTCCCGAAGAGCATCGGGTCAACGTTACTCTGGAAGATGGCAGTCAACGTCCACTGGATGTTGAACGTCTGAACGCACTGGTTCATGAAGCATGTAACGGACTTGACGAGGTTGAAGCGAAACGCATTCTACAGGATGCCTGCCGTAATCTTTTTGACGGCGTAAAGGAGAACGACGTATCCCAGACTCTGGTGATGAGTGCCCGCACTCTGATCGATCAGGAGCCAAACTACTCTCAAGTCGCCGCGCGCCTGCTGCTCGACATTCTGCGCCGTGAGGCCCTCGGTTTTCTCCACATCGATACACAGGTCAATACCCAGGCCGATATGGCCGGATGCTATGGCGACTACTTCAAAAGCTACATCAAACAGGCCGAAGAGCTGGAGCTGCTTGACGGCCGTCTCGGGCAATATGACCTGGAACGACTGATCAACGCCATGCAACCAGAGCGGGATCTGCAATTCACCTACCTGGGTCTGCAGACCCTCTACGACCGCTATTTCATCCATAGCGAAAACGGTATCCGATTCGAACTGCCCCAGGCCTTCTTCATGCGCGTCGCGATGGGTCTGGCCATCAACGAAATAGACCGGGAAGCGAGAGCCATCGAGTTCTACAATCTGCTCTCCTCCTTTGATTTCATGAGTTCAACACCGACCCTGTTCAACTCAGGCACCCTGCGTCCACAGCTCTCCAGCTGCTACCTGACCACAGTACCCGACGACCTGGACGGCATCTACAGCAGCGTCAAAGACAACGCCCTGCTCTCCAAATTTGCCGGCGGTCTCGGCAACGACTGGACCCGTGTTCGCGGCCTCGGTGCCCACATCAAAGGCACCAATGGCAAATCCCAGGGTGTAGTCCCCTTCCTCAAGGTGGCCAACGACACCGCAGTAGCGGTCAACCAGGGTGGCAAACGCAAAGGTGCCGTCTGTGCCTACCTGGAGACCTGGCACATCGACATCGAAGAGTTTATCGAACTGCGTAAGAACACCGGTGACGAACGTCGCCGTACCCATGACATGAACACCGCCAACTGGATTCCCGATCTGTTCATGAAGCGCGTCGCGGAAGAGAAAGAGTGGACCCTCTTCTCGCCCAACGAGACCCCGGATCTGCACGACCTTACCGGCAAGTCCTTCGAACAGGCCTATGTCGCCTATGAAGAGAAGGCGGCCCGTGGCGAGATGGATATCTATAAGACCGTCAACGCCCTCGACTTATGGCGCAAAATGCTCGGCCTGCTGTTCGAGACCGGCCATCCATGGATCACCTTCAAGGATCCCTGCAACCTGCGCTACACCAATCAACACATGGGCGTGGTTCACAGCTCCAACCTCTGTACCGAGATCACCCTGCACACCAATGATCAGGAGATCGCCGTGTGTAACCTGGGCTCGGTCAATCTCACCGCCCACACCAACGAACAGGGCCTCGACCGGGAGAAACTGGAAAAGACCGTGACCACTGCGATGCGCATGCTCGACAATGTCATCGACTACAACTACTACAGCGTACCCCAGGCACGTAACTCCAACCTGCGCCATCGTCCTGTTGGGCTGGGCATCATGGGCTTCCAGGATTCGCTCTACAAACAGCGTCTCGCCTACACCTCGGAAGAGGCCCTCGACTTCGCCGACCAAGCCATGGAAGCGGTCAGTTACTACGCCATCCAGGCCTCATCTGACATGGCCGCAGAGCGTGGACGTTACGCCAGCTATGAAGGATCCCTATGGAGCCAGGGTATACTGCCCATCGACTCACTCAAACTGTTAAAGGCTGAGCGAGGCGACTACCTGCAGGTCAATGAGAGCCACACCCTGGACTGGGCAACCCTGCGTGAAAAAGTACGCAACCAGGGTATGCGCAACTCCAATACCATGGCCATCGCCCCCACTGCCACCATCTCCAATATCTGTGGTGTCAGTCAGTCCATCGAGCCGACCTACCAGAACCTGTTCGTCAAATCGAACCTCTCCGGTGAGTTCACCGTGGTCAATCCTTACATGGTCCACGATCTGAAAAAGCTCGACCTTTGGGATGAAGTAATGATCAACGATCTCAAATACTATGATGGCTCACTGCAACCCATCGACCGCATTCCCGACGAGATTAAAGCGATCTACGCCACCGCCTTTGAGATTGATCCCCGCTGGTTGGTAGAGGCCGGTTCCCGTCGCCAGAAATGGATCGACCAGGGGCAGTCGCTCAACCTCTACATGGCTGAGCCCTCTGGCAAAAAGCTCGACAACCTCTACAAACTGGCCTGGGTGCGTGGTCTGAAAACCACCTACTACCTGCGTTCTATCGGTGCCACCGGCGCAGAGAAAACTTCAGTCCAGCAGGGCAGTAACAGCGGCGCTGTCGATCTGGTTGGAGGCAGTGGTGGTGAAGCCCCCAAGGCCTGCTCCATCCTCGACCCCGACTGCGAAGCCTGCCAATAGAACCACCAAGTGATCAAGAATAGAGAGAGGAACACAATATGCTGAACTGGGACGATCCACTCGCCAAACCTGCACCGGTGAAAAGCACCCCTGCGCCAGCGACTGAAACCCAACCGGCTCACCCTCATGTGGTGGAAGAGGCAGTCCAGGCGCTGCAGGTAGAAGAGCAGGCTGAAGCGTACACCGCCGAGGTGATGGAACCGGTCAACCCGGATGACAAACGAGTCATCAACGGCATGACCGACATCAACCAGCTGGCCCCTTTCAAATACCCCTGGGCCTGGGAGTATTTTCTCAACGCCAACAAAAACCACTGGACTCCCCTGGACATCAACATGGCTCAGGATGTCCACGACTACCAGCACAAACTGACCCTGGAAGAGCGTCACGTTTACGAGAACGTACTCTCCTACCTCACCACCTCCGACATCCTGGCAATGCGTAACATCGGCCTGGCGGTAATGGAGAAGATGTCAGCACCTGAGTTGCAGATATACCAGGCCCGTCAGGTCTACGAAGAGTCCCTGCATACCTGGACCTATCAACACTGCATCGAGACCATCGGACTCGATCAGGGTGAGATCTACAACCGCTACCGGGTCGTGCCAGAGATCAACAAAAAGATCCAGAACACCAACCGTCGCCTCTCCTCCATCATGCGCGCCGACATCGACTTGCGTGATCCAAAGGAGCTGCAGAACTTCGTCATGGCCTACATCTACTTTGCAGCCATCTTCGAAGGCTGCTGGTTCTACAACGGCTTCAGCCCGATCTTCGCCCTGCAACGTCGCGGCTTGATGAAAGGCACTGCCGAACAGCTGCAATACATCATGCGCGACGAAGTGATGCACGCCTCATTCGGCATCCGCGTGGTGAAACAGATCATCCTTGAAGAGAACATCACCCTCGACAAGCAGGCCCTGCGTGAAATGTGGGACGAAGCCGAAGCTGCAGAGATCGGTTACGCCAGCTACATCCTGCGCGATCCGATCCTCGGTTACTCCAAAGAGGACCACATTGGCCAATTCCGCTTCACTGCCAACCGCCGTGCCAGACAGCTCGGTATCGATGAGCCTTTCCCAGGTGCAGAAGCCACCCTACCCTGGCTCGACGAGCAGGCGAATTTAAGGAAAGAGAAAAACTTTTTTGAAACACGAGTCACCGAATACCAAGCCGGTGGCGCGTTGAAATGGGACTGAACTGAAGCGCTGCAACAAGAGGTAAATCAGATGCACTGTTCACATTGCACTTCTCTCATGGCCGAACTGGAAACCCAGCAGGAGGGGCACACCGAACAATCGAGATACGAATGCCCAGTATGTGGACGGACCCAATTAATCACCAAAACGATTGACCGATGGAAAGCGAATTTATCGCAGCAGATGGGACGCTTGCCGAAGCAGACGCTTCGACATACCTGAAAAGAGTTTTACGACTCTCCTCTCTACCCGCAATTGCGGGCGGGCTTTGGCGCTTTGCGCCATTGCCTGGTTTTTCGTTTACTTATCGATCGCTTTTCATCAGCACAAGAAAAATTCTTGGTAGGTTTTTTGAATTTCACTTCGGCTGTCTAAGACCAAGATATAATATCGTTACCAGCAATGGATCAGATGGTTGTGTTTATTTTTAGGTTTAGATGTTGATGTCACTGGTCATCTGATTAAAGTTAAAACTAAATAGAAAATACAGATATCACAAGGAAATAACATGACTCAGAAAACCACAATATGGCGAGAGAGTGATAGTGGAAAACTACTAATAGAAACAATTCAAGGTTTACCTTATGGCGAGCCTAGAATGGGCCAAATACTCTCTATTCCAAAATATGGTGAGGTTTCGTGCTCAGGGATTAATAAGTCAGGCTCTGGTTCTAGTGAAGAAATTACTGAAATACAGCTCACAGCAAAGTGAATGCTATTCTAACAATCAGTTGAAACCCACATAATTCTGCGGCACTTGTTCTGTGTTGCTTAACTCGTAACGTGCGGTAAGCTTATTACGTAGGATGTGGTGAGGCACGAACCGCATCATTGATGTTTGTGAATCACTGCATTCTGTTATTGATGCGGTTCGTGCCTCACCGCATCCTACATCCCATTCAAAAGACAAATGCCAGATGGCCAACAAACCGAAGAAAACTGGAAACTGGGGTCAGAACATAATTGTTTCTAATATTAGCGTTTATTGTGTTCTGACCCCAATGCCGAGAATTTTACGAAAGAAATAAGAATGAAGCTATAAGCATCCCAGAACTACTTGATGGGCGAGTTGAGATTCTCGGCATTGGGGTCAGAGCCCTTTTAACTAACATACCAACATTACTATCTATCAGTACTTTAGACTTGCATTAACCAAAAAGAAGGGTTGTGAATTAAATTATGGGAAGCAAACCATATTCAAGCAACAAGGAAGTACTCGCAAGGGATCCAATTGGCCAAAATACGCGGCTTGCTAAAAGGAATTTATTAGTTTTTTCTTCGATAGTCATTATTGGCATTACCTATGGCCCAGGCGCAATTGAATTACCAATGACCAATCTTCCATCGGAAACGCTGTTAGGGGCCCTTGGCTGCATAGTTGCCTATCACATTATTAGCTATACTCTCTCTTTTGTTACAGATGTCCAAGGGTGGCACATTACAAATAGAAATACAGTAAATGAAGATCAGTTGAGAGCTTTGGCTCACTTATCACAGAGAATGAATGAGATTGATCATGAGTTTAAACGAGTGCATAGCCACCTAAGTTCACATAGAAGAGTGTATAAAGAACAGTCTGAAAAACTTTCGCGACAAATATTGCAAAATTTACAAGATATGGTGGGGCCGAATAATGCGCAATCTGTACTAGACAATCTCCGTGCAAACTATGATACTGGTTTTATATTCGACGAGGGGTATACAGAAATAAACAAAGCGATGATGTGTAATTATGATAAAGAAGTGAAAAATATTTCCGGTATGCTTGAGTATTTTTATACTGATGCAAAACAATATCGAAAGCTGGAAAGACTTATAAAGAGAGAAGTTCTGCAACTAAAGATTACACAATATTTTGTAGTTTACTTTTGGTCATTTATATTACCTCTATCTCTAGGTCTTTTCGCTGTGATCTGCGATTTTGAACTAATAATTGTATTCATAAATTCGTTACTATAATTCGTCAACAAATCGGGATATATATGGACACCCCAGATCAGTCAAGTATTAAGTAATCATTTTTTGCCTCATAATCATCTACCCAAGGTTTCACAGTCTGAGAAAAAACGGCCTTAGACATATATCCGGCTTCTCAATCATTAATAACAAAGACACCCATTGTAACAACATGCGGATAAACCGGGACACTCATCAATTATTTACCAGCTGAAAGCAAACATGGACACCCATCATTTATATTTACTGAAAGAAACTATAAATCAATAAGATACCAAGGTATGATCCAATGAAATATTTAGTTGTAAATATTGGGTGTCCTGGAATTTCTTAAACGTTTAGGTTTACAGGCAGTAGAGATATGGACATAGAAATTGGTATAAAATTAATTGCAATTATTCTTGCCGCCATAGGTATATTTTGGAGATATATTTATCAGGTGAAGGGATGGAAAAAGTCGCAATATCGGGAGGAATATGAGTTCTCCAAGAAGTTTTTAAAAGAAGTTAAGGATATTAAACTACATCCCTATTCTAAGGAAAAAGGATATCATGCAATAGCCGGAACCGAAGCTGTAAAAGGTGAGGAGATTGAGTACATACTATCATTAGAGAAACCGGTTAGATGCTTGAAAGATTACATTCTATCGAAGCAATTAATGAAAGAACTAAATATTGAAGGTAATTTGAAAATAGAGTTTAAAAAGAAATATGCAGGAAAATGGTCTCGTATATGGCGAAAAGGGATATACATAACAGCATATTTTTTATCTGCAGTTTTTATCTTTTCGCCTTTCATACTGCATAGCGATAGTAAAGCGAACTTCTCGGAGATGATCTCTCAACTTGTTTTTACAGTTCCTTTTGGCAGCCTATATGCATGGATAGCGTTATATTCGCTGTCAAAAATTATACGGGGTGAAAATTTGGTGAAAAATCAAAAATCTCACACAAAGAGAGTAATATCGGGAACGAAAACCGGGACACCTACAATACCGGTAAGTTAAGCGACACAAATCGGGTCACCCATTCTGATCCTGTCAAGCTTACGGTTGGTTAGAATTACCGAAACACCCACCTAAATTCCTACTGTACTGATAAACCACTAACGAAATCACGATTTTTCTATGAGTTAATAAATAATATGGGTATTGTGGATGGATATGTGTAAATCGGCGGTGCTATAGTAGCCAAAAGCAAATCGGGATAGTCATAATTTGATCTAGCTGACTCATAACAATTTATGTACGAAATTCGTGCTAACGCGCACCTCATCTTGAGGAGTAATGAGTTTGGAGAACAAATTAGTTGACATACCCACAATCTAATGGAAAATAGCAAAGATACACCTAAAAAGTGAGCCAAGTATAGGCATGGTGTATTTCGCTAGCATGGAGCGCGGCACGGACGCAAATTTAACCGCAAGATATTTGCACGAGGTACACATGATCCATGCCGTTAAGCGCATTTGGCGCACTAGCTCCCATTTCCACCCTCTTGTATCCCTGCTGTTAGCTTCCTATATCTTGGCACTATTTATGTGTCTAGGTTTTTCGTTTTTTTTACTAGTAAAATCTAATGTACACGGCATAGTTTTTCTATCTGCAAGCTTAGGGTTTGGATATTACAGTCATAAAACGTTATATCCTTCAAAAAATTCAAACCTTATTTGCCCAACTGCACATGCTAATTTTAAAAATTAATCAAATCTGGGCTTAAATGGAAAGAAATACCAGGACAAGCATTACTTGGAAACAAACGAAACACCCAATCAAAATTAGCTTCCTCAATTGCGATAATGCAAATAATCCTGCATATGCGAGGATCACCACCTGTTGTTCTAATTGGCTAATTTCTAATGAGATATGATTGAATCTTGGACAGAAAAGCAAGGACAATGTGGACACCCATCTTTTTACACTTACAAATAAATCAATAATCCACTGAAAAATCTACCATTATTGTTAGTACAAATGATTATTGGATACCACGCATTGACTATAAGGTACAAAACATCGAACCAGTAATATTATCACCAATAAATATTGCTTTACCCGATACTAGAAGGGCCGGAGATACCATAGAAGGATTGAAAACCTAGATCAATCTAGTTATTAAACTGACATTGTCTGATAAGGACTATTGAACCCAGTGAAGTATTTCAGGAAAACACTTTATATTCTTTTCGCTCTTGTTGCGTTTGTTGCAGTAGGATTATCTATTGGCTCGATAGACAGTACTGGTTATGATGACCGTGGGTTACTAGGTCAACTCAAGGATCTACCAGATTCACAAAACGGATATACAGAACTCGCCTACACCCAAACGAAAGATTTCATACTTTTGAGTGATAGAGATTGCTCTCATCAACTGCGCCAGCATGTTTACTCAGAAGCATGGGATGAAGTATTTATAGCTCAAGTGATTTCCGAAGGAGATCAGCACATGAATAGTGCTATATCTTCGCTCAACTATCCATACTTCAAATTTCCAAAAAGTAAAGATATTAGTGTGCTACCAAACTACCAAACCATAATAGGAATTGCACGTATGCTAATCGTCAAGTCTATGCATGACGCCAAGAACAATAACATCGAGAGAGCCATACAGTACGCCATTTATGCAACTGATTTTTCACAAAAAATAAAAACCCAATCCGGTAATGAACTGATCTCTCACATGATTGGGCTTGTCATGCAATACGAAGCTTTAACCTGGCTGAATCAGCTTACTAATGACTACGACATGAACAGCAAACAATTCAAGAAACTATTAGCTATAGTTAACCGAATTCCATCTTATCATCACGATCTATTTCCCCAGATATTTTCAGGTGAATTTTTATTTACAAATAACATGATTGATATGATTACAAATAGGCCGCTAAAAAATCGATGGTCTGATTATTGGAAGAGCCAAGACTGGTGGAACACTGATTTAGATAAGGATTTCAGTTATGGTAAACAGACAACTAAGGAGAAGCTATTTAATTTGATGCAAGCATTATTTCCAAAGTTTTATATTCATAAGAATCGTACGCTAAGTAAATTAGCACAGCACTACGAGCTATTATCTCAAGAGACCTTAGCTTTTTGCAATGAAGTAAACTTGCCTGGGGAAGTTAACGTAGATGATGTCGAATGGTTTGATCTAATTACACCAAATGCACTAGCAGATCTGTGGATGAATGACTCCGGAGTATATAAGGAATATTTCACTAGACGATGCTTTGGTCATGTACATATTGAGGCTACTAAAGCTGCCATTGCAGTTTCAAGTTATAAATTTGATCATGGTGAACTTCCGGAAAGCCTGCATGAACTCATACCCAACTACCTTTCATCGATGCCAATCGACCCATTTGATGGTACAAATCTTAAATATTCAAAAGAAATGGGGCATGTTTATTCTGCCGGTGCAAATTTCAGAGATGACGGAGGATCACCGGATACATATTACGTTAGACGCTGCGAACAGGATGAGGGGTGTGCGAACAATCCAACTTTTCCGATTCTATCAGCGCTACCTGCCAAGGAGGAGTATAGTGCTGATAATCAATAACATAAAAGGGAACTAACCACCATAAAACAGTTAATTGATACCCTGAAATAGCAAGGAAAATAGAACAAACAAGACACACAGCCAAAAATAAGCTTTCTCAATTGCGGTAAAGCAACCAAGCGTGCAAATATGAGACTCACCACATGTGGCACAAATTGGCGAATTTCAAAGGAAATATGATTGAATTTTGGACAGACTGCGAGGCTAGACGTCGTTAAATTCTCAGCATTTAACACATAGGACTCTTAGCATTTTCTGAACCTATACTTCATGACCTATGAGCGTCTTTTCTTAGGTAAGCAGCGACTGCACTGCCCCAAGATTCGGCGTTCGCCAATAACCCAGTTTTTGGCAAACGGCTTTGAGTGAGTGACTCATACCCACCAAACCCTTGAAGCGACTTTCGAAATGCTGCGTCATATAGAACCAATGTTTGGAGTCGATCTGTAATCTTTCGAGAATCGGTGGGTCAAGCAAACCGGGACATCCAACATTTATTTACAATAATCGCACAGCAATAATTGTCATTATCTTATTGATTTATAATTATATTTATAAATTCAGATGATGGGTACACCGATCTGATTTTGACTGTAAATGTACAAACGGCAAATAATGTAGTAACGTACCTACATTAGGCATCCTATTCAGGAGGTACCGCCATGACCATCACGACGCTATCCAGCCGAGATCTCAATCAGGACGTGAGTCGCGCCAAGAAAGCGGCCAAAAATGGCCCGGTGTTTATCACGGATCGCGGCAAGCCGGCACATGTACTGTTGAGTATCGAGGAATACCAGCGACTAACGGGTCAACATAGAAACCTCGTTGAGGCACTGTCCATGCCGGGTATTGCCGATATCGAGATTGAGCTTCACCATTCGCGTGAGCTTCCTCGACCAGCGGAATTTGACTGATGTTTCTGCTCGATACCAACGTCATTTCCGAATTGCGCAAGGCCGGCAATGGTAAGGCTGATCACAACGTAACCCAATGGCTGTCAGATTTGGATGCCACCAATTTCTACATCTCGGCTGTAACCGTCATGGAACTTGAACTTGGCATTTTACGCGTGGAGCGTCGTGATACTGCTCAAGGGGCGCTGTTGCGCACCTGGATGGACAACCGTGTTCTCCCGGAATTTACCGACCGTACATTACCGATCGATGAAGTTGTAGCGCTTCGATGTGCGCAACTACATGTTCCCGACCCTCGCCCGGAGCGAGACGCCTATATTGCGGCCACCGCTCTAGTTCATGGTTTGACTGTAGTGACCCGGAATGTGGTCGACTTTAAATCGACAGGGGTAACCATCATCAATCCATGGGAAGCCCAACAAAAATAAAACGAACAAGACATAGATGGACACCCCCCGGCATTGGGGACACCCAGCATTTTATCCAATAACCAGATTAGCCACGATAAACCGCGCGACGATAAACCGGGACACTCATCATTTATATTTACAGAAAGAAACTATAAATCAATAAGATACCAAGGTATAATCCAATAAAACAAACCGGGACGCCTAACATTTATCTGCAATAATTAAACAGCAAAATTAATTATTATATGATTCAGATAACGGACACCCTGAGATACCCGACCGTACAACACTCAGAAATGACCGCACGAAGCCTTTTGAGGCACTGGAGACCCTATTTTTGCCGTTATCGGGGTGTTGAAGGGCGTGAGCGAAGCTTAAAGATCAAACAGGCTTAATCTAAACGTCGCCGGGTCATGCCATCTTGTCATTGAGCTTAGCAGGGATATAAAAAAAAAGGGGTCAGAGCCCTTTTAAATCCTGAACTAACAGCCCAAATATTGAGCGGCGAAGTCAATCCGTCTGTTAGTAAGAATGCTGTAGATATTTTTTAAACAAGTGAAATCAAAGAGACAATGTACTTTTAGATTACTATCCGGTTGTTATTAAACCGATATATCAATCCTAATCGTGTTTAGGAACTAGCATTACACAAGGATTGTTTTTACTTTAAAAACACTATTTAAATACAAACATCAACGTTTTGAAATGGCAGGATGACTATGTTTTTACAAATTCTAGGGATAATTTTTTTAATACTACTCCTCATTGCTGCTTATTACGCCTGGAAATTGTATCGTTTTGTAAAACGTCAACAAAATTCAGATATTTCCAAAGCGACGTCCGTACTACCCTCACAAGTAATGGACCTGGAGCCTTCAAATATTGATCAATGGAAGGAGAGAGAGAAACTCGACTATTGTGAATCAGAACTCAAAAGAGTCGGCGCCGCACACGTTGGATACTATTTCACCCACAGCGGCTTTGCGTTGATTCGAATATCACTTTGGAATTTCAAAAATCAGGTTATAGCGGCAATATATGAAGGCAGCTCTGATATTAATCAGAAAGATGTCAGATTCATATACGAGGTTGCATGCAAGTTAGACGCAGGAAGTATCTGTATAACATCAAACCAACATGCCCTTTTTGATAGTCGACCCGAAAATCATATCATTAAGTATAACGAATCAAATTCTATTCTTGATTTTATCAAAGCACTCAAGAGTGAGATTCCGAAAGATAAGAACCTTATCAAGATCACCGAACCTAAAGATTTTTTTATCGAGAGTTATGAGGACGCTACAGAGTGGAGCTGGAGTGCCGAACAGTTAAAGAGTGAAAAAACCCAGCAAATCCTAGCATCGATTGGCGTTAATATAACAGATGAACTCATGGATGAGCTTATCGAGTCCGGGTTATCTTACAGTGTCGAGGTTAATGTTAACCGAGCAAGACGAAAACTTGCCAGGCACTCCAAGATGAGTATAGAGAAATGGGACAAAATACGAGATAAACTCGTCTTTATAAATGATCAAATGAAGGTCCCACATTTAATTGAAGCAGTTTACGACTTGGCTGGCGACATATCAGATGAGCAAGAACAAGTATTGGATGGATTTCAACAAACCACTGAAGAGTTAACTGATCCAATTGGGGCTTTCCAGATGTTACTGAGTTCCTTGGATATCAAGGCAAAGCGGATAACAAGGATGGAGACACCTGTCAAAACTGAAGTTTTCTTGCCATTATAAAAACGCTTTAATGAAAGAATGGGGACACTATTTGTTGAGACATCGAGAAGCTTAGTCTGGAATGGGCGTGCATTCGACATTAATCTGCCAATCGAGACTCAGTGATACTTCTCCGTGGTAAAGTGCCCCGGCTCCTTCTTGCGATGCTTGCGCATGCCACGGGACTCGAGGGCTGCAGAGACCTCCCGGATCATACCCATGTTCCCGCAAAGCATTACGTGGGACTTCTCTGAGGTAAGTGCAGCACCCGCATGCTTCTCAAGACGACCATCCTCGAGAGCGGCCAGAATGCGCCCCAGGAGGGCGTTATCCACCTGCTCCTGGCTGATGATCGGTAGATAGCGGAAACGCTCGCCGTAACGCTGTGTCAGATTGGTGATCTCCTCACAATAGCTGAGTTGATCCTTGTAGGGGACGTTGTGTACCAGGACGATCTGTAGGAATCGCTGCCATGGAAGCTCGGTACGCAGAATGGAGAGATAGACACCCAACGCTGTTCCAGTAGCGATCATCCAGAGATTTTCACTCTGCGGCAGTTGATCGAGGGTGAAAAAACCGTTGGCTTTGGCAGAAACCCAGATCCGATCGCCCGGCTTCAGTGCAGCTAACCTGGGACTTAATGGGCCGTTCTCCACTTCGTTGAAATGGACTTCGAGCAGCTCATCCTGTGGTGGGTTGACGAATGAGTAGGGTCTCGCCACACGCTCGCCGTCGATTTCGAGGGCCAGACGGGTGAACTGCCCAGCGATGAAGGCATCCACCGGTGCCTTGAGGCGCAGCGAGTAGAGCTTATCACTCCAGTGACGTTTTTCGACTATCGTGCCTTTTAACCATTTTTCCATTATGAACGCTCCAACCATTTTCGCTTGCCTGGACTACAGGCATTTGTCAGTGGTTTGTCTCCATATTGGGATGTATAACCCCAAATCCAAGTTCCTTCATCGTGGTAAATATTGGGGTTTATTAGCATAATGGCTGCGGAAAACAAATCGGGACACCTATCATTTACATATACTAAAAACAAGATGAATCAACAAGATACCGAGATATTTTCCAATGTTATTACTACTAATAAATATTGGGTGTCCCGGAATATGCGGAATATGAAACACAGGGACAGGCATCATTTAAAGGAAGAAAACAGCACAAACCGGACACCATTTCAATGCAACTTCACGATCGATCTTCAGTACAGTATGGGTGTAGTTGTACATCACGGCATAGGCACAAATGGAGATTGAGGATACCCTATCCAGTTGCTAGAGGTTTTCCACTACCCAGTCTCTACGGTGTTCGTAGCTACGCCCCGTTAACTCATCTAAATATTACTTTTCAATTGATGGCTGACCCGTTTAACGTTTACGCGATTTACGTCTAAATGTCACCTGTCTCGAAGGTTTAGCCAGTAGCGGTTTCTCCCCATGCAACCCTATACAGCCTACAAAGCAGCGGATACAATATTATTAGCCCGATGACTAAGTATCTCGCGTCCAGGTCTTCGAAAGCCTCTGTGTAAGGAGACGACTATCAACGCAGACTGGCTGATAGAAACACTAATCCGCCAATGTATGAAGGCATCGATCTTGCTTGCCTGCCTATTATCCATGATTGCCTGTTCTGATAAGCCTAATGTCATTCAACATGCTGATAAATATAACTCAGCTGGACATCACCAAGTCTATGTCGTAAGTCATGACTGGCATACCGGTTTTGTAATCCCATCAAAAAAAGTATATGAGTCCATTCCCGCTTTACAGGATCGTTTTGGACTTAGCATCAATATCGAGTTCGGTTGGGGTGACAAGAAGTTTTATCAGGCTAAGGAGATCACCACCGGTCTCGCATTAAAAGCAATCTTGTGGCCAACCGAAACAGTGGTTCATGCAGTGGCCGTTCCTGAAAATGTCAGTGGTTATTTCGGCAACAGCAAAATAGAACTGCTTTGTTTGAGTGACATAGAGATCACCTCATTGGTGGAGTTTATTTCAAATAGCTTCAGTAAGAGCAGATTGTCTGAAGTGGAACCACTCGATGAAGGTATTTATGGCGACAGCCAATTCTATAAAGGCACAGGTAGTTATCATATGTTGAATACTTGCAACGAATGGACAGCAAAAGGCTTGAAGAGCATTGGCATGGATATATTGCCCGTGACCAAATTCACAGCAAAAAGCGTCATGAACTACCTTCGTGACAAACAATTAACGAATAGTGATCCATTGGCAACGAGGATGGATTTAAAGTGTATGTCTGTTACAGATACACAATAAATACTCATTACAGATTTATGGCTCTTTTGACAATTTATTGGTACGGAATGATACAAACAGGGGCAGAAATCATTTGAAAGTAATAATGGACACCTACAGATATTATAAGTAACAATAATTACTTATAATTGGACAATACATATTTTCGATTTTTTTGTGGCAATAGGGTGATTTCTGTTTCTTGCGGGATAATGCCATTGCCGCCTCCTAAGCATATTTAGAAACCACATGATTCAACTATAACTCATGATAGAGCTACTAACAGATATTGGTGTCCATGTTTATTGTTTGGATATGAAATATTAGTTAGAAATCTACCTGTTTAGTGATAGTTAAGCTTGAATAGATAAGTTAATTAAACTAACCATTACATTGTATCCCTGGACTTTCGGCTTTTGAATTGTTCGCATAGAGATAAGTATCGTTTCGTACTGCTTGGCATCGAAGTTCTCGCGCGAGTGATGTCTGCGATCAGTTCAACACCTTGTTCCAGCATGTAGCGGGAATCGATTTCATCGAGGATTCCATTATCGGCTTTTGATTCCGCTTGTTGTGCTGTGTAGTTGGTTATCGCCTCACCTGCCACGACAAACTCTACCCAAGCGTCGAAGATGTCTGGATCGGTTCTGAGAATCTCGCATTTACGTCGTGCCATACAGGCATAGTTCCTGATCATCGACTCCAACTCCTTGTGCCCTTGGTTATTCCGCAGGCATCCGATCATGTGCCCGGCGACCTTATCGATGTTCTGCATGGTAAGCGCTATCTTCACATAGCGTGACTGGTAGAAATCCTCGATCGACATGACAAAAGCTTTGAATGGCTCACCCCATAATTCGTCGATTCCTGCATCGCCATTGCGGTGTCGAGCCAACTTACCTAGTTCGAGTGCTTCTTGTAGGCACTCTCCACAGGTGCGCATCAACTCATTCTCGGTTTTTATATGAACACCACACGCTTCCAACTCAACCAGCTCGTTAAAGATATCAGCTGCACGATTGAACAACGCACCTGCCAACATCGCACCTCTAACCCGTTTTCTACTGGGTTCGGATTCAGCCTCATAATCCGCTCGCACCTTATCCAGAAGACGGCCCGGGATATTGATACCGTGCTCCATATGGTTGAACAGGCGGCGGGTGAGGGATTGGATAAGCAGTTTTTTGTCAGACAGGTTATCAACGGGTGCGTGGTATCGCTTGATCCAATAACCATCGTAGAAAATGTGTTTGACACCGTCTATGTTTTTCATGCTGCCGTTTTGTGGAATTTCGTCATTCATGCTGATTTCAAATAGTGATTTATTACATAAAACAATAAAATTCAGGAGGTGAGACAATAATAGCATATTCCTCTATTCATACTTTGGCAGGGAATTTGCGACTAAATTTGAAGTTAAACCAGAAGAGCTAAAGTCCAGAACTAAGAGCGCCATTTACGAAGGTCTTAACAGAGAGCTTGGGATGACTAATGGCCTGGCAAAGATTTAAATACGCAGTTAGCCGCCTATAAAAATGCATTTCCAGTGGAGGAGTTCAAGAAATCCACCAAAAATTAGACAGCATTACCCAAAGCCTCCGAACTGTTTTAAAATAATACAAAGGCGTATTATCTTTTGGAAATGTATTACATGCCATATAGACTCACTTACTTTTACTTGCAAAACGATCATCATAAAGGAAAAACAGCTAAAGCTTGGGATTGCCTTCAACCAACAACATGCAAGCTTTGAACTATGTCTTCTTGGGCAAACAAAAGAAGTACAGATTCGTATTGGAAGAAGCTAAAAGATGTGAAGTAGGCCTACTACGACGTAATGCCGGAGCACTCAATTCAAAAGATATCTTGAATTCTTTTCAGTCTGATGTTACTGAAAGTAATATTTTTCAAGTAATGCAGCACTAAAGAGTGACTACCCTAGTTCTTTTCCGACACGATTTATGGCGTTACAATAACCACTATAAATTAATAAGTCACCCACTGAATTCTAATTTTAAAATTTGAACTAGTGTAAATTTTAATTATTATTTTCTGGTTATCTAGCTTATATTTTTGTGTATTTGGAGTGATATCATGAAATATTTTATTTATAAACCCTGGGTACTTCTACTAACTGTCTTTATTACACCAACCGACAGCTTTGCTAATTCATGGACTTGTAACTATGCGGAGCTAACAAGACACATCGTTGTATTCTATCCAAATGAACCCAGCAGATTACCGTGCAAAGTCTACTATACCAAGCCAAATGAAAACGTAATGCCTCGTACGTTATGGAAGGCAGAAAATGAAGATAATTATTGTGAACGAAATGCTATCGAGTTCATTAAGAAATTAGAAGCATTGGGCTGGCAGTGTTCTATTGACAATGATCAATAACCAGGCTGATTTTACTTGATTAACGATACTTCAGACTAATTTTCAATTTTCAATATTTAATTACGATAATCACACAGTAATTATATAACCGGGGCACTAAAAAAACGTAAAGGTGCTGTATGCACACTAAAATGTACATACCTGCAGCAAATCGAACGTCCACCATTTACACACAAAACTATGAAACTCATACCAGGAAGATTATGAGCTTCTAGATACAATATTTCACAGGTTTACCTAAATACTCTTTTTCTCTACACCCTTATATGGCAGAATCGAATGATGAGCCAGTCAAATGTAACAATTGGTTTGGTTAATCCCAAAAGCCCGATAAACGTGGGTTCTGTTTTACGTGCTGCCGGATGCTTTCAGGTCAACGCCATCTTCTATACAGGTGAACGGTATGATCGAGCAAAACGTTTTCAAACTGATACTAAAAGCACTGCACTACAGATACCGTTAACCGGAGTGACATCACTTCTAGAAAACACCCCTAAGGATCATTGCTTAGTCTGTGTTGAGTTAGTTGAGGGTGCAACACCACTGCCGGAATTTGTACATCCAGAGAATGCATACTATGTTTTTGGTCCGGAAGATGGCACTCTAACTCAAGCTACAATCGATAGAGCCGACGCTATTGTATATATTCCAACAACAGGTTGTTTAAATCTTGCTGCTACAGTGAATATAGTTCTCTACGATAGACTTGCCAAATCATCTAAAAATATCGCCAGCAATGAGCTAATTCGCAAAAGTCGAGATACAAATAATAGGGTTAAAATTTAAGATTTTGTTTTAAATTAATTCCAACACACCCTATCTAAACATACGCTGACCTAGGGACTATTACCTGAACCCATATTTCGCATCTATGCTACTTTTTCGGATTGATTATTAAGTGGGTAGTACCTACTAGTACTTATATACAAACCACATGCATTGTTTGATGTTTTATTCCGACTTGTTTGGTGGGGCATGGCCCCACCCTACACAAACAGGTGGAGTAAGGTCCATTTACCAAGGGAGTGGGAAGATGGTATAGGTAATAGTAATAGTTTCGAACTGGATGTTCACTTACGCTTGGTAGATGCCTATCAATCCTTTTCGACTATGCGAACCTGAATATCATCCAGCCAGGCAGTACCTGCGTCATTCAATACTCCTGTAATCTGCAAATGAGCCGTACCTGCCGGAACAACGCCTGTGACCTCAATCTTTTGCCAGTCATTGGTGCCTGTGATGGCTTCAGAACCGACTTTCTCAATAAACTTTCGGTTTGCTTTTCGAAACACCAGATTGAGGTCGAATCCATCTGCACCCAGGTTTTCGCTTTTGATCATAGCGGTCAGTTTGATCGATTTACCCGTGGCATTATCAAGCGGTAACCATTGATTGACCATACCCCAAGCCTGAACCAGCTTGCGTTCGATTCGGTAACTGTTTTTGCCATCGGTACTGTTGGTTGTGTCGATGGATACTGCGTACGCCGGTTCTCCTGCATGCTGTGAAAAACCCCAGCCTTTAGGAAATTTATCAGATTGCTCGAAGCTCGGATTTTTTAGTTGTAGCGAAGCGGCTTGCGGTGATTTTGCATCCTGTTGTTGCAATGGGCTTCGATGAGCCAGTTCGCTATCATAGCCACAGGAGGCAAATATTAGCGATGTGGTGACTACCATGGAGAGTGAAAACCTGTTGTCTTTCATGATCAGTTTTTTGTACCTTCTTATTACACCAAAAAATAGACGCCACATCCCTGCATATCAAGGAAGTAAACCGGTACCTGGCCCCCATTGCAATCACCACCTTACCTGCTGATCAACAATTCACTACCCCGTACAGAAAGCATAAACGTCCTTTTCACCCAGGTCTAGCAACAGCTGACTCTAAAAAGATTGCCTGACGTCCATGCACCGCTCACCAAATCTAACCGATATGACGTTACGTATGCTGAGACTGATGACCATTTTTTATACAGTCTACTCCATCGAGGCCATGTGGTACGAGGAACTCCTGATGCGGTGATATGAATACAATGTCTTGTATGGAAACGTGTGTATTGGGATCCTAAGTCAAATAGCCCCTACTGCAATTCAGCCGCTGTCGCACAGTTCTATAGCAATTGTTTGGGCTGGCTTGCTTCTTCTTTCTGCTTCAGGTGATCTAGGATCTTCTGGATCAACACCGAGCCTCAATAGAGGCGATTAGTTTGACCATGCCACCACAGACCATCCAGACACCTAGCGCTTACTTGTCAAATACCACCCCCTATGGATACATTTTGTGAATAATTGACATAAAGAACGATGACGAGTCTAAGCCGAGGCAAACCCTAACACCACTCTGCCTCTCACTGTATACGACGTGTTTTCTGTTCAACATAGAGTTGTGACAGGAAAAAGTTATGCTCAGCGAGACCAGTGGTATCGTATGTCACAACTTTCTATTAGCATAATTCAGGCAACCTGATTAACTCTTTTAATTCCTCTATCATAGCGTTTTCTATTTGAGAATAGATTCAGAGCATGGCATGATTGCGAAACCGTAACATCATGGAATTAGGAGGATAGTTATGGCATTTGGAAATCACACCAGGATCCAGTCCACTCTGACAGTTTTTCTGCTTCTTTCAGTCACTCTTATGGGCTGCGGCGGAACGCAACAAACACGCATCTCATATAGAGCCTCTGACACTCTCCTCTATAAAAACCCGATTAAAAGAGTTGCCATAGTTGGTGAAGCAAAAGTCATGCGTCCGCGAATGGGAGGTAAAAGCGCTGTACTCAGCCTATCCTCAAGCAAGCTTCTAATAGAAAATGCCCTACCTAAATTAAAGAGTGCTTTTGAAAGCAAAGGCTACGAAGTCACTCATGCCGAACCTGCTGGAGTTGGGTATTACTGGCGAGGACCCGATGATTACTGGGTATACGACTTTGATGCTAAAGATAAAAGTAATGACAAATGGCGCGTCGAAAACATGGAACCAGTTTTTGAATATCAAACAATCAAATCTAATCATGAAGTCAGCTCCGCCGTTAGGGAGGAATTCGAACGATTGAATGATTCCATCAGCATGAATCGCCTTTCTGTTTACTTTCCGGAATACAGAAACGTATCGGCTATTGCAAATAATACTGGCGCTGACACTGTATGCTTTGCCCGGCTATGGGGGAAGCGCTACTCTGCCGGTAGAATAGCTGGTGATGTTGCCTTAAAAGTTCTTGTCGCCATGCTTGGGGGCGTACCAGCAGGAGGTCTCCAAGAAGAGAAAACGATGAATATCGCCTGCTCCAATGTGAAAACAAAGCAACTGGTCTGGCAAAATACCTACACCTCTTTCGAAGACCCTATAGGCAGCGTTAAATATAAATCTGTAACTGAGGCAGGAGAGATTGAACAAACCGTTTCTCTTGCTGATACAGATAGAGTCGGAAGCAGCGATGAAACTTCTTTTTTAGATACTTTTTTTGTTAATGCTATTAAGGATCTACCTGCAGCCGGGCAGACATTCTCGAGTGATTGCAGAATGACAGATCGGGCAAAAATGATTGTCTCTTGCACAAAGAAGAACTCTGCTAACACAGTAGCTCAAACATACTGAATATTCAGGGAGAGAGTAGATGAAGTACCCCATATTATCTTCTTTTATTACAATTTTTGGAATATTATTGGTTACCGGTTGCAACACAACACAGCCCTTGCATATTGCTGCATTAGATGGTGATTTGGCTATGGTTCGTGACTTATCAAGCAAGGGTAACAGTATTAATCAAAAATATACTGTAGACCCTACTTACCAAGGATTTACCCCTCTCCATATGGCAATTAATAACGGACACAAAGATGTTGCCTTATACCTTATAAAACATGGAGCTTATGTTAATACCGCAGGAAATAAAGGAAGAACACCTTTACATCTAGCATCCTACAACGGAATGCCCCAAGTAGCTAAGGCCATTATCGCAAAAGGTGGTAATGTAAATGCCAGCACGAATGATGGAGCAACCCCTCTTCATAGCGCAGCGATCGGGATAAAAAATAACACTCATCTTCTAAAGATCTTACTTACAAAAGGTGCAAATATTAATGCTGGCAAGGATTCTGTAATAGGCACTCCACTTTTATATTCAGCACGTTATGGCGATGTCGACATTGCGAATATCCTGGTAAATAACGGCGCAGACATCAGTGCAACAGATGAGTCCGGCAACACTACTCTTCATATAGCTTCACAATTCGGTAGATTTGAATTAGTGAATTATCTATTAATGCGCAACCCTGATGTTAATGCCTTAAATAAAGCCAACAACACGCCACTTCACCTCGCTGTAATGAGTGGCAGAAGAATGGTTGCAGAACAACTTGTTTATCATGGTGCAAACTTAACAGGTAAAAACAGCACGGGTGATACACCATTGAAGTGCGCTGAAAAATATGACAAAGACACAATCATCGCTCTTCTTGAACCAATTACTGAATCTGAGACAAAAGGTTCAGAGACTGAAACAGAGAAAGATGAACCTAGTATCCTTGCGGACTAACCCATTACTCTATGGACTCTCTAAGTGTCAGACCATTATCACTCTCTATAAAATGAAAATACTATCCCAGCAGCAATTTATACAAGTTATGAAGTGGATATAGCCTATTGGTTAGTGCTTTTTTGCTATATTCACTGTCTGATTTTTAATTTGGCTTTGATTGGTGGGGCAGGCCCCACCCTACAGCGTGAACAAGTGGGTGGGACATGTGGTAGATTCGGTAATATCCATCCGGATCACTAGGTCTCGGAGAGTGCCCTCTGTACTAGGTCGCGAACTACACTTGTTTCGAAAGGCTTGTCACATATCGCTGACACACCTGCCTGCTGTACTGCAGCCAGTCGACTTTCATTCTCTTCACTGGTTACCATCAGCACCGGTATTGTGGCCTGATTGCTGGCTGTGCGGATATGGTCTACCAACTCTTTACCATCCATATTCGGCATATTGTAGTCCGTTACCACCAGATCAAAGTAGCTGTTGGCTATTATCGAGACCGCTTCCTGGCCATCTCTTGCCTCGCTGATACGCTCGATCCCAAGGGCATTGAGCACCCGACTGATATGCTTTCGCGCCATACCACTATCATCCACCACAAGGACCTCGAGATCCTCAGGACAGAAATCATCCAACTCCAGGAGTGTTGGGTCAATGTACTCCAATACCGAATTCATGGCGATACGAAGCTCGGCCAGCTTGAACGGTTTGGGTAGAATAGCTACCGCACCTGCCTGCCGAATCGGATCGAGGTAACGGAAACGGGTTTCGCTGGAGATAAGCATGAAAGCCATTTCTACCAGCTCTGGATCGTTACGCATGGCGTGCACCAGGTCGGTACCGGTCATGTCTGAAAGATAGAGTGTACTGATTGCAAGATCAGGTTGCTCGGTGCGCATTGCCTGCAGCGCTTCTTGCCCTGTTTTTGCCGCGATAACCTGCTCTATACCCAGTTGAGAGAGTTGCCGCTGAATGGCGCGTTGCTGGGTGAAGGAAGGCTCAATGAGCAATACCAATAGTTCTTCCAGATGCAATTTTTTCCACCCTATAGATTTTCAGTTATCTATTTTGTAGTCGGTCGCTTGCTGGGGAACTTTAATCCCAATCCTTATCAGAATCTGGCTTTTCGCTTTTTCCTGAGCAGGACACCCATCAATTATTAACACTGGATCTTAATAATTGACAGGATGTCTGTAGAAATAACGCTTTGATTGAGCCTCAACTGTCTATCAAGGATGAGCTGAAAATATATCAATTCTCAATTTTATCGTTATTGAATATCCTTGAATATGCTGTTTTTTAGAAGTAGCCATCAGTCAGGGTCAGCATGAAATTAACCAGGTCTTCTCGATCCTGGTCAGACAGATTCAAACCCACAAAGGTACCGGCATTCATTTCTGCGGCTATATTGGCACTATTCACTTCCGGGGTAATGAATAGATTGGCAACCTGAATATCATAGTGCAACACAACCTCATCCAGAGTCTCATATACACCGTTATGCATATAGGGTGAAGTTAGCTCTACATTTCGCAGAGTGGGCACTCTAAATTTTCCGCGTTCCTCCACCTGATCGACCGGGTCAATCGCAGCACTCGCTCCCAACCCTTGATCTACGAAGCTGCTATCAGCAATATTCGCCGGGTTCTGTGAATTACTTGGCGTGCCTATATTGTAGTAGCGGAAATTGGTAAAGAGTGACGATTGAGGAGTATCGCCCAGGGTATGACAATTGGCGCATTTTGCCGTAGAGGCATCCTGAAACAGATTGAAACCACGCAACTCCGAGGCTGTAAAAGTGTAGCTTCCATTGAGAAATGCATCGAATTTTGAGCTGAATAGATTGACCTCATCAGATGTCTCAAATGCTGCAATCGCTAGGGCTATGTTATGGTAGGCCGTATCGACATCACCAAAGGCATCCGCCCCGAAAACATCAATAAAGTCTGGGGCATAATCTGCGTTCTGTACCTTTGCAACCACCTCGGCAGCTGAGGCATTATTCATCTCGACCGGATTCAGAAATGGCCCTTTGGCTTGGGTTACCAGATCGACGGCGCGTCCATCGAGAAATTGACCACCCTGATAGTTTGAATCGGTCTCTGGTGTTTGCTCTGAAGCGGAGACGGTTCCGAATGAGGGTGTAAATGAAGCATAAGCTGCTGTTGGTGCATTCCGATCACCAAAGCTGCCTCCAATAGACCCTTCTGATACCGGGGCGTTGACAGTCACGCGTGGGTCGGCAAAGCCATTGTTTGGATCGTGACAGCTGGAACAGGCCTGATTGCTACCACTTGAAAGGTTGGTATCGAAGAAGAGTTTTCTACCTAGTGCTTCCATTGTGACTTCAGGTTCCTGAGTCGTAGTACCATTCTCTCCGTCACTGCTACCGCCCCCTCCGCCACAGGATGCTGCCATCAACGTTAGCAGATAGATCAGGCCTAAGTTTTGCCACTTCGTCATACATCAACCTCAAAATAGAAACATTACCTGTAACCGGTAGGTAGATGTAAACGTCTGAATGAGTTTGTGGTTTGATTTTGATCAAGAATAAGGAGGTATCAGGATAATCCACAAATATTTTGTGGGATTGATCACATTACAGTATTCCTTTAATGATTAATCGCACGTGATTATAGGTCGGGTAAACCTCTCAATATATGGCAAGAATAGAGCAAAAGAGTGAGCTGAACAGCACTACCCCTAGTGGGGCGTGCGGTATATTCGGTAACACACGTCCGGATCACAAGAGTAGGATGTACCGTACAAAAACTTGGGCATTCAATGAATATAACAGCAACACATCTACCGCAAACTTCACTCCGCTGCTGTACGCTTCACTAATTCAACCCGACGGTTTTTTGCTCTACCAGCTTCCGCCTCATTACTGCTGACCGGTGCTGCCGGTCCCACACCTAAAGCGGTTAGACGACCTCGATCGATACCAGAAGTAACCAATGCCTTCACGACACTATTGGCACGTTTCAAGGAAAGATTTTGATTGTAACTCAGACTACCGACATCATCAGTGTGTCCAACCACATATAATTTCAGGGTGGGGTTAGATTCAAGCGCTTTAACTATCTCTGATAGGGTCTCCATTGACTCTGATCGCAAAGTCGCTTTGTTATGGTCGAATTGGATTCCATATAAAGCAACATGTCCTGACTCTTGAAAACTTTGTTGCATCGCCGAAGCGTCCACAAACTCCAATGTCGCTTCGAAGTTACTGACTTCCAATATTTCAACCAACATCACTGTACGCTTTCTATAACGCTTATTTGCATTGTTATCAGCAACAATAGCAGCAAATACACCTACATGAAATTTTGAACTCTCTGTCACCACATCACTGTAAAGATAGGCCGGCGAATTGAAATTATGAGAAAACCCCAACAAATAAAACGGCTGTTTAATCTCCTCAGTTGGAATCATGCTATCTCTAGACCATAACGTTGTTGAAAGCATATGGCTGTTGCACTTCTTATTTTTACAGCTGAAAATTTCTTTGGTTTTTCCCAGATCAGATAAGGCAGCCCTATAGTTTTTCTGCACCATTAACGGTGTATCTCCCGGCTTTGCCAAATAGAGAATACGCGTCCGTTTACCTTCAGGGTTTTCTACTACTATTTTTTTCTTACCCTCTGTTTTCAGAAAGTTTGCCGAATCATATTCGCTATAATTAAAACCCATGATTTCCGCACCAGCCACACGTGGTATTTCAGGATGATCACGACCACCAGGCATATCGCCTGCAAATACATAAGTGACAGAAACAGATAGTGACAGAAATATAAATAAGTAGTAATTCATATCAATTCTCCTTTCCGATCGAGTATAGATCAGCTTGAACGGATAATCGCGGGGATGGTAATTTTACCATCTGTATAGCTTATTTATTTCGACACTGCCGTAACTCTGACTAGATTCACATCAATGTAACTGATTGTTCAGAAGTGGTTTTGCTTTGCTGATGATCTGGTGAGACATCACTATCGATTCTATACGTCCCTGCTCCCTCTGGGAGAAGGAGAGGATAAGGGGCTTAGAATAATTAAAGCGTTTGCTTTTCTAATTCCCTCACCCCAGCCCTCTCCCAAAGGGAGAGGGAGTAAACTGGACAGCTGTGACATTTAGACATAAAAAACTGCCTGATTCCTACACTATATGTGTAACCATTGGATGACATTATTTGTAACTGTTATATAACCCTGACATCAAAAATGGTTTTTATAAAAAAATGTCACAGTATTGAGATTGGACGCCACAATCGCCGGAAATAGGCAACAATCTTAACTAGAGATACTTCACTATCAATGGGCGTTGACATACACAAACCAAATGTCTCCGGTTATATAATTTATTCAATTCACTATTGCCAATCTCAACTCAATAACTGGCATTCACCAGGCGCGTACAGGTTGAGTCTGGATACCAAATCACCTGAAACCTGAACCTACGCATTGAGATATGGTCTACCGAATTACTACTGAATAGGTGGTGTGATGAGGCTATTTCACATTGACGCCCCCGTTTTGATCGTCCATTATTCTCAATTATGACTCTGCAAAGACACAGAATCAGCGTACTACTCTTATCGCTACTACTGCTACAGGCCCCCGTACTAATGGCTTGGTCACCTGGGTGTGGCACGAACAATGATCCAGCGATGAGCCAGATGAGTGATCAGATGCGCGCTCATTGTCATGATGTTGATTCTGATATTGAGTTGACTGATTGCGAAAGTATGAACTGTGTCTTCTGTGGATTTAGCGTGCAATTTGACCTACCCTCAGTCAATTTGACTATCTCCCATGTTCTCTACATTGCTGACCTCAACCTCCCTACACCTCCCCGTTCAGAACAACCGGTAGAGCTACGCCCTCCAAAAGCATCCCTCTTCGTTTAGCACCCTTCTAACGAAAATTTAGTTATCGGTCATTCACTGACCGATGGTTTATATATGGGAGACTTTCCATGTTGTTTCGGTTTCTATGGCGATGTAACCGCAGGTTGGGCTGGCAGTTATTGATGGCAACGTTATTTACTGCAGGCCATATCAATGCGGATGAAATTGCTCAGTATGCCGCTTTTGATGAATTGCTGGCCCGCTTGCAACACCACCCTGCCCTGTTTGTTTCTTCTTCAGAGCAACAGCTATGGCTGGCCAGTGCTGACGCCGCATTGGGTCTGCCAAATCCCAATTTCACATTGGGATTCAATAATGTGCCAGTTAATGAGCCAACCAGTTTTGATCGCTACCTACCCAGCAACCGCAGTCTTGAGTTCAAACAGACGATTCCCAACCTTGAAGGCAGAGAGGCGCTTCGCAGCACTCATCTCGCTCGTAGTGCTCTGGCTCGACTGGAACATCAGATGGTAATGGCAGAGCTTCGCAAACGGCTGATCACTGCACTGGCAGAGCAACGCAGGATCACCCACTCAAAGGCAGCCCTGGATCAGCAACTCGCCCTATTGTCTGAGCTTGAACGTTGGCTGAAAGGAGAGATGGCGGGCGGTGAAGCGGTCTATAGCCGTTTCGATGAGCTGGATGTTCAGAAAAGCAAGATTGAGGAGAAAAAACTGACTCTGACCGGTGAAGCTGGGCGATGGGGATCTGAACTTCGATCGCTGGTGGATAGCACGCCATCAACAGTGCCCTTACCTCAGATCCTGCCAGGCATATGGTCAGGTAATCCAGAAGACCTGATCAAAGTCAGGATCGCGATGGCCAAACTGAAAGTCGCTCAGTCACAGGTAAAAGAGCGCCGTTCGGCATTCAGCCCCGACTACGCCTTCAGCGCTGCCTGGCAACAAAGGGAATCGGGTGAGACCTTCGACGGGGATGACTGGTTCACCCTGAAGCTCACTGCCAGTCTACCGCTTTGGTCATCGGCCAATCAGACACCAAAGCTGAAAGCGGCAGAAGCCAAAGTCACCATGGTATTAGCGCGACAGAATCGACAGTTACGTCTGGCCAGGAGTGACTATGAAACCGCATTAGCAGAATACAACACGGCTTTGGAACTGAGACAAGCCATGCTTGAACGGCAGAGTCGGTTGCAGGCATTGGAAGCGGCAAACCAACGCCGTTATGAAGCAGGAGATATTGACCTGGAAGCAGTAATCCGTCCGGCGATGCAGCTGGCTGAACTCAATCTTGATCTGGCAGGCACAGAGGCAAAACAGACCATTGCCACTGCCCGTATCAACGCCCTGCTTGTGGAGGAGCGGTTATGAAATCAGTTTTTATATTCAGGCAAATCGTTACGATTTTTCTTTTGCTGTTTATTTCTATGGCACAGTCAGAGGATGCGGCGCAGCAATATACCTGCCCCATGCATCCACACTATATCGCTGAGAAGATGGGTAGCTGCCCCATCTGTGGTATGGATCTTGTGGCGCTGGAGAGTGGCACGGTTCAGGATGAAGGAGGAGATCAACCCAACGGACGGGCAGTGGTCACCATTTCACCTGAAACAATTCAGAATATGGGGGTGCGCTATAACCATCCGGAGATGACCCGGTTTGGTAACCGCATAAGAGCTTACGGCGTGGTAGCAGAGAATGAGCGTCTACGCAGCGAAGTCTCCAGCCGAGTGCCTGGATGGGTGGAAACCCTCGGCGTCACTGCTGTAGGTGACAAGGTGAAACGCGGCGATCTGTTGTATCGTCTTTTCAGCCCCGATCTAGTTACGGCACAACAAGATTACCTGAGTGCATTAGAGAGAAACAGTAAACAGCGTATCGCCTCCGCGGCAACCCGTCTTGAGGCACTTGGCGTCTCTCAGGTCTTCATAAAAAGACTGCGCAAACATCGTGAATTATTGGAACGGGTTCCCTTCTACGCCTCAACCGATGGCACCCTGAGTGAACTCCATATCAGAGAAGGTGCCTATGTACAGCCCGGGGATACTCTCGCAGTCGTTCAGGATTACAAAACAGTCTGGATTAATGCCGCCATTGCTGAGAAAGACCTGGCAAAAGTGACATTCGATACACCGGTTGAGGTAATTCTTCCCAATCTTCCCGGCAGGGTGATTGAGAGTCGCATTGATTACATCCACCCTACTGTAGAACCCGACAGCCGTACTGGCACTGTCAGGCTGGCACTACCCAATGAAGATGGACAACTACGCCCTGGTGCTTATGCCGATGTGTTATTCGAGGCCGACAAAGACCAGCGTCTTGCTGTACCCGATAGCGCCCTGTTGATTGGGGAGGATGGATCCTATCTGGTGGTTGCGCTTGGCGAAGGAAGATTTCAGCCACGCAAAGTGCGCACAGGATTAAGCAGCGGGGGTTTCACAGAACTGGTGGAGGGGATCGACAGCAGTGATCTGATCGTGGTCTCCGGTCAGTTTCTCATCGATTCAGAAAGCGCCCTGCGTGAATCCTTCCAGAAGCTACAGCGTCTAAAGCTGACTTTGGATGCGCTACCTTTGAGTCAAAATCAGCTGGCAATGGTGGACCACCTAATCGATGCTGCCCTCTATCTCCATGAGGCTCTGGTGGATGGTTATGATGTAACCGCCGATCAACTGCAACCTGCACGGGAGATTAGTGACCTGCTCTGGTCCGATTTTGGTGATACCCGGTTGGGACCGATCCTGGCTGGTGCATCGAAAGCTGTTGAAGTGGCACAGCAAGCTCGCTCTGAGAGCGCATTACTTCATGCACTGAATCAACTGGTCAGCGAACTGCAACCCTGGGTGGTGACTGGACGAAAAGAGCACTATCAGCAGCTTGGCGTTCAACTCTACCGCAATGAATCGGACGATCGACTCTGGTTACAGATGGCAGGGCAGTCGTTCAATCCCTATGGTCAGTCGGTGGGGGAACTACTCCAATGAGAATGCTAAACCTTTACAAGGCCATCTCAGATGCATGACCACAAAGATATTGCCGGTGAGGATCCGGCCCGGTCCTTCGTTGCCCGGGTGATCGGTTGGTCGGTACAAAATCAACTGATCGTACTCATATTTACCGGCGCCCTGGCTGTAGCAGGCCTACTGGCACTGGATCGAACTCCACTGGACGCCATTCCCGACCTGTCGGACACCCAGGTTATTATCCGTACCGACTTTGCCGGCCAGGCACCACAAATCGTGGAAGACCTGGTGACCTACCCCCTCTCTGCCACACTGCTGGGTCTGCCTAAAACTGAAGCGGTACGAGGCTTTTCCATGTTTGGCACCAGTTTCGTCTACGTCATTTTTCAGGATGGCGTGGATGACTACTGGGCCAGGAGCCGGGTTGCTGAAGCTCTGGCAACGGTTCAGAAAGACCTACCGCAAAGCGCCACACCAAGACTTGGCCCTGATGCCACGGGGGTGGGTTGGGTCTACCAATATGCACTGCTGGATCGTAGCGGTAAACACGATCTTGCTGACCTGAGGGCAATGCAGGATTGGTTTTTGCGTTTTGAGCTTGCCACTGTGCCGGGTGTTTCCGAGGTGGCATCAGTTGGTGGCTTTGTTCGTGAGTACCAGGTATTGATCGATCCAAATCGTTTGCGCGCCTTTGATATTCCACTGATACGGGTAAGAGAAGCGGTTAAAGCGGCCAGTATGGAAGTGGGTGGCCGGGTGCTGGAACAGGCAGAGACTGAACTGATGATACGCTCCCGTGGCTACATCACCTCACTAGAGGATCTACAACAGGTCGTAGTACAGGCAAGAAACGGCACACCGGTTCTGCTCACCGATGTGGCACGGGTGATCGAAGGGCCAGAGTTACGACGTGGTGTCGTTGAGCTGAATGGTGAAGGTGAAGTTGTCGGTGGTATTGTGGTTATGCGTTCCGGTGAGAATGCTCTCAATGTCATCGAGGCATTGGAGAAGAAACTCCAGACCCTGCAACAAGGCTTACCCCAAGGGGTTGAGATTCAGACGGTCTATAACCGCGCACCCCTGATCCGTGGAGCAGTTAACTATCTCAACCACAAGTTACTGGAAGAGGGTTTTGTGGTGGCCCTGGTATGCCTCATTTTCCTGCTTCATGTACGCTCGGCATTTGTCGCAATTGTTACACTTCCATTGGGTGTTCTGGGTGCCTTTACGATCATGGCAGCGCAAGGAATAACCGCCAACATCATGTCCCTGGGAGGCATTGCCATCGCTATCGGCGCAATGGTGGATGCCTCCATCGTGATGGTGGAAAATGCTCATCGTAAGCTGAGCGACATGCCTGATTCAGTAGGTCGTAAGGCCCATAATGCAGCACTGCTACAGTCAGCTAAAGAGGTTGGTCCTGGACTCTTTTTCAGTCTGCTGATCATAACCGTATCCTTCCTACCGGTGTTTGCGCTTACCGGAGAGAGTTATCGGCTCTTCTCACCCCTGGCCTATACCAAAACCTACGCCATGGCATTTGCCTCTATTCTCTCGGTTACCCTCGTACCCATCCTGATGCTTTGGCTGATTCGGGGCAGGATACGTCGGGAGGAGATTAATCCACTCAACCGGTTTTTCGTCGCGCTCTATAAACCTATCTTGCACCTCTCTATGAAACAGCGTTGGGTCACCCTGCTGCTTGCAGCAATGGGTATCGGCAGTCTCTGGTATCCATACACTAAACTGGGTACTGAATTTATGCCTGCTCTATATGAGGGTGAGCTGCTATATATGCCTACCACCCTGCCCGGTGTCTCCATTAGCAAGGCAAAAGAGGTACTGGCTCAGACCAACCGACTGATCCTCACAATCCCAGAAGTGGAGCAGGTGTTCGGTAAGGTTGGCCGTGCCGATACAGCAACAGACCCGGCTCCAATTTCGATGATCGAAAGCTGGATACGACTTAAACCCAGAGAGCATTGGCGGCAAGGCATGAACATTGACAGCCTTATAGATACGTTGGATGAACGGGTAAAGTTTCCTGGGTTGGTCAACAGTTGGGGGTATCCCATCAAGATCCGTATGGACATGATCTCCACTGGTATACGCACACCGGTGGGTATAAAAATTTCAGGTCCAGACCTGGATGAAATTGGTCGTATCGCACTTGATGTCGAAGGTGTTGTGAAAGAGGTAGAGGGTACACGAAGCGCTTTTGCCGACCGGGTAACTGGCGGTAAATATCTGGAGATTATCCCCAACCGGAATGAACTGGCCCGGCGTAACATCGACCTCGGATTATTTCAGTCGATCATTCAAACCGCATTGGGCGGAATGAAGGTTGCCGAGAGCATCCAGGGACGTGAGCGCTATAACATCATGCTTCGATATGACCGCCCATTTCGGGAATCGATACATCAACTCACCGAAATTTTAATTCCAACACCGGGTGGCATGCATATACCTCTTGGCGAAGTGGCAACAGTTGAGTACGCGCCAGGACCACCAATGATTAAGTCTGAAGATGCTCGACTGACAGGCTGGGTATTTGTCGATATCGACGGACGGGACATAGGTGGCTATGTGGAGGAAGCGCGCCAACGGGTTATCGAGCAGGTAACCCTTCCATCAGGTTATGCAATTACCTGGTCCGGTCAGTATGAGCAGATACTGGAGGCACGGGTACGACTGAAAATCGCAATTCCCGCCGCAGTAGCGATTATCCTAGTACTGTTGATGATCCACTTCGGACGTAGTGACCGTACAGTGATGGTAATGACTGCCCTACCTTTTGGATTGGTCGGTGGTCTCTGGGCAGTCTATCTTGCTGGCTACAACCTCTCTGTTGCTGTTGCAGTGGGCTTTATTGCTTTGGGTGGAATCGCTGTAGAGACTGCGGTAGTGATGTTGATCTACATCGATCAGCAGGTACGGAATCTACCACCCGTCGATCACAAAACACTGTTCTCAGCCATCATGGCAGGGGCTGTACTGCGTGTGCGACCAAAACTGATGACTGTTTCAGTAATCATTGCTGGCCTTCTTCCCATCTTCTTTACAGAGGGTCCAGGGTCAGATGTCATGCGGCGTATTGCTCTGCCGATGGTAGGTGGGATGTTAAGCACCACTGTCATGACCCTGATAGTGATACCGGTCATCTATCTGATCTGGGAATCACGGCATCTACCTGCCGCTGCTCCGACTTCCAAACAGGATGCTGTCGCATCAAATCAACTCTAAGAGGTATTAATATGAAAAAGACCATAGGGCTCATTCTTTTCCTGATCACTACGACTCTGATCAACACAACTTTGGGCGCGGCAAATCATGAGGATCATGCGAAACATGACCATTCAATGATGGGAAGTGATGCCAATCAGGCCATGGGCATGGGTGTTATTCATCTGGTTGATGCTGAGAATAAAAGTGTAAACCTTACCCATCAACCAATACCTTCACTCAATTGGCCTGCAATGACTATGGACCTTCCAGTGACCAAACGTGTCGATCTATCTGGGTTCAAGCCTGGAGATAAAGTGCACTTTACATTGAAAAAAGGTCGGGACAATCAGTTCAGGATATTAACAATGGAACCTGCAGAGTAGAATCAGTTTGAATCAAAATAAATAAAGCCCTGCCGATTAAGGCAGGGCTATATTTTTTTATTGATAATTATTGTTTAAGGCAGACGTATAACCCTTGTTGGGTTCGCCGGATCATCCATTAAACTCACATTTCGCGCAGCACATTGGTGATCTACTCTTTCGACCCTGAATGAGGACTCATTGTCAGAACTATGGAGTATCTGCAAGCGGTTGCGGTAGTTGTATTCGTATTGATGCTCGTGAATATCCTCTTTATCTTCAGATGTGTAAGTCTCCGGTTTCAATTAATATTTTTGAATCGGAACCAGCCAGAACCGCTGAAGGCATCAATATTGAGGCCGTCAACAGTCCTGTTATTGTTATCATTCGTATCAAGACTGTACTCCCTTTCTGCATTGAGATGCTCAATTGAAAGAGTCAGCCTAGGTCAGCAGTTTTACAGAATTACTGAGATTTAATGAATGGTAAATGATAAGAACAACGGGGAATGTAAGATTTTTGATTGAGGTAGATAAAAAAACAATATGAAAAGCTAAATGAAGCACACTCACAATCCAAGCAGTTAATAACTTCACTATTGCCCACGCGTGTTCATCATTTCCAATGGTCAATTTTTTGCTTGACGAATATGAAGCATAAAAACTTAGTCACCCTATTACACATCGCGCTGGTTTAAATCTCTGGAGCATCTAAATCTTAACAATAAGACTAGTTCGTTCTACGAAACAACCCCTTAACACCATCCAACCAGATACCACTCAACAACCAACCATAAGCCCAAGTGCCAACTAAGATCAGTATAAAGACAATGATGATATCCCGCGGCGTGCCATTGAGAGAGAACTCAGGTACATAACCAAAGAGGAATGGCCCCAAGTAGAGAAACTTAGCAAATTTAAAAGAAGCAAAAGCGGTACGCCACATATTGGCTTTAGCGATTGTTGCTCCGGCAAATGCGGCGATACAGACTGGTGGCGTGATATTTGAATCCTGAGAAAGCCAGTAGACAATCATGTGGGCCGCTATCTCGTTAATGCCAAGATGCGTCAGTGCAGGTACAGCTACAACTGCTGTGATTAGATAGGCAGCCGTCACCGGAACTCCCATACCCAATACCAGTGAAGCTAGGGCAATTAACAGGATAGTCAGAAACAGACGGCCGTCAGCCAACTCAATCACGATATCAGCAAATGTTAAGACCAGCCCGCTGTAGGTGAGCACACCGATGATGATACCGATAACACCCACAGTAGCACCTATCTTCAGGCTATTCTCTGCACCCTTGCGTGAGGCCTCAACAAAGCCTTTTATATCAATTCGTGTATCCTTGCGGAACCAGCTGATGATAATACAGGTAATCATGCCGACTATGGCAGAGTACCCAGGTGAGTAACCCGTCAACATCAATATGGTAATCACCAACAACGGCAGAATATAGAACCACTCCCGTTTGAGGATTTCGAGCGCCCTGACCTCAGAACGTTCACCAACGATATGATATCGTTTGGCTTCATAGTGAACCATGACAAACACACTAAAGAAATACATCACAGCAGGAAACAGCGCGACCAGCATGATGTGGGAATAGGCCACGCCGGTAAGCTCCGCCATGATAAATCCACCTGCTCCCATGATCGGCGGCATGAACATACCACCAATAGAGGCTGCCGGTTCAATACCTCCTGCCACATGAGGTCTGAAACCTGCCTTCTTCATCATCGGAATGGTAAACGAACCTGTCGATACCGTATTGGCGATGGCGCTACCCGATATAGATCCAAACAGACCACTGGCAATCACAGATACCTTTGCTGGACCGCCAATCTTATGACCTACTGCCGCCAGAGGAAATTCGATAAAGAAACGCTGCGCACCACTGCGTTCGAGAAATGCACCAAATAGTACGAACAGTAGAATATAAGTGGCGAGCACATTCGCCATAATGCCGAAGACACCATCACTCTTATAGAAAATGCTGGTGCAGAGATCAGGAAAGGTATCACCTGCATGTGAGATAAGTTCCGGTGCATAATCACCATACACTCCGTAGAACAACATCACACAACCGATGATGACAAAAACATTACCAACCACCCGACGTGCCAACTCGATACCCAACAAAACACCAATCATGGCAATAGCTTTATCAAGTTGCGTTTCTGCGCCAGCTCTATAATTGATATCCTGAAAGTTCAACATCCAATAACCGATCGAGAGGACTGATGCCAGAATCAGCAGGTAATCGATAACACGTCCTAATTTGGTTTTAGAGCGATAGACCAGAAATACCAATACATAGGTGATAATGATGTAGATACCGCGGTGATACTGGGTTGCTGCTGGCTCTACCACTGCAGAGTATGAATAGAAAATAACTAGCACCAGAGCGAACAGATCGAAAAGCCACTTCTCAGGCTTGAGCAATTTCTCGTAGAGCATATTTCGAGTCCGGCCGGTGTAAATCACGGGAGAACATCACTATGTCCTCCCGAACCGATGGCGCTAAAGCACGCCCTTCTCTTTCCAGAACTTGATTGCACCGGGATGCATCGGGGTAACGATTCCCTTTGATCCATCCTCGACTTTCATCTCTTTGAAAGTCTTCTTCTGGGAACGCATGTGAGACAGTCCTTCCTCTGTATAGATCATTGTGAGCAGATCATAGACTACTTCGTCAGATACATTGGTGTTGGCGACCCAAAGTGCAGAATCCTGAAATGATGGAGTGTCATAGTTGACTCCACGATAGGTTCCAGCCGGAATAGTCAATTTTGAAAAATAGGGGTATTTCTCATAAAAGTCACTATTCAGTGCATCCTGTCCTACTTTTACCAGATCTATGTTATTGGACTGTGCGGCCATGATTACTGCACCGCTGGGGAAGGCGGTAAAAAGCCAGAAGGCATCAAGCTGATTGTTGCCGAATGCTGCAGCAGCATCATTGTAACCCAGAGCATTCTGCTCGATCTTGTCCCAGACACCCATATGGGTAAAGAATAGCTCGCAATTTGCATAAGCACCTGACCCTGCATTACCAACACCCACTTTCTTGCCAGTCAGGTCACTGACGCTGTTAATACCGGAACCCTGACGGATCACCAATTGTGCAGGTGCACCATACAGATAGGCCACAGCCATCACGTTCTCATACTTTTTAGTATCTTTTTTCAGCTGACCATTCCGCCCCAGGTAGACATGCCCCGAGTAGACGACACCAAAGTCAGCCTTGCCCTTATCGACTTTGCGCAGATTCTCAATAGAACCAGCAGAGGATTGTGCTTTAACTTTGAAGGCTTTATGTTTCTTGACAGGTCCGTAGACCTGAATCGCATTGGCAACCACCTGGAATGTGCCACCAGCAGGTCCGCCGCTGAAGACTATTCGCTTAGCCGCAAATGATGATATTGGAAATAACAGCGCCATGCTGAGCACAGCCGCAGTACTATAAAGAAATGATCTCCGGTATATTTTCATTACTATCTCTCCTAAAACTGCATTGACCGATAGTTTTTACATTCCGATACGTGAGTTCTCCTATTTTCATCGAGCACTGCTCGAATGTGGAATTAAAATCATGCAAGTACTTGAATAACAAGATACAGGGATCTTATTCTAAGCTTTAGATCAGTAATGGTTGAAATAGAAGAACTAATGGCAATGTGAGACAGATTCAATGATGTGGATCAACCAATTGCACTGATTATTTTTAATCTATCATCAATATTTCATGATTCACTACTGTCCAACCCATATTATTCAGAATGAATACAACTAATATTGCAGCAGATTTTCTATATCACACACCATTTCATCAAATATCAACATCGATTATGAACGTCTTTTCTCTCTGGGAGACGGATAAGATGAGGAGGAGGGAGGTGGAATACCCAAAGTGGTGCCTTTCAAATCTCATCCCTGGCGTGGCTAGACCACAAACAAATAGTATTCAGATGCCAGTTGACCACTATTTTAGTTCTGCAAGACTGGCTAAAAAAGTGAAGCTAAAACTTCACGTTTCCTCTAGAATTGCGGAATGAAATTTAAGACCATTTATTACATTACTCTTGCCAGTTCACTCCTTGCTCCAAGTCTTACCATTGCAGAGGAAAAACCACTTTGGGAGGCCGGCATTGGCATAGGTGCAATGAGCTTCCCAGCCTACCGTGGTTCTGACAAGGTACATAACTTTCTGCTTCCCGTGCCCTATTTCGTCTACCACGGTGACTTTTTTAAAGCTGACCGTCACGGCATCCGAGGCAGTCTATTTGAGTCTGAGGTGGCGGACTTGACCCTGAGTTTCTCTGCATCGCCCCCCACAAACAGCGACGACATCGATGTTCGGGAAGACATGCCCGACCTTAAGACAACTTTTGAATTCGGACCTCAGATCGATATCAAGTTATGGCAGAATGAGGCAAACACACGCAACCTCAAGTTACGCTTACCTGCCCGCGCCGCATTCACTGTCGAACGCTCCCCAGAATCGGTTGGCTGGGTATTCTCACCGAAATTGAACCTCGACATCACTGACCTACCCTCCATGCCGGGCTGGAATTTTGGCGTCATCGCTGGTCCGGTTTATGGATCTGAGAGACAACATGAATACTTCTATGGCGTTGCGCCTGAGTACGCTACGAGCAGTCGGCCTGCCTACGAGGCAGACGGGGGGTATAGTGGAAGCCAATTTCTGATGTCCCTATCAAAGCGCTATGACAGTTTTTGGTTTGGCGCCTTCCTTCGATATGACACGTTAGACAACGCAGCGTTTGAGGAGAGCCCACTGGTAACAGAAGATAGCTTTGCAGCCGCTGGTATTGCAGTTAGCTGGATCATTGGCGAGTCAAAAACCAGAGTGACCATTGATGACTAGAGAATTCATCAATCTCTGAATAAATCTGGACCGAACAGAATGTCGGTCAAAACGAAGAACCCGGGGGAAACCCGGGTTCTAGTAAAACCATCTATTCAGTCGTAGCATTCATAATTTCTATCTCTTCTGAAAGCACGATGTGGGTGGTAACAATTCTTACGACGCATTTTCTTTCTCATCCTATCTCTCAGCGTATCAATGCGCCCCTCATCATAGCCATCATTGTAACCGTGACGATCACCTTTTTTGCTTCCTTTACGATATCCCTTTTCATAACCAACTTTGTAGCCACGTATAAAATCTCTTTCTGAAAATGATTGACCTTTATGTAAGCTTCGATAGCGGTTAGATCCATCCTCGTAGCCTTCTCGATAGCTACGCTTGTAGGCTTTGACATAGCCATCTTCCAAGCCATCACTATAACCGGCTTGATAACCTTGATCATAGGCATTGCTCTTTGCTGAAACAGATCCGGCGAACAGTATGAGTACAAATAGCATTAAGGTAATCGGTGTGGAATGTTTCATCACTTACTCCATATATTAGGTTGTATGATGAATAATACTCACACCTACATGAACGAAACCTGAACCGGAGATTCAGGATGATCAATAGTCCGTAATCTATATATTAAGTCCCAATACGGTCATCCATGTAACCTTTTTCGAGCTAACCCAATAAGTATCAGAGATATTACAGCAATTCCCCAAAAACTAATTGCTGGGATCGGCCGGGAGACTGGCGCTAAATTACTCTCAAATATAATTGTTTGATCTGTTCCTTGGGAAACATTTAGGTTATTGAACACCTCTACCTGGAGTGAAATATCTAACCCGGGAATTTGAGGCAGATTGAAATTGCTCGCTTGTCCAGCGATAGCAGCACCACTTAAAATGAATGAATCTTCCGCAGCGACCGGGTTAATGCCATCATCCTGCAACAGAAACTCGATTTGTGTAGATCCAGGATTCGGAACTGGTATTTGAAATAACGTATAATTTAGGTTACCTGTACCAGCCCCCCCTGCCCATTGCTCCAACGTATAGGTGACATCTGCAAATGTAGCACCTCCTGTGAGTGTAAATACAACTCTACCTCCAATAACGAAGGCTGGATCGCCTGCAGCCAGGGCGATCATAATCGTATCGCCTGCGACATCTTCCGTTGCTTGAAGATCAATATTTTCGACAGGCTCTGCCAAAGGATCCCAAGGTGGTGTAGGCCCACCTTGAGCAACACTGGCAAATTCCACTGCGTGAGCCTCACAAACAAAACACGAAAACGCTGCAAAGATGACGGAAATGATTTTCTTCATTATGAGGCCCCTGTTCTTTATTCTTGATATTTATTTAACGGAGAACACTGTAAACCACACTATCTTATAATTTTCACGAGTATAGCACAGCCATCTTTCATCCTTGTACCAAAATTTATTACTTAGTTAAGCAACGCTCATTTTTTCAAAATTACTCTTTCATACTATTAGTTCATCTTTATCAATAGTGGTTGAGGCATATAAAGACATAAGTTCATATTGGAAATATTATTAAGATGTGTTTTATTTACATTAGCAACATTTTACAACATGATTTAAATAGTCATTGTGCACTTCGAACACTTCATGTAATTGAAAACAGTTTCCTATTCCGGAGAATACTACAACTTTATATAACAGCTTTAAAAAACCTAAATTAGTGGATCGCAAATAAATATTAACTATCTGTATCTAACATTTAGTTCTTACTATTAACCTGGCGATCAAGACTACCGCTAAGGGCCACTTGAGGAAAAGGAATCTCCCAACCATTTTCACTACAAGCCTCAACACACCAACGTTGGATTGCACGTCGCAAACGGTTGTATAGATCTCCCAACTCTCCACTAAAATCTGCGATTACCACCAGATCAAGCGATGAACTGTTAGCGGTAGCAAACTCAACACGCAGATTCAATAAATGTTCTCCAAAACCCTCATCTTCTACACTCTTTTTTATATGCTTCTCAAGGATTACTGGGATCTCTGACGTACTCTGTTTTTGCAAGCTGTAACTAATTCCAATGACCTCTTTAAGGCGGAAGTTTTTCGATAGGTTTCGTGGTGAGGCGGACAGAAAGTCAGCCATTTGATAAGTCACTTGTGCACCGCCCCGCTCAATAAGGCGCACCATTTCATGAGAGATTCCTGTAACCTTACCCCTAATACCACTGCTGAGTATAACCCAATCATCCTTCATGCAAGGAAACCATGGCTCACCCACTTGACCTGGCCTTGACTTCAAACCAACCAGACTATCAATAGGCACCCTCTGTCTGATTCCGGCAGTCGGGTTTGACAGCGAAGAATAGACATTGATCTGTTCAACCAACCAGGGAATGCCTTCCATTTCGATTCGTTCACCCTCTCGCACTGAACCAATATTGAGAAACAGTTGAACCTGATACCAATATCTCGGTATAGCCTGTCTTAGTGTCCAGGCCAAACCTAATAATAAAAGTATGCTCAGACTGAAAAGGACCCAGTCTTCAACAATGTAGAAGACAATCATTGGTCCGAGAATAACCAATAGGATAGTGACAAAACGATGTACGAGTTCGAGCAGACGAATTCTAAAGCTGCGATGTTTTCTTCGAAAACCAGGGATATAGCGCTGCATTGCTCTATAACTGACACGAGACATTAATATGATAACAATCACGGTTATCAGTGCTTCCGTTAAATAGAGCCCACGCTTTTGAAAAAATGATTTGAGGTAACTTTGGGAAGCCTCAGTAATTGAGGCCTCTGAGGCAATAAGCTTATCGAGCTGAAATTGAGCCGACTGCAATTCACTTTTCATAAAAGCCTGTTTTTTCTTCCACCTCTCTACCAATTGATCTAATGCAACCTGTAGTTCCTTTGATTCGATTTGCTCTTGTAATCCATTAATATTTTGAAGTGCTACTTCTAACACTTCCAACCTCTCAGAAAAGTAGCCTATTTTCTCTTTCAGATCAGACTTCTGACGAATCCGAACTGTCATCTCCTTCATTTCATCAAGCGCAGGTTTCAGTAGTGAAAAAAGCTCCTGCTGTAAGTCAAACTTTATATCTTCCTGATCTCGAAGACTACTGAGATCGACTCCAGCAGCAATATTCTCGAGGTTTGTACCTGTCGTCTTTAGATCATTTTCAAGCTTTTCCAACTCTTTGAGCAATCGCTGCTTCTCTGCTTCAGAATTGAATGATTCATTAGCCTCCTTGCTCATATTTGTAATATCACTCTTGAGATTAGTCTGCAGCCTTACAAGATTCCTCAGTGTTTCAAGCGTAGTTTTCTCTCCGCTAGTTTCAGGAACCAGATCCAACCCAACATCTTCAGCAAAAGTTTGTGCCGAATAACACACGACCACAGAGAGAAGATATGGCAGAAGGTATCTATAATTCAGAGAGTTACTATTTTTCATAATTTATTCTATATCTAATTAGATATGTTTAGTATAAGTGCAATATAAAGTTAATTTCTATACAAACCACCTCCCTTCACAAAAAATATATTTTATATAATAAAGCCAATTTAAGTAGTTCATTCAACATAGCGTGATTTAGTCACCCTACTCAAGTCATTGTATAACCAGCACATAAAAGAATAATAATTTCGTATTTATATGCAACGATGCTATTATTTTCTAACGTTCAACCTTGCTTAAGCTTCGCATATACCGCCTCATCTCGGCCTATAGATAATTATTAATAGATAAGAAAACCCTAAAAAAGTCATAAATTGATATTTGTCGCCAAAATGCAACGCTCCCGTGTTCCGGATCTACCTAAGAGCGCGCTCTTACATGCATATTGCACCATTAGCCAGCATTTTTTGATCATCAACCTGTTCGGCCCAGAATTATTCAAGGGACCCGTAACTCACCCATTGTTAAGGAGTAAAAATGAACTGGAAAAATAGCTATCGCTCTTTCTACTACCAGGGGGCGCCTGAACCAGAAGACCTTAATCTAGCAAATCAAAATACTGCCCTGCTAACTATTGATATACAAAATACTTACATGCAACCTGCACAAGACCCTATTGAATATCAACGCTGGGCACCATTTCAAAAGCGAATGCGTGAAATTGTCATCCCTACTACCCAAGAACTTCAGAACCGCTTTCGCCAACACAACATTGATGTGATTCATGCACGCATTGCCTGTCAGCTATCTGATGGGCGCGACCGATCACTCAGCCAAAAGAAACCCGGCTGGAACTACCTTTTATTACCAAAAGATAGTGTTGACTCAGAGATTGTTCCAGAACTGAAACCCAAAATCGATGAAATTGTCGTTACTAAAACCACAGACAGTGCATTAACTGGTACTAACCTTAGGCTTATACTTCACAATATGGGCATTTCAAATGTTATTCTATGTGGCATATTTACCGATCAATGCGTCTCTTCAACCGTAAGAAGTCTCGCAGACGAAAGCTTTAATGTTATTGTGGTAGAAGACTGTTGCGCCGCAGGAACTGATGAGCTTCATCACAGAGAGCTTGAAATTATAAACATGATATATTGTCATGTGTTATCAAGTTCCGAACTGATCGATATTATGAAATTGTGAAGCTCTAGATTTACCAGAATTCAGAACTATTGCCCCCTACTCGCCATAGCACACTGCGCTGGAAACTCTAATCTAATTGCAAGTAATTGATCAAAGGTATACTACTCTATGGCTACTACAAGACAAGATTTTGATTCATATAAGATATGGCACTATAGCGGTCATTCACATGAAGCGCTTATCCACTGTTTTCATGGTGGAGTCTGTGTTGGAGAGATATCATTTTTTAAGGATGATATGCCCATGCCAACTAATCAAATCACCCGTAATAGACCTTGCATCAACTACCCGATCAGTCGTTTCAATGACATCATTTCTATTCTTCGATACGAAAAACCACTTTGCATTTTCCTCAATCTCAGTAATAACATCGGTATTGTTGCCACCTCTGATCAAGAACCTGTAGGTGAGGAAGAGAGTTAATCGCAGAATTTATCTTCCATTAAGTGCATAAATCGAGTTCAGTAGCTGATATTATTGAGCCTGTTCGCTTTTTTCACCTATTATGGCCGCCAGACCTACACCCCATGACTAATAATTTTTCCAATTTGAACCTAGATACCATTCTATTGAATAATCTCGAATCTCTAGGTTATCACAACATGACCCCTATTCAGGCTGTCAGTCTACCCCACATTCTCGCAGGCAAAGATCTCATTGCCCGCGCTAAAACTGGCAGTGGGAAAACTGTCGCTTTTGGATTAGGTTTGCTCAACACCTTAAACCAAAGCTCTTATAATGCTCAAGGACTTGTTCTCTGTCCAACAAGAGAATTGGCTGATCAAGTTGCAAAAGAGCTTAGACGCCTCGCTCGTACAAATGCAAATACTAAAATAATTACACTTTGCGGAGGTAAACCCTTCGGCCCTCAGATCAACTCTCTACAACATGGCGCGCACATTATCGTTGGTACACCTGGACGAATTCTTAAGCACCTAGCCAAAGGGACATTATCCCTTGGAAGTATTCGATGCGTTGTACTTGATGAGGCAGATAGAATGCTCGACATGGGATTCAATGATGATATTACCGAAATCATTACCCATACGCGCGCACAAAGACAAACACTCTTGTTTTCAGCGACCTATCCTGAGTCTATACAAGAAATCAGTTCATCATTTCAGATTGAACCTATTGAGATCACTATCGACTCAGACCATAAAGATCTCAAGATTACACAGCGCTTCTACGAGGTGGGAAAGGGCAAACGCAATCTAACCCTCTGTTCTCTTTTAGCGCAATACAAACCAACCTCTACAGTTGTTTTTTGCCAGACAAGACTCCAGTGCCAGGAAGTGTCTGAATTCTTACAACAGGCAGGGATTCAGGCGCTTGCTCTGCATGGCGATCTTGATCAAAAAGAGCGAGACATGACCCTTGTAAGGTTTTCAAACAGGAGTACACCTGTACTGGTTGCTACCGATGTCGCTGCCCGAGGACTTGATATCAAGGAGCTTGGTGCAGTAATTAACTATGAGTTACCACGGGATCCAGAAGTCTACATCCACAGAATAGGCCGAACCGGACGTGCAGGTAGCAAGGGCCTGGCATTAAGCCTGTTTATATCATCTGAAGCCAATAGGGTTAATGCTATCGAGAGTTATTTACAAAGTGATATTCGACTTGAACAGCCTCCAGGGCTTGAGCTACCCGATGGTTTCACTTTAAACGCGCCTAATATTACGCTATGTATAGATGCTGGTAGAAAAGAAAAATTACGCCCAGGAGATATTCTTGGCGCTCTCACAGCTGATAAGACGATACCCTCTAACAAGGTTGGAAAGATAGATATCTTTGACCATGTTGCATATGTCGCTATTGACAGAAGCATTCGGAAAATTGCACTTAGAACACTTTCAAAAGACAAAATCAAAGGAAGACGTTTTAAGATACGCATGATAGCCAAATCCTAAAACACCATACTGCAACTTACGCATAGCGTGCCTTGCCCAAACCACATAAAACAAGCAGACATATAGTAAGGTATTACCTAACTCATGGTAGCATTTCTACTTACTTAACAATTGAAATAGGGTAGTAGATATACCTATTTTTACCTTAGAAATATACGTATATTAAGTTTTCACCCCATTTTTTCGCTGACGTGATCATTATTTATCACTACAATCTAATTCTTCACACTTTTTAGCATAAATCTACGTAATTAGTTTTAAATAATCATGTGGAATATATCTCTATAAACATGAGTCGAAATAATAGTTTTCATAATTCCATTTTAGATACCATTACTGATCATATTGCTGTGTTAGATAAGAGCGGCGTGATTGTATATGTAAATAAAAGCTGGATTGAGTTTGGATTAAACAATGGGCTTTCAATCCAGAAAGAGTGGTTAGGCGTCAATTACATTGAAAATTGTAAAATCAACATAGATGATGGCAACACCCCTCTAGCTGATATCATTCAAGGTGTTCTAGATAATAAAAGATCTGACTATTATTTCGAATATCCCTGTCACTCGGATACAGAACAAAGATGGTTTCTCATGCGAGTTACACGTTTTTTTTCTGAGAATGAATTATTCATCATAATCTCACATTCAAATATAACAGAGCGAAAACTCGCCGAAGAGCAAGTCATACGTTTGTCACAGAATGACAGTCTGACTGGTCTTGCTAACCGTCGCTATTTTGATGATTTTTTTGATAGCGAGTGGAAGCGCTGCACCCGCTCCGAAATGCCTATATCTTTAGCCATGATAGATATAGATTATTTTAAACTTCTGAATGACTTTTCAGGCCACCGTGCTGGGGATAAATGCCTCAAAGAAATTAGTGTCATTCTAAAAAACTATACCAAAAGACCGACTGATATCTGCTCGAGATACGGTGGCGACGAATTCATGATTGTATATGGCAACACTGCGCAGGATGAATCACTTGTCCTTATGCTTAAACTGATGGATGAGATTAGAAAACTAGAAATACCAAACCCTAATTCACCCATTAATAATACAATTAGTGTATCTATTGGATTAGTTACGACATATCCTGATGTTGATTCTAATATTGAAGAGTTGATTCAAGCCAGTGACAGACTTCTTTATAAAGCTAAAGAGGGTGGCAGGAATTATATTGAGTTTCTATCTATTTAACCAGGTTTCAGCCAGCTAACTGCAATCACTATCCTCAGGTAATTGCGCAGACCTTAACCATCTATTCGCACATAAAGTAGGATCAAATCCTGTATCTTGTTTAATTAAATCGAGAAATTCTGAAAAACGTACTGCATTCCCTCTTTTTGTCAAATATAATTTTTGCAATGATTGATCCAATAACTCTCTACCGATCACACCCTCAAGGTCTTTAAGAAAAAAAGCCCCCTTCATATAAGGCGCAATTCCAAATAGTTCATCCTCGAGAATATCAAGCTCCCCACACCCTTCTGGCCAGGCTATTTTATATTCATTACCATTTTGAAGGTTTTGTAGTTTAGTTTCGTATTTACGCCATATAGCATCTCCATTCGCTACACCTACCACCTCTTCGATAGCTCTTGCGGTAAGGTACGACGTAATACCTTCAGAGAATACTAACTCTTCCCAACACGATATTCTAACACCATTACCAAACCATCCATGGGCCGCTTCATGGGCGTGAACTGATAAATCCGCGAGGGTGGCACTATTAATATGCCAATATGGATGATGCTCCATCCCGCCGTAACCGCCGTCCTCCCAAGCTACTGAAACACTCGCCATTTTATCACCGAAGGAATACTCACCGATCTTCTGTTCAAACCAATTAATTATTTCATTAAGGTAGCGTGTTCCCTCTACTGCACTGATGTATTCTCCTGGACGATAATAAATACCAACCTCGGTACCATTTTCTGTAGCCCCAAGATTCAGGTAACTGTAGTTGTCGATTGAAAATCCAAGCATATACGAAGGAGCATTACTTGATATTGTTACCGGATAAATAGCCTGCAATCCATCAGCAACCCCATTGATTGTTACTTTATATTCACTACCATTAGATGGATTTGTATGGCATGGAAAAACGTTTCCACAATAATATGGCCATGTAAATGAATACCCCGCACGACTTACACCATTGAAGTCGTCATGAAATTGAAAAGTATAACTTATAGAAACATCAACTTCCTGGTCGGTTTTTGGTAGATCTATATCTAGACGATCACCGCTTATAGTAAAATCGGGTTCGCTTCCATTTATCATAACTCCTTCAATTGAAAGGTCCCCTATATCCACTGAGATTCCCTCACTCACAAATGAACCAGCTATTGTTAGCAGCGCCAAACCTCCTTTCTGCTGCATATCAAGGGTAATATCATAAGACTTTATATCACGATTCCATTCCGGGTATACTTTGCGTGTTGAAGAACTGGAGTTATTATTACAGCCTGATAGCATTATAATCATAAGCCATACAAATCCCTCACAACACCTCATACAATTAAAGTGGATTGATTTCACTAAGCCCCACGTACTTCAAGTATCTTTTTTAGTCATAAGAATAAATCCTCTACTGTGGCATATTTTAAAATTTAATCCACATAAAGAGACCAACTCTCAACCTTTCTCTTCTTTAAAAACTCAACTTTCAGTTTTTGCCAGCAATAAATAGATTAACCTATAACATTTCCAAGATGGCCAGCATTCATACTATTGATATCTGAAAACACTTTTTTCTCTATAAGACTCAAGAGTTCATATCTTTTTTTATACATAGACCTTTTTTTAGAAATAATGCTCTCAATCGATCTTCTCTCTGGATTAACAGGTAGCTCATAAAACCCAGCATTACAATATACACCACCTCTATCAGACCATACCTCATCATAATTTAACATTAAGAAGTCATGCTTATCTTTAAAGCTATAAAAAACGTGCCTCTGCTGTCGATATAACTCTGATATTGCATATATTTTACCAACACCTGTCGCCTTGCAAATCATCTGGAACAATTCAACAGTGAGGTCACGCGGTCTAATTCCAAACATTTTTTTTGTAATATCATGGTACAACGAATTTATACCATCCTTTTTTCGTCCCTGGATTGCCCCTATTACAGAAACCACTTTTGATGATCCATCTCTTATTAACGAAAAAGCGATTGAAAACATTCGTTCACCATCAATATCGATACTGAAAACAATCATCCCTTCCCTCAAAAAAATCCCATTGCGATCTACTACAATATCCATACCACGATAAAAGTCACTCAGCGAAACAACTGTTTTTTTACTATACCTACCACAATTAAACAGATCACTAACTAGAGGCTGCGTTTCGAAATGATTGCATAAGGCATCTAAGCGCTTGTTAAGGTTCCACTTTGAATGTTGATACGGCCAAAACACACTTGGAAGTGCTTCAGGATGATTAACATATAAGTCGTTAAGCTGAACTAAATCATCTTTAGATAAAAGCAAGATATCTTTAGCGTTGAGGATTACCATTATAAAATATGCAGTACGACCTTTTATATATCCATATTTTATCGGACTCAACTGAGACTTTCTTTTTTCTGGATCAACAGTCATAGCACCAGATATTTTAATAATTAAATTTAACTTATCCAGCAAAGTTACGGCTCCATTTATATATAATCCAATGTAAAATTTATTAACCCGCTTAACACTTAATCAGGTCATATCTCACAGTAAATCCATAATGTTAACTTTTTGTTTTATTAACTATCCATATAAACTTAGAGCAAAAATGTAAACTTTCGTGTTCTTTTATTTATAATCAAAACTACTATATTCTCAATTACAGTACTGTATATCCGAGCACACAATATAACTAAAACATTAAAACAACAGGCGGGAGAGAATTACAGAAAGAGAAAGGTCAATATTTATTTAATTTAAATAAATATTGAATTAAAGTATAGATATCCTGAAAGCTCATCAAGAGTATATTCAATGTCCCTCTGCATGGAGGGACATGCTTAAATCAAAACAAGCTAGAAACGATAACCAACTTTTCCGAATATTCGTGCGTTCTTCAGATCGTCATTGGTATCGTCAAGATCTTTAGTCCATTGGTAACGAGCCTCGGCACCCAGAAACAGTTGCTCACTCATTTTATAGTGAAGACTAATGCCTCCTTGCAAAGCCAGAGTACCTTCGTTCACTTTCCGGCCATCAGCGTCTACGTATCCTATTCCAGGTCCAATGCCAATTGATAATTTATTATCAACCTTGTACAGGTAGTGAGGATTCATCTCGAAACTTGTAATCTCCAACCCACCGTCATCGTAGTGGGAGAAGCTAAATTGTTGACGAATCGTACCCAGAGGAGGATCAAGAAGCAGACAATTCATCGACAGCTCTAAACCAAACACCAAATCGGTGTCCAAACCATGGGTTTGTGGATCCATGATGCCGCCAGTCACAGAGAGCGTTAGATCAGGATCAAAACCGTCACCCTGAACCGGTAAAAAGTTCCAGTCACCATCAGCCCAAACTGATGAGGTTGTAGACACAAATCCAGCGACTGCTATCAATCCTATGATAGATTTTCTCATAATTTCTTCCCGAAATAGTTACTCAGTAATCAATTCGAGCCATCCTATCTGAATACAAACAAATAAATTGTGAAATATTCGTCAATAATTAATTGTTTATATATTATATTAGGGCCTCTAAATCATACCTGAGCGAGAATTATTCCCCATAAACTTCAAATACTTAAAGATGACTGAATCTCATAGAAGCTCACTGGTGCGATGATCCTCAACTCAGCAGCAGCACATTTAGTATCACTAAACCGATACTTTACCTATGTATTGCACCTAATTGTTTAGGCTATCTCTCTATTGCATCACGTACGCGTTCCAAACGCTGCCTCACATCAACTGCCAGATCACCAATTAGAGGTTGATCCACCAATCTCAATACGGCGACTGGATCCATAAAAGCTACCACCACGGAACCATCCTCCTCTTCACGAATGACAACGTTACAGGGCAGCAGTAACCCGATATCCGGTTCGGCATCTATCGCCTGATTTGCCAAGGGTGGACTACAGGCTCCCAAAATCTTGTATGGCCTCTTCTCCACGCCGAGCTTCGCCTTTAAAGTGGCTTTGACATCAATTTCTGTCAGAACACCAAAACCTTCCACTTTCAGAGCCTCCACAACGCGCTGCTCAATGGCTTCGATATCCCCTTCAAGGCGTGATTTAAAACTATACATAGGGCAATCTCCTAACTGTTTTTATAATAACCGACACATATCGGTATCGACGCCCCATTCTGACACAATTTCGATACGCATGAATATCCTGATAAATGACTCAGATTCGATCTGGTTTAGTGTATGTATGCTCGGGGTTATCGTGGACGATACCATTAAATTCAATAAATATTGGTAACAGTCGATAGTTCCACTATAAATACTGCTTATATGATGGAAATACCGCTGTTTGCAGCACCCGCCAATCAAGCAGGATGTGGATAACAACATGCAGATCTACAAATAGAGCTAGAGGATCAGCATCTCTAGGAGACCAAGGCAATGAAACAGAAATCTAATATCATTTTATTCTGGATGCCCCTGGCACTGCTTTTCATTCTACTGATTTTGAGTGACCCACTCCTGGCCAATAAATTTGAGACTATTGGCGGAGGCGTTCAAGGATCAAACAAGGTAAAGATTGAGTATCTTCAGATTATTGCATATGTAGCCAGTGTCTTTTTTCTGGTTTCCGGGATACTGACCATAGCGCTGCACAACAAAAATGCCCTGACTCTCAACTACACAATGTGGAAATCTTCCGCAACAATCTTCTTTATTTTAAGTATTTCTACAGCTGCTGCCGGTTATTTTATGTCTTAAGGCAGCAATCAGGACGCACCAGATGAAGATGGAACAACGTAGAAAAATACAGAGAAAAAGTGCAATACGCTCCCGGCCATGACAAAGAGATGCCAAACCGCATGATGGTAGGCCAATCGTCTCCATATGTAGAAGATCACACCCAAGGAGTAGCAAAGACCACCAGCAAGAAGTAGCACCACCCCTCCAGTTTCAACTGAGTCTATCAGTGGCTTTATAGCTATAACCACCAACCACCCCAGCCCCAGATAGAGGGTAAGAGAGAGCCACTTCAGCCGCTTTTCCCGAAATATCTCCAACAAAACACCGATAATTGCTATTCCCCACACCAGGCCGAACAACACCCACCCCCAACTATCGCGTAAATTGACTAGTGTAAAAGGGGTATAGGTACCTGCAATTAGTAAGAAAATGGCCGCATGATCAAAACGCTGTAGCAGATTTTTGGCTTTTGGATTGGGAATACCGTGATAGAGAGTGGATGCGGTGTAGAGCAAGATCAGTGTAGCGCCATATATACTGCAACTGGTTATATGCCAGACATCACCATAAAGTGACGCGAATGTCACCAGCAACGCCAATCCTGCAATACTCAACAAAATGCCTATTCCATGAGTTACGGCATGGGCTATCTCTTCTCCGAGAGTGTACCGACTTCCTGTAAACTCGGTCTGCATAGTAGGTCCTCTAGAAACTACGCTTAAATCTGAAGCTCAAAACACATCCGGTATGCTTGAGCGGCGCAAAGTTACCCCTCATGCGCACAAAACCATTAAGCTATTGTTTTATCTACAATTAATAACGACATACTATCCGATTCAGGAGCTTCACAGAATGGCTTTTTATCGCTAAATCATTGAGAATATCATAGATAACTACTGATCACTATGTAGCAAAAACAAGCCGCTTTAGATAAATTTCAGACCTTATTCCTGTACATATTTCAACGTAATCCTCTCCTCCATGCAGCCACTACAATTGAAATCAACTGCAGTTATCGACCTTAGATCGGTAGAGAATTATATCAATTAAGCGGCTTGATCCAGATGAAGTTGCAAAGAACTAACAACTATTAGTGCAAAGATGACCGGCATTACCCCCCATGAACAGAGCTTCAACCTTTAGGAAGCCCTGATTAATTCTTGAATCGGAGACTCCTTAAAAACTACTTAATCATCTATTTGAATTGGAAAATCTCCTGCATATTTATCAATCCACTCCAGTGCAGCCTCTTCCCCTGAAAGCACCCGCCCTTCCCTTGTTTTAACTGTCTGCTTGTAGTGTTCTATATAACAGAGCTGCTCGATCATTCGCACCGCATAGGCCGTCTGCTCTTCCACAAACTTCACACCAACCAGAAAACAATTATCTTCTTGCCGGCACCAGACAACTACGCCTGTTGCATGAAATTGAGGAGGAGTAATCGGGATTGCAATATGGATTTCAGTACCAGACTCTATTTCGTCGTCGGCGAGAAAGCAAAGGCCACCTTCACTGTAGTTGGTCAACATTTTTCTATGGGCCGATGCTCGGCCACCCAACTGAAAATCGATGGGGACGTCCGTGGGATGTCTGATGTAGAGACGCATCTGGTTTATCGGCTACTCAGTAATGCTAAGTTCCCATACCTGTCGGTAAAGCAGGGGTAATATGATTAATTCGACCACTATCCTGACATAATAGCATCTTGAAGCGCCAGGTGAATCTGTTTAGCTGCGGAATGGATAGCAGTAGTTACTTAAACAGTCTCTGATCAAATCACGAATACTTGCCAATGATGCCTGAAAATCCCGTTTTTCGTTTAAAAAGCATTGCAATGGCTGTCCAATAACCTGGCATTCAAATAGCGTTCTTTCAGAAGTTTAAGGGTACCTTTGATGAGGGCGAGGACAATAATAACTATCCTGTTAATAGTCACAACGAACAACATGTGCACTATTCTGATCCTCAACATTTTTAATTATATAAGGACAGGCGGTAGCATGGAATGCATTAAGCTTGCATGTACCAAGCTATAGCTACAGAATCTGCTCTATGAAAACTCCTAATTATATTGAAATGCTGACCCGCCTGGTGGGCGCAGCTTCGGTAAGCAGTGTTAATCCCACTTGGGACATGGGTAATGGCAAGGTGATTGAACTACTGGACAACTGGTTCAACAGTTTGGGTTTTAACACCGAGATCCTCCAGATTCCAGATCGCCCTGGAAAGATGAACCTGATCGCCTCTTGTGGCCGTGGCAGTGACGGATTAGTACTCTCAGGACACACTGATACAGTTCCATTTGACGAAGAGAAATGGCATTCAGATCCATTAAAACTGTTACAAAAAAACAACCGTTTATACGGTATCGGCACCACCGACATGAAAGGCTTTTTCGCTGTCGTTATCGAAGCCATAAGAGAATTGCCTCTGGATCAACTCAAACATCCCCTCGTGATCATCGCAACAGCAGATGAAGAGAGCGATATGTGTGGCGCAAAATCCCTCACCGAACTACATCGTCAATTAGGACGCCATGCGATGATTGGTGAACCAACCAGTCTGAAACCAATACGTATGCATAAGGGCGTTTCAATGGAGTCAATCATGGTTACCGGTAGATCCGGACACTCCAGCAATCCATCCCTTGGTACCAACGCACTTGACGGCATGCATTTGGTTATAGGAGAAATACTCAATTGGCGATCAGACATACAGCGCAGATACCAGAACCCAGCTTTCGAGATCGATGTACCTACACTAAATTTGGGCCACATCCATGGCGGAGATAATCCTAACCGTATCTGTGGACAATGTGAGCTTCAGTTTGACCTGAGACCATTGCCGGGTATGAATCTACAATCACTAAGAGATGAGTTTCATGAAAGAGTTGACCGCTGCCTATCAGAGACAGATCTAAGCTGGGAAAGTGTCCCGGTATTTGATGGTATTCCAGCCATGGAGACACCAAGAGATGCTGAGATAGTTAAAGCCGTTGAAAACTTTACAGGTATCCAGGCAGGCGCAGTGGCTTTTGGTACAGAAGGCCCCTATTTGAACAGCATGGGCATGCAAACAGTGATATGTGGCCCTGGCAGTATCGACCAAGCCCACCAACCAGACGAGTATATGCCTTTAGAGCATATTCAACCTGCGATTAACCTGATACAGTCCATGGTTAAGAAGTTTTGTTTATAGACAGTGACTTATCTCATGATGAAAAAACAGGATCAAAATCTGCCTGACAATTTTGTTGAATGGTTTCGTGGTTCATCCCCATATATTCACGCCCATCGTGGGCGTACATTTGTAATCACTTTTGGTGGCGAAGCTGTAGCTGACAGTCACTTTGCCAATCTGATTCATGATATTGCACTTCTACATGGACTCGGCATAAGACTGGTACTGGTTCATGGTGCTCGTCCTCAAATAGAGGAACGACTAAAGACTAGAAACGTAGAGACACAGTTCGTCAATGGCTTGCGGATCACAGATGATGCCGCATTAACATGTGTCAAAGAGGCTGCAGGTGCAGCTCGTGTAGAGATCGAAGCATTACTCTCAATGGGGTTGGCTAATTCTCCCATGGCCGGAGTACGCATTCGAGCCGCCTCTGGAAATTTTGTCACCGCAAGACCGCTCGGCGTTAAAGACGGAACAGATTTTTGCCATACCGGTGTAGTCCGTAGGGTAGATGCAGCCGGCATAGAACAACGCCTCGAATCAGGCGCCATCGCTATTGTTCCTCCTCTTGGATATTCTCCTACGGGCGAGGTCTTTAATCTCAGTTCTGCAGATGTAGCCGCATCAGTTGCAACCACATTAGGCGCGGACAAATTAATTTGCCTTATTGAGGCTAAAGGTGTGACCGATTCACGAAAGCGGCTGATGACCAGCCTCACACCACGCGAAGTCGACACCTTACTAGAGAAAAGAAAACAGCTGCCAGAAGATCTCAAACAACACCTCAAGGCAGCGGTATCAGCTAGTCGCAGTGGGGTTAAACGTTGCCATTTAATCAACCGGCAAATGGATGGAGGCCTACTCAAAGAGCTGTTTACAAGAGACGGTATTGGAACTCTTATTTCTGCTGAACCTTACGAAGAAACTCGTACAGCAGGCATCGATGATGTCGGCGGTCTACTGAACTTGATCGAACCTCTTGAGCAAAATGGCATTCTGGTTCGGAGATCCCGGGAATTAATCGAAACTGAAATTGAGAGTTTCACCCTTGTAGAGAGAGACGGCATGGTAGTCGCCTGCGCCGCCCTCTACCCCTATCCTCAGGAGTCTATGGCTGAAGTTGCCTGTGTCGTGGTACATCCGGAGTATCGAGGCGGTGACCGGGGGGACCGGTTGTTGAATCATATGGAGGATATGGCGAGACACCTTGGCATAGAGAGACTCTTCATCCTGACGACCCAGTCAGCACAATGGTTTAAAGAGCGGGGATTCACCCCGACAGATTTGAAAGAACTACCAATGCTGAAGAGAAACCTCTACAACTACCGTAGAAATTCAAAGGTTTTCATCAAACACCTCTGAACAGAAATCTTTTAATCCGTTTGCTCGTTATTATTAACCCGGCGACTAAGTATGTTGCCTTCAGCCGAAATGTGCCTGCCTGCAGCAAGGCACCAAAACGCCGCTGTAGCACTCCTACAGCAAGTTTTGATAACGCAGTCTGCTGGCAGGCACACTTCGGCCTCTCTTTTAAAAATCATATTGTTAGGGGTTTCAAGCCTGAAGACGACATACTTAGTCGCCGGGTTATTAGGGTAAGTTCCAAGATACACAGGAACACCCCCAATATCCCCACTAAATTACTCTGTTTTTCAGCTGGCCTGTCTGCTAATACTGTTATTGTATTCACAAGATAGTTAAGGAACGGACCATGACCGATCTACATTTGGATGTTCAGCAAATGGCAGGGTATACCCTATTAGCCCTTGGGTTTCTTGTGCTAGCGATTAGTCATATCAGTGTACTTTTAGGCAATCCATTGCTGATACCTGAATTTTTAAGGCTTTACTGACAATCAAATAATCTCAGTGTCTGAAATTAACACTTCGAGGATCCACTTAACAGGCGCTCTTTGCTTGCGACGTTAAAATGCTACTCTTAACAACCTTGGTGAAGAGCACCTTATCAACACTGCCTTACTGGTAGATTTTTATCCTGAGATATACCGGTCAAGTTGACGATATAGTTTTAACCGCTTAGAGAAAGTATGGTTAATTATTAACCCGGCAGTGATTTCCTGCTTATTATCACAACCGCAATTAATTTATTTTAATTTAAATAACCCGCAAAATCATCGCATCTGAAACAACTCAGAAGCATCATTTCCGCTATACAAGCACTACCAGTTTCAGAATATCTACTATTTAAAACCTCTCTCTAATCGGACCAGACCCCACCCTGCATAAGATTCTTAAGCTAAATTAATATCGATAAAAACTTCGACTCAAAACTACTTCTCCCCTTAATGGTGAGGCGGACCACGCCGTACAACTATTTGATACCCTATAAACCAACGCAAGTAGCCTCTCTGCACACTTGCGTTTCTAGAATCAATTACTACCAGATGTACTAAATTAATAGATATTGAGCAAATTAATGTAAATCCACTTTTCAATCATTCAATGCTATTACTTCTCACTACTATATAGCTTTTTGAACAAAGTATGATTATTATGATTTTCAGGAAATATTTATTGGAGTTTCTCTAAGGGAGGATAGGTATGGGACGTTTACTATGGACTGCGGATCTTGAGACGGGAATTAAAGTAATCGATGGTCAGCACGAACGGATTGTTGACTATATCAACAAACTTCATGACGCCCGGATCAACAATGATAAAGGTGCAATCGCTGATATCATTGACGCGACCGTTGACTACACGATGTCCCACTTCAGTTTTGAAGAAGCCCTCATTGAAGATGCCGGGTATGAATTTATCCGACCGCATAAAAAAGTCCATGAACTGTTCATAAGACGAGTATCCGAATTCCAGGAACGCTTCAAAAAAGGAGAGGATATTTCTGAAGAACTGCATGATCTTCTAGCACGCTGGCTTTTCAACCATATACGTAATGATGACGCGGCCTATGTTCAGGCTGTAAAAAACAATATAGTCTCGATGACTGACGACTCACAAAAAAATGGTTGGCTGGCAAAGTCGTTTAAGAAGTTTTTTAAATCAAGCAAATAAGATTTGCAGCTAGACCAGGAACCACTCGCTTTTAAAACACAACTTACTCGCAGAGACCTTAGGAGACGTTTCCACCAATTCCAGACAATAGACTAAGTGTCAGTGTATGGCGCTTCAGGATACCTGTTCAAGAACCTCTTCCCCACATAGCAGGTAGCGATCTTTACCCTGTTTTTTAGCACCATCTCTTCGTAAATTTACTATTTGCAGCATTTTTGACCATTCATCTATATGATCAGCCACACGCTCACTTACACTGATACTTGCCGTTACCGGACTGCCATCCGGTAAGGTTCCCAAACCGTTAGAGTAGATTCGCTTTACTGTTATCTCTGAACCCTTGCAGTCTGTACCAGGCAATATCAGTAGAAATATCTTTTCACCCCATCTTACCAACATATCGTTATGCCGAAGATCATCATGTAGAATATCTGCGGCTTCCTGCACCACATGATCATAAGTTGCGTAATCAAATTCAGAGATTATATTTTCTGTATCATCGAGATCTATTAGTACAACACTGATGTTTTCGTTCAAAATATGCGCTTGTTGAAAGGCTTTTGCTAGACTTTGCATGCCTGATTTTCTTGTCTGAGCCCCTGTGACAGGATCATGATCAACGCGAGTGATCAAGGTGATCATATACTGGAGCTGTAAAGTTGATGCAAATATTACCACGCTGAGAATTATACAGAGCAACCAAAGCGTCGGAAGCAGTTGATCCATAGGGATGGCGGAATAGTAACTCCAACCAGTAACAGTCAACATTAGCAACAAAAAGGCCATTGACATACCTTCTATAACCGTCATGGGAAACAACCCAATCAAGCCAATTGCAACATAGGGCAACAAGGTGTAGAGCTGCATAACCAGAGGGTCCAGCCCATTTGTAGATCCCATTGTCAGAAAATGTGCTGATATGAAAAATGTCAGTGGCAGGTTGATTAGCATCCCGCTCAACATCAGTATACTTTTCTTAAGTCCCTGATTTTCAGTCTGATGACGCGAGAGATAAAAAAAGTGGCCTGTGGAAACCAACCTAACAACAAGAATAGGCAACAATGTTTCAATCGGAAGCAGAAGATAGTCAACCACAATCCATAATGGCATCAAAAGCGTAAAAAGAGACGCTACAAATCTAACTCGATCACCAAGCAATATTGCTCGATGCTTACGCATATAGTCCGGATGGTCTTCAGCTGAGAGTAAGTCATCCAACTCTTGCATTGAATAAATGCGAGAATTGACACCAAGATGTTTAATATAGGATTGGATTAGAGACATTTAATATAGCCATCAAAGATATCCACGTCAGTATAGTATACACTAGAGAGTCTTAAGCTACTGCAACCTTTAAGGTTATTTTTTTGCTTACGGCCAAAAAACCAACGCTAGCCATACCTCTCTTTCGCTAATCGACTTTGTTGTAATTAACTCAATAGTGCTGAAGAAATATAACTATATTTATTTACCTGAGCCGACTAATCAATCCAGCAATATATAATGCAGATTTGATCATAGGATTACATTAGATGATATTTTGTAATTAGCTTCGTAGGGTGCGGCCTGCCGCACCACGCGGTGTTCCAAGCTGCTTGCAACAGTAGATATTTCACTTCTAGAGCCATTGGGAAAATGGCCTTGGGCACCAAGGCATCGAGTTAAGGTGCGGCAGGCCGCACCCTACGAAGCCACACTACCTGAAAAATAATTTACTCAGACAACAAATACCTTAACACCTTCCGTACCCAGCAAACATTCACAACCTATTCGAAGGTTTTCCTTAATTCTTTTTTTCAACTCTGTGATTCAAGCAGCGAGCAGTGAGGGTAATCAGGTATTTATTTGTCTGAGCCAATTAATCAACCCAACACTAAATAATACAGGTTTGACATAGGATTCTCATTAGATGATATTTTGTAATTAGCGGTATTACTGTCTGCAAACCGTTGTATTTCTAACTGACCGAACTTTACAACCAAGCACAATCTGTCAAATTAAAATAACTCAATACGCATAGCTTGTTATCTGAGAATGACGATACGACAAACCGGAACCATATGAATACCTTACCGCACCAATACTCCATGTATGATTGTCTGCGTCGCTTTCAATATGCACCGCTTCAACCGTACCATCTCGACTTTCAAGCTCAACTTCAACGAATAAACCCACAGGATCTGCAGGTATATCCAATACTATGCGGTCACTCAGTGGGTATGGCCCTGCAATCACACCGTTCTGTAAAACCAGAGCGACGCCATCATTATCATAGGCGGCTATAGTTCCCTTTATTTCATAATCATCCCTTCCATCAGATTGCAGTTCGATACAAGACGCCACAATCTGGCTGCCATCAAAACGCCCGCTAATTTTCAATTCCTGCCCCTCGGCCAACCCTTCATAACTTGCCCCACCTTTGTAAGCGGTTTTATTGTTATCAGCCCGAACCGTCATACCCAGGATATTAAAGGTCGCTATATGCTTACCTACCTTCAGGCTTTCCGCACTGACCGGCCCCTCCAGATCACCATCATATTGAGCATACCCAAACGTGCCTTCATCCAGGGTGGCACTGTCAAGCTTCTGATTTCCTATGAGTTGTTGTTGCGTCCAATCAGAATTGATTTTTAATCCGCCTGCGTAGACATGCTTGATCCAATTATCCCCCTCAAGTGTCGATATTGGTGAGCCATAACTTATCTCTTCCCCACAGGAACTCACGCATGTGGCAAGCACAACACTCAAGCAACAGAGGTATACAGTTCGCTTCATGGCTCTCTCCACCTACCGGCAGGGGTTCAGACGGTTAATACCAAAGATTTCGACTATCTCCATGTATTTGGGAAATATTGCCCAATTTTTTAAATTATAGCTTCCACCAGCATTTCTTCAAGAACAAAATGCACTTAATCAATTTCATTATAACTTATTGATATATTAAGTATTATTAAATATAAACCTAGAAACCAGCAGAATGAGACTCCTAAAAAATCTACTCTGGGTTCGAACGATAGAACATCGTTAGATTTCTATACTCTCTGGAGGGGCAACTTTTAATACTTCTTCAATAGTTGTAAGTCCTTTCATAACCTTTTGCGCACCACTCAGCCGTAATGGACGCATACCTTCACTTATTGCCTGACGACGTAATTGATTAATATCACACTCAGCAGTAATCAGCCGCTTAATGGCTGAAGTAACAACCATCATTTCATATATACCCACTCGACCATAGAACCCAGTCTGACGACACTCCAAGCAACCCACGGGCTGACAAACTGTCTTGGGACTGCTCTTGGCTCTTAACGGAGTAATCATGGTATCCCACAACTCTTCATTGAGCGGCACCCGCTCTTTACAGTGTGGGCATAGGGTTCTGGTAAGGCGCTGCCCCAACACACCGAGAAGTGTCGCCTTAAGCAGGTAGGGGGGAACACCTATTTCCAATAGTCGGGTTATCGCAGAGGGCGCATCATTGGTATGCAGTGTGGAAAAAACCAGATGACCGGTAAGAGAGGCCTGAACAGCCATCTCAGCCGTTTCTCTATCCCGTATCTCTCCGATCATAATGATATCGGGGTCCTGCCGCAGCAGAGTTCTTACACCACTGGCAAAATCGAGATTAATATTATGCTGCACCTGCATCTGATTGAAACTTGGTTCTACCAACTCGATGGGATCCTCGACCGTACAAACATTTACTTCCGGTTTTGCCAGTTCTTTGAGCGTGGTATAGAGTGTTGTAGTCTTACCGGAACCGGTCGGACCGGTAACCAAAATAATTCCGTTTGGACGACTGATCATATCCCCCCACTGATCCGTCTCAGCCTGAGAAAAGCCCAGAGCGCGATAATCTTTGACCAGTACTTCTGGATCAAAAATTCGCATTACAAGTTTTTCCCCAAAAGCTGTAGGCATGGTGGAGAGCCGTAGCTCAACTTCTGCCCCCAAATTGCCCCGGGTCTTTAAGCGACCATCTTGAGGACGGCGCTTCTCTGATACATCCATACGGCCTAGAATCTTGATTCTGGAGGTCACTGCTGTACCAACCGAAGGCGGAATCTGATAGACCATCTGCATTACCCCATCAATACGAAAGCGAATATTGGTTTGAATACGGGTAGGTTCAATATGGATATCGCTGGCACGTTGACTGTAGGCGTATTGCAACAACCAATCGACTATATTCACAACATGCTGATCGTCTACATCCAGCTTACCGCTACGCCCCAGCTCCATAAGCTGTTCAAGATTCTGAACACCAGAGGGGCCTGCCTCCTGATTGTCGTCATGTGCCGCCCGCACTGACCTGGATAGGCTATAAAATTCGACCAGGTAGCGCTCGATTTCAACCGGATCAGCAATCACTCTGGTGATCGCTTTATTGAGAATAGGAGCAAGCTCAACCTCCCATTCATTAAAAAAGGGTTCAGCCGTTGCAATGACAACTTCATCGGACTTGACCTCAAGCGCAATGATGTTGAAACGTTTTGCATAAGCATACGACATTACTGCGGTGATCGCGGGTACATTGATTTTCAATGGATCGATATGAACCAGGGGTAGATTCACTCTTTTTGCCAACCAGGCAGTCAACAGATCAAGATTCAAAATAGCTTGAGGATTACGCTGATCTGGCCACTTATGCTCAGCGATCATCACCAACGGATGAGTGGTGCGCTTCGTCCCTTGATTGACTGCTTGTACAGTTTCTGCGAGCTGTTTCTCGATTAACCCATCTTCCACCAGCCAGTTGAGCAGGTCACCTAAATCCAACTGCTGATCATTCATTGCCTGTAATATCATTTATCCCTACCCATTGCTGCCTGCACAATCCCCACTACCCTATAGAGTGTCGAGATAGCGTTCGATTTTCACTCTTACTCCTATGACACCCTGACATAGACATAATAGAAACTCACTCAATGAACGCTTACCCATATATTAACGACCAATTACAAATTCTTTAAAATAGGGTAACGTTTAACCACTTATACAGATCTTCCTAAAAGCCAGTTATACTGAATATTATGCAAGAACTGGACACCGGCAAACTGACCCTCAGTATTGAAGAAAATCGTTATGTCGCCGCGGTTATCTATACCAATGGCGAACTGGTGAAGGATGACGTAAAACAAATTACCGACTATCTGGATAAATTCAACGAACCCATCCCGGTTTTAATCGAACGCAAAGGACACTACTCAATATCTGTACTGGTGCAGATTGTCATGATGAAACAGACAAAAAGCCGTTTGAAGGCAGTGGCATTTGTGGAACGGGATCATCGCGATGCTGTGATGACCCGCATCGCCTCCAACACCTATTTCAAGGACATTGAAGTTAAATCATTCTACAACAATCAGGAAGCCATAGAATGGCTCAAACAAAACCATGCTACATCACCACTGATTGCCGAAGAATAACCTGATAAGAGATTCAAAGTACATTTATGTACCATTCAGGGGCACACCAGGTTACATTCACAGGGGCAATGCAGTTTTATCTTCAACACGACGCAACACAAAGCTTGAATGAACTCCCGTAACCCCTTCAATCCTTGTGATCTTATTTAAAAGCAGCGCCTGATAGTCATCCATATCCCTAACAACCACTTTCACCTGATAATCGGCATCCTGACCAGTTATCAGCAAGCACTCCAGCACCTCCGGCATTGCATGAATCTGCTTCTCAAAGTTATCAAATCTCTCCGGAGTGTGGCGATCCATGGAGATATGCACCAAAGCCATGAGATTCAGTCCGAGCCTCTTACTGTCCAGATGCGCACGATAACCGGCAATGACACCTGACTCTTCAAGCGCACGCACTCTGCGCAGACAGGGAGATGGCGATAGACCAATGCGTTCCGCCAGCTCCTGATTGCTGATCCGTCCATCACTTTGCAAAACTTCCAGAATATGTTTGTCGTATCTATCTAATATCATATAAATATCTACTTAATTGCATTATTCAGGAATATTCCACTCAATTATCACACTATATTGAAATAATATACCAATATATCTTAAATTATAACCATATTCGCAATCATATGCCGAGCAGTTTGTATTAAGCTTTCAACATCGGCCACAAGCCTGAGCAAAAACCACGAAACCATAAGTTTCGGTGCCCCATCCGCCCCACAAGGGCAAGATGACATGCTGTCGCAACCATCGACAGCCTATCGCCAACATTGAAAGACCAGGAGCAAAAAGTGAAGCGCTTTGATCACCGCAAATACCAAGCTAATCCGGCACACCCCATGCCGGGGCGGCAATGGCCAGACAACACCATTAAAAGGTCACCGATCTGGAGCAGTGTTGACCTGAGGGATGGCAATCAGGCCCTACTGGAGCCAATGAATGTGGCGCAAAAACGTCGTTTGTGGACACTTCTGGTCAACTTGGGACTGAAAGAGATTGAAGTCGGTTTTCCCTCTGCCAGCCAACCCGACTATGACTTCGTCAGATCTCTGATCGAAGATGATCTGATCCCCTCAGATGTCACCGTACAGGTCTTAGTCCAAGCACGGGAAGAGCTGATCACCAAGACCTTCCAAGCACTGAAAGGGGCACGACGAGCGATCGTGCATGTCTATAATTCCACCTCGACAGTACAGCGGGAGCGGGTTTTCAAGAGTGACCGGGAGGGGATCAAGGCCATCGCAGTTCACGGTGCTGAACTTGTGCGCACGGAAGCGGCTCGTTACCCTGAAACCGAGTGGGTTTTTGAATACTCACCAGAAAGTTTCTCTAATACAGAATGGGATTACGCAGTGGATGTCTGCGATGCGGTTATCGAGGTTTGGCAACCAACACCCACATCCCCCTGCATTATCAACCTACCTGCAACAGTAGAGAGTTCAACACCCAATCTATTTGCAGACCAGGTGGAGTACTTTTGCCACCATATTTCAAAACGAGACTCGGTTACTGTCTCTGTGCATACCCATAATGATCGTGGCAGTGCAGTGGCTGCTGCTGAACTCGCTTTGCTCGCAGGTGCCGACCGGGTAGAGGGAACCCTGCTGGGTAATGGAGAGAGAACCGGCAACATGGACATCATAACACTCGCCATGAACCTCTACAGCCAAGGTGTAGACCCTTCTCTTGATCTATCAAATCCCGATGAGATCATCCAGATCTATCGCGACTGCACCGGGTTACCGGTTCACCCACGTCATCCCTGGGTGGGAGAACTGGTCTACACCGCATTTTCAGGATCACATCAGGATGCAATACGTAAATGTCTACACGTTCAGCAGGAGAAAGAGCCCTGGCAGGTAGCCTACCTGCCTATCGATCCTCGGGATATTGGTCGTGATTACCAGGCAGTAATCAGAATTAACAGTCAATCAGGGAAAGGTGGTGTTGCCTATGTCCTCGAACGTGACTATGGGTTGGTATTGCCTCGTTGGCTTCAGGTTGAGTTGGCCAACATCGTGCAAGGTGAATCGGAACAACACCTGGGGGAGGTCAGCAGCGAGACTATTCACACCCTGTTTCAGCAGCACTTCGTAGCAGGCCAGGGACCTTACCGTCTCACCAGTTACCGAATAGACCATCGATCAGGAGAAGAAACCATTGAAGCTGAAGTGATGCATGGTGCAAAGGCAATTACGATCAAAGGTCAGGGCAAGGGGGCCATATCAGCTTTCATCGATGCCCTCTCTAATGCTGAAGGTCTTCCGATACAGGTAATCGATTATGTAGAGCATGCAATAGATGAAGGAGCTGATGCCGAAGCTGCTGCTTATGTCCTTATGAGCTACATGGGACAACGAACAGCGGGTGCCGCCATTAGCCGGGATACAGTGAATGCTTCCCTGAATGCTGTACTGTCTGCACTTAACTTTGCAATATCTGAAAGGAGAGCTGCATAGATTTACAGCGCCTTCAGTGGGGCATGGCCCCACCCTACACCCTGGCTATTTTGTAGGGTGAGGCCATGTCCTTCCAGTCAAGATTAAAAAAGTTCGGTGACTGGTGTAAATATAAGCAGTGGCCTTGGTGGGGCATGGCCCCACCCTACACCCTGGCTTTTTTGTAGGGTGGGGCCATGCCCCACCAATCAAGACTAAAAAGGGTCATCGATATCTCTATTGCCGAATCCCTTCAATTGAGAGTTCAAGTTGAACTGTTTTGGAAGCCGGACCAAGATCGAATGGAACACCAAAATCGGCCAGGGAGATCTCGGTAGTACCAAACAGACCGCGACGATAACCTCCCCAGGGATCTTTACCGTGGCCAATATGCTCCACATCGATCTGCACAGATTTGGTGACTCCACGCAGGGTCAGGTCTCCTTTGAGAGTCCCCTTACCTTCTCCCTGCTCCTGATAAGCGGAAGATACAAATTTAGCTGTCGGATACTTATCAACAAAAAGAAAGTCCTCACCTCGCAGATGCTTGTCACGTTCTGCATGATTGCTATCCACACTCGCCGGATTGATATCAACAGTTACATTTGCTGTAGAGGGATTCTTCTCGTCATAGCTGAATCGGCCACTAAAATCATTAAAGCGACCGTACAACCAGCTATAGCCTAGATGCTTAATCTTAAACTGAATAAATGCATGGGTTCCCTTCTTGTCTATCGCATACTCTTCAGCCTGCAATGGCAGAGCTACGGCAGTAAAAAACAAAAACAAAACAATATATTTATTTAACATCTTCAATTTCTCCTAAATAGTAAATTGGGGGTCCTACCCGAATGGCAATCACTTAAAAGCCACACTCAAATGTTTGGAGCATTATTGCACTTTGATTGGTGGAGGCCCCACCCTACGCCTTGAACTAACGGGTAGGGTGGAGTCATGTCCCACAATTTGAGTCTAAATCAACGCTCCATTCCTAATTAAGTAAGTACCATTCGATTACTACCCCACACAAAAAACTCTCTACATAAATAGATTCAGGCCCGTGCCTAAATCACTAAGTTGCATCGCGACCTCGGACTAATTGCTGTGTAATGGTCGCAACACGAGCGCCATACGCTTCGGCTGTAGCAAGATCACCTGTGGATGGCGCATCTCCAGGATCAACTTGAAAGCTGGCAGCCATTGGCCCGATATAAGAACCAACCCGGTTAAGCACTTCTGGCCCCGGACCTTGAATATGATTCATCGAATCGGGATCGCTGGCAGCAGGATGCATACCTAGACTTACAAAGATCATGCCCTGCTGCATGGCATTGATCATTAATCCAACCAAAGTGTTCATCTTGTCGCCAGAGAATGAACTCGAATTCGTAAAAGCGCCGGCCACCTTATCTTTCCAACCTTGGGTAAACCATTTGGCCGCTGCCGTTTCAAGAAACTTTTTCATCTCGGCGGACATGCTGCCCATATAGGTCGGACTACCAAATATGATGGCGTCAGCTGCATCAAGTTGGTCCAGATCCGCGCCAGCCTCTTCTGCAGTCAATAGAAGTGCTTTGACGCCCTCTATCTTTGCCGCGCCCTTCTCTACCGCTTCAGCCTGCAGCTTGGTATGTCCAAAACCGCTGTGATAAATGATTGCCACAGTTGTCATTGATCTCTCTCCTTATCATTAGTGGTATTTGCGTTTAATAGCCCCGTTACGCCCAACATGCGCAACAGTGTCTGATCATGATCGAAAAAGTGGTGCTTAAATGCAGCCAGCGCATGCAACACAGAGAGCACCACCACGCACCAGGCCAGATAGAGATGAATCTTTCCGGCAATATCCTCTTGTTGTTCCAAACCGCTGATGGTTGCTGGAATGACAAACCAGTCGAATACTTCCAGCGGCTTGCCATCAGCAGTAGAAATCAGATAACCGGTAGTCATCAACACGAAAAGAATCAGATAAAGCAGAATATGCGTCCACGACGCGACAATACGCTCATAGGGTTTGTGGGTTGTCAGGTGATCCGGCCGGGGACTTATAAAGCGCCACAACAACCTGAACAACAGCGCTAAAAACAACATTACCCCGATGCCTTTATGCCACCATGGCCCTAATTGGTACCAGCTGTCGTAATAACCCAAACTGCGCATCCATAGCCCCAAACCAAAAAGACCATAGACAGTTAAAGCAACCAGCCAGTGCATACTGATCGCGACTGCACCGTAGTGGGTGTTATCGTTCAACAACCTCATCAGAAACGTCCCTCTTGATAATCCCTGAAGGCCTGCTTCAGCTGATCCTCACTGTTCATTACAAACGGCCCTCCTCTGACAACGGGCTCATCCAGAGGCTGTCCAGCCACCATAATCAGACGGCTTGGTTGCTGTGCAGTTATTTCAATCGAATCCCCCTTGCCCAGTACGGCGAGTGTTCTGCCCTTGAGCGAGCTATCCCCGATATCAACACTACCTTCAACAAGGTAGATAAAAGCATTGAAGCGTTCTTCGACAGGCTCATTGAACTTCGCACCTCTATCCAGTGAAATATCGAAAAACAGTGCCTGCGTCATTAACTCAGTTACCGGTCCGCGGGTATGCTGCGAGGTCTCACCAGCTATCACACTTATATTTACACCGTCGGCACGTTGCTCTTGAGGTATCAGCTCCTGCTCGAACTCTTGATAGCGGGGTTCAGTCATTTTATGTTTTGCAGGCAGGTTGACCCAAAGTTGAAAACCGGCCAATAACCCATCCTGCTGTTGCGGCATCTCAGAATGAATCACACCTCTGCCCGCGGTCATCCACTGCACACCGCCGGCCTGGAGAATCCCGGTGTGTCCTGCGTTATCCCTATGCTCCAGCTTACCTGCCAAAAGATAGGTGACTGTCTCAAAACCTCTATGGGGATGCGGAGGGAAGCCGCCGATATAGTCATCCGGATTGTCTGAACGAAAATCATCCAATAACAGAAAAGGGTCAAGCTGTGGCAATTGCTCCCCGCCTATGAGACGTGTGAGCCGGACCCCTGCACCATCTGCAGTCTCTTGGCCAGTTAACGTTTGCTGAACGGAACGTACTCTGTTGAATACCTCTGACATAGGAGCCTCCTGGGACAAAACCTACAATTTCGCTTGGTTAAATAACATTGTAGATTGTTATATTGCGTTATAAAGACACATAAATGAGAAACACTATTGCAAATAATGCAATAATATAAATATCACTCCGTGGCTATTTCAAGCTGAGATACAACCCGGGATTTGAAGAGACCCGTTAAAGGTAGAAAAACCATGAATCGATTGGAGTTTCTGGAGAGTTTTGTTGCTGTTGTTGAGTCGGGACAATTCAGCATTGCTGCAGAGCGTCTTGGTATTGGTAAGCCCGTCATCAGCCGACGGGTGTCAGAACTTGAAGATCACCTTGGCGCACTCCTTCTACAGCGCACAACCAGAAAGCTCTCACTTACTGACGCTGGTCGCGAATTTTATCCGCGGGCCGTTCAGGTGCTCGAAGATCTGAATGAAGCAGAGCAATCAGTCTCTCGGTCACAACAGGAACTCAGTGGACGCATTCGCCTCGCTGCACCACTCTCATTTGGCCTTCTACACCTCTCCCCGGCCTTGGCCATCTTCAACAGAGAGCATCCAAGGGTAATTCTCGACATTGATCTCAATGACAGCGAAGTGGATCTGGTAAAAGAGGGGATCGACCTGGCATTACGCGTCGGTCCGCTTGATAATTCCACCATGGTTGCCCGTCCCTTGGCTCCAATACATTTCGTCGTCTGTGCAAGCCCTGACTACCTTGAGCGAAAAGGGATACCAAAAACACCTCAGGAACTGACAGAACATCGAGGACTCTGCTATAGCAATCTTCCAGAACCTCAAAAATGGCCGTTCCTTGATGAGTCCGGCCGAACCCTGTCGGTCCGAATACCACTCCATATGCAAGCAAACAATGGGCAGATTCTGCTGGAAGCGGCTATTGGAGGCCAAGGCATCTGCTTCTCTCCTACATTTATCGCTTATCAAGCTGTACTCGATGGAAGACTAACCCCAATACTAGCCGATTTTTCTATACCCCCAGCGACTGCATACGCAATATATCCAAACCGTCGTTTCATTCCTCAACGGGTCAGAGTCCTGGCAGAATTTCTACGCAAACAGTTTGGTGATCAGCCATATTGGGATGAGGGATTAATGACTACTGCTTTATAAAATCAGTTCAGGTGATGCATTGTTGTTTGTGGTGGGGCATGGCCCCACCCTACCTAGTGAGTATGGCTTGCCTCATAAAGCCCCTTTAGTACATAGAAGGCTAGTGAGATAGTGGAGTCATGACATAGGTTATTTTTTTAATCCCTTAGTACTACAAACAAAGCTGTAGGGTGGGGCCATGCCCCACCAAAAAAGGCAGCGACCAGTATGAAATTACCTCAGTTATCCATAAACAAAGATAAAGCCTATTTTCCTGCAATCAGCAAAATTCGTACAGCTTATGGTGGGGCATGGCCCCACCCTACCTTGCAGGTACGGCTTGTCTTCTTAATACTCTATTGATGATGGGGTTGTTGTTGAGGCCGTAGTACAACATATAGTTATTATTTCAAACGGGATAGAAATTCGTTCACAGGTACTCTATCTACACAAGCCAACAGATCCGAGGGAGATACTTTTGCCTGCTCTTTCACTGTTGCCTGCAGGCAGGCTTTCAGCTCATCTTTATAAGCTTCCATAAGCTCAACGACCTGATCCTGAGAAAAACTTTTCGGCAGCGGTGGTTTAACCTCTTCAGAATTCTCCAGCGTCATAACCTCTGCAGATCGACGGATCATACAACTCTCACCGCTCTCCTCTTCTGATGCAGTCATGGGTCCGGTCTTGGAATATCGCTTACCCTGATAGATGAACCCTTGACCAATCTTAAGATGGGGAAAACGCATTTGAACCTCTTAATCTATTACCTGAATCCGTGGATTGATGGCGAGCGCAGAGTGTAAGCTATTGGTTTCCCAGTGGCATCAAAAATTATTTTTCCAGATAGTGTGGCTTCGTAGGGTGCGGCCTGCCGCACCATCAGGGTGACGATTCTCGAGGAAACCTAGATACTTTGTTAAATACCAGTAGTGTCTGTAATCTGAATTGCCAGGTGATTTCGTTTCAGTTTGGCATGGTGCGGCAGGCCGCACCCTACACTGAGTTTATTCAGGGGAGTGCCCTGTCTTTATTGCCAACAAGTAGTCACGCTACTGTTTCGCCCCCTCGGGCGAGTCACTTTTCTTTTTCGCCAAAAGAAAGGGCGCCCGTATGCCACGCCCCTACGGGTCCGCTGCGATGCTCGGAAAAACCGGCAGGCCTGAAACTCGCTGCGCTCAAACAGTCAGGCCCGCTGATCGGTTTTTCCTGCGCTTCTCACTCGTGTCAAAACGGGATACCAAGAGGTGCGCTGATCAATTTTTTTCACGTTAGACGTAGGGTGGGGCCATGCCCCACCAAAAAGCCATGATGAGTCAAGGGTGCGGCAGGCCGCACCCTTGTCTTGTTCGCCATGGTGAGGGAGTAAGCGGGACAGCAGTGAAATTCGAAAGGAATTCCTGAATGGTTACAGCATAAGACGCTGCAATACTGTCGCAAGAAATCCTGGCGGAGGAAATGATTCTGTGTCGATTGTAAGCGCATGTATCTGCTCCTTCTCAGTCAGCGATTCAATCCGCCTTTGCTGCCACGACAAAACATCAAGATCAGCTTCAGAGGCATCCACCCCCTGCTGATTTCTGGCAAGAATCCGTTGCTCCAGAATCTCATCTCTTACCTTACATTCAAGTATCAAAACCGGGGCCTGTAGGCTTTCTGCCATCCGAGTAAAGATCTGTCTCTGCCACTGCATAAGACATGAAGCGTCGATTATTACTGAAAACCCTGCTTGCAAAAGACGACGTGCCATGCCACATAAATGAGCATAGGTGATCTGAGTCGCGCGATCAGAGTATCTCTTTGCTCCACTGTTTTCAGTATTTGAAAAAAGGCGCTTTCTTTCCACATCCGAGCGAAGACGGATTGCCATTAACTGCTCTGAGAGTTGTCCACTAACGGTGCTTTTTCCTGACCCGGAGAGTCCACAAGTTATAACCAGTGATGCAGGAGGATGCCGGATCACCGACTCTGCCAGAGAGAGGTAACTGAGATACTCCTCTAGATAAATCGGTTGTTGCTGATGAGGCAGATCCGATTGGGTAATCCGTATGGCAGAAACCTTGGCTCTCACCATCGCGCGATATAGCAGATAAAATCTTAGAAGCGGCAGACCGGCATAGTCTCCAGTCTCTTCCAGATAGCGATTCAGTAGTTGATCCGAAGATTGGCTCAGTCCACGGTGCTGAAGATCCATCAACAAAAAGGCAATATCACTCAGGGTATCTATCCAACGTAAGGCGGGATTGAATTCAATGCCGTCAAATGGGGTTATCTTATGTTCGTATAAGGCGATATTACTCAGATGGAGGTCCCCGTGACACTCCCGAACCTTTCCCGTCAGATGCCGTTCTTGCATCAAGCCATCCAACTCACTGACTTGCTGTTCAGTCCAGGTTTGTAAATTGTTGAGACGTTCACTCTCTAAAAGCGGATGTTTGAGTTCACGAATAATTCGAAAATTCTCCATCACAGGAAGCATCACCCACGCAGCTGTAGCCTGTGAGGAGTCTGTGGAGACTGCAGCATTTTGGTGAAATTCAGCGACCAGTTGTGCCAGTTCATCAATCGTCTCTCGATCCAAGGATCGTTGATCAAACAGATCCTGTTGTTTGAAACGGCTCATCTTCACCGCATATTCCAATGGCTCACCACCCCCCCCAATCTCTGGCTGGTCAAGAGATCCACCGATAACCACGACCTCTTTATAGAGTGTCGGCGCCAAGCGCTGGTTGAGTCTCAACTCTTCAAGACAAAACCGGTGTCGTTTCTCCAAGGTGGAAAAATCAAGAAATCCAAGGTTTAAAGGCTTTTTGATCTTGTAGACAAAGTCACCTACCAGCAACAAGTGAGATATGTGAGTCTCAATATGTTCAGTTTGATCAATGGTGTGACCAAAGCACTCAGGATGGTCAAGCAAGTGCTCTACAAGCTGATTCTGAACATCATGATCTGAAATTTTGCCGGCCATGATTTAGGCAACCCTTGACTAAATATTAGATAGTGCTAATATTGCACTCACTTTTTGATTGTATGCAGCTGGTTACTATCGTCCACGCCGTTTTCGACATTCGTTTCCAACGGCATTAGACAGATCATTACTGACAGTTTAGAGGCAATTTCATGAATATTGACCGCATTGTTCTAGCCTTCGCGGGCTTTGCAATTCTGTTGAGCGTCACGCTCGCACATTACCACCACCCCTACTGGCTCTACTTCACCGCCTTCGTCGGACTCAACCTGTTGCAATCCGCTTTCACAGGCTTCTGCCCACTGGCTATGATTTTAAAGAAAGTTGGCAGCAAAAGCGGTTCAGCTTTCTAAGTAGAGCTAACCCAAAAGAATCATTCCGCTGAATGGTTGGCAAGGCGCAAGGATGCGCCGGTTTACCCCCCCTCCTCAATATCACTATCATCAACTTCTACTGGTTCTGCCTGCAGGTCATGGGCTGTAGCAGCAGTGATTCGTACTTTTACAAAATCCCCCGCTTCCAGTTCCCAACCACCTGGTATAAATACCTGACCATCAATCTCGGGTGCATCTGCACTACTTCGTGCAATGACCTGCTTTTGGTTCACCTCGTCCACCAGCACAACCATCTCTTTGCCGACTTTCGATTGCAGACGCTGCCCGCTGATCTCGGCCTGTACCTGCATGAAACGCGCCTGACGCTCTTCTCTGACTTCAACCGGCAGTGCACCAGGTAGCTCATTCGCCGTTGCACCCTCAACCGGTGAATAGGCAAAACAACCCACACGATCAAGCTGGGCTTCACGCAAAAAAGCCAACAGATCCTCGAACTCCGATTCGGTCTCCCCAGGAAAACCGACAATAAATGTACTGCGCAATGTCAGGTCTGGACAACTTCTCCGCCAACGGGCAATTCTGGCCAACACCTTCTCTGTCGCAGCCGGTCGCTTCATTGCCTTGAGCACTCGTATGTTGCCATGCTGCAGTGGCATATCCAGATAAGGCAGTATATGCCCCTCAGCCATCAGGGGTAACAGATCATCCACATGAGGATAGGGGTAGACGTAGTGCAGCCGCACCCAGGCCTGCAATTCACCCAGGGCCGTCGCCAGATCTTTTAGCTTGGAGCTGACCGGTCGCCCTTGCCAGAAATCGGGACGATATTTCATGTCAACGCCATAGGCACTGGTGTCTTGAGAAACCACCAGTAGCTCACGTACCCCCGACTCAACCAAACGCTCAGCCTCCAGCATCACCTCTCCAAAGGGCCGACTGATCAGTGGACCACGCAAGTCTGGGATAATGCAGAAGCTGCAACTGTGGTTACACCCTTCTGAGATCTTCAGATAGGCGTAGTGTCTTGGGGTTAGCTTTATCCCCTGGGGTGGAACAAGGCTGGTGAATGGGTCATGAGGCGCAGGCAGATGGCGATGCACCGCTTGCATTACCTCCTCATAAGCATGGGGGCCTGTTACCGCCAACACATTTGGATGGGCTGTCCTTATGCGATCCTCGTCCTTTCCCAGACAACCTGTGACAATGACTTTGCCATTCTCCTGAAGCGCCTCACCAATGGCTTCGAGGGACTCTTCCACTGCGGAATCGATGAATCCACAGGTATTTACGACAACCAGGTCCGCCTCATCGTAATTGCCGATCAGCTCGTACCCCTCAGCCCGTAGTCGACTGAGTATTCTTTCTGAGTCCACCAGGTTTTTCGGGCAACCCAAAGAGACAAAACCTATGTTCTTACCACTGTTTGGCATATCTGATCTCTTCCGGGATTCCTGGTAGATTGTGCAGTTCGATGTCACGCATGAGAATGGGTATGGTTTTGAATCCAGCCCGCACCAATTTTATCAGGAGCGGTGCTAGTGGGCCATGCGGTAAATAAGGTAACGATCAGCCGGTCCCACAAGCCTCAGCAGTCAATGCTACGTTGTACTCCTTGGAAAGGGCTTGCCATTCCCTGCGGAGTACGCCTTGCCTTGACTGATGAGCGGGGCTCTGATCGTTACCTTATTTACCGCATGGCCCACTAGATCCCTAATAGTTGAGCCGAAACAGCTCACGCCGATACCGAGCTACCTGCTGATCTTCAGAGTCCATTCGATCCAGTACGGCACTCATCGATTTACGAGCAACACCATTTCGATAAGTAGCATGCTGCTGAACCAATTTAAGGAGCAGATCCAAAGCATTCTGAATATCATCATCCAGCAGACGAACGGCAGCCAGTTGATAGAGTAGTTCAGGATTTTCCGGGTCTTGTTGCTGACGTTGCGCCAATTCATTCGGCTGCGGCACATCCTGTGCAGTAACGATAAGGTCGACATGGGCTAACAGATGGCGTATCTCTACAGCCTCCTGAGCAGTTTCAGGTAGACTGGTCAGCAGCTCTTTAGCTTCTTGATAACGCTCTTGACGCATCAGGATATTTGCCATGAGCGCGGGTAATGCTAGATTTTGCGGATTGTCTACAACCCCTCTGGCAAGGATCTGCAATGCCAGATCTGGATCTCCGGATTGCCAGGCTGCAATTGCCTGACGACTCACATCATCAAGTTTTTTATGCACATAGGTTTCAACGATATTCGGGTAGTCAGCCTCAGGCTGTATACCGTGATACTCCCCAACCAGGTCGCCGTGACGAAACAACTTGAAAGAGGGCAGACTTTTTACCCCGAAACGTTCCGCCAGCTGTTTTTGCTCATCCGTGTTGACTGTGACCAACAAAAACCGGCCATCGTAGTTTTTTGCCAGATCACTCAGGATCTCCTGCTGTCTGAGTGAGGGGCCTGCCCAAGGTGCCCAGAAATCCACCACAACCAGTCCACGTTTGGAATTTTCCAACACAAGCCGATCAAAATTCTCCCTGGAACCTTCAAGGATGTAGGCAGATTCTGTCATGAATTGAGTAAACTCATCAGGGAATTACTCGCATGATCACGTCCCATCTCGACAATAATTGTCTCCGACAACTCCAGGTCACCGGTTGCCAGGTGCGGCATCAACTGCTCTGCAATCTGTTGCACGATCAACATACCTGCCCGGTTAGGATCAGTTTCCGGCAAGTCAAAGATACTTTTCTGTAGTGTCTGCAGATAATCATTGAAGGAGTTGGTCTGCCCTTCCGGCCCGAGCGCCTGAAATTCAGAGGTAAAATCGACATGCAGCTCTCTACCGGGTTGCTCAGGATCATCCAGCACGCCAATTTTCAAGGGACCTTCGATCAGCATCTTTTTCTCCACAAGGGTTGTAACTAATTGCTACATATTAATCTGTTCGGTATCCGGTTCAAACCAAACACACTAAAAATGGATGGTAAAAGGGTCAAATCGATTGATGAAATGAGCTTTAGAAGATATGAAAACTACTCACAGAACCGCGATGATTCGCTAGCAGTGGCGGTAGGCTGTCCAGAATGGCGCAGTCTCGAGTGGAGGAGAGATATCCAGTAGCGACTGAAATGCAGGCAGGAGCCCAGTAGTGTGGACTACTACCTGAAATAGGCGGAGAGCTTTACTCAACCTCCAGACATAGCGCCTAGCTGTTGATGAGCGTGTGGCTCTGAAGCTGGTTTTAGGCGCTCAGCAGCCCGAGATATGGAGGTCTCACCCGTTGAATTAACTTGATGCTTCAAAAGTATCATTGCATCGAGCATGGATACCTCCTCGACATCATAGATGGGTAAGACATTATTTTGCAATATTTCTTTATTATTCATAATGATAAATACCTTTGTTAATCCTCCTGATTAAGTTAATGTTAGCCCTTTAAAAAAATATTGCAAATCCGCTATGATGCGAGCAGTTTTGGTATAAACATAAGTAAGCTAAGAATGTCAGATTTAGATAAAGAGATCGTATTGATTGGTATTGGTGAAATTGGCGGTGTAATAGCCAAAGGATTTCTGCGCCAGGGTTATACCCTGCACCCCATCACCAGAGAGATGGATATCGAACAGCGGGCCGCTCAAGTTCCAGAGCCCACTCTGGTCGTTGTCGCTGTAGGAGAGAAAGATCTAGCTTCTGTACTGGAGAAATTGCCAGATCACTGGAGACAGCGGGTATGTCTTTTGCAGAATGAACTGCTACCCAGTGACTGGATTGGCATACCTGATCCCACTGTGATCTCGATCTGGTTCGAGAAAAAACCGGGGATGGATCCCAAAGTGATCATACCTTCTCCCGTTTACGGGCCAGATGCGGAAATGCTCTCAAAGGCACTTGCAGCGGTGAATATTCCAACCAACCAGCTACAGGACGAGGAACAACTGCTATTCCAGTTGGTACTCAAAAATCTATATATCCTCACCACCAACATTGCAGGATTAAAAACCGGCGGGACTGTCGGTGAGCTGTGGCAGAATCACAGATTATTCGCAGAATCAGTGGCCAGGGAGGTAATATTGCTGCAACAGGCGATGACCAACAGATCATTTGATGAAGAGGCACTGATAGCCGCAATGCTTGTTGCCTTTGATGGAGACCCTGACCACAAATGTATGGGCAGGAGCGCGCCAGTGCGTCTACAGAGAGCCCTTAGCCATGCAGATACTCTTAAATTGGAACTACCTCAACTTCGACAACTTGAACAGTTGCAGTCGGCAAATTAAATCATGACAACATCCACACCTGAGATCGCCATGGGCTGTCACGTGAAAATGCATTTTTCCCTGACCTTGCCCGATGGTACTGAAGTGCTATCCACCTACCAGGAGTCCCCATTGGAGTTCATAATGGGTGATGGCACCATGGAGCCTTTATTGGAGTATGCCCTTATTGGTCTCCATACCGGTGACGAACAGTCATTGGAGGTCTCCGGAGATGAAGTGTATGGCGCTAAAGACCAAGCAAATATCCACTGGATTGAGCGCAGCACATTCCCTTCAGACCTTTCCCTGGATGAGTCGCAAATCATTGTTTTCACAACTGAACAAGGTGAAGAGACCCCCGGGAGAATACAACAAATCGAGGAAGAGCAGGTACTGGTAGACTTCAACCACCCACTAAGTGGTCGGAATTTCCAGTATAAAGTCTCCATTCTAAGCGTCGAATCAGCTGAATAAAAATCATGCAAAGAATTTTACTCGCCAACCCCCGCGGCTTCTGTGCCGGTGTGGATCGAGCCATAGAGATCGTAGAGCGGGCACTGGATCAACTGGGTGCGCCCATCTATGTTCGGCATGAAGTCGTACACAATCGCTTCGTGGTAGAGAGCCTACGTGAACGGGGAGCGATCTTTGTCGATGAACTCGACCATGTTCCAGACGAACAGACCGTCATCTTCAGTGCCCACGGGGTTTCTCAGCAGGTCAGGGAGGAGGCGAAAAAACGAAAACTAAGGGTATTCGATGCAACCTGTCCTCTGGTCACGAAAGTACATCTGGAGGTAGCCCGCCGCTGTCGTGATGGCTATGAAGTCATCCTGATCGGTCACCGGGGGCACCCCGAGGTAGAGGGAACAATGGGGCAGTGCACACACAATGACGAACAGTCCCATATTCATTTGGTGGTGAATGCTCAGGATGTGATAGAGCTGGAGATCGAAAATCCAGACAAAATCGCATTCGTCACCCAAACCACGCTCTCCATGGATGACACTCAGCAGATTATTCAAGCCCTGCAGCAGCGTTTCCCCAACATAACCGGGCCTAAAAAGAATGACATATGCTACGCCACCCAGAACAGACAGGATGCTGTAAAAGAGCTGGCAAAGAGCTGTGACCTGGTATTGGTGGTCGGTTCACCCAACAGCTCCAACTCAAATCGCCTCAGAGAAATCGCTGAAAAACATGGTCCGCCAGCCTACCTTATAGATGGCGCACACGATATCGATCAATCCTGGCTAACAGGCAAAATGACCGTTGGTGTAACCGCGGGCGCTTCAGCTCCAGAGATTTTGGTCGAAAGTGTCATAGACCAGTTAACAAAATGGGGTGCTGAAACCGTCATCGAGACCCAAGGGAAACCCGAAGAAGTGGTTTTTGCTTTGCCGAAATCGCTCACTGGATAAGATACACTCTCCATACCTGTATCCCCCTCATGATAGGTGATGACTCCCTAAAAAGTTTCCATTCGGTAGTGTGACTGAAGTCACCCTTGTGTACGTTATTTCTTTGTGACCAACTCGGCATCACCATGAAATAACTGATATTTTTAAGGTTTTCGGATGTATGGGCCAAGTAGACCGACAAACGGTATTCTCCCCGTACCCTGACTGATCTAAGCTTGTGATCAGAATGAGAGAGGTTTTGTATGAAAGGAACAAAGGGATTCACATTAATAGAATTGCTGATGGCGGTGATCGTTGCAGCGATACTGGTAGCGATTGCCATACCAGCTTTCATCGATATGACAGAACAAAACGCTGTATCCACTACCAGCAACGAACTCCTCGGGGGTCTGCTACTTGCTAGAAGTGAAGCGGTTCGTCAAGAAGAACTTACAACGTTCACCCCTTTAAATGACGGCTGGCAGGTAGATGCAGCTGGTGTAAATCTGCTAACCCATGTTGTCGACAATGTCAATCTCACCATAGATGGGGACCCTATCACCTACAATGCACGAGGCAGAGCTGCCTTAGACAATACAGAGTCCATCGAAATCAGCTATGAGGGAACAGTACAGAGTCGCATATGCCTGAGTCTGACTGGCCGCCCCTTTATCAGGTCAGTCGAAAACGGAGCTTGCCCATGACAGCTAAATATTCTAATCCATCAATCAGCAAGAATCAGGGTATGACACTGATTGAGGTGCTCGTGGCTGCCGTAATTATTGGAATTGGCCTTCTTGGTGTAGCTTCACTTCAGATCACTGCATTACAGGGCGCCAGTAATGCGGACTATCGTTCCAGAGCAACTGATCATACCGCGTCTCTTGCTGATCGTATGCGATCCAATCTTCAAGGTGTAGATGATAACAATTACATCTCTGACACAGATGCCGATTGTGACGCACCACCTGACCCGGTCTGCGCAATGAATCCCAACGACACGACTGATACAGGACTTGCTGAATGCACTCCCGAAGAGATGGCCGCTTTCGATCTTTGGGAGGTTCGCTGCAGAAATGGCGTTCAAAGTGCCTTACCAGGCGGACAACTCGTGGTTTCATGTATCGACAATGACGATACAGATGCCGACCCATGTTCCTCCCTTTCAACGATGGTGGCCACAGTCACATGGCAGGTACAGAGCGATAGTGCCATTGCAGAAACCGAAACTGTGGTAACCAGCATAGTCCCAGGAGCGCCCTAGTCATGATGAACTCAAGCAAGCGAAGACAGGCCGGTCTCTCTCTTGTCTCAGTGATGATTGCCAGCATCATAGGAATCTTCATTGTCGGCGGTGCGGCAAAAGTCTACGTAGACAGTAAAAACACTTTTAATGCCCGCTCAGCAGTTGCTGCCGCAACTGAAAACTATCGCTTTGCTCTTCAAGACATGCGCAGAGCCGTTGTAATGGCAGGTAGAAGCATCATACCCGAAAACGACGACACCACTGCCTATGATCAGCCCGATAACGGCCTGCGCACATTCCCGGCCATTGCCGTCGATGGCATCCAGGATATTGACGCAAATGGATCAAGTGTGGTCGCAGTTCGTTATGCCTCAGGCCCAGCACCTTGTGGTTTGGGCGGCACACTGGATGGAGCGGTTGGTAGCACCATCACCGTCCGCTTTTATGTTGATAATGACGGCAACCTGGTATGTGAGGTGCCTGAACAAAACTACGCCCAGCCTCTTGTATCAGGTATAGCGCAAATGCGAGCACTATACGGTGTTGATACTGATGGAGATGGCATCGCCAATCAGTACTTAACAGCAACCCTCGTTGATGATAACAGTCGCTGGGTAAATATAGTCGCCATCCGTATTGGTATTGTCGCGGGTTCCGGTGACGGTCAGGAAATGCCAATCGTCTTTCGGCCAGCAACTGCGGAACCACTCGATATGATGGGTTCTTCTTTTACGCCAACAGATACAAGTCAGGCTTATAAAGTTGCAAATACTACGATCTCTTTGAGAAATCTTCACCAAACCATGAACCGCCAAGCCAGAAACTTTGGAGGATAAGGATGGACATGTCCGAGTTACACTCAAACAGTAATGGCTTTAAGGATCACTCCAAAGAAAAGGGAGCCGCCTTGGTAGTGAGCATGATACTTCTCGCAATCATTACGCTTCTCAGTGTCAGTGCTATGCGCAACACTAACCTTGAAACCAAAATCGCTGTCAATCACCAGTTCAAAGAGCTGAGTTTTCAGGCCGCTGAAAATGCCCTATCCATCATAACCGGCCCGGAACTCGATGCCCTTGATCTGAGAATTCCAGCAGTTATCGACGAAACACTGACAACTACTGATTTTTATGAAATTGCCGGCGTCACTAACCAGGCCGATGCCCACGTCGATGTTGATATGACTTACCAGGCTGTCATCGACCCCAAACAGGGATTGGGCAACATACTTTTTTCAGGCTTCCAGCTCGATACTGTCACTCATCTCTATTTGGCTGACTCTTTTGGAGCAGTTAACGGTAGTGGCTCCACCACCCACAACCGAATGCAGGTAGCGTTGATCAGGCAATAAGGAGTAAACCATGCTTACCAAGAAACAAACACCTAAATTGACTCGTCTCCTACCTACGCTTGGTGGCCTGCTGATCTACGCTTTATCGGCGCCAGTCTCCCTTGCCGATGATATAGAGATCTACTTACAGGAACCACCTGATCCCGTTCCGCCAAATGTACTCTTCGTGCTTGACGAATCCGGCAGTATGTCAAGCGGTTGGCCGGATAGCCGAAGAAACCAGTTGGTCGAAGCGATGCACGACATAATTAATGATAATGAGTTGGGTAATACCAACGCTGCTTTGCTAGGCTACACGACAAATACGGGCAATAATGGACCGCTCGACTTACGCGCGCTCTCTGGCGACTTTAAACTGTTTGACGGAAACAGAGCCAGCTTCAACTCCCAAGTCGACACCATACGCACAAGAAGCTATACCCCAACCGTAAAAGCACTCGAAGCAGCAGTGAACTGGTTCCGTCGTGATGTCACCTTCACAGACACCTATGGCAATACCATGGCCTCCCCTATCGATGGAAATCCTGAAGACAATTGGTGTCGAACCAACCATATCGTTCTGCTATCAGATGGCGCTCCCAACTCCAACTCAACCACATCAGGACAAGCTTACGGTTTATCCTCATACCAGGGCACAAACTGCGCACGCGATTCCACCTCAAGATGGCAAAATGGTCGATGTGCCAGGGAAATAGCCCAGTGGGCCTTTACGACAGACCTGGAAACCGGCGCTGGCTGGGAAGAGACCCAAAACATCACAACCCATACCATCGGATTTGACACTAACAGCACTACCGCTACATTCCTTGAAAGTATGGTAGGGCCATTTGCCGGTGGCGGTGATTTCTACCCGGTAACCAGTAGTGGAGCAGGTGGCGCTGTTGAAGGGCTACGTGAAGCATTTACTTCAATTCTTAATGATGCGCAGCAAACAATACCTTACGCTTACACTGCACCGGTAATCCCTTTCAACCCGGATAATGCTGCGATCAGTGGCGACCGAATTTATGTTCCGCTGTTTGTACCATCAGCAACCACTTTTTGGAAAGGCAACCTTAAAGCCTATACCATTACAGTAAGTGATGGAGATATAGTACTTCTTGACGCGCTGGGCAACTCGGTTGTCAACGGAGCTTATGAATTCATCAGTTCACAAGATCATTGGGGCAGCGGTACTGATGGGGCGGATACCCTTATAGGTGGCGCAGCCAACATGATGGGATCAACAGGCGTCAGAAACCTCTACACCAACCTCAATACAACTGTGCCACTTTCTGATACATCCAATCAAGTTAGCAGAGTGAACACAGCCATCACTAACACAATGATGAATGTTGCAACTGATCCCGAGAGGATCGCACTTCTTGATTGGATTACATGGGATCCAAACTGGACGCCAGTCGATTCGGACGACGAGACCCACGTCGGCGTAATGGGTGCCCCGCTGCACACTCAACCAGCAGTCGTCAATTATGCGTCTGGAGACGTGGTGCTATTACCAACCAGTGAGGGCGTTCTTGAAGCTATTGATGCAGAAACTGGAGCTGAGTTATGGGCCTTTATGCCTGCAGATCTACTGGGCAATATCGAGGCCATTAAAACTAACAGTGCTTCTACCATTCCATATTATGGTTTGGATGGTCCGTTGACCGTCTATGAGACGGGCGGTAGTAAAATGGCCATCTTTGGCATGCGTCGTGGTGGTCAAAAATACTATCTTCTTGACGTCTCCAACAGAGACAATCCCGTATTCGTCAGAGAAATATCTGATTCTGACAGTGACTTCTCACAATTGGGACAGACTTGGTCAAAACCTCTGTTTGTAAAGATGAGTATCGGTGGCACACCAACTGATGTACTGGTATTCGGTGGCGGATATGACGTAGACCAGGATACCACCACAACCAGAACCGCTGATGATGAAGGCAATGTGATCTATATCGTCAGCGCAGCTGATGGCTCTCGTATACGCACCATCTCAGACTCTGGTGATATCTCTGTTCCCAACATGACCAACAGCATACCGAGCGATATCATGACTATCGATATCAATGGCGATGCTTTAGTTGACCGACTCTATGCCTCAGATGTAGGTGGCCGGGTGATAAGGGTTGATGTTGATGCAATGACTGGTGGCGTCATCGCCGATGTAACTGCAGGCAGCAACTTCCGGCGCTTTTTCAATACCCCACAGGTAGGGTATTACTCGAAAGGCGGCGTGCAGTTCCTCGGTATTCTGATTGGCTCAGGTAACCGTACAGACCCACTGGATAATTCAATCACTGATCGCTTTTACATGATCAAGGATAGAGCAGTCTGGCACGCACCATCTGGTAGTTACACGACCATTACTGAATCAGAAATGCTCAATGCAACTAATGCAGCACTTGAGGACAGTCTTGTGCTGGATATTTCAAATGGTGGTTGGTACTTTGATTTTTCAGCCACAGAAAAGTCTTACTCTAAGGCCATTCTATATGACTATGCTGTTATTTTTACTACCTTCAGCGCTGATCGTGCAGAAGACCTGGGAGACTGTGAGGCGAGAGGCGCAACAGGTACAGCGCGAGTTTACGCTGTAAACTTAGTTAACGCTGGTGCCTCATTCAGCTGGAGCGGAGGCGATGAAGACAGTCTGACAGTCAGTGATCGCTCTGACACGCTGAACATGCTCGGCATCCCACCATCACCTATGCTTGTTTTCCCAGGTGAATTAGATGACGATGGTAATCAGGTAATAGGTAAAAAGGTACATCTACTAGTTGGCATTGAAAAGAAACGTGAATGGAGTGATCGTTTCAGACCAATCTACTGGGAAGAGGTAATTGATGATGAGTAGTCCGATGAAAAAAAGTTGCGGCTTCACCATGGTGGAGATCATGATAGTGGTCGCTATTGTCGGGATACTGGCAGCGATTGCCTATCCCTCTTATGTTGATTCGGTTCGAAAAGGTCGAAGACATGATGGTATGAGCGCCTTGCTGGATGCAGCGCAGAAGCTTGATGTTCTAAGGGCAAGAACAGCCTCTTACACCCTCATACCAGCCGACGCCAACATAAGCACTACTAGTGCGGAAGGCTATTACGACACTCTGACCATAACCCCTGGCGCATGTGCTGATATCGCAAACTGCTACACTATAGTCATTACAGCAACTGCTCTGAATGATCAAAACCAGGATACAGTCACCGCATATCGCCTCCACTCCAATGGGCAAAAAGAACGCAATGAGGGCGGATGGATGGCAGGTTGGAAGTAGTTAAGAATGGACTAGATAGTAACTTATTCTGAAACGTCTATAGTGGGGATTCATTATCTAAGATAATGAATCCCCTTTTTTATTTCTAAACTTGACTCTCTTTAGCCTTAAAAAGTAAAGCAGCCACTCATAACCATTGAATACGTGTTTTAGTGTATTATGCCGGCCAGGCATACAAGCAAAGCGAATACCTAGTCAACTAAGCCAATTCGAACTGAGATCATCAAGGTAATACATGACAGACTGTCTTATCGTCGGAGGCGGAATCATTGGCATGCTCACCGCCAGGGAGCTTCATACCGCGGGAATGCAGGTAACTCTCCTCGAGCAGAATCAGACAGGCCGAGAATCCTCATGGGCAGGTGGTGGCATAATCTCACCCTTGTATCCTTGGCGATATGCATCCTCAGTCTCAGGCCTTGCAGAATGGAGTCAAGGCGTTTACCCAAGTCTCGCTGAAGAGCTAACTGAGCAATCGGCTATAGATCCTGAATACACGTTAAGTGGTCTGTTGATTGTAGAACCCGAAGATAGAGAAAAGGCCGTTCGGTGGTCCAAGACACGAGGAGAGAATCTGCAACTCATCAATGATAAGGAGATCAATGCATGTGAACCAGCACTGCAGGTAGACGCAGAGCATGCCGTCTGGATGCCTGATGTCGCACAAATACGTAATCCCAGGCTTACCAAATCCATACATGGTGCAATTCGCAATGATATTTCGATCCATCAGAACACAAAGGTAATTGACCTCATAGTTCAGAATGGCCGTATCAAAGGCGTCATAACAGAAACCGGCAGGATCGAAGCAGACAAGGTGATAATTTGTGCCGGCGCATGGACAGGCCAACTACTACAATCGCTGGAAATACCACCAGCCATTGACCCAGTACTGGGGCAGATGATCATCTTCAAACACAATCCTGGCAGAATTTCACGTATCACCTTACACCAGGATCGATACGTCATACCTAGGCGTGATGGCAGGGTGCTTATTGGCAGCACCTTGGAACATCGAGGTTTTGAAAAGACCACCACAGAGCAGGCCAAGCAGGAACTAAAAGCATACGCTATAAACCACTACCCGGAACTGGCAGATTCAGAAATTGAACACCACTGGGCCGGCCTTCGGCCCGGATCCCCCAGCGGCATTCCCTACATCGGCCCAGTACCTGGCATACAAGGTCTCTATGTTAATGCAGGCCACTTCCGCAACGGCGTAGTGCTTGGACCAGCCTCCTGTCGTCTAGCAGCCGACCAGATCCTGGAACGCACTCCGATACTCAACCCAGAGCCTTACAGCCTGACTGCAGAGAGATAATCACTATATATCAAAGAGTTATTTGACAAGACGGTTTGTAGACAGTAACCAGCAGTCAGGTTAGAGGCTAGACCCTTTGATCAAAGAAGGTCTATAATTGCCCGCTTCGGGCCGATGTAGCTCAGTCGGTAGAGCAACTGATTCGTAATCAGTAGGTCGGCGGTTCAATTCCGCCCATCGGCTCCATATTTTCAATAAGTTATACTCTCCCCTTGTTATAATAATTTACTATGTAGACAATATGTAGACGACACATATTTACAGATTCGTCCAATAATTATTGTTACTTTCTCAAGTAAGAACACCCGCATTATCTTTTAGGTTTCATCCTTCAATTCTTATACACAAATACTTGGTGTAAAGAATTTAAATCGCCTTTTACTCATCACCTTGTACGCTATTTACACACATTTGTAATATGGTGTTATATTGGCTTTGATTTTGAAGGAAAATAAAAAAGGACTCGCTATGGGAAACACCAATATAACCGACAGCCTTCAATCTGGCTCGAAAGCTCGTTTAATCCCTGTTGTTGCCGACTCTAAAAAAGAAGAAAGAGCAACATCAGTACTTTTATCAACCTTCATGTTAGTACCCCAATTTGCCAATAACGTTCTTTCTGAAGCTGGCGTAAAAATTGGTGTACGTACTGACATTAAATGCTATACAGAAATTGTTTTTAAAAACGAACAACTGAATAAATTACGGCCAGATGGTTTAATCGTTCTTACTCAAGGCTCTAAATCTTGGTCTGCAATAATAGAGTCTAAAATTGGGAATAATAACCTTGATAAGGAACAGATTGAGGCTTATTTAGACATTGCTAAAGAAGTGAAAGCTGATGCATTAATTACAATATCAAATCAGTTTGCCACTATACCTACTCACCATCCAGTATCTGTAAATAAAAGTAAGACACGAAGCATAGATCTATATCATTTCTCGTGGCTGTCACTGCTTTCAAAGGCATACATCATGTCAGAGGCAAAGAGCGTAGATGATAGAGAACAATCATTTATTCTCAGAGAACTGATTCGATACCTTGATCACCACTACTCTGGCGTTTCACCAATGTCAGCAATGAATTCAGAGTGGCGAGATGTCTGCACACAGATACAACAAGGCGCCATCCTAAAGAAAAATGAGCCTACAGTAGAAAAAACAGCCATGTCATGGCAACAATTAATCAGATATATGTCAATTGAGTTATCGAAAGCCACCAACAGCATGGTAAATGTTTCTCTTTCAAGAGCCGAAGCAAAAGACCCTACTATACTTATTCAAAATGACATAACTACCTTAGTTTCTAAATCTGTTTTATTTGGTTCTTTATCTGTACCCAATGCTGCAGGTAATATAAATGTTTGCGCAGATATCAGACGAAGAGTTTTGTCACTCAGTATGTGTATAGATGCTCCAAGTAATAAGTCTCGAGCTTCAGCGTCAATCAATTGGCTCACCAGGCAACTTAAAAAACTTTCTGAATCTGATCTAATTGTAAAAGCAGTGTGGCCAGGAAGAGTTCCCGACACACAATGTTCCCTTTCTAAAACGCTCCAGGATCCAAACACTTTACTACCAGAAGGTATGAAAGGAATTCCAAAGTCATTTGAAGTTATACGTGTAGTTGATCTCGGGGCTAAATTCAAAGGACAAAAAGTATTTGTAGAAACTAGTATTCCTGCTGTACGAACCTTCTACCAAGATGTGGGCGAAAATGTAACAAAGTGGGTAGCACCTCCACCAAAAACAACTCAAGTAAAAGTTACAACGAAAGATGAAAATTTCAATGATATAAAAGAAAATGAAGACAATTCTTCCCTTAACATAACACATCAATTAATAGAGAAAGAAGACCTAGTCGCTTCACCGAATCATACTAAATCCACGATCGCAGAAGAATAGTTACACATTACTCCATGGATGAGAAATGACAAATAATGGGATTATACTTGATGCGTCATAATAGTCGTTCAAATATTCATCCACCCGAGTTGACCCTATATATTTTTACGATTTTATTAGGAATTCTCTTTGGTGAGATCTGGAGTATTAGTTCTATATTTGGTGATAGGCTATATAGCATAAGCATAAAAAACAACTACTACTATGCGCCTATTCTTTATTTAATAATCACATTTGTGCTGACTTTTGTTTACTTATATTTACGAAATGCATTTAGTAATGCTTACAAAATACTAAAGGGTAAGCGACTAGATATATTACTTCTATTTTCTTTTGGGATTGCTATTTCTATAATTGATGGAGGTATAGCATATACCACTTATATAACAACTATTGACAAGTTAGAGCCTAACCATCAAGTAGTAATAGCCATTCTTCCCTCCATAATTACAACCATAACTTTAATTAAGAAGCTAATTTCACTTTTTATTATGTATGCGTCTATGATAAGAAAGACAGACGATACAGAGTCATACTCTAATCCCATCTTTATAAGTGATCACGAAGTCGTATCAAGCAATGAAGATTATTTAGATATGGAGGAGAGTGCAAGTAAATTTTCTGATCGCGTTTTAAATAGAGGATCCAGTGATAGCTTAATATTTGGTATAGATTCTCCATGGGGAATAGGAAAAACTAGTTTCATAAATATCTGCATTGAATATTGGGAAAAAGACATAACATATAAACCAATAATTTATAAATTTGAACCACTAAGATATAGTGAAAACTCTGACCTATCATCTCACTTTATTAATGATTTTATTACAACAATACAGAAGCACGAGTTCACGCCAGAATTGAGATCACTTCTTGTTTATTACAACTACATAGTCAAGAACAAAAGCTTTCTTTCCAATTTAGGCATATCTATACCCTTTAATCACGAATCAAAAACAGTACAGGACACATTAGATAACCTTAAGCAGATTCTAGAAAATATTGAAAGGAAAATCATAATAATTGTTGATGATTTAGATAGAATCAATTGGAATGCCACAAAGAACATATTATTTTCTATTAAGCAAAGCTTTAAGCTACCAAATGTAACATTTGTATTATGCTACGATTCCGACAATTTTGTTTTGTCTGATAATGACAGAAACGATATTGCTTATATTAATGACTTTCTGGAAAAGTTCATAAATGTAAAGTTAAGCCTATTTTTAAATACAACTACATTTACAAAGTATTTAACCAAAAACCTTAAGGAAGCTATACAGAATAATTTATTAGCTAATGAGCACTTAGTTGAGAAAGCACACCATATTGTTGACGGGCTTGTAGAAATCATAAAATCTGACGAGTATCATCATTATAAAAAACATATAAGTGACATAAGAAAAATAAAAAGAATATTCAATTCTATTTTTTTGTTTGATTTCGATTCTGATGAATACGATTTTATGAGTAAAGGTATAAATACAGATGATTTGATACACCTGATTTTACTTTATGTTAATTATCCAAATGTCTTCAGAGCAATATATAATAGTGAAACAAATGGGCGTTGCGGTTATTTCTCACTGGTAAGTGATCCAACTAGCAGTAGTCCTAAATATCAGAACTCAAAATTTTATACTGAATTTATACATAATGCCGATGCTGGTGCCGTATTTCTGCTAGAGAAACTTTTCAGTATAAATAACCTTGATTTCATTGATAATGGCAATCTGGTCAAAGACTCAGTGAGTTTATATGAAAGAGCATGCTTTAATGACTGCTATGATCATACAAATCGGAATTTAGAAAGATATCTTAATTTATTAGTTAATATTTCAGATGATCCACCTACAAAATATTACATATTTTACGTTAACAAAGCTAAGTCAATATTAAAAGGTGATGATTTCGATGATGTTGTAAATGATAAATCTTTTAATAAGAACAATGGCGATGGTCCATATTTTTACTTATGGCGAGCAATCTCTAACTCTAGTGAGACAATTAACCAGACAGTTGGATATCAACTTATAACTAAAATATTATTAACTGTTCCTCAGTACTCAATTGTTGAATATGAAGACGTTTCAAATAGAACCAGAGCTACCGTAATATATACACTATTAAAAGTATTGAATAATGCCCGATGGTTAAATAATATCAATCAAAGTTTTGATTTCTCAAGTTTTATCTACAGTTTTATTTTTGGTAACAATCAGCATAAAGATTTTGGAATATTACATACTCTAGCTGATAGTAAAAGAGGCATACTTGGGTTACATGACCTACTACTATTTAGGCTCTACTGTTGTGCAAATAGACAGAGTAATCTGTCAAATATCCATAGAGCACTCGCACATAACTTATCTGAAAAAGAGAAAAACGAAAGGGATTTAAATCAGTATACCATATCAAGTATGCGGGAAATTTCTCAACATATTTATCAAAAAATTCGAACTGAATACATTGATAAGAATATTAATATATTTGCGCTAGTTCACGACCTTAATATTGACGACTATATTTCCTCATTCAAACCGTCACTAAGTAAATTTATTACTAACAGTAAAATTACGACTAATGAAATACAAGTAATGAAAGAAAAAACACTTTATAGTGTACTTAGTTTTTTAATACATCAAATTGCAAATATAGAAACAATTCATGGTGTTGGAATAGGTTATTATGATCCTGAAGGAGCTGACGACACTCATAATATATTCAATGATTTTAACACTTATTTGTTTAACACCTGTTTTAATCCTGAGAAATCACAAGAAAACATTTATTTTTTTATCACTTATATGATAACAAAATTCGAAATAAGGCATGACTACTTTAGTGAGAAAGGCAATTTAACAATCTACGAAAGTGAGACAGTAAAGATATTTAATAGATCAATGCTTGCTGAGTATTGGGAACACTTTGGGGCTCGCATTAAGCACTATGGAAATAGTTTGTTGCATAATAAGATATTTTATAATCTGGGTTATCCCGTAAAGTACTCAGAGATCTGTGATGACTTATATAAGGTTTTAGATCAACTATTGAATGATACAACATCAAATAATTCTACTGATCAATAACGTTTTAATTCTAAGTGAACCTTTAATCACTTCATTAATTTGAGTACAGATATTGACAGAACTCCTAGCGTTTTTAGTACATACGCCAATACCAAGAGAACAAGGACAGTCACCGTTTGAAAACATCATTCAGGTGAGTTAAAGTCAAGGGTGTACAAGGAATGTATATAAGCCAAGGAGCAGGCAATGACGATATCGCGCAAGCAACAGATCTGTCTTGATGAAACCCCCTATTACCACTGCATATCCCACTGTGTGCGTCGCGCCTTCCTGTGCGGAGAGGATGAGTTAACGGGCCGTAGCTACGAACACCGTAGAGAGTGGATCGTAGAAAAGCTCAAGCAGCTCGATGGAGTGTTCTCAATCTCTATCTGCGCCTATGCAGTAATGCACAACCACACTCACACTGTCTTGAAGGTCGACCGTGAAACAGCTTTGAATTGGCGTGATGACGAAGTCATCTTACGGTGGACCAAGCTCTACAAGCCAGGCCCTATCGTTGACCGCTATCTAAATGGCATCAAGCTAACTAAAGCAGAATTGAATGTGGTTGCTGAAGATATCGAAAAGTGGCGACATAGACTTTACGATATCAGCTGGTTCATGCGTAATCTCAATGAAGGTATCGCAAGAGAGGCCAATGAAGAGGACGGTTGTACTGGGAAGTTTTGGGAAGGTAGATTCAAAAGCCAGGCTCTGCTGGATGATGCGGCGCTATTGACCTGTATGAGTTACGTTGATCTCAACCCGATAAGAGCTAAGATAGCCGATAGACCAGAAGCATCAGACTTCACTTCCATCCAAGAACGTATCAGTCACTACCAAAAAGAGCGAGAGAAAACTAGGAATCACCAAAATATTACAACCATAGCACCAGAACATTTACTGCCGTTTGTTGGTGGGGAGCATAAAGATAAGAAGCCATGCTTGAATTTCAGTCTGCCAGACTATCTAGAACTGATTGATTGGGCTGGGCGAGCAATCAGAGAAGATTAATCAGGCGCCATTCCTTCAGAGATAGCACCAATCTTGGAACGGTTGAATATCAATTCGGAGGCTTGGCTTGATAGCGTGAATAACTACGGTAAAAACTACAATACTGTCATCGGAACAACGCAAGGGATTAAACAGTTCAGCCAAGCTATCGGTAGAAAGTGGTTTTGTTCGAGTGGCTATTCGTTACAAATCTATCAAATTTCGCCTGTATAACATCCTTCAAACTCAGACAGGGTTATTAATGCCAATTAAACTAACTTGGCTTGTGTCTACTTGTGTAGTGACCTAAAAATCGACATTCAGGGCGCTCATACCTGTAGGTGGTAACGAATAATTAAACCTGAACTCAAACCTGAAATACATGCTGGTTTAGCAGTGGTAGCCGCCATATATTTTTGCATCAAATTTCTGCCTTCAAATATTAAGCATCCCCAATACCGCCCAATTGATTGCTATAAGTAATTGAATTATATATGTGTAATCTCTATGTGATGAGTATCCCCGTGTACTCGTTGTCTATTTCGCAGAAATAATAGCGATGTCAGGTCAGAATCTCTTACATGCAGAACAACCCTATATAACAGTTGTGAGATATAAATTGCTGGCGTATTATGTGAGAGTCGTGCCTGATGACTGGTTAATAAGTAGCCTCTGATCGCTTCTCTTTCGTCATCCTGGCGTATGCCAGATAAAAGCGCGAAGCGTACAAGATGACAGCATCTCAGCACGAAGAATGAGCAAACAGAGAAGCCCAGAAAGCTCAAGCTCATATATTTTAAACCTGAGGCCGACCCACTACAAAACAGAAAGTATCGAACAGGCATTTTCTACTTAGCCTGATACAGGTAGGATTGACAACCAAGGACTGATGTCGAAAAGGATTTAACACATGCTTTGCTCTAAACCCCATTCTCTTTTCATCCGTATCTTGACCACTACTCTATTGACTGCACTTTTATCCAGCGGATGTGGCGGTGGTGGTAACGACACGACCCCGGATAGTGACAGTGGCACAACAGATGACAACATCGATAGTGATGATACCCAACCAGATACCCAATCTGTTTATAGAGTATTGTACAGAAAGTACGATTTCGATCTCAATGGGGTTATAGATGGCGTCTCAGAATTTGTCTACGACACCAACGGCAGACTGATGGAAGAGCAGTACACCTATACAGACGATGGTACTCTTGATAATACACTTCTCGGCAGCACACTACCCAGAGAGAACCTGAACACAACTGCGACCTATACATACGACACTGATGGTAGAGTCGAAACCTGGTCTGAAACGAATAGTGAGTACAGCTTTACTACAACTTATTCTTACAATACAAGCGGCCTTATCAGCAGAGTAGATACTACATCATTGGACAGCATCGGTGGTGTTACCACTCAGGTTCATCATCTGCTTGAGTACGATGGCATAAGATTGATTCAACACACCCATCATCTAGACAACAACCCGGTAGCAAATCAGACTTACCAGATTGAGTATAATAGTGATGGCCGAGTCTCAACCAATAACATGGCTGTTAACCCACCTGGATCCGATTCTCTCTACAGCTATACCTATTTCAACAACGGCAATACAGATACCGTTACCGCCACAACACCGAACACACCTTCCATAGGCGATATGGTTTTCAGCTTTGCCTTCAACTCTGCTAACCAGCCAACAAGTTTCGAATTCAGATCTGATCTTGATCAATACACTGACGATTTTAGTTACACCTACCAATATGCAGATAACGCTCTACTATCTGAATCGCTGGTCGATCGATACCTAGATGGTAGCACTGATGTAAGGATCTTAACCGAATGGGAAACAGGTGTTTGTACCCCTATGATCTTATGGGGGGTTCGAGCCCTTGTTCCAACTAACTCAGACCCCTCCTCACCATATATCCCAGGTACCGGGTACTGGGAAAGTGACTTTTGTGCAACAGCAGTCGAGTAGATTGAAATGACCATTTAGAAGTTGCACGAACCCTGAGCACCACCCCTGGAATAGATTAAACGGTGGGATATAAATGCTAGCACATCACTAGCTTATTAATTATGAGGCTGAGCCTCGCCTTCCCAATCACATTCCATTAGCAAAATCATCATGATGGACTTTCGTCTCATGCCGCATTGCTTTCAGCGCCTTACCGTAGCCAATTAAAATACCCAGCCCCCAATGGAGGCGGGATTTGTAGTACGGATCACTATCAGGGTCGTTCTCTTTGGGGTTCTCGTTAAAGACCTTTTCACAATTACGCACGATCAGATGCTCAGGGATATAACAGATACGGTTGTTCTTATAACTGCTGATCCGCAGCTCAGTTACTGGGTAGGCTCCGCCAGCACCAGAAGAGACTGCAATAATGTAAGCTGGCTTATGCCCTAACTCCAAATTATTGAACATCAGGAAGAAGTTTTTTAGACCAGCTGGAACCTGCCCATGCCATTCCGGGGATATAATGACGAAAGCATCACTTTCAGAAAACTGCTTTTTCAAAGGGGCCAGCCGTTCAACCCACTCCTTATCCTTTTTCCAGATAGACTGTTCCCAGAGCGGGAGTGGGTTGTCAGCAAGTGAGTATAGGTAAGGCTCAACTTCATCAAAATCATTCTGCAAAACAGATGCGGCATATCGTCCGATCTTCTCGCTCTGGGATGAGTTGCGGTGGCTACCACTGATTATACTGATCTTCATTTTAATAAACCCTTTTGTTCTATTTCAATTCAGCAGTATACAACCATTACATCAACCGACTTTTGTTAACGTGTTTTCATCGATATGGTGAAAGATCTCCTGCTTTACTGGAATCCATAGCTCAGTATCTTCACTATAGCTGAATGTCCCATCTGGATTGATTGAAAGATTCAGTGAATATCGTTTTGTTTTGTAGCTGTCATCAAGATAACGGTTGGATAGAACTCCGTAAGTCAGTGATCCTAATTCCGCTTCGAGACGAAAGCTTTTGCTATCTTCCTCGACATAACCACCTGCATTCACCAATACGCCACGGGGCACTAAAAAGCTGCGTAGAACCTGTTTACGCTCCTTATCCCAAAGCCAATATCCCAGCTCCTCATGGAATGGGTCTTCTTTATCCAGGGGCCAGCAAACGGTTGAGTAGCGCAATCCGTAAAGTGCCTGAGGCCCATTATTGACAGGCCCCAGTGGTTCAAAAACAATTTTCTCTCGGAATTTTGTGACAGTTTCCTTGCTGTGAATTCTGGAGGTGTCCACACCCTGATCGCTCTCCCAAACACCAGCTAAAGGTGCCAATGGACCTAGATTATTTATGATTTGATCACTCATGACACTCTCCATATAAGGTAAATATACAACTTTGTTAGAGATAACCTGTTATCAAAACAGTTCTCAGATAATTCCATTACAAAAATACTCTATCTAACGATCTCTCTCATTGAATTATTTCAATAGTTTTTTACAGTTACTAGTTTTGTTGATACAGATCAATATCGGTATGTGACAACTATTTCTGACTATTGAGTAGATTATCAGTCTGGTCGTAAGGTTACTCTGGTCTTGATATGGTGCAATGAATAGCGATCACAATATTGCGTAACGATCATTGTTGTAAACATAGAGACTCTATGTCTTCTACACTCAGGGGTTTATAATAGTAAAACCCCTGACCGAGGGCACACCCTTTTGCTTTAAGAAATGCAACTTGCTCTTCGGTCTCGATACCTTCCCCTATGACATCAAGCCCTAATGCGCCTCCCAAGGCAATCACAGCCTCAGATATTGCCATATCATTTGAATCATCTGGAATGTCCCGCACGAATGAGCGGTCAATTTTCAATTTATTTACTGGAAGGTACTTCAAGTAACTGAGTGAGGAATAACCGGTTCCAAAATCATCTATTGCTATTGTAATCCCTGCCTCCTGTAAAACACGCAATTGACGAATCCCCTCATCCTCATGTTCCATCAGAAAGCTTTCAGTAACTTCCAGCTCTAGGCAATCAGCACTTAGGTTGTACTCTTCCAGAGTTGAAATAACAAAATTTGAGAAATCAGGATTCTGCACCTGTCGACCACTAATATTTACCGCTATTCTCCTGAAATCGAGACCACGTTTTTTCCACTCACTTGCCTGACGGCAAGCTTCTTTTAGGACCCATTCTCCAATCTCTTGTATCAAACCTGTTTTCTCAGTTACAGGAATAAAGTGGCTTGGTGGAATAACCCCTTGCTCTGGATGTTGCCATCGTATTAGCGCCTCGACACCAATATAATCACCATTCGACAACTCTATTTGCGGTTGATAGACCAAATAAAACTGATTTTCTCTTAGTGCCTGATGCAGCGCATTCTCCATAAAAAGATATTCAGCGGCTGCAGTCGTCATTTCATGCGTATAAAACTGGTAGCCGTTACGCCCTTCCTCTTTTGCCAGATACATCGCTGTATCGGCATTACGAAGTAGACAGGATGGCTCTTTACAGTCATCTGGAAACAGGCTAATCCCAATACTGCATGTTACCGTTATCTCATGATCAGCGAGTAAAAATGGCTCATTGAAAAGTTGTATGACTTTACGAACATGGATTGAAACATTTTCACTACTTTTGATATTTTCCAGCAAAATAACAAATTCGTCTCCACTGATACGACCTACTGTATCATTCCCACGTACTGCAGTTTGAAGGCGAACTGCACATTGCAATAGAAGTTCATCTCCAACCGAGTGTCCAAAACTATCATTGATCTGTTTAAAGCGATCCAGATCAATGAACATTACAGCCAATGCCTGATTCTCTCGTGTAGACCTTTGAATAGCCTGCTCTAGTCTGGCATTAAATAGCAGACGGTTTGGAAGCTGGGTCAATGGGTCATGATGGGCCATAAAATCCATGCGCTCTTCTGTCTGCTTCGACGTGGTAATATCTGAAAATACCGCAACATAACCTGTAGGATTCTGATCATCATCAAAAACCTGACTGATCGTCAGTATCTCTGGATATACAACACCCTGCTTGTTTCTATTCCAGATCTCCCCACGCCAACTACCATCCTCCAAGAGCGACTTCCACATAGACACATAGAAGTTCGCATCATGCCGGCCAGACTTCAAAATACTAGGATTATGTCCAATAGCTTCCTCCCGGGAGTATCCGGTGATATCAGAAAAGGCCTTATTGACATCAAGTATTGTTCCATTGAGGTCTGTTATTGTGACACCTTCAATGGTACTACTGAAAACCTGCGCTGCCTGGCGCACCCGTTCCTGTGCCTGTTTTAACGCTGTAATATCGGTGTGAGTTCCAAGCATTCTTAATGGCTTTCCATCTGAATCCCACTCAACCAATCGTCCGATTGACAAAATCCAAACCCATTTTCCTGAGGCTGTGCGTAAACGAAATTCGACACGATATTCGTCTTTTCTACCGCCGATATAATCACTATAAGTTTTAGCCACAGCTTCATGATCATCAGGGTGCATTCGTTCAAGCCAGGAGGCATTTGTCTCCTTGAATGTGCTGGAATCATATCCAAGCATTGTTGCATATTCTTGATTTACGATTGCTTCGCCTGTCTGGACATTTAAATCATAAAGGCCCTGATTTGCTGCACTCAGTGCGAGTGTCAGGCGCTGTTCATTATCTGCGAGGCGTTGCTCAAATTTCTTCCGATCCTCAACATCTATATGTACACCCAGTATCCGTTGGACTACGCCATCATCATTGATCACTGGCGTACCACGCGCCATTGTCCAGACGTAATATCCTTTTTTATGAAGCAGCCGGAACTCGTCAGACCAAACTTTTTCAGGATTACGGAGAAAATGATCGAGATGTGTCAAGACCCCATCCCGGTCATCTGGGTGCAGTCTGGATTTCCATGTTTCCAGTTCATTAGGTAACTCGTCGTCCATATATCCAAGCTGCTCTTTCCAGCGGGGAGATAAATATAGCTCTCCTGATATAAGGTCCCAGTCCCAGACTCCATCAAGGGTTGAATCTGTTAACAGGCGATAGCGCTCATCTGTCGCCTCACGCTGAACTCTTGCCTCCTCCCTTGCTGTGACATCTTCGTACGCAGCAACAACATTATTATTCGCCAGCTTATAAATACGGTTTTCACGCCAACCTTTAATTCGTCCGTCTCTATACTCTCTGGGGGGGAATGTTTCAGTTAAACCACTCTTCCAGACTCGTTGCAAAACTTGCATTAGGCCAAACTCTACAACTCCAGGGAAAACTTCAGTGAGGCGATTTCCAATAACACTGTCGCGTTTAGTCTTATCCATTCGCTCGGCAGCAGGATTATATTCGACAAAGATAAAATCCTTCCCTCCATCCACCGCCTGATAGACAGCAATACCCAAATCAAGCACATCTGTCAGTTCTCGATAAAGGTCAGTTTCGGCGTCAGTCTTTAGTACACCTGCTGGTTTTCTTGAATTCATGTGATTTTTTATTATCTTGGTGCAAATTAATAATATGGTAAACCGTAGGTTCAACTCCTATTCAACTATCTAATGATAGTTTCTAACATGGATGACTTCTATGGAGCGAACTCCGCCATTTTGGGTTATTTCTAGCCACAGCCAACTTTGTCCTTGATCAAATCCACCTAAAACTCTGACGATGACTGGTTCAGTTGTATTACAGACTTGTCAGCTATGTACAGATATAGAATTTTAATTCCTCTTCATTAGCCCCTTTTCCATCTCCTCCCATCCAGCTCTCATTCAAAGTCTCAACTAACACAATGCCCTCACCGGTAAGCTATCGTTGAGTTCCACAATGTATAGGTACTTCACTCCCGAACCGGCAGATCAAATCACGGATTGATTTGAGGGATTTTAGGAGGTGGTTTCACTGAACCTTCATAAAAAGGCAACAAGACACAGGTATAAGAATTCCTCTCATCCAATTTTTTTATATATACCAAGCCAATGAGAATTGGACCGAAAAGCCACTGTTGCACTGTGGGTTATTGGTTAAAAAAATCAGAAGGAATTCATATGTTCTGTCGTAAATCACTCTTAGTATCAGGGCTGCTCAGTGCAACCCTGTCACCCGCCTATGCATTCGATCTTCAAGTTACGGAGATCTGGATGGGAAATGATCCTGGCGCCAATCTGACTGCGGACTGGTTCGAGATCGTCAATACCGGAGATACCAGTTGGACCTCAGGCGTCGATGGTGAACTCTATTATGATGACGAATCAGCTGACCCTACCACTGCTGACCCGATTTCTGGCATTTCATCTATAGACCCCGGTGAATCTGTCATTGTTCTGGTTACCGATACTGAAGGCGATATTCAGGAATTCATCAATCTTTGGAGCCCGGTCTATACACTTGACAATGTCAAGATTGGCACTGTTGATGGCGCAGGACTTGGACAGGGCGGTGATGCTGTCACATTGTATGTTGGACTGCCCGATGCTACCACCCAGGTTGACTACGAAGCTTATCCTGATGCCAATGCAAACGGTGGACAGTCTTATGACGTCACAGCAGTGACTTTCAGCAGCGAATTTGCCTCCATCAATGTGAATGATGCCGGACAATCTGCCATCGGTACGCCTGGTGATCTTGGAGCGGTTGTGAGCCTTGGTGACATCCCGGCAATCACCCTGCTTGGTGATAACCCGCTGATTACAGCTGTTGATAGAGATTACTCTGACCCAGGCGCTACGGCTTATGATACTGAAGATGGTGACTTGACCGACAGCATCATGGTGAGTGGCGATAGTGTTGACGCTACAAGCCTGGGTGAATATGTCGTTCAATACGATGTCACTGATTCTGATGGGAATAGTGCAGCGCCTCTCAGCCGTGAGGTGGTTGTCACCTATGCTGAGACTGTCCCCGCAGGACCAGCACCTGAAAAACCTGATCTGTTCAAGCATCTCTCCACTCTGAGCGATTTACCAGGTAGTGAGATACCAGCTTATGATCGAGAAACACGCCTAGCCTATGTGACCAGTGGTGACGGTCTACAGATAGTAGATCTGAGCGACATCAAAAACCCAGTCATGGGTAGCTTAATCGACCCCATGGCAGAACCTTTCAATCTGAACAGTTCTGCGATAACCAGCGTTGACGTTTGTGACGGCAGGATTGCATTTGCCGTACCTAATGCGGTTCAGACCGACAATGGTAGCGTGGTCTTCCTGGACAAGCGTGGAAAATTACTTCACACAGTAACTGTTGGTGCCTTGCCTGATATGGTTACTTTCACTGGCGACTGTGAAACGTTGCTTGTTGCCAATGAGGGTGAACCTGATAACGGCATTGATCCAGAAGGCAGTATCAGCATCATTAACAGTGACAGCGGTAAAGTGAAAACCGCCGACTTCACAAAATTCAATGGCATGGAAGATACTTTGAGGGCGCAGGGTGTCAGGATTTTCCCAGGTGTCTCTTCTGCTAACGACTTTGAACCTGAGTATATTGCTGTAACTAAAAACAACAAAACTGCTTATGTCGTACTACAGGAAGCAAATGCAGTCGCTGTAGTTAATATTAAGCGCGCCAAGGTCAAGCGTATTTTACCCCTGGGACTCAAGGATCACAGCTTAGTTGGCAATGAGCTGGATGCCAGTGACCGCGATAGCGTTATTAACATCCGCAACTGGCCACTGCAAGGCATGTATATGCCGGATGGTATTGCTATGTTTGGCAAGGGTAGAAAACACCAATATTTCATCACCGCAAACGAAGGCGACGCTCGTGATGCAGATGAACGCGTAAAAGGTTTGACCCTTGATCCAGTAGTATTTCCAAACGCTGATGAGTTACAGAGTGACTTCAACATGGGCCGTATTCAGGTCTCTAGCATCGATGGTGATACCGACGGCGACGGCGATTTTGACCAACTACAAAGTTATGGTGCACGATCCTTTTCCATCTGGGACCTCAAAGGTAACCTGGTTTATGACAGTGGAAGTGACATTGAGTCGATAGTTGCGACTTATGGCCGTGATAATGCCGATGATGGTCGTAGCGACAACAAAGGTCCTGAACCCGAAGGTGTTGAAGTCGGTAGGATAGGTAAACGCACCTATGCTTTTATCGGGCTGGAGCGTACCAGCCAGGTATTGGTCTATGATGTCAGCAGACCCTGGTCTCCCCGCTTCATGCAAATTCTACAACATGATATGGACGAAGCCCCTGAAGGCATGACTTTTCTGAGTAGAGATGAGAGCCCCAACGAGTGTCCTACTTTACTGGTTAGCAACGAGAAAAGTAACACGCTCACTATCTATCAGTTGAGTCGGTGTGAAAAATAGTCCTGGGAAGCTCTGAACAAGTCTCGGCAAAGCGGATAGTTGATCAAAAATTGTGGGGCACTGGTAACAGTAAAGAACTGCATCACTGATGCAGTCGATTTCCATAACAATGTTTTGCTCATGATATGTTCAGAAATATTCTGAGAGTTTCCTCCGGGATAATAGAAAAGGCCACCTGACCAGGTGGCCTTTCTTGTTTTATTCACTATAGATTACCCCCTCCCTCAGATGAGGGTCGCAAAACCCTCTATTTGGAAATGATTCTCGATCCGCTACAGCACTGAGTTATAGGTCTGGAGCATCTACATATCACTTGAAGGCATGGGGACAGGATGAGAATAAGGTAGGGTGGATATGCAAAACGCTTGTCAACCTTACAAAAGATCAGATGAGGATATATTAGACCTAATCAATTAGCTTTTTATACGCCCCCTTCCTCGTGTTAAAGGATTGATTAGTGAACGTTTTAAAAAATCAAAGCATTAACTGCTTAACCCTAATACCCCATAATCTCCCTAATGAGCACTTCTCCACCTTCAGGATCATCAGTGGACATTTCCTGGTGATGAATTAAGCTATCGACTGAACAAACACTAAATCTGTAAAACCATGTAAGCTGATTATTTACCATTGGATCAATGCCTTATATTTCTCAAACATTCATAAATCATGGATTCAGTTTAAAAACAGATTTTCACAACCAAGGAGCCATATAACTCCCCATGCACTTGTTTAAAATCGTTTTTTTAAATCAGGGCAAAGTCTACGAGATCTTTGCCAAAACCATTCGTCAGGGAGAGCTTTATGGTTTTGTCGAAGTTGAGGACTTGATTTTTCAGGAGAGCAGTTCTCTTGTCGTCGACCCTTCGGCTGAAAAATTAAAAGAGGAGTTCTCCGGGGTACAACGCACGCGTATCCCAATTCACTCTGTGATCCGCATTGATGAAGTGGAAAAAAATGACCATGGACCGGGTAAGATCATCGATATTGACTCTGATTCCAATATCACTCCATTTCCAAATCATTTTATCAATCCAAAAAACAAACCTGATAAGTAATTACCCTGATTGCGATAACGCATTGAGCATCTCCTGGGAATATCGAAAATGGAAGTGACTTTCACTTCCCGTCTTCGTTATGAAAATATTTATCATTCTGATCTGCTCACTATACCTTTTCAGCGCGTGCACCCAACAATCCACAGATAAGCTGCAGGAGGGTTTCTCGGATGCCCCGGCAATGGTTGTAGCAGCGGAAGCAGGCGACCTGCCTACAATCCGCAAGTTGATTGAGAATGATGGCCAGGTCGATGTGCAGGATGCCTGCATGTGGACGCCACTAATGAAAGCAGCACTCAACGGACATCTCGACATAGCACAGCGCCTGATTGATGCGGGTGCAGATGTAAATCAAGTTGATAAAGGGGGTTATTCAGCGGCGATGCTGGCCGCCTCAAACAACCATTATGACATTATCGAGTTAGTATTGACTCATGGTGCAAATATTGACCAGATTGAGGTCACTGGAGGCTGGACTGCTCTAATCTGGGCTACAAAGCTTGGCCATACAGAGTCGGTGAAAACATTATTGGCCCATCAAGCCAATCGTAATATCCAGGATTTCAATAAGTTGACTGCGCTTGACTGGGCTGAAAAAAACCAGCATTCAGAGATAGTGTCGATACTTGAAATATCACAACACCGATCTGGCCAGGATGTAATGAAATAGTTACTTTGGGAAATTAATGACAGCTCAGGCTAAAACTAAGTGCTGAAAAATAACTCAATTCAAAACAATTGGTTAGGTTACTGTTATTTCAGGTATTCAAACAGCTGCGAAAACAGAGATATAAAAACATCCCATTCACTGATCTGGATCATCAAGTAAAGACGGGACTAATCCTAAGATGTACTGATGAGCCAAATCTATCTCACCCAAGGTTCAGTCTACTGGTTCGGAGGTTTCTCTCATGCCAAATCAAATCACGAATGACCAAAGCTTACGCGATGCCATTAGCCAACTATCCAGCGAAAAGCAGAGAGCTTTAGCAGGTAAGTTTGTTGCCAGTGTAGAACATCTCAGTTCAGATCCGAGGATCGCCCGCGCAATTGAAGCTGCAACAAATCCCGACCTCTCAACCCAGGAGGTCGAAACTGCCTATAAAGACGCCAAGGCTTTGGCGACTCAGACTTATACAGCTTGCGGCCGGGATGCAGACTGGGCGGCTCAAGCCGAACACTTTGTTGCTGCAGCTGCAACAGCTTCACTCACTCCTGATGAAAATGATGGAACAAAAAGAGCATGGCGGGCCGCGATGCAGGCACGCATGGCTAAAAACTGCGAGATGATCTTGAATGATGAAGGTGGTCTAGCCAACGAATCGGAAAATCAGTATCGACTTACTGAGGTTTTTTTATCCTAGCCAAGCCTAGTGAACCGAGCGGGAAATTCGGTAATGCTCAGAGGCCCGCTAGCTGTCTACAGTAGGAATGGATAAGCATTGGCGCCTATCCACCCTACCATTCTAGGGCCTATGGCCAGGGAAGAAAATGCGGACTGAACTTAGGACCCGTAACTCAACCCTTGCCATCCAATAAGGTTATCCCGTCCAACCCGTCAACCAATGAATCATTGGTTTGGCTTGCTCCGAGCTTTATCATCAGACGCACGTCATTGGCTGAGTCAGCATGGGCGAGTGCATTTTCATAACTGATAACACCCTCTTCATAGAGCTGATAAAGGTGTTGGTCAAAGGTGACCATTCCTAGTTCGTTTGAACGCTTCATCAACTCTTTTAACTTGTGAATTTCGCCTTTTCTGATTAAGTCAGCTGCCAAAGGTGTATTTAGCATGACCTCAATAGCGGCCCGTCGTCCACTGCCATCAGCTTTGGGTATTAATTGCTGTGCAACCACCGCCTTCAGATTAAGAGAGAGATCCATAAAAATCTGCTCTCGGTGATCTTCCGGGAAAAAGTGAATAATTCGATCCAGTGCTTGATTCGCATTGTTGGCATGAAGGGTGGACAGACAGAGATGGCCCGTCTCAGCAAATGTAATTGCGTTTTCCATGGTCTCCCTGGTACGGATCTCACCTATCAATATCACATCCGGCGCCTGCCGCAGTGTATTCTTCAACGCTACCTGGTAGGACTCTGTATCTATACCCACTTCCCTTTGCGTGATAATGCATTTGTCATGATCATGCATATACTCGATCGGGTCTTCGATACTGATGATGTGACCATCACCCCTTGTGTTTCGATAACCAATCATCGCAGCCAGAGAAGTTGACTTACCGGTACCGGTAGCGCCCACAAAGATTACTAAACCACGCTTGGTGGTGGATAGGTCCTGAAGCACTGGCGGAAGAAAGAGAGATTCGAGAGTTGGAATATTGGTCTCAATCCGGCGCAGCACCATACCAACCGCATCCCGTTGTATAAATGCACTCACACGAAACCGTCCAATCCGCTTCGCACTAATGGCGAAGTTGCACTCTTTGGTTTCATCAAACTCCTTCTGCTGAGCATCGGTCATGATGCTATAGGCCAGGGATTTGGTCTGCTGCGGGGTCAGTGGTGTTTTGTTTACCGGATGAATTTTGCCATCCACCTTTATGGATGGTTCCCGCCCAGCGGTGATAAACAGATCTGAGGCCTTGTTCTTGACCATCATGGTAAGGAGTGGGTTCAGTTCCATATTCTTGTCCTCTAAACACTCATTCTCATGCGCCGAGTCCACTCTCGCCGCAGTTAGGGCAATTCAGCGTAATTTCGATGGCAATTGCTAACCCTGAATTATATTAATAATAACACCACTCTAGAACTGGTCCTTATGTTGCGCTTTTGCCCTGGCATCCAAACGGCTCACGACGCCCTTCTGCACCAGCTCTTTCAGAGCCTGATCCATGGTCTGCATCCCGGATGCCTGCCCGGTCTGTATGGCAGAGTACATTTGAGCCACTTTATCTTCACGGATCAGGTTACGGATCGCTGGAGTGCCAACCATGATCTCCCAAGCTGCGATTCGGCCACCACCAATTTTTTTCAGTAGTGTCTGAGCAATTACTGAACGCAAAGACTCAGAGAGCATGGAACGGACCATTGATTTCTCACCAGCCGGAAAGACATCGATGATTCGGTCAATAGTCTTGGCTGCAGAACTGGTATGCAGGGTGCCAAATACCAAATGACCGGTTTCTGCTGCTGTCAGCGCCAATCGAATGGTCTCAAGATCACGCAACTCACCCACCAGGATGATATCCGGATCCTCACGCAGCGCTGATCTTAGCGCTTCAGCAAAACCCAGGGTGTCACGATGAACTTCACGTTGATTAATCAGACACTTTTTACTGTTGTGAACAAACTCAATAGGGTCTTCGATAGTCAGAATATGGGAGTAATCATTGTCATTCTTATAGTCCATCATCGCAGCAAGGGTAGTCGATTTACCGGATCCGGTGGGTCCGGTGACCAAAACCAGGCCACGGGGTACATCGACGACATCCTTAAATATCTGGGGACAACCCAGATCTTCAAGGGTCAGAACTTTAGATGGGATGGTACGAAATACCGCCGAGGCGCCTCGTGCCTGATTGAAGGCGTTGACCCGGAAACGGGCCAGACCGGGGATTTCAAAAGAGAAGTCATTTTCCAGAAACTCCTCAAAATCCTTGCGCTGCTTGTCGTTCATGATGTCATACACCAAGGCATGCACCACCTTATGCTCAAGCGCCGGTACGTTGATCCTGCGTATATCTCCATCCACGCGAATCATTGGCGGTAAGCCAGATGAAAGGTGTAAATCTGATGCGTTGTGTTTGACACTGAAGGCCAAAAGTTCAGCGATATCCATTCATTCCCCCGTTACTTTCAGGCAAAGGATGCATGTGCCATTTGCAGGCACATATAATTACAGCAAATCGTGGTACTGTATCTCATGCTAGTAGGCAATATCACTTTATCGACATCCAGACAGATAAATTTAACCGGCACTTAAACTTGAATTGGCATCTGACTGACCACACTTAAGAAACAGTATTACAATGCCGGATACGCAAATAATATACTAATCCGCCTGACAAATATCCGATATCCGGAAAAATGGCATGATATAGACGTGACAGACGACACCATATCCAAATCTGATCAGCTTCAACAGCGCTTTCATCATGTACAGGAGCGCATCCGCAAGGCGGAGACGTCCTGCAAACGCCTACCCGGCAGCGTCGAACTGCTGGCTGTGAGTAAAACCCGTAGCAGTCAGGAAATCCATGCGCTTGCTGAGCAAGGACAGCGGATGTTTGGAGAAAATTACTTACAGGAAGCGGTGAACAAAATCACTCAACTTGAAGCGATGAAACTCTCCTGGCATTTCATTGGCCGCATTCAGAGTAACAAGACCCGACAGATTGCAGAACACTTCGATTGGGTACACAGCGTTGCAAGCCTCAAACATGCCACCCGACTCAGCCAACAACGTCCTGACAACTTGGCACCGCTCAATGTCTGCCTGCAGGTCAATACTAGCGGTGAATCGAGTAAAGACGGTCATACACCAGAAGAGTTGGTAGAACTGTTACCTGAATATCAGACATTGGATAGGATACAGATTCAGGGACTGATGACCATTCCAGCTCCTGTAGAGAGCAAATCTGACCCCCGACTCCCACTTGAACAGCTTCGGATGTTGCGCGATCAGTTGAGCACTCAAGAGAAGCCATTAGGTACCCTTTCCATGGGAATGTCTAACGACCTCGAAGATGCAATATGTGAAGGGGCAACCATTGTCAGAATCGGCACCGCAATTTTTGGCCCCCGGCAGTATAATTAACCCCTGAAACCACTCTGAGAACAGAGATCAGTAGCATGAAAAACGACAAAATTACTTTTATCGGCGGCGGTAACATGGCTACAAGCCTGATCGGCGGCCTCATTGCAGACGATTACGATTGCAATGCCATTACAGTCAGCGATCCCGATACAGACAAGTTAAGTCAGCTGGCGGCCCGCTATGGTGTTAAAACTGAACCTGATAATGAACAGGCAGTTCAACAAGCTCAAATCGTTGTTTTGGCAGTCAAACCGCAAATTCTGGAGTCTGTGGCTCTGAATCTGGCTAAATCTCTTCAGCTGTCAAAGCCCCTGATCATATCCATCGCTGCCGGCATTACGGCTACAGACCTAGAGAATTGGCTCGGTGGAAACCAGGCAGTTGTGCGCAGCATGCCGAACACCCCGGCAATGATCCAATCTGGCGCAACCGGCCTCTATGCCAGCCCTGAGGTGAACGAAAGCCAGCGCAACCAGGCAGAGAGTATTCTCAGAGCCGTGGGCCTGACACGCTGGGTAGAGGATGAATCCCTTATCGATGCAGTGACCGCCGTTTCCGGAAGTGGTCCGGCCTATTTCTTCCTGGTAATGGAAGCCATAGAGGAGTCGGCCAAGTCGATGGGGCTAGATGAGGAGAGCGCCCGATTGCTCACACTGCAGACCGCCTTGGGTGCAGCTCGCATGGCTATTGAGAGTAGTGACTCCCCTGCCATGTTACGTCAGAAAGTCACATCCCCCGGCGGCACTACCGAACAAGCCCTTGGAATCCTTGAGAAAGGCGGCCTTCGAGAATTGTTCAAAGATGCCCTGCAAGGGGCAAAAGAACGTTCCCACGAACTCTCCAATATACTAGGACGCAATGATCATGGGTAGCAGCTACCTCTCCAACCCTTTGATTTTTCTGGTACAAACCATTTTTGGCCTCTATATCCTTGCGATATTGCTGCGCTTCCTGCTGCAGCTTGTACGAGCCGATTTCTATAATCCCGTCTCACAGTTTTTAGTCAAAGTGACTAACCCGCCGATTAAGATACTGCGCCGCTTTATACCTGGATTTGGGGGCATTGATTTATCGTCATTGATTCTGGCCTGGGCTCTGAAAACAGCAGAGCTGTTTCTGGTTATCATGATCTCAGGCAGCAGTGTCAATCTTCTGGGACCGCTTTTATGGGCAATCCCTGAACTGATTGAACTCACCATCAATATCTTTCTGTTTGGGGTACTGATTCAAGTCATCCTCAGCTGGGTCAATCCAGGCGCTTACAATCCGGCCACCAATCTACTATACAGTCTCACCGGCCCGGTAATGCGCCCAGCACAAAAAGTGCTGCCTCCTGTTGGCGGTATTGATCTGTCCCCTATGCTGGTGATGATCGGTCTGGTTTTGTTGAAAATGCTGTTGATCCCACCATTGCTACAGATTACATCAAGCCCTTTTTCATGAGCTGGTACCAATGGCAGGAGGATGACCTGATTTTACACCTTCGGGTTCAACCCAAAGCCTCAAAAGATCGTTTTGTAGGACCCTATGGCGAAAACGAGTTCAAGGTGGCTATAATGGCACCACCTGTTGATGGACAGGCGAACGCACGGTTACTGAAGTTCATTTCAAAGGCTTTTGGTCTCCCACGAACCAATATCGCTCTGCTTAACGGAGAGTCATCCCGCAGCAAGTGCCTGAAACTAAAGTCTCCTAAGCGTCTGCCGATACCGATTGAGAAGTGAGACTATGATCATGGCGTCTGCCTGATTACTCGAGTATCATTTTTTCCTTAAGCTGATCAGAGCGGAAAATGGGTCCGTTTCAGCTAGTGTAAGACTGGGGCTAGGGCATGGAAAAAGTAAGATTTCAAGAGCAGTTACAAGCTTACGAGCAGTGGAAAAAGGACATAATCAATACCATTGAGGAGTATGCTCCCTGGCTGGAAGAGAATGGCATGTCCAGCGAGGACATCCAGCAGCGCATCAAACATACGCTAGATACACTTAGAAGCGACAAACTCACAATTGCTTTCGTGGCTGAGTTCTCTCGTGGTAAGACTGAACTGATCAACGCCATCTTTTTTGCTGACTACGGCCGTCGACTGCTGCCATCTGATGCTGGGCGCACCACAATGTGCCCTACTGAGATATTTTATGATGACGAGCGGGACGAAGCCTATGTACGCCTGCTGCCCATTGAGACTCGATTACAGGACAACACACTCTCCCAGCTGAGACACGACACCAAGCAGTGGGTCCACTATCCACTCGAGACCGACTCCGTTGAGCAGATGCAAGCTGCATTGAGTGAAGTTATCCAGACAAAAGAGGTCAGCCTCGAAGAGGCCAAACATCTCGGCCTCTATAGTCCTGACCTGCATCCCCATCAGAAACAGCCACCTGAGACTGTTGAGATTCCAAAATGGCGTCATGCCCTGATCAGCTTCCCCAATCCTATGCTGAAGAAGGGTCTTACCATTCTTGATACCCCTGGTCTGAATGCACTCGGTACAGAGCCGGAACTGACCCTCAACATGTTACCTGCAGCCCAGGCAGTACTTTTTGTACTCGGCGCTGACACAGGTGTCACCCGCAGCGACATGGAGATCTGGCAACACCATATCAAAGGCTTCCAGAGTGGCCGCCAGCGGGGCCTGATGGTGGTACTGAACAAGATCGACACCCTGTGGGATGACTTGCGTGAGCATGAAGACATCCACGAAGCAATTAGAAACCAGCAGACAAGCACTGCTGAGATGTTAGGTGTAGAACCTAGAGTTGTTTTCCCCATCTCTGCTCAGAAGGGTCTTCTAGCAAAGATCAAAGGCGAATCATCACTACTTGAAAAGAGCGCACTGCTGGAATTGGAGAACTATCTCGGCCAGGATGTTCTGAACATCAAGCAGCAGATAATTCTCGATACTGTAAGTGCTGATGTCGGTCAGATGCTCGATAACAGCCGCAGCATGCTTTCCGGCAAGCTCAACGATACCAAGTATCAACTGGAAGAGTTAGAAGAGCTGAGCGATAAGAGTGACGATGTCATTACTAATCTGATGGAAAAAACCCGTAGTGAGCAGGCGCAATATCTACGTGATGTAGAAACTTTCCAGCAGAGCCGCAAGCAACTGAAACAGCAGGCCAGCTTGCTCTCCGAAACGCTCAGCCTTGGAGCGCTGGAAAGCACAATTGAAAAATCCCGCAAAGAGATGACCAACAGCTGGACCACCAGCGGCATGAAAGGTTCGATGAAAAGCCTCTTCGAAGAGACTCGCAACACCATGCTTAAGGTTGTCAATCAAAGTGAACAGACCCGTAAACTGATACGTGCCATTTACCGCAAATTCCAGAATGAGCACGGTTTTGCGGTAGTACAGCCAAAGATGTTTTCAATTGTGAAATATCGTGTTGAACTTGAACTGTTACACCAGGAAGCTGAGATATTCCGGAATAGTCCTGTTACTGCCATGATGGAACAGAACTTTGTAGTTAAGCGTTTTTTCTCGGCATTAGTTAAGCGTGCTCATGACATCTTCAAACGTGCAGATGAAGATATCAACAGCTGGCTCAGTTCAACTCTTGAACCCCTGGTGATGCAGATCAAAGATCACAAGGAGATGATGGAGAAGCGGCTGACAAACCTGCAAAAAATCGGACAGTCCCGAAACACTTTACAGTACCGCATACTCGAACTTCAGGAACAATATACAGAGCTGGCCAGGCAGCTGACTGCGCTACGAAATATGTCCAATAGACTAAGCAACAGTCGTCCATTGCATCAGGCTAAGCGACAGAAACCAACCTTGGTTAAGCAGAATACCGGGTAAACCCACCACATGAATTTTTAAAGTCAGTTCTGAATCTGATCTGACATTAAGGCAGGTTTAATCCTTCACCTTGCGAAGGAGAGTTTGGTTCGCTCCCTATTCACGGATCTGAGATTCGTAGTTGTTCAGCATGAACATTCCTAGCCACGCAATTGGCACCAAATGCATAACAGCCATTATTCTTTTGTAGAGAGTGGATATGCATTAACAGATCCCCCACTGGAATCGGAGGATGCGCTTCGCTTACCCACCTTACTGGTCGTTCATGATCAATTTGAACAACATCCCTTTGATGTGAACAGATTTGTGGGGATATAAAACTGACACAACCCACAGATGTTGTATCACTGCGGCTTGCACGCTAAAGGAAAGCTATAATTCATACTGGTCACCGGAATGCATCAGTAAGCATTAGCAACTCATGATGCTGTATATGCAATCCGACCACCTTATTGAGAGTTCTGCATCCCTATCAGTCAACCCTTCCACTTCACGCTCTCGTCCTGATCGTCTAAACTGTTGTTCATGCCCCAAGTGCAGAAGAGTTCTTATCTACTTTTCTGATCGACATCGTCCACTTTGACATAGGCAGGAAAGATGTTCACCTTGATCAGGGCAATCACAACCTAGACCGGCCAATCAGACCGGCATAAATGGAGGAGTTTATATGTCCGTTTTTAATTTTTTTACCAGACTGTTGCTTGTATCACTCATCACCCTTCCTGTCTGGGCAGAAAACAGTACCACTATTCCAGGATTCACCATTCACCACAATGCCATACCCAGCGCTTCACTGGAACCCGACGTAGCCCGCCAATATGGTATTCAACGAAGTAAATACCGTGGCATGCTGAATGTCAGCATCATCAAGTCAGTAGAAGGAACCATCGGCACATCTTCAGAAGCCATCGTAATGGCCAAGGCTAACAATATTCGCGGCCAATTGATCAGCATCCCCATGCGTAAGGTCACTGAAGGCGAAGCTGTTTATTACATAGGTGAATTCCGTATCGCTGACCAAGAGACACTGAATTTTGAGTTAAAAGTCCAACCAAGAGGAGAGCGGCGTTTCTACACCGCCAAGTTGAGCCAGGATTTTTATATCGACTAGCGTTGCTCGCCTTCTAACACCCTCTTATCCTGGAGGGTGTTTTATATATACTTCTTATTAAATATAACCTGATGCAGATAGGAAGAGCGAAGCATCTTACGACATTTATTATGTGATTCCCTTACAGGATTGCCGGATCGCGCTTCACTTATCCGACTTCGATTCTGTCCCACCACGCACTGCATCTATTCAGACTGCATTACAGTAATGCTAGCGGGTGTTATCCGATGGCTCGATACAAGGTTACCAGGCCAAATATGATGACCGTCAACCCTGCAGCTCTGCGGACCCGAATATCCTTCAGCCACCTCGCAAGACTACCCGCAACCATGCCCATCGCAAAAAGATTTGGCAAGGTGCCCAAACCGAAGGCCAGCATCAAACCAGCGCCTTCAAGAACACCACCGGATGACACAGTCCAGATCAACATACTGTAAACAAGGCCACAGGGAATCCAGCCCCAGACAATTCCGAGGACCCAAGCTTGTGCAGGCGTTTTAACCGGTAGCAGTTTTCTTGCAAAAGGCTCGATACGCTTCCACAAACTGTTACCCATATGCTCTATTCTGGATAAGCCCAACCACCAACCGCCTAAATAGAGTCCAAGAAGAACCATGAACAAACCAGCTATAACCAACAACACCTGTTGTGCTGCATAGACCGGCATTAATTGGGCCAACAAAAAACCGAGACCACCCATAATCGCGCCAGCCAAGACGTAGCTGGAAATACGCCCCAGGTTATAACCGACTTGGTAAGGTAGAGTCTGTATCAGTCGATTTCGCACATGCTCTGGTAGACCAAATGCTAAAGCACCAACGATACCGCCACACATGCCTGCACAGTGACCACCACCCAACAATCCAACAACAAATGCTGCCAGATAGCTTCCCTGTTCAACCATGGATACGACTCCCAACAATCAATCCCGACTTCTCAATGATATGTATATCATCTTTGTGGATCACTTGGTGACGATTATCGAATGGACTATCAAACCACATTGCAGTTAACCTCAAACAATAGACTCGTTATCCTAGATTCCGCTTCAAGCTGGGAGCAGGTACATATCGCATGGCCAACAGAATCAGAAATATGACGGGGACACCGATAGAAGCAGTAATCAGAAAGAATGCGGGGTAACCGAAACTGTCCACCATCACACCGGAAAAGCCACCCAGGAATTTAGGCAATAACAACATAACAGAGCTAAATAGTGCATATTGAGTCGCCGAATAGGAAACATTTGTCAGACTTGAGAGATAAGCAACAAATGCCGCAGTTGCCAACCCGGCGCTCAGATTGTCTGCGGAGATCACCAGGGTCAGAAAAACGAGGCTATAACCAACCTCGGCCAACCAGGCAAAAAGTAGATTGGTTGCTGCTGCCAATATCCCACCAATAAGCAAGATTCGCATCACATTGAATCGAGCGACCAGCATACCCCCAAGAATAGCGCCGACTAATGTCATGGCCACACCGAACACTCCAACAACCAGGCCAACCTCACCCTTACTGAAGCCCAGGTCGACGTAGAAAACACTCGAAATGACCCCAAGCACAATATCTGAAATCCGGTAGGTGGCAATCAGAGCTAATAGCAATACAGCCTGCCATCGATAACGCCTGAAAAAATCAACAAACGGACTGACTACCGCATCGGAAAACCATGCCATGAATCGACGAGCAGTTTCAGGTAACCAGACTTGATGACCCAGTACCGCCTCAACCTTGGCTTCCTGTTCTAAGGTGGCCCTATCCGGATGAACATCCGGTTCAGATATCAACAAAACAGTCACTACACCCACTAACATCAACAACGCCATACTGAGATAGGCCATGGTCCAGGCAGCGAGCTGATAGCCAGCCTCGCTTGGCGCGACCCAATTTGCAATCCCCAGGGCACCTCCACCGCTGACGATCATCGCCAAGCGATAGCCGATCATGTAATTTGCAGCCATATACCCTTGAAGTTTCACCTCTGCCGACTCAATACGATAGGCATCAATGGCAATATCCTGGGTAGCGGAAGAGAAGGCCACCAACAGAGCAAACAGTGCAAATGAACCTAATCCTTGCAGAGGATCAGAAAAGGCCAGGCCACAAAGCCCCAGCATCACCATCACCTGAGCAAAAATCATCCATCCGCGACGACGCCCCAATTGAGTTGTCAGCAAGGGCAACTGCATACGATCAACCAATGGTGCCCAGATCCATTTGAAGCCATATGCCAGAGCAACCCAACTCAAAAATCCTATGGTGGAACGGGCAATACCTGCTTCACGCAACCAATATGAGAGGGTTCCGAAAACCAGTAACAGGGGCAGTCCCGCAGAAAACCCCAAGAAAAGCATATTGCGCACACCCGGCTGCCAATAGACAGACAAGCTTTGATGCCAATTGGATAACCTGCCGGCTGTTATCACAGATACCTCGAAAAGTTGAAAGATCGGCGCATTATATGCCTCTGATGCTGACAAGTCCCAACCTCAGTCTACAGCCCCCTGTCAGAAGCGCTTTAAAGCAAACGGTTAATGGCATACCAGATAGCGTGAAGAGGATCATTTTAAAGCTGCCAATATCACCGACAGGGATGAGTAGGTTACAATGCCAGCCTCTCTTCACACAGGTATTCGATCATGCAGGATTATCAACGGGAATTTCTTGACTTCGCCCTGGACGTCGGGGTACTTCGGTTTGGCGAGTTCACACTAAAATCCGGTCGGGTAAGTCCCTATTTCTTCAATGCCGGACTCTTCAATACCGGCGCCAGCCTGGCAAGATTGGGACGATACTACGCTCAGGCCATTGTCGATTCAGGAATCGAATTCGATGTACTCTACGGCCCCGCCTACAAAGGCATTCCATTAGCGGCCGTAACCGCAGCCGCGCTGCATGACCAACATGGCCTGGATCTGCCCTATGCATTCAATCGCAAAGAGGCGAAGGATCATGGTGAAGGTGGCGTAATTGTCGGCCACGCCCTGGAAGGCAGAATCATGATCATTGATGATGTCATCTCAGCGGGCACTTCTGTGCGTGAATCTGTAGAGATAATCAAGAGCGAAAAGGCTATCCCTGCTGGCGTTGTGATCGCCCTGGATCGACAGGAACGGGGACAAGGAGAAAGATCGGCGATACAGGAAGTCGAGAGTGATTACGGCATGCCGGTCAGCGCCATAGTCAAGCTTGAGCAACTGATCGAATACCTTGGACAGAAGGATGATGACAAGGATGCTCTGCAGCGTATTCAAGCCTATCGTGAGAATTACGGGGTCGCATAATCTGCACCATACCCTGTTTCAAGCAGGACCCGGCACTTGATCTATCCCTCTTCAAGTGCCGGGGATCGCTATCCGTATATGAGCTTCAATCCAACAATAAGCGTCACGATTTCAAATCCCCTTTTGATCCACTTATTCCCTTTAGCAATTGAGAGGTGGGCTCCAAAATAGCCACCGATCAACGATCCAGCAATTAAAACAGGCAGCCACTGCCAGCGAATCTCCCCCAGAAGTCCCAGAGTTATAGCACCGCTGCCATTCCAGAATACGCCGACCAACACCAAGGTATGTGCTACTGCACGCCGATAGTCGAGCCCATACCAGCGCACCAGCCATAGGGTAACAAACAGCCCCGTCCCTGAAGTGAGAGAACCGTTCAACACACCAATCAGAAATAATCCCACACCGCCTGCAATCATCCCTTTGCGGTCGCGATGTATTGCCTTGTACTCCTGTCCCAGCTGGGGACTGAGAAATGAGTAGAGACTCAATCCCAGGGTGAGTAACCCAAGGGCAACCTCGGCTATCCGGTCAGGTATCTGCAAAATAAGGCTGGCGCCAAGGATGACGCCAGGCACACCAGCGGTGAGCATAAAGATCACAAACTGGCGCTCCAATCCCCCCTCACGCAAATGCCTGATGGTGGCACCAATCCCCAGCGCCACGGAGGCCACTTTATGGGTCGCCAAAGCGATACCAAAAGGTAATCCCAGGAAGATTAATGCAGGCAATTGCACCAACCCGGCCCCCCCACCAGAGAAGGCGGAGAAGAGATTTGCCAGAATAGAAATAATGAAAAGGGTGAACTGTTCCACAAACCAGCTATCTTATGAGGTATCTCCCGAAGTATAATCGATCTTTATGTGTAATCGGCGAAATTAGAGTCATAAGTGAACATGGGTTTGAGAAATATCTGTATAGCGATCCTCTTTTGCAGCGTTTTACCCCTGAATTGTTATGCAGGTAAGCTCTACAAATGGACGGATGATGAAGGGCGCACCCACTATTCCGACAAATTACCACCAAATGAGACACATCGAGCACGCTCTCATTTAGATGAGCATGGCATCACGGTGAAAAAGGTCGATGCGGCCAAAACTGCTGAGGAACTCAGACAAGAACGGGAAGAAGAGCGACTGCGAGTGGAACGACAAAGAGTGCTGGAAAAACAGCAGGCTCTTGACCGTGTATTGTTGCGCACCTTCCGTACTGAGGATGACATATTGATGACCCGCAATGGGCAGTTACAGGCTGTCGACACACACATCAGGGTCACCCAATCTAATATCAAACGTCTAAAGTCCACCCTTGATGGCATGCAACAGCACGCCGCTCAGAGAGAGTTAAGCGGAAAACCTGTCTCAGCAAAGATGCAGAAGGATATCGAGATCAAACGGCAAGCATTGAAGGATGCCTACGGCTCCATTATCAACCGTGAGCACCATAAGAACAGTATCAGAAAATCATTCGCCCTGGATCTGGAGCGCTTTCGTGAATTAAAAAAGCTAGATACCAGCACCAATCCCATCAAGGAAGCGGAGACAACCTTCAGTAATGCTCTTCAAAATGTCTACGATTGCCAGGATGACAAGGCCTGTGACAAACCCTGGATATTGGCCAAGCGGTATCTTAAAAAGCACAGCTCAACAGCAATCAAAATCGATGGCAACAATATAGTGATCACCGGCGAACCGGTTAATGAGGGCGATATCAGTATCTCAATGTCTCGTATTGAGGATTCCCAAAAGGGTGGCACTGTGATCTTTATGGATCTGCAGTGCAAGAATGATCCTGCCCGCGGCCTGCCATGCAAGAAAACACCTGAAGTTCAAAAAATAAAAGAGGGGTTCCAGAGCGCTATCACTCAATGAGATGCAAAAAGTTCATGTAAATTGACTTACAGGGTAGTTCTAATCAGCTCATCGTGGAGTGCTGCCGACTCAACTATCCGGGAAAAGCGACTCTGAGATAAGTCGCCATTGAATCTCCCAATGCTGCAGTGGCGATATCTTAAAACGGCTACGTAGATATTGGTGCATCAAACCTTCTGTAAGACAGGTCATCATGTTTGCGGAAATCGCGCTATCCAATGCATGAGGCCGCCCTTCATTCCTCATCTCTCCTTCACGTAGGACTTGTTTAAGCTGGGTCTCGAATCGATCAAAAAACTGTCCGACCCGAGCCAACAGACGCTCTGTCTCACCCACCAGAACATCCCCAAGCAAAACTCTGGTTATGCCGGGGTTCCGTTCTGAGAAGACCAATAACAGGTAGAGAATTCGAGCACATCGGGTTTGTGCGTCAGAATGCTCTTTGAGAATCTGATTGATGCGGATAAAGACACTCTCTTCGGCAAAATCAATCAATCCCTCGAACATCTTGGCTTTGCTTGCAAAATGACGATAGAGCGCTGCCTCAGAAACACCTACTGCCTTACTCAGAGAGGCTGTCGTAATCCGGTCTCCAGGGTTCTGCTCAAGTTCACGAGCCAGCGCCTCTAGAATCAATTGCCTGCGAGGCACCTTCTTCTCTTTTGTCATCATCTACGTCGAATCAAGGTGCCTACGCCTTCATCAGTGAACAGCTCAAGCAAGACTGCGTGAGGTACACGTCCATCAATGATATGAGAGCTTCCCACTCCCGCTTTAACCGCTTCCAGGGCTGTGGAAATTTTTGGCAGCATGCCACCGTGAATCGTCCCATCATCAATCAATTCATCGACCCGTTCAGCAGAGAGTCCAGTCAACAAACCACCGTCCTTATCAAGCAGTCCTCTGGTATTGGTCAGGAGTATCAACTTTTCTGCCTGCATAACCTCAGCGACTTTGCCGGCAACCAAGTCTGCATTGATGTTATAGGAATGGCCGTCCTTGCCTATACCAATGGGGGCTATTACAGGAATAAAGTCACCCTGTATCAACATATTGACCACACTTACATCAATGCTCTCCACCTCACCCACATGCCCAATGTCGATAATTTCAGGAACATCGAGCTCAGGCCCAACACGGCTGATCACCATTTTCTTTGCGTGGATCAGATCGCCATCCTTACCTGTCAGCCCCACAGCCGAACCACCGGCCCGGTTGATCAGACTAACGATATCTTTGTTCACCAACCCACCCAGCACCATCTCTACAACGTCCATAGTTTCGCTGTCAGTGACGCGCATACCCTGAACAAACTCTGAATCCTTGCCGAGCCGACCCAGTAGATCTGCAATCTGAGGGCCACCGCCATGCACAACCACAGGGTTAACACCTACCAGTTTCATCAACACCACATCCATGGCAAAACTGTTTTTCAATGCTTCATCAACCATGGCGTTACCGCCATATTTAATGACCAGGGTTTTACCACTAAAACGCTGGATATAGGGGAGGGCTGAGGTTAATACATGGGCGATATTCTGCGCCTGTTCAGCTGTTAGACTCATCTTAGGGTGACAACTCAGTAATGGAGGTTAAATACTCTATGCAAACTAGCCAGATACACATTGCATTAGAAGGGCAATTCAAGGTGTGGATCGACTTTTTTAAGCATATCACGGAAGACGGACTGTACCTTCGCCATTCCTTCTTCAGTATCTGCTTCAAAACGGAACAGGAGTGACGGAGAGGTATTTGATGCCCGTACCAGGCCCCATCCTTGTTCAAATTCAGCTCGCAGACCGTCAATCTTAACCATTCTGGCTTCTGGTATGTCTGGCATCAGGTCAAGTGCTTCCATGACTGTCTCTGCATAACCCTCTTCAAGCCGCACAACAAATTCAGGGGTCGATATACTCTCAGGGAGCTCAGAAAAGACTTCAGCACTGGTGCGATAATCCAATGAGAGAATCTCCAGTAAGCGAGCCCCAGCATAGATACCATCATCAAACCCGTACCAACGTTCGGAAAAGATAATGTGACCACTGAATTCCCCAGCCAACAGTGCATGGGTCTCTTTCATCTTGGCCTTGAGCATGGAGTGGCCGCTCTTCCACATCAGTGGCCGACCACCATTGGACAGTACGATATTTGCCAGATGACGACTGCACTTCACATCGTAAATGATGTCTCCACCTGGCTCGCGGGTCAGAACATCAATTGCCAAATACATCAGCAGACGATCCGGCCAAATGATGTTCCCTGACGAGTCAACAACCCCCAGGCGGTCTCCATCACCATCAAACGCTAGACCTAATGCAGCCTGGTGCTCCACTACAGCCTTTTGTAGATCGGCCATATTTTTCGGATCGCCTGGATCCGGGTGATGATTAGGAAAATCGCCATCGACATCACAATAGAGCTCCACCACTTCACAACCTAGCTGGCGATATAGTTCTGGTGCAACTACAGATGCAGCGCCATTCCCACAGTCAACCACCACCTTAAGAGTCTGTCCCATTCGGACATCCGAAAGTACTCTCTCAATATAATCTTCAATGATATCCCTGGAATCAAAAGAGCCCTCTCCTACCAGTAACTGATCTGCATCTATGCGCCGACGAAGATTTTGTATCGCCTCAGGTGGTGGGCTTTCCCGTCCAATAACCACCTTCAAACCATTGTATTGAGGCGGGTTATGACTGCCAGTCACAACAACGCCACACTCTGCATCGAGTTCGTGAGCAGCGAAATGGACCAATGGCGTTGGCACTAATCCCAGGTCAATCACGTCCCTACCACTGGCCTGAAGTCCCTGGATGAGAGAACTTTGAAGTCTTTCACTTGATGTGCGTGCATCCCGACCAACAATTACCGCATTGTGTCCCTGCTCATAAACCTCACTACCAATACCCTGACCAAGCACCGCAACTGCTTCCTCTGTAAGGACATCATCCACAATACCCCGAATATCATAAGCACGAAAAATTGTTGGAGAGAGATCAACTGTACGGATTAATTCATCTGAATCAGCTTGATCATGCATTGCCGGAACACCCTCTTCAACAGAGATCCCCATTCCCTGCCCGTCATCAGTGGCACTCGATCGCCTGGCACCAGCCTTTCCTGCCTGAGCGCTACGATGCTCTCTGATCTGATGCTCCATTACATCTAAGGTTGCTTGGAGGTCATTGATCTGTGCAGATTGAGATTTAGGGGGACGACCAACCACTAGGGCCTCTACCAGAGAGAGTATGCTGTGCTGATCTGCTTTCAATGCCTTGGTCATTTGCTTGGAAAGCACCAGTAACAGCAGAGCAGCAAAAAGAAACAGCAGCGCTCCTGGGACAAGTTGCATTCCGATCAGTAGAGGATCGAGCACGGTCTCAATAGTGCTCCAATAGGCGATTTGCCAAATAGTGCCAGGAATAGCAATCACCCCATCGGGCGCTGCATTGCCTGCCGGATTAGATCCTGTTCCAGCTAGTGATAAAGGCGGCTTGTCTTGAATTACCTGTTGCCACTCTATACGCCCAACTGAACTACCGGCAGTATCCAATAGCTTTTGGAACTCTTTAGTTGGGAAAGAGGCGTGGATAACCCCTCTGAGCTTACCCGCAGGCCCGCTCATTGCTGATGCAATAGCAATATGTTGATTAGCTGTACCGTACTGATGCAGTTCTGCTGGAACTACCTGGTCGCTAGCCTCCGCCTTCCTTAGTAGCTGTAGCGAAGCGTACCCCATGTGCGGTGACATACTTTTATCTGGCTCACTTATACCAATAGGCAGCAGGCGAACCAGCAGAGCATTCGGGACAAGATCCGTCAGTCTCTGTTGTTCGAGCCGAAGTCGATCATCATCATCTAAATCGAGAAGTGCAGATGTACCAACCTGACTGGCCAATCCTCGTATTAAATCGATTTGTTGTTGGATCCCGGAACTGAGCCCAGCTGCCAGAGTTTCAGCTATCGCTTTAGTATGCAACCGTTGATCGGCCTGTTTTGCATTTTGACCAAGATAATAGTCAGCAGCCCAGGCAGCGGCAACCAGGATCAATAACCCAAAAACCCCAATCATCCAATAGCCGCGAATTGAGCGCCCACTCCCTTGTTTGGCCATCTGGTCCCCGTTCTTTTTAGTAAAACCCATAATAAACCCTGAATTATTTCAGTGCCTGGTCTGATGTTCTTCGTCACCAACGACTCTATCAGGACAACAATCTTACACATCAAAGCCCTACAGCGCGGTCTAAACAACGACTATCCCGCTGGCCTGATCTGCAACTTAAACTGGCTTTTATTAACAGAAAAGCCTTCATGTCAGTAAATCTCACTACGGCTGCTTGCTGTAAAAAAACACCAAGCAGATTACCATGCTCAAACCATAGCCCCTAGGGCCTGTTAACACTAATCCAATATGCCCTGCTGGGACTGTATTTAGTGCCCAGCAAGGCAGAATGAGCGTGGTGTAGCTCGGCTACATGAGCGAATGATAACGCCGCTGGGTGCAAAAACAGTCCCAGCCCTTCGGGTTGCCTGAGCCTCAGTACGATAGATGATGCCAGCACAGAGTGTAGGTCTCATATACCCCCCTTGCGGAAGAGATGCTGGTAGCAAATTATTCTGCCCAAACCTGAATCCGGTTTATTATTCTTGCATCGCTGCATGGTATCGTTCTGAAATTCTCTCGACGAGCTGTTGTGCCAACTGATGTTTTGACATCATAGGAAAGACTTCACTTCCCCCTTCCCACAACAACAGCAGTGCGTTTTGGTCTGACTCGAACCCTCCCTCCTTGGTACCAACTTTATTGGCTGCAATCATTTCCACTCCCTTGGCCTGTCGTTTTGCTTCTGCATAGGCCTCCACATTGTTTGTCTCAGCGGCAAAACCGACACAGAATGGAGGATCGTCAAGAGTGGCTACCTCTGCGAGTATATCTGGATTTTTTACAAGTTCCAGTGTAATTATCTCTTTATTTTTCTTGATCTTATCATGGGCGACACTACTTGGGCGATAATCTGCAACAGCAGCAACCCCGATGAAGATATCCGATTCGGTCACATGTGACATGACTTCAGCACGCATCTCCTCAGCCCGCTCAACGTGGACACAATTAACGCCAGCTGGCACTGCCAATGTAACAGGACCAGTTACAAGGGTTACTTCAGCGCCCTGTCCTTTAAGGGCTTCGGCCAAAGCGTAGCCCATTTTTCCTGAACTGCGATTACCGATATACCTAACCGGATCGATCGGTTCCCGAGTCGATCCGGCTGTCATGAGCACACGAATCCCAATCAGTGAACCTACTCCAAAGTAATCTTCTGCCAGCTTCAGCAACTGCTGTGGTTCAAGCATTCGCCCTGGCCCGGTTTCACCGCAAGCCTGCTCACCGGAATCCGGCCCCCAACAAAGCACCTTTCGAGCTGCGAGCTTGTTTAGATTTTCCTGTGTTGCAGCATTCATCCACATTTGCTGATTCATTGCTGGTGCCAGAGCTATTTGCGCAGTGGTAGCAAGACAAAGGGTAGTCAGCAGGTCATCAGCCTGACCCGCCACAATCTTCGCCAGAAAGTTGGCTGTTGCCGGGGCTACCAGTACAAGGTCAGCCCAGCGAGCCAGGGAGATATGGTCCATGGCCGACTCCTGATCGGAATCGAGTAACTCGGTATGAACCGGCTTACCAGATAGCGCCTGAAAGGTCAGGGGAGTCACAAATGCCTGGGCTGAGCTGGTCATCACGACTCTCACATCGGCCCCGGCTCTTTGTAGTTCACGCAGGAGTAGCGCACTTTTATAAGCGGCAATACCGCCAGTAACGCCCAGCAGGATGTTTTTGTTTGTCAGACTGCTCATCACACCAAGAGTAACCCATGCACCTGAAAATGTTAATAAATTTGCTTAACCATCCAGAGCTGGGTGCCCTTGTAAACAAAACAGGCTATCATCTCTAATCGATCAAACATGAGACAGGGAGGTCTTAATGCCAATAACAGACTGGCCAGATGATGAACGCCCACGGGAGAAATTACTCCATAAAGGGGCCTCTACACTCTCCGATGCAGAACTTCTCGCCATTTTTTTACGCACCGGGATAAAAGGAGTAACCGCTGTTGACCTTGCTCGTAATCTGCTGTCAGAGTTCGGTGGCCTCGGAGCACTACTCAGAGCAGATCAGTCGAGATTCTGTCAAGCCAAGGGGATGGGGCAAGCCAAGTTTGCTCAGATTCAAGCGTCCCTTGAGATTTCACGACGCTATCTGCACGAACAGATGCAGCAGACCGACAGTCTGACCAATCCACAACAAACCCAACACTATCTGCACACTAAACTTCGTCACTACCCTTACGAGGTTTTTGCCTGCCTGTTCCTCGACAACCGTCACCGGGTAATCTGTTACGAGGAGCTGTTTCGAGGCACCATCAATGGGGCCAGTGTGCACCCACGGGAGGTAGTCAAGCGAGCGCTCGAACACAATGCAGCAGCACTGATTTTTGCCCACAATCACCCATCCGGCATTGTGGAACCCAGTCGAGCCGACCAGACAATCACAGAACAACTGAAAAGTGCTCTGGCTTTGGTAGACATTCGGGTGCTGGACCACATTATTATTGGTGAAGGCAGACCTGCCTCTTTAGCGGAGAGGGGAATGATCTGAGAGGGCCTCCAGCAACCTGAGAACCTCAAATAAAAAGTCCATTACCCTTGCTTCATGGCCTGCACTCTGATATAAATACGCGCCTTTCGCCCCCAGGGATAACAAATTTTGAGGTTTTGACTATGTCAAAAGTCTGCCAAGTAACCGGAAAGCGCCCGGTATCGGGAAACAATGTTTCTCATGCGCACAACAAAACCAAGCGCCGTTTTCTCCCCAACCTGCATACGCATCGGTTCTGGGTTGAAAGTGAGAACCGCTGGGTTCGTCTGCGACTCACCTCCAAAGGTATGCGCATCATTGATAAAAAGGGTATAGACTCGGTTTTATCTGAAATTCGCGCCCGTGGCGAAAAAATCTAATCAAGGAGCATTGAGTCATGCGTGATAAAATCAAACTTGTCTCGAGCGCCGGGACTGGACATTTTTACACCACCACCAAAAACAAGCGCAACCAGCCTGGAAAGATGGAAATCAAGAAATTCGATCCTAAGGTTCGCAAGCACGTTATGTACAAGGAGTCCAAGATCAAATAGATCTTGTACCATCCCTGGAAGAACCCGCCTCCAAGGCGGGTTTTTTTATGCCAGGCTAAACCCTTTTCAAGATCAGATTTCCTGATCTATCAACCTCACACAACCACCCCCTTGCCAGCCAAGTGGTGGAGGCCATCTCAACAATCAAGGCAGGGCCCTCTATCGACTGCCCCAGCGCCAACTCTATTCGGTCATAGCAGGGAACCGGGTAATCCTCTCCAGGCAAATTCAACTGCTCAGTAGGTTCAGCAGGCTCTGTTGCGATAATACCGGGGAGTGTAATATCCGCTTGGGCTCCGTGCAGTGCTACCCTTAGATTAACCATTTCTATACTTCCACCCATCCGGTGACCATAGCGGGACTCGTGCAGTTGATGAAAATCCTGCTCAGCCTGTGCCAGGCTCACCCAAGGCACATTGAGCGTATAGGACTGGCCTAGGTAGCGTAGATCGACCGAGTAAGCCAACTCAATCTCATCCTCTCTCATACCCTCTCGTTGTAGTCCCTTCATACCCTCAGATACAAGTTCTGAAAACCCCTCATTAATCGATACCTCATCAAGTGAGGCAAGCAGTCCCAATCGAGCACGCAATAATTGCCGACCCGGTTTGGTGGCCACCATGCCCAGGGCAGAGAGCACACCTGCGTTTACAGGCACCAAGGCGGACCTCATCCCCAACGCATCAGCCAGCGCACAAACATGCAGCCCGCCCGCACCACCGAAAGAGACCAGAGTGTAGTTTCTGGGGTCAACGCCACGCTGAACTGATGTAACCCTTAAAGCGTGAGCCATATGCTCATTGGCCACACGGACAATCCCTTCCGCAACGGCTTCTAAAGACAGTGCCATCTGCTGAGCCAGTCGACCCACCACTTTTTCAGAAGCCTCCCTTTGAAGCTTCATCCGTCCCCCGAGAAAAGCATCTTCCCGCAACCGCCCCAGTAACAGGTTTGCATCGGTCACTGTGGCCTCTTCACCCCCTCCTGCATAACAGGCCGGCCCTGGATCTGCCCCTGCAGACTCCGGCCCCACCAACAACATGCCTCCAGCATCCAAGCGAGCAATTGAGCCCCCACCGGCACCAATTGTATGCATATCAACCATTGGCACAGCCACCGGCCAGGGACCAATGTGACCTTCCCGGGTAAGACGGGGAGCACCATCGAACAGAGCCACATCAGTAGAGGTTCCCCCCATATCCAGAGTCAGCAGCTGACTTCGACCCGATTCAGCGGCTAAAAAACCAGCACCGACCAGGCCACCAGCCGGTCCAGATAACAACATGCGTACAGCCTGTTTTGCCGCCTGCTCAGCAGCAATCGCCTCACCTGAACTCTGCATCACTGATAGACGGGCTCCCGGCAATTCAGCACTGAGTCGTTGGATATATCCTGCTACCAGTGGACCTACCCAACTATTGAGCCAGGTAGCAATCCCCCGTTCATACTCACCGCTCGCAGGGAGCACTTCTGAGGAGCGGGAGCAGAACACATCCTCTGGTACCACGGACTCAATCAAGCGCTCAAAACCGTCATCCAGGAAGCTGTACAAAAGATTGATGGCTACGGCCTGTGGATTGAGCCGGTCTATTTCCCCCTTCAGGATTACCAGGTCTTCCTCACTCAGGGGTTCAACAACCCGCCCATCGCCTCCAAGGCGCCCCCCAGTCTCCAGACAGTACTCAGCGGGTACCGGTGGGTCGATAGCATTAGGTTGCAGATTGTAGAGCTCCTGGCGAGCCTGACGGCCTATAGTCAGCAGGTCAGCAAGTCCACGATTACCAATGTAGAGTGTTTGAACCCCTTTTCCCTCCAGTGCTGCATTGGTCGCAACAGTAGAGCCATGCACCAGAATCAAACCATCCGATTCCAGGCCAAGCTCATTAATACCCTGCAGTATCGCTTTCTCAGGAGCCTCAGGAGTTGAGAGCACTTTGTGGGTCTCTACCTGATGATCCCTGAACAGCACAAAATCTGTGAATGTGCCACCCGTATCGACACCCAACAACAGAGGAAACGATGCTTGTTGATCCAGCCTATTCATTGACTCATCCGGCAGACAGTTAAGCTGCAACTAATTATTTGGGCCCATAAACTCTGAAATTCGTCAGTCAGGGAGTTCAAACCAAGCGAGAAATGAGGATTGGTTCTAATCACAGGCCTTGCATAGCGAGCCAAGAGTGATATGTTTGGCTGCTTTCTACAACGGCTTTTTATCATTTTCTCAACAGCTTGGGTATCGACCTTAACCATTTATCGACAATGCCGAACCTACTGACAACCAACCAGCTTTCGAGAAGTTTTAATCGAGTTCAGATTGTCGAACCCCTCGACCTGCAACTATCGAAAGGTGACATCCTTGGACTATTGGGACCCAATGGTGCTGGCAAATCGACCATCATGCGCATGATCAGTGGTGATCTTGCTCCAAGCGGTGGTTCAGTTGAGATCTGCGGCTTCGATCTTCTGAATCAACCACAACAAGCAAAACAGCTGATCGGATATCTGCCCGAACGTCCACCACTTCATCCTGATCAGACCATCGACGAGTTCCTTACAGATTGTGCACGACTGCATGGTCTGAAACGAAAACAGATAAAAGATGCCAGTGAAACAACCAAGCAGCACTGTGGCTTGGAAGAGTACGGCAGACGCCTGATCCGAAAACTCTCCAAAGGCTATCAACAACGCGTCGGCCTAGCCCAAGCCATAATCCATGATCCCATGCTGCTCATTCTTGATGAACCCACCGATGGCCTGGACCCAGCTCAGATCCGCCAACTTCGAGATTTAATCCGCACATTGGCCACTGAGAAAGCGGTGATTCTATCCAGCCATATCCTTCCAGAGATTCAAGCCACCTGTAACCGGGTGGCTATCCTGCAACAAGGTAAAACTGTCTATAGCGGAGAGATCACCCCTGCTGATCAGACCTGCTACCGGCTTGGCCTGGAGCAGAACCCTCTGGAATCAGAGATCGCATCATTACCTGCAATTGCCACAGCTGAACAGTTACACACCGACTATTTCCTGATCACCCTTGAGCAGGGACACCGACCCAGTGAATGTCTGGAACATATAATCAACCGCGGCTGGCAAGTGAGCGAGTTGTCCCCTGAGACCCGAAGTCTGGAGCAACTTTTCCTCCAGGCCACAACTGGAGGCGGATAATGACCTGGCCTCTCGCCTGGATTGAATGGCAACGATTGATGCGCACTCCCCTCGCCTGGAGCTTGCTGGCGCTCTGCTTATGCCTGCTCAGTTGGCAATTTCTGGGTACCTTGGAATCCTTCAGTGGCATGCAGACTGACCATCGAAAACTGGGCCTCAGCCACCACCTCAGCCTACAACTTTACGGTCTGACTGCGGTGTTGATTCTGATCACCACCCCGATACTTACCGCCCGCACTTTCAGTGATTCATTCAGAATTGGCAGCTATGCCCTGCTGAGCACCGCGCCGCTTTCGAATACGAATATCCTGCTGGGTAAATTTTTTGGGGTTCTGCTGTTTTTCAGTCTCATCGCTTTGATGCCGCTGGCACTCAGTCTTAGCCTGTCAGGGGGCACACAACTCGATCTTGGGTTACTGATGGCAGCAACCCTCGGACTACTGATGTTAAGCACCAGCTTCACGGCTATCGGGCTCTACTGTTCCACCTTAAGTGACAATCCAGGCGTTGCCGCAGCCGGTAGCTACGGCTTGCTGATGTTGATATCTCTATTGGACCAACAAACTGATAGTAGCAGTTTCATACATTGGTTGGCCTGGCCTTCACACTACCTGGATCTGCAATTGGGGCTGGTTCGCCTTAGTGATTTGTCCTATTTCCTGATACTGACCCTGTTCTTTCTGGGACTGGCCCTGCACAGACTGGATAGATTGCGGAGGGGATGATGGGCTGGATAAAAATAGGGATCAATGACCTGCTGTTTTATCTGATGATGTTGATCATCCTGATTTTGCTGGCCTGGCTGAGCGGTCGATACGATCAACAGTGGGACTGGACACATCGGGGGAGCAATAGCCTCAGCCCTGTCAGCATAGAAATCATTCAACGCACCCCTGGCCCTCTGGTTGTCACTGCCTATGTGCCAGAAACTGCGACGTTGCGTGATCAGGTGCGTCGTTTTATTGCCCGCTACCAATACCTCAAATCAGATATTGAATTAATTTTTATCGATCCTCTGCGCCACCCTGATCAAACCCGCCGACAGGGAATCAGCCTCTCAGGAGAAATAGTACTCAGCTACCATCAGAGAGAGGAGCGCATTCAACTACTGGATGAGGAGCAATTCACCAATGCTCTACTGCGGCTGGGCCAGATTGATAGACGCTGGATTGCAGGATTGACCGGCCACGGAGAGCGAGACCTGCTGGGCAAGGCAAATCATGATCTGGGCGACTTTGGTGCGACTCTGAAGCAACAGGGTTACCAGGTTATCGGTATCGACCTGGCCACTACCCCAACCCCACCTGACAACACAGCTTTATTGATCATCGCATCACCCCAAAGAGCCCTGCTAGCTGCGGAAATTGATCGTTTGAGAGACTATCTCGCGAAAGGGGGCAACCTATTGTTTCTCAGTGAACCAGAGAGCCAGGTCGGTGACTCAGTAATGCGGCAGTTGACTGGTATAAAACAGCTTCCCGGAACAATAGTTGATGCGAATGTAAAAGAGCTGGGCATCGACAACCCTGCAATAGCCCTTGTACCCAGATATCCTGATCACAGTGCCATCAAAGGATTTAACCTGCTCACTCTATTTCCGCAAGCCGCAGCACTACAGCTGCCAGAACAGAGTATGTGGACCACTACCCCTCTCCTGCAGACAATGGATAAGAGCTGGAACGAGACCGGGTCACTCACTGGTGAAATTGAACGCAATCCTCTCTCAGGTGAGGAGCCAGGGCCATTAACAGTTGGCGTGGCACTCACCCGACAACTTGAAGATCACCAGCAACGCATTCTGGTCATCGGGGATGGAGACTTCCTCTCCAATAGCTTCCTGGGGAATGCCGGCAATCTGGACTTGGGACTGACTATCAGCCGTTGGCTGGTAGGTGATGACCAGCTGATAGGTATTCCTGTAACTGAGGCCAGCGACCGGGAACTACAACTCTCACAGCTCGCCATCGGAATCATCGGTCTAGGCTCTCTCATTGTCGCACCGCTTCTGCTACTGTTGTTTGGCGGTTTAATGATGTGGAAACGTAATCGGGCTTAAGACCCGACCTGTTTGTGTTGTCCAAGCTCACCGCTATATCAAAAATTCCCTGTAAACATTTTCCGAACGGATGACATGAGTCACAAGTTGCGAACCAATCTGATTTTATTGATCACCATCGGTCTCTTGGCAGTAGTCGTATGGTGGTCCCAACCCGCTCCAATCATCCCCCTCAGCCAACTTCTACCGCATCAGATCACCAGAATCACTATCAGCGGTCCTTCGAGAGAATCTATCAACATGACACTCTCCGGGGATCAATGGTTGGTTGAAGACCGGCCCGGCCTCAGCTCACGAATCAAGCAACTCCTGGAGATCTGCCAAACCCCCAGTCTTAATCACTTCCCTGCACCGGCAGAGCTCAATCAATTCGGACTGGATCGTCCCGACCTGGTACTACAACTGAACCAGGAGCAGTTTTTATTTGGCATAACAGACCCGATCAATGGATGGCGTTACATACTGCACAGGGGTGAGGTTCATCTAATCGGTAACGGTTTCCAGCATCACCTCATCGCCCCCATTGAGGCCTGGCAGGAGAATCCTGATGCCTGAACTACCAGAGGTTGAGACCACCCGTCAGGGAATATCCCCCCACATCACCGGGCAACACGTCAAACAGGTAGTAGTCCGTCAGCCCCGCCTTCGCTGGCCCATCCCTGAGGACCTGCTCCAACAACTCAAAGGCCGGAAGCTACTCTCGGTAGGAAGACGAGGCAAATACCTGCTACTGAGCTTCAATAACGGTACATTAATCATACATTTAGGCATGTCCGGTAGTCTGCGAATTGTCGATCAGGGAAGCGTTGCACAAAAGCACGACCATTTCGATCTGCAATTCAGAGACGGCAAGCTTCTAAGGCTGCGGGATCCCCGCCGTTTCGGTGCTGTACTCTGGACCGATGAGCCACCAACTGAGCATCCACTCATTGCCAGTCTGGGTCCAGAACCCTTGGAAGACGAATTCAACGGAGACTACCTGCACGCTCAAGGACGTAGCCGACGAATTGCCGTCAAACAGCTGATTATGGAGAGTAAAATCGTCGTAGGAGTAGGAAATATCTATGCTAACGAATCCCTGTTCAAGTCAGCCATTCACCCCATCAGACCCAGTAATCGAATCTCATCAGAGCGCTATCAACGGCTTGCTCAGACAATACAGGAGACACTGAAGGCAGCGATAACTCAAGGCGGGACCACATTACGGGATTTCCGGCGAGAGGATGGCAAACCTGGATACTTTGCACAACAACTGCAGGTCTATGGTAAAACCGGTGAACCCTGCCCAATCTGTGGCAACCCGATCCAGAATAAGACCATTGCACAACGCTCCACTTTCTTCTGCACATCATGCCAACGTTAAGATCTCAAGGAGATGCCCCATTGATTTATCCTGGGCTCTCAACTAGCATGCGCTGGTTTGCTCTAACCGACACCTCCTATGGATATTAAAAGCCTACGCCAACTCATCGCCGACGATATGGATGCTGTCGACAAACTGATCATTCAGCAACTGAAGTCCGATGTTGTGCTGATCAACCAGATTGGCGCTTACATCGTCCATAGTGGAGGTAAGCGCCTGAGGCCGATGATCGTGCTGTTGGCTGCGCGGGCCTGCGGTTATAACGGCGAAAAGCATATCAACCTTGCCTCCATCATCGAATTCATCCACACCGCCACACTGTTACATGATGATGTTGTTGACGGATCTGACCTGCGTCGCAATAGAGAGACTGCCAACGCTGTCTGGGGTAATGAGGCCAGCGTTCTGGTAGGAGACTTTCTCTACTCCCGCTCATTTGAAATGATGGTGGAAGTCGGACAGATGCCCGTTATGGACATCCTCTCACACGCCACCAACCGGATCGCTGAGGGTGAGGTTCTACAATTATTGAATGTGCACAATCCGGAAACCACTGAATCTGACTACATGGAAGTGATCAAGCGTAAAACCGCCACTCTGTTCGAGGCAGGCTCTCGCCTTGGTGGAGTAGTTTCAGAGGCTCCAGAGGAACAACAACAGGCTTTAGCCGACTACGGCCTTCACCTGGGTATCGCATTTCAACTGGTTGATGATGCTCTGGATTATCACTCGAGCAATGATGATATCGGCAAAAATATCGGCGACGACCTGGCTGAGGGTAAACCTACCCTGCCACTGATCCAGGCGATGAAAAAGTCCGATGAGAAACAGCGCCAACGACTTGCTGCAATCATTGAAAATGGTGGACTTGAAGAGATCGATTTCGTCATGCAATCGATCAAAGATTGTGATGCGATTGCTTATACAATGCAGCTTGCGCAGCAACAAGCTCAGCTTGCAAAACAGGCCCTGGAATCCATACCAAGCAACCCATACCGAGAGGCTCTTGCTGAACTGGCCGACTACTCAGTCGCCAGGACCCATTGATCAGGCCAAACGATTCCGATAACATCTTTTGCTCTCTGCAGCGGAGATTCAGTCCAATGCAGAATAAGGAAATCTCTGAATATGTCAGGGTGCGCAGATGCCAAAGCACCGTCTCAAGACGTGACACATATCCTACTCATAGATTCCTGAAATCGGGGTGTAGCTCAGCCTGGTAGAGCACTGCCTTCGGGAGGCAGGGGCCGGAGGTTCGAATCCTCTCACCCCGACCAATAGATTCTATTCTCAGAACTACCCAGCACCAGACCATTTAAATACTACATTCAAATGGGCATACCACTTCTTGAAACTCCAAAAGAGACGAGTAAGCACCAACGGATTGATTACTTTCAGCGCCACCAACCAAAACACAATCAATCCCCGCCGCTTGAGCCCCGCCCAAGTCTCGCCTTACAGAGTCACCGATCACAAGGCACTGCTCTTTTGATAACTTCAGTTTATCCATCACCATTTCAAATGGTTTTGGCGATGGCTTTACCATCCCGTGATCAGAAGAAAATGAATAAGCTGAGAACAATTCCCAAACTTCCAGTTTCTTGAAAGATCTTACCCACATCTCTTTTGGCGCCCAAATATCAATAACCAAAGATAGAATGAATCGTTCTCTAAGCCGTTTTAAGGCACGCAAATAGTGTTCAGGTATTTCGCCATGCTCATGATAGGTAAATGTTTTGATTATTTTATCTTTCTCTGGCTCAACTATCCTTCCCTTAGAACAGGCGTCGATAGCTTGAGATAGTGTAGGAAACCGATGCCTGTACTCTTCAGTGGGATATTTTTCAGCCAGATACTCATAGACTTTATGAATAATCGTGTTGATATAATCCGGGGCCAATCTGCCACCAATTGATTTGTAATACTCTGAGAAATTTTCCTCTGTACCGAATCTGTCTTCCCCGAACATGAATGTGCTATTCATATCCAGCAATAGCGCCTGCTTCTCTTCAAACATTACAACTGCCCTTAATTGCAAATTGTGTAGTGTCATCTTATTTAACACATTTCCAGAACAACCAATGTCACAAGTCTTCGATCCACAACATCATTTACAATAAATACCTGAAAAGCTGTATTTTTTCTGATATAGTGCCGTCTTCGTGGCGCCTGACCGGTTAGCGCCTATTACGATCAACAGATCGCCGATATAGCTTGAGCCGTTGCTTTTCCCTCATCTGGGGCACAGCTTCCCGCTTAATTGCAGAATTCTTTTTTCCAGCCCAGACCGGCTCCCGCCAGCATTGCTGATGCAGGGAGGGCAAGACTGGAGTACTTTTTTTATTCAAATATGCGCCCGAAAAATGTGTTCGGACGCTCATCAGAGATTAGAGCAAGCCTCTTTTCCTCTGCAAACCCCATATATTCAAGAAAATAATCAATACGTGGCCCAAAAAAATTGGCGCTGAGATTTGGTTATGGAGCACTATTTAATGTCATTTGAAAATCTCGGCCTTTCGGCTGAACTCCTGCGCGCAGTAAGCGAGCAGGGTTATACTGAAGCTACGCCTATCCAACGCAATGCGATACCGGTAATCCTTGCTGGTAAGGACGTCATGGCAGGCGCCCAGACCGGTACTGGTAAAACTGCTGGCTTCACCCTGCCTCTGTTGCAGCGCTTGTCTGAAAAATCACCTAACAATGGTCATCGCCCAGTTCGGGCATTGGTTCTCACACCCACCCGTGAACTAGCTGCCCAGGTAGCTGATAGTGTGGAGACCTATGGTCGCCACTTACCACTGCGCTCCGCCGTGGTCTTTGGTGGCGTTAAAATCAATCCTCAGATTGCGAAGTTGCGCCGGGGTGTTGATATCCTGGTCGCCACACCGGGCCGGCTATTGGATCACGCCAGTCAGAAGACCGTGGATCTTTCAAAGGTCGAGATATTGGTTCTGGATGAAGCCGATCGCATGTTGGATATGGGGTTTATACATGACATCCGTAAAGTCATGGCACTGCTACCCACCAAAAACGCACGCCAGACCCTGCTTTTTTCTGCCACCTTCTCAAGTGATATCAAAAAGTTGGCTGACCGTTTACTGGACCACCCTGAACTGATCGAAGTTGCACGTAGAAACACAACAGCCGAACGGATTAAGCAGGTTGTTCATCCGGTAGACAAAAATCGTAAAAGAGAGATGCTGAGCCACATGATCGGCTCACAAAACTGGCGGCAGGTATTGGTCTTTACCCGTACAAAACATGGCGCAAATCGATTAGCTCAGCAGCTGGATAAGGATGGTTTAAGTGCATCTGCAATTCATGGAAATAAAAGTCAGGGTGCACGGACTAGAGCACTGGCCGGTTTTAAAAGTGGTGAAATACGCGTTCTAGTCGCCACAGATATCGCTGCACGGGGCTTGGATATCGATCAGCTTCCTCATGTTGTTAATTATGAACTACCCAATGTACCAGAAGATTATGTACATAGAATCGGCCGTACGGGACGTGCAGGAAATGAAGGTGAAGCGATGTCTCTTGTTTGTGTTGATGAACACAAGTTATTGAGAGACATTGAGCGCCTTTTGAAAAAACCAATCCCGGAAGTTGTTATTGAGGGCTATAAACCCGACCCATCAATCAAGGCTGAACCGATTAAAAAGCAGAGGAACGCAAGCACTCAGAACCGTGGCAAAAGACGGCCGGGAAATAGCAAAAAAGAGACTAATAGTAGCGCTAAGCGACCTGGAAACAGACATCAGAGTGCTAAAGCAAAAGATTCCGGCGAGAAGCAATCAACCTCAAAGGCGCCTCACAAACGCAGCCGACAAGATCAGGGCCGGAACAACAATAACTCCGCATCTAAACACGCGCGCCCAGGGAGAAGAAAGGAGACTGCTGCACTATTAACAGGCAGCTGACTTTTCAACTGAGTTGTTTGAGCTTTTGAATCTGATATCTACCTGTGTGCAGGTAGATATCATCCACCTCCCAACTCAAACTTCATTACCCATTTAAGCAGACCTGTAGGTCGGATAAGCGAAGCGCCATCCGACGTAACCCTCTAAAGATCACATCAAAGCTTCTAAAAACCAATTGAGGCTTTTCAACATCATCACATTGTCGGATGGCGCTTCGCTTATCCGACCTACGTTTGAGTGATAAGTAAAACTCTACAGACTACATAGCGTGCTTACCAATACAGAGGAACACCGACATCAATCAGGATGCTCCCGTAGCCTTCATCCATTCCGCCCTGCGGTTTAGCTACAGATTTTGCATATCCCTTTCCCGAATGAAGAATCGAGCTACCATAAGAATCACCAATTCCTGGCTGAATCGCAGTTGCCTGTTTAGATGAGTCTGGTAAACCATCATAAAGGTCAGGATTGTTCCCAGTCACATCAAATGCACCGGCATACAGATTGGTTGACATAATCATAGCCGCTGTAATCATAATTTTTTTCATCACAATCTCCTCGTAAGATCAAATTAAATGCAGTTAACCCTGCTTTCAATTCTATCTACGCAGACAACAGGAGAATGGATTCGTATGGTGTGATATTAACCGTACAATAAATACTAACGATATATTCTTTTAGTTAACCTCAATGCTCAGTACTTTCTTACAGAGCTGAGATTAGGGGTCAAACCAAACATAAACATAGGATACGAATATATGCTGAGGATTGGGGGTTATTAGGTACTCTTATATACCAACCCTGAAATAAAACCAGTAACAACACAGCTGACCATAGTCACTTTTATTACTGGCTTCCTTTATGAAACATAAGCTCAACCTCCCTATAAACTTATTGACATAGCAATCTAATGGGAACATCAACAATTGGCACAATATTAGAATCTCGCATTATTCGCACTCTCAAATTTAGAGACCAAAAAACACAAGAGCGTCTTGACACAAATCAACTGGTGAAATGAATTGGAAACCATCTACAGCTTTTTATTAGCAAGCATCCTGTTATGCATCAGCCCAGGTCCAGATAACATTTTTGTTCTGACTCAGTCAGCTCTGTTTGGAAGTAAAAAAGGGATTCTAGTAACACTTGGACTCTGTACTGGTTTGATCGTCCACACAACAGCAGTTGCGTTTGGCGTTGCAGCAATCATCAAAGCATCACCCTTTGCTTTCACAATGCTCAAGTATATTGGTGCCTTCTACCTTCTCTATCTTGCATGGCAGGCATTTTCTACATTACTGAAGAATTTAGGCGATACACAGAGTAACAGGCTGTCTGACTTTCAGTTTTATCGTCGCGGTATCATTATGAATATATCCAACCCCAAGGTAACCATATTCTTCCTTGCTTTTTTGCCACAGTTCACCAACCCAGATCAGGGTGGAGTGGTTCTGCAGATTTTATTCCTCGGTTTGTTATTCATCCTGATAACCTCAGTTGTATTTGGAGCTGTGGCAATTTTGGCTGGATCATTGGCTAGTTGGTTTAATCGTTCACCGATAGTTCAGATCTATCTTAACCGGGTAGCTGGGGTTGTATATGCGACACTGGCATTGAACCTGCTTTTTGGTAGCAGTGTTGGATAGTGTTCTGCAAGGTGCGGCAGGCCGCACCCTACAATTTTTAATCTTACCTTGCTTCTGGGTGAAGATTATTTGTTTGCACTCTTCAGGTCTTTCCCAGCTTTGCAAAGGCTTCTGCCATTGCGCCTCTTGGTGCAGGAGAGGGTTTTCTTTTTGCTTTTGCAGTTTGACGATGACTATCCGATTTTGTTTTGCGATTTGGATTATCACTCCGGGATGACGAGGAGTCTTCACTCAATCGCATTGTCAGGGCAATTCGTTTGCGCGGTATATCAACCTCCATTACCTTGACCTTAACCAGGTCTCCAGCCTTGACCACATCACGAGTATCTTTTACGAACTTATCGGCAAGAGCTGAGATGTGCACCAATCCATCCTGATGAACTCCGATATCTACAAAAGCACCGAAGTTGGTTACATTGGTGACGACACCCTCCAGAACCATGCCACTTTCCAGATCCTTTAGATTTTCAACACCCTCTTTGAAAGTCGCTGTTTTAAACTCTGGCCGTGGATCACGCCCAGGTTTATCTAGCTCATGAATGATATCTTCTACGGTAGGTTGACCAAACTTTTCATCTGTATAGTCTTTTGCAGATAATGACTTTAGAAATGAGGTATCACCAATAACCCCGGACATTTCCCGTCCAGTTTTTTGCAGGATACGCTCCACTACCGGATAGGCCTCAGGGTGTACAGCAGATGCATCAAGTGGATTCGCACCATTCATTATGCGCATAAAACCCGCGCACTGTTCGAAAGCCTTTTCACCAATACGTGGCACCTTAAGAATCGCCTTTCGATCAGTAAAAATGCCATTTTTGTCTCGATATTTGACCAGATTGTCTGCCATTAAAGACGAGAGTCCAGCCACACGATTAAGCAATGGCGCTGATGCCATATTGATATCGACACCAACACCATTCACACAGTCCTCCACCACCGCATCAAGCTGCCGTGCCAATTTTGACTGCGAAACATCATGCTGATACTGCCCAACACCGATCGCCTTGGGTTCAATTTTTACCAGCTCTGCCAAAGGATCCTGCAGACGTCGCGCTATCGAGACAGCGCCTCGCAGTGAAACATCCAATCCGGGAAACTCATGTGCGGCAAATTCCGATGCTGAATAGACAGATGCGCCGGCCTCACTGACCATTACTTTAGAGAGACGCAATTCGGGATGAAGTTTGATCAGGTCAGCTACAAGTCGATCAGTCTCACGTGAAGCCGTACCATTTCCAATACTGACCAGTTCCACCTTGAATTTGGCAGCCAGTTCAGCCAATACCCTGAGTGACTCCTGCCACTGTTTTTTTGGCGCGTGGGGGTAGATTGTAGCGGTATCAAGCAGTTTACCTGTGTCATCCACAACCGCCACTTTCACACCGGTTCTCAAGCCGGGATCCAATCCTATGGTAGCGCGGGGACCAGCCGGTGCCGCAAGTAGCAAATCATGCAGGTTTCGAGCAAATACTTTGATCGCTTCCTCTTCAGCTGCTTCGCGCAGCCGGGTTTTCAGATTGTTATCCAGATGTGTGAAGATCTTGATTCGCCACGCCCAACGCACAACACCACTCAACCAGGCATCTGCAACCCGACCCTCATCGCGAACCTGAAAGTGTCTGGCGATCATGCGCTCAGCCGCGCCCATTTCACCGGTTTTCAATTCAGCATCTTCCGGCAGAATCAATTCCAGGCTGAGCACCCCTTCCTGACGGCCCCGAAACAGGGCCAGTGCCCGGTGGGATGGAATTTTAATAATCGATTCAGAAAAGTCGAAATAGTCCGAAAATTTTGCACCTTCCTGTTGTTTGCCTTCGACTACATTGGATGAAAGCATACCGTGATCCCAAAGGTATTCACGCAGACGCCCTACAAGCTCAGCATCTTCTGCGAACTGCTCCATCAGAATCTGCTTTGCCCCATCAAGTGCGGCATCGATATCGGCAACGCCTTTCTCACTATCCAGAAACGACTCTGCCTGCTGCTGAGGATCCAAAGTAGGATCATTGAGTAGTGCCTCAGCTAATGGCGCTAAGCCTGCTTCACGGGCAATCTGAGCTTTTGTACGACGTTTCTGCTTATAGGGTAGATAGAGATCTTCCAGACGTGTTTTTGTATCTGCAGCCAGGAATGCAGCCTTCAACTCACTGTTCAGCTTCCCTTGCTCCTGAACAGATTTAATCACCGCATCTCTACGCTCTTCCAGCTCACGGAGATAATCGAGACGTTCCACTAAATTTCGCAGCTGAGTATCGTCCAGCCCACCAGTGGCCTCTTTACGATATCGTGCAATGAAAGGAACCGTTGCACCCCCTTCCAGTAAACCGACTACGGCATCGACCTGGTTAATTCGTACACTCAGCTCATCAGCAATACGTTGCGCAATTGACATCAATCATCCTGGCTTATAATTAGCGAGGCCGGGATAGTATCAAAGTGAGGATGGTGGTGAAATCTTGACTTTCTAAAATTCTCATCAGGCTACAGATAACACTCTGTTTTACCGCCTATGGCCTGAGCTTGAATGGCGCATCAAGACTATGACGCATCAGATCCAGACCGACTCCCGACTGATATCTCAAGCTATCTGAGACAAATCCCTGCATGTGACAAACCAACGTATCGATCATCGATACCGGGCTTGGTATCGCAACACTTACTGGCAGTTCGGTGATGGTTGCTTCAGCGACGGTGACGCCGGCTTCACTTTTAAGCCTGACATCTCTGCACACCTTTTGAACCAGGTTTTTCATCTCCAGATTATAGGGTAGACACTCAAAACGAAACTGTTTGATCCCACGCTCTCGTGCAGCAGAAACCAACCTTTCCAATAAACGACGGCCAATCCCTTTACCCTGCATCTCATCTGTGACAGTCAAACCGACTTCAGCAGATTCAGAATCATCTGCCAGGCGAATAAAGCGACCAATAGCAACACCCGATTTTTCCAGGCCATTTTCATCCAATTCGACCATGCCCAGAGCAAAGTGATCCAGTTGATCGACCTCAGTAAAATAGGTCAACTCATCGTTGGATAATCGCTTTTTTTCATTCAGAAAACGGCGAAAACGTGACTCTTTGGAAAGCGAGTCAAAACCATCCGATAGTAGCGCCTTATCACCAGGTTGGACCAAGCGCATAACAATCCGCTCCCCACTTGGCAGAACCAGCACCTCCCGATATGAATCCTTATATTTCAACAATTTAATCACAACAACCACCTTCCCAGCGGAGAACCGCCAAGGGTTCAGCATATACCCATAATATTGTGCACTGCAACATATGACAATGGAATATAGTCATTGTTCAATACCTAAATTCTCATTTATCTCTGGCGCTGAAACCAAATCACCATTAACCACCTGTAAATTAAGGTTATTATTGGCAATTCGTCATTCAGAATAAAAAGAGTTGATTTGAGCTGAGAAGTATCAGTAGTTGATGTTCTGAGATGTTTGAATTCTGAATACCGGGTTTTCACAGAAGAAAACGATCGTCAGAAAGGGAGGACTTCATACCTTCTATACGCTTTGGCTCACCGCATATGATTAACCGTTGTAGGTCGGATAAGCGAAGCGCCATCCGACGTTTTTTAGGGGAATGATCAGATGCCACTTCCCTTATCTGATCTATGTTTTAACCCTGCTGTGACGGCGGGGTACATCTTGCCCATTAGGCTAAAAGTGAACTCTGCTTGATGATATTAACCCGGCGACTAAGTATGTCGTCTTCAGCCGAAGTGTGCCTGCCTGCGGCAAGGCATCAAAACTTGCTGTAGCACTCCTACAGCAAGTTTTGATAACGCAGTCTGCAGGCATGCACACTTCGGCCTCTCTTTTAATAATCATATTGTTAGGGGTTTCAAGCCAGAAGACGACATACTTAGTCGCCGGGTTATATGAGATACACGCGAGGCTTTTTTGAAAAAAGGCAGTCTCAGAGTCCGGTTCAAGAACCGGACTCTGACTATTAGCTTTTTATTGCGTGGCAGCCTGCCAGCTAACTATCTATACGAAATCAATCACCGCGACCAATCGCATAGTAGCTGAAACCCGCCTCTTTCAGACGTAGCGGATCATAGATATTGCGGCCATCAAAGATGACCGGTGCACGCAATGTCCGCTTTAGGTGATCAAAGTCCGGACTGCGAAACACCTGCCACTCGGTCACCACAATCAAGGCATCGGCATTCTCAAGGGTGCCGTCCTGATTCTCGCAATAGGCCAGGTCATCGCGTTCACCGTAGATTCTTCTGCACTCCTCCATCGCTTCAGGGTCGAATACACGAACCTTTGCGCCGGCTTCCCACAGGGCTTCCATCAGAACTCTACTGGAGGCTTCACGCATATCATCCGTGTTGGGCTTAAAGGAGAGCCCCCAGAGAGCAAAGGTCTTACCCTTCACATCTCCAGCGTAGTGTCGCAGGATTTTCTCAACCAGTACCCGTTTCTGACGGTAGTTGACGGCTTCCACAGCGGTCAGTAATTGCGCATCATATCCGACCTCTTTCGCAGTACGTTCAAGGGCACTGACATCCTTGGGAAAACAGGAGCCGCCATATCCACACCCTGGATAGATGAAGGAGTAACCGATACGGGTGTCTGCACCGATTCCATGACGAACCTGCTCGATATCGGCCCCAAGTCTCTCTGCCAGGTTGGAAAGCTCGTTCATGAAACTGATCTTGGTCGCCAAAATCGCATTTGCAGCATATTTGGTCATCTCTGCTGAGCGAATATCCATCGCAATCAAACGATCATGATTTCGGTTGAATGGTGAATAGAGGGCACGTAAGAGTTCGGTAGTGCGCGGATTATCGGTACCAATGATAATTCGGTCTGGCTTCATAAAATCATCCAGAGCCGCACCTTCCTTTAGAAATTCTGGGTTTGAAACCACATCAAATTCGACCTGCTTGCCCTTTGATTTCAAGGTTTCTTCGATTTTAGCTCTTACTTTGTCCGCTGTACCCACAGGCACCGTGGACTTGTCTACGACCACGCGGTAGTCGTCCATATGTGTCGCTATCGATTCGGCAACTGCAAGTACGTATTGAAGATCAGCGGAACCATCCTCATCAGGTGGAGTACCCACAGCAATAAACTGGAACAGACCATGTTCCACTGCTGCGGCGGCATCAGTGGTGAAACTGAGCCTACCAGCCTGAGCATTTCGCTCAACCATCGCTTCGAGACCAGGTTCGTAGATCGGTATCTCACCGTTATTGAGCATGTCGATCTTGCGACTGTCTACATCCATACAGACCACATCATTGCCCACTTCAGCCAAGCAGGCGCCGGTGACTAAACCTACGTAGCCGGAACCAAAAACTGTTACTTTCATTGTCATCCCTTAAATAGCAAACATGAACTGGCGGCAATGATACTTGTTTGAGGAATTGGAAACCACATCACCAATCCATTATGGGAGTTCGATCTAGTGTCGTGCTTCATACTAACCATCTAAAGCCTCTTGTATCTGACTATTCAGCTGATCGGCACTTTGGTTATCGACCTCAATCGTGGCCCGAAGCTGAACAACTGCCCTGCTTCGTAAGAGCACCGGTTTCATTACATGGCCTTCTGCGGAAACTCCGCTGATGCGCACGGCTAAAAGAGGGACTTTAGTGTTCGATACCAGACGGGAAGCCCCAGCTTTGATCTTTCTGGGTGGATCACTATCCAAGTGGATCTTTCCATGGGGAAAGATGGCCACCACTTCCCCTTGCCGAAGCGCCTTGAAGGCCTGCCTCAGTGCTTTCTCTGGAGATTTCTCACGATCAACAGGAATACATCCGACCGCACGAAATAACCACTGCATTCCAAATCGCTGATACTGTTCCCGGGCAATCAGAAATCGTAATGGACGGTTGCTTGAAGCGATCATCAGGAGTGGATCGAGACCAGAGATATGATTGGAGACTACAACTGCCCCACCCTGTTCAGGCAGTGGTAAAACCTGGGGCTGTAGTCTGTGGTAGTAACGACAGAAGAGTCGATTTAAACCATCCAGACGATTCAGCCCAATAGAACCCCAATCGGCTTGATTCGCCGCATTGCAACGGCGATCGAGCCAAAACAGAAAAATAGTGGCCAGAAGTAGGGTGATCATATTTTTTATTAACCCGGCACCTTAATAGGCAGGTTCAGTCGAATCGTACCTGATTATTGTAAGCCGAACTGGTTAGACGCAATTCTGTTCATAAGGTCTTCGAGTTAGCACAGCTATTTCCGCTTTTTCCCACCCTTCTGGTAGACCTTACGCTGAAATAAATCTGTTCGACGGCTGACCAGACGATCGATAAACAACATCCCATCCAGATGATCCACCTCATGCTGTAACGCCCTCGCCTCGTATCCCTCCATCTCAAACTCCCTGGCCTCACCCTCAGGGGTTAGTGCATGTAACTTTATCCGCTCTGCACGTATCACATTGCCTGTGTAGTCCGGTACAGATAGACACCCTTCACGTCCCAGCTCAAAGCCATCCCATTCGGTAATTTCCGGATTTACCAGCACCAATCGACCATGGTTCGGAACCGGTTTACGGGTGGTAGAGCAATCGATGATGATGATCCTCTGTGCTCTACCCACCTGGGGAGCGGCGATACCCACTGCTGCAGGACCTGCCTTGCGAGTCTCTTCAAGATCATTAATAAAAGTGAAGAGCTCATCATCGAAGTCTTCCACCTCTTCCGAAATCACCTTCAACCTGGGGTCAGGCAATTTTAATATTTCCAGTATCGCCATGACTCAGCCAATCAGAGTTTCAATCGGTGACACATGGACATCAATCCCATCTGCCTTAAGCTTATCCATTGCGGTTTCCAAGGTTTCGAGAGTCTCCTCCGCATAACCCTGAATCGTCATTATATAGACGGGCTTATCGCTGCTACCCACCACATCAGAATCCAACTCAAGAATATTAAAACCACTTTCCGCTAAATATCCGGTCACCTTGGCGACGATGCCTGAGCGATCAGCACCATTCACTCTGACCTGGAAGTTAGGCACACGGTGCTGGTGCAGGCCACCATGCATCGGATCCAGGTGATACCTGAGTCCCAACCGTTCAGCAACCGGAGCTATGCAGGCATCTAAAGACTGATCACTATGCCCACCGTCAACCATCATCATTATGGTGAAATTGCCACCCAACCGAAGCATGGATGCCTCACCCAGGGAGCACCCACCTTGAAAGAGTGCATCTGTCACCTGCGCTACAATTCCAGACTGATCTTCACCGACCAGCGTTAACATCTGCCATTTCATAGTGTCCCCTAAATCACCCTGGTGTAGTTTTCATTGTCTTTGACAGCGCCAGCACTACACTAGCCAAATCAGCGAGGCCATCCGTCCCGTCATGCCATCCCGCCGATAAGAGTAGAAACGCTCGCGATCGGTCACTGTACAATAATCTCCTCCACTGATGAACCCCACACCGGCTCTCTCCATCCGCAACCTGGCCAAGAGATAGATATCAGCCCACCAGTGACCGGGCCTACCCTGCTTGAAGCCCTGTTTATCCCCATCAGCATCAGCGATGAATGTCTGCCGAACCTCTTCACCGACTTCAAATGCAGTGGCTCCAATCGCAGGTCCCATCCAGGCCAGTATTGATTCAGGCCGTGCCTGCATTCGGGAAATTGCCTGCTCGATGATTCCAGCAGCCAATCCGCGCCATCCCGCATGTACTGCAGCAACTTCCCGACCTTGCGTGTCAGTCAAAAGCAAGGGCAGGCAGTCTGCTGTGAGCACAGCACAGACCACCCCGGTATTGGCAGTAACCGCCCCATCAGCTTCACAGCCAGGTTGATCCTGGTAGGAATCAGCAATTTTGCAACCATGTATTTGATTCAACCAGAAAGGTTCTGAGGGGAATCCGCATTCAGAGAAAAGTTCTCTTCTGTTGTGGGTAACCGCAGCGGGATCATCGCCAACATGAGTGGCTAAATTCAAGCTATCAAAACTACCCTGACTGACACCCCCAATCCGAGTCGTTGTACAGGCCCTGACATTTGCAGGTGCAGGCCAGTCCGGTTGAATCAACTCAATCATCTTGCAGTAACCCTAGAATCCTTTGCATGTCTTCGGGTGGCGGTACTTCCCAGGCCATATCCTTCCCTGAAGTGGGGTGACTGAGTTCTAAACGGGTCGCATGCAACGCCTGACGTTTAAACTGCTGCAGTGCTATTACTGTTTCTGGTTGGGTGCCTGCCGGTATCTTCTGACGACCACCATACAGCTGATCCCCCAGCAGAGGATGGTGGATATGACTCATATGGACCCGAATCTGATGGGTACGACCGGTTTCCAGGCGTACCTGCAAATAAGTAAATGCTCGAAAACGCTGCAGCACTCGATAGTGGGTCACTGCTTGCTTACCATTATCAACTACCGCCATACGCAGGCGATTGACGGGATGGCGGCCTATCGGTTTATCAATCGTGCCGCCAGAGACCACTAGGCCTTGAACAATAGCACGATATTCACGCTTCACACTCCGCTCTTGTAACTGCTGCACCAAGGCATTCTGCGCCTGCAAGGTTTTGGCAACCACCAACAGACCACTGGTATCCTTATCGAGCCTGTGTACTATTCCTGCACGGGGTATTGAGCTAAGCGGTGGGTGGTGGCAGAGCAACCCATTCAGCAAGGTTCCGTTAGGATTCCCTGCCGCTGGATGCATAACCAGTCCCACCGGTTTATTGACAATGATCAGGGCTTCATCTTCATAAACCAGGTCAAGATCCATCTCTTCAGGAGCGTCCTCCACCTCTTCCATCAGGAGAGGCCTGAGCACCACATTTTCACCTCCCCGTGCTTTGTCCTTAGCACGACAGGAGTGACCATCCACTTCAACAAGTCCCTGTTTAATCCAGTTTTGCAGACGGCTACGTGAAAACTCAGGAAAAAAATCTGCTAACAGCTGGTCAATTCGAGTTCCAGCACGCTCATCCGGCACACTGAAAGTACGAGTGGGAACTTCTGATAAAGATTCAGGATCGGACATTAAAATACCATCGAGAGCAATAGATCGACCCAATTCCAGCAGCAGCCATATGACCATATCCAGCCATGAAACAAGCTGAAATGCCAGTTTGGCAGACCAGGTTATACCGAAACTGCAGCTTTCCGTTATACTCTCGCGTCAAATCTTTTTTCATAATCTAGAGATCGGCTATGTCCTGGAAAAGTATGTTACCCATTCTGATCATTCTGCTGTCAGCAGGATGTTCCCTGCCGGAGCAGTCCGATCCCACCAAAAACTGGAGCGCCAGTAAATTCTATTCAGAAGCCAAAACAGCGATGCTTGATGGTGAATACGATACAGCGGTTAAAAACTACAACGGTCTACAGGCACGATACCCATTTGGCCGCTACGCTACACAAGCTCAGCTTGACATCATCTACGCTCACTACAAAAACGGCGAACCTGATTCTGCCATTGCTGCCTCAGATCGATTCATCAAGCTCAACCCGCAAAGCCAGTTTGTCGATTACGCTTATTATTTGAAAGGATTAGCCAACTATAACCGCAACCAGAGTTTTCTGAGTAGTATCCTACCGACAGACCCTTCAGAACGTGATGCGGGAGCCGCTCTAGATTCATTCAACGATTTTTCAGAATTGATTCGCCGTTACCCAGACAGCAAATACTCAGCAGATGCACACCAGCGTATGCGCTATCTGAGGAACAATCTGTCAAAGTATCAGATTCATATTGCGAGATACTATATGAAGCGTGGTGCCTATCTGGCAGCAGCAAATCGTGCGAATCGAGTCGTGACACAATTCCAACGAACCGACTCTGTACAAGAGGCCCTGGAGATCATGGTCGATGCTTATTCCAGACTGGGCCTGACAGAATTAGCCGATGATGCCCAAAGGGTATTGGCTCTCAACCTGGAAAACGGACGGCTTGCTCAACCAGACACTCCAGACCAGGAATAGCAGTTAAAAGAGCCTACTCCTATCGATATAACCAGACTGATCAAGAGACAAACGCCACCATTTGACGGATTGATAGAGGCCTGAAATGGTTGTTTTGTGCTGCTGTTTTAGATTGCAGCTTCGTTCTCTTCCCCTGTTCTAATCCGAATTACCTGCTCAACCGGTGAAACAAAAATCTTGCCGTCACCGATTTTTCCGGTACGCGCTGCATTGGTAATAGCATCGATGCAAGTCTGAACCTGGTCACTGGTAACAACCAGTTCTAATTTCACTTTAGGCAGAAAATCGACAACATACTCAGCACCACGATAGAGCTCAGTGTGTCCTTTTTGTCGACCAAACCCCTTGACTTCAGTGGCTGTCATACCGGTTATACCCACCTCTGACAAGGCCTCACGTACATCCTCGAGTTTGAAAGGCTTGATGATTGCTTCAACTTTTTTCATTGTTTCTTTGCTCTCGTAGAGATAATCATAGCAATAGGGATTGTGAGGATTGTAACGCCCAGCCGTCCAGCTAGTCTATGACCCACCCCGATATACCAGTAACCATGTATAGTAAATTAAAAAACCGGGATCTTAAAACTTGGCTGGTGCAGTTTCATCAACCCGTGGCGTGCCCACGCAAATGCATCGGGCAAAATATTGTATTTCTAAGCTTCAGAAGAGAAATAATATCACACAAGGCACTGATATAAAGAGTATTTTCTTTAATCAGGAATCCAAACAAGATGATTGATTCTTTCAAATTCATCTGGTGCTCTGAACGCACCTAATAGTTGAAAGGTAAATCCGCTATTTGTTATATTTATCATTAACTTACGTCTGGCAGAAGCGGTCAATTGCGAAATCCAGGTTTATTGATTCACTTCTGCCAAGTCAATGGGTAGCGCCGGTCACGTCCATAGGCGCGCCTGGTGATTTTCACCCCAGGTGGCGCCTGGCGACGTTTATACTCATTGCGATCCACCATTCGGATCACCCGCTCAACTATGGCTTGGTCGAACCCAGCACTGGTAATCTCAGACAGATCCTGGTCCTGTTCAACGTATCGCTCAAGAATCTCATCAAGAACAGGATAGTCGGGTAGAGAGTCGCTATCTTTCTGATCCGGCGCCAATTCCGCTGAAGGTGGTCTGTCAAGAACCCGCTGAGGAATCACTGGAGACAAACTATTTCGATATCGGCAAAGTCTGTAGACCAAGGTTTTAGGCACGTCTTTGATCGGTGCAAAACCACCTGCCATATCACCATATAAGGTGGCATAACCAACCGACATTTCACTTTTATTGCCTGTAGTTAATAAAATTCGTCCCTTTTTGTTGCTGATCGCCATCAATATGATGCCTCGACAGCGGGCCTGGATATTCTCTTCCGTCACATCGACCGGCTTCCCTGCAAATTCTTCGCTTAGCATGTCAAGAAAAGCATCAAACGCGGGCTCTATGGATATTGTACGATGATGCACCCCCAATGCCTCTGCCTCAGCCACCGCATCCTGATTGCTCATGTCTGCGGTATAGCGGGAAGGCATCAACACCACTTCAACCTGATCAGGGCCTAGCGCATCCGCAGCAATTGCCAAGGTAAGGGCAGAATCGACACCGCCGGAAAGCCCGATAATCGCACCATTGAACCCATTCTTCTGCACATAATCACGCACGCCAAGCACCAGAGCACCATAGACTCTTTGCTCTTCACCCATTAAAGGCTCTATGCCATCAGGTATTGGAGTTGGTTCTGGCGAACATTCGATTTCGACAATAGGTAGAGATTCTTCAAAAAAACCGGCCCTGTGGATCAGGTCTCCCTCTGCATCCACCACAAACGAGCCACCATCGAAGACCAGTTCATCCTGCCCCCCCACTAAATTGGCATAGACAATGGGAATACTGTTCCCGCTTGCGCGATGCTGTACCAACGCTTCCCGCTCAGGTGCCTTACCGATGTGGAAGGGTGACGCATTCAGGTTGAATATCAGTTGCGCACCTGCAGCCCGGCTGAGTGCAACAGGCTCATCTTCCCAGATATCCTCACATATGGTCAGCCCTACCTGAATCCCATTCAGATTAAATGTAACCGCCCCCTGACCTGGTGTGAAATAGCGCTTTTCATCAAATACACTGTAATTTGGCAGTTTGTGCTTCTCGTATTCAGCAACGACCTCCCCGCGATACAAAACACCAGCAACATTGAACAATTTACCGTCTCTGAAACGTGGATACCCAACCACCAGGTAGACCTCCCCTACAGATGACCGGATCAGATCGACCGCCGCCTCAACCCGTTGAATAAAAGAACTACGCAGTAACAGATCCTCCGGGGGATACCCTGTAATTGCCAACTCAGGAAAAACTACAGCATCCACACGCTTTTGGCCTGAGTCTGCTATCTCAATAATTCTCTGTGCATTCCCTTCAATATCTCCAACCAGAAAATTGAGCTGGGCAATCTGTATTTTGAGGTTCAAACGATAACTCCTGACTGCGTTGTTTCAGGCCGAATTCCAGACCATTTTAACTGAGGTTGCAAGCCTCTCAGAAAGCAGGC
>JBEVXD010000003.1:293454-453632 GCA_040506275.1 Candidatus Thiodiazotropha sp. DIVDIV
TTGAGGTTCAAACGATAACTCCTGACTGCGTTGTTTCAGGCCGAATTCCAGACCATTTTAACTGAGGTTGCAAGCCTCTCAGAAAGCAGGCCCAACAAAACAACCTTAAACGGGTGTAGTGCAGTCACTATTCCTTACATTGACCGATCCGAATTGACTAAGACTCAGACATCATAAACAATTGATTGGATGGGACTTAAAACTATACTCTTCGGACTCGCAATATGGGGCATCTACCTCATTGTGCGTCATTTCGCTCGTATGAGGTCTGAACAGCAGACAGCAAAGCGACAGGTAAAATCCGTTGAAAGCGTCAAGTGCGATCAGTGCGGTCTTCATCTGCCGAAGGATGAAGCCATACATGAGGATGGGCTCTATTACTGCAACAAGGATCACCTCTTAGCCGCAAAATCGGATAAACCGTCTGATAATGAGTAACTTGCTTTCGAAACTGGAGAGCGTGGTTGTCGCAAAACCACTTCCCACGGATCAAGGTGAAGGATCACACTGGCGATCCCTAAGAATATTCCAACTTTATCGAATCACTTTATCCCTTGCTTTACTGTTTTTTTTCTACGCAGGCAGTGGCCCCTTATTTCTGGGTTCAAAAGATCCCAAGCTCTTTTCAATTACAGTCATCACCTATACCTCTCTCACTATAATCTCCTCACTATCCTTCTTATGGCGCTCCCCAAATCCAGAACATCAGGCTTACCTGGCCCTGTTTGTTGACATTCTCGCGATCACTCTTCTGATGCATGCAAGTGGTGGTATCCAAACGGGTATGGGCATGTTGATCGCTGTGTCTATTACTGCGGGCGCACTGATTATGGGTGGCAGAGCAGCCCTATTGTTTGCTGCCATAGCGGCTTTAGCCGTTATCACCGATCAGATACATGCCAGCTTAACCAATACCTTACCACCTCAATTCATTCAAGCTGGATTCCTCGGCGCTGTATATTTCGCCACCGCACTCTTGACCTGGGTTTTAAGTAGCCGGGCAAGAGCTAGTGAACGCCTTGCTGAAACAAGGGCCAATGAACTGGACCATTTAGCAAAGATCAATGCCCATGTGATAAAACACATGCGCACAGGAGTCTTAGTGATCGATTCATCAGGTGAAATCTTAATGATGAATGATCCTGCCTGGCATCTATTGGGCATGCCATCCGCCACAACAGGAAGCCAACTCGTCAAAGCATCTCCTGAACTCGCTCACATAGTGCGAAAGCGCCGCAACCCAAAGCGTAAACAACACCTTACATTTCGCAGTCAAAGCCAAGGCCCTGAGCTGAAAGCTCACTTTAACGCCTTAAGTGGGGATGGCCGTGGTGACATGCTGATTTTCCTCGAAGATACATCCCAGGTAACCCGGGAAGCACAACAAATGAAACTTGCCTCCTTAGGTCGACTCACGGCCAGTATTGCCCATGAGATTCGTAATCCACTGGGCGCTATCAGTCACGCCAGCCAACTCTTTCAGGAATCCCCGGATCTAAATGTTGCCGATAAACGATTAACTGAAATCATCACAACCAATGCAGCAAGAGTTAATCAAGTCATCGAGAATGTCCTCCAACTCTCGCGCAGAGACCCTGGAAAACAGGTCACCCTACAACTCAAACCCTGGCTGGAGAAAGTCACTACTGAGTTGATCAAGCATCAAGGTTTCGATAAAAGAAAGATGCTTTTACAAATCGAACCTAATACAACAGAAGTTTTTGCTGATCCGGAACAATTACGCCAAATTCTCACTAACCTCTGTAACAACTCCCGTGAACATTGTGATGCGAAGACCTTACAGCTACAAATAGTCGGTGGCATAACTCAAGAGTATCCACATCCTATACTTGACGTAGTCGATAACGGACCTGGGATTGAACCCAAAGTCGCAAAACAGATTTTTGAACCTTTTTTCACGACGCGAAGTTCAGGAACCGGCCTTGGTTTGTACATTGCGAAAGAATTATGCGAAACAAACCGTATCCGCCTGGAGTACATTCCTGGCCCAACAGGCGGAAGCTGTTTTCGTCTTCATTTTGAAAAATGGCAACGCGGGAACAAACAAGCATGACACAACCCACCGCCTTGATAGTCGACGATGAACCAGATATCTGCGAGCTACTCGAAATCACCCTGATGCGAATGGGAATTGATGCCCACTCAGTATTTAACCTGGCAGGTGCTCACAAACTTCTCGAAGAGCAGAGCTTCGATCTCTGCTTGTCAGACATGCGCCTGCCCGATGGAAACGGTATTGATCTTGTCAGACATATCAATCAAACCTACCCCCAACTTCCTGTTGCGATGATCACTGCTCACGGCAATATGGAATCTGCCATCGAGGCTTTAAAAGCTGGAGCTTTCGATTTTGTCTCCAAGCCTGTTGATCTAGAAATGCTTCGAAAACTGGTCCAGCAAGCCATTAAACTCAGCAAGCAGGAACCTTCAAAATCACAATCATCAAAGGCCTCAACCACCTCTCATCCACCTATGCTGGGAAATTCACCAGCAATGGCACGTATCTCTAAATTAATTGAAAAACTTTCAAGAAGTCAGGCCCCCGTATATGTCAGCGGAGAATCAGGAACGGGTAAAGAGTTGGCTGCCCGGATGATTCACCACCAAGGACCTCGTGTCGATCAACCATTCATTGCAGTCAACTGTGGTGCCATTCCACACGAGTTGATGGAAAGTGAATTATTTGGCCATAAGAAGGGCAGCTTTACTGGCGCAACCCATGACCATGACGGTCTTTTTGCCACCGCGAACGGAGGAACCCTCTTTCTCGATGAAATTGCAGATTTACCTCTGCATATGCAGGTAAAACTACTCAGAGCCATCCAGGAAAAAATGATCCGTCCTGTAGGGGGACAACAGGAAATTTCCATCGATGTTCGCATCATCAGTGCAACCCATAAAGATCTGGCAGAGCTGGTAGAGTTAGGTGAGTTCAGACAGGACCTTTTCTACCGAATCAATGTAATTGAACTGCCTCTCCCTCCGTTGCGCGAGCGCATAGAGGATATTCCCCTGTTGGCGCAACATTTCCTCACACGCCTCTCTCGCCAGAGTGGTAGTAATAAGCCAAAACTGACCAATGAAGCAACCAGAAAACTCAAAGCTTACCCCTTTCCGGGTAATATACGAGAGCTTGAAAATATACTAGAACGCTCTCTCACCCTGCTCGATAGTGAAAAGCTGGAGGCTGATGACCTTCTCCTCCCAAATCACACCCCCGAGAATGAAAGTTCCACGTCTCCCCAAAAACTTGGCGACAAGATGGAACAAGTGGAGCGCGAGTCCATATTAGAAGCACTGGAAGAGACTCGTTGGAATCGAACAGCTGCAGCAAAAAAACTGGGGATGAGTTTGCGCTCCTTGAGATATCGCCTGGAAAAGTTAGGTATCGAGTGAATCACCTGCCAACTCATGACCTGCGTCACACTTTTAACTCAAATAAAAGTGACAACTCATCTTCACTATAAATACAAGCTACATGTCCCTATCGAAAAAAGTGACATTTTTTGTCACTTTCTTACATCCTAGGTTCTTCGAAATATTAGCAATGACGATCAAGCCTGGAAAAACCCAATACCATACAAACAAATATCATCTCAGTTTATTATCATTAATTACAATGTGTTAGCGCCAATCCAACAGATCCACTTTTTCGTAACCACGGGACTTGGCATGCATTCTGCACGCTACAAGTGTAACTCGGTGATATACCTTCATTAAAGTTTTGCTTTTGATCGCCGACAAATCAGGCACCAATACATACGGAGCGTTAAAGATGAAAAAACAAGCTGGTTTTACCCTTATTGAACTCATGATCGTTGTTGCGATCATTGGTATTTTGGCCGCCATCGCGTTGCCCGCTTACACCGACTATACCATTAGAGGTAAGGTTACTGAGGGCGTGGTCATTGCAAGTGGCGCTAAAGCTACAGTTTCTGAGAATCTATCAAACCTACCTGCAGCTAACAGCTGTGACGGTGTCAATGTCGGTAACACCGGCCTCACAACTATCGCATGTACTGCTGGCAACCCGACTACCATCGGTGTTTCTGTAGCCACAGGTATTAACGCAACTGTTGTAACTTTTGACTTGGTAGGAACCATGGCTGGTAGCGGCGTAACCTGGGATTGTAACAACCCAAGTGATACCCGTTATGTACCTGCAGAGTGCCGTCTCTGATAATACAAACTGTATAATCAGTTAACAGTACAAGAAGCCACCTTCATCAAATGAAGGTGGCTTTAACTCTTTGAATTCTAGAAATAAACTTCAAAGCCGCGAATCAGATGCGGTTTACCCTCGCCAGCTTCAGCAGATCTCACTTTTTTCTCATCAGCCTGAAAACCAGACCCATATTGGCCGCCAAGCTTGAAACGAATTATTTTTATAATAAAAAAACTATATACCGTGGTTGAACCTAGCTCTACATTGATTCCTGACAAACATAGGGCTATATTGCTTCGTTATCAATAATTTGGATGCGTTATTAATTCTAAAAGTCTAAGATGACCTACTTATGAAGACTCGGTGGAAGCAATTCCTTTTCAGGCAGATTTCTACTTACCGTGTTTAATCTAAATATTCTTCCTCAATAGCCGATAAGGCATGATATACGTAATTAGACTTAAAAATCAGGATGGCAAATACTAAACCCCAATTAAACCTAAGCGGCCTAGCTCGATGCTTGATCCAGGATAATCTAATCTCTGAGGATCAAGCAGAATCCGCTTTTACGGATGCGCTAAAAAAGAAAATCCCTTTTGTTACTTTTCTAACGCAAAACAAGATTCTTAATAGCATAGACATTGCCATCTCAGCTTCTCGCGGATTTGGTGTACCAATCTTTGACCTGAATTCTCTGGACACTGATGCAATTCCAACTGACGTCGTTGCTGAAAAGCTCGTTAGAGCACACCATGCCCTACCAATATTCAAGAGGGGAAACAGACTATTTCTAGCAGTATCTGACCCTACAAACCACCAAGGCCTGGATGAAATACGCTTTAACACAGGTTTGGCTTCTGAAGCTATTTTGGTTGAAGAAGACAAGCTGAACAAAGCTATTGAGAAGGTCATGGAGGCCCAAGAAACAGGGATGGATGAGCTGCTAGATGCGGATCTAGATAATCTCGACATCTCAACTGGGGACGAAAATTCTAGCGATGATGAATCAAACCTCGATGTGGATGAGGCGCCTGTTGTACGTTATATCAACAAAGTATTGCTTGATGCCATCAACCAGGGTGTTTCTGATATACATTTTGAACCATACGAGTACACCTACAGAATTCGCTACCGTCAGGACGGCATGCTTCATGAGGTAGCAAATCCGCCATCAAATCTTGCGAACAGACTCTCAAGCCGTATAAAAGTCATGTCGCGCATGAACATTGCGGAAAAACGTGTACCACAAGATGGCCGAATAAAAATGAAGCTATCAAAATCAAGGGCTATCGATTTTCGTGTAAATACCTGCCCAACCTTGTATGGCGAGAAAATCGTTCTCCGTATTCTGGATCCAACCAGTGCTCAATTGGGTATAGAGGCTTTGGGTTTTGAAGAGGAGCAGCGTACAGATTTCCTTAAGGCAATCGGTAAACCATACGGGATGATTCTGGTTACTGGGCCAACAGGTAGTGGTAAGACAGTAAGTCTCTACACCGCATTAAATCTGTTAAACAAATCAGAAGTAAACATTTCAACCGCTGAAGACCCTGTCGAAATACAAGTTCCTGGCATAAATCAAGTAAACACAAATGTTAAAACGGGGCTGACATTTGCTGAAGCATTGAGGGCATTCCTCAGACAAGATCCAGATATTGTTATGGTTGGCGAAATTCGAGATCTCGAAACTGCAGAAATTGCTGTAAAAGCTGCACAGACTGGACATCTTGTTTTGTCCACACTGCATACCAACGACGCACCGCAAACTCTGACACGTTTAGCTAACATGGGCATACCCCCTTTTAACATTGCTTCTTCAGTAATGCTAATTATGGCTCAACGCCTGGCCCGGCGCCTTTGCGAACATTGCAAAGCACCTGATGATGTACCCAGAGAAGCACTACTGGAAGAGGGATTTGCTGAAGCTGACATTGACACTGGATTTGTAACATACAAACCCGTAGGGTGTGATTTATGTACCAGTGGATACAAGGGAAGGGTTGGTATATTCCAGGTTATGCCTGTCTCTGAAAAGATGGGCAAGATAATCATGGAGGGGGGAACTTCTATACAGCTTGAGGACCAAGCTGAAAAAGAGGGCGTTTACAACCTGCGCCGCTCAGGCCTCAGGAAAGTCATGCAAGGGGTTACAAGCCTCCAAGAACTTAATCGGGTAACCAAGGACTAGCCCATGGCACCACCGCGTAAAAAAAATCAGATTAAATCATATCTGTATACCTGGGAAGGTACAGATAAAAAAGGAAATAGACTATCAGGTGAATCACGAGCAACTGATGTCAATATGGTTAAGGCTGACTTGCGTCGTCAGGGGGTTAACCCTCTTAAAGTCAGAAAAAAACCTATATCTATTTTTAAACAGAAAAAGAGAATCACAAGTGCAGATGTGACCGTATTCAGTAGGCAACTAGCTACTATGATGTCCGCTGGCGTTCCTATGGTGCAGGCATTTGATATCGTTGGTCGCGGTCATGAAAACCCATCCATGCAAGAGCTGGTTCTTATGATCAAGGCTGACGTTGAAGGTGGCACATCTCTCGCAGATGCCCTGAAGAAGCATCCACTTCATTTTGACGATCTATTCGTTAACTTGGTTCGAGCAGGTGAACACGCTGGTGTTCTTGAAACCCTTTTACATAAAATTGCTACTTACAAAGAAAAAACAGAATCATTAAAGGGCAAGATTAAAAAGGCTATGTTTTATCCTGCAGCGATAATTGTTGCTGCAATAGTTGTCACCAGTGTTCTATTGATATTTGTAATTCCCCAGTTCGAGCAATTATTTAGCAATTTTGGTGCTGAATTACCCGCATTTACTAAATTGGTCGTAAACCTATCACATTTGGTACGCGATTGGTGGTGGGTTATCCTTCTTGCAGCAACTGCAGCAATTTACGCATTCGGATCTACCTGGAAACGCTCACGTAAATTTCGTCATGCTATAGATCGGATATTACTTAAAGTACCTGTCATAGGCATGATCCTGAATAAGTCCTCTATTGCAAGATTTTCTCGCACACTAGCAACCATGTCCGCTGCCGGTGTACCTCTAGTCGAAGCCCTGGACTCTGTTGCAGGCGCAACCGGGAACGTGGTTTTTAGCGACGCTGTATTACGCATGAGAGAAGATGTTGCTACCGGTCAGTCTTTGCAGCTGGCAATGAAGCAGAGGAACCTATTTCCTAACATGGTTGTGCAAATGGTAGCCATTGGTGAAGAATCAGGTTCTTTAGATGACATGCTCAATAAGGTGGCTGACTTTTACGAGGAACAGGTCGATAATGCGGTTGATGCAATGAGTAGCCTTATGGAACCTCTTATCATGGTAGTCTTGGGCACACTCGTTGGTGGACTAGTAGTCGCCATGTACCTACCAATCTTTAAGATGGGTACTGCTATATAAAAAGACCGCCTCTGTATAAAAACAAGTAAAGGCAAACTGTGGTTGTTATTGATTTTCTCAGAGACAACAGCGGAGTATTCCTGCTGTTTGCAATGCTTATTGGTCTGATTGTTGGCAGCTTTCTTAATGTTGCCATACATCGTTTACCCAAGATGATGGAACGACAGTGGCATCAGGATTGTGAAGAGCTGAAAGAACTGGCCGTAACAGAAGAATCAGGTGCGGACGTCTACAATCTGAACAGACCCGCCTCCCACTGTCCTAAATGCCAGCATAAAATACGCCCCTGGGAAAATATCCCTGTAGTAAGTTGGCTACTGCTGAGAGGTCGTTGCTCTAACTGTCATAATCCGATCAGCGTCCGATATCCGATTGTTGAGGCGGTAACCGGATTACTCTCGCTCTGGATAGCATTTCATTTCGGTTTTACCTGGGTAACATTGGCTGCACTGATTTTGACCTGGAGCCTGATCGCTCTGACCATGATCGATTTTGATGTTCAGCTCCTGCCTGACAACATCACCCTACCTGTCCTTTGGCTTGGCTTGTTGGTTAACCTGGGAAACCTGTTCACCGATATCAATTCAGCCGTTATTGGTGCAGCAGCAGGCTACCTGGCGCTTTGGAGCGTCTACCAGCTTTTCAAGCGCATCACTGGCAAAGAGGGTATGGGCTATGGTGACTTTAAGCTCCTGGCTCTGCTTGGTGCCTGGTTGGGCTGGCAATACCTGCCGCAGATCATTCTGCTCTCAGCTCTGGTCGGCGCCGTGGTTGGCATTCTTCTGATTGTCGTCAGAGGTCGTGACAGGAACATCCCCATACCTTTTGGCCCCTACTTGGCTGCAGCAGGCTGGATCAGTCTGATGTGGGGTGATCAGATCAATCAGGCCTATTTACAATGGTCTGGTTTATAATCCCAGCTTCCGCAGTTGACCGCTGATATCTGGCTTATGGTAATGGTATGCCAAATCAATTACTGAGATTTAGCCTCACCCATGGGGTGAGCCGGATTATGCTGTGCTGACTGTGGCCCTCACTGGGGGAATCGGTAGCGGCAAAAGCGCAGTTTCCTCCCATTTCGAATCATTGGGTGTGCCGGTTATTGATGCCGATGCACTTGCTCACAAGATGGTCACTCCAGGTTCCCCTGCCCTGCTGGAAATCAAGAAGACCTTTGGTGACAACCTGGTCAATACTGGGGGAGAGTTGAATAGGTCAGCACTGAGAGAGATTGTCTTTAGTGACCCCTCTCAGCGGAGGCGCCTTGAAGCCATTCTTCACCCTCCGATAAGAGAGGCGATGGAGTCCTGGTTAATCAAACAGACTGCTCCCTATGCAGTAATGGTCATCCCATTGCTGTTTGAAACAGGACAGGAATCTATTGCCGATCGGATTTTGGTCGTCGATTGTGATGAATCCATAAAGTATGAACGGGTGGCTAAGCGGGATAATCTGCAGAGAGCGCAGATTGATCAGATCCTGGCCAGTCAGGCCGATCGCCAGACCCGTCTAAAGGGGGCTGACGATGTCATTGAAAACAACGACGGTTTGAGTGACCTGATCGAAGCAACTGAGCGAATGCATCAGTTCTATTTGACGTTGGCTAAGTCTCATAACTGAATCCGTAGGGTTAGAGCGCGCACAGAGTGCCCGCAATAGCCTGTCTATAGATCGTTATGAAATCAATTCAGGCTGATTTGAGGCAGCGCCCACCCAGACGAATCAACACCGTCCCTCATTACGCAGCACTGATTTTCTGACGCTTACTAAAGACCACACCTCCCTCAGAGACATCAATTTCGATTATATCTCCCGGCCCAAAGCGACCTGAAAGTATCTCCTGTGCCAGCGGGTTCTCAAGCTGTTGACGTATAGCTCGCTTCAAAGGCCTTGCACCATACACAGGGTCGAAACCCGCCTTACCCAGTAGATCAAGTGCCGCATCAGTCACTGACAGGACCATTTCATTATCTGCCAAACGCTTGCGTAGATAGTCCACCTGGATACTGGCTATGGCTCTAATCTGCTCCGCACCCAAGGGATGAAATACCACGATTTCGTCTACCCGATTGATAAACTCAGGACGGAAGTTATGCTGCACAGTCTCCATCACCGATGCTTTCATTGCGTCATACTGATCCTCTGTGGCCATCTCCTGAATAATCTGGGAGCCCAGATTCGAGGTCATCACAATCACTGTGTTGCGAAAGTCCACTGTGCGTCCCTGACCGTCCGTAAGGCGTCCGTCATCAAGCACCTGCAATAGCACATTGAATACGTCAGGATGAGCCTTTTCCACCTCATCGAGAAGAATCACTGAGTAGGGTCTGCGACGTACCGCCTCTGTCAGATAACCACCCTCTTCATAGCCTACATACCCAGGAGGAGCACCAATCAACCGCGCGACTGAGTGCTTCTCCATGAATTCAGACATATCTATGCGGATCATCGCCTCTTCCGTATCGAAGAGAAACTCTGCAAGTGATTTACACAGTTCCGTCTTACCCACGCCGGTCGGCCCGAGAAACAGAAATGAACCATTGGGCTGATTAGGGTCGGAAAGACCTGCTCTGGAACGGCGTATTGCATCACTGACAGCAGCTACCCCCTCCTGCTGTCCGATAACCCGCCTGCCAAGTTCCTCTTCCATGCGCAGCAACTTATCCCTTTCACCCTCCAACATTTTGGAGACCGGGATACCAGTCCATTTGGAGACTACATCGGCAATCTCCTCCTCTGAGACTTTGTTTCGCAGCAGTTTCATCTCCTGCATCTCAGCCTGGGTTGCCATATCGAGCTGCTTCTCAAGTTCCGGGATCCGTCCATATTGAAGCTCAGACATACGCGCCAGATCGCCGGCCCGGTGGGCAGTTTCCAGCTCCAGTCTGGCTCGCTCAAGGGACTCCTTGATATGGGTTGTCCCCTGCAGTGCCGCTTTTTCCGATTTCCAGATCTCTTCCAGGTCAGAGAACTCCCGCTCGAACCGTTCGATATGTGCCTGCAGATCGGCTAGTCGCTTTTTTGAAGCCTCGTCAGACTCTTTATTCAGCGCTTCTCGCTCGATTTTTAACTGAATCAGACGGCGCTCTAGGCGATCCATCTCCTCAGGCTTGGAGTCGATCTCCATTCGTATTTGGGATGCCGCCTCATCCACCAGATCAATGGCTTTATCGGGCAGCTGACGATCAGTGATGTAACGATGGGAGAGCGTTGCTGCGGCAACGATTGCCGGATCAGTGACATCCACACCATGGTGAACTTCATAACGCTCCTTCAAACCTCTCAGGATGGCTATCGTATCCTCAACACTGGGCTCCTCCACCAACACCTTCTGGAAGCGACGCTCAAGGGCGGCATCCTTCTCAAGATACTGGCGATATTCATCCAGCGTAGTTGCACCCACACAATGCAGTTCACCCCGAGCCAATGCCGGCTTTAGCATGTTACCTGCGTCCATCGCGCCTTCGGCCTTACCTGCTCCGACCATGGTGTGCAGTTCGTCGATAAACAGGATAATCTGCCCTTCCTGTTTGGAGAGATCGTTGAGTACCGCTTTCAGGCGCTCTTCAAACTCACCCCGAAATTTTGCCCCTGCGATCAGTGCCCCCATATCGAGAGAGAGCAGGCGTTTGGTTTTCAAGCCTTCAGGCACTTCACCATTGATGATACGTTGAGCCAATCCCTCAACAATTGCTGTTTTACCAACACCCGGTTCACCAATTAGTACCGGATTATTTTTCGTCCTGCGCTGCAGAACCTGTATTGTTCGACGAATTTCATCATCTCTGCCGATAACGGGATCCAGCTTACCCTGCTCAGCCCGTTCAGTTAGATCAATGGTGTACTTTTCGAGTGCCTGGCGCTGATCTTCTGCATTTGGGTCATCTACTTTTTGACCACCACGCATCTTCTCAATGCTGCCCTCAAGGGCCTCCTTGGCTGCTCCTGCATTACGCAGCATTTCGCCCAGCTCGCCCTTATCTTCCACAGCGGCGAGAACAAACAGTTCGCTGGATATATATTGATCATTGCGCTGTTGCGCTAATTTATCGGTCTGATTGAGTAGTCGTCCCAGGTCATTGGAAATATGCAGATCTCCAGCCGCGCCCTCCACACTGGACAGACGCTCGGTGGCAGCACTCAGACTGGAACGTAGTTGATTGATGTTGACATCGGATTGGGCCAGCAGGTGGCGGACAGTACCCCCCTCCTGATCGAGCATGGCGCTCATCAAGTGTACAGGCTCAATGAACTGATGATCCCGACCGACAGCAAGGCTCTGGGCATCAGCCAGGGCCATCTGGAATTTACTGGTCAAACGATCCATTCTCATCGGGTATTACTCCAAAATCTTATATTAATAACCTTAAGATGGGGTAAAACCCCGGGTTTTCAAGTTGATTTCGGTGTATCGCAATTCAGCTGGAACGGGCGGATCAGAGTGGTAGGTCGGATAAGCACTGCGCCATCCGACCCACAATGGGCTATCTATCCACTAGTATTTGGACTATTCAGGAACTGGTTGCCTGTTGCTTCTCCATCACTTCAACCTTTCCCATTACCATCTCTTCCAATGCCAGTTTGTAATCCCTGACCTTCTGACGCATCTCGGGATCTGATGCCCCAAGTATTTGAGCTGCCAATATGGCCGCATTTTTTGCGCCATTGATAGCCACCGTTGCAACAGGGACGCCTGGTGGCATCTGAACGATAGAGAGCAGTGAATCCTCTCCACTCAATGCTGAGGACTTCACCGGCACACCAATTACCGGCAGAGGGGTAATTGACGCCACCATACCAGGCAAGTGGGCAGCACCTCCTGCACCGGCAATCACAACCTGCAAACCGCGCTGTTCGGCACTTTGGGAATATTCGTATAGTCTTGTCGGGGTACGATGAGCTGAGACTATGGTCATCTCAAAAGGTATCTGAAACGCCTCGAGCTGTTTGGCAGCCTCTTGCATGACCGGCAGATCTGAATCACTGCCCATGATGATGCCAACGATAGGTTTGCTCATGGATGCTGCTCCCCACATATTTGAATTAAATCCCGTACCTGCTCGGCTTTAGTTCGAGCAATATCCAGATCCTGATCGATAACAGTCACGTGTCCCATTTTCCGAAAAGGTTTTACTTCGGCTTTGCCGTAGATATGGAGACAGACGCCAGGAATTGCCAAAGCCTCCTGCAACCCTTTGAAAACAGGTGTGCCAACAGCATCCGCAGCTCCCAGAAGGTTGATCATAGCTGCTGGGGCCAGCTGCTCTGTGGATCCCAGAGGCAGGTCAAGCACAGCGCGCAGATGCTGCTCAAACTGGTCAGTTATGCAGGCTTCAATGGTGTGATGACCTGAATTATGGGTTCGTGGTGCTATCTCATTCACCAGCAGTTCGCCATTAGCAGTCAAAAACATCTCAACACCAAACATGCCAACACCCTCCAGGGCATTAATGGTACGTATGGCAAGCGCTTCAGCCTGTTGGGCAACAGTTTTATCCACCACGGCAGGGCAGAGCAGCAGATCCAGGACATTTTCACCTTCGCGAAAGCACATCTCCACTGTTGGATATGCCACGCAATTTCCATTGGCGCTACGCGCGACCATCACAGCCAGCTCTTTGTCAGCCTTGATAAAACGCTCCACCAGGGATGGTACTGGTAGATGTTCACTGAATGCTTCAGCGTCCGGCATCACAGAAACGCCACGACCGTCGTATCCTCCACGTCTGGCTTTCTGTACCAAAGGAAAACCGAAGGCTTCAAAGTCTGCAAGGTTCGGTTCTGGCACCTCGATAAATTCGGCTGAAGGGATGTTCGCCTGACTGAGGAACTGCTTCTGTGTCAGCTTATCCTGCAGGATGGAAAGTAGACCTGGTGCAGGATTGATCTTATGCCCCTCCAGCTCCAGTTGACGCAAGGTCTCAGTATCAATGTCTTCCAGTTCATAGGTCACCACATCGCATGATTCCGCCAATTCTCTCAATTTGGCAGGATCGTGGTAGCCGCCTATGATCTGATCTCCGGCAACCTGACCTGCCGGTGACTTTGGATAGGGATCCAGAACGACACAGGTGCAGCCCAGGCGCTTAGCCGCTTTGACCATCATACGACCAAGCTGACCACCGCCTACCAAGCCAATACGGGCTATAGGAAAGGGATAACTATCCTTCATGGTGTTGCGTAACTCATTATTGGGTAAGAAAACGTTGCAGTATAACCGGGCTGGACCAGGAATGTCTCACCTATCCCTTAAGTAACCATAGATTTAATCCGGATCCCATCTATTCGGGGGCATGTTTATTGGATAGTGACGAGGCTCGCCAGCGAGATCTATCTGTTCCTAAATTTAAAGTCGATCACTCTTTTTCCGGCGGCAGCTGCAGTTGAACCGCCCCCTTATTAAGCCCCGCAAAGGTTTGTAGCCCCTCATCATCGAGAATATCAACCCGGCTACCATCAACACGAATCACACCTTGATCACTAAAATTGTGCAGAATTCGGGAAAAGGTCTCAGGTGTCACTGAAAGTCTGGAAGCGATTACCCCTTTCGGGGCCTGTAACTCAATGGAATCACCCTGTGCCTTCACAAGACTCCAGCGATTCCAGAGAAAACTGGCTACACGACAGCTTGCACTTTGTAGAGTCAGGTCGTCAATTTCACGGATCAACATCCGCAATCGATGACTCATGTCGGCCAGCAGATAGAAGCAGGTATCTACAGATCCTCGCAATAGCTCCTTAAATGGGTCGCTCTCAAAACTTAATAGATGCGTCTCACCCATGGCCAAGGCATTGACAGGATAATCCGGCTGCTCACCGAACATCAATGCCTCAGCGAAAGTCTCTCCAGGGGAGATGATCTCGATAACCTTCTCCTGACCCTGCATAGACAACCGGGTGAGTTTGACCTGCCCGCTTGTGACAAGAAAAAAGTGTGTTGCTGGGTCACCAACTTGAAAATAGAGCTGACCATCCAACAGCTTTATTTCACGAGACATCTGCTCCACTTTACGAAACTGATCATCATTCAGGTGGGTAAACAGATAGCACTGCCTAAGATCAAATGCCACTATTCAGCCTCCTGTTTAATCTCATTTCTTGTAGAACCTTTAGCTGAGTCAGAACAGAACAGACTGTCGAATATACTAGTGTAGTGTCTCATATTAATGCGGGATTATAGCGTGTTACCTTACCATTGGTCGCGCCCAGGAACTGGTGGGCCAGAATCGTAGCTCGGATAAGCGCAGCGCCATCCGAAATTTTCAGGTAATTCCTGAAGGAGATTGTCGGATGGCGCTGCGCTTATCCGACCTACAACGGGTTCTGCGTTCACTTGGAGTCGATACTAATCATATATAATTATAGCTTTTCCCTTAGTTCACATTGCCTTTTCGCGATAGATTTTGGCAGCATGCCCCAGGCACATGACTTGCTCAGAAATTCCAAAAACTCATCGATTCAGTTTCCATACCCGATAATAGACAATTCCGCTACTGCTATCGGTCATCACCCATCGACCATTATCGAAATCAAAACGGTTGTCACTATATTCCCGACAGCTCAAATGACTCTGTTTTTTTGATAGCGCCTTATCGCCGATGGCTTCCATAAACCATACCGCTGGTGTCTGACAATTCACATAGTCGTAGTCAGCTTCCTTTCGCAAACGAATATCAGCCTGTTTTGGAAGAATTTTAAGCCAGGCACTGAAGCCACGAACCATCGTGCCACCATCTGCCAGGAGCTCAATTTCATCAATAGCGTTCTCAAAGCCATCTTTAAAAATCAACTCTGGATCTGTTGCAGTGGGATCTCCACCACTACACCCCAATTGCATAATCAAGGTGGTGTAGAGTGCCACATATATCAAGAGGCTGTTAGATCGCATAAAACATTAAAGGGTGTTTCAACTCAGTTGTGATACATCCCTTACTGCCCCGCGAGCTGCTGAAGTCGTTAGTGCAGCGTAGGCCTTGAGGGCCTGAGACACCTGACGTTCGCGATTTTGAGGTTTCCATGCCGAATCACCGAGTGCCTCCATCGCTTTACGACGTTGAACCAACAGCTCGTCACTGATTGCAACCTGGATTGATCGTGCAGGAATATCGATTTCGATTCTATCCCCTTCCTCCACCAAGCCGATATTGCCACCCTCAGCTGCCTCAGGTGAACAGTGCCCGATGGAGAGCCCGGATGTACCACCGGAAAACCTGCCATCAGTAATCAACGCACAATGTTTACCCAGCCCTTTCGATTTCAGATAACTGGTTGGATAGAGCATCTCCTGCATTCCCGGCCCGCCTTTAGGACCCTCGTAACGAATAATCACTACATCACCTTCGTTAATCCGGTCATTCAGAATCGCATCAACCGCCGCTTCCTGGCTTTCAAAGAGCCTTGCAGGCCCTGAAAATTTAAGAATGGATTCATCCACACCAGCGGTCTTAACAATACACCCCTGCTCAGCAAGGTTTCCGAACAGTACGGCCAGACCACCATCTTTTGAATAGGCGTGCTCCAGGTCTCGAATACAACCCGCACTCCGATCTAGGTCTAATGTCGGCCAGCGTGCCTGCTGACTGAATGCCACCTGAGTCGGCACCCCGCCTGGAGCAGCTAAATAACGAGTTTGAGCCTGTTCCTCTTTGGAGCGAATCACATCCCAGCTATCCATGGCATCAGCGAGACTTTTCGCGTAAACAGTGGGCACGTCCCGCTTGATCAAACCAGCTCGATCCAACTCACCCAGGATGGCGATCACGCCGCCGGCCCGATGAACATCTTCCATATGATACTGCTGAGTGGCCGGTGCGACCTTACATAGATTTGGGACCATGCGGCTCAAGCGGTCAATATCTGTCATAGTGAAATCGACCCCACCCTCATGGGCAGCAGCAAGTAAGTGCAACACGGTATTGGTCGATCCACCCATTGCAATATCAAGACTCATCGCATTTTCAAACGCCTGGAAGGTTGCAATCTCCCTGGGCAGGGCTGTTGCGTCATCCTGCTCATACCAACGTCGAGCCAAATCCACCACCAAGCGCCCTGCTTCAAGAAAAAGCTGTTCACGGTCAGCATGGGTTGCCAGAAGTGAACCATTGCCTGGCAGAGAGAGTCCCAGCGCCTCGGTGAGGCAGTTCATGGAATTAGCCGTGAACATACCTGAGCAGGAACCGCATGTTGGGCAAGCGGAGCGTTCGATCTGCTCTACATACTCATCAGACTCCTCAGGATTGGCCGCTGTAACCATCGCGTCTACCAAATCCAGATGCAGCTCCTGCTCTTGCCCTGGAAGCTTGACCTTACCCGCTTCCATAGGACCGCCGGAGACGAAAACCGTAGGAATATTCAGCCTCAATGCAGCCATCAGCATGCCGGGGGTAATCTTGTCGCAGTTGGAAATACAGACCAACGCGTCGGCACAATGTGCGTTGACCATATACTCAACAGAATCGGCAATAATGTCCCGGGATGGTAATGAATAGAGCATGCCACCGTGCCCCATAGCAATACCGTCATCAACCGCTATGGTATTGAACTCTTTTGCAACACCACCAGCAGCTTCGATCTCACGGGCCACCAACTGTCCCAAATCTTTAAGGTGGACATGGCCAGGAACAAATTGGGTAAATGAGTTGGCCACTGCGACGATCGGTTTCTCAAAATCGTCATCTGTCATGCCAGTAGCTCGCCAAAGGGCGCGAGCACCCGCCATATTGCGGCCATGGGTTGTGGTACGTGAGCGGTATCGTGGCATCTCAAGCTCCGAGAAAAAATAGCGACAGGAGATAGCTATTATGCCTGCTTTCGAAGGCCGCGAACAAACTCAAATAACCACGCTTTCACTACAGTCACATATTCACGCAAACTCCATGTGGGTTTAGATAGAACTCACGGACGCCTGCTAACCGCTTTTCAAGGGTCAGCCACAACTTGTTTGCTCTCACAGGGTATGCTTATCGAAAATGTCGCACCACCCTGATCATTATTCCGGGCAGCTACTTTGCCATGGTGTTTATCAGCCACAACCTTGACAAAACTAAGACCCAGGCCAACTCCTCTTGTATCGGATAAGGCATGGAATGATGATTGAGTGAATGGCAGGAAAATCTCATTCAACTGACCCTCAGGTATCCCTGGTCCCTGATCCGCAATCTCACACACCACCAGACTATTCTCCCGATAGACACTCATGGTTATCTGACCATCCTCAGGAGAGAATTTAACTGCGTTTTCCAGTAGGTTGAATAGCGCCCGTTCGAGCAATCCCGGATCCCCAAGCATCCAAATCTCATCTTCATCAAACAGACTCTTTACAACGATATTATTCGCCTTGGCTTTGATATAGATCTCATCTGTGGCGTTACAGGCAATGCTGACGAAGTCCGCCTCAATAAATGATTGCCCCTCTACCGCCTCAGCTCTCGCCAGACGAAGAAAGTCGTCCGCCAGCTTTAACGAGCGGCGCGCCAAGGGCTCAATCGCCTCGGCTAACTCATCAGCGCTACCCTGAAGCCTCTGTTGAGATTGAGTCAACGAGAGTAGTGATGTGATGGGTGACCGAATATCATGGGAGAGAAAGTTAAGCATCTTTGCCCGGGTACGTTCAGATCGCTTCAAAGTACCAATATAGGAAAGATTGACGATCATGCCGTGAGTCTCAGCTTCAACACCGACCAGAGATTTCAACTGAACGAAAAGCTCGGTATCGGGACGGCGAATGGCTTCAAAACGGACAGGCTCATTCGCCAACATAACTTTGGTAAAAATAGCCTCCCATGTCTCCCCCCCCTGCACCTCTAACAGGCTTAGCAATTGATAGGCATCTTCGCCAAGCAGATCCTGATCCTCATCGAAACCCAAATAGAAGGCACTCCTGGGATTGGACATCACCACTTGACCATGGCTGTTAATGACCATTAATCCATCATCCATCTGACCAACAGCATTGCGGATCAGATTGCGAAACCGTTGAATGCGTGCTGTTGCCTCACGCATCTGATGCATACGCAACTCGATACGTTCCAATACACTGCCTTGACTGGCCAGCGGCTTCTCAGAAAACTGGTAGGCAAAGTCACTTACCAATCGTAATGCGCGTCCTTCAGGCACACCATTTCTGGGCCATGACAATCCAAGTTGCCAAAAAGTATCCGGTCGTTGTATCAGGGTCCAGATTTCAGCACCTGATCTTTGCCAATGCCCTTCGGTAAGCAAGTCTAAAGGGGCACCCAAATCTTCGCCATTTCCCATCAATTTACGACCAGACCGTGAATCATAGACAACCCACCCCTGAAGGGGCATCAGACGGGAGAGAAACTGCATAGCCGATGCCATATCACCAGGGGGCAGATGAACAGGCAACAGACTCTGTTCACTTTGCATGCGCTCAAGTTGCTCATTCAGGTATCGCACAGCCAGGTCGAGACGCCGCCAACTCCATAACGGGTAACTTAGAGTCAAACCCAAAAGGGCAGCAGAGGGGGGGAACCAAATCTCCAGTCCGCGCAGCATAATCCAATTAACTAACACAAACCCCATAACCAACGCCACTGAAACCAGAGGCGCTGCTCGGGTCGGGAAATAGGGATAAAAGAGAAATGGCAGCACTACTATCAGGGTACTGACCAACAGATGAGTTAGGTAGCCTACTGGCGCAATGGTCTCACCACGACGTAAACTATCCAGGATATTTGCATTGATCTCGACCCCTGGCATAGGTACGCCATATCCGGACAGAGGGGTTGGCAATGCGTCGCCAATCCCGGTAGCTGTAACACCGACTAACACGATACGATCACGAAACAGATCCGGCAGATAATCCCCTTCCAATACCTGGCTGTATGAGTACCTGTGGTAATGGCCCGCCGGTCCAGAGAAGGGAATCAAGCGATGAGCATGTCGACTGATCACGTGTACATTCGGTGCATGCTCAGTCAGCTGTTTAGTCTCCATGCTAAACTCATCCGGATCCAACCAATGCAACAGACTCAACATCAGGTGGGGCCAATAGGCCTGTCCCAATCCTTCATACAGAAAAACACCACGTGCGATACCATCAGCATCCAGATCGATGTGAACATGTCCCAAACCTGTAGCCACATTGGAAAGTGCAGGCAGCGGCATAGATTCTATCAACATACCTCCCTGGCGATGCTGTTCCATGATCACCGGCATAAATACACGTTCACTCGCCGCCACAGATTGAATCAAACGGATATCAGCCTCAGGATCAATCCTATCCTCTTCAGCCATGAGGATATCGAACACAATCGCTTTTGCCCCAGCCTGGGTTAACTCATCAACCAACTCCGCATGAACACGCCGGGACCAAGGCCAGCGACCCAAAGCCTTCAGACTCTTTTCATCTATCGCAACAATCACGATATCATCAGATGCAGGAACTGACTTGACTCCCATTTGCAGGTCATAAAGCAGGTAATCCCAGCGTAGCAACCAACCACTGGCAGCAAAAAGCGCAGTGAACAATAGTAAAAACAGGGCGCTTCTTATCGATCCATAAAAACCGCCACGCCCTCTATTTACTGTTGCTGTTTGCCCTGGATTCGACATAGTTTAAAGTCTGGACTTAAATAAGGGTGGCTAAATAAGAGGTTAAAAAAGTCGGCCGTAGAATAGATTTCATTTGATATCCACAGAAAAGAATCTCAGCAGAGAGTTTGACTCACATGAGCTTTAATACCAACCGGGTATCTCGAGAATAAAGATATCGGACAAAAGCATACCTTCTCCGCCCTCAATCAGAGCTTCAACAGCAGCATAGTAGCGTCCTGGACCAGGTGTTCTGGTGTGAAACCCTTGATCAAATGAGAGCCGCTCGAACAGCACATCATTCAGCGCCTGGTCACGCGCTAATATAAACCGATATGCCCAAGCACCCGATACTTCAGTCCACTCAAAGGCTACCCCCTGGTGAAAAAACTTTGGTTGTTTCATTGTTGGCGCTTTTTGCTTCTGCACTGGCGTAGACGGACGTTGATTGGCCGGTTCAACATCAAGATGAAACAACTTCTCCCCTTCCATACCCTCAAACCCTAGCGCATCGATGCCACGCAAGAAGAGTGCGTACTCGCCAGTCGTGATCAGCGGTATTTTGACCTGGTGAGATTGAGTAACCCCTGTCGAGAGCAGAACCTGATCTTGATCTTTTAATTGATATCGATAGCTGACAGCTTCAATCAACTCAGGCCATTTCAGCAGCAGCGCATCAGCATTTTTTTCTATACTCAACTGACTCATATCTGGCTCTGGCAAGAGTCTTCTGGGTTCTGATGGTACTTCGCCCGACTTCACAAGGGTACCTTCCCCCTCTTTCACGAACACTGATGCCCCTTGAGCTTTAACCTCTACTTTCCCATCGGTGACCTCACTGCGCGTCAGATCATCGCTCTCAATAGCTGAAATTCTAAAATCAGTCCCCCTCACAACGGTTACAGCTGCAGGTGTATAGATTTCATATCGGGATTCAGGACGCTTGAATGGTGTAACCCGGCTTTCCACCCGCCCCCGTTGCAACCGAATCCGAGTATCCAGCATACCAATCCCTTCGTATGATGAGAGTGCATCAAAAAGCACTTCGCTCGACTCTCCGACAAGTAGCACAGACTTATCGGCAAACAGCAATGAGACCGCTGACCTGGCACCCGTAATGATTAGATCACCCGCTTTGAGAATATCTCCAGCTTCGACCACCTCCGAAATACTGGATCCCCTGCGGGCAACTGTCGCCTCACCAAACACATAGTTGACTTCAACACCAGCAAGTTGATCCTTCATCCAATCGATCGGAACCCTGATTTCTGTTCCTACAGGAATCTCACGATCCTCCTCTATACCATTAAATACCTGCAACTGCTCTGGAGTAAATTCAGGCTTGAGAAAACGCTCCTTTACCAGGGTCAGGTTCTCCCCTTCATGCAGCCGATAGATCCAATCCTCTGACCAGGCTTGATTGGAATATATGGCAAACAAAAGAGAGAGCAATCCAGTGATTCTGACAACTGACCACAATTTAGATAAAGAGCTTTTGAATACACTGAAGCTATTTTTATTAAGGGTATAATTCACAGGTAACAGCCGATTTAATCCACATTACTCAACCTACTAATGCTCCTAAAGCAAAATCCATGGTATGCCCTACGATAGAACTGAAACAACCTCAATCAGTTGATCAATGCCAAACTAAAAATCTTCCAGGAGTGTTTCGGAAAGATCAGGACATCCAGTCTAGTATCTTATCTAAACAGCAGATTCGCGACTGACATTCAGTCCTCACCTTCAAGCTGTTCAAGACGGTAACCCTGGTGATAAACCGCCTTCAAACGCCATCCGTTTTCTGGACTCAAACCCAGCTTTCTGCGCAAACGACTGATATGAGTATCAACAGTGCGAGTCATCAAACCAGGCCCAAAACCCCAGATACTCTCTAAAAGATGGTCTCTCGACAGCAGACGGCCTATATTGCTGAACAACATCCAGGCCAGTTGAAATTCCTTCTCTGTCATTTCAACAGGAACATCTTTCAAGGTTAGGGTTTTATTCTCTTTATTCAGAGTAAAATCAGAGATCCTGATTAAATCTCTTCGGCCACTATGACGCCTGACCAGCGCCTTGATACGGGCCAGCATGACTTCACGATTGACCGGTTTAGCCAGATAGTCATCAGCACCTTTTTCAAGGGCTTCAATGATATCCTGCTCCCCATCTCGATGGGTAATGAAAAAGACAGGCAGATCCCACTCTCGATCTCCCCTCAGCCAGGAGAGTACCTCAACACCGCTTTTCCCCGGCAATTCCCAATCCATTATCAACAAATCGTAGGTCTCATGGCGAAGTTCGTGCATGAATGCCTCAGCATTGTCAAACACTCGACAGACGTATCCCTCTGCCTCAAGCCACTCCTTCATTACACCCGATTGTACTTTGTCGTCTTCCAAATAGGCTATACGCATGGGCTACTCCCATCCAAGTAATACGCCTGCGCGTTGAATTGGCGTACTACGAAACGACTACTACTGGCGCAGGGAAACGCCACTATGTGGCTGTATCCCATATCTACAGCCCCATATGAGTCATTTAAACCCTGAATACTATTTAACCCCTCTGTCATATTATTCGCTATTCCTTCCTATTGAAACAGTTTGTGAACAATCCGGTACTGTGAACCGGTAATAGCAACAGAAGATTAAATACTGTCCTGATCAATATGTGTCCACATGAGATCCCCTGTCATATCTGTCACGTATAGGTTCCTGATATGCCATACAGCGGTGAGATCAACAGATCTGACACTCCCGTTATAGCGATAAATCCCGAGCAGATTGGTAATCCACCAACCCGCTCGGAAAAGTTGTAACCCTCAAGTGAGATCTATTCAATTCCTTCTACAATCTGTTTAGAAGAAATATGCTATTCGCAGGATTTCAGAGTAATAACCTCTACTCTTCAATCGGCGCTCACTACCGGGTGGCAAACATCTACTAGTTCAGTCCCAATTCAACCCGACGGTTTTGAGCCCGTCCTTCAGCTGTTTTGTTATCTGCTACCGGCGAAGCTTCACCCATCCCTTTGGTTGAAATCATCCCTTTAGCCACACCCTGTGCAATCAGCGCATCAGCAACAGCCTTCGCACGCTTTTCAGACAAGGTCTGATTATAGCCAGCCGCACCGCTGGAATCGGTATAACCGATAACCTCTATAGCTTTGATATCACTGCGGGATTTTAGTGAGGCAGCAATTCGTTCAATCACTGCATTGTAATCACTGCCAATCCGGTCACTATTCAATTCGAAATTGATATTCTGAAGGACTATTTTTACTGCACATCCATCTGTTGAGACTGTTGCACCAACAGGGGTATTGGGACACTTATCCTGGCTGTCAGCAACGCCATCACCATCACTGTCCAACTCACAACCCATGGTGTCAACCTTAATCCCAGCGGCGGTATCAGGACACTTGTCATCTGCATCAGTAACACCGTCTCCATCACTATCAAGGGGACAACCCTTGGCATCAACCTTTACACCAGCTGCTGTTCCCGGACATTTGTCAAGGCTGTCAACAACACCATCACCATCTGCATCACCCTCTTTAACCGCCATCTCCACTTTCGGTTCACCAAAGCAGCCGGTCTCTTGGTTCGCCTTGTCACGAAAAGATGTTGTCCAGCACTCACCTGAACCTGTGCGCCAAACTGAGCCTGTTACATCGTAAGCCAATCCCTTCTCTGCGCTTACCTGACCACTAAAAAGAACCGGCACTATCGCCAGAGCCAGAGCACACTTAATTTGCTTCTTCATACTAACTATTCCTCAGTTTTTTTACGCCTAGGACTGCCTGGAATCAGGCAGCACTCTGTTGAATCATGTGAATATCTCTTTGCGGATAGGGGAAACTGATCCCTTGCTGATCGAACTGAGTCTTGATTGCCTCAAGGAGTGCAGCCCTGGTTGTCCAGTAGTCCCCAGACTTGACCCAGGGCCTTACTGCGAAATCAATGCTGCTCTCGCCTAACTCCAGTAGCATAATGGTAGGTTCAGGGTCTTTAAGTACAGTTTCATCAGCCTTTAATATCTGGTCGATTAAATCTCTTGCCTTCTTGATATCGTCGTCATATCCAATGCCGATCACCAAGTCGATTCGACGGGTTTCACGGGCTGAATAGTTGATGATAGTGCCACTGTAGATCTGTGCATTGGGCATGGTAATCTCACGGTTATCACCGCTCTTTAGCACACTATGAAATATACGAATATCCTCAACCACACCGGATACACCACCAGCCTCTATAAAATCACCAAGTTTGAACGGACGAAAGATAATCAGCATCACCCCTGCAGCAAAACTGGCCAATGAATCTTTCAAAGCCAAACCAACAGCCAGGCCTGCAGCACCAAGAATTGCTAATGCAGAAGTCGTATTGACACCCAGTTGCTCCAATGCGGCAAGCACCACAACTGCCAGCAAGGCAGCGTTGACAATGTTCCCCAAAAAGCCGACGAGCATTGGGTCGACATCGCTTTTAGTCATGATTTTTCGCAAAGTATTTGTCAGTGCTTTTGCAATCCAGCGACCGATAATGAATACCAGCAGAGCCATGACAATTTTTGTGCCCCAGGGAATCACGTATGAGTTCACCAGAGTGTCTATTGTTATATCCACGTTTTCTCTCCCAAACAGTTATTTGTTGTTAGTTAAAAATCGACAGCAAGCGAATGATTGATCGCCTGTACCAGTCAAGCATCAACTATTTACCAGATAATTGCATTTTGATTTCCCACTAAATAGACGGGTTATAAACTCATCTATCCCCATTTATTAACCCAGCACTTTAATTAGGTATGTTCAGCCTAAGCGTGCCTGGTTAATAAGAACGCCATATCCCTGTTAATGAAACGTCTAGCGTCTAGTAAACAACAACAGTATGGCTTCGCAGCTTAGGTAAGATATTCCCAGGAATAAAGCGATGACCTGTGAAGAATTGTAAACTTCCCGAGCTACTTTCTTATTCTTGGCCAGACCACCCATGCCGATACAGGACTGGATTAACCAGGATCTTAGATTGTCCTGTAAATGCCCAGGAATCAAAAAGAATGATCCAAACAGTCGACTTGATTCCTGCTCAAATAATCACTGACCATATAATTACGCCGTCCGTTACAATACTCTTTAAAGTTTAGTTGTGTATTTCCCGCACAATTACTGCAATAAACCGCATTTTCAAAGAAATTAAGCTAAGCTTTTTTAAATACTTATAAGGTCAGCCAATGTCAGTGTTATTAGAATTCAGTATCTTCCCATTAGACCAGGGGGAGAGTGTAAGCAAAGAAGTAAGCCGGGTAATCGATATGATCAGAGATAGTGGCATTAACTACCAGCTGACTGCCATGGGAACACTGATCGAAACCGATGATGTAGGCCAGGCCTTGAAAATCGTGGAAAAAGCCACTGATCTACTCAGTAGTGCTGGATGCAATCGCATCTATACAGCAATAAAAATGGACATCCGCACAGGCCAGAACAATCGCATGGAGTCAAAGAAACGCTCGATCCAGGAACATATCGGAGAGATAAAAACATAGAAGATTGCTGAACAAACCATGGATCGGTGACAGCCAGCAGCTAAACTTAAAAACCAGAGACAGACCTTCCATTGAGATTATTAACCCGGCACCTTAATAGGTGGTTAATACGAGAAAAACATGAACAACGAAACCTCATCAGAAGACCTGCTCCAGAGCATTAACAGACTTTGGACCGACAGCTTTAGTGGTATTTTATCCACTCATTCTACTAAATTTCCTGGCTACCCATTCGGCTCTTTACTGCCGACCTGCCGTGATCCAAAGGGTAACCCTTTACTCTTAATCTCTCACTTGGCACAACATACAAGAAACCTCGATGCCAATCCCCTTTGCTCACTAACGCTCAGCGAAGCAGGGAATGGCGATGTACAACAACTGGCCCGATTAACCTGCCTGGCAAAAGCTGAACCAGTAAATTCTGCTTCAGCTTCAGAACGCTATTTTCGCTACTATCCAACTGCTCGACGTTATCAGAAGGAGTTAAACTTCAACTTCTACCGGCTGACAATAGAACAATACTATTTCATCGGTGGTTTCGGATCAGCACGATGGTTCGATAGCAGCCGTATACAACCTCCCTCACCCTATTCAACATCAGACGAAACTGAAGTGCTCTACCAGCTGAATGGGCATAACCACCAGCTACTCAATCGTTTTCTACAACAGCAGGGTATCGATCCCTCTTCATCATCCACGGAAGCCGTTGGCGCAGACCCGTTGGGACTGGATTTTCGCGAAGGACAAAACTTGCGACGAATTCATATCGCACAAGCTTGCGAAACTGTAACCGAGTTCATGCAAAGAATAGACTCAGGTAGAACATGAAACCCTATAAAATTCAGGGTAGATAACCAGGCCCCGTTACCCTTAAACTCCTCTCCAAGCAATAACCAACCTTTTCACTTGGTAATAGGAGCAGGACTAATGAGCACACAAATCCCAGAACGCGATGGAGATGGCTATCTCACAGATATGAACGAATGGACCCCTGATATTGCCAAGGCGATGGCTGTCGAGGATGAGTTCGAAATAACCGATGAGAAGTGGCAGCAGATTCTAAAAGCAAGAGAGTACTACAATGAATTCAATGTGGTACCTCCCATTCGCAAGTTCTCCAAGTATCTCGGCGAGGACAAAAAGGCCATGTTTGAACTCTGGCTTACCGGTCCAATGAAACCCATCACCAAATACGGTGGCCTTCCTAAACCTACCGGCTGCGTATAACCCAGCACGGATATCCCAAATAAGCATTAATCCTGGGGCAGTGAGCAGCCTTCCCGAGCTCCTCCCCCTTGATTTGCTTATACCACTTTCAACCCTGCTTGATCTTCTAAGCTTTATCAGTAAACAAGCACTTTACTGGATCAGCCAAGCCGTTGCAGGGTACACTTACGCGGTTTTTGCCTGTGGAGTAGTAGCATGACCGCACCGGCCATTCTCAATCAGTTGAGTGGTTTATACGAGATGCAACAGCATCTTCTGGAATCCAGAAGCGATGAGGAGTGTAGAGCTCAGCAACATCCCATACTGGCTTCATTGAACTGGTATTTCGGTCGCGGTGTCTATCTCGAGCTCTATTGGCTACGAGCGGCGCTCTCAGGAGATGATAATCTCAGCAGCCGGGTCAAACACCTTTTTACACCAGGTGCGATCAGCCTTAAGGAGCAGTGTGAGAATCTCCCCCCTACCGATCACTTGATTAACTGGGGCGCAGAGATACGAGATGAACACTTGCGTCTGCTGGCCACACCAAGTGGCATTCCGGATCACCCTCTTATGGAAAACGATCGCCTTGCCTGGTTTCTGCTTCAGGAGCAGGCGAAACTCTATGAGTGCATGTTGAACGTTATCAACCAACATAACCGCCAGCAGACAGCACCAGGTTATCTTTGCACACAACCACTACAACCAGCCACCACAAGCTGGGAGACTAAAGAACTTTCACAGGGACACTATCGCATCGGTTCCAGGGATGACCCCCGTGCCTATGATAATGAGCTACCACCTCAAGCAGTTGAATTAAGCAGTTACCGAATCGCCCTGACGCCAATCTCCAACGCCCAATTTCTGAGTTTCATTCAGGGGGGCGGCTATCAGAACAGGTCATACTGGAGCGAAACTGGCTGGGACTGGCAATCACAGCGCCAGGCAGATCACCCTGAATACTGGCAAAAGGATCCCCTGGGCAACTGGTATGAGATTGCATTAAACGGCCCATCCCATCTCCCCCCAGATGAACCTGTCACAGGTATCAATCTCTACGAAGCACAAGCCTTTGCCAGCTGGGTTTCCCAACAACAAGATCAGTTTTCCGGGGCAATTTTACAACATGAATATCAGTGGGAGATGGCTGCCCGTAGTGGCGTCTTAACCCATTCTGGCCGTGGCTGGGAGTGGTGCAGCAATACACTCCACCCTTACCCCGAGTTCCAGCCTTTTCCCGATTCATCCACCTCCAATGATCTATTTAATCGTGACTACCATGTTTTGAAGGGCGGTAGCGTACATACTCAAAAGGTCCTGAGGCGTGCCAGCTATCGTCACTGGGCTTTACCCTCAGAACGCCACCAATACACCACTTCAAGGCTGGTGTTCCCACCACTTCACAAATGGAGCTGACAGCGATCGCACCGGGATGGTCACTCAGATGCAGATTTGGAGCAGTCTATTTATGGACAATTCAAAGCCCCTACAAGTAAGCAGACCTGCATCAAACCTCAGATTATGGACAACAGAAAGGCAGCGACCTCTATGGCAGTCAGTTTGATGAATTAGTCCGTTTTAAGGGCGATTTTATTCTATTAAAGGAAATGAATTCATCAATTTAGCGGTATATCCAACACTTGCGAATAAAACTATTAAAGAATTAGGCAAAACTGCCAACTAACCGGTTAGAGCGAGCCGTTTTCGATCAGGATCAGTTTTAAACATGGGCATAAATTCAATCACCGGAACAGCACTGCAGGGTATCCATAAAGGACTACAGGGTATGAGGCGTGTTGCTTCAGATGTTGCCAGTGTGAATCAGACGCAACAGACTAATCCCAAGGATCTGTCCCGCTCCATGGTTGAAATGCAGCAACATGCTAACCAGGTCAAAGCCCAGGTTAAAACCATCAAAGCTGTAGATCAGGCTCTTGGTACACTGATCGACGAGAAAGTTTAATTCCCACCAAAGATATACCTGGGACACTATTTAAGGTGCCGGGTTAATAACTGTGCCCACAGAGTGACTTTTAGCGATCAAACAGCATTGAAAGGTCGATCGCTCGAACATCCTTGGTTAAAGCACCAACTGAAATGTCATCGACTCCCGTCTCCGCAATATCCCGTAGTGACTCTAATTGAATCCCACCGGATGCTTCCAGCCTGGCCCGTCCTCCAGCCATCTTCACCGCATCACGCAACTGCAGAAGAGTGAAATTATCCAACAACACCCGTTGAGCTCCAGCCTGTATCGCCTGCTGTAACTCATCAAGGGACTCCACCTCTATCTCAATACTGACACCTTCTGGTACCAGCTCCCTGGATTTGGCTAGAGCGGCATGAATCGATCCAGCAACCCGGATGTGATTCTCCTTGATCAATACTGCATCATAGAGCCCAAACCGATGGTTATGACATCCTCCACATTGCACCGCATATTTTTGCTGCAGACGAAGTCCCGGTATTGTCTTTCGGGTATCCATGATCCTGACATTCAAACCCCGCACTGCATCAGCATAGAGCCTGGCAATAGATGCAGTACCAGACAGCGTCTGCAGATAGTTCAAAGCGCAACGCTCGCCACTCAATAGCGTCTGGGTATTCCCTTTCAATCGACAAAGCACCTGATCTTCGGCGATAGCATCGCCATCTGCCACCATCCAAGCCAACTCAATTGAGGGATCGAGTTGGCGGTAAACCTCTTCGACCCAGGGAATACCACAAATCACTGCAGACTCTCTGGAGATAATTTGTGCTTCAACGACAGCGGACGGATCCAGCAAAGCAGCGGTAAGATCACCGCTACCCAGATCCTCTGCCAATGCTTGACTGACCTGACCGCTGATAAGAAACCGATTGGATTGTAAGTTCATCAGGAAACAGCTAACAGCTCCACATCAAATACCAGGGTTGCGTTTGGTGGAATCACTCCACCAGCACCTTGTGCGCCATATCCCAACTGCGGTGGGATTGTGAGTCTGCGCTTACCGCCGACCTTCATGCCCGCTACCCCTTCATCCCATCCCCGGATTACCATCCCTTTTCCAAGAGCAAAATCAAATGGCTGATTCCTGTCAACTGATGAATCAAACTTATCGCCATCCAATAGCCAACCTGTGTAGTGTACAGTGACTTGCTGTCCAGACTCTGCTGTCTCTCCATCGCCCTCAGCAAGATCTTCAATTTTCAAACCTGAATCGGTAATCTTTTCACTCATTGCGCTCTCTCAATTAAAAAGGATTCCGGAAAACCCATTATCTTCCGGGAAGACAGCAGTTTAGCGGTGAAATTCAGAGAGTCAACGACAGGGATAAAAAGGAAGAACCCAGACACGCATTCCTGATGTCCCTACACTACTGTCCGAAATAGATTCAAGCACCTGAACCGAAAATGTAGTGGTGTAGGGTGCGGCCTGCCGCACCAGAAGGCTGTCGAATCTATATAAATCCCTGCTACTTGCCTTGTTTCCATCAGCCTCTGTAGGCAGAAGTTCTCTGTCAATCAGATCATCAGGTGGCTTTCGATATATTTGGACATGGTGCGGCAGGCCGCACCCTACATTACTGAATATATTCCAAACAATAATGTGACTCCCTAGAACAACTTGTATTTACGATGCCCCGTATGGCGGGGTAGAGACACAACTGCTCGCGGGCAGTGCAGTAAATTCGGCTCAGTAGCTGGTTTTCCTTTGGGCCGGAACACTAGGCTGACGCTGATGAAGCATCAGTGTTCTTTAATGCGCTGAGCATGGCATCAAGCGCTCGATCCATGATCGGTGTAGTAGAAACTTCAACGGTCCTGGCTTTGCCTTCACGAAGCTGTTGGGCAAGCCCAGCGGATGTCAGCTCCTTAGCCTTCATACCTTTACGATTGACGAAGATATATGTATCAGTCACTTTGCTTTTCCAGGATAACTTGACCCGGACTTTGCTGCTTCCGTCAGCCATCTCCAACCAGCAGCCTGGTTCCAGGTTTTTGGCTATTTGAGAGTATTCATCGTTATCCGAAATGGCCTCATCTGCCATTTCACGAAGTTGGCTGTTGTCATCCACATTCAACTGACTATCAGGAAAATGGATCTCATACTGGTTTACCGGTTTAGTTCCCGAGGTATTCGTCGTTTGACCGCCATCGCCACCACGTAGCACTTGTATATGACAGTTTTGCAGCTCTTTGAAGAGGCGAGCCATTTTATGTTGATCGAAAGAGATACTGTTCAAACGTTCTCTGACCTTGCGCAACAGCTCTGGAATACCCCGCAGCAGCTGTTGGCGTTCAGCATATTCGGATTTAGGTTGCACACTCCAGAGCAGACGATCTACGATCTCTAGCGCGCCCTCCCAGTCCTGACTCTGATCCCCCTCTCGCAGATAAATCAGCAACAGTGCATCCTTCCATCCATCTTCCAGAATTGACATCACCGCTTGTGGCACAATCCTCTGCTTACGTAAGCGATTATTGAGTTCTTCCGAAACAATTTGCTTAGCGGACTTCAGCTGCTCTTTGCCTCGGGTAATCTGGTTGGTACGCTTTTCAGCAATCTCGGCACCACGCTGCTCTTTCTCCCACCAGCTGGTGAACTCTTCATCCAGCTCAGCAAACAGCTGCGGATCATCATGAAACTCATTGAGTATTCGCTTGATGGTGGTTTCAATCTTGCCGTAGAGGGTATCGTTAACCCGGTCTCCAGTGTCATTCCAGCCAACGGCCGCTTTAGCAAGCGAGTTTAGCAAACGACGAGCAGGATGGATCTTCTCGCTGAAGAAAGTCTTATCGATGATTGCTACCTTCAGCATCGGAATCTGCAATCGACTTATCAGTGCCTTCATTGCATCAGGCAGACTGTAGTCATCAAGAATAAATTCGAACAGCATGGAGATGACGTCAATGGTATCGTTGTCTGCATCACCAAGTGAGCGAGTCAACTGCCCATCTTTTGCTATTTGCAGGTCGCTCACTAAACGTGCCCGCATCTCTTCAGGGCTCAGGGTCTGATCGATCCTGCGACCTTGGGGCAACATCACCACATTTGACTGTTGAATTGCTGAAAGTACACCCAGCAACTCCCCTGTATCAACCACCGGAACATTTCCGTTGGGTGTGGAGAGCATCAGGCTTGATGTCAGCATGCTGCTACCGGGCGTAGTGCGACGAGAGCCTAAAAGCTGTTGCAGAGTAGCGAAAACTTCTGCCTGCACATCTCCGGCAGTAGCCATCTGGCTCTCAGGACTTTGGGTTGAGGGTGGGGCGTAAGAGGAGTCACTTGCAAGATAACTCTCACCACCCTCTCCTCGCACACTCGGAGCAACCGGATTGCGGCGGACTTTTGGCGTTAACTTAGGAATTACACCGGCCCTGCCAAGTAACAGGTTGACCTCATCATAAAGACCGCCGATGTAGTGCATCACATGGCGATCAAATAATTTGTAGACAACCAGTCTCACCGGAAGCTCAACCGGTACATTGACCATAGCTAACTGAAATGCGTTGCAGATTACGCCAGGATCCAATGGAGAATGCTGGGCCAGGTGCTCATCCACCTGTCCACCACCGATCACATAGGCAAACCTCTGGCTCATGGCGAAGAGCTCTTTGGCATAACGGCTCTCAGACTTACTTACCATATTGGTAATCGCCAACGAGTCCTCAAGATCATCGTTTTCCACCAGGGACATTTCGGAATCACGACTCAACTCATCTAAAGTTGGCTGGTTGACTTGGATCTCACCAGTCTGCCAATAAAGATCGTAAACTCTTAGAAATTCCTGAGTGAAACTACGGTCGATTCCGGCACGTTGCTTACGTAGCTCACGCATGGAATCAAAATAGATGTTCTGAAGGGCATTATTTTCTGACTTGTTCGCCATTTCATATAGGGAATCATCGAGATTCTCGAACAAGTCGCTCATTAACTTGGGAATTGTTTTGACAATCAGATTGCGACATTCAGACACAATCCTACGTCCGCCACTATCAAGCGTTATGTTTTTTTGACGAGGCACAGCCGAGCCGAAAGTAATAATGTTATCTTGCCTTTGCATCTATAAGTCACTTGAAGAGTCCTGCCTATACCCAAGCAGATGCGAACAAGTCCCTTTAGCCTGCATCTTATGAAAGGCTATGCTAGCAAAGGAACAGCGTCTGCGAATAGCCTCACAAAAGAACCATACACGTAAAGTGGCCATTCAGCATCATCAACGGATACACTATTCAAAAACTAGCACCAAGTGCCTGTTCAATCAATAGTTTCTGTCATTACATTGGATTAACGGTTCTAATATACCGGACTCGGAAATACTACGGTCAAAAGGATCATTTGGGAAATTAAATTCACATGCACCGTCATGGAGAGACCATTGAGCAGCGAATTCAGGAAGTTAAGGACCAAAACTCATGCAACACAAATGAAATAGATGCGTAATGAAATCTATTGTATTGTTCTCGCAGGATGATGGATAAACCTTCAAAATAATAACCAGCCAACTCGATTTACACTATAAAAATAACTGGCCCGATAGACAACTATGAATACAATACGGCGCCTATTCGCTTCACTTCTCAGTAGTTTCCGCGATCTGCTGCCAATTGTTATCGTGATCTCTTTTTTTCAGCTGGTGGTCCTGCAACAACCGATCCCCAACCTTGGTTCGATATTAGTCGGCACCCTGCTGGTACTCGTAGGTCTTAGCCTATTTATCGAGGGCTTGAACCTGGGCCTTTTTCCCATCGGCGAGTCCATGGCCTGGAACTTTGCCCGAAAAGGCAGTCTTTCCTGGCTACTTTTATTCGCCTTTGCGCTCGGTTTCGGTACAACCATTGCTGAGCCTGCATTAATCAAAATAGCTGAGGAAGCAGCCAAAATCGCCGCCGCGGGAGGGATGATACTAGACACACCGGATGCAATGCATGATTACAGCCAGGGACTTAGATATACAGTGGCACTCTCTGTTGGCTTTGCCATCGTGCTCGGCGTATTCAGAATTGTTAAAGGATGGCCAGTCCAGTACCTGATCATCGGCGGGTATCTCGGCGTTGTCATCATGACAGCCTTTGCCCCTAAGGAGATCATAGGGATTGCCTACGATTCTGGCGGCGTCACGACATCAACAGTCACCGTACCTTTGGTAACCGCACTCGGTGTCGGTCTAGCCTCGAGTATCAAAGGGCGAAACCCAATGATAGATGGCTTTGGACTTATCGCCTTTGCATCCTTGACACCTATGATTTTCGTTATGTTTTATGGGCTCATATTATTATGATTGAGGGTATCTGGCATTTTCTATCAGTACTTGGTGGAACAGTACTCGATATTCTGCCTATTGCTGCGATTCTGCTCGGTTTTCAGGTATTCGTCCTACGCCGCCCTCTGAACAATGCCAAAGAGATTGCAATTGGTTTTCTTATGGTCCTATTCGGACTTGCTCTCTTCCTTGAAGGTCTGGATCTCGCGCTTTTTCCACTTGGCGAATTAATGGCCAGTCAGCTCACTTCTCCTGAGATACTCAATACACCGACCGACGGACAAAGTGTTGAATGGCATCACTATTTTTGGGTCTACCTATTCGCAGCCAGCATTGGTTTCTCAACTACTATTGCTGAACCCTCATTGATTGCTGTTGCGATCAAGGCAAACCAGGTTTCAGCGGGCGCAATCAGTCAAGGGGGATTACGTATTGCTGTCGCAATCGGAGTCGCATTGGGTATAACCCTGGGTAGTTATCGGATCATCACCGGCACCCCATTACATTGGTACATTATTGCCGGCTATGTGGTTGTCATACTGCAGACCACAGTAGCGCCACGCTCAATTATTGCCCTGGCCTATGACTCTGGCGGTGTAACCACATCAACTGTTACGGTTCCTCTGGTGGCCGCTCTAGGCATTGGCCTGTCGAGCAATATCCCAGGCCGGAACCCTTTGATGGATGGATTTGGTCTGATTGCCTTTGCAAGTTTGTTTCCCATTATGTCAGTTATGGCATACGCCCAGCTCAGTGAGTGGCGCAGCCGTAAACATCAAAAATGAGTGGTTAAATCGAGGTATCACCATGCACTTCAAACTCATCATCGCTCTGGTAGAAGACACTACCACTGAAAAGGTGCTCGAAGCAGCCCGCTCAGCCGGAGCCACCGGTTCAACTGTCATCAATCACGCTCGTGGCGAAGGGATTGAACAGTCGAAAACATTCTTAGGCCTGACCCTGGACACACAACGGGATGTCCTGTTGTTACTGGTTGAAGAACATCTCAGCAGACCCATTTTGGAAAAGATCGCAGAAGCGGGTGAATTTGATAACCAACCGGGAAATGGCATCGCATTCCAGATAGACATCGAAGATGCAGTTGGTGTCAGCCACCAGATCGCATCTCTCTCACAAGTGATCGAGGAGGAGTTATGAACGATAGCAAACTAGTCCGTGTCCGTGACGTAATGAAAAGCAACTTTGACATGGTTGATGGAATGGATACTGTCCAGATGGCTCTGGATAAAATGACACATGTTGAAACCAAGTCTCTGATTGTCAAAAAACGCCATGAGCACGATGAGTTTGGTTTGGTGACCCTATCTGACATCGCCCGTCAGGTACTTGCCAATGACAGAGCTCCTGAACGGGTAAATATATACGAGATCATGAGCAAACCGGCATTTACTGTCTCTCCTCAGATGGATATCCGCTATTGTGCAAGAATTTTTGGACGCTTCGAACTTAATAGAGCGCCAGTAGTGGAACATGGCGAGGTCATCGGTATTGTCAGTTATACCGACATGGTGCTAAAAGGCTTTCCCTCATCACCAGAACAGAGTTGAAACTGTTGGAAAACGGTCTACTCAAACGTGCCGTTTATAGAGGCTCGGCCAACCAGGATGAACGTCCACCAGATACAGAGATAGATCTACTGGTAATTCACAGCATCAGCCTTCCTCCGGGGGAGTTCGGTGGATCGTGGATTGATAACCTGTTCATGAATTGCCTTGACGCTGATGCTCATCCATTCTTTCAGGAAATCAAGGAGTTGAGGGTCTCTATCCATCTTTTGATTCGTCGCGATGGTTCACTTGTTCAATATGTTCCATTCCACAACCGGGCTTGGCATGCTGGAGAGTCTAGCTTTTGTGGACAACAGCGCTGCAACGACTTCTCAATTGGTATTGAACTGGAAGGCTGCGACGATAAACCCTTCACAGAAGAGCAATACCAGAGCCTAGCTGAAGCCACGACACAGATCATGAACAGCTATCCATCAATTACCCAAGAGCGCATCACCGGACACGCCGATATATCGCCAGGCAGGAAAACAGACCCAGGCCCTCTGTTCGATTGGGATTATTACTTCAGTCTGTTGCATTCTTGAGACAAACAGCGGATATTCCTACAACACTTAAACCTTCAACCAACAACCAGCTTGCCCCACGTGGGAATGGATTGAGATACTGCACAGGATGTCAGCTACAAATCACCACAATACATCTTAAAAATCTAAAAAAACCTACTCATAACTTGAAACTTTTTTCACTTTCACCGAAACTCTCGCGATGACATTGATGATCATACTTATCTGCCTGATAGCAGAGCGTTTTTTGTTAGAGCATATCCACCTGCGAAATAATCGCTGGTTCTACAGATATTGCCAGTGGCACCTGCTGCAAAACTTGCCTGACTGGCTGCAACAAGGCCTGTTTGGACTGATCTTACTTCTTTCCCTCCCCCTTCTTGGTATTGCTGTTCTTCAACAGCTCTTTGCAGAGAGTCTGTTTGGAATACCTGGAGTTATCTTCTCCATTGGGGTCCTTCTTTACACCCTGGGACCACAGGATTTAGACCAACAGATTAACGAGTATGTCTCTGCATCGGAAAATGATGACACCGAAGCGCGTGATATCGCACGTGTAATTCTTGAAGATGAACCCCCTACCAGCGAACCAGCCCGTTCTCAGGCAGTGGCCGAAGCAGTATTGCAGCAGGCAAATCGGCGAACGAGTGCTGTGCTGTTCTGGTTTGTAATCCTGGGCCCTCTTGGTGCCATGCTATACCGTTTAGCTACCTGGCTACCCAACTCTGACCAAGCCGCGCAGGATATTGATTTCAAACTAAATGCCAAACAGTTGCTAACCATCCTAGACTGGATACCTGCCAGGATCACCTCATTCTGTTACGCCATTGCAGGTAGTTTCGAGGACGCCTTGTACGGCTGGAGAAGCTATCAAGAGAGTCGCCATACTGAATTCAGTGACAGTAATACCGGCACCTTGATCTGTACAGGTAGTGGCGCAATGCGCTTGACCACACTACTGGACGAGGCCTATGCCGGAGCTCATCTCTACACATACCTGCCCAAGGCCGCTATGGCATTAATCTGGAGAAGTCTGATCGTGTTTCTCGTAATTCTGGCTTTTTTCACATTTACAGGCCTGATCTAGCGCTTTGAGCGCTAATTCTCCGGCACCTGTCATCTATGAGTGAAAAAACCATAATCGATCTGATGCGTCACGGTGAGCCTGTCGGGGGAAGACGATATAGAGGACAAATTGATGACCCACTTAGTGAAAAAGGGTGGAACGAGATGCGTCATTCAACCTCTAAAGAATCTCCATGGGATGTTGCCATAAGTTCCCCTCTCAAGCGGTGTAGTGAATTTGCCGTAGAATTGAGTAACCAACTGAAAATCGATCTCACCTTCGACGAGCGCCTGAAAGAAGTTGGATTTGGAGACTGGGAAGGTCACTCTGGAGACGAACTACGCGCAAGAGATCCAAATCTTCTCAGCCGTTTTTACCATGACCCCATCACCAACCGACCAGCTGGTGCCGAATCACTAGTCAGCTTCAGCATCAGAGTTCAGCAAGCCGTCAACCAGGTGATATCAGAGCATGCCGGAAAACATATCCTAATATTGACCCACGCCGGTGTTATTAGAACTATTCTGACCCAGCTACTAAATGCACCCTTGGCCTCCATGTACCGTTTATCTATCGGTACCGCCAGCATATCCCGAATACAAATCGATGAAGAGAGACCACCAACTATTCTATTTGTCGGTAAAACAGCGTATTGAGACTTAAAAAATGCCCACCTGTAACATTATCTACAGTCAGATAGAAAATAGTGTTTCCACATCCTTAAATTAGCTGCGGCACTAAAAACTGGCTTTTTATCAGAATTAATGTGACGCACATCACAATTTATTTAATTTTCACTTAAGATTAATCAGTTATAAATCACAGTAGAGGCTATTCAAATAGCTTACTCTTAGATCTCAACGACCAAATATTAACCATGCCGACAAAGAATCGGCAGTTATAATATAGAGGATAATTGATATGTCTTGGCTACTACTCGCTGCACTCTCAGTTATTGTTGTAACTGTTTTGTCTACAAAAAGCGTTGAACTACCTGACTTATAGTCATCAGTTCAATCTAAGACCCTGTATACCATCAGGTCTCATTTCCCGATGGGTGCTGTCGTACGTATTCATACATAACAATTGATGCGGCAACAGCCACATTGAGGCTTTCAACCTGACCAAATTGCGGTATGGCAAGGCAATTTATGCCTGGGTAGTCATCCTGTTCAAAACTGTGCCCCCACTCTTCATGGCCTAGAACAAAGGCAGTCTTCCGGCCTAACGCAACATCTGTCGACAACCGTCCGCAGCCACCACGCAACATAACAATTTCATAGTCTCGGGCAGCAAGGTCCTGATAGCTTTCCTCGAAATTATCAAAAAATTTGGCCGGCACCTTTTTAAAAGCCCCTTTTCCTGGAGAGGGATCAAAAGGACCAATATCAATCAGGTGAACTTCGCGAGCACCAAAGGCTTCCGCACTACGAAAAATTTTGGCAACATTGAATCCCGCTTTCATGTGGTCAAGGACCAGAATGAAATCATTTACTCCAGGTTTAGCCAGAAGATTGCGTTGTCGCTGCTTCTGGTATCGCAGAAGCGCCTGATCCCGCGCCTCTCTCTTCTCTCTTTTGCTCTTTCTTTGCCTCAACATGCTATTTATCAATGCCACAGTAATTGAAATTATTGGATATTAGCATCACTAGTGTAGGGTCCTGTACAAGTCGAAACTGAGCACCACTACAACCAACATCTATCTGCTTCAAGCCATACAGCAAGAAGACTTTTCTGTAAAAAACCTTACGAATACCATCGATCAACATTAACTTTCCAGCGTAAGATATAACTTACTCAAACAGCGGCAGAAATTATCATGCAAACGACTAACGTTACTCGTGTTTTAGTTTGGAGTCACTGGCTAAGGGTGTCGCATTGGCTTATTGCAATCCCTACTATCGGATTACTGAGCACAGGCTTTCTGATGAATAGACAGCTTCTCCCTGCCACTGATATTCACGATATACACTATATACTCAGTGCGTTTCTATTACCCGGCCTTCTCATCAGGCTATATCTCCTCTTTTTTGGAAAGGGTACTGAGCTTCTGAGTGACTGTGAGCCCGATCGCCACCGGATATCCCAAGCCTGGCAGGTTATTAAGTTCTACTTGACCCTCGGTAAGGCACCTCTGCCCAAATGGTTTAGCCATAATCCATTATGGGGTCCAATCTATTTAGCCTTTTTCTTCTTTCTCTCATTGAGCGTGATAAGTGGATTTGCTCTACTCAATGAGTACTCAATCATTTCAGGTTTGAGCATGACAGACCTACATCATATTACCTATCAGATCATCGCATGGTATTCACTTCTACATGTAGTTGCTGTCTTTACCCATGATCTTGGTGGCTCGAGCTCTGATATATCAGGCATGATAAATGGGCATCGTATATTTGAAATCAAAGAGTCCGAGAAGCAAACTACCCAAGCTATTGAATTGGATGATTTATTGAAAACACTGAAAGATTAGTATTAGTTTTGAGATCTAAATAGATACTCTGCCCTGTTACTTTAGCTGGTCGCATTATAAAACAGTTATTGCCGCCTTGAATCAGCCAAATAGCCAGAGCTATATCCCACTAGATCTCGCACTATCAATCCATCTTTTTGCATATGTGTTTTCCTGATTACTCACAATTCTCAGCAAAAAATCGCAACCTATGCGTATATTTGGATCGACTCTATCTATGCACTGCAATTCAACCACAGGCCACCAGAGTAAGCAGGTAAGTCTTTACCTACTTGGCGGCTTTACGCGAGTCATTTTTTACAGGTATATAACCTGATGACTGAAGCAATTTAAATTCATTATTTATAAAATTCTCGCAAAGACGGTAAGCACGCTAAGGGAAAAGCGAAAACCTCTTTGATTATCACCAAAACCTTCAGTAAGGAGGGTTACACGAGGTTACTGGCAAAAAAAAACCCATACATCGCTGTATGGGTTCTTTATGCTCGTAAGCTGTGCTAGTTATTCTTCAGCATCAGCCTCAGCTTGCTCAACAGGCTCTTCAACCGCTGGACGGTCGACCAGTTCAACATAAGCCATAGGTGCCTTGTCGCCTGCACGGTAACCACATTTCAGTATCCGTACATACCCGCCAGGACGAGCCTGATATCTTGGGCCTAATTCAGCAAACAGTTTACCTACAGCTGATTTGTCACGCAGACGTGAAAATGCAAGACGACGTTTTGCAACGTTGTCTGTTTTTGACATTGTAATGAGCGGCTCAGCAACTTTACGAAGTTCTTTAGCCTTGGGTACAGTCGTCTTGATCAATTCATGATTGATCAAAGAGACCGCCATGTTTCTAAACATGGCATTCCTGTGGCTGCTGTTCCGATTAAGCTGCCGTCCTGATTTGCGATGGCGCATGGGTCGACTTCCCCAAATTCAAAATAGTTTAAAAAGTGAAAGAAACGGGCTTAGTGAGCCAGTTGCTCCTCGATATTTTCTGGTGGCCAATGCTCTAATCGCATACCCAGTGACAATCCACGGCGTGCGAGCACGTCCTTAATCTCAGTAAGAGACTTCTTACCCAGATTCGGTGTCTTTAGCAGTTCCACCTCGGTTCTTTGAATCAAATCACCGATCAGGAAGATGTTTTCGGCCTTTAAGCAGTTGGCTGAACGAACAGTCAACTCAAGATCATCAACCGGACGCAGCAGTATTGGATCGATTGCTGGCTCTTCTGGCTCTGCAACAGACTCAGCAGCCTCAGCTTCCAGGTCGACAAATACAGAAAGCTGGTCACGCATGATACTGGCTGAACGTCTGATCGCCTCTTCAGGATCGATGGTTCCATTGGTTTCCAATTCAATGACCAGTCGATCTAAACCTGTGTTCTGCTCTACACGAGCAGCTTCTACACTGTAGGCCACTTCACGAATAGGACTAAACGAAGCATCGACCTGTAACATGCCAATCGGTCGCTCGTCTCCGGCAGAACCCTGACGAGCCGCAGCAGGGTGATAACCACGACCACGATGAACATTCAATGTCATGTTGATTTCACCTGACTTGGTCAGTGTTGCAATAACATGATCAGGGTTAGCAACTTCAACATCGTGATCAACAGCAATATCACTTGCAAAGACCTGTCCTGGTCCTTTCTTCTGCAACTTCAATGTAGCTTCATCACGGGTATGCATAACCAAAGCTACCTGCTTCAGGTTAAGTAAAATATCCAGTACATCTTCTTGTACACCTTCAATTGTGGTGTACTCATGCAATACATCTGCGATCTCAACTTCTGTAATCGCACTACCAGGCATTGACGAAAGAAGGATACGCCTAAGTGCATTACCCAAAGTATGTCCAAAACCTCTTTCCAGAGGTTCAAGAGTTACCTTAGCTCGTGTTGCAGTTATCGGCTGTACATTAACGATGCGAGGCTTTAGAAATTCCGTAACGCTTTCGGTCATATATTTTCCCTCGTCAAGGCTTACTTGGAGTAGAGCTCAACGACCAGTTGTTCGTTTATTTCAGCAGATAGATCAGAACGGTCTGGAATGCGCTTCAGCTTACCCTTCATCGCTTTAGGATCCACTTCTACCCAGTCAACAAATCCGTATTGTCCCTGTAATTCCAGAGAACCTTGGATTCTGACCTGCTTTTTAGCTTTCTCGCGGATTGTAACTTCGTCTTCCGCGCCAACTTTAAAGGAAGGCACATTAACTATTTTGCCATTAACCTCTATAGCTTTATGGCTAACGAGTTGACGAGCTTCAGCACGTGTAGAGCCAAATCCCATACGATAGACGATATTGTCCAGTCGTGTTTCTAGTAGCTGCAGCAGGTTTTCACCTGTTGCGCCTTTATTCTGCGCAGCAGCTTTATAGTAGTTACGGAACTGCTTTTCCATTACACCGTAGATACGACGTACTTTCTGCTTTTCACGTAACTGCAAACCATAGTCAGAAACCCGGCGACGACGGTCACCCGCCTGTCCTGGTACTTTTTCCATGTTGCACTTGGAGTCAACCGAGCGCACACGACTCTTGAGGAAAAGGTCTGTGCCTTCTCGACGGCTCAGCTTACACTTAGGTCCGATGTACCTTGCCATGATTCAATAACTCCAGTGATTATACGCGGCGCTTTTTAGGAGGACGGCAACCGTTATGAGGTATCGGTGTCACGTCGGAGATACTGGTGATTTTAAAACCAGCATTATTTAGAGATCTGACAGCAGACTCACGTCCAGGCCCTGGACCTTTGACGTTGACATCGAGATTCTTGACGCCGTACTCCTTAACCATCTGACCTACACGATCTGCTGCAACCTGTGCCGCAAACGGGGTACTTTTTCTAGAGCCACGAAAACCTGAACCACCGGCTGTTGCCCATGCGAGGGCATTACCCTGACGGTCGCTTATGGTTATGATGGTATTGTTGAAAGAGGCATGAACATGAGCAACACCATCGGTGACGCTCTTTCTTACCTTCTTCTTGGCACGGCTACTGGGTTTTGCCATCTTCTGTACCTACAGATTCGAATTAAAATTGATTAACGTTTGATCGGACGACGCGGCCCTTTACGGGTGCGTGCGTTAGTGCGTGTACGCTGCCCACGCAACGGAAGACCGCGACGGTGACGAATACCACGGTTACAACCTAGATCCATCAATCGTTTGATGTTCATGGAGATCTCACGTCGCAGATCGCCTTCAACCGTAAAACGGGATACGATGCCACGAATGGACTCAATTTGGTCTTCACTCAATTCCTGGATCTTGGTGTTTGGCTTAATGCCAGCCTCTTCACAGATATCACCCGCACGAGAGCGTCCAATACCATAGATAGAGGTCAATGCAATAACTGCATGCTTACGATCCGGAATGTTGACTCCTGCAATTCGAGCCATCTCACTAATCTCCTAATGTATCCCGCCGAAATTATTCCGAAGGGAAACGCACAATAATACCTCAGGCAACGGACTTGATCAAGCCATCACCCCGTCATTTTTTAATCAGGTTAACCCTGACGTTGCTTATGGCGGCCTTCTTTACAGATGACACGCACTACACCATTACGGCGAACAATCTTGCATTTGCGGCAGATTTTTTTTACGGATGCACGCACTTTCATGTTACAGACTCCAAATAAGATTCGGTCAAATCAGCGCAGCAGACCACCGCTGCCGCCACCTTTTAAATTGGCCTTTTTCATCAAGCCGTCATACTGGTGTGACATCAGGTGCGCTTGTACCTGCGCCATAAAATCCATCACCACCACCACAATAATCAGTAATGATGTGCCGCCGAAGTAGAAAGGTACATTCCAGCCGACAATTAGAAATTCGGGCAGCAGGCAAACTAACGTTATATAGATTGCACCGGCCATCGTTAATCGGGACATAACGCCATCAATATACTTTGCAGTCTGCTCTCCAGGTCTTATACCCGGTATGAAAGCACCTGAACGCTTCAAGTTGTCAGCGGTATCACGTGAGTTGAAAACCAAAGCGGTATAAAAAAAGCAGAAAAATATAATTGCAGCAGCATAAGCCATGACATAAACAGGCTCTCCTGGGGAAAGCTTTGCAAATATGTCCTGAATCCAGCGTGTTCCCTCTGTATTTCCAAACCACTGCCCTAAAGTCGCAGGAAAAAGGATAATACTGGAGGCGAAAATAGGCGGGATTACACCAGCCATATTAAGCTTCAATGGTAAATGGGTACTTTGAGCCGCGAGCATTCTGCGACCTTGCTGGCGTTTAGCATAGTTGATTGTGATGCGACGCTGACCGCGTTCTACAAATACAACAAATGCTGTTACCGCAATAGCAAGAACAAAAAGAAAGAGTATCGTTATTGCATTTAATTCGCCGGTACGAGCCAGCTCAAGTGTTCCACCGATCGCAGCAGGAAGTCCCGCAACAATACCAGCAAAAATGATCATCGATATTCCATTACCGATACCGCGCTCTGTAATCTGCTCACCAAGCCACATCAAAAACATGGTACCAGTCACAAGTGAGACAGCTGCGGTAACGACGAAACCCATACCCTGATGTACAACGATAGTTTCACCACCAACCGTTTGACTCTGTAGAGCAATCGAGATGCCAACTGCCTGAAATGTCGCTAGTACCACAGTTCCATAACGGGTGTACTGGGTAATTTTTCTGCGTCCCGACTCACCTTCTTTCTTCAGCTGCTCCAAACTCGGGATAACAGCTGACATCAACTGCATAATAATAGAGGCTGAGATATAGGGCATGATACCAAGTGCAAAAAGACTGGCGCGCTCCAATGCACCTCCAGAAAACATGTTAAACATGTCCAGAATGGATCCCTGTGCCTGCTCAAAGAGGGCAGCCAGAGCTACTGGATTTACGCCAGGTACAGGTATGAATGTACCAATACGAAAAACCAAAAGCGCGCCTGCGACGAACAATAGACGTTGACGTAATTCCGTCAACTGCCCCATGCCACCGAGCGCTCCCATCATTCCACCTTGGTTGGCCATGACTTATTCGACCTTACCACCGGCGGCTTCTACAGCTGCCTTTGCACCCTTAGTAAGGGAGAGACCTTTCACAGTAACAGCACGATCGATGTTTCCAGAGGCGAAGATCTTCGCACGCTTCATTGAACGGCGGATCACATTCGCTTTCTTTAAAGCATCCAGATCGATGACATCACCATCAATTTTAGCTAACTCGCTCAGACGAACCTGAGCAGTGACCATTGAAACTCGAGAGGTGAAACCGATCTTTGGAAGGCGGCGCTGTAAAGGCATTTGACCACCTTCGAAACCGACCTTATGAAAACCACCTGAGCGAGACTTTTGACCTTTATGGCCACGTCCGCAGGTTTTTCCAAGTCCACTGCCGATACCACGACCTACACGCTTGCGTGTAGTCTTACTTCCCGGTGCTGGTTGAAGTGTATTCAATTTCATCTTTAAGACTCCATTACCTTAACCATGTAACTGACCTTATTAACCATGCCGCGTGTGCAAGGTGTGTCTTCAACGTCAACTTCATGATGCATACGACGTAGACCCAGACCTTTAACACATGCTTTATGACTCGGAAGGCGTCCACTTGCGCTACGCACCAGCTTTACCCGCATCATCTTCTTATCAGCCATGACTTACCCCAGGATATCTTCGACGCTTTTACCCCGTTTCAGGGCAACTGATTCAGCGTCAGCCATTTCGTTGAGACCGTTAATGGTGGCTCGTACAACATTCATTGGATTGTTAGTACCGATACACTTTGCCAAGACGTTCTGCACACCCAGCACTTCAAAGACTGCACGCATCGCACCACCTGCGATGATGCCAGTACCGTCAGAAGCCGGTTGCATGAATACCTTTGCTGCACCATGTCGTCCAACAAGTGGATACTGCAGAGTAGAGCCATCGAGCTTTACGCTGACCATGTTTTTACGTGCAGTTTCCATAGCTTTCTGGATAGCAACCGGAACTTCTCTAGCCTTACCGGTCCCAAATCCGACTCTGCCTTTTCCGTCACCAACAACCGTCAGAGCAGAGAAGCCGAATTGACGACCACCTTTGACCACTTTTGCAACCCGGTTAACATTGACGAGCTTTTCAAGTAACTCGTCACCCTCAGGCTTTGCATTAAAATTTGCCATAATCCCAAACCTTTAAAATTGAAGACCGGCTTCTCGAGCCGCTTCAGCGAGGGCCTTAACGCGACCGTGGTAACGAAAACCCGAGCGATCAAAAGCCACACTTTCAATACCGGCAGTTTTTGCCCGTTCTGCCACAACCTTTCCAACTACTGAGGCCGCTTTAGCATTACCGCTGGCTCCACCGTCGATCTCACCCTGTACTGCCTTGTCCAGAGTCGAGGCACTAGCCAATACACTCTCACCATCAGGACTGATCACCTGAGCATAAATGTGGCGAGGTGTACGATGTATCGCGAGACGATGAACACCCAGCTCCCGGATCTTTGCTCTGGTACGACGCCCGCGGCGTATACGTGATTGTTTCTTGTCCATCGTTCTACCTATTTCTTCTTGGCTTCTTTACGAACCACATGTTCGTCAGCATATCTGACACCTTTACCCTTGTAGGGCTCAGGTGGACGGTATGAGCGAATCTCTGCAGCCACTTGGCCAACACGCTGTTTATCACTGCCACTCACAATGATCTCAGTAGGTGAAGGCGTAGCAATGCTGATGCCCTCTGGAACTGGATAATCGATTGGGTGTGAAAAACCAAGATTTAAATTGAGGCTTTTACCACCGGCCTGTGCTCTATAACCAACACCGACCAACTGTAATTTCTTTTCGAATCCCTGGCTTACGCCGGTGACCATGTTGTTTACCAAGGCACGAAATGTTCCTGCCATGGCCCAAGCTGATTTCGATTCAGCTCTGGGTGCTATGTTCAGGTTCTTATCTTCTTCTTTGACTGTTACATCAGGATGAAGATTCAGAGCCATTTCACCTTTTGGCCCTTTTACAGATATCGACTGACCAGCCATTTTCACGGTAATACCGGAAGGCAATGCGATAGGACTTTTTGCTACACGTGACATGATTCGACCTCCTATGCAACAAAGGCGATAACTTCACCGCCCTGGCCGAGTTCACGTGCGGCACGATCGGTCATCACACCTTTTGATGTGGAGATAATCGCAACCCCAAGTCCAGCACGTACTTTTGGCAGATCATCTCTACCTTTATATACACGCAGCCCTGGACGACTGACACGTTTGATAATTTCAATTACAGGACGACCCTGAAAATAGCGCAACTCCAAAACCAGTGTTGGTTTCGGGCTATCTTCTTTAACTGAAACTTCTTGGATATAGCCTTCGCTTTTCAGAAGGTTGGCAATTGCAACCTTTTGCTTGGAAGAGGGCAGCTCGACAGTCGTTTTCTTGGCTGCCTGGCCATTACGTATACGTGTGAGCATATCCGCTATGGGATCTGACATACTCATATTTGAGCTCCTAAGGTCAGTCCGCCTTTATGGCGCGATACCTAACGATTAAAAAACCAAGCGCATCAGGGCACTCGGGTAAGGGCGCAGGATTATACTGTTACCAGCTAGCTTTAACAAGCCCTGGAACATCACCCCGCATTGCCGCTTCACGCAGTTTGTTTCTGCACAAGCCAAATTTGCGGTAAACACCGTGTGGGCGACCTGTCACCTGGCAGCGATTCCGCTTGCGTGCAGGACTGGCATCCCTAGGTAATTTCTGTAATTTACCTACCGCCACTTCGACCTCTTCAAAACTGCTGTTTGGATTCTTGATCACAGCTTTGAGAGCATCACGTTTCGCAGCAAACCGGGAAACCGTACGTGCACGTTTTGCTTCACGTGCGATCATGCTTTTCTTTGCCATATTAAACTCAGCTCTTAAAAGGAAACTTAAAGGCTTCCAAGAGTGCACGACCTTCATCATCAGTACGCGCTGTAGTGGTGATGGTAATATCCAAACCACGCAGTGCGTCGATTTTGTCGTAATCGATCTCAGGAAACATAATCTGCTCTTTGACACCCATTGAATAGTTTCCACGACCATCAAATGACTTGCTGCTCAAGCCTCGAAAGTCACGGATACGAGGTATCGAGATGTTAATCAGTCGATCAAGAAATTCATACATACGCTCTCTGCGTAGTGTGACCTTGCAACCAATCGGCCATCCTTCACGGACCTTGAAACCAGCGATAGATTTTCTGGCATGGGTAATGACAGCCTTTTGACCGGCAATCTTCTCCATGTCACCTACCGCGTGCTCTAGAACTTTTTTATCACCGATTGCCTCACCAACACCCATATTCAAGGTTATTTTGGTGATCTTCGGCACTTCCATGATGCTTTTGAACTGAAACTTGTCCATCAGATTTTGGACAACAGTCTCACTATAATATTGCTGTAACCTAGCCATCTCTCATCGTGCCTCAAATGTCGACGACTTCTTGGTTGGATTTAAAAATCCGAACCTTCTTGCCATCTTCGAGAATTTTGAAACCAACCCGATCAGCCTTGTCAGTTGCCGGGTTATACAAAGCCACATTGGAGATGTGTAGCGGCATCTCCTTGTCCAGGATACCTCCAGGTTCACCCTTATTAGGGTTTGGCTTGGTATGCTTTTTTGCCATATTGACGTTTTCGACGACCAATCGATCATTTTCCAGCGTCTTGACTACAGTACCGCGCTTACCTTTATCCTTTCCAGTAATGACGATAACTTCGTCACCTTTCTTTATCTTGCTTGCCATTAGTGCTGCCTCACAAAACTTCAGGTGCAAGCGAAATTATTTTCATAAAACGCTCACTCCTTAATTCACGGGTGACGGGACCAAAGATACGTGTACCAATTGGCTGTAATGCACTGTTCAGCAGTACGGCAGCATTGGAATCGAAACGAATCACCGATCCATCAGGTCGACGAACACCCTTTCTGGTGCGTACAACAACCGCATTGTAGACGTCACCTTTCTTTACTTTACCCCGGGGTATTGCATCTTTGACACTGACTTTAACAATGTCGCCGACGCCGGCATAACGACGGTGAGAACCGCCTAGCACCTTTATGCACTGAACCCGCTTCGCGCCGCTATTGTCAGCGACGTTTAGGTTAGTCTGCATCTGAATCATGGTATTGCCCTAATTCCAAATAGTTACGATTGGCACAAACTGCTAAAGATCAGCTCGCACGCTCCAGCACCTTCACCAGCCGCCAGGTCTTGCTTTTCGACAGTGGTCGGCACTGCTCTACCATCACGGTATCACCGGAATGACATTCATTCGTCTCATCATGAGCGTGAACCTTGGTTGAGCGCCGCATAAATTTTCCGTAAACCGGATGCTTCACTCGCCGTTCAACGGTGACTGTGATTGTCTTATCCATTGCGTCACTGATCACTTGGCCAATCAGTGTACGGTTAGTTGCCTGTTGCTCACTCATGATGCGTCACCTGACTTCTGTTCATTCATCACAGTCTTGATCCGCGCAATATCTTTACGAACTTCATTCATGCGGGAGGGACGTGCAAGCTGCCCGGTTCCCTGTTGCATGCGCAGGTTGAACTGTTCTTTCAAGAGTTCGTCCAGTGTACTGGTTAACTCCTGTTGCGACTTCGCTCTAATCTCAGATGCTTTCATTACATTACCGTCCGTTTCACGAAAGAAGTCGCTACAGGCAGCTTTGCAGATGCTAGCGCGAACGCTTCACGTGCGATTTCTTCGGAAATGCCTTCAATTTCGTAGAGCATGCGCCCAGGTTGAATCTGTGCAACCCAGTACTCCACATTACCCTTACCTTTACCTTGGCGTACTTCGAGTGGCTTCTTGGTGATTGGTTTATCAGGGAAAACACGAATCCAGATCTTACCACCACGTTTAACATGTCGGGTGATCGCGCGACGCGCTGCTTCGATCTGGCGTGCAGTAATTCGTCCCCGGCCAGTCGACTTCAGACCATACTCACCAAAGGAGACCGAGCTACCGGCAAACGCTAGGCCACGATTGCGACCTTTGTGTTGTTTGCGAAATTTTGTCCGTTTTGGCTGTAACATGACTTAAGACCTCTTGCTCGATGCTGCGGGCTTGGTCTCAACCTCAACTTCCTCGCGATCACCGTATATTTCACCTTTGAAAACCCATACCTTGACACCGATAATGCCATAAGTGGTATTGGCTTCAGCAAAACCGTAATCAATATCTGCACGCAGGGTATGCAATGGAACACGACCTTCGCGATACCACTCAGAACGAGCAATTTCAGCTCCATTCAATCTACCGCCGATATTGACTTTGATACCCTCTGCACCAAGACGCATCGCGTTCTGTACAGACCGCTTCATAGCGCGGCGGAACATAACACGACGTTCGAGCTGCTGCGCGATACTCTCGGCAACCAACTGAGCGTCCAGTTCAGGCTTACGAATCTCTTCGATACTCATGTGTACCGGAATACCCATCATGGCAGATACTTCAGCACGCAATGCATCAATATCTTCACCTTTCTTACCGATCACCAGACCCGGACGGGCTGTGTGAACAGTTATGTGGGCATTGTTGGCCGGCCGATCAATCTGAATGTGACTGACTGAGGCTTGAGACAACCTCTTTTTCAGATAGTCACGTACTACAAGATCGTTGTTAAGAAGAGTGGCATACTGCTTAGAATCTGCATACCACTTGGATGTCCAGTCTTTAACAATGCCAAGACGTATCCCGGTTGGATGTACTTTCTGACCCATTTCGGCCTCTCTTGCCTTTTACTTTTCTGCAACCGTCACATTAATGTGACTGGTTCGCTTGAGAATTCTGGATGCACGGCCTTTAGCCCGAGCACGAATACGCTTCATGGTAGGGCCTTCGTCTACACTCACAGCCGCAACCTTCAACTCGTCGATATCAGCACCATCATTATGCTCAGCATTAGCAATAGCTGACTCGAGCACTTTCTTTACCAATACTGCGCCCTTTTTCTTGCTGAACGACAGAATATTAAGTGCCTGCTCTACCGGTAGACCGCGGATTTGGTCAGCGACCAAACGACCTTTTTGAGCCGCAAGTCGGGCATGACGTAACTTTGCTGTTGTTTGCATCGTTATCCTCCCTTACTTGGACTTCTTATCTGCGGCATGACCACGATAAGTACGGGTTAGGGCAAACTCACCCAGTTTATGTCCGACCATATTTTCGGACACCAGTACTGGCACATGCTGCTTGCCGTTATATATCGCAATGGTCAATCCTACCATTTCAGGGAACACGACAGATCTGCGTGACCAGGTTTTGATAGGACGCTTGTTGTTCTGGGCTACCGCTTCGTCCACCTTCTTTACCAGATGGTGGTCAATGAATGGGCCTTTTCTGACTGAACGTGGCACGACTCTAACCCCTAATTATCTATTTACGGTTTCTACGACGAACAATCATCTTGTTCGTGCGCTTGTTGGTGCGGGTCTTATAACCCTTGGTGGGTGTACCCCAAGGAGATACTGGATGACGTCCACCAGATGTACGGCCTTCACCACCACCATGTGGATGATCAACCGGGTTCATGGCAACACCACGCACAGTTGGACGAATACCCTTCCAACGTGTAGCACCGGCTTTACCCAGCGAACGCAGGTTATGCTCAGAGTTTGACACCTCACCAATCACTGCTCTGCAGTCTGCGGGTACCTTTCTCATTTCACCTGAACGCAAACGCAGTGTGGCGTACTCACCTTCGCGAGCGACCAACTGAACTGCAGACCCTGCGGAACGAGCGATTTGAGCACCTTTACCAGGCTTCATTTCTATACAATGCACAATCGAACCAAGCGGCATGTTGCGCAGAGGGAGACAGTTACCGGTTTTAATCGGTGCTGCTGTTCCCGACTCTATAGTATCTCCAACATGCAGATTATTAGGCGCAATAATATAGCTGCGCTCGCCATCTGCATAACGAATCAATGCGATTCGTGCTGTTCGATTAGGATCGTACTCAAGTCTTTCAACGACAGCAGGAATAGCTTCCTTATTACGCTTGAAATCGATAATACGATAGCGTTGTTTGTGACCACCACCACGATGACGGGTAGTTATACGACCGTTGTTGTTACGACCACCGCTCTTGCTCTTCTTTGCCAGCAGAGGACCATGGGGCGCACCCTTGTGGAGTTCTGCATCGACAACTTTGACCACAAACCTGCGGCCTGCAGAGGTCGGTTTTGATTTAACGACTGCCATTATCCCAATCCTGTATTACTTGCTCATGCACCAGAAGCGAAATCTATTTCGCTGCCAGCCTTGAGACGTACATATGCTTTTTTCCAGTCGGAACGTTTTCCATTGATGGCGCCAAAGCGTTTTTGCTTTCCTTTGACGTTCACCACTTGCACACGTTCGACCTCGACCTCAAACAACTTTTCAACCGCTTTCGCAATCTCACGCTTGGTAGCGTCAGTCGTTACACGAAAGGTATATTGAGCGTTTTGGTCTGCAATAATGCTGCTTTTTTCCGAAACCAGCGGACTCAAAAGAACCTTCATGAGACGTTCATTATTCATGCCAGACGCTCCTCAAGTTTTTTGACCGCACTCTCGGTAACCAAGATATGCTCATAGGCGACCAGACTAACTGGGTCTATCTCTTCCACATCGCGTACATCGACACCATACAGGTTGCGTGATGCCAAATAGAGATTCTCGTCAGGGCTTTCGGATACTACGAGGACATCGTTAATATCCAATCCCTTCAGCTTTCCAACCAACTCTTTCGTCTTTGGTTCAGTGATACTGATCTCGTCGACCACCACCAATCTCTCCTGACGGTTGAGTTCCGATAGAATTGACCGAATTGCTCCACGGTACATCTTACGATTTACCTTTTGGGCATAACTGCGCGGAGCAGCAGCAAAGTTCACACCACCACTGCGCCATATCGGACTACGGCTGGTACCTGCTCGGGCACGGCCAGTACCTTTCTGACGGAAAGGCTTGGCGCCACCGCCTCTTACTGCAGCACGATTCTTTTGTGCTTTAGTACCAGCACGCGCTGCAGACATATAAGCAGAAACCACTTGATGTATCAGTGACTGCTTGAATTCTGCGCCGAAGACATCATCAGATACCTGCATTGTCTGAGATCCAGCGGCTGTCTTTACGTTGAGATCCATTACTGTCACCCTTTATTCTTCATCTTCACAGCAGGCGTAACGATGACGTCACCCCCTCTGGAGCCCGGCACTGAACCTTTAACCAAGAGCAGATTACGCTCTGTGTCAACGCGAACAATTTCAAGGTTCTGCTGGCAACGCTGTGCTGCACCCATGTGACCTGCCATCTTCTTACCTTTGAAGACACGGCCAGGGGTTTGACATTGTCCAATCGAACCAGGGGCACGATGTGACAGTGAGTTACCATGGGTTGCATCCTGCATATGGAAGTTATGACGCTTCACACCACCCTGAAAACCTTTACCCTGAGTCTTGCCGCGTACATCTACAATCTGGCCAGCTTCAAAAAGGTCAGCTTTAATCTCACTTCCCACTTCAATGCCTTCAACATCAGATGATTGAGCACGAAACTCCCACATATTACGCCCAGCCTCGACACCTGCTTTCGCATAATGCCCGGCAGCTGGTTTACTTACCCGTGACGCTTTGCGAGCACCGGTAGTAATCTGAACAGCAAGATACCCATCGGCATCTTCAGACTTCAGCTGTGTAACACGGTTGGGTTCAACCTCTATAACCGTAACAGGCACAGAATCACCTTGTTCGGTAAACACTCGGGTCATTCCTGCCTTCCGGCCGACTACTCCAATCGCCATCGTTCTTAACCTCAGTTCAGTTTGATCTGCACGTCGACGCCGGCAGCCAAATCGAGCTTCATTAACGCATCCACAGTCTTATCTGTCGGCTCGACAATATCGAGCAGACGCTTATGGGTGCGGATCTCATACTGATCTCGTGCATCTTTGTTGACATGCGGTGAAATCAGAATGGTATAACGCTCATTCTTAGTCGGTAGTGGAATCGGGCCACGCACATGGGCGCCTGTCCGCTTTGCGGTTTCCACAATCTCGCGGGCAGATTGATCAATCAGACGATGATCAAATGCTTTGAGACGAATTCGTATTCTCTGGTTAGCCATTATCTATTACTCGATAACCTTGGACACCACACCGGCACCCACTGTCCGACCACCTTCGCGGATCGCAAAACGCAGACCCTCTTCCATCGCGATCGGTGCTATCAGTTTTACAACCATCTTCACGTTATCTCCGGGCATTACCATCTCTACACCCTCTGGAAGATCACAAGCTCCGGTCACATCAGTTGTACGGAAGTAAAACTGTGGACGGTAGTTACTGAAGAATGGAGTATGTCGTCCACCTTCATCTTTACTCAATACATACACTTCACACTCAAAATGGGTGTGCGGTGTTATTGACCCTGGATGTGCCAGTACCTGGCCTCGCTCCACTTCATCACGCTTCGTACCACGTAGCAGTACACCCACGTTATCCCCCGCTTCACCCTGATCAAGCAGCTTGCGGAACATCTCTACGCCGGTACAGGTCGTCTTGGAGGTATCTTTGATACCAACAATCTCGATCTCTTCACCAACCTTGACTACGCCTCGCTCAACACGACCCGTTACCACGGTTCCGCGACCGGAAATCGAGAAAACATCCTCGATCGGCATCAGAAAAGCGCCATCTACTGCACGCTCAGGCTCCGGAATGTAAGTGTCCAGCGCCTCAACCAGCTTGTCGATTGACTGACTGCCAATCTCAGAAGTATCACCCTCTAGCGCTTTCAGCGCTGATCCCACTACGATCGGGGTGTCATCTCCTGGAAATTCGTAGCTGTCCAGCAGCTCACGCACTTCCATCTCTACCAGCTCAAGCAGCTCTTCGTCATCGACCATGTCCGCCTTGTTCAGGTAGACCACGATGTACGGCACACCAACCTGACGCGAAAGCAGGATGTGCTCACGGGTCTGAGGCATCGGGCCATCCGCTGCTGATACCACCAGGATCGCACCGTCCATCTGCGCTGCACCAGTGATCATGTTCTTTACATAGTCAGCATGCCCAGGGCAGTCCACATGTGCGTAGTGACGTGTATCTGACTCATACTCCACGTGCGAGGTCGCGATGGTTATACCACGCTCTCTCTCTTCCGGCGCATTATCAATTTGGTCAAAGGCACGCTGCTCGCCACCATATTTGGCCGCTTGGACTGTTGTGATCGCCGCTGTCAGCGTGGTCTTGCCGTGGTCTACGTGACCAATCGTGCCCACATTGACATGCGGCTTTGTGCGTTCGAATTTTTCCTTGGACACAGTGCTACCCCTATACCCGTTACTGTTTCTTGATTACGGCGTCGGCAATGCTTGCCGGCACCTCTGCATATTTACCAAATTCCATACTGTAGTTGGCGCGACCCTGTGTGGCCGAGCGAAGATCGGTCGCATAACCGAACATCTCTGACAGTGGAACTTCAGCCCTGATCTGGCGGCCGGCAGGCGCATCATCCATACCCTGCACGATACCGCGACGACTGTTGAGATCACCCATAACATCGCCCATGTACTCTTCAGGCGTTGTAACCTCAACCTTCATGACAGGCTCCAGGAGAACAGGCTTCGCATTCTGCGCACCCTGCTTGAAACACATGGAGCCGGCAATTTTAAAAGCCATTTCGTTAGAGTCGACATCGTGATAAGAGCCATCATAAAGTGTGACCTTCACATCAACTACTGGATAACCTGCGATAACGCCGTTACCCATAGCTTCCTGGACACCTTTATCGACTGCCGGGATGTACTCACGTGGTACTGCACCACCGACGATCTCATTTGCGAACTCGTAACCTGCACCCGCCTCTTGAGGCTCGATGCGTAGGTAGACATGACCGAATTGACCACGACCACCCGACTGACGTACAAACTTACCTTCCTGCTCAACCGAAGAGCGGATGGTTTCACGATAGGCCACCTGAGGTGCACCAACGTTAGCCTCTACCTTGAACTCTCGACGCATACGGTCAACGATAATATCGAGATGCAACTCACCCATACCAGAAATGATCGTCTGGCCAGACTCCTCATCTGAGCTGACTCGGAAGGAAGGATCCTCCTGTGCAAGCTTGGAGAGTGCGATGCCCATCTTTTCCTGATCAGTCTTGGTCTTCGGCTCAACCGCAACTGAGATTACAGGCTCAGGGAACTCCATGCGCTCAAGGGTAATCGGCTTATCGATTGCACATAGCGTGTCACCTGTGGTGACATCCTTGAGGCCAACCGCAGCAGCGATATCGCCAGCCAATACCTCTTTGATCTCTTCACGAGAATTAGAGTGCATCTGTAAGATGCGGCCAACACGCTCTTTCTTACCCTTAACTGGGTTATAAATTGAATCACCGGATTTCAGGACACCTGAATAGGCCCGAAAGAAGGTCAAGGTTCCAACAAATGGATCGGTAGCAATCTTGAATGCCAGCGCAGAAAAAGGCGCGTTGTCATCTGATGGGCGCTCTTCTTCAGTACCTGCTGCATCATCCAGAACACCGGTGATAGCTGGCACATCAACTGGCGACGGCATCACCTCAATAATCTTATCAAGTACCGCCTGAACACCCTTGTTTTTGAATGCCGAACCACAGGTAACCGGGACAATCTCGAGATCAAGAGTACGCTTTCTTAAGCCAGCAAGAATCTCTTCTTCTGACAAATCGCCGCTTTCGAGATACTTCTCCATGAGCTCATCATTAGCTTCAGCCGCAGCCTCTACCATGTGCTCACGCCACTCGTCACAAGTCTCTTGTAAATCTGCGGGGATATCGGCGTATTCGAATTCAACGCCCATATTCTCTTCGCTCCAGACGACCGATTTCATCTTCACGAGATCAATAAGTCCCTTGAAGCCCTCTTCCGCACCAACTGGAACCTGAATAGGTACCGCATTGGCACCAAGGCGATCCTTGAACTGCTGAACCACTCTAAAGAAATCAGCACCCATACGATCCATCTTATTGACGAAAGCCATACGGGGGACATTGTATTTGTTGGCTTGACGCCAAACAGTTTCTGACTGAGGCTCGACGCCACCGACTGCACAGAGCACGAATACCGCACCATCAAGTACACGCAAGGAGCGCTCTACTTCGATAGTGAAGTCCACATGTCCAGGGGTATCGATTATATTGAGGCGATGCTCAGGAAACTGCTGAGCCATACCACTCCAAAAACAGGTCGTAGCCGCAGAGGTGATAGTAATACCACGCTCCTGCTCTTGCTCCATCCAATCCATGGTTGCCGCACCATCGTGCACCTCACCAATCTTGTGAGAGACGCCCGTGTAATAGAGTACACGCTCAGTTGTCGTCGTTTTACCAGCATCGATGTGCGCCATGATGCCAATATTGCGATAGCGCTCGATAGGAGTTTTCCGTGCCACGTTACAAACCTGTTTTTAAAGAGCTAAAGTTAAAAGGGTTAATCGATCGCTTACCAGCGATAGTGTGAGAATGCCTTATTGGCCTCCGCCATACGATGCGTATCATCCTTCTTCTTGACTGCCGCACCTTTATTCTCTGAGGCATCCAACAACTCACCAGCCAACCGGTAAGCCATAGACTTCTCACTACGCTTACGAGAGGCATCAATCAGCCAACGCATAGCTAGTGAATTACGTCTGTTTGGACGCACCTCAACTGGAACCTGATAGGTTGCGCCACCGACCCGACGAGATTTAACCTCAACCAGGGGGCGCACATTTTCCAGTGCAGTTTCAAGCAGATCCAAAGGCTCACCGCCTCTCTTATCGATCACCGAATCCAATGCTCCGTAGAGAATTTTTTCTGCGACAGACTTTTTACCGTCCTGCATCACCATATTGATGAATTTGGCCAGCAGTTCACTTCCGTACTTAGGATCTGGCAAAGTTTCTCGCTTTGCTGCAACTCGTCTTCTTGGCATTGCTCTATCTCAAACCTGTTGAATGATGTTGACCTAGCCTTTAGGTCGCTTAGCACCGTACTTGGAACGACCCTGACGCCGCTTCTCGACACCTGAAGTATCAAGGCTACCGCGCACTACGTGATAGCGAACACCAGGCAAATCCTTCACACGCCCACCACGAATCAATACGACCGAGTGCTCCTGAAGATTATGCCCCTCACCACCAATGTAACTTGAGACTTCGTAGCCATTGGTCAACCTGACACGAGCCACCTTACGTAGCGCAGAGTTAGGCTTTTTCGGTGTAGTGGTATACACACGGGTACACACGCCACGGCGCTGCGGACAAGCCTCCAGTGCCGGCACATTACTCTTTTGGACTTTTCTCTTCCTGGGCTTGCGCACCAGCTGATTGATTGTCGCCATCTATTCCGTCTCCAGAGACGTCATCTTTGCTATTTGCATAAAAAAACCGGAGAACAGTACCTCTTGCCGCCTTATTAAACAGCATATGGGCCACGCACATTCTCTGGCTTAAATCACTTTACTCAACAACGCTTTATGAGGCGCTTTGAGCTTCAGAAACGACAGGCCGGCAAAGGCCGGCCTGTCCAAGGAGCGCGCATTCTATGCCCACTCCAGCCCCATGTCAAGAAGTATGTAATATCACTTACACAATCTTTATTCGCCCTCAGGGGTGTTAAGTGCCTCTTTGAACGCTTGTTCCACGTCTTCCACGACGAGCTCGTTCTTGGCTTCGGGCTCCATTGTCTCCTCGTGGCGTCTACGACGTCGATCATTATGATAGGAGAGACCGGTACCTGATGGGATTAAACGACCAACAATGACGTTCTCCTTCAAGCCGTGGAGACGATCTCCTAATCCTCTTACTGCAGCCTCTGTCAGTACCCGTGTTGTCTCCTGGAACGAAGCGGCAGATATAAATGACTCGGTTGCCAATGAAGCTTTGGTAATACCCAGCAGGAGCGGATCAAAAAGTGCTGGATGTTTACCCTCGGCACGCAGAGCTTCAGTCTCTTCAGCCAACATGGTTCTTTCCACCTGCTCTCCTTTGAGGAAGCGACTGTCTCCTGTCACTGAAATCTCTACCTTGCGCAACATCTGGCGAATGATCACCTCGATGTGTTTGTCATTGATCTTAACGCCCTGCAGTCGGTAGACATCCTGAATCTCCTTCACCAGGTATTCCGCTAGATCTGTGACACCTTTCAGGCGCAGTATGTCATGGGGATTGAGTTCGCCATCGGAGATCACTTCACCCTTGACCACCTGCTCACCTTCAAACACATTCACATGGCGCCACTTGGGAATCAACTCCTCGTGCTGCTCGCCATCTGAATCAGTAATGATCAAACGCTGCTTACCCTTGGTATCCTTACCAAAACTGACAGTACCTGTCTCTTCGGCAAGAATCGCCGGGTCTTTCGGTTTGCGCGCCTCAAAAAGATCAGCAACACGAGGCAGACCACCTGTGATATCACGAGTCTTGGATGACTCCTGCGGGATACGCGCCAGAATATCACCTACTCCGACGTTTGCACCGTCTTGCACATTAACAACCGCATTTGCGGGAAGATAGTAATGCGCCGGTATATCTGTACCTGCGATATTCAGATCCACACCCTCGGCGTCAACCAGCTTTACCATGGGTCGAATATCTTTACCTGCTGGTGGCCGCTGTTTTGGATCAATGACTTCAAGAGAACTCAGACCGGTAACATCATCGGTCTTTTTCTGCACGGTTACGCCATCTACGAAATCCACAAATCGCAGTACACCTTCCACTTCGGTAACAACCGGATGAGTGTGCGGATCCCAGTTGGCAACAATCTGACCACCATCAACTGCCGAACCATCTTCCACCTGCAGAGTCGCACCATAAGGAACCTTATAACGCTCACGCTCACGGCCTACATCATCAACAATGGTCAATTCACCTGAACGTGAGGTTGCCACCAGATGGCCACTGGAGTGCTTAACCGTCTTGATGTTATGCAGCTTGGCCGTACCATCAGCCTTAACCTGGATATTATTGACTGCAGCAGAACGGGATGCCGCACCACCAATATGGAAGGTACGCATTGTCAGCTGTGTGCCTGGCTCACCAATGGATTGAGCCGCAATGACCCCCACAGATTCACCCATATTAACCTGATGGCCTCGAGCGAGGTCACGTCCGTAACATTTACCGCAGACACCAACCTTGGCATCACAGGTTATCGCTGAACGTACTATAACCTGGTCAACACCGGCGGTTTCGAGTATTTCAACCCACTTCTCATCTAACAGCACACCCGCTTCACAGACAGCTTTGTCTCCGCCAGGCTGATAGACGGGCACCGCAGTTACACGACCGAGAATACGCTCTCTTAGTGGTTCAACAACGTCACCACCTTCGATGATAGGCTGCATCAATAAGCCATCTTCAGTGCCACACTCTTCCTCAAGTACCACCATATCCTGTGCAACATCGACCAGTCGGCGGGTCAGATAACCGGAGTTAGCTGTTTTCAGCGCCGTATCAGCCAGTCCCTTACGAGCACCATGGGTTGAGATAAAGTACTGAAGTACATCCAGCCCTTCGCGGAAGTTCGCAGTGATAGGCGTTTCGATAATGGAGCCATCAGGTTTAGCCATCAAACCACGCATACCGGCCAACTGCCTGATCTGAGCAGCTGAGCCACGAGCACCGGAATCGGCCATCATATAGACGGAGTTAAAGGAGTCCTGCTCGACCTGATTGCCATCACGGTCTTGAACCATCTCTTTACCCAATTTACTCATCATCGCCTTGGCTACCTGATCATTTGTATGGGACCAGATATCAACTACCTTGTTATAGCGTTCACCATTGGTGACAAGACCGGAGGTGTATTGATTTTCAATCTCTCTGACTTCAGATTCAGCAAATGCGAGAATCTCGCTCTTCTCTTCAGGAACCACCATGTCATTCGAACAGAAGGAGACCGCAGCCCGAGTTGCATAACGGAAGCCCATGTACATAAGCTGATCGGCGAAAATAACTGTATCTTTCAAACCCAGCTGCCGATAGGAGGCATTAATGAGGTTGGAAATGACTTTCTTGCCCATCGCCTGATCTACCAGGGAGAATGGTAAACCTGAAGGTACGATATCGTAGACCAGAGTCCGGCCTATCGTGGTGTCGATTATCCGAATCTCTTCGGAGAGATTACCCTCCTCATCGAGGATCGACTCCTTCATTCTCACCTTCACCCGCGCCTGCAGATCTGCAAACCCGGCTTCATAAGCCCTTTTTGCTTCGGCTACATCAGCGAAAGCCATCCCTTCGCCCTTGGCATTAATTCGGTCTCTGGTCATGAAATAGAGACCCAACACCACATCCTGCGAAGGTACGATGATTGGGTCACCATTCGCTGGAGAGAGAATATTGTTGGTTGCCATCATCAAGCTGCGGGCTTCAAGCTGAGCTTCCAGGGACAACGGCACATGGACAGCCATCTGGTCGCCGTCAAAGTCAGCGTTGAAAGCGGTACAGACCAATGGATGAAGTTGAATCGCTTTACCTTCAATCAGCACCGGCTCAAATGCCTGTATGCCCAGGCGATGCAAGGTTGGCGCGCGGTTAAGCATAACTGGATGTTCACGGATGACCTCTTCCAGGATATCCCATACTTCGCCTGAGCCACGCTCAACCAGCTTTTTGGCGGCCTTGATTGTTGTTGCCAAACCACGCAATTGCAGCTTACTGAAAATGAATGGCTTGAACAGCTCCAGTGCCATACGCTTAGGCAGACCACACTGGTGCAGTTTAAGGGTAGGTCCAACCACGATTACAGAACGGCCAGAGTAGTCGACACGTTTACCCAGCAGATTCTGACGGAAGCGTCCCTGTTTACCCTTGATCATGTCGGCCAGTGACTTCAACGGACGACGGTTTGTACCTGTAATGGCTCGACCTCTGCGACCGTTATCCAACAGCGCATCTACCGACTCCTGCAACATACGTTTTTCGTTACGTACAATGATATCTGGGGCGTTCAGATCGAGCAGGCGTTTCAAACGGTTGTTACGATTGATTACCCGGCGGTAAAGATCGTTCAGATCGGAGGTTGCAAAACGACCACCGTCCAGTGGAACCAGAGGACGCAGCTCCGGCGGAAGGACCGGCAGTACAGTCATAACCATCCACTCTGGACGGTTACCTGATCCGTTCAACGACTCCAGCAATTTAAGACGCTTAGTGAATTTTTTGATCTTGGTCTCAGAGTTAGTACCATCGATCTCTTCACGCAGTCTTTTAATCTCTTCCGGGATATCTATGGTTTTCAGTAGTTCGTAAACAGCCTCGGCACCCATACGGGCATCGAACTCATCACCATTCTCTTCAATAGCGTCAAGATACTGCTCATCAGTCAACAACTGACCACGCTCCAGAGGAGTCATCCCCGGATCTACGACCACGAAAGATTCAAAATAGAGAACCCGCTCGATGTCGCGCAGGGTCATATCCATCAACAGACCGATACGTGAAGGTAATGATTTGAGGAACCAGATATGAGCTACCGGACTGGCCAGCTCAATATGTCCCATACGTTCACGACGCACCTTTGCGAGGGTTACTTCAACACCACACTTCTCACATACAACACCACGGTGTTTTAAGCGCTTATATTTGCCACACAAGCATTCATAGTCGCTGACCGGGCCAAAAATCTTGGCACAAAAAAGCCCATCACGCTCAGGCTTAAACGTACGATAGTTAATGGTCTCAGGTTTTTTTACTTCGCCATAGGACCAGGAACGGATCATATCCGGCGACGCCAAACCTATACGGATGGCATCGAAGTCTTCAGTCTGACCCTGCTGCTTAAGAATATTCAGTAGATCTTTCAAGATCGTCTCTCCTGCATTCAGTTACTGACTCGCGTCAGTACTTCAGTCCTGTTCCAGTTCAATGTTAATAGCCAGAGATCGAATCTCCTTGACCAACACGTTGAACGATTCGGGCATGCCTGCTTCCATCTGATGATTACCATCAACGATGTTTTTGTACATGCGGGTACGGCCATTGACATCATCCGATTTGACCGTGAGCATCTCCTGCAAGGTGTAGGCGGCACCATAAGCCTCCAGTGCCCAGACCTCCATCTCACCGAAACGCTGACCACCAAACTGTGCTTTACCACCCAACGGCTGCTGGGTAACAAGGCTGTATGGTCCGGTTGAACGGGCATGCATCTTGTCATCAACCAGATGGTTGAGTTTCAGCATGTACATATATCCTACCGTGACGTCACGCTCGAAAGAGTCACCTGTACGGCCATCGAACAGCTTGCATTGGCCGCTCTCAGGCAGTCCTGCCAGTTCGAGCATGTTTTTCACTTCTGACTCGTGGGCACCATCGAATACCGGCGTTGCCATAGGCACACCCTTTCGCAGGTTCTCACACATTGTCACAACCTCTTCATCAGTGAAGGAGTCAATGTCCTCGTTCTTACCGCTGGTGTTGTAGACCTTATCCAGATATTTTCTCAACTCAGCCATTTTGTTGTGCGCGTCGAGCATCGCACCAATGCGACGACCTACACCTTTGGCAGCAAACCCAAGATGGGTCTCCAATACCTGACCGACATTCATTCGAGAGGGTACGCCGAGAGGATTCAGCACGATATCAACAGGCTCTCCGAGCTCATCAAATGGCATGTCTTCAACTGGGACGATGGTTGAGATAACACCCTTGTTACCGTGGCGTCCCGCCATTTTGTCACCAGGCTGTACGCGGCGTTTTACAGCAACATAGCACTTAACCATCTTCAACACGCCAGGTGCTAGATCATCACCAGCGGTGAGCTTGCGTTTTTTCTCTTCGTACTTGTCACGAAATGTTTCACGTTGTGCTTTGATCTGTTCAGCGATAGCTTCCAATTGGGCAGCTGATTCTTCGTTGCGCAGACGGATTTCAAGCCACTTATCCCGCTCTATTTCGGCTAGATAGGACTTGGTGACTTTAGTACCTGCTTTAATATGGCTGGGGCCACCATCAACGATTTTTCCAATCAGCATCTTTTCTACACGCTGAAAGGTATCTTCTTCCATGATACGTAACTGGTCATCCAGATCTTTACGTACACGATCGAGTTCCACTTGCTCAATCTGCAGAGCACGTGCATCTTTCTCTACACCGTCACGAGTAAACACCTGTACATCAATGACAGTGCCGACCATACCCGAAGAGACACGTAACGAAGTGTCTTTTACGTCTGAGGCTTTCTCACCAAAAATCGCACGAAGCAGTTTCTCTTCAGGCGTTAGCTGTGATTCACCTTTAGGTGTTACCTTACCGACCAGGATATCGCCTTCACGAACCTCAGCACCTATATAGATGATGCCCGATTCATCCAGCTTGGATAGGGCCGCCTCACCTACATTCGGGATATCGCCGGTAATCTCTTCAGGACCCAGTTTGGTATCACGGGCCATACAGGTCATCTCTTCGATGTGGATCGAAGTAAAACGATCCTCCTGAACTACCCGCTCTGATATGCAGATGGAGTCCTCGAAGTTGTAACCATTCCAGGGCATAAATGCGACCCGAAGATTCTGACCCAGAGCCAACTCACCAAGATCGGTGGAAGGTCCGTCAGCCATAACATCACCACGGGCAATTACATCATCAACATTCACCAGAGGACGCTGATTGATACAGGTGTTTTGGTTGGAACGGGTATATTTAGTCAGATTGTAGATATCGACACCCGGTTCGCCGGCTTCGGTCTCATCATCATTGACCCGAACCACGATACGAGCAGCATCGACTGACTCGATAACACCGCCACGCTTTGCAACAACTGTAACACCGGAATCAACCGCAACTACACGCTCGATACCGGTTCCTACCAAAGGTTTCTCAGCACGCAAAACAGGCACAGCCTGGCGTTGCATGTTCGATCCCATCAAGGCGCGGTTCGCGTCATCGTGCTCCAGGAAAGGTATCAGAGAGGCAGCCACCGAAACGATCTGTTTAGGTGATACGTCCATATACTGGACCTTATCGGGGGAAGAGAGGGTAAACTCGTTCTGGAAACGAGAGGAGACAAGATCGTCAGCAAGACGACCTTCATCATCCAGCGAGGCATTCGCCTGGGCGATGACATAACGCCCCTCTTCGATTGCTGACAGGTAGTCGATCTGATCAGTTACCTTACTGTCAGAAACCTTCCGATATGGCGTCTCAAGGAAACCGAATCTATTGGTTCTTGAATAGACCGCCAAAGAGTTGATCAATCCAATGTTTGGTCCCTCAGGGGTCTCGATTGGGCAGACACGACCATAGTGGGTGGGGTGCACATCCCGTACCTCGAAACCAGCACGTTCTCTGGCCAGACCACCAGGGCCAAGAGCAGATACGCGGCGTTTATGGGTCACTTCCGACAGAGGATTATTCTGATCCATGAACTGAGACAGCTGACTGGAACCAAAAAACTCTTTGATTGCAGCTGAAACAGGTTTGGCGTTGATCATCTCCTGAGGCATCAAGCCCTCAGATTCTGCCTGGGTCAGACGCTCTTTGACAGCACGCTCAACACGCACCAGGCCAACACGGAATTGGTTCTCGGCCATTTCACCGACACAGCGGATACGACGGTTACCCAGGTGGTCGATATCATCGACCACACCGTTACCATTTCGTATATTGATCAGCTCATTCAGAACATCGACGATATCCTCTTTGGAGAGTACGCCTTCACCGGTCTCATCATCGCGGCTTAGACGACGATTGAATTTCATCCGTCCAACTGCAGAGAGATCGTATCGTTCTGGTGTAAAGAACAGATTATTGAAAAGATTCTGCGCAGCCTCTTTTGTTGGGGGCTCGCCAGGACGCATCATCCTGTAAATCTCAACCTGAGCTTCCAGTTCATTGGTAGTCGGATCGATACGCAGAGTTTCAGAGACAAAAGGACCGTGATCGAGATCATTGGTGAAAAGTGTTTGCAGCTTTTTCACGCCACTTTCAACCAACTTATCAAATATCTCTTCTGTAATCTCAGCGTTGGCTTCTGCAATCAGCTCGCCAGTCTCTTTGTCGACAACATTGTGAGCCAGCACCTTGCCGTAAACAAATTCGCGAGGTACATCAAGTTTATTGACACCTGCTTTTTCAAGTTCTCGAATGTGTCGGGCTGTGATACGCCGACCAGTTTCCACAAGCACTTTATCACCGGTCTTGATATCAAAACTGACCGTCTCGCCACGCAGTCTTTCAGGAACCAGGTCAAGCTTGAGTGTACGCTTGGTCAGGTTGAAGCTGTCGGTTTCAAAGAACATCGCCAAAATCTCTTCAGCTTCATAACCCAAAGCACGCAAGAGAATGGTCGCAGGTAGTTTACGACGACGGTCGATACGGACAAAAACATTGTCCTTGGGATCGAACTCGAAATCGAGCCAAGAGCCGCGATAAGGAATGACACGAGCGGAAAACAGAAGCTTTCCTGAAGAGTGTGTCTTACCACGGTCATGATCAAAGAAGACACCAGGTGAGCGATGCAATTGGGAAACGATAACCCGCTCAGTACCATTTATTACAAAGGTACCTGTATCGGTCATCAAGGGCAGTTCACCCATGTAGACTTCCTGCTCGCGGATATCTTTCACGACTTTAGAGCCTGCAGGAGCTTCTTTGTCGTAGATAACCAACCGTACCAATACCCTCAAGGGTGCTGCATAAGTTGTACCGCGGAGCTGACACTCTCGTACGTCGAAAACAGGCTCACCAAGCTTGTAATTCACATATTCGAGAACAGCATTGCCAGAATAACTTGTTATCGGCATTACAGACTTGAATGCGGCATGTAATCCGATATCCTGGCGGTTATCAGGTGTTACGCCGTCCTGTAGAAAGCTCTTATATGAGTCAATCTGCGTTGCAAGTAGAAACGGAACGTCCAGTATGCTGGGACGTTTACCGAAGTCTTTACGGATACGCTTCTTTTCGGTGAAAGAATAGGCCATGCTGCCATCCCTCAGTGTCTTAGGCTTGGTGGTTACGATGTCGAAAGCGGCTTACTGCCCCATTTCATCATCGCTTCAAACTATCTCCTGACTTTCTGGCTCAGGGAACCCGGCTTAAGATTCAAGATTCGAAATGTCTTCAGAATCCTGAATTTATAACCATCAGCAAGCAGGAAAAGGCCGGTGGCATTACGCCACCAGCCTCAACCGCACTTGTCTGCAGACGATCGAGACGAGAATCTTATTTGATCTCGGCTTTAGCGCCAGCCTCTTCAAGCTGCTTCTTGGCCTCTTCGGCCTCTTCCTTACTTACGCCTTCTTTCAAAGTTGAAGGTGCACCTTCTACAGCTTCTTTAGCCTCTTTGAGGCCCAGACCGGTCATTCCGCGAACAGCCTTGATCACAGAGATTTTGTTTCCGCCTATTTCAGTCAGAACCACGTCAAATTCTGTCTGTTCTTCTGCAGCAGCAGCATCACCACCACCGGCAGCAGCAGGTGCAGCGGCCACAGCAGCAGCTGCGGATACGCCAAACTTCTCTTCCATTGCTTCGATCAAAGCGACAACATCCATTACGGACATCTCGGCAATTGCTTCTAGAATATCTTCTTTAGAAACGGCCATTATTTAACTCCTGAAAAAATTTTGTACGATAACTTTGTATGTAGATAAAGCCGATTAGGCCGCCTCTTTGGCGTCCTTGATAGCTGCCACAGTCCGGACCAGTTTGCCAGGCACCTCGTTCACGGTGCGAACCAACTTCTCAACCGGTGCCTTCATAACCGCCATCAGCAAGCTGATCGCCTGGTCATAGGTAGGCATCTTAGCCAGGGTATCGAGATCACTTGGGGCAAGCATTTTGCCTCCAATGGATACCATCTTGACTTCAAGAAGCTTGTGTTCCTTAGCAAAGTCCTTAATGACACGCGCTGCAGAACCCGGATCTTCCTGAGAAAAAGCAAGAATCAAAGGTCCAGTGAACCCTTCCTGCATACAGGCAAAATCTGTGTCTTCAACTGCACGTTTGGCCAGAGAATTTCTAACTACCCTCAGATAAACACCGTTGTTGCGCGCTTCACGACGTAACAATGTCATCTGTTCGACAGTTAAACCACGATATTCAGCTGCAACAGCTGATAGCGCGCTACTGGCCACATCATTGACTTCGGCAACGATGGCTTTCTTTTGCTCAATATTGAGTGGCAAAGTCGTCACCTCCTGATAATGGGGAAATCAAACCTTTCCCAACACACTACACGACACTCTCGTGTCGCAACCATTTGCACGCCATCACCAGGTAATTCCTGATTGGGGGCGCACCATCTGCGCAGGCAGAATTAAGCATGACTAATATGCACCTGCGGTCTTTGACAGTACCGGTTCGCCGGCACCCCAAAGTTCAAAAGGGACATACTACGCTCTACAGCGCAATGTCCCTGTAAAATATTTAAATAGTCAGCGTAGCCTGATCAAGCGTCAGTCCAGGCCCCATAGTAGATGAGACGGTTATCTTTTTCAGATAGACGCCTTTAGCTTGACTCGGCTTGGCTTTTACCAATGCTGCCAATAGAGACTCCAGGTTCTCTTTAAGCTTTTGTGCTTCAAAATCAACCTTGCCTATTGAGCAGTGGATGATCCCAGCCTTATCGGTACGGTAACGTACCTGTCCAGCCTTGGCATTCTGCACAGCCTCTGCAACATTTGGGGTAACGGTTCCAACCTTAGGATTCGGCATTAAACCGCGTGGACCGAGGATCTGACCCAATTGACCGACCACACGCATAGCGTCTGGAGAAGCAATCACTACGTCGAAATCCATATTGCCTGCTTTGATGTCAGCTGCTAAATCTTCAAAACCAATAATATCGGCACCAGCTTCTTTAGCAGCATCAGCATTTGCGCCCTGGGCAAACACCGCGACTCGAACAGTCTTACCAGTACCATGGGGCAACACAGAAGCACCACGAACCACCTGATCCGATTTACGTGCGTCGATACCCAAATTAATACTGACATCCACAGCTTCACTGAACTTGACTGTTGAAACATCCTTCAACAGATTAAAAGCCTCTTCAGCAGCATGCAGCTTGCCGATCTCCAGCTTTTCACGAATCGCCTTTGCGCGCTTACTCAATTTAGCCATGATTATTCTACCCCCTCAACTTCGAGCCCCATCTGCCGAGCACTACCAGCAATGGTGCGTACAGCTGCGTCCATATCAGCAGCGGTAAGATCCGGCATTTTGATCGTTGCAATCTCTTCCAACTGCTGACGGGTCACTTTCCCGACCTTATCAGTATTAGGGGTTGAGCTACCCTTGGGCAGGCCAACAGCCTTCTTCAGCAATACAGAAGCTGGGGGAGTTTTGGTGATAAAACTGAATGAACGATCGTTATAGACCGTAATCACTACTGGAATCGGCAGCCCTTTCTCAACGCTCTGGGTCTTGGCGTTGAACGCTTTACAGAATTCCATGATATTCACACCATGCTGACCCAATGCAGGACCAACAGGAGGACTTGGGTTAGCTTCACCAGCCTTCACTTGAAGCTTGATGTAAGCCATTATCTTTTTAGCCATGTTTACCTCTTCTCCGGGTACAGACGCCAAGGACTTTCACCCTGACTCCCCATCAATAGTTAGTAACGTAACTGACAGTCGGCTAAAGCAAATTCAACCAACCGCCAGTAAGAAATATTAGGGATTTAACCCTTCTCGACCTGGCCAAACTCCAGATCAACTGGTGTTGAGCGACCAAAAATCAGTACTGAAACCTTCAGGCGACTCTTATCGTAGTCGACCTCTTCAACCACACCGGTAAAGTCATTGAACGGTCCATCAATGACGCGAACCACTTCACCCGGTTCAAACAGGATCTTGGGACGAGGTTTCTCAACACCTTCCTGCACACGTTGCAGAATGGCATTTGCCTCTTTCTCAGAAATCGGTGCAGGCCGGTCACCGGTACCACCGATGAAACCCATTACCTTTGGCACATCCTTTACGAGATGCCAGGTTTCATCTGTCATCTCCATCTGCACAAGAACATAACCAGGAAAAAACTTGCGTTCACTCTTTCGCTGCTGGCCAGCCCTCATCTCAACCACTTCTTCAGTTGGGACAAGTATTTCGCCAAATTTATCCTGCATGCCATAACGGTCAACGCGTTCCACAAGGGAACGCTGCACTTGAGACTCAAAGCCGGAATAGGCGTGCACTACATACCATCGCATGGTCATCTCACTACCCCTTAACCAGACCCAGTCAATGCGCGCAATATTGCGCCCAGCATCATGTCAAACAGCCACAGAACTATACCCATAAACAGAACCATGACAAACACTATCAGCGTGGTCTGTACCGTCTCCTGACGACTCGGCCAGACGACTTTACGCACTTCCAACTTGGCAGCAGATGCAAAATCCCAAACCGATTTGCCCACTGCTGTTTGGTACGTTATCAGTGCCGCCAGCCCCATCATCACCAACAGCCCAATGACTCTTAGGAGCTGCGAGTAAGCATCAAGATAGTAGAAACCTAAAATGGCTCCCACAATTATCCCTACCGCAAGAACCAACTTGACGGTATCGAGACCAGACGCCTCTACCTGGGACTTCGCATTCATAATATCTGTTTGCCAGTTGTTTGGCAGGCCAAGAGGGACTCGAACCCCCAACCTGCGGTTTTGGAGACCGCTGCTCTACCAATTGAGCCATTGGCCTAAAAAATCAAAGCGGGGATGGCCAATGACCATCCCCACACACTCAGTATCGAATTACTCGATAACCTTGGACACCACACCGGCACCCACTGTCCGACCACCTTCGCGGATCGCAAAACGCAGACCCTCTTCCATCGCGATCGGTGCTATCAGTTTTACAACCATCTTCACGTTATCTCCGGGCATTACCATCTCTACACCCTCTGGAAGATCACAAGCTCCGGTCACATCAGTTGTACGGAAGTAAAACTGTGGACGGTAGTTACTGAAGAATGGAGTATGTCGTCCACCTTCATCTTTACTCAATACATACACTTCACACTCAAAATGGGTGTGCGGTGTTATTGACCCTGGATGTGCCAGTACCTGGCCTCGCTCCACTTCATCACGCTTCGTACCACGTAGCAGTACACCCACGTTATCCCCCGCTTCACCCTGATCAAGCAGCTTGCGGAACATCTCTACGCCGGTACAGGTCGTCTTGGAGGTATCTTTGATACCAACAATCTCGATCTCTTCACCAACCTTGACTACGCCTCGCTCAACACGACCCGTTACCACGGTTCCGCGACCGGAAATCGAGAAAACATCCTCGATCGGCATCAGAAAAGCGCCATCTACTGCACGCTCAGGCTCCGGAATGTAAGTGTCCAGCGCCTCAACCAGCTTGTCGATTGACTGACTGCCAATCTCAGAAGTATCACCCTCTAGCGCTTTCAGCGCTGATCCCACTACGATCGGGGTGTCATCTCCTGGAAATTCGTAGCTGTCCAGCAGCTCACGCACTTCCATCTCTACCAGCTCAAGCAGCTCTTCGTCATCGACCATGTCCGCCTTGTTCAGGTAGACCACGATGTACGGCACACCAACCTGACGCGAAAGCAGGATGTGCTCACGGGTCTGAGGCATCGGGCCATCCGCTGCTGATACCACCAGGATCGCACCGTCCATCTGCGCTGCACCAGTGATCATGTTCTTTACATAGTCAGCATGCCCAGGGCAGTCCACATGTGCGTAGTGACGTGTATCTGACTCATACTCCACGTGCGAGGTCGCGATGGTTATACCACGCTCTCTCTCTTCCGGCGCATTATCAATTTGGTCAAAGGCACGCTGCTCGCCACCATATTTGGCCGCTTGGACTGTTGTGATCGCCGCTGTCAGCGTGGTCTTGCCGTGGTCTACGTGACCAATCGTGCCCACATTGACATGCGGCTTTGTGCGTTCGAATTTTTCCTTGGACATGAGTTTCTCTCCAGGTTCTCTATTATTGTATAAAGACAAATTCACGCGCTTCCGCACGCCGTTCAATATTTGGAGCCCAGAAGCAGATTTGAACTGCCGACCTCACCCTTACCAAGGGTGTGCTCTACCAACTGAGCTATCTGGGCAAATTTTCATCACCTAACAGCCAAATAAGGTCACAAAATAGTAACTCGACCTTAGGCACAGAATAAACGGCGACGCTGCCATGCAACACCGCCGTCAATCGGCCAATCAAACAAATTGACCAAATAATCAATGGAGCGGGTGATGGGAATCGAACCCACGTATTCAGCTTGGAAGGCTGAAGTTCTACCATTGAACTACACCCGCGCAGCCAAGCGACGCGTCGCTTACCATAACCGCTACAAAACAAACACAGTTGAGTAGGATTACTTCTAACCTCCACTCTTCTGCCCTATTAAGGCACTGCGCGAAGCACTGCGACAATTCCAAAGCCGCTTTCAGCGCTCCAAACGAACCGGCTCAGTTCGCACCCTCCTTCTACCTTGCAGCATGGAGGATTTGTCGAGACACAGTACTTCGAGTACAACATTCTCAACGTTACCTGGTGGAGGGGGGAGGATTCGAACCTCCGAAGGCTGAGCCGTCAGATTTACAGTCTGATCCCTTTGGCCACTCGGGAACCCCTCCTAGCGAGAGCCGGGCATTCTGACGCCATGCTTTGCCAATGTCAATAAACATTTCAAACATTTTTTTGTCTATTGGATAGGCCTGTTCTGAATTAAGGCTTGCAGCCGATGTCATTTACATTTCTACTAGACTCTAGAACAGTAAAATTAACGAATTGCAGCGCATTAGAGGCGCATGAATCCAACTAACCCATGAATAGAACCGCCATCTTAATCTGCCTGCTCCTATCAGCCTGCGCCGGCAAACCCAACCTCAATACATCCAGCTCTTCTGCCTTGGCAGAAACTGAAGAGGCCCCCAGCCAATCTGAGCAGACGTCCGGCTCTCTGACAAACGACCTCGTTTACCACACTCTGGCAAGCGAAATAGCAGCTCAGAGAGGTAAGCAATCGATGGCTTTTGAGCACGCATTGCAGGTAGCCAGAGAGTCGAGAGATGCCCTGTCAGCTGAGCGCGCAACCAGCCTTGCACTACAAGCCAATCTACCTGATGAAGCCTTGACAGCTGCCAAGCTGTGGATGGAAATAGAACCAGATGAGCTGAAAGCATATCAAATTGCTGCCATCATCAATATACGTGCTAATAAAATGGATGAGGCCATTGCCCAGCTTCAAAAGGTAATAAAAATTGCCAATAAGAACGGGCAATCAGGCTATGTACAGGCAGCCGCCATTGCAGAAAAATCGGGGAATCCCAATAAATCCTTAGCGTTAATGCAGCAACTGGTACCCCAGGAGACTGATTCCAGTAAGGCATTCTACGCACTCGCCTTGGTCGCTAATCGTGCCAAACAGCGTGAGCTAGCCCTTGAATATATTGAAAAATCCCTTCTTCTGGATCCTAAATCCACGCAAAGCCTGGTACTAAAAGCACATACTCTGATCGCGATGAAACAGCAGCAGCAGGGGGTCGATTTTCTTAAACAAGCTGTCCAGGATCAGCCGGACAACATCAAACTTGGGCACGCTTACGCAAGGGTCTTGCTGGAGATAAATCAACCTGAAGCCTCACTAGAGCAGTTTCTAAAGCTCCATCAGCTGGCACCGGATAACAGTGACTTCACCTTCTCACTCGGCATGATCTACATGCAGCTCGACCAATATGATGAATCTTCAAGCTATCTATCAAAGTTGACCCAAAGCAGGTCCAAGCGTAATGAAGCCAACTTTTACCTGGGTGCTATCGCTGAAGAGCAAAAAGCAGTTGAGAACGCGCTTGATCGATATAGCCGGGTCGAAGGAAAGCATTTAGCCGATGCTCAGGTACGCATTGCTAAAATTCTTTCCGATCAGGGTAATCTCAAGCAGGCCAGGGAGACACTGCAACGCTTGCGGGTAAATCAGTCACGTAACCAACTCAAATTCTACATGATTGAGGCAGAGTTGTTGCGTGAAGCAGGCGACTACACTTCAGCGCACGAGGTCTACACAAAGGCCCTGGAACGATTTGAAGACAACATAGACCTGCTTTATGCCCGTGGACTCAATGCTGCTGACCTGAAGCGGGTCGACCTGCTGGAGCAGGATTTGCGTAAGATTCTAGCAACTCAACCCCAACACGCTGATGCATTAAATGCGCTTGGTTACACTCTGGCGGATCAAACCGACCGACTCGAAGAAGCGAAAGAGTACATCCAGAAAGCACTATCGCTGAAACCTGACAACCCTGCGGTTTTGGACAGTATTGGCTGGGTTGAGTACCGTCTCGGCAATTACGAAACAGCCCTGGCTCATCTTGAAAAGGCGGCTGAAATCAGCCCCGATGCTGAAATCGCATCTCACTTGGGAGAAGTGCTGTGGGTCATGGGACAGCAGGAACGCGCTCTTCAAATCTGGGATGCTGCAAATAAAAGAGAGCCTGAAAATCGTTTTATCAGGCCAGCCATGATACGCCTGGGCGTCGAAAACTAGATATACAAGTCTGTGGAAACGCTTCTGAAACAGTCCCTGGACTCTTTTAGCTGTCCGGCCCCCGCAAAGCTCAACCTGATGCTGCGTATTACAGGCAGACGGCATGATGGTTATCACAACCTGCAGACAGTCTTTCAATTCCTAGACTGCTCTGACCAGCTCGATTTTCAACTGCGAAATGATGCAGAGATTAACCTGCCCAATGATCTGACAGAAGTTCCAAAGGAGCAAAACCTCTGTTTTCGAGCAGCCAAACTCTTGCAAACTCAGAGCGGAACCTCTTTCGGAGCAGACATTACCCTGCATAAATCCCTACCTATGGGGGGAGGACTCGGCGGAGGCAGCTCTGATGCAGCAACCACTCTTGTTGCTCTGAACCGACTATGGGGACTAAATTTAAGTAACCGACAGTTAATGGATATCGGGCTCTCACTGGGTGCAGATGTACCAATTTTCATCCATGGACATGCGGCCTGGGCGGAGGGAATTGGTGAGAAAATCACCGATATTGATCTCCCGGAGAGCTGGTTTTTGGTGATACAACCCCCTTGTCATATCTCCACAGCGGAGATATTCAGACATCCTGATTTGACACGCCACTCACCCCGCATCAAAATACGCGCCTTTCTAGAAGGCAACAAACAGAATGACTGCCTACCCGTAGTCAGTGGACGCTACCCTGAAGTAGCGAAAGCAATGGAGTGGCTTAATCGGCACGCCGAGGCACGGATGACGGGGACTGGCGCATGCTTATTTGCGGAATTCGCTGAACGGCGGCAGGCAGATAAGCTGCTTGATCGGCTTCCTACCGATCTCAGAGGTTTTGTTGCTCAGGGACTTAACCGGTCCCCTTTACTGGACATGTTCCAGGTAGAAAAGAGTTAATTGGGGCGTCGCCAAGCGGTAAGGCACTGGGTTTTGATCCCAGTATGCGTAGGTTCGAATCCTGCCGCCCCAGCCATTTCTCTGCAAATTAATTTCAAGACAGAGGATTTAGTACCGTGTCATCCAACGCCATGACGGTCTTTTCGGGCAATGCCAACTCAGCACTCACTGCCGAAATTGTGAGTCATCTCAATCTCCCTCTGGGTAAGATGCAAGTCGGACGATTCAGCGATGGCGAAGTCATGGCTGAGATCCATGAGAATGTCCGGGGTCGCGATGTCTTCATCGTTCAACCCACATCAGCACCTACCAACGAAAACCTGATGGAGTTGTTGGTGATGATCGATGCTATGCGCTGGTCATCTCCCAACCGCATCACCGCAGTCATCCCATACTTTGGTTATGCCCGACAGGATCGACGCCCTCGTTCTGCCAGGGTACCGATTACAGCCAGACTTGCTGCAAAGATGATCGCTACCGCTGGTGCTGATCGTGTCTTGACCGTCGACCTCCATGCAGATCAGATTCAGGGGTTTTTCGATATCCCTGTCGATAATGTCTACGCTTCACCAATCCTGCTGGGTGATGTGTGGCGCCAAAAGCACCCAGATATTGTTGTTGTATCACCCGATGTCGGTGGTGTAGTGAGAGCTCGCGCCCTGGCGAAACGCCTGGATGATGCAGAACTTGCGATTATCGACAAACGTCGTCCTCAACCTAATGAAGCTAAAGTGATGAATATCATCGGAAAGGTAGAGGGCCGTAGCTGTATCCTGATCGATGACTTGGTGGACACTGCGGGCACACTGTGCCAGGCAGCCAATGCCCTGAAGGATCATGGTGCGGCAAAAGTGGTAGCCTACTGCTCCCACCCTGTACTATCTGGTCCTGCAGTCACAAATTTGAGTAATTCTCAGCTTGATGAATTGGTGGTCACTAATACTATTCCCTTGTCGGAAGAGGCAAAGCAGTGTGACGTGATACGTCAGGTATCCATTGCAGAACTACTTGCCGAAACCATGCGCCGCGTCTCTAATGAAGAGTCGGTCAGCTCGTTGTTCATAGACTAAAACAGCTGGATCCTGGTTTGAAATTCTGGGTTTCAGCAGCGGCAGCCCAAGCTGCAGTTGAGAACGGTAGTGCTAATCTCGATTACCCTGACCACTACCCACCAAGGAAACAGAGTTAAATCTGACACTTTCCATCCAGACATTACGGCTTAGAAGGGAAGACTAAATGCCACCACTATCGAAAAAACAGTGGTGGTTTCGTATTGGATACTGGTAATTATGTCCAATCCTGATAGAATCGCGCGTCCGCTGTCAAAGCAGCGGTGGTGCTGCTTGGTCGCAAAGTGGCATCCCTATTGACCTAACAGATACGGAGAATACCATGTCTGCCAATTTTGAAATCAACGCCCAGTTGCGGAGCGATAATGGGAAAGGTGCGAGCCGCCGCCTGCGTCGCGCCGGCCAGATCCCAGGCATCGTTTATGGTGCACACAAGGATCCAACCCCAATCACCCTCCCGCACAACGAAATGGTGCACTCTCTTGAGAATGAGGGCTTCTACTCTAACCTGCTGACCCTGAAGATTGATGGCAAACAGGAGACTGTGGTACTGAAAGATCTGCAGCGCCACCCAGCCAAGCCTTTCCTGCTGCATGTGGATTTCCAGCGTGTACAGGCAGATGAGAAGATTCGTCTGCATGTACCAATTCACTTTATCAATGAGGCTACATGTCCCGGCATCAAGTCCGGCGGCCAAGCCAGCCATGTCATGACTGACATGGAAATCAGCTGTCTGCCTAAAGATCTGCCCGAATTCATCGAAATTGACCTGGGTGCGCTTGAACTCGGTGCTGTTCTGCATGCTTCTGAAATTACACTCCCAGAAGGTGTTGACTTGATCACTCATGAAGGTAATGAAGATCCTATCATCGCGACCATTCATGCCGCTCATAAGGGTGAAGAGGAAGAATCTGAATCTGAAGAGGGAGGAGAGGAAGGCACGGAGTAAATCTGTAGCTCTCGGAGGGGTTAACAGGCTGTTAACCCCCCTCTTTCCGAATACTCCTCCATGTCATCACAACCCATTCGGCTTATTGTGGGTCTCGGCAACCCAGGCCCAGACTACGACCAGACCCGTCACAACGTTGGCTTTTGGTTTGTCGACCGACTTGCTGAACAACATCATCAGCCCTTTCGTACAGAATCCAGACACCATGGTCTTGTCTCTAAACTGAACCTGCACGGTGAAGAGGTCCGGCTGCTTAAACCGACCACTTTTATGAACCGAAGCGGACAAGCGCTCTCAAGTCTGGCCAACTACTTCCGTATTTCCCCAGATGAGATTCTGGTGGTCCATGATGAACTTGATCTGGCACCGGGACAGGCTCGTCTGAAAACCGGGGGCGGCCACGCTGGTCACAATGGGCTGAGGGATATCATGAGCGCCTTGGGAGATCGTAATTTTCACCGCTTACGCATCGGCATTGACCACCCAAATGACCGTGCTGCCGTGGTCAATTATGTCCTTGGTCGCCCATCCAAAGCCGACAGGGAGTCAATTGACCTTGCAATTGACAAGGCAATCCACTGCCTACCGGTAATCCTAAAAGGTGAACTTCAAATGGCGATGAATCAATTGCACAGTAGTCGATAACAGTCCCAACCCACTGTTTATCATTAGAAATCTCTCTCCACTCTTAAAATTTAAAACAGCTATACCACAGGGCGGATCGTCCCAGACTGGCTATATATTATGAAATGCTTATAATGGCATTGAATGATTTCTGACTTTCAGAGTATGTTTTTCAATGGTTCGAGTCTTCTCAACATTCTTGCTGCTTTTTCTCATCGCCTCAGGGACATTGGCTGATGATTCCGCAAAGGAAGCGGAAGAATTATTGAGAAAGACAGAAGCGCTTATGCGCTCAAACGGTACCGTTGCTGTCTACCGCATCGACATTCTGCGACCAGACTGGCAACGAGCGATGACCTTTCGCAGTCATGATGATATACGTGATAATCGCTTTCGTATGGAGATACTCTCACCCCGTAAAACAAAGGGCACAGTATTCCTTAAGGTAGATAACATCCTCTCAATGTATCTACCCAAACTACGACGTCAGATCAAAATATCCCCAGCAATGATGCAGGACCCCTGGATGGGTTCTGATTTCAATAACCAGGATCTGCTGGAAACTGATGCCATGATCGACGGACACACTCATCAAATCATCGATCGCCAGGGTGAGGGTGACGAAGCGATAATTACGATCGAATCAATCCCTGCCCCCGACACCACTGTTACCTGGAAAAAGCTTATCAGACGTATTCGTGGAGATGGGGTACCACTGGAAGTAGCTTACCATTGCAAGAAAAGGGTAAAGCGCCTGATGGTTTTCGACCAGATACAGGAGATTGGAGGACGCGTCATACCAACACGATGGACGATGCAACCCCAGGATGGAGAAGGAAAAAGCACGGTGATCACCCTTCAATCGATACAATTCGACATGCCGCTGGAGCCTCAACTCTTTACCCCTATTCAAAAGCAATAGGCAGAAGAACTCCTGTGGCAGAAAGCTGACAGAGATTGTCTCTAGCAAAGACCAGGTATTGGATGGCCGACTCGATTTCATTCTTCAACACCAATCTTCTGACCCTGGCGCTGCGCAATCTGGCGGGTCACCCAAGGCGTACCCTGCTGACTGCAGGCGCTATTGCTGTCGGCCTTGCTTCTTTGATCTTCCTTTGGGGGTTCAACGAGGGCCTTCACCGAAACATGCTGGGCAATTTTCAGAAAGCAATAATCGGTACCTTACAAATACATCATGAAGGTTTTTTTAAGCACCCGGATCTCTCGCTTGCCATTCCCGATATTGACAAAGTCACCAACTCCCTGGAGAGCGCTGGCGTTAAAAACTATAGCCATCGATTGGAGTCATTTGGACTGGCTGCTTCGGACAGCACCACTCAGGGAGTGATGCTGATCGGTATGGATCCGGTTCGTGAAACAAGAGTTACTGAACTAGATAAACGCATAGGTATTGGTCGCTTTTTGCAACCGGATGACAGTTACACACTGATTCTTGGTGCCACTACCGCGAACAATCTGCAGGTTAACCTGGGCGATGAAGTCATCATAATCGGTTATGACCGATACGGTGCAATGATCGCTGAATCCTTCACCTTGGTCGGCATTATCACCAGTGGTGAAATGGGCCTTGATAAGGGTATGGCCATCACCAGCCTGGCAAGTCTCCAGGAAATGGTCGATATGCAGGGGCGGGTGACGACCTTTGTGGTCAATATCGATAGCAAACAGCTTCCTGAGCTGATTACAAATCTGAAACTCTCACTCTCTGGCGAAAACCTGGAGATCATGCCCTGGTATGTTATGTTTCCGGTAATGAAAGAGTGGGTTACTCTGCACAATGGCTTTCTCTACCTGTTCCTCGGGGTTGTACTCTTTATTGTGTTGGCCGGCGAATTGAATACCTTACTGCTATCTATGCTGGACAGAACCCGAGAGTTCGGGATTCTGATGGCTATCGGTACCACACGCCGACAAATCGCACTCCTGATGATGACAGAGGCAGGAATCATCGGCATCATCGGTATCCTGCTAGGAATTTTGCTTGGATATACCGTTATATCCATCACCGGGATAGTTGGCATTGATCTCTCAATTCTACTTGGATCGACCTCCCGGTTTTATGTAGATCCATTGATCTATCCTCATTTGAAACTTGACCATCTCGGTATCACAGCCAGCGCCATTTTCTTCGCTTCTATCCTTTCCAGTACCTACCCTGCCTGGCGAGCAAGCCTGCTTCAACCGGTCGAGGCAATTCGAAATGGCTAACCAACATCGCCTGGGGCTTCTGACCTATCTGGCGTTGGCATATCGTAATTTATTACGTAATCGCCGACGTACAACCATCACCTTGTTGACCATGGTTTTTGGTATCGCCACTTTGACCCTGCTGAGTGCACTTAATGATGGTTGGCTGAGTCAGATGAAAACCAACTTCATTCTCAGCTTTACCGGACATGTGCAAATCCACTCTAAAGGATTTGAGGCTTCGCAAAATCTACGTGATCAAATTTCAAATCCTGAGGAGATCACCCGATTCATGGAGTCCTATCCGGAAATATTCGGTTGGACTCAGCGCATCCGAACATCAGGACTTGCCTCAGTCAGCGGCAGCAGCTCCGGGGTACAAATCATGGCCACTGATCCAGAACAGGAGACATGGGTCACCTCCATGGATCAGAACGTCAAGTCAGGCCGCTGGCTGCAACCAGGCATGACGAATGACCTGTTGTTAGGCTTGACGATTGCTCAAAATCTTGGTGCTGAGCTTGGTGACCGGGTTGTTCTAATGACCCAACGCCCCGGCGGAGAGATGGTCTCTGAGGTCTTCTACTTACGAGGTATATTGGAGACAGGGGCACCACAAATCGATCGTACCCTGGCACTGATTACCCTTGATGGTGCACAGCAGTGGCTGCAGATGCAACAAGCCGTTACCGATATCGTGATCCGAGCAGATCAACATGATCAGACGGATACTCTATATCGCTTATTCGCACAGCAGCTTTCTGAGAATACCTATGAAATCATGCCCTGGCAGGAGCTTGATCCAATGGTTAGACAGTGGCTCGAATTTAGCGACGCCTATGGATTAGTGATCCTGATTGTTGTAATCGTGCTGGTACTTACAGAAATTCTCAACACTATGCTTATCTCTCTGCATGAGCGCCAAAAGGAGTTGGGGGTAATGATCGCTATCGGCACCAAACCCTACCAACTCTTTTTGATGCTACTGCTTGAAGCCGTACTGTTGATTCTGATTGGGGCCGCTTTAGGGTATGTTGTCGCTGGAATGATTGTCTATGCCCTTGCTGATTCGGGTATAGACCTGACAGGTTACTCCAATGCCTTTGAATTTTTCTATATGGATCCTGTAATTCATCCCAAGTTGACCCAAGACTCTGCGATCAAGATTCTTGTAGCTTCCCTTACAGCTACACTGCTTGCAGGTATCTACCCGGCATGGAAAGCCACTCGCCTGTCTCTTAGTCAGGCACTACGTATCCAATAGGTTGCCCATGTCAGAAGAAAAAACTACAACCATCATTGAAACCAAGGATCTGCATAAGTGTTACTGGGTGGGCACCATGCCCTACCCTGCACTTCACGGAATCAATCTGGAGATTAAAGCGGGTGAGTTCGTGGTACTTGCCGGTCGTTCAGGATCGGGAAAAAGCACACTACTGAATATTGTTGGCTCCCTGGAGTCGGCAGATCGCGGAGAGGTTAAAGTTCTGAATCAGGATATTCTCGGCATGACTGGTGATCAACGCACCCAGTTTCGTCTTGCCCATATCGGCTTTGTTTTTCAGGCCTATAACCTGATTCGTGTATTGAGTGCTCGGGAAAATGTGGCCTATGTCTGTCAGCTCCAAGGTAAAAGCAGACAGGAGAGCCTGGAAATCGCCAACCATTGGCTGCATCAGGTAGAGATCGAACATTTGGGATACCGACGCCCCGATCAACTCTCTGGCGGACAGCAGCAACGGGTCGCAGTTGCCCGCGCGCTCGCCACAGAGCCAAAAATAATTCTTGCAGATGAACCCACTGCCAACCTGGACTCTATTACGGGCAGACACCTGGTAGAGCTGATGCACTCACTGAACGAGCGTCTTGAAACCACCTTTCTGATTTCGTCTCACGATCCGGATGTTAAAAAAGCTGCCAGTCGTTTAATTAAGTTAAGCGACGGATGCATTGTGAATGACTGGGATGAATCTCCAAACCCACCTGTCTCACTGGCAACAACCTGTCCCATACGTAATCTACCATTCACAGAGCGTATGCGACTCTTTTTCAAACATCCGCGCAATCGTCAAACCGAGCACAACAAAACTTCAAGGCGATCCTGAATACTAAAGAGGCTCTCTGCCAATACTATTAACCGTTTTCTCTGACTCTCCCTGTTCAGACCGTGATAGTGAAAACCTAGTGGTCACAGAAAAGCGTCGGAAGACATTTCGCTTTTCGGAGCTACTCAAGATTATCTGTTGGCCAGGTAAATCACAGGTAAGAAGATAGTCTAAGCAGCATTGATAGAAGTCTTTTTGTACATCGGTATCTCCTTTTTCAATAAGAAAACAGACCCTGCAAAATTTGTTGCAGATTGGTTTTTTCTCGCTTACTTTTTCCTAGCCGACTTTGTGAGCAGTTTTTTAAATATGACATTTCCAGACATCAGCTTATTCTCTACAATCTGTTACTCGCGCAAAGTCGCCAAGCACGCAAAGAATTGAATTGCCTGTCTAACCACAATGGTCAGCTATTGAATAGCTGAGCTGAGCATAGAGGTCGAGCAAAATTGTTACACCATTTAAAGCCACCGGCTTTGCAAGGCAAATAAAAAAGCCGGCATAGTGCCGGCTTGGAATTAGTTTGAGCCTAAGCCCAAATTACTTTTCTAGTTTTTATATTCACCAAATACAAATGTTGGTTTCAGCCATGCCACAAGCATTGGCAAGATCGTCAATGCGGTAACCACATCAATTAACAGCGCCTGACTGATATAGATACCCAGCCCCCAGGTATTGGCCAAGTCTGTGTTCAATAATGGGATAAAACAGCCCAAAAGCACAACCACTGAGATGATTACCGCAGACCCTGTGGTATTCAGCGTGTTGACCAACGACTCCTGCCAGTTTCCAGCAGTTGCCTGCATCTCCTCCTTGAGTCTGGACATCATGTAGATGCCATAATCGATTCCCAACCCCATCGCGATACTCAGTGCCACTTGCAGGTGGAAAGCAAGATTACCAGACCAATTCTGGATGCTGGTCATGTAGCCACCAAGGCCATATTGAGCGAACAGGGTGATAAACAGCAGCACCATTAAAATACTGGAAACAATCAAGGAACGGAAAATCAGAGCGGCAATAACGAATACAGCTGCAGCAGTCAAAAGAGGACCAGAGAGCCAGTTGTCCACAGCTACCTCACGGGTAGCCTCTGTGGCACCAAGAAAACCTCCCAAACCTGGTTCGACATAACCGGGGCCATCGACAGAGAGTTCATTGGTATCACCAGAGAGATCAGAAACTGGACCGGAACGCAGACCAAAGTTGACCTTCTGGAAACCAGCATCGTTTTTATGCTCTTCAATATATTGTTGAATATCGACATTAACCTGGTGAGTCTCGACAGGATCCATGGTGTTGACAAAACCCATCACCACACCTTCATTCCAGTTCTTCATCACGAACGAATCCATATCCCCCTCTTCGGTCATTGTCTCCAATAAACCGTTGTAGAGCTGGACAATGTCGTCACCACCCCGGTCATCATCAGGATCGATAGAGCGAAGTTTTGCAGAGGTTGGGATGTAGAGATCCTTTATATCAGGTTGTTCTCCCGGTTCTGCAGTCAGCAGCATATTCACCAAGCGAATATATTGTGCATATGATCCGGTAAAACCGATAAACGGATGGGCACGCATCCACTCTTCCAGGGCCTCAATATCGGCCAACACATCAGCCTGATTGAAAATCCCCTGAGCACCGCACGGGTCAGGATCCCAACATCCAAGCTCAGCCTTGGATTTCTCGCACTGCGCGATCTTCTCTTGCGGATCCTCTATGTCATAGATCTCCTCTGGGAAATAGGTCTCAACACAGAGCTCCGAGGTTGGTTCCTTGCCTCGAATCGGTATGGAAACCGAAATCACACCCGGCATGATATCGTTCAGACGCTCGATATGCTGAATGGTTATCGACTTTTCCTTAAAGGCGGCTCGAGAGTAGTTAATACCCTTCTCCACACCTGGCATCAGATCCTCACTGGTGCCATTCATAATATCCGTCTCGTAGACAGACCAACCCATGATTGCCACAACTATACCGATAGGAATCAATTTACCAGGGCCAGTTAACAGCCCGGAAATAAAGCCACCAACCTTTGACTCCCAGGCATGCTCATGCCCCGTCTTAGTCTCGTTAGCACTGCATGGAAAGGTCATCATCAGCAGCGGTATGAGTGTCGTGGTGGTAAACAGAAGGGTCAGCATACCGAACATGCCGAAATAGGCGTAAGCCTTATAGAAAGAGATATCCACCGTAGCCAGAGTAGCGAAACCTACCATGTCGGTAACAATCGACAAGGTTGCAGGTACGATGGTGTGAGAAATGGCGACCTTCGCTGCTGATTCACAACTGCCTGAGGTTGCTTGCTCCTGCATAAATCGTCTGGTTACTTGTACGGAATGGCCAATACCAATGGCCAGTAGCAACATTGGCGTCAAGACCATCATGGTGGTGAGTTTAAATGCAGAAAACCCCATCAGCCCGAGTGTCAGGATGATGGTTGCACTGACGCCAATGATCGGAAAGAGGGACCCTCTCCAGTTGCGAAATTCGAACCAAAGCGCCCCGATTACAATCGCAAAGGAGATGACAAACAGCCACCATTTATTCACTAGGTCGGCCAACATCCAGGCTAGGAAATAGGGTTCACCCGCTACCAAGACCTCGAACCGTTCATCCTCGCTGTACTCATCCATCATGGCGCGGATTTCACGCACCCAGGGCAGATAGATCTCCTTAACCTCATCGGTATAGTCGCCAATGATGTAGAGTGACTTTGCGGTACAGTTTTTGGAATCCTTGTCCTTGAATTCACACTTTTTCCCTTCGGCATCCTCGAAGCCGATCAACATCGGTCCAATCACAGGATTGTTTTCCACGCCATCTTTCAAGAAAACAAGCTGCTTCTCAGCCTTATCCGGTTCGCTGCTGATGCCCTCGGTTGGTATCAGTCGTTTGAATACCAGACCATTTTCATCCGCACCCATGTATTTGATCTTTTTCGCGGCTATATCAATAAAGTTGGATTCACGAGCAGTGGGTAGATTCACCAATCTATTGTGAATCTCCTGAACCTTATTTATAAACCAGCCGGTGTAGACGTCCCCTTCGTTGATCCGCAGGGTGAAAACCATCAGGTTTCCCATACCGAAGTTGTGCTCGGCATAGAGATTGGTTGCCACGTAACGGTTACTGGGAGGTAAGAGTGTGTCTGGGTCGTTGCGCATATCCAGATTTTTTACCTGCAAGGCGGCCAGAATAGTGATCACAAGAAGGATCATCATCAGAGGCCAACGAAATTTTATAACAAAATCCGCATAGCGCTCGGCCAAAGAGTTATTCATTTGATTATTAGATGCAGAGCCGCTCATGGCCCATCACTCCTCGATATCTCTGCGAGTCTACACACGCCCGCACAGACTGTGCGGACGTATGCTCCCTGGGGGTTAGCAAATGTAATTCCAGTTAGAAATTACTCAATGATCCATTTCAGGCCAACTTGGAAGTTAGAAGAGTTTCTGAACTGTCCAAAGGTGGTGTTCTCTTCACCCCAATAGTTGTTCCACTCCACTGACGCAAGCAGGGTATCGGTGAAGGTATACTCCACATCGAAACGATTCCACCTGCCACCACCTTCTTCGTAAATAAAGATATTGTTCCAGCGATGTTCTTGGGATTCACCGAAAGGTTTGGAGAAAAAGATTGAGTAGAACTCTTTGTCTTCGTAACCCTTATTCAAACCATTCGCCAGATTCATTGTTGCAAAATCGGCGGTGTAGCGACTGCAATCCATTGTCGCACCGGTTTGTGTCCGGCAAGTATCAGGTTCGTCGATAAAGTCGAGGTTGCGGAACTGAATGAATTGACCACTCACCAATAGATTGGTAGCAACTGTGATATCTGCACCCAGGACATACTTGAAGTAGTCCGCATCTTCCATTTTCAGAGCATTGGTCAAATCGCCGATACTCAACAGAAACTTATCGATAACCGGCTGCTTCTCGCCCTCGTCATATAGAAACTCGCCTCTGAGCACCAATGGCAAATCACCCAGTTCCAGCGCATAATCGAAGGAAGTTCCGATGCTGTTGACCCGATGTAGGGTTTCGGTGAAACGAAGTGTTGGCGCACCGGTTCCCATGGCAATAGGATCATTAAAGGGGTTGCCATCAGCCAAGGCAGGCAGTACAGCACTTGGATCGAGTGCACCAGCATAGTTGCCCGCACTGTCATGAGCCAAAATAGTAGTGGCGTTACCTAGGTCCCAGTTTGCTCTGGCTTCATCTCTCGATAAGCTGTTGGCTACATCAGGAACAAAGGTGTCATCCTGCTGTGGTCCAGGCGTGCCATTAGTATCAAAAAATAGTGTTGGCGCTCGCTGCACGGTCAACTCATCTCCAGCAGCATTATGCCAACTCAGGTCGATGTCTGGATTTCCACCATAGTGGTGAAAATAGTTCACGGACCAGTTCAAACCACCGTCGGTAGAGTTTCTAAAACGAAAACCAGCATTCACATCGCTATCATCCGGATAGTCTCTGACCCACTCACTTTCAAATCCAGTCAATCCACCAGCTGAGGTAAAACTGGTAAAGGTGTTGAATGTGGCAAAGGTTGCATTCGACATGTACTCAAATGCTGAGGTAGGGGTTTGCGGTTGCCATGTCACTTCAGTTGGATCGAGCGGTGTCAGACCGGTAATGGGCATCAGATTTGTTTCGCCAAAATTACCATTGGGATCATTAACACCAGGAGGAAAGCCTGGTTGCCCGGTAAATCCGAACTGAGTAAATGCATTCAGTAACAGCCAACCAGGGGCAGCTAAAGGATCAGTGGGTACTGTCGGGTTTAGAAGACCAGGAGTGGTCTGTGCATCCCAGAAATTACCTGCAAAGCCATCCACTGTCAGACCAGCAAACAGATTCAAGCCAACAGGTAAGGCAGCACCGCCAGTGAAACCACCACCCATTGCTGCACCATTGAAAGTTGCTGCCACATTACTCAATGCCGGAGCGATATTGTAGAAACCATTCACCTGACCACTGATCGTCTCCACCCCTTTCATCAGGAATGGATGTCCAGCATCGCCATCAGAGTTGAGACCTGGAATCTTGTTCTCTTCAACCTGGGATACGATCAGCTGAATATTGCTATTGTCACCAATATTACGTTCAGCATTGATCATCCAGATTGGTATACGGGAGTCCTCCATGGCGTTCTGGTTGAGCTCACGAAAATCAGTTGGATTGATGATATCCAGTAACTTGATACCATCAGCAGTTCCCCATACCACTTGCTGCTTACCAAGTCTGAGGTCCCAATCGAGCACTGAGGTGTCCATGTAGAGTTCACGAAGATAATCGTGTTGTGTATAGAGTCTGTGCCCTTTGTAATCGTCGTTTACGCCTTCAGTGTCATAAATGAAATTCAAATCAGCGTGCCAGGTAATCGAATCACCCACGTAACCGTTCATAAACAGGCGTGCTGAGTTCTCAAACTTCAGCAGATCCCCTTTATCGTGCCCCTCTTGATCCAGCATAGAATCGGCTTCGCCCGTGAGCTGACCATCTCTGGTAAAGACTGATGTCTCATTTTTCAAATAGCCGCTAATCTCTACTTCAGCGACGGCCGCACTGGGTACGACCAAGGCAAGCAGGATAGACTGATACAACTTACAGCGTTTGAACATGAATGCTTCCTCCCGGATTCACTGGCGCGCAGTACCTCTTCCTTTGGCCTGTCGCGTGCAATGATGGTGTTGGCTGACTTCTGCCAGTCAGCCGTATAACATGAAAACACCCGAATATTCGGGTGTTTCGATTTTTTTAATTAGCGTTTTATTTTTCTGAGGGTCTTTTCAGACCAATAATCTGATTTCCAGCCCTGGTCATACTGTACGATATCTCTAGGAATAACCGCCCAGGTCTCATGACCTGACTCGAAGGTCTTACCGTACCAATAACCCCAGTATTGAGCACGAGGGTCATCCAATCCCAAGGATTGCCAATCCCTATCGATCACTTTTACCTTTTTGTCCCCTTTGAAATACTCGGTGCGGTAATCAGCATAGGTCTTTGTATCTACATAGCTGACCCGATGATCGTACCACCAGTTCTCCCGCTTGGTAGTGCTCTTCAGTTTATAAACCTCTTTGCCCTTATGGTCACATGCAGCTTCAGGCGGATCAGGCAGATATTTGTTTTTCGACTCAGCTTTATCGATCGCACCCAGACAGTCACTAAATGTATCCGTACCCAGTAATTCGTGGGTTTCATCTTTTGGTTTGCGCAGAGTCACATCGCCAAAGGTGAAATCGGTACCTCCCCAGGCATCATCGTGTGCAGGTTCAGCAAAACGACGGATTTTTCTCAATGCTGGCAACCAGATTGAGTAGGACTGGCTCTTATTGTCGTCAACGTAGTCAGTGATCAACATACCAGTGCCTTTCAGCTTGCCGGAACGGAATATTGCAATATCCTGCCCGTTGATAGCACTTTCAGCGTAGTCGTTGTTCAGATAGCGCTCTACGGTAATGGTGGTGGGTTTACTACCTGCAGATTTGTTTATGATCGTTGTTATTTTTCCAGGAATAGCCCGATTACTTCTTTTAGGGTCTTTGTTGTTGTTGGTTATTCCGAAGTTCTTTAAGGAATAAAAATGGTTAACGAAATAGACCTGATTTGCGATCTCATCCGCACCAGGCGTACTGGACGGAATGGGTAGATCTTTTGCTACACCGGCCAATAGAGAACCTGAGAAAAATAACCCGGCAGTGGTCGCTGCGTAGACAAATTTACGCATCTGCATATTGAATCCTCCTACTTTTGGGCGGCCTTTTTAAGCCCAACCGCCCTAATTTATTAAATTTTAAGTGTTTCTTATGAGCGAGCTTTTTTGAGACTTTATATTAATAACAGAGATAACGGCACTTTAGCAATGCGGGTATTCCACAACCCCCACAGCAGATTGCCATCTACCTAAATTTTCGCGACGGCCTCGACATTTATCTGTTGTTCGATGACCCGCATCTTCTCCAATAGCGTTGGATGCAGAGAAGCATAGACTATCCAGACACAACTTATTTATTTGTTTTAAACAAGCTTTTTTTATTCCTAGACAGCATGGCTACTGAATCTTAAGATTAACTTAATGACCTACAGTTGCTTGTTTGACTGACCTTCCATTGTAGCTTGTCATCAGCAAACTACACCAATTGAGGTCCAATTTACACGCTGAGAGTCTGCTATTTGCAGCCCCTTAATACCTAAATTGGCACAATTTGCGGCAAATGCCGGGATGATCTCGCAAGTATAGACCTGAGTTATAAAACAATAACGATTCCTAAACTTTGTCCTCAACATCAAAAAAAGCGAATTAAACTTGAATTTAACCCTTTGATATAACAAAATTTCCGATCCACTAGATTGCGCGCCGTTTCATATGTCGATACTTGCCTTAGGACTAAACCATAAAACCGCCCCTGTGGATATCCGGGAAAAGGTTACCTTTGGCCCTGATATCATCGCTGGCGCTCTACGCAGTCTCCAGGAAAATCCAGCGGTAAATGAAACAGTCATACTCTCCACCTGCAACCGCACCGAAATCTACTGCATCCTCAATGAAGAAGACCACGAGCCTCTCGCCGACTGGATAAGCCGCTTTCACGGCCTCTCCAGTAATCGGGTTCAGCCCTATCTCTACAACCATTTTGGCCTGGATGCGGTAAAACACCTGTTGAGGGTCTCTTGCGGCTTGGATTCACTTGTACTTGGAGAACCGCAGATACTCGGCCAGGTTAAGGCCGCCTATCAGACTGCAACAGACGTTGGCACCACAGGTAAACTGCTCTACAAGCTGTTTCAACATGCTTTTTCTGCAGCAAAACAGATCCGAACTGACACAGCTATTGGAAACAGCCCCGTATCTGTTGCTTTTGCCGCCGTCAGCCTGGCTAAACAGATCTTCAGTGACCTCTCGGAGCAGACGGCACTCCTGATCGGTGCCGGCGAAACAGTAGAGCTGGCAGCTCGACATCTAAGCCAGAACGGCATTGGCCGTATCATCGTCGCCAATCGTACCGTCGAAAAGGCACATACACTCGCTTCACAGTTCGAAGGCTATGCCATCGCATTGACCGAGCTCAGCAACCATCTGGCTGAGGCGGACATCGTCATATCCTCCACGGCCAGTCCGCTACCGGTACTTGGTAAAGGGACCGTAGAGAGCGCTCTTAAGGAGCGTAAACACCGGCCGATATTCATGGTTGATATCGCTGTTCCCCGTGATATTGAGCCAGAAGTATCTGACCTGAGCGATATCTATCTCTACACCGTGGACGACCTGGATGAGGTTATTCAGGAAAACATGCGCTCAAGGGAAGAGGCTGCTGAACAGGCAGAAGAGATTATCGAACAGTATGTGGATGATTATATGGGCTGGCTGCGTTCACTGGATGCAGTAGAGCTGATCCAAGATTATCGTTGTTATGCTGAACAGATGCGTGACGAGGTGATGCAGAAGGCCTTGCAGCAGCTTGCTAAAGGAAAATCTCCAGAAGAGGCACTACGCTTTATCGCCCACACATTGACCAACAAACTGCTGCACACCCCCAGCACACAAATGCGACAGGCCGGGTTCAACGGCCAAATCGAACTGCTGGATGCCGCCAATACACTATTCCAAATCAAGAAAACAGACGATAAACCATGAAGCCATCACTCCGCGGCAAGCTGGATCAGATCGCAGAACGTTTTGAAGAGATCACAGCACTGATGGCCGATCCCGACATCCAGAGCAATCAGAACCAATTTCGGGATCTGGGGCGTGAGTATGCCCAGCTTGAACCCGTGGTAGTGACTTTTCGCGAGTATGTCTCTGCCGAGGAGGATATAGATGCGGCCCAGGAGATGATTGCTGACCCGGAAATGGCCGATCTGGCGAAAGAGGAGCTGGCCAGCGCTGAGAGTGCCAGAGAACGACTTGAACCGGAATTGCAGCTACTGCTGATTCCAGCTGATCCAAATGATCAGCGCAATGTCTTCCTTGAGGTCCGCGCCGGAACCGGGGGTGCCGAAGCTGCCCTGTTTGCCAGCGATCTCCACCGCATGTATCTCCGCTATGCCGAGTCACAGAATTGGCAGACAGAGACCATCAGCGAGAGTCTCGGGGAACATGGCGGCTTCAAAGAAGTGGTCTGTCGTATCAGCGGCAATGCGGTCTATTCACGTTTAAAGTTTGAATCCGGTACCCACCGGGTACAACGCATACCAGAAACCGAATCACAGGGGCGCATCCATACATCAGCCTGCACCGTGGCCATTCTCCCCGAGGTCGATGAGGTCGATGATGTAGAGATCAACACCAACGACCTACGGGTGGATACCTATCGGGCTTCTGGCGCTGGAGGACAGCATGTCAACAAAACTGACTCTGCGGTCCGTTTAACCCACTTACCGACAGGTATTGTGGTGGAGTGTCAGGATGAACGCTCCCAACACAAAAACAAGGCCCGCGCGATGTCTCTGCTGCAGGCTAAATTACTCTCTCAGGCTCAACAGAAGATTGCCACTGAGCAAGCAAGCGCTCGTAAACTTCAGGTGGGTAGCGGTGATCGCTCAGAACGCATTCGCACCTATAATTTCCCACAGAACCGTCTCACCGACCACCGTATCAATCTCACACTCTACAAGCTTGACGAGGTGGTCTCTGGGGCACTGGATCAGGTAGTTGAGCCTCTGCTAAGAGAGCATCAACTCGAAGAACTGGCAGCAATGGGCGAAGCCTGACCTCGTCGGGCTTCAATCCATGACCACCCTGCGACAGGCTCTGCTAGATGCCCAGAAATCACTGAAAAACAGGCCCGACTGTCAACCTGAGCTGGAAGCTTCTCTATTGCTCTGTCATCTTCTGGGTAAGCCGAAAAGCCACCTCTATGCCTGGCCCGAGGCCAGCTTGTCATCTTCCCAACTGCAAAATTACCAACATCTCATAGGGCAAAGACTCAGCGGCACCCCCATTGCCTACATCCTGAAGCAACGAGAGTTCTGGTCTCTCACACTCCGTGTCACACCGGCCACCCTGATACCCAGACCGGAAACCGAACTGGCTGTAGAGCGCTCGCTATTTCATTTACAGCTGGTCGAAAAGCCTAGCTTGGCGGATTTAGGTACCGGCAGTGGCGCTATCGCCCTGGCCCTGAGCAGTGAACGGCCCGAAAGCAGAATTGATGCAACTGACTGCTCTCCTGAAGCTCTGGCAGTAGCAAAAGAAAACGCTCAAAGCCTCGGATTGCTGAATATCAATTTCCATCTTGGCGATTGGTGCAACGCACTACCCAGTAGCATCCGATATGACTTAGTAGTGAGTAATCCACCCTATATCGAATCCGCAGACCCACACCTCTCCCAGGGCGACCTGCCTAAAGAACCAATCAATGCCCTTGCCTCTGGTCCAGACGGGCTAGATGATATCCGTTCAATCATTTACCAAGCACCAGCATATCTTAAACAAAAAGGCTGGCTGATACTGGAGCATGGATATCGACAGGCGGACGAGGTCACCAGCCTTTTACACTCTGCAGGCCTTGTTGAAATAGCGACACACGCTGACCTGGGGGGAAATCCACGAATTACTGAGGCCCGACTGCCATAGGTATCGCTTGATTATTTCCCTACTTTCGCTAGGATTGTTGGCTATGGGTGACCCCATACACGACTTAGTGAAGCACCGGGATATTCACTTTGCCGAACTCCACCCGGACCCCAATCAGGCCAGTACGGCTGCTGCCTTACTAGGCGATGTGTCGGGTATTATCCTGACAAACCCCATATCCCCCACCCATTTGCAGATAGAGTATGAACTGATGGAAGTCTCACTGGAACAGATTGAGACCGGCCTCACTGCGATGGGATTGCATATCGACAACCGCCTCCTCTATCGACTGAAGCGGGCGCTCTATTACTATACTGAAGAGACTGAGCGCGCCAATCTCGGATGTAACAGATCAGACTCCAAATGCACACGCCTAATTTTTGCTGACCGATATCAGCGTATGAATCACCAGTTAAGAGATCAACGCCCAGAGCATTGGCGTAAATATCTTTGACAGCAAGTGTACCCGCTTATTTCACCTGCCCAGACCCACTCTAAATGAATGACAATCAACTGCTCCGTTACAGCCGACAGATTATGTTGCCTTCCATCGGCATTGAAGGACAAGAGCGACTGCTCGAGTCACGGGTGCTTATTGTCGGATTGGGCGGTTTGGGTTCTCCCGCTGCGATGTATCTTGCTGCAGCTGGGGTGGGCACCTTGGATCTTGTTGATTTTGACCGGGTAGATTTGACTAACCTGCAACGCCAGATCATCCATACAACAGATCGTATCGACCAACTGAAGGTTGAATCTGCAAGGGAGGCACTTCATGCCATCAATCCCGAGATAGATATTGAGACCTTTCCTGACAAACTCGATGATAGTGAGCTTAACAGGCTGGTAGAACGAGCCGATATCGTGCTTGATGGCACAGACAATTTCAGCATCCGCTTTGCCATCAACAAGGCTTGTCATCGACATCAAACCCCGCTGGTTTCTGCTGCTGCGATACGCATGGAAGGTCAGGTGAGCGTCTTTACCGGCCAACCGGATTCACCTTGTTACCATTGCCTCTACCCTGATGAGGGTGAGATGGATGAAACCTGCTCCTCCAATGGCGTACTTGCCCCCTTGGTTGGCATAGTCGGCAGCATACAGGCAACTGAAGCGATTAAGGTTCTAACCGGCGCGGGTAAAAGCCTTGAGGGTAAACTCCTGCTTTTAGATGCCTTGCATATGGAGTGGCGCACCTTAAAACTAAAGCAGGATCCAGCCTGTCCCGTCTGCAGTAAACAAGGTTAAGCCTCGTTGGAGAGACATACCAGACCTTCATTACCAGCCAAGCGGGTGATCTGCCCATTGGCAATTACTTTGATCTGTCTGGTACTGGCTCTATTTTCTGAAACGCTAACTGAATCACTTCAATATCACCGTGGAGAGATTAACAGCGGTGAGTGGTGGCGTCTGTTATCCGCTCATCTTGTCCATTTGGGATGGGGCCACCTATGGATGAATCTAATTGGTTTATGGCTTATCTGGTCTCTATTTATCAACGACACACAAATCTACTGGTGTACCTTCATCTTTATTCCATTGATCATAGGCACTTCAGCGGGTCTTTGGTTCTTTACGCCCGAACTGATCTGGTATCGGGGTCTCTCCGGTGCACTTCACGGACTCTTGATATGGGCCTTACTCCGCCGTTTCAAATCAGAGCCTCTGCTGTCTGCGGGTCTGCTGCTTGCTCTGGCGATTAAAATCGGATGGGAACAGTGGCATGGTCCTATGCCCGGAAGTGAATCCATGGCGAACGGACGCGTGGTAGTGGAGTCTCATCTATATGGCGCACTGAGCGGCGTACTGATTTGGATCATGGATATAATCCTTAAAACAAATAGAAATAGGAAAACCAGTGATTAGGCGAGCCACAATCTTTACACTTCTTTTTTCACTCACAGCATGCCAAAGCCCGAATGATTTAGATATGACCCAGCTGAGTCCGGAAGAACGAAAAAGTATTCAATCACTCGCCTGGCTGGAACAGGCTAATGTTGAACAGGATATAGAGCGCGCGCTAGCCAAAAACGATAACCGTTTGCTGGTTATGTCAGGACGCGCTCCCAATTTACCGGGGGTACCACCGGAACTGGCTTCCAAAGCCAAAACAGTTTGTGGTATCCGCTATGTAGAGGGATCAACAGATGTTGTCCGGGGTGAAATACATCTCAAAATGATACAGGCGGCTTATGATTATGCAGCAACTTATAACCAAGAATTAATCAAGCATTGTCTGATTAATTAAATCCCCCAATCTTCTGCTTTTGTTAACCCGGCACCTTAATAGGTAGGTTCAGTTACTCAATGCAAAGCGAATACCTGAGTCCAGTAGTTATAGTAGCGAGCTTGATCCGTAGCAATGACAGCAAAACCAAACTCTCTGAACTTTGCATCCATAATATTCTCGCAGTGAGTAGGGCTCGACAATAGGTTTTCCAAAACCTGTTCATTATCGGGATAACCTGCTGCAATATTCTCCCCAACCGCTTTCCAGTCATATCCAGACCGACTCACACGCACCCCTACACTCGAGCCATCAGAACCTTGATGGTCAAAATAGTCGTAGTCGATCATATCCTGAGAATGGACAAAGGCTGCCTCATAAAGCTTACAATTCCAGCTCAAGGAGGGTGCCGCCTTAAAGGTTTCAGTACCACAATCACGTGCTATTGCTCTTGCCTTATTCACCAAGCTTAACATTTCGCGCTGATCTCCATTTGGATTACAGGGCGCTTTTATTGGGTCTGATCTGTTTGGTGGATTGCTTTGTGTATCATTTTCAAAAGAGGAATCTTCCCGTTCTAGATATGACCGGGCAACAGTGCCTGGCACAGGTTTTCGATTCGGTCTCAAGCGATCAACATGCCGGCCATCAACACTAAGCTGATGTTGTTTTGCGGATACAGCAAGCGCTGAATCAGCCTCATCTGCACCCTTTAGAAATACCGATACGAAGATAACTATCGATATTAAAGAAAAATAAAAGACACCATTTTTCATTGCATCATATCTCAAAATTGCGGTAGTTCTAAAAAACTCATCTAGGGAGCTTCTAATCAATCGATGAGCATTTTGGAAAATCAGAAGATTGTCGGATGGCGCTTCGCATATCTGACCTACGATTCTGTTTTAGTGTATATATAACTTCGTTTTATACGACTAGGGATATCCCTAGTTTCATCATAGGCTGACATCAACTAAATTGAACGTTATTAAACGTTAACGGATAGACAGTTTAAGATGACCATTAAATTAAACTCGAACTTTTCTCATCATCATGCGGTCAATAACAGGTTACTGGTTCGGCAAACTCGCGTAATCCGCAATGAAAAATCTACTCGCCGAATTAGCCGCAAGCTCGAAATGATTTCTGATGAGCATGGAACGAACGAGCTGATCACAGGAATAAATAACAGTCTGTCACAACACGCTTATGACAGCTTCAACCAGCAACTGAGTAAATCGTCTCTTCCCGATTTTCTACAGGATGAACTTCGAACCACGTTTAAAGATCATTGCAGCACACCAAACACACCCAGTAGTGTCGAGTGTCAATCTGGGTGCGATGCGATATGTGATGAATTTCTATCCCATGACATCACTGAGAACATCGAACAGATTCCGGACATAGTAAGTGACTGCATCGACAATGATGAATTACTCATCTCCAACCAGATAAGCCTTGCCATGAAACCTAATTGGTCATGGCATCAAACCCTTAGCTTTATCTATGAAAAGATAATTTTTAACAATATCCAAGCCAGTAGCAATGAACAGGTTGAGAAAAAGACCTTTAATTGGCTAATCGTTTTATCTGGCTCAATAGCCGCACTGCAAGTTCAATTTCTTCAGGCCGCCATGGATAACATTAAAACCATGCAGGAGAACGTCACTCTGCCTTTCCAAAGCCAGGAAACACTGAGTGCCATGAGTGATGATGAGAGAAGTCTATACATCAGTGAGCGAAATGGAATACGTCAGCGCTTCATCACAGCGAAATCCAACTACCAGGCCAATATTCGACTGTTTGGAATGGTCACTCAAATGCTCACAAGCCTGTTTGGCTTATTCAGCCGTCCTTGCAGACTTCGCGCTAATTGATCCTGCACCAGAGGCTATAACGAAATACGCTAACAACTCCCAAGATAAGATTCAGCAACCAAATCAATCCACCACCGCCGGGACTGTCAAATTTAGTTGCGCTATCAGCATCGGTAAATAGTGTTCCGTGTTCCAGACTATCACCGTCCATTGACCTACAATCATCTGCAATAGTGAGTTCCCCCCCCTCAACTTCCAATGGGGTATCGGTAAGATCAAAAAACAGACCATCCGCACAGGCCAGCATCACACGACCTCTTACAAGCGTAATATCGGGAAGTTCGAACACTGCTGAGCCACTATTGGCAAACCGCCCCAGGTTCAACAACGTCATGCCCGAATCCTGATACTCGCAGAAGGTTGTTGGGGGATCACTTTCATTCAGACTAAGCAGACTGATCTCTACTTCCGGACAGCTCAGTTCAGTACCTGCAGTTGACCAGTTGAGTGATTGAGTGGAACCACTACTAAACTGACCGCCACTATTGATTGAACCGCCGGTTATCTCAAAGCTTCCTGAGTCACTGTTCACTGTAATCTCAAGATCGTCACTTGCGACACCTGACTCTCCATCCCGTACGGTAAGTCTTAAGTTAAGTTGACGGTCTGTTTCCGGGAGGGTTTCACCAATCTCGTAGTTATCTGAAATGACTGTACTAAGCCGAGGAAAATAGCGCTCTGGGGTAGTCTTTGGCAGATAGGTTCTAAACAGAGGATTGTTCTCGCCAGGCAGGTCAGTACCAATTGTCGTTGCATCAGTCGACCCTGTATCACCCCCCGCATCCATCTCATCCCACTGGTAGGAGAGTGAATCCCCATCGAGATCACTTGCCTGCCCAGTGACACGAAAAGGTGTGCCAGCCGGAATGGTATAGAGATCGTCAATCCCCGCAACACCAGCATCGACAACAGGTGCACTATTACCACTATTGACCAGAGTGCCACATGCTCCCCCAGGACCCTCATCTATGAAGCTGCGCATCTCCTGAATGCTGAGAGCATGGAAGGTTGCATCTGAATTGAGTTGCAGGTTCTCATCGCCACAGATGCCGGCATAACTCATGATTGTCGAACCACTACCCGGCTCAACCGCACTAACTCCGACTCGGTTTATGCCGCCACAGTTGGCCGTGGTGCCATTGAATGAGTGGTTGGCATTGAGCTGGTGTCCCAACTCATGAGCGACAAAATCGATATAGAATACATCGCTGTCAGGTTTTGACGTGCCGGTATAAGCCTGCGCCTTGAAACTCTGACAGGCGGAACCCACACTGGCCAGGCCTCCTCCCAGAATCCCAAACAGGTGGCCAATATCGTAATTATCAACCCCAAGGGTAAAGTCAAGATTCTCTTGATTCTCGGTCAGCATGGTTGGAATTGCACTGGGTGAGTGCGAGTAGGGATCAGACCCTGCATCGGTGTAGATTATCCGATCATTATTGCCCACCAGCTGAAACTGTACAGCCAGATCCCTTCCATAGATCTGATTGACCCGGTTGATGGCGGTTACAATCTGAGCAAGGGTTTCACTCTTACTGCCGCCAAAATAGGCAGTGTACTCACCAGTCGCCGCTACTGCCAAACGGTAGATACGTCGTTGATCACTACTCTGTGTCTGTTGCGCTGCAGTGACATCAGTTTGGGCCACAGGAACAGCCTTGGCCTTCTGATGGATCTGGCATATATGAGGGGCCTTTGTCAGCCCGATTGCGCTGGCGTAATCCTCTTTGTAGAAGCTGCGATATTTTCCAGCTTCATCCGGATCGATATAGATTGTTCCCGAAGGAGTCGAGAGCATGGCGTGGAAACCCTTTGGCGTCAGGTCAATCCTTCCTGTAGTGGCAGGCTCGTCTATACCCCTGACCCGGTAGGTAGCTATTTCGGGATATCGTTCAGCCAGAGCGGGCGCCATGATGGGTGAATATTCAACCCTGAAACGCTGCATCTGACCATGAGGCATCGGCAGGACCAGTTCCACGCCCATTTCAGGATTGGCATTGGATTCAGCAGGGGCCTGCAACAACAGGCTTTGCATTTTATTCAGATCAGCTTGTAGCGCACGGTAATAGAGGTGGTCGCCAGTTGCACTTTTGGCAACAAAGGTCTGGCTATCGAGATCACGCCAGATGCCCTCGTCCGCATTCAGAGGAAGCGCCAGAAACAGCCAGATCCATCCGCTCAACTTTATCCAGTTGAATTTCCGCATTATGTCCTCTTAATTTTTCCCGACCGCTAAAGAGTACACCAAGATGATTGAATGGCCAGGGAGCAGAAAAGCGATCCTCTTCAATGAATTCGCCTGTGCTATTGCCTTCAGCCCTTCAGCTTACCGAGCAGGATTTTATTGACCTGTCCAGGATTGGCTTTTCCCTGGGTCTGTTTCATTACCTGACCGACAAAAAAGCCTAACAGCTTATCCTTGCCAGCCCGGAACTGCTCTACCTGTTTCGGGTTATTGGCGATAATTTCGTCAATGATCGACTCGATTTGCCCTGTATCGGTGATCTGTTTCAACCCTTTGGCCTCGATCACCGAATCAGCATCCCCATCGCCCTGCCAAATACCTTCGAATACCTGCTTCGCCAGCTTGCCAGAGATGGTGTTGTCTGCAATCCGCTTCAGCAAACCGCCAAGATGTTCAGCGCTGACTGGAGACTCACTGATTTCCAGCCCCGCTTTGTTCAGTGCACCTGCAAGCTCCACAGTCACCCAGTTTGCCGCCATCTTCGGAGTGGCGCCGGTGGCTACCACCTGTTCAAAATAGTCCGCCTGCAGTCGGCTTTGGGTCAGCATCTTCGCGTCATCAGTGGAGAGTTGATAGTCTGACTCGAAACGGCGCTCTTTCTGATCTGGCAGTTCCGGCATACTCTGCTTTGCCTGATCCAGACGTTGTGACGTGATCTCGACCGGCAGAAGATCTGGATCAGGGAAATAACGATAGTCGTTAGCCTCTTCCTTGCTGCGCATAGAGCGGGTCTCATCGCGATCCGCATCATACAGGCGAGTCTCCTGCACAATCCTCTTTCCACTTTCGAGGAGATCGATCTGACGCTCTCTTTCGAAATTCATCGCACGCTCGAGAAAGCGAAACGAGTTGATGTTCTTCAACTCAGTTCTGGTACCGAACATTTCCTGACCCATGGGCCGCATGGAAAGATTGGCATCAACACGAAATGAGCCCTCCTGCATATTGCCATCACAGATACCCAGATAGACCACCAACTGATGGATCTTGCGGGCATAGGCCACCGCTTCCTTGATGGAGCGCATGTCAGGTTCTGAGACGATTTCAAGCAGTGGCGTTCCAGCGCGGTTCAGGTCAATACCGCTCATGCCGTGAAAATCCTCGTGAAGTGACTTCCCCGCATCCTCTTCAAGATGAGCACGGGTAATCCCGATTATCTTCTGCTGACCATTTTCAAGATCGATAGAGAGTGATCCCTTGCCGACTATAGGAAGATCGAGTTGGCTTATCTGATATCCCTTCGGAAGATCCGGATAGAAGTAGTTTTTACGTGCAAATACCGAACGCGAACCGATCTCCGCATCAACAGCCAAGCCGAACATTAACGCCATATTCACAGCGGCTTCATTGAGAACCGGCAGTACACCTGGAAATCCCAGATCAACGATGCAGGCCTGGGTATTTGGCTCAGCTCCGTAGGCGATGGACGCTCCGGAAAAAATCTTCGATTTGGAGGCAAGTTGGGTATGTATTTCCAGCCCGATGACGGTTTCCCACTGCATATCTCTAACTCTATGTTTACTTAGTCTGGTTTGTGTCGTCGGCCTAAGGCTCGACTAGACGCTTATGACTGCATGCTCTGATGCAGCCCATAACAGAGGATCATCCCATATCGCTGGGCTATCATCGATAGATTAAGCCATTCCCTCAGGGATTAATCGATGCCACTCTGTCTCCTGTTGAAACCGATGCGCCACATTCAGCAGCTTGGCTTCTGAAAAATAGTTACCTATGAGTTGTAGACCCACCGGCAGACCATTCACCGGTCCCACCGGCAGTGACATACCTGGCAGACCAGCCAGATTAGCTGCAATGGTATAGATATCATTGAGGTACATGGTAACCGGATCGTTGGTCTTCTCACCCAGGTTGAATGCGGTTGCGGGTGTAGCCGGCCCCATAATGACATCCACTTTCTCAAATGCCTGCTTGAAATCGTCTGAGATCAGATGACGGGTTTTCTGTGCTTTGAGATAGTAGGCATCATAGTAACCCGCCGAGAGCGCATAGGTTCCAATCATGATACGCCGCTTGACCTCACTACCAAAACCTTCACCCCGTGATCGTTTGTAGAGATCCTCAAGATCTTTGGGCTCTTCACAACGGTAGCCGAAACGTGCTCCATCGAATCGTGACAGATTGGAAGAGCACTCTGCAGGAGCAACAACATAGTATGTCGGCACAGCTAAATGGCTGTTGGGCAGACTGATTTCGGTCACCTCAGCGCCCAGGCTCTTGTAGATGTCGATGGCAGCTTCTATTGAAGCGGTCACATCTGAATCGAGACCCTCACCAAAATACTCTTTCGGCAGCCCGATTTTCAGCCCCTCAAGGGAATCGCTGAGGCCAGAAGAGTAGTCGGGCACGGGTTGATCAGCACTGGTGGAGTCTTTAGGGTCGAATCCTGCCATGGCCTGGAGCAGTAATGCGGCATCCTCTGCGCTGGCAGCCATTGGACCTGCCTGATCAAGACTGGAGGCAAATGCAATCATACCGAAGCGGGAGATACGGCCGTAGGTCGGCTTGAGGCCGGTAATGCCACACAAAGCTGCTGGCTGACGTATCGAACCACCTGTATCCGTACCCGTAGCAGCTGAAGCCAATCTTGCTGCTACTGCTGCAGCTGAACCGCCGGAGGAACCACCAGGCACCCTGTTCAGATCCCAGGGGTTATGCACAGGGCCATAAAAGCTGGTCTCGTTCGATGACCCCATGGCGAATTCATCCATGTTGGCCTTGCCGAGAGTAACCACGCCAGCCTGCTTTAACTTGGTAACCACGGTGGCGTCATAGGGCGAGATAAAATTATCCAGCATCCTTGATCCACAGCTAGTCTTCACACCCTGGGTGCAAAAAATGTCTTTTTGCACGATCGGAATACCGGTCAAAGGCCCGGCCTCTCCCGATTCTATTTTCTGATCCGCTACCGCCGCTTCAGCCAGGGCCTGTTCCGGAGTAGTGGTGATGAAGGCATTGATCTCACCATCCAAGCGCTCGATACGCTCGATGTAATGGCGGGTCAACTCTACACTGGAAAATTCACCGGCTTTTAGACCGACACCCAGCTCAACAATGGTTTTCTTATGCATGGTTTGACTTCACTGACTATGAGTAACGGTCAAAAGAGAATTACTCAATAACCTTGGGGACAAGATAGAGACCGTTTTCCACTTGAGGCGCCACAGACTGATTCTCTTCACGACAATCTACTTCAGTAACTTCATCCTGTCGCAGTCGTTGTGCCATATGAAGGGGGTGAGACATGGGCTCGATATCATCGGTCTCCACCGCCTCCAGCTGCTCGACCAATGCGAGAATTTTACTCAACTCAGTGGCGTAGCCTTCAACCTGATTCTCATCCAGCGCCATCCGCGCCAAATGGGCAATTTTTTCAACATCGGAGCGATCTAGTGACATCCGGCTGATTCCTGGTTCAAAAAAGAGAGGAATCTATCATATTCTGCTCACTGGATACATGCTGAAGACAATCACCACTCAGGCAAATCAGGGACATTCAGGCGGTTTAATTAACTAATTCTGCAGATACTAGGGCAGCCTAATTGCGAAATTGTGACAAGCATTCCGCTTTAACCCTGAGAATAAGCAACTATAATACCCTTATAGGGGCAGTTGGGATATTATTCCCAACATACTATCGAGCTTATTATATTCTAGGGAATATTTGACCAAAATCGATAAATATCAAAGACAATGAGCATCAACCAAGATTACAGTCAAAACTTAGAGAATTGCCGTTTATCAGGATAGTCAAATATCGATATGGACACAAACCGCAAAGTACTTACCTCCTCAATCCTGAAGCTGCTTAGGCCGCTTGTCAGACTCATGCTGCGAAATGGATTTACTTATGGTGACTTTGCCGACCTTAGTAAGTGGATATTTATGGATGTCGCTTCACATGAGTTCGGAATTCCAGGCCGTAAACAGACAGTCTCCCGGGTTTCTGTCATTACCGGCCTGACCCGCAAAGAGGTCAGTCGACTACAGAAGATCGACAAACCGGATGATAGCGCCATCGCCCATCAATACAACAGGGCTGCCAGAGTCATTTCCGGCTGGCTCAGGGATCAACGCTTCTTAACCAAGAAGGGTGAACCGGCCCCATTAAAATTTGACCAGGGTAAAAACAATTTCAGTGACTTGGTACGTGAACACAGTGGCGACGTCCCACCCAGGGCTATCTATGACGAACTACTAAGAGTCGGCACCATAGCTAAAGATGAGTCGGGAAAAATCACACTGCTCAGTGACGGCTACATTCCACGTACTGGTGAGACGGGCAAGCTGCATATTCTGGGAACTGATGTAGAACTTCTTATCGAAACTATCGACCATAATCTACAAACAGGCTCTCAATCACCCTTTTTCCAGCGCAAAGTCTCCTACAATAATCTACCAGCGGAAGCGCTACCTGAATTTCGTAACTTAAGCGCCGAAAAGTCGCAAGCGCTTCTATTGGAATGCGACAGATATCTTTCCCAGCATGATCGGGATATTGAACCAAACTCAGATGGTACCGGACGCAAGCAGGCGGGTATCGGAATATATTACTTTGAAAAGGATGTATAGCTGTATGGCTAGTACAAACAGATTTTTTACCCCAATTGTCTGCACCATCCTGCTCAGTGCACTCTACAGCTGTGGCGGTGGTGGCGGAGGTTCGCAAGTTGCAGATGGCGGTATAGGCGGAACCGGGGTTACCCAAGGCCGGGTCACCAGTTTTGGATCGATTTTCGTCAACGGCATAGAATATGAGACAGACAACGCCAACTTCACTGTAAATAATGCTGATGGAACCCAGAATGACCTGGCAATAGGTATGGTGGTACGAATCAATGGCAGTAGTGACCCAGACACTGCAACAGGCGAAGCTGAAAGTGTTGAATATGACAGTCTGATCGAAGGGGTAGTCGACGCCAATAACATAGCAACCAATGACACCCTGATCATCATGAATCAAACCATTATCGTGGATCAGGATACCGTCTATGAGAATCCCTTCGATGCCACGACACTGGAAGCACTCCCCATCAACAGTGTGGTAGAGGTAAGTGGTTTTACCGATGGTAACGGCGACATCCTTGCAACCCGCATTGAAGTCGAATCCCTGGGTTGGGCCGGTGACGATCTGGAAGTATCCGGTGTTGTTAGCAATATCTCAGGCACTCAGTTTCAGATCGGCGATCTGGTCATTGAAGCAGCTGATGCGCTGCCCATTCCCCCTGAAGGCACCTTTGTAGAAGTTGAAGGTAATAGCTTTTCCGGCAATATCTTTGAAGCCGACTCCATCGAAATCGAAGGGGACGGCACCAACCAGATTGCTGATGATGGGGAGGAGGTCGAAATTGAGGGCAGAATCACCTCGGCACTGGACAGCCAGGATCAGTTTGCATTAAACGGCCAACTTGTCGATGCCTCAGCCACTAGTTTCAGTGGCCAGACCAGCATGCTGACTGTTGGCCGGTTGGCCGAAGTGGAAGGTGTCATGGACGGATCCATACTCCTTGCTGAAGAGATTGAACTCAAGGTGGAAGCATCAGAAAGAGGCGAATTGGCTGGCATTCTGGGGGCAGGTAACGTTGATACAGCAGCGGGAACCGTCACCCTGCTTGGACAGACCATCCAGATCAACAACTCCACCATCATGAAAAGTGACTTGGAAGGTGAATCCACCTTTACCCTGACTCAACTCGAAGAGACAGACTACCTGGAAGCCAAAATCTATAGTGACAACGGCATTTTAATCGCCACAAAACTGGAACGTGATGACCCACCACGTAACCACACGGCCGAAGTCGAGGGAGTCCCAACCTTCATCGATGACAATACAATCACTGTTTTTGGTGTTGTCGTTGATCTATCCGGTGTTAACTATCAATTCTCATCGAGCATTGTCGAGATTGAGGGCAACTATATCGACGGCGTGCTTGTTGCCGACGCGGTTGAAAACGAAGAGGACGATGATTGAGATTTAACCAGTAACAGCCGACCAGACCTAACGATTGCCAGGTCTGGTTGGCGCTTTTAGTAATAGTGCCTGTAGTAACCCAGCCTGTAAAAAACCTGGGTAGAGCTCATTTCCTACAATCTCCACCCATCCTGAACCCTCAGTTTCAAGCATAAAATCTTTTTTATCCTCAAAAAGCGTGAATTCTGCGCTAATCCCCATCCCCATTCTTGCTCAACTCCTGTACCATTGATAGATTAGCCGTCTTTTGGTTTATCCAGGATCTTTCGGGCAGATGTAGTGGCAATCCCGCTGCCGTTCCGAACCTCGATAAGCCCATATATCAACCACTGACACGAGAAGATAAAAAGATCCATGCTGTTCAGACGCATCCGTGGCTTATTTTCCAATGATCTTTCCATCGATCTGGGTACCGCCAACACACTCATTTACGCCCGTGGTCAGGGCATTGTGTTAAATGAACCATCCGTGGTCGCTATTCGCCAGGACAGAGGTCCCGGTGGTGCCAAATCGGTAGTTGCAGTCGGTGAAGACGCCAAGAAAATGCTTGGCCGAACCCCTGCAAACATTACAGCAATCCGACCGATGAAAGAGGGTGTTATTGCCGATTTCACCGTCACTGAAAAGATGCTGCAATATTTCATCCATAAGGTTCATGAGACAAGAATCATACGCCCCAGCCCACGGGTACTGGTCTGTGTCCCCTGTGGCTCTACCCAGGTTGAGCGACGTGCAATCAAAGAATCAGCCGCTGGTGCAGGCGCTCGTGAGGTCTATCTGATCGAAGAGCCGATGTCTGCCGCAATTGGCGCAGGTCTACCGGTTGATGAGGCCCGTGGATCGATGGTATTGGATATCGGCGGCGGCACATCTGAAGTTGCAATTATCTCGTTGAACGGCATCGTCTATGCCAATTCTGTCAGGGTCGGAGGTGACCGGTTCGACGAAGCAATCGTCAACTATGTCCGACGTAACTACGGCACCCTGATTGGTGAAGCCACGGCTGAGCGCATCAAACATGAGATCGGTTCCGCCTATCCGGGCAATGAAGTAAAAGAGATTGATGTCAAAGGCCGGAATCTTGCGGAAGGTATTCCCCGAAGCTTCACCCTCAACAGTAATGAAATCCTTGAAGCACTTCAGGAACCACTCTCAGGTATTGTAGGCGCAGTAAAAACTGCGCTCGAACAAACGCCTCCCGAACTTGGGGCGGATGTTGCCGAGCGAGGCATTGTGTTGACCGGCGGTGGCGCCTTACTGAAGGATATCGACCGCTTACTGCAGGAAGAGACCGGACTGCCCGTTATCGTGGCAGAAGACCCTCTGACTTGTGTCGCCCGTGGTGGTGGTCGTGCATTGGAGTTGATTGACGAGCGAGGTGGTGAGTTCTTCATGGTTGACTAAAGGGTTTCTCAGCAGCACATTCTCTCTGAAGCGTGGGAAAATGGGCTTAAGCAACCCACACTAAATGGAGCCATTCAGCCATTAAACTTATCTTTACACAGGGGCCGTCTATCACCACCCGACTGGTGGTGGCTGCGCTCCTCTCCACTTCATTGATGGTTCTGGATCATCGGTATAACCATCTGGAATCATTACGCTCAGCCCTGTCCGTTCTACTCTATCCGATCCAGTACCTGGCAAGTCTGCCTCTATTACTGAGTGAATCCGCCAGTGAAGCCATCATCAGTCGATCTCAACTGGAGGAACAGAGGGATAACTTCCACCAGGAAAACCTTCAATTACGAGCCAGACTACAAAAGTTTGAGGCCCTTGAAGCGGAAAACATGCGCTTAAGGGGTCTGCTGGACTCTTCATTCAAGGTTGGCGACCGAGTGCTGATCGCGGAATTAATCGCCGTTGAACAGGACCCCTTCCGCCAACAGGTATTGATAAACAAAGGCAAAAGTTCAGGTCTGTTCGAAGGACAACCCGTACTGGATGCCAACGCGGTCGTTGGCCAGGTAACCCATATCACGCCATTCAACGCCAGTGTTTTGTTGATCACCGATGCAGCCCATGCCCTACCTGTTCAGGTGAATCGTAACGGTCTGCGCACAATTGCTCTCGGGACGGGACTGATCAACCGACTGGAACTACCCCATTTACCCAATAATGCGGATATACAGGTAGGCGACCTACTGATTACCTCTGGGTTGGGGGGAGGATTTCCACCCGGTTACCCAGTGGCTGAAGTAATAGAAGTTCGACGAGAGCCAGGACAACCATTTGCATCAGTTATCGCACAGACCACGGCTCATCTGGATAGGATTCGAGAAGTATTATTGGTCTGGACTCTTGACCCAAGAAGCGCTATTGAAGAACCAGTAACAGACGACCCTCCGCCCTCCAATGAAGAGAATAGTCAGGCTTCTGAGCCCCAGGAGGTTGAATGATCAGTCAACCACCAAGTCGTAATTCTGTTATCTATCTAACCCTGATTGTTGGATTCATTCTCACAATCATGCCGCTTCCCGAATGGGCTAACACCTACCGTCCACAATGGGTTGCATTGATCCTGATCTATTGGTGTATGCAACGCCCTGAACGTATCGGGGTAGGCGTGGGATTTACCACAGGATTTCTTCTGGATGTGCTCACAGGTACCCTACTCGGTCAGCATGCCTTGGGATTTTCCGTAGTCGCCTATATCATGTTGAGACTTCATCTACGGGTACGGGTCATGCCACTGCGGCAACAGGTATTCACCATATTCATACTGTTGCTGGTTGAACGACTGCTTGCGCTTTGGTCTACCGGTGCCGCCAACTACCCAACCCCCTCTCTCTGGTACTGGGTTACGCCGGTAATCAGTACGTTACTCTGGCCCTGGATCTATATTCTATTGCGGGATATTAGCCACCGCTTTAATGTCAACTAAGCTATGCCACAATCCTCAATCAAGGACTATCTGCACGAGAGCCAGCTTTTCCTGGGACGTGCAATTGTCTCCAGCATCCTGGTTATAATCGCGCTGGGGTTACTGGTTGGCAGACTTTTTTTTCTCCAGGTTGAGAATCACGAACACTTCACCACCCTATCCCAGGATAATCGGGTAAAGCTTGAGCCACTGCCACCGACCCGAGGTTTGATCTTCGATCGTAATGGAACCATCCTTGCGCAGAACCTACCAGCTTATAGCCTTGAGATCGTTCCGGAAAAGACCAAGGATTTACAGACGACAATCGACCGCCTGAGCGAAATCATCTCCATTAATGAGGAAGATATTCAGCGCTTTCACCGCTTACGCAAACAGCGGCGACGCTTCGACAGCATTCCCATCCGGGTGCGTTTGGAGGAGGACGAAGTTGCACGTATCGCTATCCATCGCCACAGATTTCCTGGTGTGGATGTTAAAGCCACTCTGCTTCGAGACTACCCTCAAGGGGTTCAAACGGCCCATTTGTTGGGATATGTTGGCAGGATCAATGAAAAGGAGCTGCAGCAGATCGATACCTCCAACTACAGCGGCACTGACTTCATCGGCAAGAATGGTGTCGAGAAAAGCTATGAAAGCATGCTGCATGGCCAGGTAGGCCTGCAACAGGTAGAAGTTAACGCCAAGGGTCGGGTATTACGGGTACTTGAAAACCAACCGCCTCAACCAGGTGACAACCTGCAGCTATTTCTCGACATGAACCTGCAATCCACCGCCCTGGAGGCACTGGGAGAGTACAACGGAGCCGTTGTTGCAATGGATATTGAAACCGGGGGGGTTCTCACTCTGGTAAGTAAGCCGGGTTACAACCCAAACCTTTTTGTTGACGGTATCAGCAGCAAGGCTTACAGAGCGTTGGAATCATCCCTCGATAATCCACTGTTTAATCGTGCCATAAGGGGTCAGTATCCCCCCGGCTCTACAGTTAAACCGTTTATAGGTCTGGCAGGCCTGGAGTATGACGTGGTTGGCTTTCATCAGGAGACCTACTGTCCAGGATACTACCAATTGCCCGGTAAGGATCATAAGTACCGTGACTGGAAAAAATGGGGCCATGGAAAAGTCGATATGCATCAGGCAATCGTGCAGTCCTGTGATGTCTATTACTACGAGCTCGCCAGAACATTGGGAATCGACCGGTTGCACGAATTCCTCACCGGATTCGGCTTCGGAATTCCTTCGAAAGTGGATCTGGATGGTGAGTTGTCAGGATTGATGCCAAGTCGTGACTGGAAACAGAGTAAACGTCGGGAACCCTGGTATCCTGGAGAGACCTTGATCGTTGGTATCGGTCAAGGCTACTTTCTGGCCACCCCACTACAACTCGCATCAGCAACTGCAACCCTTGCTAATCGAGGACATCGAATTCGCCCTCGGGTGGTTGCCACCATTGAGAGTCCGGATAAGGTTAAAAGAGATAGTCCCAGGATTGAGGATGTGTTACATCAACTCGATCCGGAGCACTGGGACCAGGTAATCAGCGCCATGGCCGACGTGGTTGAGGGTCAACGGGGTACAGCAAGATCCATCAGAAGCAACGAATATCGTATCGCAGGTAAAACAGGTACTGCTCAAGTATTCAGTGTCAAACAGGATGAAGAGTATGATGAAGAGAACACCGCTAAACGAAAGAGGGATCATGCTCTGTTTGTCGCCTTTGCCCCGATTGAATCACCAAAAATCGCAATCGCTGTTGTGGTGGAAAATGGTGGTCATGGGGGTTCGGTGGCAGCACCGATTGCACGTAAAGTTATAGATAGTTATCTGCTGGGAAATCAACAGGATCAATAGTGGTAAAGCCGCACATTACATTCCACGATTCCCATCCAGCCAAGGCCTATGGTCTTCTGGCCTGGTTACATATCGACTTGCCCCTGCTACTCTCCCTGTTGATGCTGGTTGGGGTCGGTCTGACAATTCTGTTCAGTGCCGGGGATGAGGAGATGATCCTGCTGCAAAAACAGTTGGTCCGTCTGGGATTCGGATTCACGGTCATGATCATACTGGCTCAAATTCACCCGGATAATTTCCGTCGATGGTCCCCTTGGTTGTATGGGATGGGCATTCTATTTCTGATTTCAGTCATTCTGTTCGGCGAACTCGGTAAAGGGGCGCAGCGGTGGCTCGATCTGGGTTTTGTCCGATTTCAGCCTTCTGAGATGTTCAAACTCACACTGCCAATGGTGATTGCCTGGTATCTTGCCGAAAAACGTCTCCCCCCAAGCCCTTCGAGATTGATAGCAGCAGCCTTATTCACCATCATCCCGGTGCTGCTGATCGCAAAACAACCAGACCTCGGCACAGCTCTATTGGTAGGTTCCGGTGGCGCGTTTGCCCTTTTTCTGGCGGGCACCAGTTGGCGTCTGATTTTTTTCGCAGGCGCACTCATGGCAGCCATGGGACCCGTTGCCTGGTATCTAATGCACGATTATCAGCGCCAGCGTGTACTTACTTTCCTTAATCCGGAAAGTGACCCTCTTGGTACTGGATATCACATCATCCAGTCTAAGATAGCCATCGGATCCGGGGGACTCAGCGGTAAAGGCTGGCTAAACGGCACCCAGTCACACTTGGAATTCCTGCCTGAAAGACATACGGATTTCATTTTTGCAGTGATTTCTGAGGAGTTCGGTTTAGTCGGAATCATCGCGCTACTGATTCTCTATCTGTTCATCATTCTAAGAGGTCTCTATATTGCCTCCCAGGCTCAGGATACTTTCGGTCGCATTCTCGCAGGCGCATTATCTCTGATATTTTTTGTCTATCTTTTTGTGAATGCGGGAATGGTTACCGGTTTACTGCCTGTTGTGGGTGTACCCTTACCCTTAATCAGTTACGGCGGCACATCCCTGGTGACCATCTTGGCAAGCTTCGGTATGCTGATGTCCATACAAACACACAAAAAATTGCTACCAACATAGATATGAAGCAGATAACAACACAATTTACCCTTTTTTTACTGCTCAGCCTGACCAACCTGGCCTGCGCTCATACGCCTCAGATGAAAGCTGAATATAGAGCTTTCGCTACAGAAATGGCCGACAAGCATGGCTTCAAAGCTGAAGAGGTTGAAAAGCTGCTGATCGGTACTACTTACAGAGCCGACATAATCGCTGCGATCACGCGACCTGCTGAATCAAAAGCCTGGCACCAGTATCGGCCAATTTTTCTCAAGCCTGACCGTGTCGCTGGTGGGGTAAAATTCTGGCAGGAGAATGAGTCCCTGTTAGAAAAAGCCCATCAAAAATTTGGGGTTCCACCAGAGATCATCGTCGCAATTATCGGTGTTGAGACCCGATACGGACGCCATACCGGCAAATACCGGGTAGTCGACTCACTCACAACGCTTGCCTTCGGTTACCCGAAACGAGCCAAGTTCTTCCGTCGTGAACTTGAAGAATTTCTGCTGCTGAGCCGTGAAGAGCAGGTTGACCCTGCTAGCGCGTTAGGATCTTATGCAGGCGCCATGGGTAAACCCCAATTCATTTCAAGCAGTTACCGTCAGTATGCAGTGGATGGAAATGGCGATAACAAGCGAGACCTGTGGCGTAGTAATGCCGATATCATTGCCAGTGTTGCCAACTATTTCAAGGTACATGGCTGGAAAAAGGATCAACCGGTCACCCGTCAAGTCACTGGCTCTGATGCGTTACAACCGTATGTGGACGCTGGTATGAAACCGAGTATTCAGGTTGCTGAATTAGTTGCTGAAGGGGTCAAGCCCCTCAACCAGGAGCCGCTCGACCCAGAGGCATTAACCAGCCTGATCAAACTCGATGCAGGGAGCCAGCAGGAGTATTGGCTGGGTCTTCACAACTTCTACGTGATAACCCGCTACAACCACAGCAATCTCTATGCAATGGCTGCCTATCAGCTGAGTCGGGAGATCCTTGCTTCCAAGCAGGCAGCTGACAACGCCTCATCCACCCAACAATAGTGTTTGATGGGTATCATGTGCTGTGTCGGATCTGAGGAATTACAACGGCTTTCATCAAACCGTTTTTGCGGGGCTGCTAGATTCTCCTGTGGATATAATCGATGAAAACCAGTAGCTTCACTCTCATAACTTGCCTCTGTTTGATGATCCTTGCTGGTTGCAGTAGTGCGCCAGGTAGTCGCACCAGTCGTTCTGATGGTGTGAGTCCTCACCATCCGCCACCTTCTGATATAGCCAGTATTCCTGATGCAATCCCCAAGGATGAGCCTAAAAGCAGATATGGCAACCCAGCCAGTTATGAAGTCTTTGGCAGACGCTACTACACCCTTTCGGAGAGTCAGGGTTACAGCGCCCGTGGAATAGCCTCCTGGTACGGCAGCAAATTTCATGGACAACGCACCAGCAGTGGCGAACCTTATGATATGTATGCCATGACTGCCGCCCATAAGACACTCCCTTTGCCCAGCTATGCACGAGTCACCAATCTCAAGAACAATCGCAGTGTGGTGGTTAAAATCAATGACCGCGGACCCTTCCATGACAATCGTCTGATCGATCTCTCCTACTCCGCCGCATGGAAATTGGGCATCACAGGTGAAGGAACCGGCCTGGTCGAAGTCACAACGATGGAAGCGGGTACACCGGAACCTCAACCACCCCGTGTTGCCACACCTGTCATTAAAAGGAAAGGTGCACTACCTGAGCTGTTTCTGCAGGTTGGTGCATTTGGTGATTCAAAGAATGCAAACCGACTCAAAGCCCGGTTAGAGGAACAACTAAAGACCAGCGTACTCATACAGGGCAATGATTCCCCCAACAACAGAGTCTACAGAGTACAGGTTGGACCTATTGCAAGCGTTGAAATGGCGGACCATCTCAGTCAGCAGCTGAGTCAGCTCGGTATTGATAACCCCCATGTGGTGGTTCGTTAAGGCTGTCACTTCAGTCACCTGAAAACATCAAACAATATGAAACACCACGCCAGTTCACTACAATAGACCCAATTTAACCGACAAAATACAGACACCCATGTACCAACTTGCGCAATATTTTAATCTCACACTTTTGTGGCTTGTATGTTTAATCTCGCTGCCACTACAAGCTGCCACCCCTCTGCCAGCCCCTCCTCAAGTTTCCGCTACCGGCTATCTGCTGGTGGACTTTAACAGTGGCAAAATCCTTGCTGAACGAAATTCAGACAAGCGACTGGAACCTGCCAGTCTGACTAAGATCATGACGGCTTACACAATTTTTCGGGAGTTGCAGCAGGGAAATATTAATCTAGAAGATACCGTGCTGGTAAGTGAAAAGGCCTGGCGCACCCCAGGATCCAGAATGTTCATCGAGGTTGGCAAAAGGGTTAAAATGTTAGACCTGATCAAAGGTATGATCATCCAATCCGGTAACGATGCCTGTGTGGCACTCGCAGAACATATTGCCGGCAGTGAAAGTACCTTTGCTGATCTGATGAATAATCACGCCAAACGCCTGGGCATGGCTAACACCAACTTTGTAAATTCCACCGGGTTACCCCACGAGAACCACTACACCACTGCCTCTGATATATCCAAGGTTGCCAGAGCCACTATTTATGAGTTTCCTGAATATTATCAGTGGTACAAGGAAAAGTCCTTTTTATTCAATAATATAGAACAGCATAACCGAAACAAACTACTGTGGCGGGATAGTAGTGTCGATGGCATGAAGACTGGCCATACAGAGGGGGCAGGATATTGCCTGGTTGCTTCGGCCATGAAAGAGAATATGCGCTTGGTTTCCGTGATAATGGGTACCAAAAGTGAAGAGGCAAGAGCCCAGGCAAGCCAAAGTCTGCTGAATTATGGTTTTCGTTTTTTTGAAACTCACCAGCTATATGCTGCCGGTGAATCACTCAACCGGGTCAGGATATGGAAGGGAGAGCGTGAGAAGCTGCCACTGGGTCTCAGCGAAGACCTGAATGTGACTATCCCCCGCCATCAATATAAAAACCTTGATGCAAATCTTGAGATTGAACCCAAGATCATGGCACCTGTTGAGGAGGGTCAATCTCTGGGGAAAGTCGTTGTCACACTGAACGGTGAACCGGTCACCTCGGTCACGCTGATTGCTTTAAAGACAATTCCTCAAGGCAATCTATGGCAACAGATAAAAGACAGTGCACTTCTCTGGCTGGAGTGACCCGGATGGATGAAGAAGAGACACTTTTAAAATTCCCTTGTGATTTTCCTATCAAGGTAATGGGCAAGGCTGAACCGGGATTCGAGGCAATGGTGGTGGATTTGATCAGCCGCCATGCTTCTGGAATCACTGAAACAGCAGTCAACAGCCGTAGCAGTAAAGGTGGCAAATGGATCTCGGTTACCATTACCCTGCGTGCAGAAAGCAAGGCTCAGCTCGATGCGATTTATGTTGACCTCAGTGCTCACGAAAAAGTTGTCATGGCACTTTAACCTGAATCCGTGGGTTCATGGCGAGCGCAGAGTGTATGATATTGGTTTCCCAGTGGGATTAAAAAAACTTCGCTTCACGCATAGGTTAAGCGGGCATTTTTTGAACCGCAGGGGAAATAATAGCTTGCGCTATGTGCCGTCATGAACTCACGGATTCAGGTTTAACTCAAATGTTGTTGGTGAAGTCTCTGGGTATCCAACCCTATGCGAAAACCTGGCAGGCAATGCAGGACTATACCAATCAACGAGGCCCCTCCAGCCCCGACCAACTCTGGCTGCTTGAACATCCCCCTGTTTTTACCCTTGGCCAGGCTGGCAAGCCTGAGCACCTGCTCAACCCCGGTAATATTCCAATAGTCAACAGTGACCGGGGTGGTCAGGTCACCTATCACGGTCCAGGTCAGCTCATCGCCTATCTGTTACTCGATCTAAGACGGGCTCATATAGGTGTTCGCGGCCTGGTAACCAACCTCGAAACGTCGGTAATTACCTTACTGGCCGAATATGGGATCAAAGCCAACGCTAGAAAAGATGCGCCCGGCGTCTACGTAGAGGCATCCAAGGTAGCCTCTGTTGGTCTGAGAGTACGAAAGGGATGTAGTTATCATGGACTTAGCTTGAATGTTGATATGGACCTCGAACCTTTCAGTCGTATCAATCCATGTGGATATCCCGGACTACAGGTCGCTCAGTTAGTTGACTTGAATGTCGATTCGGATTTACCCAGTCTGGGCCGGGAATTGGCACAACACTTGGCGAAGCGTTTAGGCTACACTCTCAGCTTCGCTGATCCGGATGAATCCAATGAGTACGACTAAAGACCTTCTACCACCGTCACGAACCCAACCAGAGAGTCACCAACGGGGTAAAACAAAACTTGCACGCATCCCGGTAAAGGTAGAGCCTACTGAGACCACACTGAGAAAACCAAGCTGGATACGGGCCAAGGCACCTTTGGGCCGTGATGTGAGTCGTATCCGCCGTATTTTACGCGATAAAGGGCTAAGCTCTGTCTGCGAAGAGGCTGCCTGCCCCAATCTTGGGGAGTGTTTTCAACATGGCACTGCAACTTTTATGATCATGGGGGACATCTGTACCCGACGCTGCCCTTTTTGCGACGTGGCCCACGGCAAACCCCAACCACTGGATCAAAAAGAACCAGAGCAACTTGCTGAAGCAATTTCCGCTATGGCACTCAAATACGTTGTGATTACCTCAGTGGATAGGGACGACCTCCGTGATGGGGGGGGCGCTCATTTTGCGCAATGCATCGCAGCGATTCGTAAACAGATGCCAAAAACCAAGATTGAGATCCTAGTCCCTGATTTTCGAGGGCGTGAAGAGCAGGCCTTAAAGCCACTCCTTGCCTCAGCGCCTGATGTATTCAATCACAATCTTGAAACGGTACCCCGACTCTATCGTCAAGCCCGCCCGGGTGCTGATTACCAAGGCTCACTGGATCTACTGAAGCGCTTCAAACAGGAACAACCTGAAGTACCAACCAAATCAGGCCTTATGCTGGGACTGGGTGAACAGCAACCTGAAATTCTGGAAGTATTGCAGGATCTTCGTAAACATGGGTGTGAAATGCTCACTCTGGGTCAGTACCTGCAACCCAGTCGCGACCATTTGCCTGTGGATCGGTTCGTCACCCCGGAGGAGTTTGCTGAACTGGGTAGAATAGCTGAAGGTATGGGGTTCACCAGCGTGGCCAGCGGGCCAATGGTGCGCTCATCCTACCATGCTGATCTGCAAGCAAACCCTCTACTCGAAACTTAACTTCAGAGATAACACGGTGGATGGCCTTAACACCCAACTCATCAGCACTTTGATCCTACCCCCGGCGGGACCTCTACTGATCGGCCTTGTAGGTCTGCTGCTCTGGGGTACGGCCTTCGGACGGAAATTGGTTGTATTCTCACTACTCCTGCAGATAATACTGAGTCTACCCATCACCGGCGAATTGATTTTCTCTACACTTCAGCAGCACCCTCCCCTGAGCAGACATCAGATTCAAAATAATCAGGCTCAGGCGATCGTAGTACTTGGAGGAGGTCGTTACCGTGAAGCACCCGAATATGGAACCGACACCGCCAGTTTGCGCTTATTGAGTCGTCTTCGCTATGCTGCGAATATCGCTCGAGAAACTGGGTTACAAGTTATTCCAAGCGGAGGCAAGCCTGGCGGTAGGGGTGATACAGAAGCAGAAATTTCAGCAAAAATTCTATTACAGGATTATGGGATACCTGTCCGGTATATGGATAAACGCAGTAGAAACACCTGGGAGAATGCCCGCAACATAGCCCAGCTCATCGATCGTCTGGATATCAAGAAGATCATATTAATTACTGATGCCGCTCACATGCCGCGAGCTGCGGATGCATTCAGACGCCATGGCGTGCAGTTAATCCCAGCACCGATTAACTTTGAATACCACCTGCAAGGAGAGCGACCCAACTATGAAAGATTCATCCCTAGCATGACCGCCGCAATGAACAACTCAATGGGATTGCATGAACTTCTGGGGCTTTTTTGGTACTCCCTCAAGTAGTAACCCCGCACCTTAATAGCTCCACGTTTATCTCTCATCATCCACATGGGCCATGTAGCGCTCCATCAGATAGCAGAGACAATCCTGTCTAATCACATCTAGGTCTTTTGTCAGCATCGATGGCATTACCATTCGATTAAGACAGAGCTGTCCCTCTTCGATATGAAAATAGTCACAGCCCACATCTGAACCATTTTCATCCCTGACATCCAGCGCTTCAAGTCCACGACCATTTATCCAACCTAAGAATACTCGTACTACTCTCCGGAATAAATTCAACTGTAGAGTGCGGCCTGCCGCACCATGCCCAACTGTAACGAAATCACCAGACGATTCGGATTACAGACTCTGCTGGTGGTGAACAAAGTATCTGGGATTTCTTGAGAATCTACACACCGATGGTGCGGCAGGTCGCACCCTACGACTAAAGTGCTAGATTTGATCAGCGCATCTCTTGGTATCCCGTTTTGACACGAGCGAGAAGCGCAGGAAAAACCGATCAGCGGGCCTGACTGTTTGAGCGCAGCGAGTTTCAGGCCTGCCGGTTTTTCCGAGCATCGCAGCGGACCCGTAGGGGCGTGGCATACGGGCGCCCTTTCTTTTGGTTACTTTTCTTTTGGCGAAAAAGAAAAGTGACTCGCCCGAGGGGGCGAAACAGTAGCGTGATGAGTTGATGGCAATAAAGACAGGGTACTCCCCAGAATAAACTCAGGTAGGGTGCGGCCTGCCGCACCACGCCCAACTGCAACGAAATTACCAGACAATTCGGATTACAGACTCTGCTGGTGGTGAACAAAGTATCTGGGTTTCTTCGAAAATCTATACCCTGATGGTGCGGCAGGCCGCATCCTACGACTCACTATGGCTTTTTGGTGGGGCATGGCCCCACCCTACGTCTAACGTGACAAATTCGAGCAGCGCACCTCTTGATATCCCGTTGTGACACGAGCGAGAAGCGCAGGAAAAACCGATCAGCGGGCCTGACTGTTTGAGCGCAGCGAGTTTCAGGCCTGCCGGTTTTTCCGAGCATCGCAGCGGACCCGTAGGGGCGTGGCATACGGGCGCCCTTTCTTTTGGTTACTTTTCTTTTGGCGAAAAAGAAAAGTGACTCGCCCAGGGGGGCGAAACAGTAGCGTGATGAGTTGATGGTAATAAAGACAGGGTATGCGCTTTAGTGTCGCAACATTTGAATGGATTCTGACGAATAATCCGGAAAGGTGCGGCAGGCCGCACTACGACTGAACACTACCACCTGCAAGGAGAGCGACCCAACTATGAAAGATTCATCCCTAGCATGACCGCCGCAATGAACAACTCAATGGGATTGCATGAACTTCTGGGGCTTTTTTGGTACTCCCTCAAGTAGTAACCCCGCACCTTAATAGCTCCACGTTTATCTCTCATCATCCACATGGGCCATGTAGCGCTCCATCAGATAGCAGAGACAATCCTGTCTAATCACATCTAGGTCTTTTGTCAGCATCGATGGCATTACCATTCGATTAAGACAGAGCTGTCCCTCTTCGATATGAAAATAGTCACAGCCCACATCTGAACCATTTTCATCCCTGACATCCAGCGCTTCAAGTCCACGACCATTTATCCAACCTAAGAATGTCCCTACAGGTAACTCTCGAAAGTTCATATGATCGATATCGGGATCGAATACCAGCTGGCTCTTATTGGGTGAAAACCCGAAGCTGGTATCTTTGGTTATCTTAACCTGTGCAACTGTATGAAAGAGATCAATATCCTGGTGTGCAACTGGATGTAGAGGATGTGCAGCCAGACGCAGACAAGCCTCTAGATACTCCAATGCGTGTTCGACACCATGCGCACTTCCCACTTTGCCGCACTCAAGGGTTACTGAAGGACAAAGCTCAGCAAATGCCATCGACTGAACTCCTCTTGGGCGAAGAAAGTAGACAACAGTACGGGAAAAAAGCAGTGCAAGATGTAGAAATTGGCCATGCAGACTGTTAACGCAGGCATAGTGTGGATTAAGACCGGTATTATTATGTATATCAACGCTGGCGAAGGGTTGACGGTGCCGCATTATTTCAATCACCTGAGCCATCATCGCTTTCTCAGGGCTCTCCTCAAACTCGCTACCAGGCCAGACCCGATTATAGTCGGGCTGACCGGGCAATAACCTCTTCCCCTTTCTGGCTGCTGCCACGTTGCCAATGAATATGCTCAATGAACGAGGTAACTCCTTGCCACCCTGATAACGTCTCAACAATAATCGAATAGCTTCCCAACCCACCTGCTCATTGCCATGCATCAACACAGACACAAATAGTGGCTGCTGCTTCCTACCGGGCAGGTGGATCAAACTTGGACCAGACAGACTATCGGCCAATTGATGAGCCTCCAAGGAGAGCAGATTGTCTGGTAAGTAATCGTATTGTTTTAACATACTGACTCTATTCCGGCGGCTAGATATCCCATTCATGGACAGGTTTACCACTCTCTTGCCGCTCAAGATACGCCTTAGTCAATCCCCTCATATCGAGTCCATACTTTGCTACCCACTGCTTTTGCCAGATAGCGCCGTTGACACCCAGAGTTACCCGTTGACGGATGATCTCCAACCAGTGATCGACTGACTCAGAGTCGATGCCAAGTGACAGCAATCCCTGTCTTGAGATAGGCAGTAACTGTTCACTAATCAGCCGGCCTGCTGGAAGACTCTGCCAACCAAACCAGTAAAGATGGGAGCGTAAACCATACCTGGCTGCCTGATAGAAATTACTGCGTGCCCGGATAAATCCCATCTCTGCTTCCGGTCGCTCATATCGCTCGGCCAATCCGGTTACCAGACCGAAATAGAAGGCGGCATTGGCAATCATATCTATCATGCTCGGACCGGCAGACACAACCCGATGTTCAATGCGTAGATGCGCCCTGTCATGTTCATCAAACCCGATCAGGGGCCGATTCCAGCGCCAAATGGTGCCATTGTGTAGTCGTAAATGGGCCAGTTTCTCAAGCGGTTCATCCATCAGCCTGGGAAGCAAAACAGGATATCGCTGTAAATTGGCCCTGAAACTCTCCATCATCGACTGGTAGAGATATCTAATTCCGAAACTGACTCGTTTGGTCAAATCGGACGCTCCTACCGAAATTGACTGTTCGAATAGTGGGATTCTTGTCTCATCCCAGAGGTTCCGGCCAAACAGGTAGGGAGAGTTTGCACTCAATGCAACCATTGGAGCAGAAACGATCTTAGATAGATTATAGAGTTTGGCGGCCTGGCTAGCAGCTACCTGAAGGTGGATTTGAAAAGAGGTTGCCGCCGACTCAAGCATCACATCATCGTGACAAAGGTCGAGCGACTCAGAACCATCGATATGCAGTTCCACAGGAAGTCCCCGGCGCAACTTGAATACTTGATCATTCAGCGCCCGATAGCGGTTCAGCGGCGACATATTTTCCAGACTGAGGTCTGTTTGTCGAAGCGTAGGCAAAATGCCAACCATCCCCATTTGAGCTGAAAATTTTTCAGCTTCCAGATTGCACGCTTGCCAGACGCCCTGTAGTTCCTGATACATCTTGTGTAAGGCATCTTGCCTTAGTGTACGGGGGGTTGTGTTGATCTCTAAGTTAAAGGTTGCAAGTTCCGGCACCACAAACCGGTCATCCAGGCCCTGCAGCAATACCTGATTGAGAGGTGCGGGATCACCTTGACTATCGAGAATGCAAGCTTCGAGTTCCAAACCACCGATTTTACCCTGATCTCCGATATGGCCATCCATGAACCACTCCTCCAGCAGAAGTGTTTCAGAGATCAGTCGCCGCTCAAACTCAGCAAAGTCTGATTCTGAAAAATTACTGGAATAGATCTCCTGACCCATGATTTGCCCATTTTAAGTAGTGTAGTGCTTCACTCTAATTGACGATTATAGAGGCCCGCTCAGACCAGGAGTGCCCGAAGGAAATGCCCTTGGGGTGCAAGGCGCTACATATCCTGTTCAAGCGCTCTTAATCGGTCCGGTGTACCCACATCGATCCATTTACCCATAAAGCACTCACCTGAAACACCACTCTGGCCTATCGCTCTGCGTATCAGTGGTGCCAAGGGAAAAGCCTCGGAACAGCAGCCATCGAACAGTCTCGGGTGGTAGACACCAATACCACTGAATGTCAGACGATCCCCTTGATTGCTCAAGAGACGTCCATCGAGTAAGCAAAAGTCCCCTTGTGGATTGTGACTTGGATTGGGAACCATAACCAAATGCGCAAGATCATTTTGCGAAAGTGCAAGGCCGGAAACATCAAAATCACACCAAACATCCCCATTGATCACTAAAAATGGATCCTCTCCCAACAGGGGTAGCGCTTTGAAAATACCACCCCCTGTCTCCAGGGCTTTGCCTTCAGCAGAGTAGTGAATATCAACCCCCCACTGATCCCCCCGACCCAGGTGAGCTTCTATCATCTCTCCCAGGTAGGCATGGTTGATCACCAATTCCCGATAGCCGGCAGCTGCGAGCCTTTCGATGTGATGAACAATAAGCGGCTTACCAGCCACGGGTAGCAGTGGTTTTGGCAACTTATCGGTTAACGGCCGCATGCGTTTGCCACGGCCAGCAGCCAGAATCATGGCTTTCATCTATCTCTAACCCGACGACCAAAAGACGTTCTCAGTCGATGTGTAAATGTCACTTTTCCAAAAGCCAAACTGTAACCGGTTACTTCGTCCTTAGCCATACTCTGTCTCAAGTATAGCCGCCCTGATTCCAACAGTTGAAACCTATTCAATGAATTCGCCAGACTGATTAAAGGAGTGAAATAAAATAAACAGACAATAAAAAATGGGGGCCTTTGGCCCCCATTTATTATAACTAAAGCAATTCCGTTCAGCCTTTCATGGCATCAAAGAACTCATCGTTAGTCTTACTGACTTTCATCTTATCGAAAAGAAATTCCATCGCAGCCAACTCATCCATAGGATGTAGTATCTTGCGCAAGATCCACATCTTTTGCAGCTCATCCGGCTTCATCAGCAACTCTTCGCGGCGGGTGCCTGAACGGTTGATGTTTATTGCAGGGAATATACGTTTTTCTGCGATACGTCGATCCAGGTGAACTTCCATATTACCAGTGCCTTTAAACTCTTCATAGATCACATCGTCCATACGGGAACCTGTATCTACCAGTGCGGTGGCAAGAATGGTCAGAGAACCGCCCTCCTCGACGTTTCGGGCAGCACCAAAAAAGCGTTTAGGTCGATGTAGCGCATTGGCGTCAACACCACCAGTCAACACCTTACCCGATGAGGGTATTACCGTATTGTAGGCACGGGCCAGACGAGTAATAGAATCAAGCAGAATCACCACATCCTTCTTGTGTTCGACTAACCGTTTGGCCTTTTCGATAACCATTTCAGCTACCTGTACATGTCGGGTAGCCGGTTCATCAAAGGTACTCGAAATAACTTCTCCGCGTACTGAGCGGGCCATTTCGGTGACCTCTTCAGGACGCTCATCGATCAGTAACACCATCACATAGCATTCTGGATGGTTATTGGTAATCGACTGAGCAATATTTTGCAGCATCATCGTCTTACCCGCTTTTGGCGGGGAGACAATCAAACCACGCTGCCCTTTACCGATTGGCGCACACAGATCTATGGTTCGAGCGGTAATATCTTCGGTGCTGCCATTGCCAATTTCCAGATGAAAACGCTGATTGGCAAACAGTGGTGTGAAGTTTTCAAATAGAATTTTACTTTTTGCATTCTCCGGTTTGTCATAGTTGATCTTATCAACCTTCAACAATGCAAAGTAACGCTCACCATCCTTTGGAGGACGGATTTTACCGGAGATGGTATCCCCTGTACGCAGACTGAACCGGCGTATCTGACTCGGAGAGACATAGATATCATCAGGTCCGGCCAGATAGGAGCTGTCAGCAGAACGCAGAAAACCAAAGCCATCCTGGAGAATCTCCAACACCCCATCACCGAAGATGCTTTCACCCTTTTTTGCATGGGCTTTGAGAATAGCAAAGATCAGATCCTGCTTTCGGGTTCTCGCCATACCTTCGATCTTCATGGAGGTCGCAAGGTCAGCCAATGATGGCACTGGCATTTTCTTTAATTCGGTAAGGTTCATAATGATTCAGGAGTTGTTGTTGTCTGAGAATTGGGTTTGGAAGGAATTAGGCCCGTTATGGGATTATTGATTTCTATAAGTTTTTAATTCTTTATCAGTTCAGGCCTGAACAGTGCGAGGAGTCTACATTGGTCGGAAGTTGGCAGACAGTGGTGATACGTCCTGCGCCTGATCTAAATCTATAAATTACTATCGATGAATGCCACAAGCTGCGATTTTGAAACAGCCCCAACTTTAGTCGCCTCAACTTCACCATTCTTGAAAAGCATCAAGGTAGGTATACCGCGGATCCCATAGCGGGGCGGAGTGTTGGGATTCTCGTCAATATTCAGTTTGGCCACTTTCAACTTATCGCCATATTCTTTAGCGATTTCGTCAAGAACCGGGGCAATCATCTTACAGGGGCCACACCACTCGGCCCAGTAGTCGATCAAGACTGGTTGACTTGATTGAAGTACGTCAGACTCAAAAGAGTCGTCGGTTATATGAACAATCTGCTCACTCATTGATTGAGGATCTCCAACTGAATGCTTGGGGATTTGTTGAACGGATGCTATCCGCCACTATTAATCTGTGTTGAATCCAGTAATACACCGTGAAACGAATTAGCAATATCGAGGGGGACAACTGGATAGGATTGAATATTGAATCTTAAAAGTGATCATTTTTCAAGACCTAAATGCGAATAACCTGCCATTAATTGACATAATACCATCTATTCTGAACCTGCATGGGTGATATAGCCGTCCAGTAGAGAGTCTATCTGACATAAGTGGGCTACTGAAAGGACCGCCTCTGGCACGCCAGAAAAACTAATTTGAGCCTCCCGCTCAGCAGCCCAAGCCATCCATTCCAACATCAATGCGAGGCCTGCGCTATCCGCTTTTTCGACCTGAGAAAGATCGATTTCAATCTCAGGTAGTGCGGCAAAAAGCTTTTCTGATTGTTGCAGCAGGGACTTTGCATGCTCGAATGTCATCCTGCCATGCACTTGAAATTTAGACCCGTCTGTTTGTTCTATCTTCGCTTCGTTCACGACATCAAAACTCATCAGATATCGCGTTCTCCTCAGCTTTACTGAAGAGAAATTGTCCGATAATCTCTTCCAGAACCAGTGCGGACTGGGTCATCATCAATTCACTTCCCTGCTCCAGACTCTCAAGACTGCCACCGGGATCAAGACCTATATACTGCTCACCCAGAAGGCCTGAAGTGTAGATCTTAGCGATACTGTCATCTGGAATCTGATTAAACTCTGGATTTATTGAGAGGCTAACTACCGCTTCAAAACTACTCTGGTCATAGGTGATTCCAGATACACGACCAACTCTTACGCCAGCCATTGATACCGGGGACCTGACTTTCAGACCACCTATATTATCGAAGCGAGCAGTTATCTGATAACCCTCATTTGCAGAGATGCTGGCAAGGTTACTCACCTGCATTGCCAGAAAAAAGAGTGCCACAAGGCCCAATGCCATGAAAAAACCGACGGTGATTTCCAACTGTCTTGTCTGCATGATTATTCTCCAAACATCAACGCAGTCAGTACAAAATCGAGTACCAGCACTGCCAGCGCCGAATGAACAACTGTCCGGGTAGTCGCCTGACTGACGCCCGCTGAGGTAGGTGTCGCATCATATCCCTGAAATAGGGCGATCCAAGCACAAACGAATCCGAACACAAAGCTTTTGATTACGCCGTTGAGTACATCTTCATTCCAGTCAATCTTTGACTGCATCTGACTCCAGAAGGCTCCATCATCAACTCCCAATAATCCCACACTGACAAAATATCCACCGATGACTCCTATTGCACTGAACATGGCAGCCAATAGAGGCATGGATAAAAAACCGGCATAGAAACGAGGAGATAAAATGCGCCGAATCGGGTCTACCGCCATCATCTCCAGGCCTGACAACTGCTCAGTCGCCTTCATCAGGCCGATTTCAGCCGTCAGGGCAGACCCGGCGCGTCCAGCAAACAGCAACGCAGTGACTACAGGCCCCAACTCACGTACCAGGGACGCTGCCACCATGACGCCCAAACTATCCTCAGCGCCAAACTGCGACAATACATAGTAACCCTGCAGTCCCAACACCATCCCAACAAACAGACCAGAGACCACGATGATTGTTGTAGTACGTACGCCAATACTGTGGATCTGTGCAGCTAACAGCTTTAAACGGGGCAGCAGACTGGTCAAACCGAAAAGGATCTGAACCAGTAGTAGATGACCTCGTCCAAGTCTTTCCAGGGCACCAAGCCCTACGCGTCCGAAATTGGCCAACAGATCAAACACTATCCCGCCCCTCTCATGCTCAACAGGTCTTCAGACAAAGTCGGTGCCTGATAGTGAAAGCCGACAGGTCCATCTGGCAATCCACTCATGAACTGTTTCACAGCCGGTGAATCGGAGCCCATCAAGGCATCAGGGGAGCCGGACTCAATCACCTTTCCGCCAGAGATCACATAAATCAGATCTGATATACCTGCCGTCTCTTCTACATCATGAGAAACCAGGATACTGGTCAAGCCAACCGCATCATTCAATCGTCTCACCAATTGAGCCAACACGCCCATGGATATGGGATCCTGTCCGGTGAAAGGCTCGTCATACATCACCATCATTGGATCAAGGGATATAGCCCGCGAGAGCGCTACTCTTCTTGCCATTCCGCCTGATAGCTCAGAGGGCATCAAATCCCGTGCACCACGCAGGCCAACGGCCTCCAGCTTCATCAACACCAGACGCCGGATCATAGATTCCGGAAGGTTGGTGTGTTCACGCAAGGGATAGGCAACGTTATCGTAGACAGTAAGATCGGTTAGGAGTGCCCCACTCTGAAATAGCATCCCCATTCGCATACGCAGCTTATAGAGCGCCTTTCGTGAGAGCTTATGGACATTTTCACCATCCACTTCGATGGTGCCCTTGGAGGGTCGCAGCTGGCCACCGATCAATTTCAGCAAGGTGGTCTTACCTGTTCCACTGGGCCCCATGATCGCGGTGACCTTGCCCCTGGGAATATCGATATCCATCCCTTGGAATATGGGGCGATCTCCATGGTAGAAGTGGAGATCTCGTATTTTAACGAGAGGGGGTTCTGTGTTCACATTGATCTTCTGAGCATCATGCTTGCAGGTTGTCGACTATTAAGTCCATTGTGTCGATGAGACATTAAGGCGTCAAGGAAGTTTGTTTTTGATGCTTGTGAATTCACACAATTTTGTTAAAAAAGTATTGATACAGAAGCTCTATCTGACAAGTTTCTTTATCAACAAGCTGGCTAAAAAATAAAAAAAACCCGTCATAAAACCTGACGGGTTTTTGAAGTCAGTTACAAAACCACCTAGTCGTTAACAATTACAAAACCAGTGGTTGTAGTCCCTGATGGTGTTGTAACGCGAATGGTGAGAACACCTGTCTCATCACCTGCTCGCTGATTCTCTGTAGGAACTAGGGCTATCCTGTAATCTACGATACCGGATTGACTAGCAAGACGAGCATTGGCATTGGTGTTAGGCACAGTGAAGTTATTACCCGTTTCGATTGAACCGTTCGTAGTTGAGAAGTTTATAGTCGTACCCGCAGGTAAAACCTGACCCAATGCCGCCCCCCTAATCGTAAAGGTATAGGTTGAAATGCCTGCTGGAAGGTTAATTTCTAGAAATCCCTCACTGATATTAACATCGTCTCCTTCATACAATATCACCGGAAACGATTCAGACATTACAAGCACCAGACTGTCACGGACATTGATGTTCTTTTCAGCACTACAGGTTACAGTAGAAATTGGTGTAACGTTAAAGCAGACTCCAGGATCTTCTCCGGCAGCAACAGCATCACTTGCATTTGAAACAGCTGCAGCATCACAGCAGAGCGCACCATTGTAGTTCGGATCCACATCACTGTCGTCATATTCATTGTTGTTATTGAAGTCGACGAATTCTTCTGTCACCGGATCACGAATACCATCTTCGTTATCATCACGATAAGCTTCAGGCATATCCGCAAAGGGGGTATCACCAAGATCGAGCACTCCGTTACCATTTGCGTCCACAAACGATTCTTCGCCCAGCATGGAAGCAAGAATGGTCACCCGTCCACTACCCCCTGGCAGCAAGTCTTCCCAAGGCCGGGGATTCGAGCTTGTCCAAACCACAGTACAAGCACCATCATCTATCTGGCATTGGGACTGTATTTGACCACCCTCGGTGGTGAAATAAACCGCGCTACCATCAGGTACAGGATTATTAAAATGATCTGCAGCATGCACGGTAATTTCAACTTCAGTTCCATCAATACCCAGGCCTTCAGGATTAAGTGTCTCTGCACTAAGCGACATACTATTCTGATCAGATACACCTGTTGAAATAACCAATCCATCGGACTGAGTAGAAATTAGCGGATTAGCCTCCAGTGAAGCAGTTACGCGAACTGTGGTTGGCACAGTTCCGGATTTGACATCGGTTCTTACAATACCATCGATATCACTGGTTGCCTTAATCGAGCCAACGGGGATGGATACGCCACCGATATCAGTATTCAGACTAAAGTTGACCACTTGCTGCGATACTGGATTACCATTGGTATCCAACACTTGGAATGAAACTTTTGAGACTTCAGTTAACCCCACACCACGAATACCTATCACCGAGGGTTCAGCTGAGACAAACTGCATAGAACCAATTTCTGCAGGTTGTATACTCACCACCCCTGTAGCAGTTGAGGTGTTATTGTTAACTGATGTAGTGGCTCGGATAGTATCGGAACCTGAACAGCCCTGAGCAATATATGTAGCCGTTACAACACCATCGACTGTATCAACAGATGAATCAATACTAGCCAACCCTGAGGCCAGGCAGTCAGTTGTAAAGGTCACCGTTGCGCTAGATTGATATAGGTTCCCCTCAACATCGGCAAGTGTCGCCCTAACCGAAGTTTGTCCACCAGCAGATAGAGAGGTTACAGCAATGTTCAGCTCACCAGGTTCGAACGCGGACCCTGATCCATTGCCGATAAAAATAGTTGCCTGGTTTGTTCCCACATCATCAATCGTTTCGCCAGTGCCATCCGTCGTGCTGCCACTATCATCCCAAGGTGTCTCAGCATCACCACCACCGCAGGCAGCAAGCAGGAACATAAGAATAAAAGGGGTGACAACCCGGGCTAAACCTGACATGGCAAACTCCAAAATCCCATACGAAACAGTCCATTAAGGAAGGATACTTAGACTAATTTCTTAATAGTATACAATCACTCGGCTATTGCAAGGAATTATAAGCAATCAAATGGCAACTTTTTCGCCCTAATACAAACATACGTCACGGTTTTGCATCAGGAATGACAAGCCACTCAAATCACTCAATCCTCGGCTTCTACATGGTAGCGGCAGCATCGGTTGCCGCTTTAGTAAAATCGCAGCCCCAGGATGGGAATATACTTCCCATTGCATACGAGAACCAAGAGGTTTTCAGGACAGGCGCCACAATACCCCCCACCAGATAGGCCCTTCAAACAGCCAATCTCTCGACCCTTTCCCCATCAATAATATGTCGCTGCAGGATCTCATCAATATCTTCATGATCTACATAGGTATACCAAACCGCATCGGGATAGATAACCATCACTGGCCCCAGATCACAACGATCAAGACAGCCAGCTGTATTCACTCTGACCCCTCCAGGCCCGTTTAGACCTGCCTCCTTAACCTTCATCTTCAAATAGTCGCGCATTGACTTTGCACCATGATCTCCGCAGCAGGCACGCCCATCCTCTCGTTCATTGACACAGAAGAAAAGGTGGTAGCGATAGTAGGACATAGGATGACCTCTTAACTGTTATAACTCTTAAGACCTTTCTATCCTGCCTAGAAAGCTCGTAATTTATTTAGGAATTTTAAGTGTTATTCACTCCACAACCAAGTGAACAATAAGATTAGGCAGGTATTCATCATTTCATACACTTTCACCCTATTATCCTAGAATTAGACAAGCCATCTCCAACTATTGCCAAGATTCGGGTAAAATAGCACTCTTTCCCTGTAACTCTATCTGCTGTGACACCTGAAGACCTGCTTGCTGAAGCAGACCGTTGCGTAAAGTGCGGTCTATGCCTAAACGTATGCCCTACCTATCGCCTGCTGGCCAGTGAGGCTGACTCTCCCCGCGGCCGAATCAGTCTGATTCAAGCATTCGTCAAAGACGAGATCGGCCTCGACTCGCACCTCGAAACTCACCTTGATCGATGCCTGAGTTGCCGAGCCTGTGAATCCGCGTGTCCCTCAGGCGTTCGATACGGCAAATTACTCGACGCCAGTCGGGCGATGATCGCAACAAAACGTCATGGTGCAACTCCGCTTAAAATTGTTATCAATCAATTATCTAGCGTCAGACACTTCAATATTTGGAACAGACTTTTCCAAACATTTCGCCACCTTGGTTTAGTGACACTTACACGTAAACTGCCTCTACCTCGTATTCGGAGGCTTCTCTCTATTGCGGACCATCTACCTTCGAAACCCAGCCAACGGGCAGGTTTTTACCCCGCATCAAAACCCACAAGTCGCAGCGTCCAGCTGTTTACCGGTTGCGTGGGATCTCAAGTTGAGGATAGATTGATTCACAATAGCCTGCAGATATTAATCAGGCTTGGTTACGCAGTTGATATACCAAGAGAAGAGACATGTTGTGGCGCTCTCCACCGTCACAATGGCTTTCCTGCTGATGCTGACAAACTCTGCGACACCATCCGGGAGCAAACCCATAAAAGCAGCGCACAACACCTGGTAACAATAGCCACGGCGTGCCATCTTGAACTCGATGAACAGAGAACCAGCAAGCGCCCTCTGATCTCTATTGTTGATCTTCTCCTGCAACTGCCCGCCAATGATATCCCCGCATTGAAACCTCTGGATAAAAAGGCAGCCATACACATACCCTGCTCGTCGCGTAGTGACCACTCTTGGGCCTTGCTGAGTAAAATTCCTGATCTAGAACTCTCTAATCTTCCAGAAAATGATATCTGTTGCGGTGCAGCCGGTAGCTACATGCTGACCCAGCCAGAGCTCTCTCTGCAGCTTGGATGGGCAAAAATCGACCACTTGAAAGCCAGCGGCGCAGATATACTGATCACCACCAATACCGGCTGTGCGATGCAGTTTCGACAACTCATTAAGGAAGCCGGCCTCGCAATTGAGGTTTTTCATCCAATTGAATTGATTTATAAACAGTGGAACAGCAACACGGAAGGATAATCTAACAAGGTTGAATAGATCATGGAAAAGAGGCTATGGTTTGCAGATGACTGAAAGAAAACTCAAAATGACGGATCAACTTGTGATCGGCCTCGATACTGCGGTAAGAACCCTGTTTGGCAGACCGCAGGTAACCGAAAGGAAGAACCCTGCAGATGGACTCGACGAAGCAGACTTGAGCGACCAGGAACGGGACCTGACCGCTCGGCTAATGCGTATCAATCATACCGGAGAGGTATGTGCCCAAGCCCTCTATCAAGGGCAAGCCTTGACGGCCCGTCTGCCAGAGGTAAGAAAACGCATGGAAAGGGCTGCCCAGGAGGAGAACGATCATCTTGCATGGTGTGAGAATCGTCTTATTGAACTCGACAATCGAAAAAGCCTGCTGAATCCTTTCTGGTACGCCAGCTCATTCATGCTAGGCGCAGCCGCAGGTCTGGCTGGAGATAAATGGAGTTTGGGCTTTGTCGCTGAAACGGAGAATCAGGTTGAATCCCACCTGGATGACCATATCAGTCAAATCCCACCGCAGGATGAAAAAAGTCATGCGGTTCTGCAACAGATGAAAGTCGATGAAGCTCAGCATGCCGTGATGGCATTGGAAGCCGGGGGAGCCAGCCTACCTCAACCCATCAAAGCTGCCATGAAACTCACATCAAAAGTGATGACAAATTCTGTTTTCTACCTTTAAGCTGGATCTTCTTGTCGATAAGTGACCGTGATTAAGAGTTGATCACTATGAAAACAGCGGACCTCTTCTGACTATCCAGCCTTAGTCTGAGATACTTCACTGCGTACAACCTCATGCCGATCGATGGCAGCAACCTGAACGGCCAAAGTCAATCCAAAGCCAATCATAACCAACACCACCACCACGGCAAAGAAATCCGGTTTATGATGTGGATGTTGTCTGTTCATATCACTTACTTGCCCAATCAATGACTTACTATTAATTATTCGCGTACATTACAATGTTTACTTTGACGTTCATCACGTTGTTGCACCCGAATAGACCAAAACCCTGACCATAGAGGTAAATACTCTGAATATTACTTACTTATCTTTAGCAGCGCCTTCTGTAGCACCCATTTCACTCAGCAGTGCTGAAACCTGAGTATGCTGACCCCGATTCGCCAATCCCAGCGGGGTATTGCCAGCCTGATCTGCCGCATTGACATCAGCACCACGTTGAATCAGTAATCTAACCACCTCCAGATGACCGAATGCTGCTGCTTCAATCATCGGGGTCAGTCCAGAACTATCAGTCAAATTCACATCAGCACCCGCAGCTAACAAGGCACGAACCGTCTTTAAATTTCCGTTAAAAGCGGCAATATGCAAACCAGATCGACCAGAAGGATTAATGCTATTGACATCAACTCCCTGGGATAGCAGGTCATTAACCCGCTCCACTTGCCCCAATGTCGCAGCTGAAAGTAAAGCCTGAGCCTCCGGGGTAAGCTCAGCAGATTCACCCACCTGGGCGATAAATAAAGCCAATATCAATAAACCCGCTCTCATCTGAGTCAATTTCCTATCATATTCTCTGCAATTCATATCGGCACCCGATTTTATTTCTTGAAAAAGCAGACATATAGGTATTTTCGATCTACCACAACGACCCCAACCAGATACAGTTAACCCCGACAAGGTTGGCTTTCTTAGATGGGAAATAAATTAAGTAGTATTCAATGGATTACTGTTTACCGCCCAAACAAAACGATATTCAGGTAATATTGTATTAATGACATCCAACCTGAATCAATCTCATGCAAAGAAATCCAACTTCTTACGAGGCTAACGAATAGCAATCTTTCTCCTACTAGCCGTTGCACTCCTTCCGGCGCCTCAGTAACCTTTAACCTGAAACATTTGGTTCAGAATGGATACGGAGTGGAAGAGATTGTTATTCGAGTACGGGAGAATAACCTCAACTTCAAACATAGATTGATTGATTTTAAACTTCAGGAGTAGATAACTTGCGCTATGCGCCATCATAACTCAGCAGATTCAGGTTTTATCCTTTGCAGTACCAAAATATATAGCGGCCAGGTTTGAGAACAATGGAAAAGGAAACAAAGCACGATATCGAAGTTCAGGTAGAGACTCGATACATCGAATCTCAATCACTACCCAAGGAACAGAGGTTTGTCTTTTCCTATACGGTAACCATTCGCAATGATGGCGACTCTTCTGCACGATTGATGAATCGTCACTGGATCATTACCGATGCCAATGGTAAAACACAGGAAGTACGGGGTGAAGGGGTAGTCGGCGAGCAACCCCATCTCAACCCAGGAGAGACGTTCCGTTACACCAGCGGCACAGTGCTCGATACCCCTGTCGGCAGCATGCAGGGGAGTTACGACATGATCGATGCACAAGGCAACCATTTCGACGCCTTGATACCAGCCTTTTCACTTGCGCGCCCTGGTAGTCTTCATTGATCCAGCGCAGAGATATCAATACTTAAAAACTAGCAAACTGAATTCACCACCGCAGCCACTCGTACAATCAGTAAAACAGTAAAAAAAACAAAAAAACTATGGCTATATATGCAATTGGGGACGTACAGGGTTGTTATGATGAACTTCAGCGTTTGTTGGAGCTGATACATTTTGATCCCGCCAAAGATAAGCTCTGGTTTGCAGGCGACCTAGTCAATCGAGGCCCTAAATCTCTTAAAGTTGTCCGCTACATCAAGTCTCTTGGGAATCGCGCTGTCTCAGTTTTAGGCAACCATGACCTGCACCTTCTCGCCCTCTCACAAGGCAATACGAGCCACCAAAAACATGGCTGTCTGACAGAGATTCTCGATGCACCAGACAGCAACGAGCTAATCGATTGGTTGCGCCATCGCCCAGTGATGTACCACCATCACAAAAGGGGATACAGCATGATTCACGCAGGACTGCCGCCACAATGGGATCTCAATACAGCCTTAAAATGCGCGGGCGAACTTGAATCTACCCTGAGAGGAGCTGGTTTTCATGATTACTGCCAGAACATGTATGGCAACAAACCGGACAAGTGGAAGGAAAGCTTACGTGGCATAGAGAGATTGCGTTTCATCACCAATTGCTTTACGCGCCTTAGATATTGCACAAAGGACGGGCACCTTTCGATGCGGGACAAAGGACCACCGGAACAACACCTTAACGGCTCAATTCCCTGGTATGCCGTTGCAGAAAGGAAAACCAAAAATGACCGAATCTTATTTGGTCATTGGTCAACCCTGGGCTACCGCCAAATCAACAATGTATGGTCTTTGGATAGCGGCTGCTTTTGGGGTGGACAACTCACTGCACTTAGGATCAGGAAGCACAAATCACCAAAGCCTTATCACTTGCCCTGCTCTTCCAGGCGTAACAATTGAGTTGGGGCTCTTATATCAGCAAGCCCAAAAGATATTACTTGATTGCTCTATTAAGGTGCCGGGTTATTAGATACGCACCAATTTCACAAATGAATAGCTAAAGATGTTCTTTTCATCCGCAGCGTGTTCTTCCCGCGTCTCCTCCCGCCATTCACTCCAATCGATCTCAGGGAAGTAGACATCACCTTCCACATCAGCATCAACCTTAGTCAGATAGATACGATCCGCTCTTGGCATCATCTCGGAATAGAAATGACTGCCGCCGACAATCATGATCTCAGGTTCGCCCGACACTGCAGCTAAAGCTTCATCAACTGAGTGCACCACTTCTCCTCCAGGCGCCTGATAGTCAGGATTGCGGGTGACAACGATATGCCGCCTACCCGGCAGAACACCCGGCAAAGATTCCCAGGTATTTCGCCCCATGAGTATCGGCTTCCCCAGGGTCAGGGACTTAAAGTGTTGCAGATCGGCGGGCAGATGCCAGGGCAGACGATTCTCATGACCAATCACTCCATTCCGGGCCATTGCTGCAATAAGAGAGATTACTGACACTAGTACTCCTTATACTATGGGTAAAATATCAAACTGCCACTGGCGCTTTGATATGTGGATGTGGGTCGTAATCTGTTAATTCAAAATCTTCAAAACGAAAACTAAAGATATCCTTAACCTCAGGATTGATCGACATCCTAGGTAAACTTCTGGTCTCCCGGGCAAGCTGTAATTCAACTTGATCAAGATGATTAAGATAGAGATGAGCATCACCAAATGTATGCACAAATTCACCCGCTTCTAACCCGGTTACCTGAGCCAGCATCATAGTCAACAGTGCATATGATGCGATGTTAAACGGAACACCTAGAAAAATATCAGCACTTCGCTGGTAGAGCTGACAAGAGAGCCTGCCTTCAGCAACATAGAACTGGAACAAGCAGTGGCAGGGGGGTAGCGCCATCGTATCGACTTGAGCAGGATTCCAGGCAGAGACAATCAGGCGTCGTGAGTCAGGATTCTGTTTAATCTGTCGAACCAACTGACTGATCTGATCGATGTGCCCACCATCAGGCGCCGGCCAGGATCGCCACTGATAGCCATACACCGGCCCCAGATCACCATTTTCATCAGCCCACTCATCCCAGATTCTTACACCATTATCCTTCAGGTAGCGGATATTGGTATCTCCCTGAAGAAACCAGAGCAGCTCATGAATAATTGATCTAAGGTGGAGCTTTTTTGTGGTGAGTAACGGAAAGCCTTGCTGAAGATCGAATCGCATCTGATAGCCGAATACACTTCGGGTACCTGTGCCTGTTCTATCCTCTTTGGTGGTACCGCTGTCGCGCACATGACGCATAAGATCAAGGTACTGTTGCATACTGTTGCCTAAAGATCTGATTAAGAACCGGCACCATAATAGGTTACGTTCAGCGCATCAAGCCCAGTGTAGCACCCTTCATGTCTGATGATTTCAGCATCGAACAATATGGAACGCCATACTTAAGTCCGGATCGCAACAGGTCGATAGGCCAGATAGAACAGCAGGATACCAAACAAAACCATCGGTATGCTCAATAGCTGACCCATGGTCAACCAGCCAAAGGCAAGATAGCCGATATGTATATCCGGCATGCGTACGAACTCAATCCCGAAGCGGAAGATACCGTAGCAGATCAGAAAAAGACCGGAAACCGCCATTCTTGGCCTGGCTTTGGATGAGAAGATCCACAGAATCAGAAACAGTAGTACACCCTCAAGCAGAAATTCATAGAGTTGATTCGGATGCACCGGAGGAGAATATACCGCATCGGGACTCAACCCCAGCCTGGCGCACAGATTATCTGTTTCGATACAAGGTACCCGCATCCCCCATGGGAGACTGGTGACGCCACCCCATAGCTCCGCGTTGATAAAGTTACCTAGGCGACCTGCCCCTAGACCAATGGTCACCAGAGGCGCAATAAAATCGGTTGCATCAAAAAAAGTACGGCCTTCTTTATGGGCAAAAAACCACATCGCCAACAAAACACCAACCAGACCGCCATGAAAGGCCATACCGCCTTCCCAAACCATGAAAATTATGAGTGGGTTTCCTAAAAAACTCTGCAAATCATAGAACAAGAGGTAACCGACGCGACCACCCAGCACAACCCCAAGCACGATATAAAAGACGATGTCATCAACCTGAGGAGCACTCCAGACAATGCCGGGCTTACCCACCCGCACCCGCCCGAGCCACCAGCCACCGAAGAAGCCAATGATGTACATCACGCCATACCAATAGATATTGACTGACCCAAGGGTCAGTAACACAGGCTCAATGTTGGGGTAGGTCAGCATGGCAGGCATATTATCACAGGAACCCCATTCTCCAGTGTGACAATTTTTTGTAAATCCACCATTTCCCGACACACAAGCCATGATAGTATACCGTGATGCTTGTCACATTTTTCCCCTGTACTGGAATTAATTTCACAAGCGTCGTGACGGACAAATTCAAAGTGTCAAGTTTTTGTTAGCTGCGCCGCTACCAGGTACAAGATGATGCAATAACCTTTTAGCATCCAACGGGAAGGACAATGAGCTACGTACACGCACAAAAATTTGAAACATATATACCGCGGGAAATGGATACTCTAGGCTCTAGATTACGCAGAAAAAGACGGGAAAGAGGCTGGACGCAAGAGGAACTGGCGCTACGTGCCGGCACCAATCAAGCCGTGATCCAGAAGATAGAGAACGGCAAAAGCTTACGCCCCAGAAAAATCGACGAAATCGCTCAGGTTTTGGATGTAAATCCAGCTTGGCTGATGTTCGGAGAAAATTCATCAACAGTGATGGATGATGAATCCATTGAAGTCGCTAAAGCCTGGCATAATCTGCCTGAGCCGATACGCAGCCGAATTAAGAGAAATATATTTGAACAGGTTTTGCTTCATTCGAATAAAAAATAGCTCCCCTTCCATACCGGGGTGTCTTTCAAGCATCCCGGTACCCCTACTCCCTCTCTACTGATACGCCCTACTGCAAGATAAGCATAGTACTGCCCGTTCCTATATCCAGAATATCGTGATAATCCTGCCCGGATTACAGCCGAGTAAAGTAACTACGATTGAATAGAGCAACCGAGTAGTAGATTGAATCCAGCACCTGTTGAAATAAAGGCGCTTTGGATCAACTCACAAACCTGATCAAAATCTATAAGAGACTCCGAAAGAGAAAACCGGGTAGTATTTGAAGTCTTCGATATCCTCTTCGAAACGCTGCTCTTCCTGGGCAAGATCATCGGGATCAACCAAATCAGCAGCAGATCCCGTGGCTGTCAAATTGACACTTCCGGAACCCTGATACATAAACCCAAGATCGACATTAAAACCCCAGCCATGGGCATTAAATAGGCCTGTTTCCCAGCCCAAACCAAAATAGGGTGCAAAAGATCTAAAACCCACATCAGCTTCCAGCCCCACATCCCGATAGACAGTGTCACCTATGGTGGTAGTCGCGTATTTAGTTGAGCCCTTGATTTCAGAATTATTTCGAAACACCCCTGCGGTAAAACGGAAAGATGATTCAAACGGATGCCAGTCAGCACGTAGCGATACGCTGCGCAATTCCAGGTCGAGATCATACTCAATGCCGTCTACACGCTCATCGAACCCCAGATCATATCGATTCAACCCTAAACGGGCAGAAAATTGATCTGTAAGGCCTAAACCCGCTTCGACACCAAACCCCAAACTACCGAGTCTAATACTCAGCGTTGATTCGTTCGCAAACCCTGGCATAGGCAAGATTATCAAGCCAACCATCAATCCCAGGCGCTTGTTCATCGACCTCTCCTGTCACCCTGTCCGTGAAAAAAATCATGCAAGCATAATCGTACTATTAACCCGGCGACTAAGTATGTTGTCTTCAGCAGAAGTGTGCCCTTGCTCGGTGTTGCGGCTCTTGACAAGGGAACAACCATTGCCTGCGAGCCGCGCCTTGATCAAGGGCAGGCTTGAAACCCTGAAGACGACATACTTAGTCGCCAGGTTAATAAGATAGGCGGCGACCAGAGGGATTTCTTTAAACAACCATAATCGGAACAACGATTGATCCGAATCATCAGGAACTGATCAGAAATGGAAAACAGAGTGGTTCGAAGAGTGGCCGATTACACTGTCTAAAGCTTGACCAGGTCACACTGGTTGGCTTGATGGCACGACTGTTTCCTAACTATTATCTTCACTCCACTGACGGATAGCCTCATCATCACTTTCTCGTGCATCAACCCATCGCTCACCATTTCCAGTCGCCTCTTTCTTCCAAAAAGGTGCCTGGGTTTTTAAATAGTCAATGATGAATTCACAAGCCTGAAAAGCCTCTTTTCGGTGAGATGATGCCACTGCAACCAAAACGATGGGATCAGTAGGTTTTAAAGCCCCTACCCTATGTACAACCCGGCATCCCTGTAGGGTCCAGCGCTCAAATGCCACTGCAACAATCTTCTCCAAAGCTTTCTCAGTCATTCCCGGATAGTGCTCAAGATAAAGATGATCAACCTGCTCTCCCTGATTTAGATCACGCATCAGGCCAACAAAGCTCACCACCGCCCCGATAGCCGGGTTGTCGCCTCGCAACAGATCCACTTCCCGATTGGGATCAAACGGTTCACTCTCAATGCTGATACTGAACATTCCTCAACCTCCAGTTACGGGTGGAAACAACGCAACTTCATCCCCTTCCCGTAACGGTGTTTGTGGATTAGCCATCTCCTGATTGACCGCCATCATTATCCGCTGGTCCGCAGCTAAAAGTCGCGGCCAGGCACCATCCCGTTGACGCAATTGGCGCAAAAGATCTTCAACACAGGAGATATCTTCCGATGCTAGAGTCTCAGAATCGACACCCAGTTCCTCACGAAACCTGGCAAATAGACGTAATTGAATCATTCAGGGATCCTCAGTGCAGACTGAAGCAGTTGTTTATGCAATACCGAAATGGTGCAGTGACCAAAAACCTATACACACTATTCTAACCTACAGCATAGTTCTGTCATTCATTCACCTACTTGTATGGGGGCTTTTTAAATCCCTCATACGGTGAGGCAGGCCTTTTCGCGCCATAGCCCACACTTCAAGTAACACTCCCTGCTACTCGGATTTGACAGGGTCTTGAAGTCAGAACAGTCAAAACAAATACAGGTATATAAAATAGTGTAGGGCTAGGCCATCAACTCACTATAGGGAATAAAATCGACAAGATCTCCGGGAGCAATTGCGGTCAATGGCGGTAGAACCACTAATCCATTAGCCCAGGCTACTGAGGTCAGCACTCCAGACGATGGATTGGAAAACAGTCGCACCACCTCTCGTCCCAAATCATCAACCTCCAATCGACCCCGAGCGTACTCCTGGCGTTTGTCCGAATCACCCTTCTCGAAACCTGCAACAACCTTGCGTGCTATAGGCTGAACACCTGTCGTCACCCCCTGCATGCTTTTGATATAGGGTCTGGTGAATATTGAGAAGGTTACAAACAGTGATACCGGATTACCTGGTGAACCTAAAAAGGGTGTTGCATTAATATGCCCAAAAGCCAATGGCTTACCTGGCCGGCTGGCAATTTTCCACAGCTCGAGGGAACCCAGACTCTCCACGGCGGGCTTAACATGATCCTCTTCTCCAACTGACACCCCACCAGAAGCCAATATCAGGTCTGCCTCTTCAGCCCCCTGCAGCAAAGCTTCACAAGTTGCTTCAAAGGTATCTTCTACAATGCCCATCTGTATCACTTCACAGCCCAGTTGTTGTACCAAGCCTGTGAGGGTAAATTGATTGGAATTATAGATCTGGCCAGGCCCGAGACTATTACCGGGCATAACCAGCTCATCACCACTGGAGAAGAGTGCCACCTTAAGTTTCCGGTAGACCACCAGCTCATCAACACCAACCGAAGCAGCCAGACCAAGATGCTGGGGTGCCAATCTCAAGCCCGGCTTGAGAACTGCTTCACCCTGTAAAATATCCTCTCCTGCACGCCTGATATTTGCACCGACAAGGGGCTTTTCCTTGATGAGCAAGCGATCACCATGCTCTTCGCACACTTCCTGTATGACCACGGCATCCGCACCAGGAGGAATGGGAGCACCAGTGAAGATGCGAGCAACTGAACCAGGCGCCAACGGTTGCCCAACCGATCCTGCAGCTATGCGTTGGTCAATGACCAATTGATCCGCTTCACCAGACAGATCAACAGACCTCAGTGCGTACCCATCCATGGCGCTGTTATCCCAGGGAGGCACATCGACCTGACTATTGACTGGCTCAGCTAATACTCTGCCCAGTGCCTGATCCAACGCTACTGACTCTATCTCTGTAATCGTTACAGCCTGTTGCAGCAGGTAGGACAGTGCTTCATCAACTGGCTTTAATGATGGCTGATGGCTATCACAATCACCCATTTTCACACCTCCCATAACAGAACCAGAATTTGCTTAGAGCTTCAACCTGAATCCGTGGATTCATGGCGAGCGCAGAGTGTAAGATGTTGGTTTCCCAGTGGAATCAAAAAATCTTAGCTTCACCCATAGGTTCAGTGGGCATTTTTTGAACCGCTGGGGAAGCAATAGCTTGCGCTATGTGCCGTCATGAACTCACGGATTCAGGTTATAGTCAAATGCCTTCTCAAAGCGATGCCCTAACTCATCTTCAGAGATGAAGTGATTTTGAGTTCCAGCTTGTTCAATTTTTATAGCTCCCATCAATGAAGCAATTCTGCCGGTGGTCTCCCAATCCATATCATTCATCAGACCATAAATCAGACCGGCACGATAAGCATCACCACACCCGGTAGGATCAACCACCGCTTTTACCGGAGCGTTGGGGATTTCGAAAACCTTATCCTGAGTAATAATCTCAGAACCTTCTCCGCCACGGGTCACAATTACTCCCTCAACCATTTGTGCTAATTGCTTCAGGCTCTTGCCTGTTCTTTCCTGCATCAACATCGCTTCATAATCATTGAAAGCCATCCATGTAGCCTGCTCAGCAAACTCAAGCAGACTATCCCCTTCGAACATTGGCATGCCTTGACCAGGATCAAAGATAAAAGGTACACCACTCTCAGCGAATTGTCTGGCATGATCCACCATGCCCTGACGCCCGTCTGGAGATACCATACCCAAGGTGCAGCCCTCAATTTTTGAGACATCGATATCATGGGCCTGGTTCATGGCTCCCGGATGAAAAGCGGTGATCTGATTATCGTCCTTGTCGGTTGTGATATAAGCTTGGGCGGTATAGCTACCCGGTATCACTCTGACATGATCAAGACTAACACCGCACTCTGCCATCCATTTGCCATAGGGTTCAAAGTCATCACCAACCGTCCCCACCGGCTTTCCTTTACCTCCCAGCAGTTTCAGGTTGTAGGCAATATTCCCTGCACAGCCACCAAACTCCCTGCGCATATCTGGCACCAGAAAAGATACATTCAGGATATGGACTTGTTCAGGAAGAATGTGATGTTTGAAGTGGTCATGAAAGACCATTATGGTATCAAATGCGAATGAACCACAGATCAATGCCGACATAATTACCCCTTGTCGATTTAAGTTTCAGATGTGAGTATTGTACAGAGATAATAGAGGAACGACTTAATCATATAGCGCCAGTCATGCAACTTAATGGAGACGCCGCATCAAGTGTCAATTTACACAGCTATCTTTAAACATCCCTGTTAAAAAATTCCCGCCCTAATTATTCACCTTTCCAGGCTAAATCAAGCTCACGTGCCGCTCTCACATCATCAAGCCTTTTTACCGGCATGGTGTGTGGTGCATTTTTGACCACATCAGGTTGAGTCTCAGCTTCACTCTTGATTGTGCACATGATGTCGACAAACTGGTCAAGCTCTTCCTTGGCTTCAGTTTCAGTCGGCTCAATCAGCAAGCATTCAGGCACCAATAGAGGAAAATAGGTGGTAGGTGCATGCACGCCATAGTCGAGCAGTCGCTTGGCAAAGTCCATGGTATTTACGTCCAGCTCCTTAGCCTGCTTCTTTAAGGTTAAAATAAATTCATGACTGGCCCGGCGCGTCGGATAAGCGGCATCAAAACCAGCATCCATCAAACGTTTCAACAGATAGTTGGCATTCAAGGTAGAAAATTCCGCTACCCGGTGCATGCCGTCACGACCAAGTAAACGGGCATAGACATAAGCACGCAACAACACGCCTGCATTACCAGCAAAGGCAGAGAGTTGCCCGATGGTATCTGGGCGATCCTTCTGGGTAAGCCATCGATAATCATGCCCATCGAAATCAACCATGGGAACAGGCAGGTAGGGCTCCAGTCGTTCACTAACGCCAACAGGACCTGCCCCAGGGCCACCTCCACCATGCGGTGTTGAGAAGGTTTTATGGAGATTCATATGGATAACATCAAAGCCCATATCACCAGGACGCACCTTGCCCAATATGGCATTAAGATTTGCACCGTCATAGTAGAGAAGACCACCGGCTTCATGCACTAGGCCGGCAATCTCTTTGATGCGTCTCTCAAAAACACCAACAGTAGATGGATTGGTCAACATGATGCCGGCGGTTTGCGGTCCCAATGAGGCTTTCAATGCCTCCACATCAATATCTCCATTCTCCCCAGTTGGAATCTCTCTTGCTTTGTAGCCACACATCACGGCTGATGCCGGGTTGGTACCATGAGCAGCATCCGGAACCAATATTTCGCTACGTGCAGTATCACCACGAGCGTCATGGTATGCACGGATCATCGCAACACCAGCAAACTCACCCTGAGCACCAGCTGCAGGAGAAAGAGAGACTGCATGCATTCCTGTTACGGTTTTGAGGATCTCCTGTAGCTCATACATACAGGCCATGAAACCCTGGCTGTGTGTCTCTGGCGCCAGCGGATGGCGAGTCGCCAACCCAGGCAAACTGGCCAGAGTATTACAGGCCCTGGGGTTGTATTTCATGGTGCATGAACCCAACGGATAGAAGTGGGTATCAATAGAGAAATTCTTTTGTGAAAGGCGGGTATAGTGTCGCACCGCCTGCATCTCGGATACCTGGGGTAGAGAAGGCCGGCTGGTACGCCGTAACTCATCAGGGATACCTGTCAATTCAGGCATATCCAAAGGTGCCTGGGCAGCGGCCCGGCGACCGTTTCGTGAATAGTCGTAAATCATATGTCCCCGCTTACCAATCAGGTTTCAACTGACAGGGTGTCTCAACCTGTGATTGAATCACCCGTTCCAGCTTGCCATGATAGTTTTCAATATCTTCATCACTACGCGACTCAGTTGCACAGACCAATAAGGCATCACCCAACTCTGGGTAGTCATCCTTCAGATCATAACCACCAAGCACATTATGTGCAGCGAGCAGACGCAATGCATCGCTGGTCTCAATCGGCAGTTCGAGTACCTGTTCATGAAAAACCGAACCAGTAAATTTTGGTTTCACCCCAGGCAAGCCAGAGAGTGTCTGGCTGAGTTTGAGCGTGTTTGCATGGCTGGCAGCGGCAACCCGCTGCAATCCTTCCGAACCCATGATTGCCATATGTATGGTTGCAGCAGTCACCATCAGTCCCTGATTAGTACAGATATTGGATGTCGCTTTCGATCGACGGATATGCTGTTCCCGAGCCTGCAGGGTCAGTGCATATCCAGGCTTACCATCCAGATCGACAGTCTTGCCGATTATTCTGCCGGGCATCTGGCGAACTAATTTATTGGTACAACATAGGAAACCGAAATAGGGTCCCCCAGAAGCCAATGGCGCACCCAGTGGCTGTCCTTCACCACAACAGATATCCACACCCTGTTCACCCCATTCACCTGCAGGTTTAAGGATCGACATTGCCAGTGGATTGACCACAGCAATTGCCAGCATGCCGTTGCTATGTGCCCAATCTGTCAACTCATCAGTCTGTTCCAGCACTCCGAAAAAGTTGGGTTGAGGAATAACCAAAGCCGCATAATCCTCTCCCGCAAATCGCTCCAGATCTGACATATCGACCTGGCCACTGGTGTTGTCATAGTTGACTTCAACCAACTCAATTTGCTGATTGCGAACTATGCTATGCACCACCCGACGATAAGCAGGGTGGAGATTTCTTGGCATCAGAATCCGCTTGGATTTGGACTTGCGATTAGCCCTCACAGCCATCAACACCGCCTCTGCCAATGCAGAAGCACCATCGTAGAGTGAGGCATTGGAGACATCCATTGCCATCAGACCAGTCACCATCGACTGAAACTCATACAAAAGCTGTAGTGTTCCCTGGCTAGCCTCTGCCTGGTAGGGAGTATACGCTGTATAGAATTCACCCCTGGTTGTCAGCTCCCAAACGGCTGCGGGAATATGGTGATCATAGGCACCTGCTCCGATAAAACAGAGTGGTTGCCCATCAGTGCGAGCCCGAGCGCGCATTAATCTGGAAACCTCCATTTCGGGCAGACCAGAGGGTATCTCCTCCAGTTCGCCGCAACGAAGTGCTTCAGGAATCTCATCAAACAGGTCATCAATACTGTCAACCCCGATAGTCGACAGCATCTCCTGAATATCTTCTTCAGTGTGAGGGATAAATGGCATACCCGCCTCGCGTCTTACTTAATAAAAAATTTGAGCCTTACTCTTCCTCGGCTACCAAGGCATCGTAACCCTCTGCATCCAGCAGGTTTGCCAGTTCAGCTGTGTCGGTTGGTTTAATCTTGAACATCCAACCCTCACCGAATGCATCATCATTGATGGTTTCAGGAGCACCATCCAAAGCCTCATTAATGGCAATTACTTCACCACTCACAGGACTGTATACATCCGAGGCAGCTTTAACTGACTCAACTACTGCACAATCGTTACCCGCTTCAAGGGATTGACCGACTTCCGGTAGATCGACAAATACGAGATCACCTAGCAACTCCTGCGCATGATCTGATATACCGACAGTTAAACTACCGTCACCTTCGTCTTTTACCCATTCGTGAGATTTCGCATAGCGGCGGTCAGTAGGTGCATTGCTCATGAGAGTATCCTTTAGAAATAGTTGATTAGTTGTCTAGAGTGCCAATACGGCTTTACCCTGACGTGCGAATGGTGGCTTTACCACTTGTGCTTGAACCCGTTTACCGCGAATTTCAACTTCACAGTGATCTCCAACATCGGGTGATACACGTGCAAAAGCGATGGATCTCTCCAGGGTGGGGGCAAATCCGCCTGAAGTAATCTCACCGATCTCCTGCTCTCCATTAAACAGTTTCAAATGGTTACGCAGCACCCCTCGTCCGGTCAAGACCAATCCGATTAATTTCTTTTTCTGGGGATCATTTCGCTGTGACTCCAGCTCTCCTCGACCTATGAATTGTCGATCATCAGGCTCCCAGGCTACCGTCCAGCTCAAGCCGGACTCCAATGGCGTAGTCTCTTCGTCCATATCGGTACCGTAGAGATTCATTCCTGCCTCCAAACGCAAGGTATCCCTTGAACCAAGCCCGCAAGGCGCCACCCCAGCATCATTCAGTCGTTGCCAGAAATCTGCAGCCTGATCTCCAGGCAGCATAATCTCGAAGCCATCTTCACCGGTATAACCCGTACTGGCCACAAACCAATCGCCATCAGCAACCGCATTAAAGGGTTTCAGGTCAGATCCGGTCTGTTGCAGTTGTTTTGAGAGTAGAGGCAGGGTCTTTGATTTCGCGTTCGGCCCCTGGACAGCAATCATGGCTAAATCCCGTCTTGGTGTGATCTTCAGATCATACTGAGCAGACTGAGTTTCCATCCATGCAATATCTTTCTCGGTGGTGGCTGCATTCACCACCAACCGATACCACTCATCACCGAGATAATAGACAATAAGGTCATCGACCACCCCACCCTGTTCATTGAGCATACAGGTATAGAGTGCCTTTCCTTTATTTTTCAGACGACTGACATCGTTCGCGAGTAGATAACGGAGAAAGGATCTGACCCCAACCCCTTTAATATCGACCACGGTCATATGTGAGACATCGAACATCCCTGCATCTTTGCGCACCTGATGATGCTCGTTCAGTTGGGAGCCATAATGCAGAGGCATATCCCAGCCACCGAACGGAACCAGCTTTGCACCCATTGCCTGATGCTTGGCGTATAGAACTGTCTGTTTATTCATTAACATTCTCTCGGTTTTAAACGCAAAAGGGCGGCGCGGATGAAACCATCCACGCCGCCCCTCTGTCCTAAACCTGAGAGTTTGGCGCACTTTTATTCAGGGCGCCTGCCCCGTCGGTGGGTGTTATTACACCACTCTCCAGAGTCGACCTAAATCTTAATTTAACCTGAATCCGTGAGTTCATGACGGCACATAGCACAAGCTCTTGTTTCCCCAGCGGTTCAAAAAATACCCGCTTAACCTATGGGTGAAGCTAAGATTTTTTGATTCCACTGGGAAACCAACATCTTACACTCTGCGCTCGCCATGAACCCACGGATTCAGGTTTAACTAAGACTTACCCCCACGGTCCTTTTGCCTGAGCGATTCCGGGCGGTTTTGCGCCTTCGGCGTCGGTTTTCACCGATCTCTCCCACGGGGGTGGGTCGAAAATGAGACTATACCTTGCCGCCGAGCCATTGCCAATCGGCAAAAACCTCAGAATCTGTCATGGTCAACGAGCCAATCTGGGCCTATCCCCAATAACGCCCAGGGCTCGGCGTATGAGCTGTTGCTTAATAAATCCAGAGCGATCTGCAAAACTCAAACCCAGATTCCTCAGCAACTTCAAAGGGGGTACTTCATTGCTGAACAGACGCTTGAATCCATCCATCGCACCCAACATCGCAATATTGGCACCCTTCCTTGCTCTTTCATAACGTCTCAACGTGCTTAGAGAGCCGATCGACCTGCCTGCACTGCGCGCATCAATCAGAACATCAACCAATGTCATGGCATCCATCAAGCCCAGATTGACCCCCTGCCCTGCAAGCGGATGCATTGCATGGGCCGCATCCCCGATCAATGCTAAACCGGGCTGTATATAAGTCTCGGCATGCTCAAGACGCAAAGGAAAGACGCCACGGGGGCCAACTTCAAGAATATCACCTAATACGGATTCGCTGGCCTGAGTCAATTCATCACAGAAACTGGCATCATCAAGTGCCATCAGCACTTCTGCATGAGTAGGAGAAGTGGACCAGACAATGGAACATCGCCCATCATCAATCGGTAACAAGGCCAGAGGCCCAGTACTCATGAATCGCTGCATAGCGGACTGCTGATGAAACCTCTCAGGTTTAATCGTGGCGACAATCGCGTGCTGATCATAATCCCAGCCCTTGGTTGCAATTCCCGCCATTTGCCTGATCTCAGAATCCCGTCCATCTGCAGCGACAATTAACTTTGCAGTCAGACGCTCACCACTCTGAAGGATTACTTCCGGCACCTTGCCCATATCCAAACTACTGACCCGCTCTGGAAAACTGATTCGCACATTCGGGTAGGACTCCAGACGCTCCCATAAGGCCAACTGGGTTACCCGGTTTTCAACGATATGCCCCAGATCGATTTCACCGATCTCCTTCGCACTGAATCGAATGCGCCCATTGCCACCCGCATCCCAAACCTCCATCTTGCTATAGGGACTGACTCGCATCTCTGTCATCCGCGGCCAGGCTTTAAGGTTTTCCATAATCCGCTGGGAAGCTCGGGTCAGGGCAGACACCCGAAGATCCACCTCCTCTTTCGGCCAGCTTCGAGGGGGTTCCCGTAGATCCACAATACAAACATCAAACCCAGCTTCCGCCATAGCGCAAGCCAATGCACTACCCACCATGCCACCGCCGACAATCAGCAAATCGAAGAGCGGTTGCGACTTTTGATCCGTCATAATGATTCTCCTCTTCCCATATTTGATTGGCGCATGCTGTTAACACCCATAAACTGCCTGGCAACCTGATGTTTCAAACCAGGCAACAGATCAAGACCGACGAGTCCCAGGTTACGCACCAATCGTAATGGACCGAACGGGTTGGCAAACAGACGTGCCAGACCATCAGTAATTGCCGCCACTCTGTTTTGATCGCCCTCTCGCCATTTACGGTATTCATTTAAGAGGGAAAGATCTCCGGGATCCTGTCCATGCTTTGCGTCAACAAGCACATCCGCCAGTACGGCAACATCACGTAAACCCAGATTAAAACCCTGCCCTGTTACTGGATGAATCGCATGAGCAGCATTACCGACCAGTGCAATTCGGGAACGAACCTGCTCCACTGCCTGGCGAAGGCGTAGTGGGTAGGCCACCCGCTTACCCAAACGGTGTAAGCGCCCCAGACGATAACCAAACCTGTCCTGCAGTCGTTCTAAAAAGAGTTCATCCTTAAGCCCCATCAAATCAGCTACCTGATTATCTTCTGCTGTCCATACCATGGAGAGTCGTTCATCAGTCATTGGCAACAGGGCAAGTGGCCCGGAATCAGTGAAGCGCTCATAGGCGACACTTTTATGCGCTCTATCACTGCTAAGATTGGCGATAATTGCGGTCTGACCATAACCTTTCTCTTTCAAAGGAATCGACAGAAATCTCCTCACCAGGGAATCCCCACCATCTGCCGCAACCAATAGACGACTATTGATTTGGCGCTCAAGATGTTCGTGCTCGATTTTCACTTCAACACTGTTTTCCGAAACCGAAAAACTTTTTAAATTTGCAGGACAGATCAAATTGACATCCGGGCGGTGCCCAAGTTCATTCAGCAGCACACTGCCAAGGGCACGTGCAGTTACCACATACCCCAAAGCCTCAACCCCCTCCTGCTGGTGATTCAGGCGGGTAAAGCCAAAGTGTCCGCGATCAGATATATGAATATCCAATATTGGCTGGGCAACAGGCTCAATACCAGGCCAGACCCCCATGCTCTCAAGTATCAAACGACTACCCCAAGAGAGTGCGATAACCCGGTCGTCATAGCTTGGCTGGAGTGTGGAATCCAGCGGCCAAGCCTCGATTACACCAATCGTATAACCCTGACCACTCAGGGCATGAGCCAGACTGGCACCAACCATTCCACCGCCGACAATCAGAATGTCATATTGATCTGACATGTTATTCATCCTGCCATTAAGGATTCAATCTCAGAAACCGTTTTCGGAACATCCTTGGTCAACACATCACACCCTTGTTTGGTTACAGCCACATCATCCTCAATGCGAATACCAATATTCCACCATTTTTTTGCCACACCTTTAGTACCTGCAGGTATGTAGAGGCCAGGTTCGATGGTTAATACCATCCCGGGCTCGAACATACGCCAGGCACCATCAACCTTATAATCACCAACATCATGCACATCCATACCCAACCAGTGACCGGTACGATGGGGAAAGAAGGGTTTATATTTTTCATCTCTAATGGATTTAGCCAGAGTTCCTTTGATAATTCCCAACTTGATCAAGCCTCGGGTGATCGTTCGGACTGCTGCGTCATGAGGCTGATTCCAATGATTACCCGGTTTCACTTTTTCGATTGCGGCTTCCTGAGCTGCCAATACCAGTTCATATAACTGACGCTGAGGCTCACTGAAGCTACCATTTACAGGATAGCTTCGGGTAATGTCAGAGGCATAGTAGTCATGTTCGCAGCCGGCATCGATAAGCAACATCTGCTTTGCCTGAAGCTGCGCTTCGTTGTCGATATAATGTAATGTACATGCATTCTCACCACCACCAACAATTGGTGGATAAGCCTGAGACCTTGCACCTTGATGGCTACACTCTTTGACGAATTCAGCCTCAAGTTGATACTCCCAAACACCTGACTTGCATAACTGCATGACCTTCTTGTGTGCTTGTGCAGAAATCCGTGCTGCCTGACGTAAGACTTTCAACTCTGAACGACTTTTAAACAAGCGCATCTCATGTAAATAGTGATCAAGTGCAATTATCTCCACAGGTCCTTGAGCACCACTACGCGATTCACAACGGATTGTGTTTAACCACTCTGATAGTCGCTTATCAAATTGAGGATTACACCCCATGACATAGAAGATTCGCTCACACTGCTCCAGCATACGGGGAAGAATGTCATTCAGATCACCAATAGGAAAGGAATCATCTGCTGCATACTTCTCACAGGCGCCCTCTTGTCCTGCTCGGGCACCGTCCCATAACTCTTTCACTGGATCTGATTCACGGTTGAATAAGATATATTCAGCCTGCTTTCGCCCGGGAATCAGAACCAATACAGCCTCAGGTTCGGGAAAACCAGTCAGGTAGAAAAAATCACTATCAGGACGATAAGGATAGTGCACATCGCGGTTTCGGATCAGTTGGGGAGCTGTAGGCAGGATTGCAATGCTACCAGGTCCCATCATACGCATCAGTTCGCGCCGGCGGCGCTTGAACTCATTTATCTGCACTCTCTTCTCCCCTAATGCTGACCAGCTCTTCCCACATCAGCAGTGTAACCACTTTAAGGAACTCCTGTAGCTCAACATAGGCCATCTCTGTTGCTTCACCCGATTCAAGCTCTTCATAGTCCAGTCGGGTGAAGTGACTAAGGTCCTGAATCGCCTCTTTAGCATCACCTGACAGGTTGCTTTCCGTCACACCTGCCAGACCAAGTCCGTAGAGATAGCCTTCACACCATTCACTCAACCCTTTAGCCCGTTGTGCAATTGATTCTTCCTCTTCAGGAAGTAAAGGCATGAATGAGTATTCGTCATGAGTAATCTGACGCCTGGAAGCATAATAGAGTTGCCCTATAAGCTCTCTGGCTTCTTGAGCCAATAGATCTTCTGCTGGCCAGGCTTCGAAAAATGCAGTAATCCAATCAACCGTTGCCTCTGGAGTCCCAGCGCAAATCAGACCGCTGATCAAGCCATGTAATTCACTCGCCCCGATATCAGAACTCATGACGCCTAGCAGTTTTTCGAGATGCTCATATTCAGGCATCTGCTTATCATCTAACATCTCATTTCCTTCATACCGCAAAAAATTGTTAACAATCCAGCACCTTACCCATTAAAAAGAGTGATTCCTTTGGCAACAACCACAAGCTGGATCAAGAGTTTTCTTGAACTCCCTTAGCATCTATTTTTTAATGTGGGACTCGTGGTTAAAGCCTGTGACCGGGTTCTATGAACCTATTGTAGATGTACTACATTAGTTATGACGCCTTGCTGTAGACTACCAGCACTCGACTAATCATGACTAATTGCAGCACGGAGTTTATAGATTCGAATCATATCATGCAGTTATAGTGATTGACCCGCCACAAACTGCCCACTATATTGATGCCCATGACAGAGAAAGAGACACAAAATCCAGCCGAATTTGATCTGCAAGCACTCGAAGTCCGTGTCGAAGAGCTCATACGCGCCTGTTCCTACCTCAAAGACGAAAATAAATCCTTACGTATGAGGCAGGATAACCTTGTCGCGGAACGGGCTGCACTGATTGAGAAAACTGAGCTGGCACGAACTCGAGTTGAAGCCATGATTACCCGGCTCAAATCAATGGAAGCGCCTCAGTGAAAAGCGATATATTGCCTGTCACCGTCTCAATCCTAGACAAAGAGTATCGTATATCCTGCCACCCTGAAGAGCGTGAGTCTCTTCTGCAGGCCGCCGCGTATGTTGATGGCCAGATGCGTGAAATTCGCCAGGGCGGGCGGATTATCGGCACAGAGAGAATCGCAGTTATGTCTGCGCTGAACATTGCCAATGATCTTCTTCTTAACCAGAAAACCAAGGATGACGGCTCTCAAAACATCACACGACGTATCAAAAGCCTGCAAGATAAGATCGAGATTGCACTCAACTCGACCAATCAACTGGAACTTTGACCCAAATAGGTTTAGCCTTAAGTTGTGACCCCCTGTGGTGCATGTCAGTGACCCGGGTATTTTCTTGAGCCTAATATCTACCCTGGGGACATAATGCTAGTGCCGGTGTGCATGTCCGCTCTCATGCGGAAAGCCTGAGGTTGCTACTGTTGTCCCCACTTGAACCCTCTGGTTCAAGAACAATGGTAATCGACGGCACATACGGGGGGTCACTTTTTCTCTTCAATACCCATGCATATTCAATCACTTCGACAGCATATCAAAACCAAACGTCGCCAACTGAGCCGGAAGGTGCTTTGGAGACACAGTCTGCAAGTATCACGCTTAGCATGTAACCTCAAAGCCTTCAGACAGAGTAAGCGTGTAGCTTTCTACCATGCCGTATCAGGTGAAATCGACCCACACCCACTATTGGATGAAGCGATAAGATCCGGAAAGACCCCCTACCTGCCAATACTGCGAAATATCCCTGACATAGGACTCCTGTTTGCTCCATACTCCTACAACTCAAGATTAAAACCGAATAGATTCGGTATACCAGAGCCCATATTCAAATATCATCAGTTAATACAACCCTGGGCTCTGGATATGGTATTCGTACCATTGATTGCTTTTGATCTGGAAGGTCATCGAATAGGCATGGGGGGTGGATATTACGATCGTACATTTGCATTCAAACGATTTCGTACTCACTTACGAGGCCCCAAGATGGTCGGTCTGGCGCATGATTTTCAATTGCAACCCCTTCTGAATAGCAATCCATGGGACATCCCTCTCGATCAGGTTATAACTGAGTCAGGCCTCTACTCTTTCAAATAGCCCATTTATTAACCCGGCACCTTAATAATCTAGAAAACCATTGCTGAACGAAGTTTTTAATACACTCCTGTGGTTCCCTGTAACGAATCTTGTAATTCACCTGGCTGCTGTAAAAAAACAGATAGTAACAACCTTGCCGTAAGCACCTGTTTCAAACTTAACCATTTACCGGTTTGATGATTCCATCCAAAGGTAGTAGATCTGTCTACTACCCCATCCTACATCTTACAACCGGTCATTAACGATCTATAGCCGCAGATAAATCAACTATCAGAAAACATGAATTGAAGAATCACTCATAGGACAGAGACCTCTGACGTACTGAATTGACATATATCTATCCACTGACATCTCATATAGTCACCTCAGGCTAAGTATTCCAATTAATGGTTATTGATGACTCATAAATAAACATGCACAAAGTCATGACATACGCCACGTATCAGGCTCCCTTTTGGTACCAAAAAAGTTATAAGGTGGGCACTGTCCCACAATAGAAAGTGGCAAATGCTTTGTGATTGCCTCTATTATTCATTCAATGATCTACCCAATTCACCCACTACACAGTCAACTTCTAACCTCTTAAGGTGGGACATACACCACCCTACTCAGCTCTTAATGCTTGTGCTCAACAACCCTCTGAGACAGAGATATATGCTGGATAGAAGCGGTTTCAATCACCAATAAAACCTCAAACAAACACCATTACTACCTATTCAAAACCCTAAATATCGCACCAATCCCATCAATAGGTTTTTATCAAGCGCTATAAATGGCTCACGAAAGAGATAACAAAGCATCAAACAATACTCCAACAACATGAGAGGGTACGCAAATATTTGTCTAATGACTTCGTAGGATGACACCATCAGATACACTTACATATTCACATCCAGAAGATAGAAACTTAACCAGTCAACTTAAAACTAACCACTTCAACATCTAGTAAGATTTATAAAACCATCACTGATTTTGATCATATAAACCGAAAAACACTCTTACATAGGCAAAAAAAGTAACAACAAGTTGAATTAATTAACAAAAGATTGCTTTATGTTCTGGATTTTTTTAAAAGCTGAATTATACTCAGTTCATCTGTTAGGTAGTTCTTCTGGGAGGGAACATACATGGCAAAGAAAAAAGCCGCCAAAAAGAAGGCAGCAACGAAACGTTCAACCACAACCAAGAAGGTAGCAGTTAAGAAGAGAGCTACCAAAAAGAAGGTTACAACTAAGAAGAGAGTTGCCACCAAGAAAAAGGTAGCAACCAAGAAGAGAGCTGCTAAAAAGAAGGTCGCTAAAAAGAAAGTGACTAAAAAGAAGACAGCAAAGAAAAGAGTAGCGAAGAAGAAGGCGACCAAAAAGAGAGTGGCAAAGAAGAAGGCCACTAAAAAGAAGGTAGCCAAGAAGACGACTAAAAAACGGTCGGCTAAGAAGAAGGTAGCTAAGAAGAAAGCTACCAAGAAAAGGGTTGCTAAGAAGAAGGCAACCAAGAAGAGGGCAGCGAAGAAGAAGGTAGCTGCCAAAAAGAGACCGGCACGACCAAGAAAAGTGACGCCGAGAAAGAAAAGGACAGCGAAATAGCTAGATATTAGCAACAACAAACCCCGCAATGCGGGGTTTGTTGTTTAATCGCCTCCTCAATCTGCACCAACCCCAGCAAATAAACGATATGCAGGGTTGTCCGTCTCATCCCAAAAGGGATAATCAAGACCTTTAAGCTTCCGTACAAACTCACTTTTTTTGCTTTGCGGCACCTGAATTCCCATCAACACACGCCCATAGGCCGCCCCATGGTTCCGATAGTGGAACAGACTGATATTCCACTCCTTACCCAGATGATTAAGGAAATAGAGTAGCGCACCGGGCCGCTCAGGGAACTCAAAACGGATCAGACTTTCATCCCCAATACCTTTGGCATGTCCGCCAACCATATATCGTATATGCAGTTTCGCGGTCTCATTATCGGTCATATCAACAACCGAATAGCCTTTATCCAAGAATCGCTGAAACAGTGACTCTCGCTCCTTATCACCGCCACTCAACTCGATTCCGACAAATATTTGCGCTTTTACAGCATCACAGTAACGATAGTTAAACTCTGTAATGCTTCGTTTGCCAATAAGCTGACAAAAACGCAGGAAGCTACCCGGCTGCTCAGGGATCTGTACTGCAAACAGGGCTTCCCTGCGCTCACCAAATTCAGCCCGTTCAGCAACATGGCGTAAACGATCAAAGTTGATGTTTGCACCGCTATTGATAGCAATCAGGTCTTTACCTCGACAACCCTCACGTTTTACATAGCGTTTTAATCCAGCGATAGCGAGTGCGCCAGCAGGCTCTGCTATGGTCCGCGTATCATCATATATATCTTTGATTGCAGCACATATCTCATCCGTATTAACCAGGATCACCTCATCTACAACCTTGCGAGCTAAACGAAAGGTCTCCTTACCGACCTGCCTGACAGCAACACCATCAGTAAATATACCCACTTGCTTCAGCTTTACACGACGTTTCGACGCCAAGGCGGTATACAGTGAAGGCGCATCTTCCGGTTCAACTCCTATAACCTTCACTTGCGGGTAGACATATTTAACATATGCACCGACCCCAGCAATCAACCCACCTCCGCCAACAGGAACAAACACAGCCTCTGGTGGAGTGGGATGCTGTCTCATCAACTCCATACCGATAGTACCTTGCCCCGCAATCACCTCAGGATCATCAAAAGGATGTATAAAGGTCAAACCCTCTTCTTTTGCCAATTCAACAGATTTCGCATAAGCCTCATCATAGGAGTCACCCGCCAAGACAATCTTCGCACCAAGATTTCGTACTGATTTAACCTTAATCAATGGCGTAGTCTTTGGCATCACTATCAACGCCTGAATCTTCAGCTTCCGTGCTGCCAGGGCAACTCCCTGGGCATGATTACCAGCTGAAGCAGCAATGACTCCCTGTTCACGCTTAGCTTCTGGCAGGCTGACCATTTTGTTATAAGCACCGCGTAACTTGAATGAAAATACCGGCTGCATATCCTCTCTTTTCAGTAACACCTGGTTATCCAGGCGAGAGGATAGAAGGTTGATACGATCTAGTGGTGTCTCCTTCGCCACATCGTAAACACGTGCTCGAAGAATTTTTTCTATATACGCTATGGGCATTGGCTCATTCCAAATAACAATCCGAATTACAATAACTGACTTTCTCAACTTGCATGGGTATTATTACCCACTGCCGGCTTAAAAACCGAACAAAAACAGTCTGACATGCTTTTTTTATTGTGTTTGATGCTTTCGAACCCTCATACCTCTTATCCGGCGAGGCCTGAATGAGAAGCGAACATCCCCTTACAGGCAATAACTAAGCTATCGGAACAATTACCTACCTAGCAGTACCCGGAGGGATCAAATGAATGCAGACGAACTAAAAAAACAGGCCGCTGAAGCCGCCTTGAAATATGTCACAGGTGGCATCATTGGCGTAGGCACCGGCTCTACAGTCAACCACTTTATAGACTATCTAGCCACTGTTAAGGGAAAAATAGAGGGTGCAGTCTCAAGCTCGGACGCTTCTACAGAACGACTAAAAAGCCATGGCATACCTGTGCTTGATTTGAATTCAACAGGGGGTCTTGAGGTCTATATTGATGGAGCCGATGAATCTGACCACTATCTCAACCTGATCAAAGGTGGTGGTGGCGCACTGACCAGAGAAAAAATCATCGCTGGTGCCAGCAAGTCTTTTGTCTGCATAGCCGACCAAAGCAAATTGGTAGACATGCTGGGCTCGTTCCCTCTGCCTGTAGAAGTTATACCTATGGCAAGGAGTCATGTCGCTCGCCAACTCGTTAAGCTTGGAGGCACTCCAATCTGGCGTGAAGATTTCATAACGGATAACGGCAATGCCATCCTTGATGTGCATAATTTAGAGATCATGAAGCCCAGAGAGATGGAGAATGAAATAAATGCCATTGCGGGTGTCGTTACAACTGGAATATTTGCACTGCGTGGGGCGGATGTGTTGATCCTCGGTACAGAAGATGGCCCGAAAACAGTACACCCGAAATAGGAGTGGTGTAGTTTTATGGCTTTCAAATATCACTCTTAATGAAGTGGTGAGAGACAACGAAACGTCTATACAGATTGTTTAAAAAGCTGGAAAGGACGGGGAAAGTGTAATCACACCCGTCTTTTCTCTTTCAGGAGCTTGGTGTCACCCCCCACTCTGGGCCGGGCACCGTGCTCCAGCAACCATCCTAATTCCCTGATCTTTACTGACACTTACTGATTGTGATTTGAGTTGGTATCTGCCAGATCTGGCTACAATAAGTGTCTATAGCAACACTCAATGGTAAGCGTTTAGCTTATTACTTTTCATACACAAGCTATGAGTTTCAACCCAGGAATACCGAACATCTGTGCGTTGCCGGCGGATATTAAATCAACCTTGAAGCATCACTTTTTTCTTTTGAGCACACTGAGTGAAGCAGTCCCCACCCTACCTGTCAGAATAAGGTATAGACTGTAGCCCCGCTAAATAAAGCTTGAGGGATATTCAAAAATTGAGTGAGAACCAGAAACCCCAAATTAATTGAAGAATCAATCAGAATTTCACTAATTCAAACGACAAAAAAAAGCGGGGCTCAATGAGCCCCGCTTTTCTGATACAACCTAAACTCTAATAAATATTAGAAGTTGTGGTTGACCTGGAAGCTAACAACACTAGATTTGTCGCCGCTGTCATCCATTTCAGAGGTTACATAGTAAGCAGCAACCTGGGTACGCTTGCTCAGGTTGTAGTCGTAACCGAAACCGAAACCATCATGGCTACCTGTACGGAACAGGTTAGCGGTAGAGTCGTCAGAATCAACCTTGAAGTATTTAGCTTTAACAGCACCAGGACCTGCTTTAACAGAACCGTTAACCATGATGCTCTGAGAATCGTCAACACCATTTTCGATAGTGTCATAGATCATGCCAGCTTTGAACATGCCGCCGTCATAACCAAGACCAAAACGGATGTTCTCGTGGTCATCGCCAGAAGTGGCAGGATGAACTGTAGTCTCTGGGGTAGCTACTTCGTAAGCGATAGAAGCGAAAACACCAAAGTTAGAGTACATCAGAGCTAAAGAGTAAGCGTCGGTCAGGCCATCAGCCTCTTCGCCTTCTACAGAAGTTGTGTTCTCACCAGGAACCAGAGCGATAGCAGCGGTCAGGCCAGCCATTGCAGGTGAGATGTAAGCCAGGGTACCGTCAGCGCGCAGATCAAGCAGATCTTCGGTGTAGCCCAGGTTGTTATCAACAGCGGTGTCGCCGAAGTAATCCAGAGAACCGGTGGAGATTTTCAAAGGAGTGTCGTGACGACCCAAAACAACAGTACCGAAACCGCCAGCCAGACCGACGAAAGCGTTACGAGCGCCCAAGCCACCGTTGCCAGCAAACTCATTGCCACCAACGTTGGTAGAGATGTTTACACCATACTCAATTTTATAAACACCGGTCAGACCGTTACCCAGGTCTTCAGAACCTTTAACGCCTAGACGTGAAGTACGGTTGTTGATCTGGATTTCATCGTCGCCGCCCGCATCAGAGAAATCAACGATATCGAGAGACTGACGGACTTTACCGTAGATAGTGGCATCAGCCATGGCTGCAGCGGGAGCCACCAGAGCAGCGGCGATTGCCAAAGAAAGTACTTTTTTCATTTGAGTTAACTCCGAAGAATTGATGGGTAGAAAAATTTGACTACGATGCAGATATTAGACAACGAAAAATGAAATTGCAAGTCCTTTTTTGCAAAAAAGACACATATATCCTGTTTGTTGTTTATTTGATACACATGAAATTCATTCCCCTTAAATAAATAAGTAATCAGTAGGTTAACTGACTATCCTAGCTTACCTTCTTAAATACTTTTCACTCAAGACCAACCAAATTACTTGGTTTATGTTGCGCCAATTATTGTCATAAAAACATCACAACAACAGATCCCCGGATTTAACTAATAGCCCTGTAATTCAGTCAGATACGTAGCATTAAACATACAAATTATAAAAATCAGTATGAATTACCTGAAAAAAATGAGGTATCTGCTATTGATATTTGCAATATGGAAGAACAACCTCAGGCTGGCAAAGCAAGCCTACAATTCACCTCAAACATACTAAAGAGAGGGAGGTTTACGGCCTACCTGCCTACCGATCTGTGCCCCGGTGTAACTCGACATGGATTGATTTTATTATCAGCTGGTAGTTGAATATTTTAGAGAATTAGATGTTTCTCTGCGTGCTTGGCGGCTTTGTGCGAGTCATTCTTCTCCATGTAATAAAACCGGATTCATACCATTTAAATCTCTCACAATGAAAAAGCATAGAGTGATTGAGATTAGATATCCCCCTGCGAACACATCTACCGTTACAGATGGAATAAGCAAAGTTCCATCCAGTATTTCTTAGGTGATCCCCATTGAGGTTGTTGGATGGCGCTCTGCTTATCCGACCTACGATTCCATCATCGAAGGGATGACTCGTTTGCGCAAAAAGTCTACCAGATCAGCCATGGACTCATAGCGGTCAGCGACATTAACAATGTAGTTCAATGTCCGTGGTATATCTTGCAGATATCCTGGTTTTCCATCGCGCTGATTGAGTCTAGCAAAGATACCACTTGCCTTCAGATGGCGCTGTATACCCATTAGGTCAAACCAGGTTAAAAACTGATCTTCATGCTCCTGGCTCAAAACACCTGACTGGCAAGCTAATTCAAAATAACCCTTAACCCAAGCCTCTACCTGCTCCTCTGACCATTCAATATAACAATCACGTAAAAGTGAGGCCAGATCGTAGGTCACCGGCCCAACAACCGCATCCTGAAAATCGATTACACCAGGGTTATGAGATTTCGTGATCATCAGGTTTCGTGAATGGTAGTCCCGGTGGACACAAACCTGTGGCTGTTGAAGTGCATTCTCTGCAAGCTCGTTGAAGGTCCGTTCCAATAACTGACACTCCTCATAACTCAACGTCAACTTCAAATGTCTTTCAATCAGCCAGTCGCGAAACAGGCTCATCTCGCTGAGTAATAATTTACGATCATATAACGGCAAGCCCTTAACAGGTCCACAAGCCTGTAGTGTGACCAACGCGCCTAATGCATCACCATACAAGCGATCTACTGTCTGACTCGATAAACCATCCAGGTAGAGCCTATCACCAAGATCCTCAAGTAGTAGAAATCCCTGTTCGAGATTCTTGGCATGGATGTGGGGAACATTTAAACCAATGGCTTCAAAGGCTTCAGCCACCTGAATAAAGGGTCTTGTATCCTCTTTTTCCGGGGGTGCATCCATTGCTATATAGCTTTTATTTACCACACCGATACGAAAATAGCGCCGAAAACTGGCATCACCAGATGCCGGCTCAAATGAGTAATCGACTATTCCAGGTAGTGAGTTTAGCCAAATCTTAAGCTGCTCGATACGTTGTGGCATGCATGCTCCAATATCTTTTAATCGGTATAGATTAAGCAGCGGAATGTACTAAATTTAATCTACTCCGTCACCTAATCTAATGATAACTTTTCTGAAGTTAAACCCTGATTGGCAATGCAGTGGTCGAACACCACTTCTTTTAGTGAAGATCACTACTGCGTGGAAAACCCCAATACCCTAACCCAGACCTGGATCCGTGGGTTCAGGTCAGAGTTTTTAACCCGGCACCTTACATAAGCTTAATTTTATACATCGATCGATTGGTGCGGCAGGCCGCATCCTACGACTCACTATGGCTTTTTGGTGGGGCATGGCCCCACCCTACGTCTAACGTGACAAATTCGAGCAGCGC
>JBEVXD010000004.1:0-282500 GCA_040506275.1 Candidatus Thiodiazotropha sp. DIVDIV
ATTGCCGCCTCCTTGGCATATTTACAATCCATGTGATTCAACAATAACTCATGATAGTGCTACTATCAAATATTGGGTGTCCATGATTATTCGGTGTTCATAACTACGCCCAGATAACTCATCTTCGCCGCAGAGAAAAGCACGGCGAACACATCGGGATACACTGTGGTAATAGGGGGTTTCTTCGAGACAGATCTGTTTCTTACGGGATATCGTCATTGCCGCCTCCTTGGCATATTTACAATCCATGTGATTCAACAATAACTCATGATAGTGCTACTATCAAATATTGGGTGTCCATGATTACTTCCATGATTACTCTGCGATTATTGGGTGTCCATGATTACTGCGCTGCTCGATTCTCGTAATGTAGCTTTTAGAATCCGGTGATCTGCGGCATTACCTACACGTTAACATTCGAAACTTGAGGAAAAATAATGATTAAATTCGTAATGTGTTTAACAAGACATCCAAACATGTCCCGCGAAGAATTCAAAGATTATTGGATGAATAAACATGGACCATTCTTCATGAGTAATGCGGATACGATGGGTGCTAAAAAATATGTACAGTCCCATACATTGGATACTCCATTGAATGAAGGCCTAAGAACTTCTAGAGGCATGCAGCCTGAGTATGATGGAGTCGCAGAGGTTTGGTTTGAATCTGAAGAAGCGCTTATAGAGGGAATGAGTTCACCAGAAGGGCAGAAATTGGGTACAGCGCTACTGGAAGATGAAGGTAATTTCATCGACCATTCAAAGTCTTCTGCATTTATTGTTCAAGAGCACGAACTCTAGATAGCTAACAAGGTGCTCATTTGGACGCAAACTATGCTTTGTCTGCACCACACAGCTTGTCGTTAAAAATCAAAATAGATGTCCAAAAAACAACTTAAATTGATCGAGGTTTGGATAGTAATTTCGCTGTTGCTAGTTACGCTAATCATATTCGAAAATGACGAATGGAATGTGAGGTGGATGTTTGTACCGGTGATTCTTCATATGATTCTAAATTGGTCTCATATAAATAAGTTTCAAACTATTAATCCAAAACCAACAGAAATTCTTGAGAACAATCAAAAGATCAAACATCTAGTTTACGGTAGTGCCGCAAGCTTGATATTAGCGGCATTCATTATATTGCTATCAGGGATAAATATTGTAAATTATTTAGGGTTTGGTGGTTTATTATTGTTACTAAGCTCACCTTTTCTTCCGATCTTAATAGCGAGTCAATATGCTCTTTTTCAAGAACTTAAAAAATGAGTTATAACAATCGGCTCTACAGGATTCTGAAGTTCCCCCGATAAAGTAGACATCTCACCACAACCTAAGAATGGTCTTGAGATGACGAAAAACAGTAAGTACAAAATACATACCCAACAATTTCGAAATGAGAAAACAACGAGACGATTTAGAATACTAAAATCATGGCTTTTATGGTCACTTGTTAGCTATAAAGCCAAACCCGCACACAAGGCATCCAAATACTGTCCTAAATATATCCATTTTTATTCTCGCCAATCTGGGCATGCTTGACAACACCCTCTCGATCGACTAGATATTTAGTTTCCAATACCAATAATCTTAATCAAAGTTTTGGTATTGAAAACAGCGACTAGGAGGGGGGTAATGCTTGTTTTTGAACCGCCTTTGGACTCCACTTTATAATTCCCACACAACAGACAATGCCTAATACAAGAATATACTATGTCTTAGCGCTTCTAATATTGTTCGCACTACTGGTAGGGTGCAATAATTCAGATGACAAGCAAAATACATCTACCGCGACAATATCGGGCCGTTTGATCACCAACACTGTTTCAGATGAGTCATCCACTACCTGCCCCAGTTCTGCTGTAAAGATTTTGGTTTTGCGTGGGAACGAAACTATTTCGCAAGCCAGCATTGCAGAGGAATGTGATTTTGAGGTTGATATTCCTGCAGAGACTCCAGTCTCCCTCAGATTCGCTGATGCTTCCGATAGCGATCTTGGAGTAATTATCTATCACAATCCTCGTATCAGTCAGGGTGGAAGGCTGGAAGAGTTCATCGACCAATTCCAACTACCATCAAATGCAAATGAAGATATCGGCAACATCCTTCTTTTGCCTGACCATGCAATAGCACTTCTCCAAAGGAACCCATTGCTATACAGAGACAGTGATGGTGATGGAGTAACGGATGCATTGGATACAGATTACAAAGTATTTGAATTGATCTCTAATCGAGATGTTGATAATGACGGCATCGAGAATGAGAGTGATAACTGCCCTTATGAATCAAATCTAAACCAGGAAGACACCAATCAGGACGGCAAAGGTGACGCTTGCTCTGTTACGTCAGATGTACCTCTTTACGGCCAATTGACTCTGAGCCTGGTCAAAAAATTGGCCACACAGGAAGAAGTCCAGGCAATCATTGATGACCCCACACTTCTGGATTCAACCCTTTTGGGGGTATCTGAAGATGATCCCAATACCATTGTATTTGGCCCCATACCACAAGGGGGAAATTGGGTTATCACACAGAATCAGAAGGTTATGGTTGACCCTGATGGGTACTTTACCCTAGACCCAATAACAGATCCCGGTTCCGGGCTTGCGTTTGTCGTTAGAGAACCAACGGCTGATAAGCCATTGTTTACCTTTCCTCTGCATAAATTGAGTACCGACTCCTTGAACCCAGCGGTGATCGATATCAAGGGCACCTTCCCAAAACCATGTAGCATGGATGGTGATGTTTGTCATAATCCAGTTTCTGCTGAAAAAAGTGATGCATTACATCATGCCAAACATGAACATACCGATTTGCCTCAGATACTGCCATATGAAGAGCAAGGTGATGAGGGTGTCTCTGGTAATTGCAAAGAGGATTACAATACGTATCCCTGTTGTTTGGACTACGACGGCCCCCTGGCGGGTCCCGATGCTGAACCGCAAACCGATTCAGTCACGGAAGTCCAAGTCTACCTGGGTTCTACCTGCCATGAATCCGTACTGCACAACTGTTGTACAAATGAACGCGGAGACTTCGCCTATCGTGCTGTGGAGATCTTAAGAATTTTCTCTGATGCTATCGATGAGTTGTATGAACCAATCGGCTGTCATGACAATCATAAAAAGAGGAACTGCCAATGGATCGACTATGACACCGACCAACGAGGCCTATACTTATCCGCCACCTCTCCAAGCATCATTCAACGTTCCGCACGATACCAAGAGAATACTCGTCCTCAAACAGGTTCACTATATATCGAAAATATCGTTGTAGCCTGCGGAGAAGAGAAAACACTTTACCTATACAACAACACATGTAGAAACGAAACGGTCGTCCACTTTGAACGTAATATCGGTGGCTCTGCAAAACTCAACGCCGATGGTGTTGAGAATGAAAGGGAAATCCCCGCAAATGAGCGCGCCAATCCGTTAGTTATACAACATTACAAAGACGGTGTAGACACTTTTATCTTCCAACGATCCATAACCTACACAGCACCATCGGAGCCAGGCTCAGCCGATGCCATTTCAGTACAGGCTGGAGGTATCCATCGACGTGTCAATATTGAAGTAGTATGTGATACCACGGTTATAGAAGATCCCCCACCAGAAGAGGAAGAGGAAGTCACTGAGCCGCCACCGGCAACCACTCCTGAAATTGACGTACCTGAACAGACAGCATTCATATTCGATCACTACATTGGTGAGTCACCTTGTCCTCAGGAGATTGGTCAGCTCAATATAGGAAACAGTGGAGATGGCAGTTTGACCTGGAGGATTGTAAATACTATCCCATGGCTGAATGTGACACCAACTAGTGGCATTGCTCCATCAACCGTATCACTTCAATTCAATTGTAATGTGAGCGGCCCAGGTAATCTCAGTGGGAGCTTTACTATTGTATCGGATAATGCAACGAACAGTCCGACATCAATTCCTGTGGGTGGGACGGTTCACTGATAAAAAATGTAGATGGGTAAGATAATGACAAAACAAGGGCATCCAGCATATTTTATAATTCATGATAGAGCTACTATCAAAAATTGGGTCTCCATGTTTATGGCATTTTAATCTTTATAGAGGGTTGATCTTTCTCTCAGTATTTCTTTTGTATTTGTTAGCGAAAACAATCATCTCATCAACTCAATTAGACTATAGACAAGTCAGGCTTACCTTTCTCCCTCTCAACATCCTCGGTTGTTCTAACACAATTCTTACCACTCCTTTTCGCCAGATAGAGAGCTGTATCCGCATCGTCGAATAACCCAAGCATGGTTTGACCCAGTCGGTACTCCGCCAACCCGATACTGATCGTAACCTTCTCTTTGATCTCTGGATGTTCATGGCTTGATTCTTGAATTGTTTTCCTTACTTTCTCGGCAACGTAGATCGAATCGCTCAATGATGATTTGTCTATGAGGATTGCGAACTCCTCTCCCCCCCAGCGTGCAACTGTATCGATACTTCTGATCTGGGATTGCACTAAGCTAGCGATCTGTTTGAGAATCTCATCACCGTGCAGATGTCCATAACGGTCATTCATTGCTTTGAAATCATCGATATCAACCAATGCGAGAGAGAAGGATTGATCTTCTCGCTGCGACCGATTCACTTCACTATTGAAGTTCTCTTCCAGCCCTCGACGGTTGAGCAATCCAGTCAACTGATCTGTACGGCTTATATCCAGAACTTGCTTGGTCAGACTATTTAAAAGACCTGCAGCTTTGGCACGGGAAAATTCCAGGCTCCAGACTAAGGCAACCAATGCAATCAAAGTAGCGATGAAACGCAATTTAAACGTTTCGGAATATTGTGGCGAAAGCCCATAGCTGTCACCAAATAATAAAAACACTGAGAGTACGGCGATCACAAACATAGATAAAAAATAACCATGCAAGTGTCCCAGCAGAGAGATGATGATCACCATGATGGGATAGGTCCAAAGGGGTCCCGTTGCCTGAACGCCACCACTGAGGATCAGATAGACTACCAGCACGAGCAGTACCGAACTATATAGCCACGCAGCAATCCTGTGGTTTGCAGTCATTAAAACAAAAATGTTAATACCAACTGCTATAGTCAGGCATCCAAAAAGAAAATAGGCGATCTCATGGCGCTGGCTAAAATAGCTAGTCAGGGCAAAGGTTGCCAAAAAAAACGAACCGATTAAAAAGATAAGATTATATTGAATGCGTCTGCGCTCGGCCTCGATTGAGTTAAAATCATTCAAGACCTGATATGGTTGTTTGAATAGGCGTCTCATCCAAATTATTTTAGTACAATTTACAACCATTTCTATTATTTAACTTACTGAAAAACTAAGTGTTTCAGTCTTTTATTCCCCTCTCAAAGAGTGATTTCAATAGCCATTAATCTAGTCGAGTGTGAACATGGTGAATTTTCCAATCTAGCCTTAACAACTGACCAATCAAATGTGAAATTCCTGATTGGAATGTCATTAGATACTAAAAAAGATGGTTAGAGTCATAAAAAATCCTCCTGACAATTACCCCCACTAGAACACATAGAGCTGCATGTATGACAATTGTTTGAAGTAGATAAACAGTCTGAACTTACTTAGTATTATGAACATCATTACGATACTCATAAGCTGACACACAATAATCACGTATTCAAAAAGGCTCAACATTGTCAAAAGTAACATTACAAGGATACATAGTCGTCCATGATGACGATCTTTCAGCAGTATTAGCCGAATTACCACATCACATTGAACTCACACTGCAAGAAGAAGGTTGTTTGGTTTTTCGTGTAAATCAGGATCCAGATAGTAAAAATAGATTTAATGTCTATGAGGAATTTACCAATCGTGTTGAATTTGAGGCGCACCAGGAGCGAGTTACAAATTCACGTTGGGGACAAATCGCAATTAATATTGAAAGGCATTATCAGATAAGTGGTGACAGTTAATAAGTAAAGCGTTCAACAAATCTACGGGAATCTGGTTTCTGGCGTGCACAAGAGTGACCGGATATGTGAAGAGTAGTAATCCGGGGTGAAGCTTTGCCACCAAGTCGTGAAAAAGGATCCTCAACTACTCCTTAAGCTTGATCTTCAACTCGCCATCTTTAACCCGAATATCCTCGACCCCTTCAGCAAAGCCGGCCCAGAAACCCTGCTCATCTCCAAACTCACTGATCAGGTCGATATTCTTAAGACCTCCCAGCCAGGCATTTGGAATAGGTATACCCATAACGCTGACACCCTTTAAAATCACTATCGGTTTCGCGTTGCGGAATGCCATCTCGACACCGGTGGAGATCCGTAAAGTCTTTCCACCAAGGATAGGGAAGTCCTGGTCAACAGGAACCAGCACTCTTGCACTAACCAAGTCATCTCCCAGGTCTATAGCAAGCTTTTTGGCTATATCCTGATTGTTTGCCACCATGGCATTGAGCTCTCTCTCACTGAAAAGGACCTCACGCTTAGCCCCTTTTTCGCTGTATCGTTCCGGCCTTAGCCACACTTCGTCACTCTCCTTCTGCTGGGATTCCTGACTGGGTGCCGTAACAGGACCTGGTTGGTAGCCGAGTTGCTTGAGTTTACCATTCAGTACCTGCTGCTCGGTTTGGCTGAGCTGAACCGGGGTAAAGTCCTTGGCGTAGATGTAGGTGCGTACTACCCAGTAGGTAACAGCTGCGGTTAGTAACACAGTTGCCAGAACGATCCAAAGAATATGGATACCTCGAAGGCCGCGCTTAGGCACTGAACTCTCTAATTGCTCTGTATTTGCTGTCATCATGACTACTCTGGAAGTTTAGTGAATTGTGGCTATCCGCCTGTTTTTTATCCCTGGGTGGGATTATATGCCTTATTTATAAGTAGAAATGTTGATTTTTGTGGCGGTTTGCCCCCTAAGGAGTGTGGAACGATCTCTTCATGATAAGCTCATTATTAACCTGGCACCTTAATAGGTAGGTTCAGGGCCTTATTGTCGCCCCTAACAGTTTGAATGTAAAAGCACAGGCCTAAGCGTGCCTACCTATTAAGGTACCGGGTTAATAAGTCACAGTCGTGCATATGAACAATAAACATTGTCCTTGAAAAGGTACTCCTCATGCAGATTGAATTTTACGGTGCAACCAGCGGAATAACAGGTTCTTGTCATATCCTCCGAGCCAATGGCGAGACTGTGTTACTCGATTGTGGATTGATCCAGGGGCGCAGGAAGGAGATGGAAAAAAACCGTCGTCCTTTTCCCTTCTCACCCGACGAGATCAGTGCGGTGGTTCTCAGCCACGGTCATATAGACCACTCGGGGCGCATTCCACTATTGGTCAAACAGGGCTATCAAGGTCCGATCTACGCCCAGAACGCAACCATGGAGTTGTGCGATATCATGCTGCAGGACTCCGCCTTTCTGCAGGAGAAGGACGCTCAATATGAGAATAAGTGGAGAAAACGCAAGGGAAAACCTTTCATTGACCCTCTCTACACCGTTGCTGACGCCCGTGATGCCCTGAACAATATTGTCGGTCTGAAGTATCGCGAGAAGCGGGAAATCCTGCCGGGTATATCGATCCGCTTTCAGGATGCAGGACATATTCTCGGTTCATCCAGCGTAGAGGTTTGGCTAACAGAAAATGGCAAACAGCAGAAGATTGTATTCAGTGGCGATTTGGGTCAGTACGACACCCCCATTCTGAACGATCCTGCAGTAATCAATGAAGCAGACCATGTCATTATCGAGAGCACCTATGGCAATCGCCGTCATCGGGATCGTCAGGGGACCATCGATGAGATTGGTGAGATCATCCGTGAAGCGGCTCATCAAAAGGGGAACCTGTTGATCCCCGCATTTTCGATCGGTCGTAGTCAGGAGATTCTTTACTACCTCGGAAAGTACTACGATGAGTGGGAACTGAGTCGTTGGCAGGTATTTCTAGATAGCCCGATGGCAATCAGGGCGAGCAAAGTCTATTGGGACTATCCTCACTTATATGATGAGGAGGCCACGAAGCTGCGTAAGAAGATCCATGAGATGCCCCACCTGCAGAATCTCAAACTGACAGAGTCACCCCAGGAATCTATGGGTATCAACCGAATTAAAAGTGGCGCGATTATTATCTCTGCCAGCGGTATGCTCACCGGCGGCAGGATCGTTCATCATCTTAAGCACAACATCTCCCGTTCCGGCTCACACATTCTGATCGTGGGATATCAAGCCAATGGCACTCCGGGACGTGCTCTGGTGGATGGAAAACCCACAGTAAAAATCCATGGGGATGAATATCGTGTTAAGGCAAAGATCCACACGGTTGGTGGTCTCTCTGCCCATGGGGATGTGGATGATCTGAGCCGCTGGCTGGACAGCTTCCGTGAAAGCTCACCCCATGTGCATGTGGTACACGGAGAGCCTGAGTCTAAAGTCGATTTACGGGATTTACTGGAGTCGTCTCTGGGATTCAAGGCGTCAGTGCCTGATGAGGGAGATCTCCTGGAACTTTAAATAGTAAATGCTGTAGCTGGCGAATCAGGATTGAAGTTCAAAAAATCCAATATCTACCAGGCCAATCGCATTTGGCGCATAAACAACAGGCTATGCATGTCTATTAATCCTAGTGGACCATGCGGCCTATTCACTGACAGCATAAAAAGCTAGCTTATTGTGACGAAATAATATCAAACGATGAGATAGTAATCAGATTTCCACACGCTTCTGACGAAAAAGGATGGCCAACAATCTGAGCCGAATAGTTTGTGACTGAGCGAATTTCGCTATGGCTGGTCACCAGCCTGCCCCGGTCATAAGGTACAAGTATCACTTTTAAAAATTGTGATTCTTGTTCCCGTAAACCTCTAATAACAGAATATTCTAATTGACTAATAAGAAATCCTTGTTTAACTTGCGGTAATCTTACGCCAAACGCCGCATAACTTATGCTTGGCCTCTAATCCATTTAACGCCTTTCACGAACCTGAGCACACAATGAAGCACCTTAATCTACTCCTTACCATCACTTTATTAACCTTTTCATCCCTGGCAACATGTGAAGAGACAGTAATAGACACCCCCATGGCCGCTACCACCTTAAAGCTTGCAGACCGCTATGCCAGTATCTTTTATACGGTGGATAGTGATATCTACAGAGTGGTGATTGCGTTCTCCACAGGCACAGATGATAACGCGCAATTGGTCAGACAAAGTTTTCAACTTGCTGACAGGCAATCCTACAATCTTTCCATCGGTGGTTATGGCGCCAACGAGCAGGCATCCACTATTAATCTGAAACGAAAAGACGACCTTATCCTGGCTGAGGTTGTAACTTGCGATTCCAGAGACAGGATGGTGAATTGCATCTGATCCTGACAATAGATCTAAACAAGGCAGTTAATCCTGTTCTCAACCGTTTTCAGGTAGAGCCACCTTTCTGTTTGTGTGGCCGACGACTATTTAAGCAATAGACGTCATGCATAATTAGAGCTGAAATCTGTGCACCATACCTCTAAGTGTCGCACCAAGATGGTTTAATTTAGACAATGATTCAGAAATCTAACGAGCTACCTCCTCCGCTTCAGCAGAAAGCTCCACGATGTTATCAACATTTTTACTGGTCATCTCTGCAATGTTCGAAAGTACTGCCGACGCCTCTGTGACAGACAAGCACTAACAGCAGTAATAGCGGAACAATAAGATCTCTATGTTTGAATCAGCTGCTTCCATCAGCTGGATTATATTAAGCTGGTACCTTAATAGATAGGTTCAGGGAGACAACAGAGCAGTTCAACTTTACATGCTGGAAAATAAACTCGTCCACTGCCCAGTTGCAGACACGACAAAGAAAAATGACGACCAAAACAAGTGCCATAATGTTCACATTCAAAATCAGGAGGGACGGCGGAATTCCACTTCTGCTATCGCCTGTATACAGGCAAACAGTTACTGGGCAATCACAGACCGTATAAATATTGATCAACGAGTCTAGTGTCACTGATGGAAAAGCGTAAACTTTGATCTAAACCTAAACATAGGATAATCTTTCATATAGGAACATGAACCATTTATTTGCACATTAGCCGGGGCAGGAAGGTGTCAAAACGGATGGCACTTAATGCCAGATTCGAATCCTCTATCCATACAGCAGGGTTGTTAAGATTATCAACCTTTTTGACTCTGCTGTTGCTCCTTACTCCTATCATTCATGCTGCCACCCTGGACAGCTTGATTGAGTCGGGTGGTAAACACTCAAGTCAAAGTGCAGTCTACGTCCTGGAAAAAGGTGAAGAATCACTCTTAACACGGGCCTGGCTTGCCGATGCCTCAAATAGATCCATTGATATACAGTACTTCATCTGGAGTAATGACAATATTGGTATACTGGCCAGTGAACGCTTACTCAGCGCTGCCGAAAGAGGTGTCAAGATACGGGTCATCGTCGACGATCTCCTGATTGATGCTGAACCTGTGACATTGCTGTCACTGGATGCCCATCCCAATATCCAGATCAAAATTTATAATCCAGTACACTCTGTTGGCCAGAACTTTCTCTCACGATTATGGCATCTGATCACCGATTTTCGTGGTTCTAATCAACGCATGCATGACAAGGTAGTGATCTACGACCAAACTGTCGCCATCACAGGCGGACGTAATATGGCTGATGAGTATTATGATTACGATCACGCCTATAATTTCAGAGATCGGGATGCCATGGTTAGCGGAGATGTCATACCCAAAATACAACAAAGTTTCGATGCCTTCTGGAAAAGCCCACTCTCTAGATCACTCGATATCCTGTTAGCCGAAGAGAAGAAAAGAGTGACTGATGAGCAGATCACCAACTATGCTGAATGGTTACACGAATACGCACAAAATCCAGACAACTTCGCCCCTGAAGTCCGTGCTGCGATTATCGATATGGATGAACAGATCGAACAGATTTTCACCGACATGCGATGGACGAATGTCGACTATATTCACGACACCCCTGGGAAAAACAATCAGACCCATCAGCTTGATGGCGGTGGTCAAAGCACTACATCACTGATCAACCTGCTGTCTGAGGCAGAACAGCAGATATTAATTGAAAGCCCTTATCTGATCATGCCGAAGGGGGGCTTTGAATTTTTCTCTGGATTGCTGGCAAGAGGAGTCGACATTGCCATTGTCACAAATTCTCTTGCATCCACCGATAACCTTCAAGCCTATTCCGGATATCAGAAACAGAAAAAAAGACTGCGTGAACTTGGCATCAGAATCTATGAATTCAAACCCAAACCAGATATATACCGGCAACTTATCGATCGTCATCAGCAACAGGGTAAGGAACTCCCCATCTTTGCCTTACATGCCAAATCACTGGTTATAGATGATCGTATTACCTATATCGGCACCTTTAATTTCGATCCAAGGTCTGCAAACTTGAACACGGAAGTTGGGCTTGTAATACGCGACCAGATAATCTCACAGCAAGTGGCTGAGGTTATCCGCCAGGACATGGCCCAGGAAAACAGCTGGGATGAAAGCGTCTCTGACGAGACGCAACAGGTTAGCTATATAAAAAGATTAAAAGTGTTTCTATGGGGCTTGCTGCCTCTCGACCCTATTCTCTAGATATTCTACATTTAATAATCAATTCAAAGGTTGCACACTTGAGCTACCGCATCGGCGGTATAATGAAATAATACCTTCATCAAAAAGAGTGTTGCGCAACGCCATAACTTCAGTATCGTCGTTACTCTTGTCCAACTGTCGCTCCATCTCAAGTTGCTGACCTAGAAAGTCACTCTCCTGTTTCTCTGTTTTGATAGTGGCAGTATGTTCTGCCAGTTTGGCCTCTAATGCTGCAAGCTGGTCATCCTGTTGCAACTTAGTTTCAATCATAGAATCTTAATCACGCAACGACACACTGTTATCTGAACCCCTCACCGTTGTCTCAGCCTCACAATATTCATGTAACTACTGCAAGCGCTTAATGTCTACCAGATAAGCAGAGCCAATATCCTGAAACACAAAGTTCATGGGACTGTGGTGATTCGTCAGCGTTATATTGAATTGATCTTTTTCATGCAGGCTTTCTGACACCCAGCGCCTTCATCCGGTATGCCAGAGTTGAGGGCTTGATTCCCAATAATGCAGCCGCACCATCAGAGCCCCACACCTGTCCATCGGCGTGCCGCAGGGCCGCAATCAGATTGACCTTTTCCAGCTCACGCATCTCTGCATCAGTCACAAAGCCGGTCACTTCATCCTGAGGCCCGCTAGCTATGACATCCGAATAACTATCGCTGTTTTCAGGTAGCGCCAGATCAAACCGTGCACGATTACCTGTACTCAGGATAACGGCCCGTTCGATCACATTTCTCAGCTCTCTGATATTCCCTGGCCAGCTATGTTGCATCAGTTGCTTAACCTGCTGTTTAGAGAGGTGCATAGGATCTCGCCGCAGATCTTTGCAGGTTCTCTCCAGGAAATGTTCTGCCAGGGGTGCGATGTCTTGGCTTCTATCACGCAGTGGTGGCACCATGATCGGAAAGACGCCCAGCCTGTAGTAGAGGTCTTCACGGAAGCTACCGTTTTGTATTTCGACTTGCAGATCACGATTTGTCGCTGCCACCACCCGCACATTGACCTTCACTGTGCGGTCGTCGCCTACCCGTTCAAACTCTCTCTCCTGTAGAGCGCGCAGTAGTTTGCCCTGCAAGTCCAGCGGAATCTCTCCCACCTCATCCAGAAAAACCGTGCCGCCATCGGCCAATTGAAGTCGCCCAACACGATCTCGATGGGCACCGGTAAAGGCACCTTTCACATGACCGAAAAACTCACTCTCAAACAGCTCTTTTGGAATGGAGGCGCAGTTGACCTTAATCAGCGGTTTGTCGGCCCTGTCACTTTTCTCATGGATGGCCCGAGCCACCATCTCTTTGCCAACACCGGACTCTCCAAGAATCAGTACGTTTGCCGGCGTCACAGCGACAGCAGCTATCTGTGCCATAGTACGTTTCAATGCCTCACTGGCACCTATTATTTCCCCATATTCAGATTCGCTTTTAATCTCGTCACGAAGATAGTCCCTCTCCTGCTCTAACTGCTCCTTGAGTTGCTTAATCTCCTGGAAAGCCAACTCACGTTGACGTTCGATCTCTATTCGCTCTGATATATCGCGAAACACCACCACAGCACCCTGGATCTGATTATCTTTAAGTATCGGCGTACTGGTGTACTCAACCGGTACAGCTGAGCCGTCGATATGCCAGAAGACTTCGTTGTCCACCCGGTGTACTTCTCCATCCTGCAGTGCTGCATAGATCGGACACTCTGTATGGGGATAACTTGAGCCATCTGAATGGGAATGGTGATGGATGTCATGGGATCTTTTGCCTATCACCTGCTCCGGTTCCCAGCCAAGAATCTCTGTCGTGGCGGCATTACCAAAAGTCGCCATTCCCTCTGCATCCAGACCATAGATCCCCTCCCCTGCAGCATCAAGGATCAGCTCGTGCATGGTGCGCAGATGTCGAAGCTCCTCAAGGGCCTGGTTCAGATCTGTACTACAGGTAGCCTCCAGCATGAGCATCTTTGAGCCGGTCTCAGTTTCGATCGGCCACGATGACAGAAAACCCTGTGTAACAGCTCCCCCTCCCTGCAAACAGACAGGCACACCTTGGATTGAGCCATCACTGTCCAATATCTGTAGGAGTTGTTGCTCTATTCCAGGCATCTCATCCACGAGGAAGAGATCTGTAATGGTTAAGTCCTGCTCATCACCGCTATTCACTAAGCCAAGACGGTTCCGCCAGCCACGACTTAAGCTACGACAAAGCAGTAACTGATCCACTACCGCGAGTAGTGTAGGCGCATCACGAAGTATCTGTTCCATCATCGGTTTCACCTCAAATTTTTGATGATTCAGCCACAGTTTTTTGTGGAACACAAGTTCTTGTGGCGACCAATTATTTCCACCTTATTGTTTTTATTGAATTTTCATACATGGCACACCTATTGCCATAAACCAAACGTACGACAGGAGAGCCGATATGAGTGCCAGACAACAGAGCCACATCACAAGTTTCAACAGGGTGCTGATTTACGCCCTGACCATTGGTGGCCTACTGATGGATGGCCCTCAAATCGCTGATCTACCCTGCCCACTGGCCCTCTACATTTGGTTGTGGCTGCCGTACTGCACCCGCCTGGTGACACAGCTTCTCAAGCGGATAGACGGCACCAGATCAACGAGTGTCTCGTATTCCACTCACCAACTTCGTGGCATGCGCCACAACCGGAGTTTGTCATGAATCAGTTGAACCACTTTAACCATCACGCCCACTGGTTTTTACGAATCGCCCTCGCCAGTGTGTTTATCTTCCATGGTGCCTTGAAGTTCTCCAACCTTGAGGGCTTCACAGAGATGTTACCCATATCCTATATCGAGACCGTGTTGGTCGCCTTGGCTGAACTTGTTGGCGGGCTTTTAATCGTGGCGGGTGGCTTCAGTCATCAATGGCAGGCTGACCTTGCAACACGCATTGGTGCCGCGATGCAGATACCGGTCATGATCGGCGCCATTGCAATGATCCACTGGGGGCGCTGGAATTTTGTTCCAACCCCTGACTTTCCCATGGGCGGCATGCAGTTCCAAGTGACGCTGGCACTATTGGCCATCTACTTCGTGATCAACGGCAATGGCACCCATCGAGATAAACCCATCGCAGTCTGATCGCAAATCAAGCGATGCCTAGTGGGCCATGCGGTAAATAAGGTAACGATCAGCCGGTCCCACAAGCCTCAGCAGTAAGGCGCGCGAACGTAGGACTGGCAGGCCAATTCAAGTGAGTGCAACGACGCTGCTGAGGCTTGTGGGCCGGCCCGAAGGGATCAAACATTTAAGTGACCACTTAACCAAAATATCAGAGGAAACAGATCATGAGCAACATCATTAAAACACTGGTTATTGCCGTATCTTTAAGCACTACCTTTACAACCACTCATGCCGCCCTTCCAGATCCTGGCATGGAGATCGAAAAAGGTCGAACCGCACTGGTAATTACCGATCCGCAGAACGACTTCTTAAGTCCAAAAGGGGTTGCTTGGGGTGTCGTTGGCAAGAGTGTCGAGGCCAACAACACAGTAGAGAATATTGAAACACTTTTAAAGACCGCCAAAGCTCAGGGCATCCCTGTATTCGTCTCTCCACACTACTACTACCCCCATGATCATAACTGGAAGTTCGAGGGCGCACTGGAAGCCTTGATGCATAAGATCGGTATGTTTGATCGCTCAGATACGCTGAGTACAAGCGGTTTCGAAGGATCAGGTGCTGACTGGCTAGATCGATACAAAGGCTACATCAACGACGGCAAAACAACAGTGACCAGTCCACACAAGATCTACGGACCGGAGAGTAACGACCTGGCCCTACAGCTGCGTAAGCAGGGTATCGACAAGGTAGTGCTGGCAGGTATGTCAGCCAATCTGTGTACTGAATCCCATATGCGGGAGTTACTTGAGCAGGGGTTTGAAGTTGCAGTGGTATCCGACGCCACAGCTGCAGCACAAGTTGAAGAGGGAGATGGTTATGCTGCTGCCGTCGTGAACTTTCGATTTATGGCCAACACCATATGGACCACGGAGGAGGCGGTCAAGGTGATGCAGGCCAAATAGCACTCACACATTCTACCAATAGGAGAAAGAATCATGAATCACATCGAAATCTACTCAAGTAATCAATGCCCATGGTGTTTACGAGCAAAGTCACTGCTGCATGCTGAAGGACTCGAATTTGAAGAGATTGATGTTTCGTCTGACGAGGTACGTATGCTTGAAATGATGGAGCGTTCCGGCAGACGGACAGTACCACAGATATTCATCGATGATGCATCGATTGGCGGTTTCGACGAACTCTCAAAATTGAATCTTTCACAGATGAATCAAAAGAAGAGCACGAACGCTGAACTTAATTGAGCGCATTACTTCACTCGACAAGAGTGCCTTAGGGAGAGGGTGATGGGAACATAACAGCTATCGCATACAGCTTATGTTTCCCACTCATCCTGCCCTTCCTCATATATTGATCACCAGAGAGCCAGACCATGACTAAAATCACATCCAGACCACCAACACCACCTTTTAGTACTGAAGCCGCAATCCAGAAAATTCGTTTGGCTGAAGATGGCTGGAATAGCCGTGATCCGGAAAAGGTATCGCTGGCCTACACACCCGAAAGCCGCTGGCGGAATAGGGCAGAATTCGTTCAAGGTCGCGAAGCTATAGTTCAATTTCTGCAACGCAAATGGATTAGAGAGCTAGACTACCGACTTATTAAAGAACTTTGGGCCTGCAACGGTAATCGTATTGCTGTGCGTTTTGCCTATGAGTGGCATGACGATACCCAAAACTGGTTCCGTTCTTATGGCAATGAAAACTGGGAGTTCGATGAGAATGGATTAATGAAACTACGCATCGCCAGTATCAACGATTTTCCTATCAGCGAATCTGAGAGACTCTATCATTGGCCACTTGGCCGTCGTCCCGATGGACACCCTGGCCTGAGTGAACTCGGCTTATATTAACCCGGCGACTAAGTATGTTGTCTTCAGCCGAAGTGCGCCAGCCTGCGGTAAGGCACACTTCGACCTCTCTTTTAAAAATCATATTGTTAGGGGTTTCAAGCCTGAAGTCGACATACTTAGTCGCCAGGTTAATAATATCCAAAGGAGGCTCAACATGAGCAAAAATTTTACACGTTACGCTTTTACCGACAGCGTAAAACAAGCCCAGACACGTTATGGCTCACGTAATGCCTATGCACGTGTTGAGCAATCAGGTGACAAATATCGACTCGGCGCTCAGGAGACTCTGTTTATTCAGGCCCGCGACAGTTTCTATATAGCCACTACCGGTGAGAATGGCTGGCCTTATGTCCAATTTCGTGGTGGCGAGAAAGGTTTTCTTAAAGTTATAAATCAAACCACCCTGGGTTATGCAGATTTTCGTGGCAATGGACAATACATCAGTACTGGTAACATAGAAGCAAATCAGAAGGCATGCCTGATCCTGATGGATTACCCCAACAGGCAACGTCTGAAAATATGGGCCGAGTCATCCATCATAGAGGCCGATGATGATCCAGAACTTCGTAAGGTATTGGAGGCTCCCGACTATCCCGGACAGATTGAACGACTGGTAACATTCAACATAGAGGCGTTTGACTGGAACTGCCCACGCCATATCACTCCGAGATACACTGTTGATGAAGTGAGAGCACTAGCAAGTAATGAGTTAGCATCTTTTATTAACCTGGCACCTTAATAGCTTAGATGAAGGGATATAATCATGATGAACAGTGGGGTCCTACCCCACCATAGAGCTTTACAAGGTCACGAAAATATACCAAGACATTGAAGTTAGATCTGGCGGTAAAACAAAAGTAGATATAGTATGCAGTTAAAACAGAGCATATTCAGATAAACACCAGGGTCGAGGCTTTTCTATGGATATCATAGTGACAGTAACTGATTCGTTTCCCAAGCCACCCGTTTTACTCAAGATGAGATCAATTCTAAAACCATGAAGATCCGGATGGCAACAGACTTGGATCGCGATGGCATTCAGAATGTTCTTATGCGCGCCTTCCCAGAAAGTGAGAACAAACTAATTTCAAAGCTTGCCATTAGCCTGCTTTCTGAAAAAACAACACCTCAAACAATCTCATTAGTTGCAGAGGCTGACGGCATGATTATTGGTCACACAGCCTTCAGTCCTGTACGTGTCGATGCAGATAAGAATTTTCTGGGTTATATTCTAGCGCCTCTAGCAATCGATCCCAATTTCCAGAAACGTCTTATCGGCTCGACACTGGTTAAAACCGGGATAGAGATGCTCTCAATCTTGAGGGTCAATATACTATTTGTTTATGGTGACCCAGAGTATTACACCAGGTTTGGTTTCAGCACTAAAGAAGCCTGTCACTACACGCCACCTTACAAACTACAATACCCTTTCGGATGGCAAGCCGTTATGCTTGGGGAGAGTGATACCCCAACATCACCCCTATCATTAACTTGTGTTGATTCTTTATGCCATCCAGAATTATGGTAATCAGACTGTCATCATCGACCGCCTGAGGGATAGGATTAAATATTGTAGATATGTAATTGAGCTGTCACGCATCGACAACCGTGTATAAGTATTAACCCCATAGAAGAGAGTCTTTCAAAACTTATACGCGAAATTCTCTGACAAATCAGTTGACTTGTTATAGCTTATCCTGATAACCACGAACTTCAACTTGAAGCCGGTCGTTTTCACTGGCCAGTTCAGAGGAAAATTGTCGGATCCTTTCCAGATCTGATGTCAGCTTATCCTGCACATGGATCAATGACTCTCTCTCTTTGGTTAGTGCATCCAACTCTTCATCTAAGATATCAATTGCGCTTTCATGAATCTGATTCTCACGCAATAGAGCCTCACTCTGCTGTGCAAGTTTCTCTGCTTTTTTTAGTTTTGCCTCTGTCGACTTAAGCGTGTTACGCAACTTTTTAACTTCAGTATTATCGTTACTCCTGCCCAACTGTCGCTCCATCTCAAGTTGCACCTCGCACAATCCTTCGACTTTCTGCTTTAGAACCACATTCTCATCCTTTGCACATTGCAGTGCATCGGAACCCTCGTTTGCAGCCCTGGCTATTTCAAGTTGCTGACGTAGAGAGTCACTCTCCTGTTTCTCTGTTTCGATAGTAGCCGTAAGTTCAGCAAGTTTGACCTGGAAATTTGATAGCTGATCATCCTGTTGCGACTTCGATTCAATGACAGAATCCTGACCATGCTTCGTTACACTATTATCTGAAACCACCACCTTTACCTCAGCCTCACTATTTTCTAGTAACTGCTGCAGGCGTTTATTCTCATCCTCAACAGCAACACTACTCTGCTGCTGACTCTCAAGTTTCGAACGTAGATTTAAAACCTCTTTTTCAAGCTCAACCTTGAGATTGGAGAGCTCCTTATTAGCCCCAAGCAATACAGTTTCGGATTCAGCTGCCTTTGACCACGCCAATTTATCTGACTCGTAATTCTGTTGTAGTTCAGATAGAGATTCCTGGGCAGTGGTTGTTCGTTTCCTACTCGAGTGCAGTGCCAATTTGGCTGCATTCAACAACCGTTTAAGGTCTATAATTGTGTTGCGGTCCTTCTCCAGCAGAGTCGCCTGCTCAATCCTCCTGTCCCGCTGTTTGCATGCCTCAGCACGGATAGCCTTCAACTGCTCACTGAGTCTTTCGACTTCAACCTGTAAGCGCGCCTGCTCATCTTCCGCCTGTTGCTTCTCAACCACCAAGGAGTGCTTCATCTGCTTCTGTAATATCTGGAATTCTGCCTGAGCGCGCCGCTCTGTTTCATCCAGATGCTGGTCAGTTTCAACACGGATTGCCGCTATCTGTTCATTGACTCTTTCGATTTCTATCGTTAATCGCTTTTGCTCCTCTAGAGACTTTTGCTTCTCTACTTCAAGAGCCAGCTCCATCTGTTGCTGTAGCTTTAGAGAATCAGCCTGCGCCTCTTGTAGTTTTTTATCCAGTTGCTGTTCGGCACCTGCACGGATCTCCTGCAACTGTTTATTAAGACCATCTATTTCAGACTCTAACCGTTTCTGCTCTTTTTTGGCATTTGATTTCTCGGCCTCCAGGGCCTGATTCATACGCCCTTGTAAAATGCGGGACCCTGCCTGCGCCTGCTGCCGCGTCTCTTCCAGTTGCCGCACCATTTCGGTCCGCACATCTTCCAACTGTTGATTCAACCCATCCACTGTCAATTCAAAACGCGCCCGCTCCTCACTGGCATTTTGTTTCTCTGCTTCTACGGCCTGCTCCAGATCCAAGTTGGCCTGCTCTTTCAACTTCTGATTATCTGCTTCTGCCTTCAGCCTCACCTCTTCGAGTTGCCGCTCCCTCTCGACACTGGCTGATTCCAGCTTTTGGTTTAACCTTTCAATTGTTGCCCCTAGCCGCTTCTGAATATCTCTGGCATTCTGCTTCTCTGTCTCAAATACCGATTCCATCTGCTTCTGCTGCTTCTGGAATTCAGACTGAACCAGCACTCGCTCTTCATCCAGTCGTCGCTCAGCTTCAACACGGGTCTCTTGCAACTGCTGATTGAGCCCTTCTGTTGTCACCTCATAGCGAGCCTGCTCCTGAATGGCCTTTTGCCTCTCGGCCTCAAGCGCCTGAGTCATCTGCTGCTCTATTTCCTTGGACTCTGCCTGAGCCTGTTGATGCGCCTGTTCCAGCTGCTGATCCGCTTTGACTCGCATCACTGCCATCTGTTGATTGAGTTCTTCTACTACCGCCTGATGACGCGCCTGCTCTTCCTTGGCATTTTGTTTCTCAGACGCCAGAGCCTTATCCACAGCCTCTCTCATCTTCTGCTGCAGTTTCTCGGACTCCACCTGAGCCTGCTGTTGAGCCTCTTTCAACTGCTGCTTGGCCTCGGTACGGGCGTTTTCCAGCTGATGACCCAGACCTTTGATTGTTTTCTCCAAGCGTGCTTGATCCTTCCTGGAATTTTGTTTCTCTGTCTCAAGCGCCTTATTCATCCGCCCCTGAAGCATCTGAGAACCGACCTGAGCCTGCCGTCTTGCCTGATCCAATTGTTGATCCGCATTGGCACGAGTCTCTCCCAATTGAAGATTTAAACTTTCAATTGCCTCCTCAAATCGTGTCTGCTCCTCTCTAGTTTTTTGCTTTTCAGACTCCAGGGTTCGATCCATCCGCTCCTGTAGCTTCTGAATTTCAATTGAACCGTGCTGTCGTGTTTCTTCCAACAGTTGATCTGCACTAATTCGGGCTTTCTCCATCTGCAGTTTCAACCCGTCAATTTCTGCCTTTAAGTCTGTTTGCTCATCCCTGGCATGCTGCTTTTCAGTTTCCAGGACCTCCTCCATCTGGTGTTGCACTTCCCTGAAATCATCCTTTGCCTGGTGTAATGATTCTTTCAATTTATTGAGCGAATCTTTTAACTCTTCAATTGTGGCCTGGGCCTGCTCTATATCACCCTTTCTCGCAGACATCTCCTGATTGAATCGATGCTCTGCATCTCTACCTGCAATCTGTTCAGCTTTTAGTTCAGTTTTCAGGCTCTCCGTATACTCATCCAACTGCTGGATCTGCTGCGTGAACTCCGCATTATGGGTAGTTTCTGACTGCAGGCAATTGGACAACATCACCTTTTCTTGTTGTAACTGCTGTCTGGAGGACTCCTTAGTTTGTATAAGCTGCTGCAATGCTGAAATTTCAGCTTCGGCAGCTGCCAGATCATCGCTTGCTGAATGTTTAGATTGGTCCAGACTGATCTGTAGTTCCAATTCCCGTTGGCGGCTGGTTGCCTGGAGTTGCTCCAGCCGAGTCTGATTCTCTTGTTGACTCCTTGCTAATTGAGAATCGCGCTCTTCAAGCTGTTGTTCAAGCACCCCTTCACTCTGCCGAATCTGTTCAATTTCACCATACAGTGCTTCCAGTGTTCTTTCGGCCCTGTTGCTCGCTTTAGCCAGCTCATCCTTCAGCTCTTGTTCTCTTTGCTTGTGTTCATGATTCACCTGGGCAAGTTCAGCTTGCATCTCCTCCAAAGAGTGTTGCAGAAGTTCGATCTGCGTCTGCTCAATCGACCTGTCACCATAGAGTTGCTTCTGTAACTGATTAAGTGAACTTTCAAGGTCAGACCTCTGATTGTATACATGGGCTTGATCCTCCATCATTCTCTTATGCAGGGTCTCACTTCTCTCTTGCTGTTGTTGCAATTCTGTTTTTAGCTCAAGGTTTTGCAGATGAAATATTTCACGCTTCTCGATAACCTCTGCCAGTCTATTCTTGGTGGTTAGGAGACGTTTCCTAGCAACATCTAACGCACGCTTCAATAACTTGATTTCAACATGTCGCTGTTTAAACACACCATCCAACTGTTGTGTTGAATCACTGGCGTTTATCTCTGCAGAGCTATCTAAGCAGATTGCATTGTTGAGCGGCGTATTCAACTGGACACTCCTATGGTTGGACTAACCATAATGCTTTGGCCACAACTATTTCTGGGGGAAATTTCGCATTCACTTCCCATAAACTGGTGAGAAAGAGAGGCGGGCTGAATCAGCTCTCTAGCAATGGCGGCCTGGAGACCGGAAGAGCAACGGAAAGAGAGAGAAGATCGTAATAATGGTATCGAATCTGTAGCGTAAGCGGCTAGCACTCTTATAAAATGATTGTTTGCCTCTGCCAAATCCATGAGGCCTAGACAATCAGACTTATCTATACGTGTGAGTGGACGACTCTTTAGGCAGGAATTGAATTGAACTCTTTTCTGTTGACTGGTATTCGGTAGAGAAATCCCTTCATTGTGTGCAGCGCGCATAACGATCCTCGTATTTCAAGCAACTACGTCCTGTTTTCCTTGTTGCCTCGATTGCACTACTAACTGATTGTTTTTATTGGATTGTTGAGTGAGCCATCAGGCAAACATTGTTAATCTGCCATATTCCTACCCCTATGGCAAGACCTTGAGGTCACAGTTCAATTTAAAATATTGACATGTGCAATCTGAAAGAGATCACAACTTTTCTTATAGTCAGTTTGATTTCAAACTCTGTTTGACTTCGATAAATATATGCTCATCAAAATATAAGTAGGCCAGCCCATAGCAAAAGAGGTTAATTTGCGTACCCGCACCAGGTTAACAAATAAACATACGAAATAGAGATCAATCCGCACCAACAGAGTGCAACCTAAATTACTCACCTTTTCAAAATATATTGTTAATGCAGTAGCTTGACAAATATCTAAATTTGGCCCGTTTCATGCAGAACGAATACCATTAAAAACTAGCCAGATCAGGTAATAAATTAATGAGTATGATTCATTTTGTGGGCGGCGAAAAAGGTGGCGTTGGCAAATCAGTATTGGCGCGTTTACTTTCCCAGTATTTTCTTGATATGTCTATTCCCTACACAGGGTTGGATGCTGACCAGTCGCACCCAACCCTGAGTCGATATTACACAGATTACACCCAGTCAATTAATCTTGATCACTTCGAAAGCATAGACACAATCATGGAACTGGCACTGGAAGATAATCGCAATGTACTCATCGATCTTCCTGCACAAAGCCAACGCTTCATAGACCGCTGGATTGATGACAATGGCGTAATCGAAATGTGTGAAGAGGTGAACATTCGGTTGGTCTATTGGTACGCTGTCGATGGCGGCCCTGACTCGGTTAACCTGCTCGACAACTTTTTAAAAAAATATAGGGATCAGTTCAACGTCTTTGTTGTAAAAAATCAGGGGAGAGGCTGCAGCTTTTCTGATATTGAGGCACTATCACAATTGGCAGACTCAGAACTGGGCGAAAAATATGTGGATCAATTCTATATGCCCGCACTTCATGAACCAACAATGCACAAAATAGAAAAATATGGTTTTAGTTTTTGGGCTGCCACAAATCTGAAAAACTGTGGCGAACAACATTTGAGTTTGATGGAACGCCAAAGGAGTAAGGTTTGGATCAACAAGGTATATCAAACTTTTGACAATGTGATTACAGACTTATAAACCTTATTCCAGATTGATTATATGCCATAAACACCCGTCCACCCCCCGTCATTATTAACCCGGCGACTAAGTATGTTGCCGGGTTAATAGTATGGCTGGGTATCTTGATTTGTCTCTGCTGGATCTTGAAAAAATCTTATGGTGAGTAGCTCACGCCACTTGCTCAGCTCCGGATTTCATAACATCTGCCAGTGCCGTATAGGTAGTTACCCAAGCACCTTTCACCTCATCGGTAAATTCATCTCCAAGCCCCTCAGACAAAGTCCAGATCAGAGCATCAGCCACCTTATCGTAGTCAACCTCTTGTACACCATAGGTTGCATGTTTTCTACCTGACTCCTGGATAACAGGTAGCAGAGGCTCCAAGTTGTCCAGACTGTTTACTGCTGTACCGATCATTTTCATAAGCTTTTTACCCTGCGCTTCCATATCGCCTTTGAAGTAGGGTTTCACCTCAGGATAGACTTCAAACAATCGGCCATAAAAAAGCGCCGCTGCCTGATCAGCAATGGGTTCCACTTTGGCCCAGCTCGACTTTACATAGTTAATCTCTTCAGGTGTCATTTCACTCTCCAGTATATGGAATAATTACTGATACTCTTCATGCTGACTGAGTTTGGTTTTGCTTTATCAGACGCTTGATCTCTGAAAGGCAGGATCCACAATTTGTGCCTGCTTTTAGTTTCACACCGATCGCTTCTGCACTCTGCAATCCCTGATCCTGGATAGCATGTAGCAGTGTATTAAGACCCACACCAAAGCATGCACACACGGTCTTACCGACATCCTCCTGTGCATTCAGAGGGGCTCCTGCGAGAAGGCGTAAACGCTCTTGTTGTGAAAGACTCTGTTTTGCGAAAAGTCTCACTAACCAATCGCGCTTGGGCAAGCGATGATCAGGACCAATAAACAAGCAACTTTGCAATCGACCTTCTTTGACACTGACACCTCGGTACTGGCCTCCTGCACTGTCCATCATCTCTGCCCATTGACTGCTATCATTGGCAGATCCGAGCAGGTTGCGAGCCAAGACTGACCAATCATCAGCAGCGGTTTCTCCTGCCAGCTCATAGTGCCATAGCCCATTCCGCTTTGCCTTTGCCCAGTAGGAGGCGTGTTCTACCATGACCCTTTCACGAGTCAATAGAAAACCGTACCAGGCAGGACGATATGGCTGAATCGTAACCGGGGTATGTTTAAACTCTGGCTGTCCTGAAATCGGATCGAGCACCGGATTGACCAGACAGCCTACCGTTGCATTACTCGAGAACTGGTCATTCCAATGCATTGGAATAAAGATCTGCCCCCGAATCTGTCTCTCAGTCAGGCGCGCACGTACAACCACTTTCCCCCATTGACTGCAAACAGTAACCAGACCCCCTTCCGCCACCTCTTTGACTTGAGCATCATCGGGATGGATCTCTGCAAAAGGTTCGTTGTCGTGACCGAACAGACGACCGGATTTACCTGTACGGGTCATGGTATGCCACTGATCACGTACCCGGCCTGTGTTGAGCACCAGAGGATAAGCTTTAGAGAGATGACTGCCAGGTGGTCTAGGCGTCACCGATACAAATTGAGCACGACCAGAGGAGGTATAAAAATGTCCATCCCCAAACAGGCGTGCCGTACCTTGAGAATTGCCTACCTGCAGCGGCCACTGTTTCGGTGGCAGATCATCATAGCTTTGGCTATCAAGATCCGCCAAGGCGGAGATATCAAAGTCCCGCGCACCTCTATTTTCAAAACCTGAGAGAGCGGCATACTCTGTAAATATCTCTTGTGGCCCAGTATAGTCAAAACCCGGATAACCCATTTTTTCTGCCACTTGACTGAGAATCCACCAATCAGGACGACTCTCACCAGCCGGTTCAAGAAAAGGGTGCTGTCGAGTGATTGTACGTTCAGAACTGGTTACTGTGCCTGACTTCTCTCCCCAGCCCTGGGCTGGCAACAATACATCGGCATAACCTGCAGTGTCCGTCTCTCCCATACAATCAGAGACCACCAGAAACTCACACTTCCCTAACGCCCTTCGAACCTGGTTGGCATCAGGTAGACTTACCGCCGGATTGGTTGCCATGATCCATACAGCTTTGACCTCTCCACTATCCACAGCACGATAAAGATCTACTGCCTTGAGACCGGACTGTGTGGTCAGACTATCAGTCTGCCAAAAGCGTCCGACAAGATCACGATGCGCTTCATTCTCAATATCCATGTGACAGACGAGCTGATTACTTAGCGCACCCACCTCACGTCCACCCATGGCATTGGGTTGCCCTGTAATCGAAAAAGGCCCCATGCCGGGCTGACCAATACGTCCGGTATAGAGGTGGCAATTAATAATGGCATTCACTTTGTCAGTGCCGCTGGAAGTTTGATTGATGCCTTGTGAGTAGAGTGTAACCACTCTCTCCTTGACCAGAAACCAATGGTAGAGTGTTAACAGATCTTCCAAAGGTAGACCGCATTGCTCTGCTGTGGCACGAGCTGTGGGCGCATACCAACGGGCAGTCTGCAATGCTTCATCAAGCCCCTCAGTATGTTGCTCCACGAATGAGTAAGCCTTAGCACTGCTGTCATCAAGGTAGGCAAGCAGACCGTTGAACAGCAGGCTGTCGCTACCCGGCTTCAATGGTAGATGAAGGTCTGCAATTTCACAGGTTGCAGTCTCTCTTGGGTCGATGACCACCACCCGCAGCGCTGGATTTTTTTCCTTGGCTTTAACGATGCGCCGATAGAGCACCGGGTGACACCAGGCGGTGTTAGAACCAGTCAAAACAATCAACTCTGCCTGATCGAAATCTTCGTAGCATCCAGGTACGGTATCCGAACCAAACGCCCGCTTATGCCCGGCAACCGAGGAGGACATGCAAAGTCGAGAGTTGGTATCGATATTGCCCGAGCCGATAAATCCCTTCATCAGTTTGTTGGCAACATAGTAATCCTCAGTCAGCAACTGGCCAGAAACATAGAACGCCACAGCATCTGGGCCATGCTCATCAATAATCTGTCGGAAGCGATCCGCTACCCGCTCAACAGCATGATGCCAATCAACAGCTTTTCCATCCACCATTGGTGTCAATAGACGACCGTCAAGATCGAGGGTTTCGTTAAGTGCAGTACCTTTTGAGCAAAGCCGTCCATAGTTTGAAGGGTGGTCTGGATCGCCCTTGATCTGCCACTCTCCATCAGAGTCCCTGTTAACTAACAGGCCGCAGCCAACACCACAGTAGGGACAGGTGCTTTTTATCATTTCATGCATCAGCAATCATCCACTTCAAGCTGCAGATTCCAGGCTAGCAAGATCCAGGTAGACCACCCCCTCCTCAACCCGAACATCAAATGAATGAACACAACCTTGATCCGGCCCTTGCACCTCTCCATTTTGCAGATCTATTTTCCAATTATGCAGCGGACAGGTCACAGCACTACCATGGACGATCCCCTGAGATAGAGGCCCTCCCCGATGGGGACAACGGTCTCGCAGTGCAAACACCTCATCACTACCGGTACGGAAGAGTGCGATGTCAAAATATTCTGTTTGTAGTTTTCGAGCTCCGAGAACCGGGATCTCTTCCAACTTTGTAATGGCAACCCAGTTGTTCATGATGCAGCCCTCATTCGAGCTAAACGTAACGGAGTGAACTCATGCCCTTCACTGCCTTCAGCACGTTCACGCCAAGGGTCTATCTGTGCAGGTTTCTGACTCTGCTTGAATCGCTCAAAAAGTGCTTTACGCCCAGCCTCATCCTCGACCACACGTTGCTTCACATAATTCAGACTGACACGCTCCACCCAGGGGGCGGTGCGTTCAAGGTAGTGAGCCTCCTCTCGGTAACATTGGATAAAAGCCCCTGCATATTCGAGCACTTCCACTTCAGTTTCGACCTTACATAACAGATCAGTGACTCTGACCTTGATTCCACCATTACCACCGATATGAAGCTCAAAACCGGAATCGACACAGACCACACCGAAATCTTTGATAGTTGCTTCAGCGCAATTGCGCGGACAACCGGAGACCGCCAATTTGAATTTATGGGGCATCCAGGATCCCCAGGTAAGCTCCTCTAATTTCACACCCAGACCGGTGGAGTCTTTGGTGCCAAACCTGCACCAGTTTTTACCAACGCAGGTTTTAACGGTACGCATTGCTTTACCGTAAGCGTGCCCGGAGACGAAACCGGCATCTGCCAGATCTTTCCAAACTGAAGGTAACTGCTCTTTCTTTAGTCCAAACAGATCGATGCGCTGCCCTCCGGTTACCTTGATCTCGGGAACCTGATACTTGTCGGCCACATCGGCAATGGCTCGCAGCTCATTGGCATTACAAAGTCCACCGAACATTCGTGGTACGACAGAGTAGGTTCCATCTTTCTGAATATTGCCGTGGGCACGCTCATTGATGAACCGGGACTGAGCATCATCCTGATACTCACCAGGCCAGGCAGCCAGCAGATAGTAGTTGAGGGCAGGTCTGCAACTGGGACAACCATCAGCTGTTTTCCACTCGAGGCTTTTAAAAACTGCGGGCATCGTCTTCAGCTCTTGATTAGCAATCGCTGCACGTATTTCGTCATGGCTGTAGACCGTACAACTGCAAAGCGCCTTTTTGCTTGGCGTGGCGGCATAGCCTTCACCCACAGTGGAGGCAAGCAGTGACTCCACCAGCCCGGTACAGGAACCACATGAGGCAGATGCCTTGGTATGCGCCCGTACCTCGTCCAGGGTGAAAAGTCCCTGGCTGGTGATCGCATTGACAATGTCACCTTTGCAAACCCCGTTACAACCGCAGATTTCAGCCTCGTTGGAGAGCATGCTCACCCGGGTCTCATCTCCATGTCCTGCATCACCCAGATCATGTTGGCCGAATAGTATGGTGCTGCGAAAACTGGAAATATCTGTACCTTCCCGCATTAGTTGAAAGTACCAAGTACCATCCATGGTATCGCCATACATCACTGCACCCTTGATCTGGTTGTCACTGATTACCAGCTTCTTGTATACCCCTTGGGCAGGATCCTGAAGCACCAGGGTCTCGTCACCCTCCCCTTGATTAAACTCACCGGCGGAAAAGAGGTCGATCCCAGTCACTTTCAATTTGGTGGATGTAACCGATCCCTCGTAACGACCAAAACCAAGATGAGCCAGGTGGTTGGCACAGACCTTGGCTTGTTCGAAGAGTGGCGCTACCAGACCATAGGTGTTATTACGATGTTGAACACACTCACCCACAGCATAGATACGTGGATCAAAAGTCTGCATAGTGTCATTGACAACCACACCCCGTTCACAGTGTAGACCGGCAGAATCGGCCAACTGCATATTGGGACGGATGCCTACTGCCATCACCACCAGGTCAGCTTCAACCTCACTGCCACCCTTAAAGCGGACACCTTTGACCCGTTGATCACCAACAATCGCCTCGGTATGGGCTTCCATCAGAAAATTCAAGCCACTCTCCTCAAGGGATGCCTTGAGTAGTGCGGAAGCAGGTTTATCGAGCTGTCGTTCCATCAGGCTATCCATGAGGTGGACAACAGTGACTTCCATACCGTTTTTCATTAAACCGTTTGCCGCTTCCAGACCAAGCAGACCACCTCCGATCACCACGGCCTTTTTATATTTGCTGGCACAAGCCAACATGGTCTCAACATCTTGGATATCACGAAAACCAATCACACCAGTTAGCTCATGACCAGGCACCGGAATGATGAATGGATTTGAACCAGTGGCCAGCAGCAACCGGTCGTAATCACAAACCAATCCTGAACGGGTCTTTATCTGACGTTTTTTGCGATCGACCGCTTCCACCGGGTCACCGGTATGAAGCGTAATACCATTCTCCTCATACCACTCAATTGTGTTAAGGATGATCTCATCTACCTGCTTCTCGCCGGCCAGTACCGGCGACAGCATGATACGATTGTAATTGGGGTGAGGCTCAGCACCGAAGACGGTAATGTCATACATATCTGGCTCCAGCTTCAGCAACTCTTCGAGTGTACGCATCCCAGCCATGCCATTCCCAACCAAAATCAGTTTCTGCTTTTTCATTGACTTGCCTCCTCGGTCAAAGGCTCACTTGCTGACAATGCAGGCAGGGGCGAAGGATTTTTTTCGCGCAGTGCGTTCTGATCAAATGCAAGATTACTAATCGGTTGTTGTGTCAGATAACTGACCGGATCCTCCGGATAGAAAGCCTCACCATCAAAGAACAGATCAGCCCCCATCGATAACTCACCCTGTTCAGCAGCGAGCTGCCAGCCTTCAGCATGTATCCCTTCCGGTTTAGTATCATGCCGAGGCAGTTCAATTGATAAGGTTTCGGCAGCTTTACGATAGAGTTCTGGTTGATAGACCTGCTGGGCAATACGCTGCAAATCTTTTGGCTCACGAAGCTGCCCCCAACGAACCATCTGCGTGAGAAACCAGAGCGCGTGTGAACGCCAGGGAAAGTTGGCACTGTAACGATTGAAGACATTGAAATCGGCTCGCTCCAGCGCAGCCTCATCCCGTGAGAACTGAAAAGTGCCAAGCATCGACTTCTCCAATATCTCCTTGGGTGCGTTGACATAACGACCCTTGCTCAACAGTTCGCAGACCTCTTCCCGGTTTTCCGGTTGGTCGATCCATTCGCTGGCTTTAATCAATGCAGTGATCACTGCCTGATGGGTATTCGGATTAGCTGCCGCCCAACTGCTGGCAACCCCGAAGACCTTCTCCGGATGGTTGTTCCAGATATCGTAACTTGCCGCCAGGGTATGCCCCAGGCCGTTACAAACCGCCAGAGTATTCCAAGGCTCTCCAACACAGAAGCCGGAGACCACACCCGCCTGTAGATAGTTGACCATCTGCGGTGGTGGGACCACTGTGAGTTCTATATCTTTATCCGGATCGATTCCTGAAGATGCCAGCCAATAACGCAACAGGTAGTTGTGGGATGAATAGGGAAAAACCGTGGCGAACATCAGCGGCTTGCCCCCTGCCGCACGGTTCTCGTGAATCACCTGCTTCAGTGCACGACCGCTACCGACCAGGGTGTCCAGCTGTGACTCGCCAGTGGCAACCATTCGTTGATAGATATCATTTGATACAGTAATACCATTGCCGTTGAGATCAAGACTCATAGCGGTAATCATTGGCACTGTGCCACTGACACCTAATGCACTGGCTAATGGCATGGCAGCGAGCATCTGAGCACCATCGAGCATACCTATGCCTACTTTGTCCCTAATATTCGCCCAGGAGTTTTCACGGGACAGCTCTACATTCAGTCCCTGTTGGTGGAAGAAGCCCTTCTCTTTTGCCACAACTAAGGGAGCACAGTCGGTCAGAGGTATAAAGCCAAGATTGAGCTGATCTTTTTCAAGGGTCTTGCCGCTGGTGGACTGGGTCGATTTAAGCCAGGCGGAAAGATCGACCACAGTATCATTATCACTTTCTGGATCATGTGTGGTTTTTTCTTCATCTGGCTGCTGATGACGTTCATGAAGAAAGCGTACAACCTCTGCCCGATAGTGGTTGTAGACCGGATTTTCTGCCAATACCAGGCGATTGCGTGGTTTGGGTAGATCGATATTGAGAATCTCACCGACGCTGGCTGAAGGACCATTGGTCATCATGATAATTCGATCGGAGAGGAGCACCGCCTCATCCACATCATGAGTAATCATGATAACCGTGTTGTTAAGACGCGCCTGAATCTCCATCAGCGAGTCCTGCATGTGGGTACGGGTCAGTGAATCGAGAGCTCCGAAAGGTTCATCCATTAACAATACCTTGGGTTCCATGGCCAGGGCTCGGGCAATACCGACACGCTGCTTCATGCCACCTGATATCTCGTCTGGTTTAAGATCCAGGGCATGGGACATATGTACCAACTCCAGATTGTGCAGTGTCCAGCGGTGCCGCTCCTTTTTGGTTTTAGACTTTTTAAAGACCTGATCCACGGCCAGGCGCACGTTGTCATAAACCGATAACCAGGGAAGCAACGAATGGTTCTGAAACACCACCGCCCGATCCGGGCCAGGCTCTGTTACCTCTTTCTCTTCCAGAATCACACCACCCTCAGTGGCATTCAGCAGGCCCGCAACAATATTGAGTACCGTCGACTTGCCACATCCAGAATGTCCGATCAGGGAGATAAACTCCCCTTGGGAGACTTTCAGGTCCACATCATTGAGAACATTCAACGGACCATTATCGGTCGGAAAGGTGATGCTGACGTGGTCAATATTCAAATAACTGTTCATTTCGCTTATCCAATCAATACCATTTCAACAAATTTCACTAGCGTAAAACTGCGTTCTTGTCCCAGCTGAAGATTCGCTGCAACATCAACATGCCCCGGTCGAGTAAAAATCCGATAAAACCAATTACCAGTACAGCTACCATGATTCGAGCCAGTGAATCTGAACTACCGTTCTGAAACTCATCCCATACGAACTTACCCAACCCCGGATTCTGTGCCAGCATCTCTGCAGCGATCAGCACCATCCAACCAATACCTAGGGAGAGACGTAGACCGGTAAATATCATTGGAATAGCAGATGGGAGCACGATCTTGACGGTCTTGGTAACAGCATTGAGCCGCAACACACGACTGACATTGATCAGGTCTTTGTCGACGCCTGAAACACCCACAGTAGTGTTGATGATGGTAGGCCAAAGACAACAGAGTGTGACGGTTATAGCGGAGTTGAGAAATGACTTTGAGAAGAGTGGATCATCACTCACGTAAAGCGCCGAAACAACCATTGTCACCAGTGGCAACCAGGCAAGGGGAGATACTGGCTTAAAGATCTGAATCAGTGGATTGATTGCAGTATATAAAGTTGCGCTCATACCGCAGGCGATACCAATGGGTATAGCGATCAATGAGGCAACCAGAAAACCTGCCATAACGGTTACAAGACTGGTAATAATCTGATCGATAAATGTCTCTTTACCAGTGTATTTGCGCGTTTGCATACGCTCAATTCGATCCTCAGGTTGCCCTGCGGCTATCGCCTTTTCAACACGCTCCTGTATTCGCACATAGAATGCATCAGCCTTGATCCGCTCCGATCGATGTTCGTCATATAGCGACAGGGTCTGCTCCCAAACCTTAGCTGGTCCGGGCAACACACCAAGAGATGTCTGAACATGCTTTGCACCAACACTCCATAGGCCTAGAAAAATAACAAAGGCGATCAGTGGTATCAGCATATTCTTTATCAACTGAGTGATCATCTTACCAACCTGCTCGCTAGCCAAGCGATTGAGTTGATTATCGAGCCACGGCAAGTTGAAGGTCTTTGACGTGATTGAAGTAGCCATCTTTTGTTTCCTGTTCTGAACCTGTGTAGATCATCAGTCACAGATTTCCATTTGGAAGATCCCTTCTCCCCAAAGGAGAAGGGACTTAGGCAGGTTTTTAACTGAGGATAGGAGTACACCTGCCAGGCATACTCCCCTCAACCCTTAAACCTGTTCATCCCCCTTTAGTCCAACCGGAAAGCTATCGATGTACTCATTTGGCTTGGTCCCATCATAAGTGACGCCATCAATAAACTCGGTTTGAGGTTTGCGATAGCCACTCTCGGTGCCGAATTCCGGGAAGTCATCAGCTTTCATTTTCTTCTCAGCAATCAACTCCTCAGCTGCTTTACGATAGATGTCCGGGCGGTAGACGCTTCGTGCAACTTTGTCATACCAGCTGTCGGGCTTCTGTTCGGAGATCTGTCCCCAACGACGCATCTGCGTCAAATACCAGACCGCATCGGAATAGTAGGGGTATGTGGCGTTGTAGCGAAAAAAGACATTAAAGTCTGGCACTGCCCGCTTATCACCCTTCTCATACTCGAAGGTACCGGTCATAGAGTTGGCAATAACCTCATAGTCAGCACCCACATAGTTTGACTGGGATAGAATCTTCACCGCCTCTGGACGATTTGCATTATCGTTTTCATCAAGCCACTTGCCGGCGCGAATCATAGCCTTCACTACACGTACAGTTGTATTTGGATACTTTTCTGTAAAAGCTTTGGTCATACCAAAAACCTTCTCAGGATTATCTTTCCAAATCTCATAGTCGGTAATGACCGGTACGCCTATTCCCTTGAAAACGGCCTGCTGATTCCAGGGCTCGCCAACACAGTAACCGAAGATGGTGCCCGCTTCCAAAGTGGCCGGCATCTGCGGTGGCGGGGTCACTGAAAGCAGTGCATCAGCTTTCAACTGACCTGTGATATCTCCCTTGTGAGGTGCGTAATATCCTGGATTGATACCACCTGCAGCTAACCAATAACGCAGTTCATAGTTGTGGGTTGAAACAGGGAATACCATACCCATCTTGAAGGGTTTACCCTCTTTCCTGTACTGATCGACAACAGGCTTTAAAGCGTCCGCTTTGATTGGGTGGACAGGCTTGCCGTCAGCCTGCTTCTCTACATGAGGCTTCATCAACTCCCATACTGTGTTAGAAACCGTGATACCGTTGCCGTTGAGATCCATACTGAATGGTGTAACGATATGCGCCTTGGTACCAAATCCGATTGTGGCTGCCAGCGGCTGCCCTGCCAACATATGAGCACCATCCAACTGACCGTCTATGACCCCATCGAGTAGCACTTTCCAATTGGCCTGTGCCTCCAGAGTTACATAAAGACCTTCATCTTCGAAGTACCCTTTTTCGTAGGCGATTGCCAATGGCGCCATGTCAGTCAGCTTGATAAAACCGAATTTAAGATCCTCCTTTTCCGGATAGCCTGTCTCAGCCGTGGCTATACCACTTGCCAAACCTAGACCCATGGACAGCGCAACGGTTATAGCTGCTCGTTTTATATATCTTCTCCGGGCTTTGTTCTTGATAAGACCGCTTGTACTCATGAAAACACCTCTGGTATTAAGTCAAAAACTCTCAGGTTCGCAGGCAAAAAAAAACGCCCACCCCCATGCACGATTCAGAATCGTGTGGAGATGGACGCCTTTGTCCGTTATTGGCCTGCGTTGACCAAAATTCGTAAATGGTGGTGGTCGCCAGTTGCCCGCCATTGGGCTGGTCCGCCATTGGACCGCGATCAACCTTTGACTCCACAAATGCAAGCCACATGCCATATTTTGCGGCCAACAGGTTAAGCAGAACAGCCGCGCTTACTTACTATTTGTTTTTGCAGAAGTTATTTTGAATAAAACATTTAATACCGAAACAAACACAGCCACTGAGCGTTGCATATGATTCCGATCAGAGTGAATACAGACGCACTAAAACAAGTCACCATAAAAGCACATGCATGAAATATTGACTCAATACAGTGCATTGATTATCCGGATAGGATGCTTGCTGCTTCGATAATGTTCTGGGCTATATCAGACAATTTACGATTAGTATCCATTGCCAGTTTACGCATCGCTTGATAGGCCTGCTCTTCACTCAAGCCACGCTGGCGCATGATGATACCTTTCGCCTTATCTATCACTTTGCGATCGTTGAGCTGATCATGGGCTTTTTTCAGCTCTGACTCCAGGTAGTTGAAATGCTGGAATCGAGCTACCGCCGCATCAATAATTGGGCGCACTCGACTGGTATGAAGTCCATCAACAACATAGGCGCTGACACCAGCCTGTGTGGCACGACGTATGGTTCGATTGTCGTCGTCCTGTGAAAACATAACCATAGGCCTTGGCACCGTCGTCTGTACCGATTCAAGGCTCTCCAGAGTGTCACGTCCGGGTGCTTCGATATCAATTAAAATTACATCGGGATTACAACTCTGTACAGCTGATAACAACTCCCCGTCACCAGAGACACAAGCCACCAGCGCACAATCGACATCCTTCAGAGCGAGATCGATCATTTCACGACGGTCAGACTTATCATCCACCAGCATAACGCGTAGAGGTTTCTTGATTTCGGACTTTGACATGGTGTGACGAGACTACAAATTTCGTGCCAATACGACACATTAGCGCTGAATTTAAATGGTAAGAGCTCCTATAATTCGTGCAGATTTTCCCTCAATTTCCAGGAGTTTGACCATCTAAACTACAAGGTTCAGTTGAATAACCCCAGACGTTCTGTTACTTTTTACGGGTAAACCAATGAAACCGGAGGGTACAAATGATTGTAGTCAACATCCCCCGGGCAGTGAAAAGCTAACACGCTTCACCAGTTCCGTCTGCCCGGTTTTTAAGCCGGGGCACATGCCCCACAAAGATATTATCTTTTTTCGATGCCAGAATTGCATCAGGGGCTCTTATGCCAAAAAATAGATCATTAAGCCAATTGGGTTGGTCACCTTTTTTTCAACAACAACTCACACTGGAAGAGTTGGAACAACTCACCATCGGGCGCATTATTGAACGCCATCGTTCTATGGTTGAAGTAGAGACAGAGTCAGGCAGAATAAACCTGTCGATCACTTCAGCTACATCCCGCCTGACTGTCGGTGATTGGATGCTGTTGAATAGTGCGCACCAGTTTGAACGTACATTGGATCGATTAACACTTTTCTCACGAAAAGCGCCAGGCAGTAAAGTTGAAACGCAACTCATCTGTGCGAATGTCGATACACTATTTATTGTCAGCTCACTCAATGAAGAGTTTAACCTCAATCGGATCGAACGATATCTTGCCATTGCTGCTGAAGCGGGTGTAGAACCTGTAGTAGTGCTGACAAAGGCAGATCTCTGCGAGAATCCAGAGCGCTATGTTTGTCAAATTCATGACCTCAACCCGATGTTAAGCGTTGAAACTGTTGATGGACAAAACAGCGTCAGTGCCAGCGCCTTAAATAGTTGGTGTACAACCGGTAGAACCATCGCGCTGTTAGGTTCATCCGGTGTTGGCAAGTCAACTCTGATCAATACACTGATGGGGAAATCACTTCAGTCTACCGGGGCGATACGAGAAGATGACAGTAAAGGTCGTCACACGACAACCGCCAGATCACTTCACTTTATGCCCTCAGGTAGCATATTGCTCGACTCACCAGGCATGAGGGAGTTACAGCTATACGATTGTGAACAGGGTATTGAAGAGAGCTTTTCTGATATAACCACAATAGCAAAGCAGTGTCGTTTTTCCGATTGCAACCACAAAAGTGAACCTGGTTGCGCCTTACAAGCAGCAATCGCAGAGGGTACATTAGATCATCGCCGCTTGGCTAATTACCAAAAATTAATGCGGGAACAGGCCTTGAATAGTGCAAGCATTGCCGAGAAACGCGCCAAAGACAGAGCGCTGGGCCGATTCTATCGAACAACCCTAAACGCCTCCCAGAAATTAAAGAGGGGGACTCACTAACAAAAACATAGATTTAACGATATTCAGGGCTACCAGGGAACCTCTGATTGTTGAAATGATCAGAGGTTATCCAGGGATCTGAAGATTATCCATTCTATCCAATACGACTCTGGATAAGGGATGCACCCTCTTATCCAAGCATTGACCAACAACCCGCTAAATGAACCAACCGTAGAATCTACACAATGAGTCTTATCGTCCTAAGTTGCATTCTCATTTTCTTAGTGATCATTCTCTTTCCAACTATACTTCACCGGGTCTATCGAGCACCACGAGTGGTGGAAACAGGAACACCTGATGCATTTAAGCTGCCTTACTTTGAGCACAAACTGAAAACCATTGGCAATAAAAATCTTTTTGCATGGTATATAGCCGCACAAAACAGCAACGCTACACTTATCATTGTGCATGGTTGGGGTGGAAATGCAGAGATGATGCTGCCGTTGGCTGAACCCTTTTACAGCGCAGGCCTGAGTGTACTGCTTTATGACGCTCGCAATCATGGTAAAAGCGACAGTGACAGCTTCTCATCCCTACCTAGATTTTCTGAAGATCTTGATGCTGCCATCAGTTGGATCAAGTTGAAACATCCGGAACATAAACTGATCGTACTAGGCCACTCTATTGGTGCTGCAGCTGCTATCCTGTCCGCCTCAAAAAGATCAGACATCGATAGTGTCATTGCCCTCTCAGGTTTTGCTCACCCCAACCTGGTAATGAATCGACACCTCGACAGGCCCTGGTTACCCCGTCCACTACGAGAGATCATCATGCGTTATATCCAATGGGTAATCGGGTTTCGATTTGATGATATTGCCCCAATGAACCGAATCGTCGATGTCCGTTGTCCAGTGCTTCTTGCCCATGGAACCGATGACAGGGTCGTACCGATAAGTGATATGAAATTGATTGAAGCCAATACCACAAAGGAGCGACCGATAGAGGTCATTGCCATTGAAGGCGCCCAGCACGACTCAATTGAGTATTTCCATGAACATGTTGATATGTTGGTTGGTTTTATTCATGACACTACAGCTGAGATATAGAATCGATTAAGGTTACTCAATTGAGGCTGATGGCGGGGATGGCCCCACCCTACATGGCGAGCAAGATATACCACTAAAGCATGATTAACCTAGGGGATCGCGACCTTTAACACGAGTCTCTACTGTGTAATATTTTGGAGATCCTTACAGGTGTTATGAATTTGTGATATTTACGTGATAATTCTGCCTAACCGCTTAACCTAGACTTTATCTTACAGATTACACCATAAATAATGCAGGTTACGTTATGAAACCCAGATTCCATATCATTCTGATAGCCACAATTTTAGCCCTGATACCTTTTTATCAGTCTGTTGCCGTCAATCAGAGTCCACAAACCGAATCAATTGTTCTCGGCATGGGCTGTTTCTGGGGTGCTGAAAAGCGTATGTCGGCTCTACCTGGGGTAATCGACGTGGAGAGCGGCTATGCGAATGGTGATATCGAAGCCAGCTACCGTAGCGTCCTCAAGCATGAGTCCCTTATTAAACTTGGACTAACCAGTAAGCGCAATCATGCAGAAGTTGTAAAAGTCACTTTTGACACACATAAAACTGACCTCGAATCTGTATTGATAGGTTTCTGGGAAAATCATGACCCAACCCAGGTTGACCGACAGGGCAATGATATCGGAACAAACTATCGTAGTGCGATCTATACTCATAACAAGATGCAGATGGATACCGCCATCAAGACACGTGACATCTATCAACAGGCACTACTCAAAAAGGACCACGGAAATATCACTACAGAGATTGCAACGCTGGCTAACTATACTTCAGCCGAAACTTATCATCAGGATTATCTTAAAAAGAACCCAGACGGCTACTGTGGCCTTGGTGGTACGGGTATAGAATACCCTGATAAAAAACAGAACATGATGAAGGAGTCTTCAATGCCCACTCAGCTTGATGTGACAACACTCAACCACTCTCGACAACTAATCGTCTTCGAGTCGGATGATTGTGCCTATTGTAAGCAATTCAAGTCCGAAGTACTTGATAACTGGCGTTCTGAGTTGGGTATAGCCCGTACCACCAATCCACAGGCCCCATCTGGCTGGACCATTGAAAAGGCACTCTTTGCGACACCTACAATAGTACTTTTTGAAAACGGTAATGAGGTCTCACGTTTTACAGGTTACAATGGGGATAAAGCCAGATTCTGGCAATGGCTAGGTTACCAACTTTTGACACCTGAACAACGGAATATCGCATTTGAGCAAGGAACAGAGCGAGCCTTTACCGGCTCACATCTGGACGAGAAGAGAGCAGGTACGTTTATCGATCCAATCAGTGGCACAGCACTGTTCCGCAGCGATACAAAATTCGAGAGCGGTAGTGGCTGGCCCAGCTTCTTCAACCCGATGGAGGGAGCGATCACTCTTCATGAGGATAGCAGTCATGGCATGCGGCGAGTCGAAGTACGCAGTGCCAGCTCTGGTATTCATTTGGGTCATGTCTTTGATGACGGTCCAGCACCAACCCACAAACGTTATTGCATAAACGGCAATGTATTAAAATTCATGCCTGATGATGCGTGATTTTTGTAAGAAACAGAAGGACCGATTATAGAATACAGGCTTATTCTATTTCATCCATGCCATACTTCTTCAGTTTCCGCCACAGCGAAACCCTATCTATACCCAGTGCCTTAGCAGCTTTAGTGCGATTATCCCCGCTTCGTTCTAAAACATATTTAATGTAATCCGCCTCCCGTTCTGCCAGCGTTGGTAAACGTCCAGCTGTTTCACGTACCACATGTACAGACCTTTCCACCAGAGCAGTTGGTAGATCAGCAGTTTTAATGGTTTTCTCATGGGCCAGTACTATTGACCGCTCGATTATGTTTTCCAGTTCACGAACATTACCGGGATAATCATATTCGGACAGCGCTATCAGAGCCTGCTCATCGATATCATCCACTTCTCTCTGCATACGTACTGCATGCTTGCGAAGAAAAAAGTATGCCAGTAATGGGATGTCACTCTTTCGATCCGATAGTGGCGGAAGATGCACCCCTACGACGTTAAGACGGTAGTAAAGATCCTGCCTGAAACGCCCGGCAGCAACCTCACTCAACAGATCTCTATGGGTTGCGGTAATCAGGCGAATATCAACTGCAACAGCCGCGGTTGAACCAAGGCGTTGGACCTCTCTTTCCTGAATAACACGTAGCAATTTTACCTGCATGCCCAGTGACATCTCAGCAATTTCATCTAGAAAAAGAGTACCCCCACTCGCAGCTTCAATCAGTCCAGCACGGGACTCTGTAGCTCCGGTATAGGCCCCTTTTTCGTGACCAAACAATTCATTTGCCAGCAGGTCCTCTTGAAGTGACCCGCAGTTCACTGCTAGAAAGGTACGCTCACTTCGATGACTATAGGCATGAATATAGCGCGCCATTAACTCTTTTCCAGTGCCACTCTCACCAGTCAGTAACAGACTCGAATCGCTCACTGCAACTTGTCTCGCCATCTCAAGCAGGCGTAGTACTGTTGCATCTTGAGTGATAAAAACAGGTCCAGAATTATTATCTTTAAGCTTGCTCTTAAGAGAACGGTTTTCACGCTTTAAAAAGACAAACTCTATTGCCTTTCCAATGACTTCACGTACCTCATCCAGTCTAAACGGCTTTGCAATATAGTGAAAGGCGCCCGCCTTCATCGCATTTACCGCTGAATCTAATGTTGCAAAGCCGGTAATGAGTACCACTGCAATGTCAGGATCAATTTCACCAGCTCTTCGGAGTACTTGCATGCCATCTACTCTCTCCATTCTCAAGTCGGTCAGAACAAGATCAACAGACATAGACTCCAGAACTTCGATTGCCTCGACACCACTGGTTCTAGTTATAACATCATGCCCAAGCTTGCGGCAGACATGGGCCAGATTTTCAACTGCCGTCAATTCATCATCAACTATAAGAATCTGCGCTTTTTCATCTATCTCTTCAGACATCGTTCACCACTCCCTGAGGGAGAAGTACAATCACCTTGGTACCTTCCCCTGACTTTGATGATAATGCAAGACATCCGCCATGCTCGCGCACAATCTCTTGAACTATAAATAAACCTAGACCAACGCCATTTCCAGGCTCACTTGTTGTATAAAAAGGATCAAAAACTTTTGATATAGTCTCATTAGGTATCCCTGGACCATTATCGCTAACCATTATCTCTACAACCGACATATCGCTATCGGTTGCACATTTAAGATCACCCGCAAAAACAGCATCGTCAGGTAACATCAGCATTCCCCTTTTACAAACAACAGCACTAATCATAATAGCTACGCCCTCTCCTCCAGCATGTAGTGCATTCTGCATCAGGTTTATGAAAAGCTGCTGCATCCGCTGCTTGTCTACAGACAACAGTAAATCATCTGGAATATTAGTGGTCAGATGGCCAGAAGAGTGTTTTATCGACTTTTCTATTAAAGATTTTGTCTCCTCAATTAATGAGTGAAGTGCAATAGGTACCTTTTGAAATACTCGTTGCCCTCCAAAATCCAACAAGGTTTTTACAATCTGTCTGCCACGCTCTGTTTCACTATCAATCTGTTTCAACCAAATATTAAGTTGATCAGGATCCGCTTCATTTAACTCTTCTATAAGCAGTTGACAGGATGAGGAGATATTTGAAAGTGGATTATTTAACTCATGTGCTACGCCGGAAGAGAGTATTCCCAGAGAGGCTAACTTCTCTGATTGCAACATGCGACGTTGTCGTATCTCCAGCTCTTTGAGCATCCGGTTGAAGGCATCAGTAAATGTAACAAACTCACGATCTCTGGATGGTGGATTCATGCTATCGAATCGCCCCTCAGCAATCGGCTTCATACGTGACTCAAGCTTTCTCAGGGGGGTAAGCACAACTCGTTTTAGCTGCCTTCCTACAAGAAAAATAGCAAGACCGATGATCAGCAAAAAAAGAAGTAAAAACCACTGAGACTCCTGAACCGCATCCTCTAGCATGTTCCTCTCTAGATTGGACAGTGATTCAACAGTTAGGTTGATCTGGTGACCTATCGTTCTAATTTCTTCTTCCAAATCAGAACGCTCACCGCTAGTTGAGAGACTCCAACGATCCAATCGCTCTCTATAGGAGCTTATTCTATCAACCATACTGGAGTACTTAGTGGTGATAAAAAGGGCCGATAAAGCCTGTTTGTGTTCGCGCAATATTACAAGCGAAGTTTCAGCAAATAGATCAGCTCTCCTTAGCGCCTCATTATCTGTATAGAGAAAAAGGTTCTTCTCCTCCCTGCGCATTTCCAAAACCGCATCTTTTAAATCTGAAACCACTTCGCCTTCCCTGACCTGACGTTCAAGGAACAGCAGATCCAGAAAAGCAATCACAGCGAGCGCTAAGGTCGCAACCACGAGCACTACATAAGCAGTTGTTATCTTGCCTCGCAAACTGGAGAAGTCTAATTGAGCTGTCATTACAAAATGTAACATACCGTTTCAAATTGAAACAACTCTATCAGATGAGGATTAACACTGCATTAAAGAAGTGTAGAGGCAAAAAGTAATTGAATGGCTTTGCATTTTGCAACACAGGAATATGGATTAAAGACATTTATTACCAATAATAACAGTAACTTACCTATCACCACTGTTTGGCACACATAATGCTCTTATTAGGGCAAAGATGATCATTTGGACAGATTAGATGACTAAACTCAAAGACGATTTAAAAAAAATCTTAGCCGGACTGGCTCTACAGGATGCAGGGGAATATCTTCCTCTTAGCAGAAAAAATAGCCTATTAGGTTTAAGTGCCAAATCAAAACCATCCTCAAATAGTCAGCATTTTCCTTCAAAGCAGGTATCCCATCGAATTGCCTTAATAACAGATGGCAAAGGCATTGGCGCAGCACTCGACTATGCAATTGAAAGTTGTACAAAAGAGGGGACTAAAATCGATCTACTTGTAGACAACTACGCTGATAACTCAAAGATATCCGCAATACAAAACCGGATTAAATCTGAAAAACTGGAATGCCATGTGATTCAACTGGGGTTATCACCTGTTGAGGATATCTGCAGCTATATCACCAATCATCCATCCCTCATTTTTCTTGTTTCAACCCCTGTAAACAAATCCGCTAATAAGCTGATTCAAGAAGTAATACCTAATCTGAAAAGTCCTATTCACGTCCCTTTAGTCCTTATAGAGGATAAATCACCAGATAAACCAGCGAAGCAGACCGCTGCATAGTGCAGGTTTTTGCTAGCTGATGACCGGTTTAATAACCACATGACACGTTAAAATAAAGAGCCTTTGCATGAACAAATTAGCGGATGAAGAGCAGACTATTGCTCATCCTGGAGTACTCTCGAAGAAACAGATAATTGCAGGTGTCATATTCACCATCTTAGCACTTATACTTTCAACTATTGTACCAACTGTTGAAATAGCCTGGGTTGCAGCAATTCTGGTTTTAACAATCTATCTTTTTGCCTTTGAAATTGTCGGCGTAGATGTTGCGGCAGCCACTGTGATGGTCTTACTGGGATTGACCTCGCTCTTGGCTCCCCTGATGGGGCTGGAAGATGGACTGGTCAACAACAATCACCTATTTGACGGTTTCTCATCAAATGCTGTGATCTCTATTATTGCCGTGATGATCATAGGTGCAGGACTGGATAAGACAGGGATAATGACGAAAGTTGCTTCATTTATTCTTCAAATAGGTGGAACAACAGAGTCTCGTATCATTCCTATTATTTCTGCAACAGTAGGATTTATCTCCTCATTTATGCAGAATGTTGGTGCAGCCGCACTTTTCCTCCCTGTTGTATCCAGGATCTCAGCCCGATCAGGATTACCCATGTCACGCTTGCTGATGCCTATGGGCTTTACAGCTATCCTTGGCGGCACTATGACAATGGTCGGCTCCAGCCCACTGATTCTTCTTAATGATCTTATTTTGACTTCAAATAAGGCACTACCGGCAGACCAACAGATGGACACATGGGGCCTCTTCTCTGTAACACCAGTTGGTGTGGCATTAATTGCCACTGGCATTATCTATTTTGTTATAGCCGGACGTTTTGTTCTACCAAAAACAAAAAGTGAAAGTAATACTGTTGGCTCGGACTCACTACAGTATTTTCATGATGTCTATGGAGTAGATTTTGCGATCAATGAGGTCGTTGTTAAAGATGATAGTGAATTGACTGGTGTTCGACTGGATGATGTTGAAACTGCCTATCGCATCAGAGTTATTGCCAGTAAACAATCTGGTGAAGAGGCAAGGGTCGGACCCGGCACTATAGCAAGAGATACAGAATTCAAGTCTGGAATGGTGTTGGGTGTGGTTGCCAACCCCCACGATCTCTCTCATTTCATTGAGCGCTTCAATCTGAAACTACGTTCAACACTACGTACCTTTTCTGAATCACTGTCTAGCACTAAATCGGGTATAGGTGAGGTTGTCATTCCACCTGGTTCAAGCTTGATCGGTAAAAGCGCGCGTGACGTATGGATGAGAAAAACCTATGGATTAGCGATGATCGGTCTTCATAGAAATGGCGAAACATTGAGAGAAGGGGATGATATCCGCAACATGCCTTTTCATGCAGGTGATACCCTGGTTGTCCATTCAGCTTGGAATGTATTAGAACGCTTAGAGAAAGATCGCGATTTCGTTGTGGTCACCACTGAGTACCCTCGCGAAGAGGAGTTGCGCCCGAACAAGATTTTACCTGCTGCCATTTTCTTTGGCATTGCTCTGTTTATGGTTCTGTTTACTGATATTCGTTTATCTGTTGCTCTACTGACAGGCGCAATAGGTATGGTTTTAACTGGAGTATTAAAAATTGAAGAGGCTTATGATGCTGTTAGTTGGAAAACCGTCTTCCTATTGGCATCCCTTATCCCACTAGGACTGGCTGTTGAAACATCTGGCACAGCCAAATGGATAGCTGAACAGGTACTCTCAGTAGTAGGCGATATGCCACTATGGGTTATTCAAGCCTCTATTGCTGTGTTAGCTACGTTCTTTACACTGGTAATGTCAAATGTTGGCGCTACGGTTCTGTTAGTTCCACTTGCGGTAAACATCGCAATTGGTGCCGGTGGCAGTCCTGCAGTTTTTGCGCTGACCGTAGCCATAGCCACTTCAAATTCATTTCTTATACCAACTCATCAGGTTAACGCTCTGATCATGGGGCCAGCAGGCTATAGAGTAGCTGACTTTATGAAGGCTGGCGGGATTATGACAATACTGTTCCTGATAGTCATGATGATCATGATGTCGTTGGTATTCTAGGACTCAACAGAAAATGAAATGGATAACAAAATTTAAAATTCCAACCCTTGTTTTGCTTACCGGATTACCTGTAACAGCATATTCTGAAAATTTAGATCAGATGAATCTAACCACCAGTTGGGTTGGATATTTATCGATATCAATTTTCTTATTTGCGTATCTACTGGTTATGGCGGAGGAATTTACCCATTTACGTAAATCAAAACCTGTAATCATTGGTGCAGGCTTAATCTGGGCAATTATTGGTGGCGTTTATGTCAATCATGGCATAACCAATACCGTGGAACATGCAATAAGACATAATCTTTTAGAATACGCTGAATTAATGCTCTTCTTATTGGTAGCTATGACCTATATCAATACAATGGAGGAACGTGGCATATTCAATGCATTGCGTGCCTGGTTGATTAGAAGTGGATATGGCTTTCGTTCGCTTTTTTGGATTACTGGAATTCTGGCATTTATAATTTCGCCTATAGCTGACAATCTTACTACAGCCCTGCTTATGTGCGCAGTAGTAATGGCAGTTGGAGAGGGTAACAGTAAATTTATTACTTTGTCATGCATCAATATAGTTGTTGGAGCAAACGCAGGCGGCGCATTTTCACCGTTTGGGGATATAACAACATTAATGGTCTGGCAAAAAGGGTTCGTGGACTTTTCGACTTTCTTTAATCTATTCATACCATCACTGGTAAACTTTGTTATACCTGCTTTGATCATGCATTTTGCAGTTCCTGATATCAAACCTGATGCGTCTGATGAAAAAGTTGCAATGCAGCGTGGCGCGATTCGTATCGTTATCTTATTTTTGGCTACCATAACAACTGCTGTCTCTTTCCATAACTTTTTACATATCCCTCCTGTAATAGGTATGCTTACTGGCTTGGGGTATTTGCAACTATTTGGTTACTATCTCAAGAAGACAGCAAACAAAGATTCTCAGATACAACCTGACAACACAGAGCATGATGCTGAAATGGGATCACCTGTTGCCTTTGATGTATTCTCACCAGTAGCACGTGCTGAGTGGGACACTCTTCTGTTTTTCTATGGCGTTGTACTATGTGTCGGTGGATTGGGGTTTCTTGGCTACCTGAGTATGGCGTCAGAGTTGATGTACTCAGGTTGGGGGCCGACCAATGCAAATATTGCTGTTGGAGTGCTCTCTGCAATAGTTGACAATATTCCTGTAATGTTTGCTGTATTAACCATGAGCCCGGATATGTCCACTGGACAATGGCTGTTAGTAACCCTAACCGCAGGTGTTGGGGGGTCTTTGCTGTCTATTGGATCCGCTGCTGGCGTTGCCCTTATGGGCCAGGCTAGAGGAAAATATACCTTCTTCGGTCATTTGAAGTGGACACCGGCTATATCTGCTGGGTATATCGCGAGTATCTATGCTCATATGTCTGTAAATGCCAGCCATTTCTAAATTTAGACGATTAATTACTAAAATAAGAATCCCATGTACATCTGTGTAAACTATTATTGGAGCATCACTGAGCCACTCAAATCCACTAAACTATTATTTCCTGACAATTCAGTCGCTTATAAAACTTTCACCCAACAATTCATTGAGATTCAATCACCAACATCTAGTTATTCGATCAACCAGTTTTACTAAAGAAATCCCTTGATGCGCCGACACTGCATATCGAGTGCTATATTTTTTCATCCTAGGAGTTAATCGATGGATATTTCTGGTGTCAGTTCTTCCGCAATCAGCATGATTGCAAACACCGGGACCCAAACTGGTGTCGCCACACAGAAGAAAGTGATGGAGATGCAGGAACAGACTGCTACTAAGCTGATTGAAGCGATACAGCAGACTCCACAAAAGCCTACCGCCTCAAGCACAATAGGCGGCAATATTGATGTAAAGGCTTAGTCTCTTCCAGTCACTTCTAACATAAGACAGACCTTCATAAGAGACTCCCGTAAATAAGATTACGGGAGTTTTTTCTTTTCAGATATAAAATCTCTTCTCACTGCATCTGAGATTGCAAGATCTATTAACTTACCGGCCTCATAAATTCATGAGAGTTCTTTCTATTGGCTGAATTGTTTTCCAGAAACTCATGTAATTGACTGTTTGTCAGAGGTCTGGCAAAGAGAAATCCCTGTCCTTCGTCACACCCTTCACTCTTTAAAAATTCCAGCTGATCAGAATCTTCTATTCCTTCTGCAATAACCGTCTTATTAAGAGTACGTCCCAGTGCAATTATGGTTCTTGAAATTTCAGCATTCTGTTTATCATTACAAACATTCGTTATGAAACTACGATCTATTTTCAGTTTGTCAACAGGTAATGCAGCAAGTTGTGCTAGAGATGAAAAACCTGTACCAAAATCATCAATGGCAATTGTGATGCCCATATCTCGCAAATCCGATAAGCTGCTAGCTGATCCTTCAGTATCGCGCATCAATATATTTTCAGTAACTTCCAACTCAAGCAGTTCGGTACTGAGACCTGTTTTTAAAAGTACACTTTTAATCACTTCCCTAAGACTGTCACTTTGAATCTGAATTCCAGACAAATTGACAGCAACACGTCCAAAGTCCAATCCCAATGACCTCCATTGTTGAGCATCCCTGCAGGCTTGGGATAGAACCCATTCACCTATACCTCTTATTTGCCCGGACTCTTCTGCAATCGTAATAAACTTTTCAGGCGAAATCATACCTTTTTCAGGATGCACCCAGCGAACCAATGCTTCCACACCTGTAATTCCACCATTTAATAGATCAATTTTTGGTTGGTAGTGAACTTCAAATTGATGTTTATTTAATGCAGTACGTAGACCGGATTCAATCGTATAGTGATAGAGTGCTTTTTCACTTAACTCCTGGGTATAGAACTGAAAGCCACCTCTTTCTATATTTTTTGCTTTATACATTGCAGCATCAGCATTTTTTAACAATGTTGCTACATCATTGCCATCATTGGGGTACATTGAAATACCGATACTTGCACTAATGTAAAATTCGTTATCTTGTACCAAAAAGTTTTTTTCAAAACAGCTCTGTATTTTAGCCGCTAAAAGTACAGCATTATGCGAATGTTCGATATTCTCCACCAATAGTGCAAATTCATCGCCACCCAGCCGTGCCAAAGTATCCTCTTCTCTAACAACTTTTTTCAAACGTTCAGCAATCATTTTCAGCACCTCGTCACCGGCGGGATGCCCAAAACTGTCATTGATATTTTTAAAGCGATCGAGATCTAAGTACAAAATACATAGTTTATGCTTGCTATGTTTACTTTGGGTTATGGCATGAGAAATTCTGTCACTAAAAAGCAATCGGTTGGCTAATTTTGTCAATCTATCAAAATAGGCAAGTTTCTTTATCTTATTCTCAGCCTTTATTCGTTCGGTTACATCGACATTCACACCAGTAAGGCGTGTTAATTTACCATTACTGTCAAGTGTTGGCGTTGCTCTTGATAGAATACACCGATATCCACCATCTTTATGTTGCAACCTGAACTCTTCCTCCCAACTGCCTGCAACATTAAAAATATACTCGTCTAATTTATGTAGAATTTCACCACGATCATCTGGGTGGAGCATGCTTTTCCAGGAATCAAGATCATTCTTAATCTCACTATCCTTATACCCAAGCTGCTCTTTCCAACGCGGAGAGAGATAAAAACTATTCTGATCAAGATCCCATTCCCAGAAACCATCCAGTGAGGTTTCAAGAACGTTGCCAAACTGTTGCTCAGCTGTCTTCAGTGCATGTTCTACACTCTCCAGATGTCGCGATCCGGATGACAGTTCATTTTGCAAAAATTTATGTTCAAAGGATAGGTGTATGCTTTCAATCTGCTGGTTATAGAATTTTTGTGCGACAAACAACATACCGATAGCAAACAGCATCAGCAGCACACCTAGAATCGATAGAGACAAATCCCCCCTGGAAAAGAGCTCTATTTCCAATGGCAACAGCAGCGGGATAAGAAATACCACATAGACTTCAAGAACAGCGGCATAGGCAGTGATACTGAATGCAGCCAGACCGGTCAGCAGCATGAACAGCATTACCTGGTGATCAGTCGACCAGGCCGGGTCGTAGGAGAGGCTCAATAAACCCCAGATCAATCCACTAATGAAAGTTGCGATCAAATGTCTTCGCAACCATATGCCAAGTTTTGCCTGGCTCTTATTGATCCGTTTAAAACTGCGCAGCAGAAAGAGCCTGGCAAAATTCAGTCCGAGTAATCCCACACCCCATACAACCAACCAGGGACTATCCGTGACAAACGAAAAGTAAATCCACGCAAAACAGCCGACCAAAACTCCTGGCGCTACTACTGAACCACTATAGGAAAAGAGTAGGTCTATCTGCTTATCTAGAACTGCTTGTTTAATTGATTTCATAGTCCATTTCGTCTGCTCTCAGACTCCCCTATCCATCCGTGACATTGTACACGCCATCCACAAAAAAACTAATGTTGCCAGGATGGTAGTGAAGTCATAGTCACACATTATTTAAAATCAGGTGAAAAACCTTTACGCAGCGTATTTTCCGTAACACTTCTCGCTTGTAGAAATTGCAGTAAATAGTCTGGACCACCTGCTTTAGATCCTGTTCCACTCAGTCTGAAACCTCCAAATGGTTGTCGGTAGACGTTTGCTCTCGTTATTTTTCTGTTTAGATAGAGGTTACCTACATTGAACTTTCGTTTTGCAAGATTAAGATTCCCAGGAGATCGGCTGTAGACACCCCCAGTCAAGGCATAGGACGTATCATTGGCAATATCTATCGCTTGCACAAAGTTCTTAGCCTTCATTAACGCTAATACAGGTCCAAATATCTCTTGTTGCGCAAGTGGGGAGTCCTCCGTCACATCTTTAAAAATCATCGGTGGTAAATAGTGGCCTTGCAACTCTGTGGGTAGATCACCCTTCGCAATAAGCGTAGAAGAGAGTTCACACTCGTTGATGAACCGTTCTATTCGTAGCTTCGCTCCACGGGAAATGACTGGTCCTAACTTATTGCCAGGCTTTGACGGATCCCCTATCTTTAAACTCACCGCCGCATCAATCAACCTGACTGTAAACCGTTCATATATCTCTTCTACACAAATCACACGTGAGCAGGCACTACACTTCTGCCCCTGATAACCAAAGGCTGACTCAATAACACCACTAACTGCCTCATCCAAATCTGCATCCTGGTCAATGATGATGGCATTTTTACCCCCCATTTCAGCGATCACTCTTTTTATCTGTCGCTGAGACTCTGAAAGTTCTGTAACCAGATTCAGAAGGTGAAGACCAATCTCTTTTGATCCTGTGAAGGCGATAAATTGTGTTCTTGGGTCACGCACCAAAGCTTCGCCTAAGACAGCGCCACTACCAGGAAGATAGTTCACTATCCCTTCTGGCAAACCAACTTCTTGCAATAGTTTACAAAAATGCCAGACCACCACAGGTGTCTCAGAGGATGGTTTCAACATAACGCTATTACCACATACTATGGCAGCAGCAACCATACCAACAGGTATAGCCAGCGGAAAATTCCAAGGTGGTAATATCACGCCAACCCCCAAGGGGTTATATTCCAAATGGTTCAATTCGCCTGGTATATGAGGTTGACTTATCTGCTCAAGTTTCTCAGCACATTGTGCGTAGTAACGGAGAAAATCAATCGCTTCCGCAACATCTGCATTTGCTTCCTGCCAACCCTTTCCAGCCTCTTTTACTTCCCAGGCAGCAAACATGTCCTGCTCTTCATGTAATCGGTCTGCCGCATGCCGCAATAGTGTCGCTCTTTCCTGAAAAGTAAGGCTAGCCCATGCTGGCTGTGCTTCAACTGCCTTTCTCAATGCCACTTCTGCATCATCTTCTCCAGTCCTAACCACTCGTCCAACCATTTCGCTCGGATTCGCAGGATTGGTGGATTCAAGATAGGACTCTTCTATTGTCAAGTGTCCTGCGATTAAAAGTGGATAGGTGTCACCAATATTATGCTCAATACTTTCCAGAGCAGCAGAAAACTTTTCGCGTTCGGACTGTCGTGTAAATCTATGCAATGGATGGTTAAGAAACTCAGATTCAATATCAGCCAACTCACTCATCTGTATAGCTGGAGGTGCTAATACCTGTTCAACATCAGCTTCTGCCAGTGTCGGCAATATGGATTGATCCGAGGTATTTTCAAGTAAGCGTCTAACTAAATAGGCAATGCCAGGCAACATCTCCCCAAATGGCATATAAAGCCTTAACCTTAAACCACGATCTGTAATCAATCTTTCGAGCTCGCCAGACATGCCATATAACATTTGAAACTCGTAACTCTCCTGACCACGCTGACTGTGGTTGGCGAATACTATGGCACAGGCCAGGCTACGCAAATTGTGGGTTGCAATGGCAGGATGGATCAACACAGATTCGAAGAGTCGTTTTAAACACCGCTCATAACAGGCATCTGTTTCTCCCTTGGTTTCCCACACCGGTATGGGCCACCCTTGCTGTCTGGCTATGATTGTCTCCATGTCCCAGTATGCGCCCCGCACCAATCGAACAGAGACTGGTACACCCCGGCTCTCTACCCACTCAATGAGATCACTTAAATCCTGATCAGTCTCTTTAAGGTAAGCCTGAAGCACCACACCCAAACCCTGCCACTCCCGATAGGCACTCTCCATCGCAAGCCTTTTAAACAGTCTGAGTATGATCTCTTTGTAGTCATATTGCTCCATATCCAGACAAAGCGTGATTCCACCATCCTTTGCCGCATCACATACCGGCCTTAACCGTTCCATCAAAATTTCAATCGCACCATCTGCGTCGACGGGTGCTATTTGAGAGTAGAGTGATGAGACTTTTATAGAGAGGTTTAAATCCTTGATCCCTGTAGAGGAGAGCTGCTTGATCAAATCAAGATAGGCAATCTGATATTCAGCAGCCTCCCTTTCACTCACTGTGGCTTCGCCAAGGAGGTCAAGGCTTGTGTATATCCCTCTGCGTTGTAATCTGGTTATGGAATGCAAAATCTCATCCGCATTCTCACCACCGATAAATCGATGCGCGACACCTCTTACAGCACTCCTGATAACAGGCGCGACCAGCTTTGGCAGACTATTCACCGTTACACGTCTGATCCCCCAGTTGATCAGCGAAGGTAGATGTTCGCTGTCAACCTCACCAAAGTACTCCTTGAAATGAGTGATCAGATTTTTGTCGTCAGTCAGCATCGGTACCGCATCAATAAATCTAAGTGCCTGTGTACGAAATTGACTATCGGCTACCAGTTGCGGTAGTAATCTATCGATCCAATCTGACCGTTTCGACGCTCCCCTCGCCTCACGTTCATTCCACATCTGACGGCCAACCCGTTGAATCTCGTCTTCTAACGATCTGTCCACCTTCAGCTCCTGAAACGGCTTTTTACTTAAAGTTTAGACTGGATCTTTTAACCGGGGTGACTAAACACCCCTGTTCTTCGAGGCATTACAACAGAATAAAAAAGATGCTGATCAACACCATGCCTCTTTCTGGTGCCTATACCATTACCACCACGCACTACTTTAGATCAGGGAGATATAAAACATCGCTCATTCAGCGCCAAAACTGTGCACACTAAATCACCACAGTTCACCCTCAAGCATTAACCATCTGTTTTTAAATAATATTTTTTAGTTGGCACAGTACATGCCCTATCCATCTTCAGACCAAAACGTTGACTCTAACGAAATAGGACAAATAACAGATGAGCATATCGAAACATAAACTAAAAAATTTAGTTCTTGGCACAGCTACAGGTCTTGCACTCTCTATCACCTCACTTGCACAGGCGGCTGATACCATCAAGGTAGGTATTCTGCACTCACTGTCCGGAACTATGGCGATCAGTGAAACCACACTTAAAGACACCATGCTTATGCTGATCAAAGAGCAGAATGCCAAGGGTGGTCTTCTTGGTAAAAAATTGGAACCGGTGGTAGTCGATCCTGCTTCCAACTGGCCGTTATTTGCTGAAAAAGCCCGTGAACTGCTCAGTAAACATGAAGTCTCTGCCATCTTCGGTAACTGGACCTCGGTATCAAGAAAGTCGGTACTTCCAGTTGTCGAGGAGTTGAATGGGCTGCTCTTCTACCCAGTTCAGTATGAAGGTGAAGAATCTTCTAAAAATGTCTTCTACACTGGTGCCGCACCAAACCAACAAGCGATTCCTGCAGTTGACTATCTAATGAATGAAATTGAGGTAAAGCGTTGGGTATTGGCAGGCACCGATTACGTCTATCCACGTACCACCAACAAAATCCTTGAGGCCTATTTGAAAGCCAAGGGTGTATCCGATAAAGACATAATGATCAATTACACTCCCTTTGGTCATTCTGACTGGCAATCCATCGTCTCTGATATCAAGAAATTCGGCTCCACTGGCGTGAAGACTGCGGTGGTCTCCACCATCAACGGTGATGCAAATGTACCGTTCTATAAAGAACTGGGCAATCAGGGACTCTCTGCAGAAGACATTCCTGTCGTTGCATTCTCAGTTGGTGAGGAGGAGCTCTCCGGCATCGATACAAAACCCCTCGTCGGCCATCTCGCCGCCTGGAACTATTTCATGAGTGTGGATAGTGAAGCCAACGATGAATTCATTAGTGCCTGGAAAGGTTTCATCAAGGATGACAAACGAGTCACCAACGATCCAATGGAGGCCCACTACATCGGTTTCAATATGTGGGTAAAAGCGGTTGAAAAGGCGGGCACAACCGATTCCGACGCTGTGCAGGAAGCGATCATCGGCGTCTCAGTTCCTAACCTGACAGGCGGCCTTTCAGCAATGATGCCTAATCACCATGTGACCAAACCTGTACTGATTGGTGAGATTCAGGATGATGGTCAGTTTGAGGTTGTCTGGGAGACATCCGGCCTGGTGGCTGGTGATGCCTGGTCCGACTTCTTACCCGGTTCCAAGGATATTATCTCCGATTGGAGAACGCCTCTCTCCTGCGGCAACTACAACGTTAAAACAAGTAAGTGTTCAGGACAGAACTACGAATAACTTTCGTGGGTTAACGCTTCGATTGGATTACTTATCAATGGCTCCAGGGAGGGAGCCGATTAGGTAAACCGTAGGGTGCGACCCTGCCGCACCGGACCATGCGATTTAAATAAACACCACAGGTATACATCATTATTTTTCAAGCCGGCTAACCCGCATGGTGCGGCAGGCCGCACCCTACATCCAGGACATCCCTGAATACTTGTTATCAACATGAGTCACATAATATCTCTCAACTGACAAAAAACATGACCATCACCCATACAATAAAAAGGTTACTTCTGTTCCTTGCACTGATCATGATCCCTGGCACTTCAATCTATGCCATGTCGCCGAATCAGAATATGGAACAAGCAGTTGAATTGTTGAAAGCCAAACGATTTGAACAAAAGTATAAGGCCATTGAACTGCTGGCTGGTTCTGCAGAACCACAGGCTCAAGTGATTCTGAAAGCCCTGTTGGAGCGTCGTCTTTTCAAGCTAAAGAAAGACCAACAGATGGTCATAGCTGACAAGCAGGGGAAAGAGTATCTCATTCAACATGCTGTCACACAGGAATCCCTCGGCAAAGTAAAAAAACGATCATTAAAGAAGATCTCCGTTAACAATAAAATGCGTACCAAGATACGTGGTGCACTTGCGAGTTTCGATCTAAAGAGTCCCGACAGGGAGAAGCGACTAGCCGCTGTTGAACAGATTCTGGATCAAGCTGATATCCAAAAAGCTACAATCGTACGTCCGCTGCTGAAAGAGGAGCCGGATGAGGATATTCGTGAGGCGATGTCGATCATTATCGCCCTCTCCGATCTTACTGAAGGTAATCCACAACAACGTAATGATGCTGTCGAATTTCTCAGTGGCAACATCCATCCTGCGGTGCGGAATGCATTAAACCGTCTGCAGCAACAGCCACAGGATGAGGCCTTGGCCAGCAGTATAAAACTGGCATTGGACAGTATCGATGCCAAGCTTCAGTTCTACAGTGTTATCGAAAATCTCTTCTTCGGTCTCAGTCTTGGTTCTGTGCTGGTGCTGGCGGCAATCGGCCTGGCCATCACTTTCGGCGTCATGGGTGTGATCAACATGGCCCATGGTGAATTGATCATGATTGGAGCCTATACCACCTATGTCATTCAGACCTTAATGCCGGACAATATCGGAGCTGCTACCCTGATTGCCATACCGGCTGCCTTTCTGGTTGCCGCTCTGGTTGGCATCGCAATTGAAAGAGGGGTGATCCGATTTCTCTATGGCCGATCCCTGGAGACCCTGCTGGCAACCTTTGGCATCAGTCTGATCCTGCAACAGACAGTGCGCTCAATCTTCTCACCGCTGAACCGATCAGTTGAAACCCCCTCCTGGATGAGTGGTGTCTGGGAGATCAACAACGCCCTCTCTCTTACGTTGAACCGGCTCTATATCATTGTCTTCTGTCTACTGGTATTTGCTGCCCTGTTTTTTGTTTTGAAAAAGACTGTGCTCGGACTACAGGTAAGAGCAGTATCACAAAACCGTGCCATGGCACGTGCCATGGGGGTTCGCTCTGAATGGGTTGATGCGATGACCTTTGGCCTGGGTTCCGGAGTAGCCGGTATTGCCGGTGTGGCACTTAGTCAACTGACCAATGTAGGACCCAACCTGGGACAGGCCTACATCATCGACAGTTTCATGGTGGTGGTTTTTGGCGGCGTCGGCAATCTATGGGGAACACTGGTCAGCGGCATGTCCTTGGGTGTTGCCAATAAGTTTCTAGAACCTTGGTCTGGCGCTGTACTGGCTAAAATCCTGGTACTTGTATTCATCATCCTGTTTATTCAAAAAAGGCCAAAGGGACTCTTCCCTCAGAAAGGCCGGGCTGCGGAGGGTTAAGACGTGGCTCTACTAAATATGTTGAAAGCCGATCGTGGCGGACTGATATTTCTTGTCCTGTTGCTGTTGGTCGCGATTCTGGTACCGATCCTCAATCTATTTACCGACCCGACCAACCCCATCCATATCTCAACCTATACCGTCACCCTGCTTGGTAAATATCTTGCCTTTGCACTGCTTGCTGTTGCAGTGGATCTGGTCTGGGGCTACCTGGGTATACTCAGTCTCGGACACGGTGCATTCTTTGCCCTGGGTGGCTATGCCATGGGTATGTATCTGATGCGCCAGATTGGTGAACGGGGTGTCTATGGTGACCCTTTGTTACCCGATTTCATGGTCTTTCTGAACTGGGACAGTCTGCCCTGGTTCTGGAGTGGCTTCGATATGTTCTGGTTTGCTCTGTTGATGGTGATGGTGGTACCTGGGGTACTCGCCTTTGTCTTCGGCTGGTTGGCTTTCCGCTCGCGGGTTACCGGTGTCTATCTTTCCATTATCACCCAAGCATTGACCTACGCTTTGATGCTTGCCTTTTTCCGTAATGAAATGGGATTTGGTGGCAACAATGGATTAACTGATTTCAAGGATATTCTGGGATTCAGCCTGCAGGAAGATACCACCCGCCTGGCCCTGTTTGTCACCTCAGCCCTGGCCTTGGCCCTGGGCTATATCGCCTGTCGCATGATTGTCACCTCACGCCTGGGTCGGGTTGCGGTCGCCATTAGGGATGCGGAAGACAGAACCCGTTTCACTGGATACAAGGTTGAGCATATCAAGCTGGCAATCTTCACCTTTTCCGCAGTACTCGCCGGGATTGCCGGTGCCCTCTATGTCCCCCAGGTAGGGATCATCAATCCTGGTGAGTTTTCACCCTTGAACTCTATTGAGATTGTTATCTGGGTCGCGGTAGGTGGCCGGGCAACGCTCTACGGCGCCGCTGCCGGTGCTCTGATGGTGAATTATGGAAAAAGCTATTTCACCGCAGCACTTCCGGAAGTCTGGCTGTTTGCACTTGGCGCACTCTTCGTCCTGGTTACGATATTCCTCCCTAAAGGGGTGATCGGTCTCTTCAAGGCCAAGGATAAAGTGTCATGAAGACCCTAGATCAAATACGTGACACCATGCGTCGGGACCGGGTGTTTGATTTCATGCTGCAGACAACTGGCTTGGAGGTCGATGTCTCTCACGGCACCATCCTCTATCTGGAGGATATCTCAGTAAGCTTTGATGGCTTCAAGGCGATCAACAATCTCAACCTCTACATTGATGCCGGAGAGCTGCGCTGTATCATTGGACCCAATGGCGCAGGCAAGACCACCATGATGGACATCATTACCGGCAAGACCCGGCCCGATACCGGCAGTGCCTATTTCGGACAGAACATCGATCTACTACACCTCAGTGAACCTGAGATTGCTCAAGCAGGAATCGGACGAAAATTTCAGAAACCCACTGTTTTCGAATCCCATACCCTATTTGAAAATCTCGAACTCGCTATGGCAGGTGACAAACGGGTCTGGCCGACCCTGATTGCTCAACTGAATCCTCTGCAAAAGGAACATATAGAAGAGGTGCTTGAAACCATCGGTCTTCAGGAAAATCGACATCAACTGGCAGGCTCCCTCTCCCATGGTCAGAAGCAGTGGCTGGAGATTGGTATGCTACTGATGCAGAACCCCAAGTTACTGCTGGTCGATGAGCCTGTCGCCGGCATGACCCATCAGGAGATGGATCGTACCGCAGAGCTACTCACCTCCCTGGCCGGACAACACTCCGTGGTTGTGGTGGAGCATGACATGGATTTTGTACGATCCATTGCGCAAAAGGTTACGGTGTTGCATCAGGGTAGTGTTTTGGCTGAAGGGAGTATGAATGAAGTACAGAATGATCCCCGGGTGGTAGAGGTCTATCTCGGCGAACAGGGGGAGGGCTGATCCCATGTTGAAGATTGAAAAACTCAATCAGTTCTACGGTGAGTCTCATACTTTATGGGATCTCGACCTGGATGTACCACAAGGCCAATGCACCTGCCTGATGGGACGTAACGGGGTCGGCAAGACCACACTGCTCCAGTGCGTTATGGGATTGCTGCCGGTTAAATCAGGAGAGATTCAGTTTAGTGGTGAAAAGATCAGCAAACTGATCCCCGAACGAAGGGCACCGATGGGCATAGGTTATGTACCGCAGGGTCGACAGATTTTCCCCATGCTCACAGTAGAAGAGAATCTGCGTATAGGATTACCTGTACGCAAAAAGGATCGAAACAAGATCCCCGATTTTATCTATGAACTCTTCCCGGTACTCAAAGAGATGCTCGACAGAAAGGGAGGGGATCTCTCAGGTGGTCAACAACAACAGCTGGCTATCGGACGAGCCCTGGTGATCGACCCAAAATTATTGATACTCGACGAGCCAACCGAAGGAATTCAACCTAATATTGTACAAGAGATTGGTGATATTATAATCAGACTGAATCGGGAGATCGGTTTGACAGTATTACTGGTTGAACAGAAGCTTCCATTTGCCCGCAAGGTAGCCGATCGTTTCTGCATTCTGGATCGGGGACGCCAGGTTGCCGCAGGGGAGATGGAAAACCTGAACGATGACCTGATTCGACAATACCTGACTGTTTAACGTCTTAAGGAGCCTGATTATCATGAAGAACCTTGGCATGCTCTACTTAACATTGCTCGCCCTTTACAGCAGCACAGCGATGGCACATCACGGTCCATCTTCAATAGGACATCTTATTGAACACTCGTTGATTATGCTGGCCATCGGCCTGCCCCTCTTCTATGGATTCAGGTACCTGTTGGCTAATAAAAAGCGGGACAAGGAACGCTAAAACAAGCACAGCCCTTGTCTATCAAGACTCGGTTATAGAGGCTGCCAGCCAGGACACAGAACAACAATGCAAACTGCATTAAATAAGACTACCCCTGGTTGGCAAGCTCAACTTAGACTTGGGTTTCGCACTACACCGAACAAAACCATACTTGCTGAGCGCTTCCGGCATGGCCCACTGTCAGTGCAACGGGCCTTCTATCCTGAACAGGATCTCTGCCATGTCTATCTGTTGCATCCACCTGGTGGTGTAGTAGGTGGCGACACCCTGGATATCCAGGTCGATGTAGCACACAACGCCAATGCCCTGATCACGACCCCAGGTGCAGGCAAGTTCTACCGCTCCTGCGGCCCAACTGCGCTACAGCAACAACATCTTAATGTCTCTGGCGGATCACTGGAGTGGTTCCCACAGGAGAACATTCTCTTCCCTGGTGCCGAGGCGACCATCTCTACTCAGGTCAGGCTGGATAACCAGGCCCAATTTATCGGCTGGGAAATAAATTGTCTGGGACGACCGACAATCAACGAAACGTTTGATCAGGGAGAAGCGGTCTTCAAATTCGCGCTATGGCGAGATAGCCAACCCCTGTTGCTGGAACGAATGGTGATTCAAGGAGAAAAATGTTTAACCGGCAGTGCAAGCCTTAGGGGATATCCAGTTATGGCATCTCTCTATGCGACACTCGAAGAGACTTCATTAATCGACAAAGTCCGCACCCTGATTAATACCGAAGAGAATCAACAGCTGGGTATCACTCATACGGACGGCGTGTTGATCGTTCGCTATCTTGGTGGCTCAACCGAACAGGCCCGAAATCTCTTCAAACGTATCTGGAAGGAACTGAGACCGATCATACTGAATCGACCCGCCTGCGAGCCGCGGGTCTGGAACACCTAACCCGACAATCGAGGAACACAACGTGGAACTTACGCCCAGAGAAAAAGACAAGCTGTTGCTGTTTACTGCCGGACTGCTGGCAGAGCGGCGTAAGGAGAAGGGTCTCAAACTCAACTATCCGGAAGCGATGGCCTATATCAGTTGCGCCATCCTGGAAGGGGCGAGAGAGGGACAGACGGTGGCCCAACTGATGGACTTTGGCCGCACCCTGTTAACCAGTGATGATGTGATGCCCGGAATCCCTGAGATGATCCATGAGGTTCAAATCGAGGCTACCTTTCCGGATGGCACCAAACTGGTAACGGTACATGACCCCATACTCCCCACCACCGCTGACCAGGGCGACGCAATCATCCCAGGCGAGACCATCACCATGCCAGGAGATCGGGAACTGAACGAAGGACGGGAGAGGGTCACTGTTTCTGTAGACAATACCGGAGACCGTCCAATACAAGTCGGTTCCCACTACCACTTTGCGGAGACCAACCCGGCCCTCAGCTTCGACAGAGATAAAGCAAAGGGTTTCCGACTCGATATCGCTGCAGGAACAGCCGTACGCTTTGAACCGGGTCAAACCCGGGAAGTCACCCTGGTAGCCTTTGCCGGCAACCGGCAGGTATATGGCTTCAATGCCGCCGTCATGGGCCCACTGGAGGAGTAACATATGAGCAGCATCAGCAAACAAGCCTATGCGGAAATGTATGGCGCCACCGTTGGTGACCGGGTCCGTCTTGGAGATACAGAACTCTTTATCGAAGTCGAGCAGGACCATACCCAATATGGTGACGAGGTGAAATTCGGCGGTGGCAAGGTGATCCGCGACGGTATGGGCCAGAGTCAGCTCGCCAGTGCCGAGACTGCCGACACAGTCATCACCAATGCCCTGATCCTTGATCACTGGGGTGTTGTAAAGGCGGATATCGGCATTAAGAACGGGCGCATCAGCGGCATCGGTAAGGCGGGTAACCCTGACATTCAACCCGGTGTGAATATCATCATCGGCCCTGGCACTGAAGCTATTGCCGGGGAGGGTTCCATCCTCACCGCCGGTGGCATCGACTCCCATATTCACTTCATCTGTCCCCAGCAGGTGGATGACGCTCTGATGTCAGGGGTCACCACCATGCTCGGTGGTGGCACAGGCCCTGCGACGGGCACCAATGCCACTACCTGCACCCCTGGCCCCTGGCATATACATCGCATGTTGCAGGCCTCTGAGGTCTTACCTATGAATCTGGGTTATCTGGGTAAGGGTAACGCCAGTCTCCCCGCTGGCCTGAATGAACAGATCCTGGCTGGTGCGATCGGACTGAAACTGCATGAAGACTGGGGCACCACCCCAGCCGCTATCGATAACTGTCTGAGTGTTGCCGACAACTATGATGTCCAAGTCGCCATTCATACCGACACGCTCAATGAATCAGGCTTTGTGGAACACTCCCTGGCGGCCATGAAAGGGCGCACTATTCACACCTACCACACTGAGGGTGCCGGAGGTGGACATGCTCCGGACATCATCAAGGCCTGTGGGCATGCCCACGTTCTGCCCTCCTCAACCAATCCAACGAGGCCCTACACAGTAAACACAGTGGACGAACATCTGGACATGCTGATGGTCTGTCACCACCTGGACCCCAATATTGCAGAGGATGTCGCCTTTGCAGAATCCCGTATCCGTCGGGAGACCATTGCAGCCGAAGATATCCTTCACGACCTGGGTGCCTTCTCCATGATCGCTTCGGACTCCCAGGCCATGGGGCGTGTCGGCGAGGTGATTACCCGAACCTGGCAAACTGCACATAAGATGAAGATCCAACGTGGCAGCCTGGAGGGCGATCCTAAACAACACGATAATCTACGCGCCAGAAGATATATCGCCAAGTACACCATCAACCCGGCTCTGGCTCATGGCATCTCCCATGAAGTGGGCTCAGTGGCAGTGGGGAAACTGGCCGACCTGGTGCTCTGGAAACCGGCTTTCTTCGGTGTTAAACCCAGCCTGATTATTAAAGGTGGCATGATATCTGCGGCTCCCATGGGTGACCCCAATGCCTCAATACCAACCCCGCAACCTGTACACTACAGGCATATGTTCGGTGCATTGGGCCCCGCCTGTCAGGCGACCCGAATGACCTTTCTTTCACAGGCCGCAAAAGAGACAGGCATAGACCAACAGTTGGAACTGAAATCCATGATTGGCACAGTCAGCCAGTGCCGCTCAGTCAACAAAGCAGAGATGATTCTGAATAATTATCAACCCGATATAGAGGTCGATCCGCAAACCTACCAGGTCAAAGCTGACGGCAACCTGCTGACCTGTGAGCCAGCGGAATCACTGCCACTGGCACAAAAATATTTTCTGTTCTGAGTATCAGGAAACCTCTAAATAAAATATAGGGTGCGGCCCTGCCGCACCATTCACATACTGAAATCTCCAACTAGTTGAGACATGAGCAGTTATCCTGACCTGACCAAACAACCAATGATCAAATTAACCAAAAAAATAGCCCATGCGGAGAAGAGTGAAACCACCCTTACCCTGCCCCTGCATAACCGAATCAAAAGCCGACTCAGAGTAAAATTGGATGACGGCCGGGATGCCGGTCTGTTCCTGCCACGGGGAACAACCCTCAAAGAGGGAGATCTACTGAGTTCCGAGTCAGGTGCTGTGATCAGCATAAAAGCGGCGCAGGAAACCTTATCCATAATAGAGTGCAAAGATCCCCATCTTTTATCACGGGTCTGTTATCACCTGGGTAACCGACATGTCTCGATCCAGATAGAACCAGGGCGTATCAGCTATCCCCATGACCATGTTCTGGACGAGATGGTTACTGGTTTAGGTCTTGAAATTGTTGTTGCAGAAGCCCCCTTCGAACCGGAACCCGGCGCTTATGGTGGCAGCGCGGAACAGGGGCGTCACCAGCACGGCCATAGCCATGACCACCATCACTGAGAACAGACTTGCAAAATTACGTCTGATGCACCTGGTCAGTCCTACCCTGCCACTGGGAAGCTTCGCCTATTCCCAGGGGTTGGAGTGGGCTGTGGAGGATGGCTGGGTCAAAGATGAGAAGACCTTGCAACAATGGATCGAAAATCTACTGCTGACCAGCCAGACCCATCTGGACATACCATTGCTGAACAGACTCTATCAGGCCAGCACCGCACACAATCGGGATAGTTTTGCCTACTGGAGTCAATACCTGATTGCCAGTCGGGAGACCCGCGAGCTGCGTGAAGAAGAGCGCAATCGGGCCAGAGCACTAACCGCCTTGCTACCTGAATGGGGAATTCCTGTTGCAGATGGGTGGCTACCGCATCTGAAGAGTAATCTGTTATCAGGCTATACCTATGTGGCCAATACCTGGGGAATTCCTGTAACTGAGGCAGCAGAAGGTTATCTTTGGAGCTGGCTGGAGAACACGACACTGGCTGGAGTAAAAATCATCCCCCTCGGGCAGATGGCAGGACAGAGAATTCTGCATGAACTGATTCAGCTTATCCCTTCACAGGTGCAGATCGGACTGCTGGTGAACGATGGCGATATCGGTCTCTCCTGTCCGGCCCAGGCAATTGCCAGCAGTCTGCACGAAACCCAATACACCCGAATTTACAGATCCTGAGAGAATAACTGATGAGTCAGACTTCACCCTTGAGAGTCGGCGTCGGCGGCCCCGTCGGTTCCGGTAAAACAGCCCTCCTCGATGCCCTATGTAAAGCGATGCGGAGTAACTATCAACTGGCGGTTGTAACCAATGACATCTATACCCAGGAAGACGCAAAGTTTCTGATGCGAAGCAAGGCATTGGATGAGAGTCGCATCATTGGAGTAGAGACAGGTGGCTGTCCACACACAGCAATCCGTGAAGACGCCTCGATGAATCTAGCCGCAGTAGAGGATCTATGCGAGCGCCACACCGATCTCGACCTGGTGTTCATCGAGAGTGGTGGCGACAACCTCAGTGCCACCTTCAGTCCGGAGCTGGCCGACCTGACAATTTACGTATTGGATGTTGCCGAAGGTGAAAAGATGCCCCGTAAAGGGGGCCCTGGCATCACCCGCTCCGACCTTCTGATCATCAACAAGATCGATCTGGCACCCTATGTTGGCGCCTCTCTGGAGGTGATGAAAGAGGACACCGTACGCATGCGAAAAGAGAAACCATTTGTCTTTTCCAATATGAAAACAGGAGAAGGAGTCCAAAATATTATCGAGTTCATAGAACATCAAGGCATGCTAAAAGTTTAGAGAGTCTCTGATTAGGTCAGGGCCTGGCAGATTCTCGAAAAAAAGACCTCTACGTAATCGACATGCGCAATCCAGTGCGTTCTCAGTTTCCTGCAAGCAGATAACGAATGGCTTCCAGAATCACGGTAGAGGGCGTTTGATGAGGAAATATGAAGCGCAACTGACCCTTAGGTGTAATCAGATAAATTGTTGCCGAGTGGTTGACCGCATAACCGAACGCAGATCCCTCAAGGTTAACTTCTGAATATTGTGCACCATAGAGTTTCGCCGCCTCAGCAATCTCAGTTTCATTACCGGTTACACCAATCAGGTTGGGGTGAAAGTAGCCGACATACTCATCCAACACCTGGAAGTTGTCTCGCTTAGGATCGACGCTGACAAACACACCTTGGACAGCTTTCAACTCATCCTCACTGAGCTCATTCAGTGCCTGGGAGATCACCGAGAGGGAGGTTGGGCAGATGTCAGGGCATTTAGTATAGCCAAAGTAGAGCAATGCCACTTTTCCTCTCAATTGCCTGAGTGAGAACTCACCCTGACTCGAGTGAAGGGTGAAATCACCGCCAAATTGTTCACCTCTCAGATCAAGTACCTCGTCTTGCTGATTTATCTCACCAGACAGGGCTGCTGAAGCAATGATATAGAGCGACAACAAGAGTAGGCTTTTTTGAAACATAGTGCCTCAGTGACTCAATTTATGGTGATCATCAACTACTTCAGTAGAAGATTAATCCAATTCAACTGCAATGAAAGCTGTATCAGCATTCTGGATCAAGTCATAGTACGACTATACATAACGTGCAATACACCCTATTACCGTCATTCCTGATGCATGCAAATTTTGGGCTGGTGTTCAAATTCACGGCAGTTTTATCAAATAAATAGACGTTTAATTCCTTATATAAGATACAACCAAAAAATATTGACTACTATATACCCTACCAAAATACACTGTCATTCGAAGGATGCCTATGATAGTCACCAGTAAATAATGATGAGGTTTGTTTTGCGTAATCTACTCTCGATAAAGCTACTGATACTCACCCTGCTACCCTTCCCCAGCCAGGCACTGGATCTTTCCTGGGTCGGCTGTGGCATAACCCGCAACGCCTTCATGTCCGATCTGGCTGCAGCTTATCAGGAGGAGACTGGCGTCAATATATCAATCGCCGGAGGTGGCGCCACCAAAGGAATCCGCGCCATTACTAGTAAACAGGCGGATATTGGTGGGGCGTGTCGTTTCACCCTCAAAAAGAATCGGGAGGAAGCAGGTGCCACTATGATTCCGGTGGCCTGGGACGCTCTGGTGGTTGTGGTGCATAAATCCAACCCCATCGACTCGATCAGCCTGCCGCAGCTACGCAGTCTCTACCAGGGTAAGATCACAAACTGGTCACAACTTGGTGGTGACGACCAGTCATTGGAACTGCTGATCCGTGAAGGAAACATCTCAGGGGTTGGTTACACCTTGCGTAAGCATCTGTTTGAAAACCCTAACGCCGTGTTCAAGAGTGAGCATCTCTTTCCCTCTTCAGGCCCCCTGGAGAAAACCGTGGAAGTGAATCCCAACGCCATTGCAGTCACTGGTATTGCCAGTGCCCATAAGCGTGATTTCAAGATTCTCAAGCTGGAGGGCAGGGATCCAAGTTTTGAGAATATCCGCACCGGTAACTACCTGCTTTATCGCCCGCTCTACCTGGTACTCAGCAAGAGTTCACCTAACAGCAAGGCGTCTGATCAATTCATCCAATATGCCTTGGGTCCCAAGGGTCGCGAAATCATCCGAAATAATCAGGTAGTCCCCTACTTCGATGGCATGCTGCTACTGCAGAAGCGATTTGATGATTGGAAGCGATTTATCAGGGAGTCTCTGGCAAATAACTAATCCTGCTAGTGGGGAGTCTTCACTGACCCCACTAATCACTCGAATAGTACAGTAGGGTGGGGCCTGCCCCACCGATTGCGCGATGTGAAAGATAGAGATTGAACAATGCTCCCGACCCGAACTGCACCCAGACATTATGCAAGACCACAGATATTAACTCCGGGTTGAGGCACCAGGCATCTTGGGTCACACCCTACACTGGTTGCAAAAACCTTGTCTGATAATCAACAAAACCTACCTGAAAATCCCATAGCACAAACCTTAGTTACTGTAATTACAGACCATTTCAATTATATCGTTGATTGGCACCAAGATTGCTCTATGGCATAAACCACATTTTTTTCTGGAGTTAAATCATGCCATTGCAGCAATTCAATGACGACGGTCTGCTATTCAATACAAACTTTCTGAACGAGACCTCTACCCCCGGACTCTTCGCCTATCGTGGTGAACTGGTTCTGGTCAAAGGTGAGATTGCCGATGAGAAGGGCCACACCAAGCCACCGGTTGAAGTGATGCGTAACGCTATCCTTTTGGGCGATGAGAAAGTCAAGCTATTGATTGGAGCCATCGACGATGTCGCATCGATCAATACCCTGGTTGAAAAATACAAAGCACTCTTTTCACCTGAGATGAAGGCATTGCTGTATGTGGTCAATATCGAAACCCCTGCCCAGATTGAAGTCGAGGGTATTACCTTTGTACTGATCCCCTTGACTCAGGGTGTACCCTGGAATGAGACGCTTGATGAACTGGGACTTGAAAAAAGTGATTTCAAAGGTCAGTCCTCAGCGGACAAACTGATAACTTTGTTTAAAGAGATGCAGGGTTACAAACCTAAGTACCCGCTAACACCGCTCGCTGATGTACTTGCGAACGCAACGGAAGTCAAAAGAGAGGCCTGGGGGGCAGTCTGATCCCAGCTCAACCTGCCAAGGAAGGCGGGTAACGGTTGATAAAAGCCGGGGTTAAGAACACCAACCCTTCATTCCACAATACAGACGCAGTCCCATCCACCTATTCCGAATTTGTCTTTTAGCTCTTTATACTCGAAAATCGGCAATTGACTCTTTTTCCATCTGGCCTTTACCACCACCCAATCCCATCAACAGAATAAATTCCGTGCCTGACCGTAGACTCTCCATCGCCCCAATGCTCGACTGGACCGACCGTTACTGTCGCTATTTTCTGCGGCTGATCTCCAGGCATACCCTACTCTATACAGAGATGGTGACCACCGGCGCCTTACTCCATGGCAATCGCACAAGGTTTCTCGATTTCGACCCCAGTGAACACCCGGTAGCCCTGCAACTTGGCGGTAGTGAACCTGATGCACTGGCCGAATGTGCAAAGTTGGGTGAGGAGTGGGGCTATGACGAGATCAATCTGAATGTGGGTTGCCCCTCAGACAAGGTACAGTCAGGCCGCTTTGGTGCCTGCTTAATGCTGACCCCGGCCCTGGTCGCGGATTGCATCAAGGCAATGCGTGATAGTGTTGCAATCGATATCACAGTAAAACATCGTATCGGGGTTGATGATCAGGATAGCTATCAGGCACTCTGTGATTTTGTCGGCAAAGTCTCAGAAGCTGGCTGCAACACTTTTATCGTACATGCCCGCAAGGCCTGGCTGCAGGGATTGAGTCCAAAGCAAAACCGGGAGATCCCTCCCCTCTCTTATGAGACGGTTCATCGACTTAAACAAGACTTCACCGGCCTTGAAATCATTATCAATGGTGGCATCACCTCACTTGAACAGGCGCAACAGAATCTCAATCATGTCGATGGGGTGATGATCGGCCGTGAAGCTTATCAAAACCCCTGGATCCTGGCCCAAGCCGATGAGCTGATATATGGCTGTGATGCCTCAGCCAGGAACAGGCATCAAATAATCGATGAACTGATACCCTACATAGCCGCAGAACTATCTGCAGGCACGCCGATCAATCGTATTACTCGCCACATTCTGGGACTCTTTCAAGGCCAACCTGGCGCAAGAAAGTGGCGCAGAATGCTCAGTGAAGAGGCCCATAAGCCGGGGAGTGACAGTAGCTTGATCTATCGTGCTGCAGCTCAGATTGTAGAGCAATGAGCTGGCTTTGGAGATAAATATTTACCTAATTGCCCCCCCTAATCTCAGCTCTGCAACTCAAGCACAAACCATTGTAGTTAATTAGGTAATTCTTTGCGTGCTTAGCGGTTTTATCTCGTTCCCACGCAGAGCGTGGGAACGAGGCAACCCGAAGGAAGCATGGTGCGGCAGGCCGCACCCTACTCTTTTTAATCCTTCTTGCTGGCAGCAACCCGTAAGCGCAGGGCATTCAATTTAATGAAACCTTCCGCATCCTGCTGATTATAGGCGCCAGCATCGTCTTCAAACGTTGCAATTGACTCATCAAACAAACTATTAGTTTCTGACTTACGACCAACCACATCCACATTGCCTTTATAGAGCTTCAGGCGAACAACCCCATTAACGACACTCTGGGTATGGTCGATAGCTGCCTGTAACATCAGACGCTCTGGAGCAAACCAGTAGCCGTTGTAGACCAGCTTGGCATAGCGCGGCATCATCTCGTCTTTCATATGTGCTGCTTCACGGTCCAAAGTCAAAGACTCCATTGCCCGATGAGCTTTAAGCAGGATAGTGCCACCGGGTGTCTCATAGCAGCCTCTGGACTTCATCCCAACATAGCGATTTTCAACAATATCAGCTCGACCTATACCGTTTGCACCACCTAACTGATTCAGCTTCAGCAACAGCGCTGCGGGAGATAATCGCTCTCCATCAATTGAAACAGGGTCACCATTTTCAAAACCGATCTCAATGGTGGTTGACTGATTCGGTGCATCTTCTGGAGAGACAGACCAACGCCACATCTCATTCCCAGGCTCAGTCCAGGGATCTTCCAGATCGTAACCTTCATAGGAGATGTGTAGTAGATTGGCATCCATCGAGTAGGGGGATTTTTTACCCTCTCTCTTCATTTCAATTGAGATGCCATGCTCCTCGGCATAGGTCAGCAGCTTTTCGCGTGAGTTCAGGTCCCACTCCCGCCAGGGGGCAATGATCGTAATATCAGGTCGCAGGGCATAAGCACCCAGTTCAAAGCGAACCTGATCATTACCCTTGCCTGTGGCACCATGGGATATTGCATCGGCACCAGTCTCATTGGCAATCTCAATCAACCGTTTGGCAATAAGGGGACGGGCGATGGATGTACCCAGAAGGTATTCACCCTCATAGATCGCATTTGCACGAAACATGGGGAAGACGTAGTCGCGTACGAACTCTTCAGTCAGATCCTCTATATAGATCTCTTTGATACCTGCCGCTTCGGCCTTAGCACGCACAGGCTCAACCTCTTCACCCTGGCCAATATCCGCGGTGAAAGTCACCACTTCACACTGATACTCATCCTGCAACCATTTAACAATAATCGAGGTATCAAGACCGCCAGAGTAGGCCAGCACTACTTTTTTTACACCCTCTTTGGACATCCGCAACTCTCCCACATAAGAAGCCTGGAAAAACCGGGCATTATAGACGATATTGCGACAGATGGTATGTTCTTGACCGGCTGAATTCCAATCCTATTGAAACCTCACTGGCAGATTTATAGCCCACTCAGGGCAAAGTCATTAGAAACTGACCTCCACCAAGCACCCCTCCATTCTGCATGGTAATCTTTCCATAGATGCCATCGTGCTGGTGTAAATCGAGTGCCAGCTTAGTGAAATAGATCCCCAGGCCAGTATTGTTATTCAGGAACCCCGATTCCTGTTGCTTCAATGCAGCCTGCTGATCCAACATCGATTGAGTATAACCCTGACCATCGTCCTCAATTGTCAGGTGCAGACCCTCGTTATCTGAATCTGCTGATAGATGAATACGGCTTTTTGTATAACGAAGCGCATTACTGATTGCATTACTCATCACCCCGGTCATCAGATTGCGGTCAAAATACCAGTAGAGATTCTTTGGACAGTTAATTTCACATTCCACATTTTTCTCTCTCATGATCAGGCTATGCTCAAGCATCACTTCATTAAGAAAGTCGTAGACTGAGTGAGCATCGACATTCAGCATATAGTCCCCCTGTTCCACTTTGAACAGGGTCAACATCTTAACTATGTTGTTGTTAATGCGTCGAACCTCATATTCCATATCGGCACATTCATTTCTCATCCCACAGCCACTCAGCTCACAACTACCGGTGATCATATTGATATCTCTTAAAAGAACGCCTAGTGAGTTTTTTATATCGTGTGAAACCATGGCGAAGGCCGAGGCCAGATCCAGACTGCTCAAAGCGGTATTAACTGGCTTCGATTCGTTACTTACTTCTATGTTCATGTTTGCAACCGGTTTAGTTCTTCAAGAAATTTAGTTATTTCAGGATCCTGATTCTTTTGACTGCATAGGACAGCGAGGGAGTAGCGACATGTGAAGTGATAGCGGTTATCAACCCCCTTATCGTGCATATCCAGGATCATTGCCTTGGTAGCCAGCAGAACCATGGTTTTGTTATAAGGATATTTCTCAATTATTTCATTCAACAAATCTATAGCCTGCTTTCTCTCACCCTGACGCAATAACTCCAGACTGTGAGAATGTACTTGGGTAATTTTGTTTCTGGCATCAGCGATCAATGTCTCACCTTCCGATGCTTGCCCCTGCCCCTCCATGAGATGGCGAACCCGTTCTATCCAGGACTCATCATCGTGCTTATTACATATGACCAATCCAAGATAACCTTTGGCAATTTCATCCCGTGACAGTCGAAAGCAGTCTTTCGCAATCATATGTAAGTTTTCTGGGGATAGATCCTGTTTGTTTGCATCAATCAACCTGTCCACCTTATTCAGATAGTCGTCCACCTCTTGTGGCTGATTCATGGCATGCTTAGCCAATGCCTGCCCGCAGAGCATCTGAATCTTTTCAGCCGGTCGGTGGTTGAAGCGCTTAAGACCATCAGCTAAAAGCCTGATCATCTTGGTTATCTCGCCGCTCTCCTGATACAGATCCGCTAAATATCGATACTCTTCGGCAGTAGCAAAACAGGAATTAGCACCCCATCGAATAGCTGCCTGCAAAGCTCGTCTTGCGCTCTCCAGATCACCATTTTTCAGCGCCAGAAAACCGAGTCGTCGTTGTCGCGCTACCGATCTGGGAGAGAGCTTCAGTGCATGACTCAAAGCCTGCTGAGCTTCGACCAGGTCACCACGGTTTTCCAGTATCATCGCAAGCCACTCATAGGCTTCGAGAAAGTGGTGATTCTTCTCGATAAGATCCCGAAAAGCCTCTTCTGACTGAGCATAGTTACCCTGATAGTAGGCAACCTTACCAAACCCAAATCTTGCCCAGTGAAAATCACGTATTGCCAGTAGATCTTTATAGATAGCTAAAGCGTTACTGTATTCGTTAATCTCCTGATAGAGTTCAGCCTGCAATTTAGCCAGATAGAGGCTCTGTTTGAGATCACTGCCTCTCTGTTCATTACAAAACTTGATTGCACTGTCGATATCATTGTCTGAAAGTGCTTCATCGATATGGAGCAGTTCACGCTTGCGTTTGATTGCGATCTCAAGTCGATGGTGCAGCGCTTCTTGATTCAGAGGCTTGACCATATATTCATCTGGCTGTTGCTCCAAGGCACCAAGCACCATCGGCATGCTGCTTTCTGCAGTTACCATGAAGAAAATTGAGGCGTGTCCCAGGTATCCTTGATATCGGGCCTCTTCGAGAACCTGCTGGCCGTCTCTTCCCTCTCCAAGGTTATAGTCACAGATAACCACATCGTAGCTTTCTAATGAGAGTTTTTTCAGTGCCTCCTCACCCGTTGAACTGATGGTTATACGCTCCGCACCGAAACTGTGTAGCATCCCTATCAGGGAGACCCGCATCTGTTCGAAATCGTCAACAATGAGGTAGTTGAATTGTGACCTGAAATCATCCCTGTTCATTTTTTCGCTTTCCTGCTGCTTATATGGGAAGCTGGATGTCCAAATATGGTGCTGATATACCCTCTAGCGTGATCAACAGTTTTTTCTGAAGCCCAATGAAAAATATATTGATTCAGATCAATTGACGTGAGAATCTCTATCTTAAACAGAATTTATATACATGTAGCAGGTGTTGCTGCAGTAGCACCAAGAGAGAAGGAGCATCCTGCCTCATGGGTAACTCTCCTGACAATGTTTCCTAGCGCTTTGGTTTGCATTTGCGTGATTTCAAGCATTTGGAAAATCTTGTCAGATTAAGGATCGAAGCACCGAAACAGCCTTACAGCTTTTTATACAATCAGGTAATCATCTTGATAAGAGATGATCAGCCCGACTCCACTAGGTAGTGACAGATTTGGCCAAACAAATAGACTCATTGACAGGTGTAAGGGGCATTGCCGCCATGTGGGTGGTTCTGCTTCATGGCATCTCATATGTAAGTGCCTCAGCCGTTATGCCCGGCTTTGTCGAACGTGTTATCACTAAAGGCTGGCTTGGTGTCGATCTTTTTTTCATACTTAGTGGATTTGTCATCTCCTATGTTCACCAGAGTGATTTTGTTCAATTGGACAGAAGTAGCATCAGTCGTTTTCTTAAACTGAGGATAGCTAGAATATATCCAGCCCACTTCATTGCCATCATTGTTCTGATACCAGTCGTTTTAGGCGCCAGCCTGTTTTCGATCTACACTTTTCCGGAAGGGGCCGATTCACAATATACACTAAGCAAATTTTTCTACAGCCTGCTGTTGATCAATGGCTGGGGATTCCCTGATAGTATCGGCTGGAATGTTCCCTCATGGTCTGTTGGCTCAGAGTGGTTTGCTTATCTCTGCTTCCCTTTTATTGCATTCATATACAACAAAATGAGGAATCCCTGGCTGCATCTATTGATGATAATAACCATCTTCTGCACCATGGTGGCATTAGCTGTATACCTAAACGACATGCAGAAATATATGTTGGACGAACATCTATCCCTAACCAGAATCACTTCTGAGTTTATTATCGGATGCTCGCTCTACAACATCCATGCAAAATTAAAGGATAGTGCTTTTTTCGACCTGACAGCCATCACTGCCGCCTCCATGGCAATTGTATTTGCAAGCCTTGGTCTATCCTCTTTCTATGATTTTCTGATCATCATAGCTTTTGCGATACTGCTACTCTCTTTAAGTCGTTCTGTTGGAGTGGCAGCAAAAATATTCTCAACCCAGCCACTGATCTATCTTGGTAAAATTTCCTACTCAATCTATCTTGCTCACGCAACAACCTTGATGGTATTCAATCAAATCTTCAAGCGAATTGTTCCTCCTGATGTGGGGGATGCCCTCTATTTGATCATGTTCTACTCGATCTATATCGCCTGCTCTATCCTTGCGGGTCACCTGCTATATTCACTGATAGAGAAACCAGCGCGAAACTACCTGAGAAACAAGTGGGCCGTATGAGTTTGGTGGATGTGCTTCGCTTATCCACCCTACACTAAATAAATCCTGTCTACCCTTGCTTTCAGCCCTGATTGTGCGGTTATGTTTTTTAATACTGATTAGTTACATTTTTTCTTAGATAGGCCGCTATGAGCCTGCCTAAAGCGGTTGCATGCAACCTAGAATGGTGCCGGACTAATCTCTACCAAATTGAGTTAGCTCTCTACAAAAAACTGCTGCAGAGTCTCGGGACTCCAACACATAAAGCTGCTCTGCCCAATCATAAACTTGCCAATATTTAACATTTGCATCAGCCTGGTGGATGCTGGAATACCAACCCAACTCTCCAGCTTCAACATTCAAACGTGCAGCAGTACAGTTTTGCTTAGCTGTAGAGACACTTAGAAATTCAGCAAGACTCTCAACATCATCTACTTGCTCACCCAGAACAAAAAATGGCAACATCTTCATCAGGTCATCCACACCATACTCCAGTGGTTCTCCCAATAACGCACTTTCGACCTGTTGTGACCAATAATCTGCAGATTTAGGCTCGCTAATAGGATATCCCAATTCATACGGTACATTATCTGGAATAATAAAAACCGAGGTTGTATAGACTTGAGGTTTACCATCAACACCGGGGTAAGTCAGTTCAACCATGTAAGCCGTGTACCCCTCATCTGGAGTGGGAACCGATACCCGGTAGAATCCATCCTGATCCTCTTCCAACGGGGTAGCCTGCCATGCATCCTCACCTACGATTGGAAAGCGGAAGTCTCTCCCATTGGGATTACTTGCCCGCCAAAGCTTGGCTTCAATAGGCGTCAGATCACTGCTCACAACCATTCGTCCCGACTCATCATGCTCCCAATCTATCTGAGGTCTTGCAAGGTCCTTAACTAACATCTGGTACCAGGCAGTGAGACCCTCCATCATCTCTTTTTCACGCCCGAGGAAGGAGTGATTGGTATTCGGAATAATACGCTGAAGCGTTTCACCTGGAATTTTATGGATATAGGCCTCTGATGCGTCCGGTAGAAAAAATTCATCTCCGGTAACATTCAAAATCAAATGAGGCATGTTAAGTGTGTAGCGGTAGCTAACAGGATCGATCAAACTTCGGAGAAACTTACCCTCAGGTGATCTAATCTCCTGCAAAATCTGTTTATCAGTATAGTTGGCCAATACTTCAGAATAGAAACCGTAGCTGTTGAAATGATGCTCAAGTTGCTGATCAAGATGGAGGATATTGTAACCTCCGGGTATTACACCACTAACTCGTGGATCAATAGCGGCAGTCAACCAGGCTATTGCTCCCCGCTTGGAGAACCCGGTAACAATAAAATGCTCAATTTCAAAACCTATTTTTTCCGATAGTATTTTTTGCGCAGTATCCATCCCGCGTACCACCGCCTTTGTCATGGGCAGATAAACAGACCATGTAGGATCTCCGGTTTCCATGACTTTTCGCCAGCTATAGGAGACCAGTTCATCCTCTGTTACCGGCTCTTCCAGATCAGAAAATGTCAAAGGTTGCGCTGGTACCTGTTGCAGTATTGCCTGAATACTACCGGTCTGAATGGCTAAAGATCGGTATTTATCAAACGATTCAATATCGGGCGCATCACTACCATTGTTACCGTTGTGCACAACTATATTTGCCATATCGGTGGTTATCTGATCAGGCACGATCAAGGTCAGCCAATGACTCCACAATGTCGGGGTCACCTCATCAGCACTGCGCCAACTCTGGGAATCGAGGTTGATATAGAAGACTTCAAATCCATCTTCAGACTGTTGACTCACCAAACGATAGTTATAGGCTGAGTCGTATGCATAGACATAATCCTTAAGAGGGTTGTATATCTCAGCATGGGTCGGAGTGATGACAAGCAGAAATAATCCACCAAGCCTGGTGAATAGTTGATGAATCCATTTCATAGCCAACTTCCTAAATCAAATAGTCAGACCCTGACAAAAAATCGCACGCAGAGACACACTCCAGAAATTTGCCCAATTAAAACAAAGCAAATTTTTTGAGATTTACCTACGCTGTATGGGAGAGGTCAAGACTTGGCAGTTCCATGCCGAATACTTCACTCCTTGCGTCTATAAAAACCTACCACAGGCCAGGTTAGGTAACAACCCTGATGGAGAACAACAAATAATCACAAATGAATTTGGCAGGTTTATTAATCCATGGGGAGTCTTGAAGGAGACACCCATTACGCTCCTGACTAAATCCAATTGATGTAGGGTGCGGCCCTGCCGCACCATGCCGGAATGACGGCATTAGGATAGGTTAACGAGGCAGAAAATAGAGGCTGGAAAGAGTTGGCGAACAGCCCTAACCAACCCGGCTAACAAAACAGGTCGCCGGGTTAATAAGGCTGGTCGGCTAATTCATGCTGGCTATGAATCAGTTTTTCGATTTATCGACGATCTTTTTAATCCAGGGCATCATGCCACGTAGACGCTCACCCACCTGCTCAATATCATGCTCTTGATTCAGTCGGCGGTAGGCAGTCATCGAAGGATAGCCAAGTGCACCTTCAGAGACAAACTGCTTGGCATATTCACCACTCTGGATGTTTAGCAGCGCTTGCTTCATAGCCTTGCGACTCTCATCATTGATCACCTTGGGACCAGTGACATATTCACCATATTCAGCATTATTCGAAATGGAGTAGTTCATGTTGGCGATGCCACCTTCGTACATCAGGTCAACAATCAGTTTCAGCTCATGCAGACATTCGAAGTAGGCCATTTCTGGTGCGTAACCTGCCTCAGTCAAAGTTTCAAAACCGGCCTTTACCAGCTCAACTGCGCCACCACACAACACTGCTTGCTCACCGAATAGATCGGTTTCGGTCTCATCCTTGAAAGTGGTTTCGATGATACCCGTACGTCCGCCACCGATGGCAGATGCATATGAGAGCGCGGTATCCATCGCGGTACCTGTTGCATCCTGATAGACAGCTACAAGATCGGGTATGCCACCACCTTTGACATATTCACTGCGTACGGTATGTCCGGGGGCTTTTGGTGCGATCATGATGACATCCAGATCTTCCCGTGGCACAACCTGGTTATAGTGAATTGCAAAACCATGGGCAAAGGCCAGTGCTGCTGACTCTTTAATATTCGGTTCGATCTGATTGCGGTAGAGATCGGCCTGAAATTCATCCGGTGCCAGAATCATCACCACATCGGCAGCCTTAACCGCATCCTCGATAGATTTCACAGTAAGTCCGGCATTACCTGCCTTGATCGCCGAAGGAGAACCTTCACGCAGACCAACGATGACATTGACACCGGATTCCTGCAGATTGTTGGCATGAGCATGCCCCTGAGAACCGTAACCGATGATGGAGACTGTTTTTCCCTTAATGATATTGAGATCGCAGTCTTTGTCGTAATAAACATTGATAGCCATGTTGTTTCCTTCGGAAAATTTTTAAATTGATAGTGTTAGATAGTTTACTGATCTGTTTTAGCTGCCATCTGCTGACGCCAATCTGGCTAAGCTGTTAACCGATCATTATATGTCGCCAAGGAGAGCTCAAAACCGGCAAAGTTAAAGACTCAAACCTTTTGGCCCCCGTCCGATCCCAGACGGGCCGGTACGAACCACTTCGATGATCAGGTCTTCATCCACCGCTTCGATAAAAGCATTTAACTTACTTGCAGCGCCTGTCAGTTCAACGGTGTAGCTGGTGTCAGTGACATCGATGATCTTGCCGCGAAAGATATCAACCAAGCGTTTGATCTCCTCCCGCTGCGTGCGCTCTGCTCGCAATTTGATCAACATCATCTCCCTTTCGATATGCCCACCTTCAGTGAGATCAACAAGCTTTACCACTTCGATCAGTTTGTTGAGCTGCTTGGTAATCTGCTCAACAATTTCATCACTGCCACTAGTCACCAGTGTCATGCGCGACAGGCTCGTGTCCTCTGTCGGCGCCACGGTGAGAGATTCGATATTATAGCCCCTCGCGGTAAACAGGTTGGCCACCCGTGCTAATGCTCCGGACTCGTTCTCCATCAGAATAGATATGATATGCCTCATCAGACCAACTCACTCCCAGGTGACAGATACATCTCGTGATGCCCCTTGCCCGCCGCAATCATCGGGTAGACATTTTCCGAAGGATCGACCACCACATCCAGGAAAACAAGACGGTCTTTATGAGAAAAGGCCTCCTTCATTGCCCCCTCAAGATCCTCGGACTTTTCAACACGCATGCCGATATGGCCGTAGGACTCAGTCAGCTTGACGAAATCCGGGGTGACACTCATACCCGACTGGGAGTAGCGGCTATCGTAGAAAAACTCCTGCCACTGGCGAACCATGCCCATATAGCCATTGTTCAGCAGTATGATCTTGATCGGCAGGTCGTACTGCAGACAGGTTGCAAGCTCCTGTATGCACATTTGGATACTCGATTCCCCCGTCACAACCGCGACTTCAGCTTTGGGATGGGCCATCTGTACACCAATTGCTGCTGGCAGACCGAATCCCATAGTCCCTAGCCCACCGGAGTTGATCCAGCGCCGTGGCTTATCGAAACGATAAAACTGAGCTGCGAACATCTGATGCTGACCAACATCCGAGGTAACAAATGCCTCACCCTTGGTCACCTTGTGTAACATTTCAACGGCCTGCTGCGGTTTGATAACCCCACTCTTCTTTTCATATTTCATGCAATCCATGGCGCGCCACTTTTCGATCTGTGTCCACCATTTCTTCAAGGCCTGCTGCTTCGGCTTTTTATCACCTTCGGTAACAACCTTGAGCATATCCTTCAAGACTTGCTTGACCGGCCCGACAATTGGCACATCGACACGCACATTCTTGGAGATCGACGATGGATCAATATCGATATGAATAATGGTTGCATCGGGGCAGAACTGTTTAACATGGCCGGTAACCCGGTCATCAAAACGGGCACCCACAGCGATCAACACATCGGTTTCGTGCATCGCCATATTCGCTTCATAGGTACCATGCATGCCCAGCATACCCAGAAAATTCTTGCCGCTCCCCGGATAGGCACCGAGCCCCATTAGAGTCTGGGTGATTGGAAATCCCAGTTTTTCCACCAGGTCTGTCAGGGGTTTCGCTGCATCATCAAGAACGACACCGCCTCCGGTATAAAAGACAGGGCGCTCTGCCTCCATCATGATCTTGATCGCTTTTTTGATCTGGCCCAGGTGCCCTTTCACAATCGGATTGTAAGAGCGCATCTTGATCTTGTTGGGATAGCTATAGGGTATCTTGATGCCAGGATCTGTTATGTCCTTTGGGATATCGATAACAACAGGCCCTGGACGACCGGTGGTAGCGATATAAAACGCTTTTTTGATCGTTTCTGCCAGATCTTCCAGGCGCTTGACCAGAAAATTATGTTTCACACAGGGACGGGTGATCCCCACGGTGTCCACTTCCTGAAAAGCGTCGCTCCCAATCACCGGCGTAGGCACCTGCCCGGTGAGGACAACCATCGGAATCGAATCCATGAAAGCGGTGGCAACACCGGTCACCACGTTGGTGGCACCAGGTCCCGACGTGACCAGAACCACACCTGGTTTTCCGGTCGCACGGGAATAACCGTCTGCTGCATGTCCGGCTGCCTGCTCATGGCGTACCAGGATATGTTTCAGCTCTTTCTGTTGGAAAAGCGCATCATAGATGTGCAGTACGGCACCGCCTGGGTAACCGAATACATGCTCTACGCCCTCATCTTTCAAGCATTGAACGATGATCTCGCCACCGCTTAGTTCCACGTGAAGCCTCCCATAGCGCCGATTTTTATGTTCGCGCGCAAAAACTATATCGAAACAGTGCAAAATACTAATACTACCCTAACAGGTCAAGCAGATATCCCCCTGTACTATTGTTATTTCAGGTCTGCTCACTTGCCATTCGATCCCTATGCTTCATAATATCTACCTGAATCCGTGGGTTCATGGCGAGCACAGAGTGTAAGATGTTGGTTTCCCAGTGGAATCAAAAAATCTTAGCTTCACCCATAGGTTAAGCGGGCATTTTTTGAACCGCTGGGGAAACAAGAGCTTGTGCTATGTGCCGTCATGAACCCACGGATTCAGGTATCTACTTACAGAACCACCGAAAAAGACAGGGAACCCGCAGTGCAAACAAGACTTTTCCTCATGCTTCTGTTACTGATCTCCACCACGGTATATGCAGAAACCTACCGCTGGGTGAATGAAGACGGCGTCGTCACTTATTCTCAAACCCCTCCCACGGATGCCCAGTCAGAAGTAATAAAAACCTACAGTGCGCCTTCCAGCGATGCGGGCGCTGCCAAACAAAAACTAAAAAAACTGCGTCAAGAACTGGCGGATAAAGAGGAAGACAGAAAGCTGAAAAAGGCTGAGCAGCAGGAAAGCAAAAAAAACAGCAAGATCAAAAAGGAGAATTGCAAAGCTGCAAAGAGCAATTTGCAACAACTGAAATCCCTGGGCAACAGACTGTATAAGGTCGGTGATGAACATCTGCGCCTTAGTGAAGAGCAGAAACAGGAAAGAATAGACCAAGCCATGAAACAGATTGAAGATTACTGTAAATAAGCTTATGCCCCTACTCAGAATCACTACAAACAAGACCATTGAAAACGAAAAACTGTCTGAGCTGCTCAAGTATGCTTCAGCAACCGTGGCAGAAATGCTCGGAAAACCTGAAACCTACGTGATGGTCGACTTCGTCTACAATCCAAATATGCTGTTCGGTGGCACAACTCTCAGCCTGGCCTACCTGGAATTGAAAAGCATCGGACTCCCCAGTGAGCGTACCGGGGATTTCTCAAATATCTTATGTAAGCTGATGCAGGAGCAACTGCATATCCAGGAAGATAGAGTCTATATCGAGTTCAGTGCCGCAGAGCGTCACCTCTGGGGCTGGAATGCTTCAACCTTTTGAATTCATATCAACTTGAATCGAAACCAACTGCCCCCATAGCTATTGCATATAGAACAAGGCCTTACCCTGGCAGAACTTGATCTGCCGAACGATCTATCCTCACAAGTCAGCTAAGTGTCATCTCCTCACCTCCAAATTACGGTTTCGACATATTGGGATAAGCCGCCCAATTTCACCCCGATTTAATTGATTTTTATCAATAACAACAAACACTTACATTTCATATTGTTTTTGCGATGCATCAATGACCCAGGATGTAAATAGTCCTTATAGTCGCACCTGAACGGTATTCATCTTCTCTCTCCGCGGACTCCTGAAAACCGTTCACGCTGACTGGGCGGCGTGTCTGATTATCCGAATATCCGTCCGGCAAATCACTTGATTTGAACGGCATAAAGCCCAGTCGGCAACACTATCATCATCTTTATGCAGTGATAATGCTTATCATTCAAACAGTTAGGAGACTGGCCTAAAGATTGCTGAAGCTGAGCCACATTCAATAAGCAGGAGACATCGCATGCTGGACCCGACGATGATTGAGCTGTCACGCTGGCAGTTCGCACTCACGGCGCTTTATCACTTTCTATTCGTACCTTTAACCCTTGGAATGACCTGGATTCTGGTGATCATGGAATCGGTCTATGTCATGACCGGTAAAGAGATCTACCGTGATATGACAAAATTCTGGGGAAAACTATTTGGCATCAATTTCGCGCTGGGTGTAACCACCGGCCTGACCATGGAGTTCCAGTTTGGAACCAACTGGTCATACTATTCCCACTATGTTGGCGATGTCTTTGGTGCCCCCCTCGCTATCGAAGGGCTGATGGCCTTTTTCCTGGAATCAACCTTCATCGGCCTGTTTTTTCTCGGCTGGGAACGTCTTAGTAAAAGACAACATCTGGGGGTCACTTTTCTGACTGCAATCGGTACCAACCTCTCTGCACTATGGATATTGGTAGCTAACGGCTGGATGCAGAATCCAATCGGTGCTGAGTTCAGTTATCAGACCATGCGCATGGAAATGACAAGCTTTACAGAGCTTGTACTCAACCCGGTAGCACAGGTCAAATTCATCCACACTGTGGCGGCAGGCTATGTAACCGGTGCCATTTTCGTCATGGGCATCTCTGCTTATTACCTGCTTAAAGGCAGAGACCTTGAGTTTGCAAAACGTTCATTCTCCGTAGCAGTCGGGTTTGGTCTTGCCTCAGTTCTCTCAGTCATTGTTCTGGGTGATGAATCAGGATATGAACTTGGCGATGTACAGAAGACCAAGCTGGCAGCGATAGAGGGAGAATGGGAGACCCATGAACCCCCAGCCGGCTTCAATCTGATTGGTTTCCCCGACCAGGAGGCCCAGCAGACCAATGGCGCAATCACCGTACCCTGGGCACTCGGCCTGATCGCAACCCGCTCTGTTGATGAAGAGGTGATCGGCCTGAAAGATATCATGCATAACAACGAAGCCCGCATACGCTCAGGCATGAGGGCCTATGAATATCTGCAACGCCTTCGTAATGGAGATACCAGCGAAGCAAATATCGCTCTCTTTGAAGAGTACAAGGCAGACCTGGGTTATGGACTCCTGTTAAAAGCCTTCACGTCTAATGTGGTCGACGCGACAGATGAACAGATAGCTGAAGCGGTAAAGATGAGCATTCCTTCAGTAGCCCCTCTGTTCTGGACTTTCCGCATCATGGTTGCAATAGGCTTCACCTTACTCTTCATCATCGCTGCAGGTTTCTACTACAACGCACGTCGGGAAATCGAGCAAAAACGCTGGCTGTTACGACTAACCCTGTGGAGCATTCCCCTGCCATGGATTGCAGTGGAAACAGGTTGGTTCGTCGCAGAGTTCGGTCGACAACCCTGGGCTATCGGAGAGGTACTGCCCACCTTTCTCGCCACTTCGAGTCTCACTGTAAACGACTTGATATTCAGCATGGTCGGCTTCATCGGGTTCTATACCTTTCTTCTCGTCATTGAGATGTGGCTGATGTTCCGTTTTGCCCGTCTGGGTCCCAGTTCACTGAGCACCGGGCGTTATCACTTTGAATCCGACGCAAGCGTCACACAGTAACCAAGAGGAGTTAGCAGGATGTTAATCGACTATGAAATACTGAAACTCATCTGGTGGCTCTTTGTCGGAGTGCTACTTATCGGTTTTGCGATTACCGACGGGATGGATATGGGGGTTGGCAATCTCCTCCCTTTCGTGGGTAAAACAGATGATGAAAGACGCCTGATGATCAATACGGTCGGCCCCCACTGGGACGGCAATCAAGTATGGCTGATCACTGCTGGGGGTGCGATTTTTGCTGCCTGGCCTGTGGTCTATGCCGCAGCCTTTTCTGGCTTTTACGTTGCCATGTTACTGGTGTTGTTCGCCCTCTTCTTCCGTCCCGTAGGCTTTGACTACCGCAGTAAACTGGGAGATGCACGTTGGCGGAAAGCCTGGGATTGGGGATTGTTCATCGGTGGCGCTGTACCCTCTCTGGTGTTTGGGGTTGCCTTTGGAAATCTACTGCTCGGTGTTCCTTTCCATCTGGACGAACTGATGCGGGCTTACTACACCGGTGGTTTTTTTGAACTCTTGAATCCCTTTGCACTGCTGGCAGGTATCGTCAGTTTTTCCTTGCTGACCATGCATGGTGGGATATGGATTCAAATGCGTACTACCGGCGTTATCACTGAACGTGTCAAAGGCTGGATCCTATGGACAGGCATTGCAGCAATGACTGCTTTTGCCCTCGCAGGCATCTGGTTGATTATGGGTATCGATGGCCAAGCCATTGTGTCTCAACCACCACTTGATGCCTTACCAGATCCCCTGGCGAAAACTGTAGAGATAGCACCTGGTGCCTGGTTGAAAAACTATGCCGATTATCCAATCACCATGGCTTTTCCCGTACTGGGTTTTCTAGGTGTCATCGTGACCATTGTCATGTCACGAATAGACCGTCCAGGCTGGGGCTTTTTTACCAGCTCCCTGGCAATAAGCGGCGTCATCATGACTGCCGGGATATCGCTCTTTCCCTTTGTAATGCCTTCAAGTACAGATCCGGGTAGCAGCTTGACGGTATGGGATGCCCCATCGAGTCATCTGACGCTTAGCGTAATGTTTTGGGCTGTATTGATCTTCCTGCCTATCGTGATCAGCTACACCATCTGGAACTATCGAAAGATGTGGGGACGACTCTCTATTGAGGAGATGCGAGCACGTACATCAGCCTATTAATTTCTTACATCGTTCAAAAACCTGAGGAAAAACTAATGTGGTACTTCACTTGGATTTTGGGTCTGCTTCTGGCGCTCTCATTGGGAATTATCAATGTCATGTGGTACGAGGCTCAGTATCCTGAAACCCGACCGGGTAGATCAAGCCCCTAATTGAGCACCTGAACGGAACTGGTTCAGGGATTAAACCAGACCGGGCCGAGCTGTTTATGTGTCGCGGTCGTAACCGTCATCACGGAACTTAAAGATGCATAAACAAAATTTACTGGCCGTAAAGACCAGTATCAGGGTCTCCGCGTGGGCTCTGATACTGCTCTTATCCCCCTTCACACAAGCAAGTGACAATCACACTACGCCAAGCAGCGTTGATAGTGATATGAATTTCCGTATTGTTGAGGATACTGGTCCAAGTATTCGCGACGATGGGGAATCAACTGCAGACCATACAAAATTCGAGGTACTTCAAAAGGATTTTACCAGTGGACCGGAAGTGACTGAGGCCTGCCTTTCATGTCATACAGAAGCGGGCCGCCATTTCATGAAGTCCATTCACTGGACCTGGGAATATGACCACCCGGAAACCGGCCAGAAACTGGGTAAGAAAACCCTGATAAATACCTTCTGCACCAACTCCAAAGGCAATGAAGGTATGTGCGCTCAGTGTCACGCCGGATATGGCTGGAAAGACGAAAACTTCGATTTTACAAACCAGGACAATATCGATTGTCTGATCTGTCACGATCGCACGGGAACCTACTACAAGACACCAAACTCCAGCGGTAACAAAGCCTGTTCGATCATGTTCGAAGGCAAGAAGCCCATTCAATGGAGCAAGGTTGCACAGAGCGTCGGAAAACCAGGCCGCGAAAACTGCGGCTCCTGCCACTTCTACGGTGGTGGCGGTGACGGGGTCAAACATGGCGACCTGGACTCATCACTCAAAAAACCGAGCAAGGATCTGGATGTGCACATGGACGCCGAAGGTTTGAACTTCGCGTGTACCACCTGCCACGTTACCCGCCAGCACCTTTGGGCTGGCAGCCGTTACAACGTCATTGCTCATGACACTGAAGGCTTAGGGTTACCTGGCGAACGCCGGGATGTGGCCACCTGTGAATCCTGCCACAGCGAAACCCCCCATGACTACAGTAATCTGGTTGGCGCAAAACTGAACGGCCATACCGACAAGATTGCCTGCCAGACCTGTCATATTCCGACCATTGCCCGTGGTGGAGTAGCCACCTTGACTGACTGGGATTGGCGCACTGCAGGCAAGACGAAGGACGGTGAGGGTTTTAAAGAGAAGAACTATACCCAGGGCAACGGCGACCATCGCGCTACTTATAAATCCATCAAGGGTAACTTTGAGTATGGTGAAAACCTGACGCCTCACTACGACTGGTTCGATGGTCAGATGGTATACACAACGATCGAAACCAAGTTCGACCCTGAGCAGGGCCCTGTAGAGATCAACGGCTTTAAGGGATCTCACAATGACGGTAAATCCCGCATCTGGCCATTCAAACGAATGCATACCATTCAGCCTTACGATAAAGGCAACAACACCATGGTCTACATGCATCTGTGGGGCGATGATGACAATGCCTATTGGGGCAACTACGATTTCGGTCGTGCTATCAAAGTGGGTATGGAGAAAAACAACATCCCCTACAGCGGTGAATTTGGATTTACTGAGACCTACTCCTTCTGGCCAATCACCCATATGGTTGCGCCAAAGGATGATGCAATGGGTTGTTCGGACTGTCACAGCAAAGATGGTCGATTGGAGGGATTGAATGGCTTCTACATGCCTGGTCGAGACAATTTTTTCTGGCTCGATATTTTAGGTTATCTCGCACTAGGAGGTGCATTGCTTGGTGTTCTGCTGCACGCACTGTTGCGCAAAATATTTGGCAAAAAACAACAGCAGAGGAGTGCATAATGGCCAGTCAAAATCACAACTCAAACCAGAACACCAAGATCAAGACTCGTGGTGAAAAACACTATGTAATGATCTATAGCCGTTACGAGCGTTTTTGGCATTGGACCCAAGCCTTTCTGATTTTTACCCTTTTCTACACCGGACTGGGTTTGCATGGCACCCATGACATGATCGATTTCAAAACCGCAGTAGTGATACATACCTATGGGGCTGTTGCCTTGATCCTGTTATGGATCTTCACTACTTTCTGGAATTTCACAACCGGACAGTGGCGCCAGTATCTTTTCAAAGAGGGCGTTCTCAAGGTAATACGTTTTTACGCGTACGGCATATTGGCAGGAGAACCCCATCCTTACAAGAAGGGCCTGCAACGCAAGCAGAATGCCCTTCAGTCTCTTGCTTATATGGCATTCATGGTGCTCATCGGACCTGCTCTCTGGGCATCCGGTATCGTCTATATGTTTTACGATCTGTGGAGTACCTATAGCTGGTCAGGACAAGGCTTGACCCTGATCGCCTTTGTCCATACCGCTGCTGCATTTCTAATGGGTACCTTCGTGATCATTCATATCTACATGACTACCACCGGTAAAACACCAACCCACTATATCAAGACCATGGTAACCGGTTACGACAATATTGAGTTGACTGAAGCTGAAGCCGCCTATATCGAAGAGACCCATGCGATCGCCATGAAAGATAACAAGTAGGTTCAAAGCCTTTCACACACAACCGGGAGTTCGTAAAAACTCAGGATGAGTTTTTTGCTGAGAGCAGGATTCCGGTTTACTGCAAACAATCTGTTCAACAACACTGTTTGTCTGTGAACCGGAAACCTGGTTGAAACCATAACGGATTCAAAATCAATCAGAGACAGCTAAGCGTCATGAAACAGAGCACCGACTGGCTGAAGAGACAAAAGGGTCTTGCTGGAAATGCTCTGATGTTAGCAACCATACTGGGCACTCTTTCCGGCTGGTTTGTAATCGTCCAGGCCTGGCTGCTGTCGCTGGTTGTTTCAGGGGTCATCATAGAAGCACAACCCCTGAATGACCTCATGCCCTGGCTCTGGGCAATGTTAGTTGTTTTTCTTTTTAGAGCGATCCTCGTCTGGGCTTCCGAACAGAGTGCCTTCCTTGCCGCCAGTCGGGTCAAACTCAGTTTGAGACGAACACTACTCAATCAAATCAGACGACTCGGACCCGCCTACCTGGCCAATCAACGCAGTGGTGAGTTAACCAATACTCTGACTGATGGAATCGAAGCGCTGGAAGCCTACTACGCCCGCTTCATCCCGGCAATATCACTGATGGCCCTGGTACCCCTGTCGATTTTAGTATTTGTGTTTCCTATCGATTGGGTTTCCGCCGTTGTGATGATGGGCACAGCGCCGCTGATCCCACTATTCATGATTTTAATCGGGCATGGTGCTGAACGCAGAAGTCAGCAGCAGTGGCGAAAACTCGCCAGTATGAGCGGCCACTTCCTCGATACCATTCAAGGACTGACCAGTTTAAAGATTTTCAATGCCAGTCGCCGTGAAGCTGAAGTGATTGGGAAAATATCCGATGAATATCGTCACTCCACCCTGGCTGTATTACGTATCGCCTTTCTCTCCTCTTTCGCTCTCGAGTTCTTTTCCACCATAAGCATTGCCATAGTGGCAGTACTGATCGGCTTCCGACTCTACTGGGGAGAGTTGGACTTTTTGTATGGTCTCTTCATCCTCCTGCTTGCTCCTGAGTTTTATCTGCCCTTACGTAATATGGGACAGCACTACCACGCAAGAATGGATGCTATCGGAGCCGTGGAGGGCATCATGAAGATCATGCAAACAGAGCCGGAAGTAATCAGAAGACCGATCGGAAAAGAGTATTTAGAAACCCCTATAGGATTGACCTTCGAAGATATTAACTATCACTATGCCGATGGTCGTCAGGCGCTGAACAATATTGATTTTACCCTACACCCAGGAGAGCAAGTTGCTTTGGTCGGGCCCAGTGGTGCAGGTAAAAGTACTCTGCTCAACCTGATCCTGGGATTCAACCAACCCACCCGGGGACGAATCCTGATCAATCGCGAATCCCTGGATCAGATTGACCTGTCCATGTGGCGTCGAAATGTTATCTGGCTACCACAAAGATCACACCTGTTTCACGGTTCTGTGATCGATAATATCCGCCTTGCACGAGCCGATGCAGAGATGAAGCAAGTCAAGCATGCGGCATCTCTAGCCCATGCAGATGATTTCATAGCTGCGCTACCCAATGGTTATGAGACCATCGTGGGTGAGGGAGGGCATGGATTGTCTGGTGGTGAAATACAGCGCATTGCACTGGCCCGGGCTTTCCTGAAAGATGCACCTCTGGTAATTCTTGATGAGGCGACAGCCAGTCTTGATCTCGACAGCGAACAACAGATACAGGATGCGATAAACCAGCTTGCTGCAGGACGAACCCTGCTGATCGTGGCCCACAGACTTAAAACAGTAGAGCATATGTCTCGCATCCTGGTTATGGATCAAGGTTATTTGGTAGAACAAGGCAATCACCAGACCCTGATCGAACAACAGGGCCTCTACCACAACCTGGTTATGGCCTCTCAAGGTAGACTGGGATGAATGTCATATGGCGTCTGATGCTGTTGATGAGACCAGTATTGGGTTGGATGCTCCTGGGTAGCCTGCTCTCTTTTATTACCCTGATAGCAAATGTCACACTGATGGCAACCTCAGGTTGGTTTATTGCCGCCATGGCGATTGCTGGGGTTCATGGTGTCACCATGAACTATTTCACCCCAGCTGCAATTATTCGTTTCAGTGCCATTGTGCGTACATTGGGGCGCTACGTAGAGAGGCTGATCACCCATAACGCAACGCTACGCATTCTCTCTCAATTACGTGTCTGGTTCTATGAGCAGATTGAGCCTTTAGCACCAGCGGGCTTGGAATCTTTTCGTAGTGGTGATCTGTTAAGCCGTATCCGCGCAGACATCGACACCCTGGATCAGTTCTACTTGAGGTTACTCCTACCCGTGGTAGTGGCATTGAGTGCCAGTTTGGTTTTCCTGATATTTCTTGCGTTGTTCGACCCTGTATTGGTGATCATAGAGGCAAGTCTGCTGGTAACCGCCGGTGTTGGACTTCCCTTTATAAGCAATCGTCTATCATCGTACAGTAGCCATCGTATCAATCAGCTCAATACCAATCTGAGAATGCATTTGGTCGATGATCTGCAAGGTATGGGAGAGCTGATCATTGATGGCGCTGATAAAAGACACACCAGCTATCTGGAAGATGTAAGTGAAGAACTGACACGGCATCAAAAACGTATCAGCCAGATCAATGGACTATCTCAAGGGATGGTGGGGCTTTGTGCCAATCTGGCGATGTGGCTGATTCTGATCTATGCCATTCCCATGGTGCAACAGGCGGAGCTACCCCCAGCACAATTGGCCATGCTGGCACTCTTCACCCTTGCCAGTTTTGAAGCAATCGCCCCGCTTCCCCTCGCCTTTCAATCCCTTGGCGAGCAACTGGCAGCTGCCAAGCGGATATTCAACCTGGTCGATCGCCAGCCTATGGTCCAGGAACCGATTCAAGAGATGCCACTCACCACAGACCTGACCTTAAATCTGTTCAAAATCGGCTACCACTATCCTCAACATCAAGCTGGTATCGATGGCATCTCTCTACTACTCTCACCCGGCAAAAAGATTGCCCTGCTTGGTGCGAGCGGTTGTGGCAAAAGCACCTTGGTAGAGCTTCTGTTGAAATTCAGAAGCCCGGAGAAAGGACGTCTCTCTCTTGGGGGTATCAGATACGAGCAATTGAGTGGCGAAACTATTCGCTCACACATTTCTGTCTCGGCGCAAAAGACCCACCTGTTCAACACGACCATCCGCAGCAACCTGCTACTGGCTCAACCCGACGCAGACCAACAACAGCTTGAAACTGCCTGTCGGCTAGCCATGATTCACGACTTTATCGAGGCTCAACCAGAAGGTTATGAAACCGTGGTAGGAGAATTAGGCGTGAGGCTCTCACTTGGTCAGGCACGCCGTTTGACAGTTGCCCGGGCACTACTGAAACCGGCGCCACTGCTGATACTTGATGAACCTACGGAAGGGATTGATAACCTGACCGCACAACAGATGAGAGACAACATCATTCAACAATGCCCTGAACGCGGCATACTTTGGATCACCCATAACCTCTCAGGTCTGGAAGCAATGGATGAGATTCTCATTATGCAGAAGGGATACATTGTCGAAAGGGGTAAGCCAGCAGACTTAGTCACCAAGGGTGGTCTGTACATGCAGATGCAGGACCATCAACGATCACTAGCATTAAGTCAAAAACCTTGAGCCACTGAATAGGCTGGATCGAGCAGATATAAACTTTCCTGTTTACTCTCAAAAGTCAGCTGCTGTGATAGTCAACAAACCCTAGTCTTTTAGATCTGGCTTTTGTGGTGGGGCATGGCCCCACCCTACCTATTTGAATACGGTGTAGGGTGGGGCCATGCCCCACCAAGTGCGCTACAACTGTAATTACGAGGCAACTTGCAACTCAAAGAACCACAAAAAAATACTGGCACTTTCATCTACGACTGACGATTTTTTTACCATAAGAACATATCTGCCTTATCAGGGCTTCTGCTAAAAAGAAAGTCTTCTCCGTGTATATCAAGATTCATGTCGATAGAAAGCGCAACCGTAAATAGCTTTCCAAACCGTTTAAAAAGTATTTTTTATTGAGGATAACCCCCTTTCCTCGACGTATACTTTCTAGAGGCTTTTATGCCCTTTCAAACCACTCCAAAGGCTGCGGCAACTCCATCGCTGAATATTCTATATGAATGATTCGTCTATGATGAGGATGTGATGCTTTTCTTGAGGAGTGGAACAGCAGAGGATTCATCAACAGAACATCACCAGGATCAGCATCACACTCAATGACCGTAGCGTTCTCTACTGTTCTCAAAATTTCAGTGGATTTGATCCTTCCTTCTTTATGCGTCCCTGGCACAACCCTTAGGACTCCTGTCTCAGCATTTGTTTGATCAAGATGAATTCTCATTGTTAAGGTATTCGCTAGATATTCAACAGGTGGCTCTACATGAACAATACCCTGCTTTTCACTCCAAGGGCCAAAACCGTTGAACTCGTGTTTTGATTTCAAGGCTATTGAGGTATCTTGATGCCAAGCCACATTCCAGTTTGCCTCTTTTATCTTATCAAAGAAAACAGACCTTACAGGGCGCGCACTATTTCCTAATATTTCTTTTGCGATATTAATTATTGGAGCAGATGATGCCATTCTTCTGATGTATGGCACTTTTTTCATCAAACCCCTCACACCATAATTATTTATTTTACCTTCAAAAACAGACAGCTCATTCCGCAAAGTAGATACAGTTTCATCAGAAAAAACTCCCGACAACAAATGATAGCCATCTTTACTATATTCTTGTTTGTTAGGTTCTTTCTTGCTTAGGAAAAACATCTTTGTACCTTCTCTGAATCATAACCGGTAAAATTAATAGAATTATTGGCGAGAACCAATACCAGTACTCTTCATAAAACCGTGTTAAAACTACTAACCATCTTACGCTCTCTAGGCTTCCATTCGCTTCTAGTTGAGGAAAAGCAAAGATACTTAATATAATTAATGGACTCACGAGACCTACTAATAACGCAATGATAATTTGCTCCATCCCATAACACACAGCAATAAAAACTATTTTATATTGCAGCTTGTAATAAAAATGAGTATGCAATAGGAAACAGAAACACGCCTATAAACACAACAACAAGAAGTGATTCAATCAACATCTCTTTCATTTTATTCCGATTATCATCTTCTTTAAACACCAGCCACTTCCATATGCAACAAGGAAACTAACGCCACCTACAGCTCCCCAAATTAATATTGCCATATAGCTAACGTTATTTTCATTTTCCATAGGATAAAACGGCGCATACATCACTAACCAAACACCCACAAATAAGACAAACCCATAACAAAAATATCTAATTAAGATTGATAACATATTTCACACATAAAACTGCATTCGTTATATTCCATTAATAAACAGAATCTCAAGACCCGTTCTCCGATTCAACTTTTAATTCCATGGCTCAGAAGCTGCCTGCACTCTTGACCAGATCTCATCAGACATGGCATTTTGCCAAACACCGCCTAGAAGATATTTAAATCTCTGATCATTCGCAGCCAGAAGCTCAATGCGGCCAATATACTCTTCACCTTTTACTGCAAGTACATCTTCAAGTGCTCCAGCGGATAGAATACCTATAACTTCTTGAGAGAGATCTTTTTTATACGCACGTAGTACAAATTTCCACAGCGCTTCAATATCACCCTTGAGCATGAGATTGATGAGGTAATCGTCTGTCCAGTGCAATTCTGCATCGTCGTTGTTGTAACTCTCCTGCTGGTGTTTAATCCATTCGTTTATGAAGTGCTCGTCTACCATTTTCGAAAACCAACCATGTTTTAATGAGATTCCATGTCTCGTTATTCCTAGAGTAAAGCCCACCCATATAACACCCTAATTGACTGAAATTCAAGAAGTTAACTTCATACAGAATGGCTACATTTTGTAGAAAAATTTCAGTTCAGTTCATCAGCGGGGAGTGCTATCTACTGTTTAAGCACAATACAATCACCATTTTCGTTACCTCTGCTAAACGTTTCAAATCCCACATTTCCACCACATCATTAAATATCCTTCGTGACCCATCCGCCAATGCGGGATAGAATCACGCTGTTTTAACAGAAAATTTTAATACGAAATTCCAAATACTAAGGCTGATTTTTACTCATGCGTACTTCCCAGTTCCCACTCCACACCGTCAAGGAGACCCCGGCTGATGCCGAGATTGCCAGCCATCAACTGATGTTGAGAGCTGGGCTGATTCGAAAACTGGCCTCGGGCCTCTATACCTGGTTGCCCCTGGGACTCAAGGTTTTGCGCAAAGTTGAGCAGATTGTGCGTGATGAGATGAACAAGGCAGGTGCACTGGAGGTGCTGATGCCTACGGTTCAGCCTTCGGAACTATGGCAGGAGTCAGGTCGTTGGGAGCAGTATGGGCCGGAACTGCTGCGGCTTCGCGACCGTCACCAGCGTGAGTTCTGCTATGGCCCAACTCACGAAGAGATCATCACCGATCTGGCGCGGAATGAGTTACGCAGCTATAAACAGCTGCCGGTCAATTTCTATCAGATACAGACCAAATTCCGCGATGAGGTCAGGCCACGTTTCGGTGTCATGCGTGCTCGGGAATTTCTCATGAAGGATGCCTACTCCTTCCATCTGAACCAAGACTCTCTGCAGGATACCTATGAGCGGATGCATGAGACCTACTCACGCATCTTTTCCCGGTGTGGATTGGATTTCCGCCCTGTTGCAGCCGACACGGGGAGTATCGGCGGCAGCGCTTCTCATGAATTTCATGTATTGGCTGCATCAGGCGAGGATGCAATTGCCTTTTCAAATGGTAGCGACTATGCCGCCAATATCGAACTCGCAGAAGCTATCTCTCCCGAGCAGAAACGTACTGCTGCGACTAAGGAGATGACCCTGGTTGATACGCCAAACGCAAAAACAATCCAGGAGTTGGTTGAGCAGTTCGAACAGCCTATTGAGAAGACAGTTAAGACTCTGGTAGTAAAAGCTTCGGAAGATTCTGACACACCACTGATCGCGCTTCTGGTGCGAGGTGACCATGATCTCAACGAGATCAAAGCTGAAAAGTTACCCGAGGTAGCCACTCCCTTCTGCTTTGCCACAGAAGAGGAGATTCGCGCTACTATCGGTGCAGGCCCTGGCTCTCTGGGTCCTGTAAACCTCCCTATACCTTATATTGCAGACCGTAGCGTGGCGCAGATGAGTGATTTCAGCGCTGGTGCGAACCAGGAGGGCAAACATCTTTTTGCCATCAATTGGGGCAGAGACCTGGATGAGCCAGAGATCGTTGCCGATCTGCGTAATGTTCAGGAGGGAGACCCCAGCCCCGACGGCAAAGGAACCCTGACCATTGCCCGGGGTATCGAAGTAGGTCACATCTTCCAGTTGGGCCAGAAATACAGCGAAGCACTGAATGCAACCGTACTGGATGAAAATGGCAAAGCTGTTGTGATGACCATGGGTTGTTATGGTATCGGCGTCACCCGGGTGGTGGCAGCCGCCATCGAACAGCATCATGATGACCGCGGTATCGTCTGGCCAAATGCGCTTGCTCCCTTTCAAGTAGCAATCTGTCCGATGAAAATGGGTAAATCAGAACGGGTCAGAGAAGCTGTGGAAAAACTCTATGCCGAACTGACTGCTGCAGGCATTGAGGTACTGCTGGATGACCGGGATGTCAGACCCGGTTTCATGTTTGCCGATATGGAACTGATCGGGATTCCCCATCGCATCGTTGTTGGTGATAAATCCCTCGACAAGGAGCAGGTTGAGTATCGTGGGCGCAGTGAATCGGAAAATCAGTTCATACCGCTCACAGAGATCGTTGGCAATATTGTTGCTCAACTTGGATAGACCTTATTGGGGGGTCCCTACAGGTACCTGCCAGCAAAGCGCGCATAAATGAATTAGACGGCAAATATCATCACTTGATTTGACACACCCCTATCAGTGCTAGGACACTACGGGGTTTTTCCACCCCAGTTTGGGGGGACAGCAAGCTAAGAGGCATGAACATAATGACCAAGCAGAGTTCTTTTACCCGTGATGAACTACTACTTTGCGGCAGTGGTGAAATGTTTGGTCCAGGCAATGCACAACTGCCCACCCCCAATATGCTGATGATGGACCGAGTCCAAAAGATTGCAGACGAAGGGGGCGCTTTCGGTAAGGGGGAGATCCTCGCTGAGCTGGATATCAATCCTGATTTATGGTTTTTCGACTGTCACTTTCCTGGAGATCCGGTGATGCCCGGCTGCCTGGGACTGGATGCGATGTGGCAGTTGGTTGGCTTCTTTCTAGCCTGGATTGGTAACCCTGGACATGGTCGTGCCCTCGGAGTGGGTGAAGTAAAATTCACAGGTCAAGTACTGCCAAAAGCAAAATCAGTCACCTATCAAATCGATATTAAACGGGTAATAACCCGCAAACTTGTGCTGGGTGTTGCCGACGGCGTCATGAAAGTCGATGGCAGAGAGATATACACAGCCAAAGATCTAAGGGTTGGCCTGTTCACTTCCACTGAAAATTTCTGAAGGAGCAGTAACCCACCACCCGAATTTGATAACTATCTCATGACCGTGAGGAGTGGAGATGAGATGACAAATCCAGAAATCTCTTTTCCACCCGCCTGGAGGGTAAGCGTCAAAGTGTCATACCGATTTGTCTCCCCCCGACCTGGCCTGCTGCATTGCCACGCTTGTTAGGGGATTAGACATTAGAGGCGAATGGCTCTTTTCGGGGCAAATTGGAATTCCACATAAATCCATCTTCAACTACGGATTCTAGGATCATGAAAAGCCTTTGGAACCAAGCCGAAGCCGGTCTATGCCAAAATGAATTAGCACTCAGAGTCTATAGCTCCCGTTTACTCGGTTCAGACCCAGCTCTGGTTCTACATGGCGGTGGCAATACCTCTGTGAAGATTCTTGAACAGGATCTATTTGGTGAAGAGGAGCAGATACTCTATGTGAAAGGGAGCGGATGGGATCTTGCAACCATTGAAGAGCCTGGGTACACCCCGGTTCGAATGAGCCATCTTTTGCGCTTGGCAGAACTTGACTCACTGGGTGACAGTGAGATGGTCAACCAACTTAAGACCCACCAGACCAAGGCCAACGCACCCACACCATCGGTAGAGGCGATCCTGCATGCCCTGCTGCCCTACAAGTATGTCGATCACACCCACGCCGATGCGATCATTACCCTGACGAACACTCCTCAGGGCGAACAGCGGATAAGGGAACTCTACCAAAATCGCGTGGTGGTGATTCCCTACGTGATGCCGGGATTCGATCTGGCACGTACCGTGGCACAACATTTTCCCAAACAAGCCCACGCAGATACGCTGGGTATGGTGTTGATGAACCACGGTCTCTTCACCTTTGGTGATGATGCTCAGCAATCTTATGAACGGATGATTCAATTGGTGGATGAAGCTGAGCAATATCTCGAACAGAACAATGCGTGGGAAATTACCGAGCAGAGTCAGAACCGGGACGTGGAACCAGAAGCCCTGGCTCAGCTACGTAAAGAGATCTCTGATGTAGCCGGCTACCCAATGGTAATGCAGAGTCATCGCAGTCCTTTCGAACTCGCATTTTGCCAACGCCCGGATTTGGAAGAGATCGCGAAACGTGGCCCGGCCACACCCGACCATGTACTTCGCACCAAACAAAAACCGATGATTGGCACTGAGGTGATTGAATATGTCGGTGAATATCAACGCTATTTCGAAAAGCATGCCCTCAATGCCCGCAACCCGGTCGAGATGCTGGATCCTGCACCCAGGGTCATACTCGACCCTCATCTCGGCATGCTCAGCCTTGGAAAAAGCGGGCGACAGGCGAACATCGTCGCTGATATCTACCGACACACCATAGGTATTATTCAGCGCGCTGAAATGCTGGATCAGTGGCAAGCACTCTCCAGCCAGGATATCTTTGATGTCGAGTATTGGGAATTAGAGCAGGCCAAGCTGAGAAAAAATGGCAACACCCCTCCATTTCAGGGCGAGGTGGCACTGGTTACCGGAGCTGCTTCCGGCATTGGCAAAGCCTGTGTCAGTTCAATGCTACAACGGGGAGCCGCAGTTGTTGGTCTCGACCGTAACCCAGAAATCACCCATCTATTCCCCAATCAGGATTTTTTAGGTATCCAGTGTGATGTTACCGATACTCTGGCCTTGAAGCAGGCCCTGTCCGAAACCTGCTTACACTTTGGTGGCTTGGACATATTGGTACTCAATGCCGGGATCTTCCCTTCTGGCTGCGCTGTCGCCGAGCTTGATGATGCAGTCTGGCGGCAGGTCATGCAGGTCAACCTTGATGCCAATCTTAGCCTGTTGCGGGAGTCTCACCCCTATCTGAAATTGGCAGCCAGACACGGCCGGGTGGTGGTAATCGGTTCTAAAAACGTGCCCGCCCCTGGTCAGGGTGCCGCTGCCTACTCTGCTTCCAAGGCAGCGCTCAACCAGTTGGCCAGAATCGTAGCTCTGGAGTGGTCAAACGACAATATCCTCATCAACAGCCTGCATCCTGATGCTGTTTTCGATACCGGCATCTGGACAACCCAAGTATTGGAAACCCGGGCCAAACACTACGACCTCTCAGTTGAGGAGTATAAAAAACGCAATCTGTTGGGGTGCGAGATTACCAGTCATGATGTGGCGGAACTGGCAGCAGAGCTCTGCGACAAACGTTTCAGCAAAACCACTGGCGCCCAGATACCCATTGATGGTGGAAACGACAGGGTCATCTGAACAGCATCGCAGATCAGACTACCGCCAATCCGATTTTTGGAACACCTTCAACCAGCGTAACTCCGTGCAGTTTACTGGCTCTGATCGACTCACCAAGTAGTTCCACTGCCTGTGGACGCGGAAAACTTTTACGCCAGGCCATGGCTATGCAACGCTTCGGAGACTCTTGTGTCAATGGGCGGGTAGTCAGTTGATCCCAGGGCAGGTACTCTCCGCCAATTGCCGAATCAGGAAGAATCGAAATACCGATTCCACTGGCCACCATGTAGCGAATGGTCTCAAGAGATCCACCCTCCAGACTCTTTTGAAGGTTTCCTTCGCCATTCGAGGTCTTTAAACACCCCGGACAGATCATTTTTACCTGTTCGCGGAAACAGTGTCCTTCACCCAGTAACAGCACGTCCTCCTTTTCCAGCTGCTTCTCAGTAATCGTCTCACAGGCCGCCAGAGGATGATTTACCCGCATCAGAACGGAAAAAGACTCTTCATACAATGGTCTTGTCGCAATCCCCGGCTCATCGTAAGGCAGGGAGATAATCACCACGTCTAACTCTCCCTGCTTCAACTGCTCAGTCAGATTTGCGGTAAAATTCTCTTTGATTATCAGACTCATAGCACTGGCACGGGCATACAGCGTGGGAATCAGATAAGGAAACAGGTAGGGCCCAACAGTATAGATAGCCCCGACATTTAAAGGTCCAACCAGCTGATCTACACTTTGACTGGCAAGTTGTCGTATTGTCCCCGCCTCTTCCAACACCCTTTGCGCCTGAGCCACTATACGCTCTCCCGCGGAGGTCAGGCTGACTTCTCCCTGGCCCCGCTCAAATAATCCGACACCGAGTTCCTCCTCCAGCTTTTTGACAGCTACACTGAGTGTTGGCTGGCTAACGTAACAGGCCTCGGCAGCGTGACCAAAATGGCGCTTTTGGGCAACTGCGACTATGTATCTAAGTTCATTTAGGGTCATGATATATATTGTAGACGAGGCTATAGAAAAAATTAATTGATGTAAAAATGTTAACGCTTCAACAGAAATTGAAGCCGAATGTGGAATAATTCCTAAGTTTAGGACATTGAAGTAAAAAATCGGTTTTTGCTTTAGCCATTACTGTTCTAATATTATGTCAATATAACGATGATCCTGCTGGGGCCTGGAGAGTCAAATTGCTCGTCAGCTTTAAAAACAGAAAGATGAACCGCTCTATGAGTAGCCATCCCGACTACAAGCCAGAACTATTCAGGCAACTGCCTGATGATGGATTGAAGGTACTGCAAATCACGGATAGCCATCTCTATGCGGATCCGTCACGATGTCTATTGGGTATCAATACCCTTGAGACATTCGACCAGGTACTGGGACAGGCGCTGCAGGAAGCCGGCAGACCGGATATCGTGCTCGCCACCGGTGACTTGGTACATGATGCCTCCGACAGTGGCTATAAGCGGCTGCTTGGTAGACTCAAATTGACCGAAATACCAACCTACTGTCTGCCTGGCAATCATGATCAGCCGGAAAAAATGAAGCAGATACTCAATCAGGAGAACGTGCACTGCATATCCAGTACGCAGGCTAAAGGCTGGTCTCTGGTTTTCCTTGATTCCACAATACCGGGCAGTGATGGTGGCACAATCAATGAAACAGAGTTGAGATTGCTGCAGAAGTTGCTTGAGTCTCACCCTGACAAACACACCCTGGTCTGTATGCATCACCACCCACTACCCGTGGGTAGCCGCTGGATGGATACAATGGTATTGGAGAGGTCAGAGCCATTTTTCGATCTGATCCAGAACCACCCCCAGGTAAAAGGGATACTCTGCGGACATATCCACCAGACCTTCGAGGCAACGCACAACGGCCTTAAGATTCTCGGCTCGCCTTCCACCTGTGTACAATTCACCGCAGGTGAAGACGATTTTGCCATCGACGCGACACCACCGGGTTATCGTTGGCTGAGTCTGCAACCGGATGGTGAAATTCTAAGTGGTATCAGTGCGCTTCCAGAGATCCCCTCAGGACTCGACCTGGCTTCTATCGGCTACTGAACAGTCAGTGTGGTCTCCCATCTATTAACCCGGCAATCGATCGAGGACACTACACTAGTGGACCATGCGGTAAATTAAGGTAACGATCAGAGCCCCGCTCATCAGTCAAGGCAAGGCGTACGCCGCAGGGAATGGCAAGCCCTTTCCAAGGAGTACAACGCAGCATTGACTGATGAGCGGGGCTCCCTTCGGGCCGGCCCACAAGCCTCAGCAGCTTCGTTGCACTCACTTGAATTGGCCTGCCAGTCCTAAATATTTCATTTAGTAAGAATGTGTCTGTCTCCTAGATGGCTTAATGTATAACCTGATGTAGGTCGGATAAGCGGAGCGCCATCCGACAATCTCCTGCGGGAACCACCTGAAATGTTGGATGGCGCTCCGCTTATCCAACCTACCAGTCATTGAAATCCACTCTAATCCCAGATTAATATCTAGTGGGTCCGGCTGATCGTTACCTTATTTACCGCATGGCCCACTAGTTTGACAGGAACCTCTTCAGCCACCTTCATGGCCTGTTTGCTGTGCGCTATCCGAAGCGCGAGCACCTCTACCCCGGATTTCTCAACCACCCGACGCAAAGTAGTTCCATAATCCGGATCAATATTATCTGCAGGTGAGAAGTAGTTACCCTCAGGACGATTGAGTGCATATATCATCACCGCCCGACACCCGCCTTCAGATAGCTGCGCGAGCTGCTCCAGATGCTTTCGTCCACGCAGGGTTACCGCATCGGGAAAACTAAGTCCCTTACCTTCCCATAGGGTTACATTTTTGACTTCAATCCAGACATCAGGCACCCCCTCCCCTGGCAGCATAAAATCAAACCTGGATCGCTCCCCATGACTTTCAAAGGGCACTTCCCTTCTGACCGTCCGGTAATCTGCCACAGGCTTAATAAGTCCGCCCTTAAGTGCCTCTTCCACCACCGGATTGGTTCGTCCGGTATGAACGCCAATCCAACCCTGGCCCATATCAACCCGCTCCAGGGTCCAGGGGAGCTTCCTGCGCGGGTTATCGCTATAACTGATCTGTACCGGAGCTCCGGGTTCCCAGCATCCGGACATACTCCCGGTATTGGGGCAGTGAACCGTCAGAATCTCTCCATCAGACAACTCAACATCTGCTAAAAACCGCTTGTAGCGTTTTATGATATGGCCATTCGTTAATGGCGGAAGCCTCATTCGGCAACCTCCTGGTTAATAAATACAAAGTCTCATGCTGGGTTTATCCCTATTCGGCTTAGTGTATTATCTCTGTAATAGAAAGTTGCGGTATAAATATCGACAACAAGCAAAATACACCGCAACAAGACAAAAACGACCCATCAGAGGTATCACATCATGACACGCTTGAAATGGCTTACGGTTTATACCCTATTAGTACTGGGCTCTTCGGAGCTATCAGGCGATGACCATCAGAACAGTCGACAATTCAATGTCAATCCGAACAATATGATGGGTGGTATGATGAATCCCATGCGTAACATGTTTGGTGGTTCCGACAGAAACCAGGGTGGATATAACGACTATTACAATACACCCTACTACGCGCCTCAGGCCTATCCAGGCTATCCACAGGGGTACCCTTATCCAAGTGGAAATTATGGGCAACCCCCGATGGGCTATGGCGCACCTACCGCCCAATATCCTGTGAATCCAGGATATCAACAACCCACTCAACAGGCATCACCTACCCCAAGCTATACAGAACAGCCCGCCCAGAACTATCAATCCGCACCAACATCGAGATCCACGACTCAATACAGATCTGCACCCCAGGAGCAATTCCAGTTCCGGCCCATGGATCAGCAACCGGCAGAGCAGAACTCTGCAGGGAGTCTGAACATGCCCTACCAACAGTCTCCAACACCAACTCCTCAGGCATCATCAGGATATTCCAGCAACCCCTCCTCACCACAAGGTTACCAACAGCCACCGGTCTACCGGAACAATTCCCAGGATCCCTCGGCCAATTACACTCCATACAACGAAGCGGTTGAGCCGACGATGAAGTTCAGGCCACTCGATCAACCTGGGTATTCTCAATAGGGAGGGTCATCAACTGCTAAGAGTATGTTGAATGGTGGTTATATATCTTCATGCGGAAGCACTGGAAAGAGTATAAATCGCGGGGTACCGCCCCGCTGCGGTTTTAAGCTGGTATATGTTGCATCACCCATCCTGAAATGGATCCGTACCACTTGCACCAGAGTATCTCCGATACAGTCTGAGCTGATCTAAACTCAGCTAATGGAAAAATCACTGAATATCTGCTGATCGATGACTTCACAGGAGACCCCGGACACTTTTGCGTCTGCCGGACCTTTGCGTAACCAATTCCTGAGCTCGTCAATCGACTCCACAGCACCGCAAGCGACTACCTCTACCCGGCCATCACTCAAGTTTTTAGCGAACCCTTTGATACCCAGGCCCTGGGCCACATGTCTTGCTGAAGCACGGTAAAAAACCCCTTGAACCCGTCCGCCAACAAAACAGCGCACACAGATTGGCCCGGCTTCGCCTCGATCATTCATCCGAAATCCTCAAAACTGCCTTCTCCCCAGCTCTGATCAACGTTGACTCAGGGATTTGAAAGCTCGCCTCCAATGCGTAGCGCGCTCCATTTGCATCCTCTGAAACAGGTTTTAAACCCAACCGCGAAATCTCTCCTTTCAACCATTTCCCCCTCACTCCAATCTGCACTGCGGTTCCTGGTTTCAGCTTAACAGCACCACGGGCATCAATATCTGTCACTGCTTTCATTCGAGAGGTATCACAAAAATGGAGTAAGGGTACAGCACTATCCCGATTGATAACCGCCTGCCCTGGTTGAACATATATCTTTTCAACAACACCGTCGAAAGGCGCGGTTATCTTACTGTACTCCCGCTGCAGGCGTATCTTGACCAATTGCGCTTCCGCTTCCCGATAGGCAGCATCCGACATGGCAGCCTCAATCTCTGCCTGCTTACGCTCATGATCTGATAACAGGGTCCTATCATACAGTTCAAGTGCACGATCCAACTCTCTTTTTGCTTCAGCATTCTGTTGAGTCGTCGCTTCGAGGCGTGACTCTGCAGCAGCAAGCTGGCTTTTAAAGCCCCGTTGGTCAAGCTCGATCAATATCGTTCCACGGCTGACAGCCTCTCCCTCGATTCCATTCACACGACTTACCATGCCGTCCACCAAGGTACTTAGCTCAACCTGTTGATACCAATCTGTCACCGCCTCTAAATCCTGGGCTATCGACTGTCCACTGAACAGCAAACAGAAAATCATCAGTACCCTCATCACTATCCCCCTTATACTTTTTGATATTTTCAACCGCTCCACTCGATTCTATTTTTTCATTCGGATGTAACCACATGGAGTTCGGAATAGTGGTTCATCGTAGTTCCCGGATATATTCTCTGGAGATCATCCAGGTTACCTGGTGAACAGCTGAGTCATCGTCATATTCCTATCCGATTATGGCACTTCAGCTCTCTCTTCTTGATCCAGCAATCCCCCCGTTAAGGCTTTGAGGTGTGCCAATGCCAACTGTATTTGGTAGGTATTCTTGGCACTCTGATACTGAATTGCTGCAATCTGGGTCATCGAATCCCCCAGATCAGAGGAGAGATCCAAGTCATAGAGTGTTCGACTTCGATCCAGATAGAGGTCACGATAATCACCAGTCACACCGATCTCTTCAGACTCAATACGCAACTGCTCGAGTTCCATCCAATAATCAAGAACCTGCTGCCTGAGGGCAAGTTCATAAGCTGCAAGTTCAGCTTGTTTCTGTTGGATCAAAGCACGCTGTTTTGCCGTTGCAGCATCGACCCGACTGCCTTGGTAGAGCGGCAGCTCAAACACCAGAGATGCGGTCAGGGGGTTGCGTCCCCCAAGCTCCCGCTCATAAGTAGCCGCCTCAAGTTGAGCGCGAATTACCGGATTTCCCTCCGATTCACTCGCCTGTAACTTTTTTTGTGCCGCCTGTAGCTCAGCCCTGATCTTTCTGAGTCCTGGGTTACCGGTTATGGCAAGCTCCACCAACGCCTCGATTTCAGCCACCTTATCCAATGGTTCGAAGTGAGGTATCTCCAGTTCGGCGGGAAGATCGAGAGGTCGATTCAGACTGATCGCCAATTGGGATCGGGTGATGCGTTGGCGATTACCACTGACCGTCAGCTTGCGTCTGGATTTTTGGTAGAGGCTCTCCAACTCCAGCATCTCGATATCTGACACCTTACCCAGCTCGTTCCTGGTGCGGGCACGATCGAAGCGGATGTAGTCTATGGAAAGGGCTTCGTTGTCCCTGGCATTCTCTAAATCTGCCAAAAGAACATTGAAGAATCGAGCCATCACATCCAGTCTGCGTTGCTGGCGCACTTCAATAAGCTGCCAGCGGCGGGACTCTAAATCTGCCTCAGCCGCCTCCATTGCATGAGAAGTACGGCCAAAATCATAAAGCTGTTTGCTGACCCTGAGTCTGGCCAGGCTATCATTATGGGTCTGGTAGACAGCGATTTCCGAAGGTTCAATAGCACGCAATTCCGCACTGACATCAATACGTAAATCGTCACCAGAATCGGCCTGTAGTTTTTCTGCTTCGGATAGGGCCAGGGCAGCAACCGCCAAGTCCCGTTCAGGGTGCTCCTCATCCGCCAGGCTCAGCGCATGTCCGAGTGAAAGCGGGGTCGGCAGGGGTTCCAGTGCAGCAACATCCAATGGGATAAAAAAGAAGATCAGCAGAAGCGGGCGACCCATGGAGATTTTATTGATCAAACTCGTCACTACTTCCTAAGTTCCTTTTTTTTAGCCCGTTTATAACGTGTAAAATTTGTCGATTTATAGTGCTCTTCCACCACGAACTCACCGAGCCACAAAAACTCCTCGGCAGTGTTAGTCGCGCCCGTGAAACGGGTAATCAAATTACCCTCCAGATCGAAAAAACCGAAAACGGGAGTTGCGCGCACTTTAAACTGCTTAAAGGCGAAGTCTTTCTCCTTCATTGGTTGCCCCTTGAAATCGGCAATCTCCACATCCCCTTCAATATCTACGGTATATACCTGGAAATGTGATTTAAAGTAGTCCTGTACCTCCACTTGATTAAGCACTCTGCTCTTCATCCGGTGGCAAAAGGGGCATTCATCCATTTCAAACATGATCAATATCCCTTTTTTTCCCTCTTCTCTGGCAACATCCAGCTCTTCGCTGAAATCGCCCAGTGACTGATCAAAAAAATAGTTGACTGGATCACGGGTAGCAGCGATTGCATCGCCAAAAAAGAGGCTAGTCAGGATCAGTAAAAATATGGACCGAGTCATTATCACTCCCCTCAGTTGTTCTCTTCCTTAGCATCGGTTTCGTCATTTATGAAAGACTCTAGATCTTCCAGGGTCACAGGACCCACCTCACGGGCCACCAGCTCACCCTTAGGATTGACCAAAAATGAGGTAGGCAGACCAGGAACCCGACCCAATTCGGTTCGTGCCGCTGGTTTTGTCAATAAAATCGGATAACTCAGAAACTGCTCATCGACAAAAGCCTTGAGGCGAGGCGGGTCAATTCGCTCCATTGCAACACCTAATACCACAGCATCCTTGTCCTTGTGATTTGAGTGGAACACTTCCAGCTCGGGTAGCTCTTCCCGACAGGGTGGACACCAAGTGGCCCAGTAGTTAACCAATACCCATTTCCCCCGATAGTCCGAAAGGCGATAGCTCTTGCCATCCAGTCCAGGAAGCTCAAAATCTACCGGCTCTGCCATTACCGGGAGGAAAAACATCCACAATCCGCAGAAAAGCAAGACGCGGCTTAGGGGATTGTTGTGCTGCATAAATATCTCCGTAGTATTGATAATCATCTGGATGGCAGAATTATTAAGACCACCATTCTCAGGCTAAATTCCGATAAGTGCAATTGAGGAAAACCTTAACCGGAACTTCCTATTTCCGCTCATGACAGTCATCCATGCCAGGAAAGCGTCCCATTGGAGCAGCCCAGTTCTCAGCAAGCCATGAATATTAAATAATTAAAATATAGTAATATTGCATATTCAATATAAATGCAGAATCTTGCCTGGAGTTACAGCTTTATACACTGAGTCGATCTCTATAACTACAGTCAACCAGTTTTTCACTGAATCTGAGGCATTGGGGGATTAGGTTAATATTACCTCTTAAGCTAATCTATAGATGGTATAATTTGTTATGGACGCCAGAATATAAAGAAATGGATTTAACAGAAAATACATATGTTTGATTTTTTTTCCCACAAAGCACCCACCAACAAACAACCTCTGTTTTTTGTGCCTCAAGCTGATCCCTTTGAGAATCCCCTGGTCGAGACCGATCCTCAGCAACTGGGACAATGGGCCACCGCCCTGCCCTTTGCCAATCCCCAGCAACTCGCTGAAAACGTGATTACCAGTCTAGGGCGTCTGAACCGTTTCCCCGGCCAGGTCAAGAAGCGTGAAGAGTTGATGCAGATCTATGTCACACCAGCAATGCGTCTCGTTCATGGTCTGACACAACGTAAGCATCAAGGCCCGATCACGGATATTCGCCGTGTGATGTTGGAGATGGGATATGGGTATTGCCATATCGCAAATAAGTGCATTACCAGCAAGCCAAATAAAAAGGTAGTCACACTACTCGGTCAGGCACTCTATTTCGCGACTAAGTATTTTATTCTCGATTATCTTCTTGCCTGCGAAGAGTTTGACTGCCGTTCAGTCTCTTCCTACCGACTGTTGTCACGCTTGATGACCTTTGCCTGTGAGCAAAATCTACAATTTATTGAGATGGAGGATAGTGATCAGCCAGAATCCCACCAGGCTACTATTGCTCACCAATTCAATCGTTATCTGTTACTACTGCTTCTGGATCCATGCCACCTGCAAGAGGGGGAATCCTGGCTCTGCTTTGACTTTTTGAACTCTGTCGCCAGTGAAGCTCGTATCGCCACCCCCACTCCGGATGAGGAGTCGACCGGGCGCTACATCATAGATCGTCTTGGGGAAGTGCCTCCCTATCTTTTTCATGAGGATTGTCTCGAAAATCTGGCACTGCCCCGATTCGCACTGTTTGACCTCAGTCCTGTGAGTAAGAGCCTGCATCAACAATTACGCCGTTTGGAGCAATCAGAACAGAGTAAACCGAGTAGTCTTAATCAGTTGACGACCAGAGAAGTTAAAAATCTGTTCGCAAGAATGTTGAAAACCTGGCATATACGACTCAAACGCGATAGTGAACGTCACAACACTTCAGGGCAGGTATTGATGTGGCTGGGCGTGCAAAAAGCACACAATTATCTAACCAACCAGAACAACTCTGTTGAAAGTGATGAACAAGAGATCACTATGACCCAGCCAGTGGGCATTGGTAGTGCCTCTACCTCTGTCAATGAGAACCAGATTGTCGCACTGCGCAGTAATCAAAGCCGATCGGGGGTCGCTTTGTGTATTCCACGACAGGCTGTCACCGGCCAACTTATAGGCGAATTGATATTGATCTCAAACAATGAGAAGCGCCAAGGCAGTGACTGGAAGCTAGGCGTGGTCAAACGTGCAATGAACAGTGAGAACAACCAGCTTGAAATAGGTATACAGTTTGTTCTTGGTAAAATTGCTCCGATCACGATCCGGCTTGCCCAGCCCCAGACAGAAGAGTCACCCAACCCGGATCAACCCGGTATATTTATCGATCAAGGGCACAACAACCGCAGTTCACTTATTGTACCAAAGCACTTTTTTGTCATTGGGCAGGAGTACAGGATTGAAGAGATGATCCCATCACCTAGCATTAGTCCACTGCAGCAACTGGAGACAACAGCCCATTTCGAGCGCTTTCGGGTCAAGAGTGTTTGAACGATTCCTGTTCATGTTTCGGTACCACCGGTTCGTTCAGTAGCTCCTCCAGCGGCCTCTCCATAGTCTGACGCAGCGTAAGATTCAGTCCCTCAACAAGATCCTTAAGGGCCTCAGACATTCCCGCCGTTTGTCCACTGCCAGGCAAGACATAAGCTGCTGAGTAGTATAGATCGCTCAGTTTCACCTCCCTTAGATCTCTTGCCAATGCCCACCCTTTTTCATCTGCTTTAAGTACCAGGTGGGCCGTATGGAGCTTGTTCAATGTCTCATCGACCTGCTCCTCCGTAGCAGCGGGAATCTGCATCAGGAGCTGGCGAGTGGAGATTGAAACCCCTTGATGTTGTGAGATTCTCAGCTGAGCAAGCAGTCGCAGCGCTAAAAGAAATGCTCCTCCACGTTGGTGGTAGTGCTCTCTCCAATCCTGCCGATAGATTCCCAGACAGTAGGTAAACTCAGCACCAACCAGGGTCACCAACCAGGAGAGATAGATCCAGATCAGAAAGATGGGTACAACAGCCAACGCGCCATAGATCGCCTCATAGGTAGGAAATGTGGTCACGTAGAGGGCAAATCCCCGTTTCGATAACTCGAACAGCAAAGCAGCAAGCAGACCACCCAGTAGCGCATGTCGCATAGGCACTGATCGATTTGGCACAAGTGCGTACAACATACTGAAAGCCAAGGCTGAAATTGCTATAGGCATAATACTGAGCAACTTGGAGCGGACCATCACAATTGCCTGAGCCTGTTCAATCAGCGGAATCGACACCAGGTATGAAGTCACCCCCACACTGACCACGATCAGTACGGGGCCAAGAGAGAGAATCGCCCAATAAACTGTAAACTTTGCCAACGGCGGCCGGCTTTTTCTGACATGCCATATGGCATTAAAGGCCTTATCAATATTGCTCATTAAAAGTAGAGCGACCAGAATCAGAAATACAAAGCCCACCCCGGTAAGCTGTGCCGCTTTTTGGCTGAAATTCCTCAGATGCTGCTGCACAACTTCACCCGCAGCAGGAACAAAGTTCTGAAACAGAAAATCCTCAATCTGTTCCGACATCCGTTCAGAAGCCGGGAACACGGAGAACAGCGCCAGTAACACAGTCATCAGAGGCACCAGGGATAGAAGTGTGGTATAGGTCAAGGAAGCGACATGCTGGAGCCCACCATCAGCCACAAAATGGTGTGCCAGCAATCTTATAAACGAACGCAGATGTTGTAGATATGCCATCAACCTCTGACTAAGGTTCTGCAGATTCATCAACGAGTTTCCTTATGTGTATCACTTGACGTTAAAAAATTTCGGCCCCTGAATTACTCTGGGATTCCCTGAATCAAAGTATGCTACAACAAGATGTCCAGTGGAGCAGTCAATGCCATATGGATACAATGGCCGTCAACCACCAGGAGAGACAACTTACAATGAGCATTGAGATCTATCATAACCCTCGCTGCAGCAAATCCAGACAGACCTTGCAATTACTCCAGGAACAAGGGGTGGAAGCTGATATTGTGGAGTATTTGAAAACACCACCTGACGAGAAAACCCTGGAGCAGATCCTGAATATGCTTGGCCTGGAACCCCGTGATTTGATGCGAAAGAAAGAGTCAGAATATAAGGAAAACCAACTCGATGATCCAAGCCTGACCCGAAAACAGTTGATTGACGCCATGATCGCTCATCCCAAACTGATCGAACGGCCGATCGTCATAAAGGATGGCAAGGCAGCAATCGGCCGACCTCCGGAAAAGGTATTGGAAATACTTTGAATCAGCTTACGATACCCACCAACCCGGAAGAAAACATATGGCCGAAGTCCTGATTTTATACTATAGCCGGCATGGTGCTACAGCAGAAATGGCCCGTATCATAGCCCGTGGCGTGGAAGAGGTTACTGGTGTTCAGGCAAAACTGAGAACAGTCCCGGAGGTCTCCGCGGTATGCGAGGCCACGCAAGACACAATCCCTGAAAGTGGCGCTCCCTATATTACAGAGTCAGATTTTCGCGATTGTGACGGCTTGATTCTCGGCAGTCCGACCCGTTTCGGTAACATGGCCGCTGCCATGAAGTATTGCCTTGATTCGACCAGTCCATTATGGATGAGCGGCGCAATGATCGGCAAACCGGCCTCTGTGTTTACCTCCACCTCCAGCCTTCACGGTGGTCAGGAGAGCACATTGTTGTCCATGATGTTGCCCTTACTGCACCATGGCATGATGCTACTCGGCATTCCTTACAGTGAGACCGCCCTGCTCCACACCCAGAGTGGTGGCACGCCCTATGGGGCCAGTCATACGGCAGGTAAGGACAGCAAACTTCCCATCACGGAAGAGGAAAAACGCATCTGTCTTACCCAGGGCAAACGTATGGCTGAAATAATCCTACAGCTGAAAAAATAAACTCAGTTTAACGATCATGCCCACTCAACTCCCCCTTGGCTTGAGCATCAGACCCAGAGTCGATTTCAGACACTTCGTCATCGGTCGAAATGGCGAAGCTGTCTCCCGTTTGCGCACTGAAACCGACCCTTATATCTATCTTTGGGGCGATTCAGGTTGTGGTAAAAGCCACCTGCTCCAGGCGGCCTGCCAGCAATCCCAAGCCAATGGTGAACAACCTGCCTATCTCCCATTCAAGTCTGAGCATGGCCTGCAACCAGCCATGCTGGAAGGACTTGAGAGCTTCTCTCTGGTCTGCCTCGACGATCTACAGGTGCTTGCAGGGGATAGGGCCTGGGAAATGGCGATATTCAACCTCTTTAATCAGTTGAGAGAGCATAACGCTCAGCTGATCATTGCTTGTGACCGTCCTCCAGGACAACTATCCTTGCAACTAGCCGACCTGGCCTCACGGCTGACCTGGGGCCCTTGTTATCATCTGTTTCCCTTGAATGATGACGAGCGCCTGGAACTTCTACTCAGCAGTGCGGAATCTCGAGGCATGTCGATGAGTGTCGATACTGCAAGATTCCTGCTTCAGAGAACCCCCCGGGACATCCACTTCCTGACGATCCTTATCGACCGTCTGGACCAGGCCTCTCTTGCGGCTCAGCGAAAGCTGACGATACCCTTTGTCAGAGAGGCTCTGAAACTATGAGACAAAACGCTGATCAAACCCTACATCTCCACAGTTAATAACACCGACATCAACAGGACGCCAAATGACAACCACTCAGCAAATCATAGAAAAAAAGCTACAGGAAAACTTCTCTCCACTCCATTTGGAAGTAATTGATGAGAGCCACAACCACAGCGTCCCCAAAGGTGCTGAATCACATTTCAAGGTTGTCCTGGTAAGCGAAGCCTTCGACGGAGAAAAATTGATTCAGCGACACCGCCGTGTGAACAAGGTGCTTGCTGAAGAGTTAAGTGAAGGGGGGGTACATGCATTGGCACTACATACCCTGACACCTGAAGACTGGTTCAATCATGGCGGTACAGTACCCAACTCACCTGAGTGCCTTGGCGGCTCCAAACAGGGATAATAGCCAATGTTCCACTGGCTATCGGGACTTCTTTCCAAACCGGTTAAAAGATCTCCAACCAGACAGCATCAAGTCGATCTAGAGAGCGGCCGGCTCACCCTCTACATCTTTCCGTTCTGTCCCTACTGCGTCAAAGTGAACAGAATTATTCGCAAACTGAATCTGAAGATTGAGCAGCGTGATGCCGTCAGCTCGACGACCTATGCAGACGAGCTACGTCAGGGGGGTGGAAAAATGCAGACCCCATGCCTGAAAATTCAACATCAGGACAAGGCCGACTGGCTGTATGAATCTGATGATATTATTCTTTATCTCAGACAACATTTTGCCACTGCAGAAGACCTCACTGAAGATTACCACTCCTGATACGAATTTCTGGCCTCTATAGAAAACCGGTTTAAGGATCCAAAGTTATGCCCGACGAAATCTATCGTCGGACATAAACTACTCCGTCAGCAGATCAAGCTTTAACGCTATCCCCAATACGGCAAAACCCATACCCCATAACCTGGCAGTTCAGCTTCAGAAAAACCGTCACTGTCTTAATCTGGATCCAGATAAAAGGCGCCAGAATCAGAAAATAGATTGGTGACATTGGCGAAACCAAACTATTTTTCACAAGACCGAAGGTAATAAAAAAGAAGCCGAAGACAAACATCGCCACGCCAGGGCAAACCAATGCAAAACTACTCGCATCACGCTTGTCGCCACCAAGGTAGTCGCTAAAATAACCTAACTGCTTCATCACCTTGTACCCCAGTAAGCCGACCAGAATCTCTAATGACAAAATGACAGAAGTAAAAATGAAAAGACCGGGGTGAGAAAGTGGTGCTTCAAATCCGTGATGTAGTCCCATAATAATTCGGATAGTGCTGATACCAAAAAGAGTAAATATCGGTAATAGAATCCAAAGGGTATAACTCGACTTCTTGGCAATACCGTGACGCAACATCGATTTCATTCCCAAAACCAGTTTCACGACTGCCAGTAACACTGACAAAGATAGAAAAAATATGGAACCGAAAATACCAATCGCGTTAATAGCCTGGGTATGACTCATAGCACCAGGACCGGCAAGACCTGTGGCGATCATTGCAAAAGCAAAGATTGCCATTAACTGACTCAGATTATTGTTACTGTCAAAATCGAAATCGCCTTTAATCAGCAGGCGCACAAAATAGGTACCGTAGAGGCGCAGAGCGTAGATGCCGATGGCGATAAAAGCAGCCAGTGCAAAAGGAAAAATCCACTCCATCACTTGCCATAGTCCGGGTATAAAAAGCGAACTGAGGACAAACATGACATTCAAACTCATACTGACAGTCAAGGGGATCGCCATCAGCGAAACTTCACTGTTTCCTTTACGCAATGCTTGATAGGCTGAAGTGCGACGAAAACGTTGAAATGCGATCAAGCTTTTTACCAACAGATGGAAATGGACGAATGCGAACCCAAGCACTGCAAACAGATCCAATGCCAATAGGAGTGCAATCAGTGGATTCTCTCCCATAAGTACACCTTGGATGGAATCGAACGCGACCATCGGCGTCTCTGGATGGGACAACATGAACATCGGATAGAGAAAAAAGGAGATGGCTAATCCCCCCGCACCAAGTGCGGAGAGAAAATAGTTTGGATTAAAAGATGACTCGTTACTGCTGAGCATTTGCAACCCCTTGTTAGGCTGATTAGTTAAAAAGCCGGGGATGCTATCAAAATCATTATATTAATATATGATAATACTCAATAACCCCAATCCGCTGGGGATATAATAGTTAACCAGATCAATTTACTGTCCGGTTATTTTCCACCTTCTGCGAAATAGTCCCGGGTCAATTTAAATACCACCGGACTGAGCATCAGCAGCGCAACAAGATTTGGAATCGCCATCAACGCGTTGAGGGTATCCGCAACTAACCATACAAAGTTCAGATAATCCTGCGCAAGAGCACCAACTGGGATCATGATGATCCAAAGCACACGAAACGGGATAATGGCTTTAATACCAAACAGGTACTCAACACAACGTTCGCTATAGACACTCCAACCCAAAATGGTGGTAAAGGCAAAAACAGCCAACCCTACACTGACAATCAATCCACCATAGCCTGGCAATGCCATTTCAAAAGCGCTGGAAGAGAGCGCCGCACCGGTTTCACCACTTGTCCAGACCCCGGTGACCACAATTGCCAGGCCGGTAACGGAACATACAATCAAGGTATCGATAAAGGTGCCCAACATGGCCACCGTACCCTGACGTACTGGGTTGTCAGTTGCAGCAGAGGCGTGGGCAATTGGTGCACTGCCAAGTCCCGCCTCATTTGAAAAGACGCCTCGTGCCACACCAAATCGAATCGCAGCCCATACTGCCGCACCGGCAAAACCACCGGTTGCTGCTGTCGGTGTAAAAGCATATTTCACAATCTCTGCTATCGCCGCTGGGATTTCAGTGATGTTTAGAACCAGAATCAGCCCGCCGCCCAGTAGATAGGCAATCGCCATAATCGGAACCAGTTTACCGGCAACCTCAGCAATCCTTTTGATACCACCTATCAGCACAAGTGCAGCCAAAACAGCCATCACACCACCGGTAATCGCTGGTGCAATCTCAAGGTTTTCATTTTTAAGTAGTGCCTGTGCCACCGAATTGGCCTGCACTGTATTGCCGATCCCGAAACCAGCCAGTGCGCCAAATATGGCAAACAGGGTACCGAGCCATACCCACTTACTACCGAGACCGTTCTTGATGTAGTACATGGGACCACCAACGTGGTTACCATTTTCATCCACTTCCCGATAACGTACAGCCAGCACAGCTTCTGCGTACTTTGTCGCCATACCGACCAGCGCGGTACACCACATCCAGAACAGGGCACCAGGCCCACCCAGTGCAATAGCCGTTGCGACACCCGCGATATTGCCTGTACCGATAGTTGCAGAAAGGGAGGTCATCAGGGCGTTAAAAGGGCTGATTTCACCAGCACCCTGCTGCTTACGTCCTGCCCATAGCATTTTGAACCCATACCTGAGACGGGCTAGAGGCATCAGCTTCAGCCCGATCATCAGAAACAGACCTGTACCGAGGATCAAAACCAGCATCACCGGTCCCCAGACAATGCCGTTGAGACCCTCAATCAGTTTTTGTATTGAATCCACTCCCTACCCCCATATATATTTTTTTGTTTAATGGCAAGCACTTAAGGCATTCCTCAAAGGAATCACCAAGCACTTTGCGGGACTTCAACGCAGTACTTCTCAGTGTAACTCGTACTATACACACTACTAACTTAGCGGTAAAAATCGACCGAATAAGCTTTTTCCCTTGTGATTACCACCGTTGAAGACTAGTCTCATATTGATAAATTCCTATAAATTGTGGGGGATGAGCCCATGTCCGTCTGTAAAAGCCTGAAAGGGTACTCCCGTAAAAATGAGTATGTCGCTGATTTCTTTTCGTTGCTGGCTGTAGCAATTCTGTTCGGCACACTCTATCTGGTGATCAGCAACTATGCAGGTCTCATCAGCTGGATGAAAACAGATGCAATCATCCATCTACCAGTCGTTGTGGCCTTGTTGATACTCGACCTGTTTGTTATCTATCTCTGCCTGGACATCGGTGCTGCCCGCCTCGATGATGAGGATAAGGATGAGGGGTGTTTCCACACATTCAAGGGGCGTCGATCAGGTAGCGGCTCTGTCGGCAATCTATTCTCCAGTTGGCTACGTCATATGGAACAAGTCGGCAGAAAACACCGCTGAAACCTGTCACAATTGGCTGATGAAAAATAGCTATCATCGCCTAATAATTCTCTCAATACTGTGTGGATTTACACTCCTGCTGGATAGTGGCTGCACCTCCATGTCAACCAGCAGACTGGCTTCCAACCTGTCCAACGCGATGCTTAACCAGACGGATCCGGAAATCGTTCGGCATGGCGCTCCGGCCTATCTGTTACTGATAGATTCGTTTATTGCAGAGAGTCCCAATGACAAGGATCTACTCTATGCGGGGGCTAAGCTATATGGTGCATATGCGGGTGGCCTGATCAGTGACCCTGGACGCCGCAAGAATCTCACTCAAAAAGCCCTGGACTATGCAACCCAGGCTTTCTGCCAGGAACAGAAAGCCATTTGCGAAAAAGCAGACCAGCCATTTGAACAATTTTCTGCTGCCCTCGAACAGGCAGAAGAGCAGGAACTTAACGGTCTTTACATCTATGCTTCCAGCTGGGCAGGATGGATTCAGGCTCATAGTGACGATTGGAATGCTGTCGCAGATCTGGCTAAAGCAGAAGCGCTTCTGTTACAGGTAGTCAACCAGGATCCTGGTTATGAGAAGGGACGCGCTCAGCTCTATTTAGGTGTTATTCGCAGCCAGATACCCCCAGCACTGGGCGGTAAACCTGAACTTGGAAAGCAACATTTTGAGTCGGCCATAAACTATTCCGATAACCGGGATCTAAGGGTCAAACTGGAATACGCTCGACACTATGCCCGCTTGGTTTTTGATAAAACACTTCACGATAGACTACTAAATGAAGTGTTGCAGGCCGACCCAGTAACGGAGGGCTTTACCCTCAGCAACATCATGGCTCAAGAACAAGCTAAATTATTGATACAGGATGACTATTTTTAATCTTAACCAACTTGTAACCAGCTTGTAAAAACCGTATTTTTATAATAGGTTAACGCGTACAAACCGACTTCTACCGGAAAACTGCCATCACCCCCCCCTAAATCGTATCAACCACCCGATTTGTAATTCCGAGGGGCAGTTTGCTAGGCATAGAAATCCGCCTCTGCAAACACCGTAGACATAGCAATTATTTGCGTCCGATTGATTCGATCTTACGTATTAACTAATAGCGTATTCAGGATAACTGGTTACATACCACCATTGAGGATTAGATAACATGTTCCGCTTGCTGGCTGTTTTAGTCATGACACTTCTGCTTACTCCTGTGGGCTATGCGAAAACCACATTAAAAATTGCCACGCTGGCACCTGACGGTACAAATTGGATGAAGCAGATGCGAACTGCTGCCAAGCAGATTGATAAAAAGACAGATGGTCGGGTGAAGATCCGTTTCTACCCTGGCGGCGTCATGGGCAATGACAACAGTGTGCTAAGAAAAATCCGTGTTGGACAGTTACAAGGTGGTGCAATTACTGGTGGTGGACTGAGCACGATTTACCCCGACGCACAGATCTATACACTCCCCTTTCAATTTCGCAATCTTGACGAAGTCGATGCCGTTCGTCATGTAATGGACAAACAGATCATTGATGGATTGAAAAAAGAGGGTTTTATAAGTTTCGGCCTCAGCGAGGGAGGCTTCGCATACCTGCTGTCCAACTCTCCAGTCAAAACTACAGACAATATGAAGGGTCTGAAAATCTGGATTCCCGAGGGTGACAGAGTCAACGCAAAAATCTTTGGTCAATTGGGAATCTCACCCATTCCACTACCCCTGACGGATGTCCTCACCGGTTTACAGACAGGTTTGATAGACACTATAGCTAGCGCACCAATAGGTGCCATTGCTTTGCAATGGCACACCAGGGTGAATTACCTGACCCAGGTCCCTCTCGCTTATCTTTATGCCACCCTGGTCATTAAAGAAAAGGCCTTCAGCAAACTCAGCAAGGCTGACCAGGAATTGGTCAAACAAACCTTGAGTTCAACTTTTATCAATCTGAACAAACAAAACAGAGCAGATAATATTGCAGCCTTATCAGCTCTGAAGAAGCAGGGTATAGAGTTCGTCAGCCCGTCAACTCAGCAGCAGGAGGCTTGGGAAATGCATGCAAACTCAACCCTGAAGACGATGCGAAAAGATGGTATTGTCAACATTGAATTGCTTGATGAGATGCAGAACCTCATCAATCTACAACGAACTTCAAGTTCAGTTCATTAAGGATTATTTCCGACCACCTACAATTGATTACCAATTCGTGCGATAGTGGCTGCCTGTCCGGTATTCAGTCTACAAGCCGTCAGATTATAGACATCAAACATGTCACTATGCTTGATATACATAAACCATGTAGTCAAATCACAACACAGGTAAAGCAAACCATGTCAGATAAGAATCTGTTCAAACCAGATAAAGCTGATGGAGATAACGAAACGCTGGAAACCTTGTTGGAGAAAAAGAATATCACTATTGAACGTATTTTAAGCCCTCCTGACACCGACACAGAAATAACCCAGCAATCCCATGACGAGTGGATCGCCATTCTCCAGGGCAGCGCAAAACTCGAAATGAACGGCACGCTCCTAAACCTGCATCGTGGCGATACCGAACTGATTCCTGCCAACACTCCACATCGTGTTTTAACCACCAGCCACCAACCTCATTGCATATGGCTTACTGTTCACATTCATTGAGTCAATCAATTTTTCAGGAGACGCCTAGGGGATCATCTGGTATCGGCTGATCGACATATGATGTGACTGTTCTCCCAAAATAGTTCAAACAAGATGTCTAACCCAAATATATACCTGTCATGATATACAGTTATAATGAATCCTCATGAGTGACACACTGCAATCCATTCGGCGCTATATCCTCCTGTTCGAAGAACTACTCACAGCAATCTTGCTGGGGGGAATGATACTGTTAGCAGGCAGCCAGATACTGTTACGAAACCTGTTTGATTCCGGATTGATATGGGCAGATCCCAGCCTGCGTATCATGGTACTTTGGATCGCCTTATTGGGGGCCATCGCGGCAACCCGTGAGAATAGACACATCCGAATTGATCTGCTCTCACACTACCTTTCAAAGCGTAACCAGGCACTGCTCTCAGTCATACATAATCTCTTCAGCGCCTTAGTCTGCGGCGTCATCGCCTGGCACTCTGCACGCTTTGTCTACATCGAATGGCAGGATGGCTCGAAACTCTTTGCAAATCTACCCGCCTGGATGGGAGAAATAATTATACCGATCGGTTTTAGCGCCATGTGCCTGCGATTCATCATCAATATCCCACTTCAGTTTACGCACGAGAAACCAGCGTGATAGTCACACTAGGACTGATAGTGCTGGCATTAAGTGGCGCACCCCTGTTTGCAGTGATTGGCGCAGGTGCACTCTGGGGCTTCTACCAATCCGACATCGACCTATCCGTGGTGGCTATCGAATTTTTCAGATTGGCCGAGACCCCGGTGCTACTGGCCATTCCTCTATTCACCTTTGCTGGATACCTGTTAAGTGAAGGAAATGCACCCCGCCGTCTGGTCAGATTGACTCAAGCACTACTAGGCTGGATGCCAGGGGGCATGGCCTTTGTTGCACTTATCGCCTGTGCACTGTTTACTGCTTTCACCGGAGCCTCTGGCGTTACAATCGTAGCGCTAGGTGCCTTGCTCTACCCAGCACTTAAAGAGGCAGGATATCGAAAAAATTTCAGTCTTGGTTTAGTTACCACCTCAGGCAGTCTGGGCCTTCTATTTGCACCAGCTCTACCCCTGATCCTTTATGCTGTAGTTGCACAACAGCTAGGCATTGGTGGCTCAATCACAGTTGATGATATGTTTTTGGCTGGCATTCTACCCGGACTGTTGATGCTGTTCATTCTGATGGCCTGGGGACTCTATTCTGGCCGTCATCTTAAACTCATCCCTTTCTCCTTTAGTGAAGCTAAATCTGCTTTAAGAGATGCAGTTTGGGAGCTACCACTGCCAGTTATTCTGCTGGGTGGAATTTACAGCGGATACTTTGCAATCTCAGAAGCTGCTGCGGTCACTGCGGTCTACGTACTGTTTGTGGAACTCTTTATTCATAGGGAAATTCCTGTGAAACAGCTTCCCCGCATTATGCATGAAGCTATGTTGTTGGTCGGAGGCATACTGGTCATCCTCGGCCTCTCTCTGGCTTCCACCAACTACATGATCGATAGTGACGTACCCGGAAAGTTATTCAGTTGGCTGCACGAACGTATACACGACCCACTCACCTTCCTGATCTTGCTGAATATATTTCTACTGATACTCGGTACCATGCTGGATATCTTCTCTGCCCTGGTGCTGATGGTGCCACTGCTGCTACCAGTCGCGATAGAGTATGGTATTGATCCAGTACACCTGGGTATTATTTTTCTGGCAAATATGCAGATTGGCTATTTCACACCACCAGTTGGTATGAATCTGTTCATCGCCAGTTACAGATTTGGCAAACCGATTACTGAAATATACCGCGCCACCCTTCCATGGTTTCTGCTCCTGTTTGGCGCGGTATTGGTCATCACCTATTGGCCTTCACTCTCTCTTGCCCTGTTGAACCGAAACTGAGCAGACAGTTTCCCACCCAACTCAAACAGCGCCAAGCCCAACAGAATCATCCCGGTTCCAAACCAGACACGTTCATCGATCTGTTCTGAGTTGAGCCAGTGGCCAGCCAACAGCGCCATTACCGGAGTCACCAGAGTAATCAAGGCCACCTTGGTAGTCTCTACATACCGCAGGATATAAAAATAGAGGGCAAACCCAACCACTGAACCGATAACACCTAAATATATAATCGATAACAGGGCTCTTTCCCCGATTTCCTGGGGCCAGCCCTCCCCCTGCAGGAACCAGCTTACAAGAAACAGTGGCACCGCCACCAACAGGCCACCTGCAGTGACCACCAAACCATGTAGCTGGGCATCTATCCGTTTCACCCAAACTGCACTTGCTGAGTGAGCTGTAACCGATACCAGCATGCCGGCCAGACCAAATACAAACTCAACACCCGCTTCCATACCGACAGAGAAAATTATCACCAAACCAACCAGAGAGACTAGTACCGCAATCAGTCTTGATGAGTTCAACCCCTTTTCATTCAACCATATACGGGCCATCAATCCGGTAACTATCGGTGACAGACCAAATATCACAGAGATCCACCCGGAGGGGATAAACTGAGCTGACCAATAGACCGAAGTCATCGCCACAAAAATACCCAAGCCAGCAGCCATGTAGGTCCGTCGAGCCTGTTTATGCCAAGCCAGACGCAAACCTAAAAAGCGCAAAACAATCAACGCAACAGTTACACCGATTAACATACGCCCCGTGACACCAAACAGATAACCTACTCCTTGACCACTCCATTGAATGGCTAAAGGTGTAGTTCCCCAGATCAGCAACACCCCAACATAGGCGGCTGGAACAGACATGATATTTCCCTCCATAACGAAAAAGGCCGCAGATGTTTCCATCTGCGGCCTTTAAAAAATCCTGGTATGAAATTGTCGTTTTAACCGGATCTTCGAACCACAGATGGCGCGCCTGCTGCCCAGAGGAACAGTCGGCGCATGGTCACCATCTTGTTGGTTGGTTTGATCTGATTCATGAGTTCAGCATTGCATGGATAGAAGCTTCAGGTCAAGGGGAGTTACAATCTTCTCTTAGTCTGACCTTCATGTCGCACGACATACCAAAGCAGGCTAAGAAATCAGTGTCCGGAATATCTGATGAGGCAAATTGCTGATGACTGTTACAATCCACCACTCCTAGAGAGTTAGACCAGATAGACTCATGAACGAAAATCTTGCACAGCTGTTCCCCTCCAATGCCGTTATCGTGAAAGCGCACGCATCGATGTGGAATACGCCTTTGTGTAAGGAAGAGGAGGCATTGATCGAAGCAGCGGTTGAGAAACGGCAAAAAGAGTTTCGCGCCGGACGTCATGCAGCTCATCAGGCACTTGAGCAATTGAATGCGCCATGGCACCCGCTGCTTCGTGAAGACAATCGACAACCGATATGGCCTCCCGGTTATATAGGCAGTATCACCCACTGTCGTGATGCCTGTGTTGCGGTTTGCGCAAAATCAAAGGATCTGATTGGCCTGGGAGTCGATGTAGAACCTTTAGAGCCACTTCCAAAAGGGGTAGATCGGTATATTCACACCGCCGTAGACAGCGAAACCATGAGATCCATCGAGATACTGCCGGAAAGGCTGATATTCAGCGCCAAGGAGAGTATCTACAAATGCTACCACCCACTGATCGGTCAGCACATGGGATTTCAGTCGGTCTCTATTGAGATAGACCCGGAGAATATGACCTTCAAGTTTGTACCCACGGAGTCCTCCACTATCCCGTTCCCTGAAGGATTACAATTCCATGGCCGCTATCTGGTTGACTCAAGCCACCTCTACACTGGATGCTTTTTATCAGCGGTGTGACTCAAGCTGTTAATCCGGTTTAACCGATCAATACTGATACAGCAGTCTCATTCCATCGATCACCGCCAAGTGTAGGTCTTCCACTACTATTCCAAAGATCTGCTGTCTGCTCTGGAGAGACGGCATTAAGCTTCAACTCGGCAGCTTCCCGGGTTAAAGCATCAATATAGCGATCCGTTCCCGCAATATCGATAAGATCGTAGTAACTGAATTCCTTACCGAATTCACTGGTAATGATATCAATTGTATCGTCAAGATGATGGGTTTCGACCAGTTCAATGATGCGCAACTCCACAGCACTCTTCTCTGCAATAGCTCGCTGGTACTCTTCCCAGACAAGCTCGCCACGACGAAACAGATCCTCATTCCAGTTTTCTATTGCGTGCCGTACAGGCTGTGTTGCCAGATGGGGGTAATCACGTGACATCTTTTTCAGCTGCGCCACTGCATCTCTTGCGGCATCTAAAAACTCAAAATTTTCTGAATCACTCATTTCAATACGCCGTATAAATACCTCTATTCCATAACGGCACACCAGGTAAATCCTTTATTCCCCTCTATTTGGCCTAACTGACGGCGCGTCTACTGGCGAACCCAACCACCACCCCGTATACTTGCCGATCGACAATTTGCTGACACTCAAACAATGTATACGGTTACCAAAGAGATCCATTTTTGCTACGGCCACAGGCTTTTGAACCATAAGGGAAAATGTCGTCATTTACATGGCCACAATGCCACTGCCGTGATTCACCTGGAATCCAAGCAGCTCGATGAGCTTGGGATGGTCTGTGATTTTTCCGAGATAGGCGACTACGTCAAGAGTTGGATCGATCAACATCTGGATCACAACATGTTGCTACATTCAGATGATCCTGTATTGCCTCTATTGCAGGAAGCTGGTGAACCGATCTATGTCATGCCAGTCAACCCGACTGCAGAAAATATTGCACATCTGATTTTTGACTATGTTGAAGCTGGCGGATTTCCCGTAGTTGAAGTCTCTCTCCATGAAACAGATAGTGCGCTGGCAAGCTACAGAAAAGTCTAACCAACCCCTTCAGGGTCTTTTACGAGACTAGAACCAACACCTCAAGGTCTGGTGTGACTGATTTCCGCTCCGCCATGTTGGCGAAGCGGATCATCAAGCCTTTATCTGAAAATGTCAGCTGAGTTCGTTATAACCACGCTCTTCATGCAGAACAATATCCAACCCTTCGATCTCCTGTTCCTTGTCGACTCTCAGACCAATCAGCATATCAACCAGTTTGAGGATGCCAAAAGTTACCACTGCAGTGAATACAATAGTTACCACAACACCAACAAACTGAACCCATAGCTGCCCCCCCATGGACTCTATGCCGTCGGCAAAACCATAACCTGAAAAAACGCCCAACGAGGTGGAGCAGAAAATCCCGGCCAGCAGTGTCCCTAAAATGCCACCAACACCATGTACGGGAAAAACGTCAAGAGAGTCGTCGACTTTCAATACCTGCTTGAGATAATTGGTCGCGGAAAAACATATGATGCCCGCCAAAAGACCAATCACCAGTGCGCCAGCCGGGCCAACGAAACCTGAAGCAGGAGTAATAGTACCTAAGCCGGCAACCATGCCAGTTACGGCACCAAGAGCACTGGGCTTGCCAAATTTGATCCACTCGCGAACCAGCCAGGTCATCGCCCCGGTAGCTGCAGAAATATGGGTCACCAGCATAGCCATCGATGCACTCCCATCCGCAGCAAGGGCACTACCACCGTTGAAGCCAAACCAACCAACCCACAACATCCCTGCGCCGGTGATCGTCATGGTCATGTTGTGGGGCATCATGGATGACGAACCAAAGCCTCTTCTTGGTCCCATAACTAGGGCAGCAACCAATGCAGCTACACCTGCAGTGATATGCACTACTGTCCCGCCTGCAAAGTCATATAACCCCATGCTACCCAACCAGCCACCGCCCCATACCCAATGGGTTATAGGTACGTAGACCAACATCAACCAGATCGCACTGAACAGCAGCATCGCAGAGAACTTCATGCGCTCGGCAAAGCCACCAACAATCAGTGCCGGGGTAATGATCGCGAATGTCATCTGAAACAGCATAAAGAGTGATTCCGGGATATCCCCGGACAAGGTATCCTTACCAACACCTGACATTAATACCCGACTAAGATCCCCTATCCAGGCATTTCCCTCACCAAAGGCCAGACTGTAGCCAGCAATGAGCCACAAAATCGATACCATGCCGGCAATCGAAAAGCATTGCATCAGCACAGAAAGAACATTCTTTGTCCTTACCAGTCCGCCATAAAACATGGCCAAACCTGGTAGAGTCATAAATAAAACCAAAGCCGTGGATGCCATAATCCAAGCTGTATTCGCGCTATTCATACTTACCCCTTTGAGTCATATCTTCCCCCTGCAAATCATCGAAAACCAAAAATATCATGATTTTTAACAAAAAACGCTTTAATCCAATGTTATCATGAGGTTAGGTTCAAAAACAGTTAATTGACGGTTAAAGTATGAGCGTCGTTAGCCGTTAAACCTACCGAGTATTGGCGAATCGACAATACCATACACCATATGGTTATAAACACTTGACCATATAAGTAAGTATTAATATAGTACCCGATGTGGTAGAGTGGTTTTTACTAATTTCGGCTTGCAAATGGACAATTGGATGAATAATCAGACATCAGCACAACCTGTTACTGATCGGGTCACCCCTTTCAGAATCGGTAATGTTGAGCAGTTACCCATCCTTGCGCAGGATGAATCCTGCCAAATTATCAAACAGTACTTTGACTACCTTGAGTCTACGCTGACCCAAGCGGATCAGCTGATTGATGTCAGCCAGTTGCGTGAAATGCTCAATGAGGTCTCGGGATTTATCCGCTCCAACAAAAGCCAGATCAGGGCAGATGGCTATGGCCGTATGCTCAGACGCCTGAATAAGATCTATTCTCAAGGACTACGCCTCAAGGACAACAGAGCTTTTACCAGTACTGCGGCCAACTTCGCCGATATTCTTAATTCCGTCAGTCAAAACTACACCAGTTACGACTATAGCGAATCTGTCGGCCTGCTACTCCACTATATGCATAAGATGTTCAACTACCGAGAAGAGGGCTGGCTGGAGGTTTTCGAACACCTACTCTCAATGCCCGACAATATCCGGGTTATGCAGTTGATTAAAACGCAACATCTCCACGAGATTCAAAACTGGGTCGAAGAGGGCGTTGACAACCTGTTCGCTCTGTTAGATGAGCAGCTGGAAGTCATCGACAACATCGACCTTGAGATATTGCAGCTCGATCAGGAACTGCTACAGCGACGTAAATCCCTCTCGATGGGTACTACAGGTTCAGTTACGGATGTAGTTATTCCACTTTCGAGAATTCGTGAAAAACACCTGATCCAGGAGCTATTCGACAGAAGAGCTCAATTGATGACAGAACGTGTCGCGAAATTGGAGCTGACGGAATTACTGGATGAAAATATTCAGGAGTTCACTGACCGTCTCACTGAGATCAGACGTAGCGCCATGATCCACCTCGTATGGGACAACCCTGCTAAACACTGAAGCAGAAACTGACCACTATTAATAAAAAGGCCTGACCAGTTCAGGCCTTTTTTATTAAGGAGATAGAGGAAAAAATCACCCACTACTCTGCCTGTAAAACAAGCCAAAACGTGACCACGCTTTTTCCAGGTAGAGATAGATCTATCGTAAGCAGACCACTGGTTAAGAAACTTTAAAACGATCCATCTCTTCACTCAGCAGTTTCGAGAGACCATTAAGGTCTTTGACTACGGCACTCGTAGTATTGGATTGAACTGAGGTCTCATCGGCACTTCTAGAGATACGCTGAATATTCTGGCTCATCTCCTCCGTAGTTGCTCGTTGCTGATTTGCAGCAACTGAGACCTGTGATCCCAGCTCGTTGATTCTTTGGATCTGATTTTGGACTGAGTCCAAGGTCTCACCAATAGTTGCAGCCTGTTGTGAAGATTCCTCAGCATGGGCAACACTTACAGCCATAACATCAACTGCCTCGTTTACCCCCGCCTGGAGAGCGGAGATAATCTGCTCTATCTCCTTTGTCGAATCCTGCGTTCTGCCTGCCAGGGTCCTGACTTCATCTGCTACTACAGCAAATCCCCTTCCCTGTTCACCGGCACGTGCCGCTTCAATAGCGGCATTAAGTGCAAGCAGATTGGTCTGTTCAGCTATACTCTTGATGACTTCCAGTACTACACCGATCTGCTGACTCTCCTCTACCAGTGCCTGAATCACATCACTGCCTTTGCGGATCTTTTCCGTCAAGGTGCCGATACTCTGTACAGATTCTTTAACGATCCTGTTACCTTCCTCTGTAGCAGTCATCGAATCAGTAGCTGAACTCGCCAGATAATTTATGTTCTCAGTCACGTGAGTAGCGCTTGCAGTCATTTGAGTAAGGGAGGTCGCCAGCAGTTCCAGCTCCTGCTTCTGGTTTTCCACTGCGCTATTGGTCAGTTCCGAAGAGTTGTTTACCTCATCAACAGTCTTGACAAGACTATCTGAGGTAGTAACCACCTTACCCACCAAACCACTCAGGTCGTGATTCATTCTTTGCATCGCTCCGAGTAATCGCTTGAATTCATCATTACGATTACAACTGATCTCTTGTGACAGATCACCGGAAGCAATTCTCTCCATATGCCGCACACCCATATCGAGTGGCCGCAAAGCTATCTTCATATAGAAAAGCACGCCCAGCATAAGAAGTCCCAGCATCACTACAGCAATGGTGTAACTGATGGTTTTTAATCTGCTTTGTGAAAGTGCATTTTCAGTGATGTCCTCCATTGAGATCATATAGCCAACAAACTGACCTTCTCTTGTGGACAGCGGCAGGGTTCCAATCCCTACAATATTGTCCTGCAAGCTGACCTCCTCGTAATTCTGCATATCACTTTGCCTGGGGGTAAAACTCGGAAAGTCATCGGTTGTACTCGCTACAGTTTCCCCCGAAGCAATCCTAAACTGAATATCTCTGCCATTGGCAGATTTAATTTTTTCAGCAACGCCATCCAATCCTTTCTCATAGACGCCAACTCCTACCAGATCCGAACGATCGTAAATGGGGAATGCCACCAGGTTCACCAGACGTCCATCTGATGTCAATTCAAATCCATTCTCTGTTTTTCCTGAGGCTATGGCATTCTCAGCCACAATTGGTACCTGTTTAGCTGAATCAAGTGCCGTAAATCCGATCTGTCCATCCTTGGAAATTATCATCACATTGTCTGCAATTCCCATTGCCTGAAGACGTGTTGCAGTAGGCCCTACCGCATCGAGAATACCTTGTTCATTGAATCGAAAAAGTGCGGCACTAAGCTTGCGATTCCGGGTAAGCGAAGAAAAGTTTGCCGACATAGATGATTGTTCATTTTCACTGATTGCACGCCAGAGATCATTTAATCCACCCAGATAGGTCATCTGGTAGTCACTGTTCTTTTTTTCATATAAGTGCTGTCCAAGAGATAACAGCACTAGCGTATATATGAGTGTTGCCAGTCCGATGACGAGACTGAGCCTGAGTTTCAATGAGAGTCGGTTTAACAATATCATTATAGGTCTCCAGTTGGAGCTGCAACCAACTAAGTCGCGGTCAATTTAGTACGCTGGGGGAGCTACCCCCAGCTTATTGATTTACTCAACTGGATAACCTGCTGTAGTCCAACCTGGAAATCCATCTCTGTAGTAGTAGACCTTTGTCCATCCCCATTCAACCGCCAAGGCAGCGCCCCAGCTTGAACGGTCGCATCCTTCAGCATTGCAGTAGAAGACCACAGGCTCATCCTTTGGTACTTCAGCTCCAAGGGTCTCTGCTGTCATCTGCTGATTTGGAGTACCGGGATCATATTCAATATTCAGTGCGCCGGGTATACGGCCGGCATCATACTGTTCAGGTTTACGTGGATCGACAAACCATGCACGTGCTTTCCAGAGTTCGTGGGCTTTCGCACTGTCCACAGTAGTGGCCCCGTCTACTGATGTTGGAGAAACATAGCTTTTGTCCCGTTTGATAGGTATATCAACGGCATAAGCAGTCACGTTAAGAAATAGGCCAGTAAATAGAAAAGCTGTAGCAGTAAGTAATTTCATCTAATCATCTCCTTGAAATAGTATTACGAATCACTGATATTCTGATACTAAAATAGAGCACAACCAAAATTCTGTTGCTCGTTCTGTGTTGGTATACAATTATTGATATATATGAGATCTAATTATTCTCTCTCACTAATCTCGACAGTTTTTTTAGAAACTTTAATATTGATGATTTTTTTAGGTAAATCCATCAACTATTCTGATAATCCTAAGGAGGCCAATTCGAATCCCCAGTTAAGCACAATTAACCGAATAAAAAGGATCTGATCATCACTCTGAACCACCCATTTTGAGTTGAATATCAGTTGAAATAGGTTCTTTACCTGAAAATACTGAGTTAATGAGCGCATCCCAAGATAGAAGCCAGCATATAAAGTGGGTAAAGATCGATGCAAAGTGACAAAAGCAGAAAACTACATTTAAAGGGATATATAAAATTCGGCAAATACGCCATATATACCGCAGGCGTTGGTCATGCCCTGTTTCTCGTAATTTTTTATTATCTGAATGTTTTCCCGTTAGTCATCGTTAATGTAGTCAGCGTAATAATTTATATAGTTTGTTTAAAAATAATTATTTCATCAGTAGAAAAAAATGATTACACACTGATCGGCTGGTTGGTCCACTTCGAATTAATGGGACATGCGATAATAGCCAGTTACTATGTGGGTACATATAGTGGATTCCACTACTATATCGTCTTATTGTCCGCCTTGCCTTTCTTAACATTCAACGATACCAAAATGGTTAAGATTGGAAAGATTGCTTCAGTCATTGTCGCATTTACCTTGTTAGACACAACAATGAAGGACTACACCCCTCCCTATCAGATTGAGGAGAGCTATTTAACCGCGTTTAGGCTTTTGAATGTGTCTATATTTCTTTCCAGTTTGGTTCTTATCTCTTTTTTCTATGTAAAGATAACCTACAGTGTTCGCCAACAGCTTGAATACGCATCCACAACCGATCAGCTAACTGGTTTGTATAACCGGCGCCTGTTTAACCATTTGGCAGAAATTGAGTTGAGTAATCTCCAACGGAATAATTCGGTGTTGACTATGATCATTTTGGATATTGATGATTTCAAGAAAGCAAATGACAAATATGGCCACAAATGTGGTGACACCGCATTAGCTCTAGTTGCTGAAACACTCCATCAAACCGTCAGGCCAAAGGATATCGTATCAAGATGGGGAGGCGAGGAGTTTATCATCCTGCTGCCAAACACGGATCTCGAAAATGCTGCACTGGTTGCAGAGAGAGTACGACTGAGCATCTCTACCCAATCAGTGGCGTGCCAGGACTTTGAGTTTACCCTTACAGTTACACTCGGATTGGCTGTCAATAACAGCTACGACGAATCATTGGATAGACTAATTGAGCGAGCAGACCGCGCTTTGTACATTGGTAAAGCCAACGGTAAAAATCAATACGTCATTGCTGACTAGAGCATAAAGCCTATAGATTATGAAGGGCTCAACCCTTCTGGGGATAGTGCTACAGACATCTGTAGATCAACGCAGGAATAGGCACCTAGTGTAATCACAAAACAGACTTTCAGCAGTGGTTACTGAGCAGTCAGATTTAACACTGGACTACCCGCAGATGCTGGTTCTAATGGCAGTGTAATAAAGGCGTGGTCATTCTTACCATGACAGGTCATACAAGCTTGATTAAGCTTAACGAATGACTGTTTAAAGGTATCCCAGTCTTTTGATGCCACCCCTTCCGTAATAACCGGCAATCCTGTCTCAACAAACTCCTGAGCGGTCTCTGCACGTTTTGGTCTGGCAAGCTGTACAACTTTGATCAGCTTCTCAATCTCTTCCACCTGGTACTGGGCGAACTCCCATTTGGCCAGCTTTGCTGCCCAGTAGAGGTTTTTATACCGCTCACCAATTTCAAACATCCAGTGGGATGTACCTGGCACCAGTCTGACCAGATTCTCCAACTGCTTTTCAGAACCACTGTCGTTTCGCCAGTCAGCCTCAGCAGTTGATAGCAGAAATAAAAAAGGCAAAACAACGATTTTCAATGTATTCATTGACCATTTCCGAGTGAGAGTGAATCGAGATGGATCTTCGAAAAGTGATGGACATAAGCCGTTATACAACAACTTTATTTCTCATTTTTTGCATATAAACTGCCAACAAGCTTTCAAACCATTCAATGACAACAAAGAGATTCAATCACCATATTCTACGGCTGATTCGGCATTGCATGGATTAGTTGAAATACAAAAAGGAGGGGAGGAGTGTAATATTCTAACTTGCACAAAAAAACCCGGAAAAACCGGGTTTTCTGCAAATTATATGGTAGCAAGGGGCAGATTCGAACTGCCGACCCCAGCATTATGAGTGCTGTGCTCTAACCAACTGAGCTACCTTGCCAGACGCGCTATAGAAGGGCGTGAAATATACTGATCACACAGCCAAGTGTCAATATCAGACATTAAATCGGAAATGGATCACATCTCCATCCTTGACCACATACTCCTTGCCCTCGGAGCGTAGTTTCCCAGCTTCCCGGGCACCCTGCTCGCCATTACAGGCAACAAAATCCGCATAGGCAATGACCTCCGCACGGATAAATCCCCGCTCAAAATCGGTATGGATAACCCCCGCAGCCTGGGGTGCCGTGGCTTCAGCAGGGATGGTCCAGGCCCGGACCTCTTTCTCTCCAGCGGTAAAATAGGTCTCCAGGCCCAGCAACTGGTAACCGGCTCGAACGACGCGGTTCAGACCAGGCTCGTCGAGACCCATATCTGCCAGGAACTCACCCCGTTCCTCCTCATCCAGCTCAACGATTTCGGCCTCGATGGCAGCACAAACTGGCACCACCTCAGCGCCTTCATCAGTTGCCAGCGCCACCAGAGTGTCGAGATGGGGGTTATTTTCAAACCCCTCTTCGTCCACATTGGCAATATAGAGTACAGGCTTGACGGTCAGTAGAAACAGGTCCCTCAACTCTAGTAACTGCTCCTCGCTCAGATCCATACTGCGAACCGGTTTACCGCTATTCAGATGGTCCCGCACCGATTCCAGCAGCTCCTTACGGGCAAGCACCTTCTTATCACCGGTTTTGGCTTGACGAGCCGTTTTATCCAGCCCCTTCTCCACCGATTCAAGATCCGCCAGAGCCAATTCAGTGTTGATTACATCCACATCGCCTGCTGGGTCTACCCGACCGGACACATGTATAACATCGTCATTTTCGAAGCAGCGCACTACTTGGGCAATGGCATCAGTTTCACGAATATTGGCCAGGAACTTGTTACCCAGCCCCTCTCCTTTGGAGGCGCCGGCCACCAGGCCTGCGATATCAACAAACTGCATACTGGTCGGAATGATCGATTGAGGCTTAACGATCTTGGCGATCACATCCTGTCGGGGATCCGGCAAGGGGACCACACCAACGTTAGGATCGATAGTGCAAAAGGGATAGTTTTCCGCTGCAATCGTCGCCTTGGTCAAGGCATTAAAAAGTGTCGACTTACCCACATTCGGCAAGCCCACGATACCGCATTTAAAACCCATGAACGCTACCCCTGGAAAAAAAGGTGCCAGCATACCGGAAAGTACCGATAATTTGCACCATTACCAAGCATTAAGAGTAGAGATTGACTCAGTTAGAGTGGCTACTGAATAGAAAAGAGCTTACCAAAATTGGCAATTTGCAGAATCTCCCGCACGTCTTCATTACCGTTCATCAACACCACATTATTCTCTTGCGCAACACTGTGCTCACGCAATTGCAGTAACATACCCATAGCTGAACTATCCAGGTATTCAGTCTGGGCCAGATCGACTATGAACAGCTTTTCACGCTTCGGATAGCTCTTGTATGCCTGCATGAAATCTTGATGAGTGGAAAAATCAAAACGACCGGCAATTTTCAATGTTACTGTTTTCTCGTCGTCAGAGAGTTCACAGATTATGGACATGGGTTCTCCTGATCTAGGCTTATAGATTCTATACTAGAGTTGCAAAGGATCAACTCGGTTCAATAACTCATCAGCCAATGCCTTGAACTCTTTGGCCGACTGACTGGATGGTTTGTATTCAAATATGGTGCGGCCTACACCGGGACACTCCGCAATGGCCGCAGCTTCACGAATGGGTGTTGTCAATAATTGATCGGAAAAGTGATTTTGCAACTTTTCTGCGATCTCTTTGCTGAGTTTTCTGCGTGGAAAAAACCGATTCAGAGCAATCCATTGAGTCAATGGCCTTTTCAGATAGGGTTCGAACTTTTTTAGTGTTTTTAACATCATTACCAGGCCATTCAGAGACATGTGATCAGCACTGACCGGAATCAGCGCCTCATCTGCAGCGAATATTGCATTTGCCACAAGCAAACCTGAAGAGGGTGGACAGTCAAACAAGACAAAATCCTGATCCTTGGTCATACCCTCAAGTCCCTGTTTTAGCAGATTTGCCCGAGTAGCACCGCCATCCTGAAGATACTCTATCTCCTGGAGTTTCTCTCCCGCTGGAATCAGTGTTAGGAAATCCCGAATGCCCTGCCTTACAGCTGAGATATCGAGATCATTCATCAGTACCCGATCAATCCCCTTGGTCGGAGCGCGAAACAGGCCGTAGCTTGATGCCAATTGTCCTTGTGGGTCAAGGTCAATGACCATGACCCTATGCCCGGCAAGCGCCAATGCATGACCTAGGTTGGTGGTAATGGTAGTTTTCCCCACCCCACCTTTTTGGTTAATAAGCGCTATTCGCCTCATGCCTTGTCCTGTTCATCGCATTAGCTGAAAGATCTCATGGTTAAATGTCACCCTGAACCTACCTATTAAGGTGCCGGGCTAATTAGTTACCGGTATAGTCTGTTGCACAGCTTCAGGCTCTGGCAATAGCATCTCCATTCTTGCTTTTCTTGGAGGGTGGGTCATTTCCAGCACAAGAGATCCAGCAATTGGTTTTAGAGCCAAAAAATATCAAACAGTACAAGGCCCTACATTTGCTATCGACCCTGACACTCGATTCTTTAAGGGGCTACAATGGTAAAATAATTGTCTGTAACCTGAATCAGTGGGTTGCTGGTGACGCATAGCGCAACCCACTGATTCAGGTTTAAATTAAACAATTGTAGAAGTGTCTTATAATTCTCAGTCGAAAACCCACCATCTGAGGTAAACTCGACTATATTAGGTTTGTTTTTTCTATTTGATGGTTATGCATTTTAAACTCCCTATATTTTTATTTTTATTGACCTCTTTAGCCAGTCCTTTGATGGCAGTCACTTTTGACCTGCCTGCAGATGGAGACGATATCGTGGGTCAGAACTTCAGACTGACCACTCGCTACGAAGACACCTTCTCTGATATCGCCCGAGTCTATGATATAGGTTACCGCCAAATGGTCGCTGCCAATCCCGAGGTGGATGCCTGGTTGCCCGGTGAAGACAGCGAGATAGTCATTCCTCAGCAATATATCCTGCCACCTGGTCCTCGAGAAGGCATCGTTATCAACCTGGCTGAGTTACGCCTCTACTACTACCCCAAAGAGAGACCTGTGGTTATCACCTACCCGATTGGCATAGGTCGCGAGGGCTGGAGTACACCCACGGGAGTGACAAAGGTAATCGGCAAGAAGGAAGGCCCAAGCTGGACAGTCCCTGAATCGATTCTCAAAGAGCATGAAGAGGATGGTAACCCCCTGCCAGATGTGGTTCCTCCAGGCCCTGACAACCCCCTGGGCACTCATGCTGTCTATTTAGGCATGAGTGGTTATCTTCTACATGGTACGAATAAGCCTTATGGTGTCGGGATGCGGGTAAGCCACGGTTGTATTCGCCTCTATCCAGAAAATATCAAACAATTCTTCGGTGAAGTCGAAACCGATATACCTGTTCGCATCATCGACAAGCCCTATAAAGCTGGCTGGCTGAAGGGAGAGCTTTATGTACAGGTCCACCCTCCCCTCATTGAATATGTGGCGGAAAATGGTCACAACCAAACTGAACTGGTCGATGCGGTAATCAGTAAACTGACTGAAGACAAGCGTCGGCCCGATTGGAAACAACTACAAACCTACGCGGATCAACAGACCGGCCTACCTATGCCTCTCTACCTTTTGCAGGGGAATGAGGTGGCGGATAGCCACTGAAATCCCGCCCAACTAGAATAAACCACCTCTGAGTTGGATTGATTCTGATTCTGTTACCCATAAAAAAACCCCGCGGAAATAGTTCCAACGGGGTTTTTTACAGCCAGTGCGTTGCAAAAATGCAGCGCCTGACTTAACGATATACCTTTACTTGGCCATCGCTTTCTCAGACATACGACCACAACGCTCATTACAAGCTTCGGCAGTATCTTTTGCAGCATTCGCAGACTTCATTGCAGCATCAGCTGTACCCTGAGCAGTTGCAGCGTCCAGCTGAGCCTCTTTCGCAGCTTTCATGGCAGCATCTGCAGCAGCTTGAGCGTTTGCTACATCAGCTTCCAGGCTGCTATTGGTAGCACAACCTGCGAACAGACCAAGACTGAGAATCATAGCGGCAGTTTTGATGGTAGTTTTCATAATTACTCTCGATCTCTCTTGTGAGTTTTACATTGTGTGGCAGACGCTCCGTACCTTTGCACCTGTTATTCGCTGATACAGAGTTTCCCAAATAGACCCTTTCCAGGTATCTCATGCGATATTCCCCAAACCTGGGGTTAAAAACTTTCAACGGCCTATTTGGGACGCTCCCAAAAGTGAGGGCTTTGCCCTGTCACACCCGATCAATTCACCCGCTTTGGAGTAGAGGGTTCCCGATTGAGTAGAACATTGCTGTGCCCGGCTCTCCACCGTTTAACACGTATCTTCAAATCTCAGACTGTAAAGAGCGGTAGCATCTGGCACGGAAGCTTGATCCAAAAGTTAAACAAATTCAATGGCAAGATTCCAACTTTTAGAACTTTTTTGCAAATAATCACCGACTTTTAACGGTAATTCACTCGATTATCGCCATCCCAACCCCTCTGGGGTCGCTTGCAGCCTCTACTTCACCGGTTTTTTTGTTCAACATCACCCCCTGCATATTGCCATACTTTCTCTGCAGGGATTTAAAACTGTGACCCATTAAAGTTAACTGCTTCTGCAGCTCTTCGCTGATGGCATCCGATTCAAACTGTACCAAATCGGGTAGGTACTGATGGTGAAATCGAGGACGATCAACCCAGCTCCCTGGACCATTACCCTCAGCCATATCCAGGATTCCAAGTAGCACCATGGTGATGATCCGACTCCCTCCCGGAGTGCCTAAAATGGCCACACGATGATCATCTTCAACGAAGGTAGGACTCATGCTTGATAACATGCGCTTTCCACCTTCGATCGCATTTGCTTCGCCCCCGACTAGACCATAGACATTCGGAACCCCTGGACTTGCCGAGAAATCGTCCATTTCATCATTCAACAGAATCCCGGTGCCAGGCACTACCAGACCAGAACCAAAGGGGTAATTTATACTTAATGTCGCTGAGACACGATTCCCTTCCCGGTCCAGAATGGAAAAATGAGTGGTGTCCTGCCCCTCCCCCTCTAAGCCATTATCACTCTTGATGCTGGGGGTTGCATGATCCATATCAATCCCGCGAGTCAATCCTGCAGCATACATGGGGTGTGTAAGGGTGGTCACCGGTACTTCGATAAAGTCTGGATCCCCCAGATATTCGGCCCGATCACGATAGGCCAAGCGCATGGCTTCAATCAGTAAATGTGTCTTTTGAGGCTCTTGCAAGGCCGTATAGTTTAACTGATCCAGGATATTGAGAATGGTCAGGATCGCCACCCCGCCTGAAGAGGGTGGCGCAGCACTGGTGATTTTCAGTCCCTGATAGGAGCCAGTAATCGGTTTACGCTCAATGACCTTGTATTGAGACAGATCCTCTAGACTCCAAATTCCACCGGCTGCTTTAACCCCCGCGATCAGCCGTTTTGCAATCTCTCCCCGGTAAAAGCCGTCAGCGCCATCATCTGCAAGTTTTTGCAGGGTATCCGCAAGGTCTGCCTGCTTTATCAGAGAACCAGCTGGCGGTACTTCCCCTTGAGACAAAAACTGTGCGGATGAGGCGGGATAGGCTTGCAGCACCGGTAAACGCCACTTCACCATTTGCCGGTAGTAGCCGTCGACTTCAAACCCTTTTCTGGCAATATCTATAGCGGGTTGAAGTAAAACTGGAAATGGCAGACTTCCATAGTGCTCTGCCAAATGAGCGAGCGCTGCAGGTGCACCAGGTATTCCAGCAGAGAGTGCACCATCTATCGATCGGGTAGGGACAATTTCACCAGCTTCATCCAGATAGAGGTCTCGATGAGCAGCCAGGGGGGCTCTTTCCCGGCCATCAACCATGGTCTGATAACCATCTCTTTCGCGATGCAACAGCCAGAATCCCCCGCCACCCAATCCCGAACTGTATGGCTCAACAACCGCTAACACAGCACTCACAGTAACTGCGGCATCAAAAGCGTTGCCTCCCATGCGAAGTATTTTGTGTCCGGCCTCGGTTGCCAAAGGGTGTGCGCTGGCAATTGCAGCATTTTTTGGGGACGCGGCTGTCCATGCAGGCGTGTTACAGAAAAGCAAAATAATAAGGCTCCACAAGGGAGCCTTATTCAATCTCATGGCATTTGTCATCGTCTAATCAGATTCGCTGGTGATCTTGAGGTATTTAGCGTGGAGTTCCTCTTCGCTTTCCTCATGCTCTGGATCTTTTGGAATACAGTCAACCGGACAGACCTCAACACACTGTGAGGTTTCATAATGACCTACGCATTCTGTACAAAGGTCTGGGTCGATTTCATAGATTTCATCACCCTGTGTGATCGCCCCATTGGGACATTCGGGTTCACAGACATCACAATTGATGCATTCATCGGTGATTAATAATGCCATACGGTTTTTCTCCTACTCATTCGGATGTTTGACTATTTCCTAAGGCTTGTTAACTCTAAACCAGCCCGTCCTAGATAATGCTGCCTGAGCCAAGGCGCAGAATTTTAGGCTAGCTGTAGCGTTGACTCAATGCATTTTGTACATCGGGGTGCACAAATTCTGAAACAACGCCCCCCAACGCGGCAATCTCTCTCACCAATCCGGAGGATATGAATGCAAATTGTTCGGCTGGCGTAAGAAACAGGGTCTCAATGTCCGGTGCCAATCGACGATTCATACCTGCCAATTGAAATTCATACTCAAAGTCTGATACAGCGCGTAATCCTCTCAGAATCACGTTCGCCTGACACTCATGCACAAAATCCACTAGCAGAGTGTCGAAAGCGCAAATCTCGACATTTTCGATCCCCCCCAGCACAGTCTTTGCCAAGGTAAGACGTTGTTCCAGACCAAATGCAGGGTTTTTCCCCGGATTTTTTGCCACCGCCAATATGACGTGATCAAACAGCTCCGACGCTCTTCTTACAAGGTCGCTATGTCCGTTGGTAATGGGATCGAATGTTCCGGGGTATACGGCTTTAATCATATTTCACTAGCAATTAAACAGAATTATCATAGTAGCAGAACCGTGAGTATTGAATGACAATTATCACATCAGCCTAAGGGTTTCAGCCCTATCAAGTCTATCAACCCTGCCTGCGAACCTCACCCAGGCAGTGGCGCACTGGCCAAGCCATAACGAACTTGACCAGCCATCTTCTCCTTCAATAACTGCCAACCCTCAGGCAGAACAGGTAAAGTTCTGGATATCTCATCTTCCAGATAGATCCGGGCATCAGCGGCCAACCATCCCTGCGCCAGCTTATGACACAGCGGGCCAAGAAGATTAGCAGAGAAGGGGGGGTCTAGAAAAACCACATCGAAGGCTGTTGGTTCTTGCTCCAGCCATTGAAGGGCATCTGCCCGCACGATAGATACCTGATTCAACTTCAAGCTCTGTCGGTTCTCCTCCAGCTGCCTAACCACCGTAGCGGCGGTATCGACCATTACAACCCGACCGGCGCCTCTTGAAGCAGCCTCGATACCCAGGGAACCGCTTCCGGCGAACAGATCCAGACAGCGCGCGCCTGCCATCCGTGGTTGCAACCAGTTGAACAGGGTCTCTCTGACTCGGTCCCCCGTCGGCCTCAGGCCGGGGAGATCCGCAAAGGGGAGACGTCTTCCCCTGTGTTCACCGCCGATTATGCGGACTTGGCTCGCAACTTGACTGGACATTTTCTATAACCACTTCATCTACAATGGGCAAGTGGGCCGAAGGGTAAATTCGGTAACACTCAACCGGATCACTAGGGTTTATCATCAACCTTGGCCAAAGGACTAGGAAATCTGCCCACCTGTACCCTTACCAGACGTTCAGGATCTACACGTCGTTGGAAGGCATCACGAATCTGTTCTTTGGTCACCGCCCTTACCTTATCAACAAAAACATCCAAATAGTCCAAAGGTAGATCGTAGAAACCGATAACAGCAAGATACTCCACAATCTTTCCGTTGGAGGCGATGCGCAGGGGAAAGCCGCCGGTGATATTCTGTTTAGCTGCCTTCAACTCATCCTCAGTCGGACCTTCTGAGATATAGCGCGCCAAGGTATTTTTAGCCACCGCCAGTGCTTCCTCAGCCTGATCATTTTTTGTTTGCAGACCAAGTTGGAAAACGCCAAGCTGACGCATTGGCAGAAAATAACTATAGACACTATAGCTCAGCCCTCGCTTTTGCCTTACCTCTCCACTCAACAATGAAACCAGACCGCTACCACCGAAAATATGATTACCGACATAAAGGGAAAAATAGTCCTTATCGCCCCGCTTCAAACCAGGTTGACCAAGATATAGATGGGATTGGGTGGATGGAAAGGGTATCTGTTTAACAACCTCTTTTTCCATTGCTTTTACAGAAGGGAGCGGAGGTGCGGCTTCACCAGCTGGCAGGCCGCGTATGACCTCTTCTGCCAGCACCGCCGCCAGATCACGATCCACTGCACCAACAATCGCAATCAGTCCATTTCGCGCCACATAGAGTCGACGATGCGCCTGTTGAATATCTTCACGGGTTATCGATTCGACTGATTCTCTGGTACCTGAGGGATCTGTTGCATAAGGATGATCGCCATACACCGATTTATAGAGCTGCTTTTTACCAATACTCCCGGGTGACTGCTCATCCTTTATCAAACCAGCCAATATTGATTGGCGCTCACGGGCAATATCCTCTTCAGAAAATCTGGGGTTGGTTAGAACTGTCGCCAAGGTTTCAAGTGAGAGATCGAGAACCTCTGGATCAGACAGGGATCTTACCGAAACCCAAGCCATATCCCGTAATGAGCCGGAACTGAGCTGTGAGCCCACACCTTCGATGCGCTCAGCAATCTGATAGGCACTCCACTTTCCAGCACCTTCTGTCAGCAGACTGTTTGTAAAAGATGTGATTCCCGGCTTGTCCCCATCTCTTGCGCTCCCAGCATCAAACACGACTCTGACATCCACCATTGGAATTTCAGGGGCATGTACATAGAGCACCTTTGCGCCATTCGATGTCTCCCATGTCTCGATATTGGGAGAAGCGACCAAGCAGCCCCAGAACAACATGCCAGCACAAAGAAAAGAGAGACGTATCATACCTTTAGTGGCCATGACGACCTCCTACAACTGATTGCTTCACATCATTTTCATCCATTGGCAGAGGCTCTAAGACTGCTACAGTCAAATTATCATTAGTCAGATATTTCTCAGCCACCTGTTTAACCTGATCGGCAGTTACCGCCTTCAGATGATCGACATACTCATCGGCGAGATGCCAATCAAGCCCTACAGTCTCGAGTTGACCTATCAGCATGGCCTGATAAAAAACTGAATCCTTCTCAAAAACTTTTGAGGCGATGATCTGGTTACGAACTCTGGCCATCTCATCTTCAGTAACCAGTTCGTTCTTGAATCTATCTATTTCTTTAAGGATTGCCGCTTCAACCACCTCAATCGAGGTTCCCGTCTTAGGAACCGCATCCAGAATCAACATCCCTGGAAGCCGAGAAAAGGCGCTGTAGCGGGTATCCACCGAAACTGCTAATTCGCTGCCCCGTATCAGGTTGCTCGCCAGTCGGGCGCTGGCTCCACCATCGAGTATGTAGGTCAACATCTCAAGTGCATAGGGTTCCCACTCCTGCTCCGCTTTTCCAATCACCGGTGTTTTAAAACCCATCACCATGTAGGGCTGCCGTGCAGGCACCTTTAGCGCCAAGCGCTTTACCCCACGCTGGGCCGGTTCATCCCGCGGTTTGGTCACTGAGACCGATTCTGGCTTGAGCACACCAAAATACTGCTCGGCCAACTTAATCACCTGATCGGGATCAACATCCCCGACCACCACCAGTGTCGCATTGTTGGGGGCATACCATTTGCGGTACCAAACCTGAAGATCCTCCACCTCCAGCGCATCCAGATCTGACATCCATCCGATCACGGGTATGCGATAGGGGGATGCCTGGTAGGCGCCGGTAAGAAAAAGTTCATAGGTCAGGGACTGAGGCTTGTCTTCAGTACGCATACGGCGCTCTTCCTTGACCACCTCAACCTCTTTTTTAAACTCTTCTGCCGGCAGTAGCAGGTTCCTCATCCGATCGGCCTCCAGCTCGAAGGAGACTTCCAGACGATCACTCGCCAAGGTCTGGTAATAGGCTGTGTAGTCCCTGCCGGTAAAGGCATTCTCATCGCCACCATTTGCTGCAATGATGCGGGAAAACTGCCCGGGGGGATGATTATCGGTGCCCTTGAACATCATATGTTCAAGAACATGGGAGACACCGGTAATGCCACCATGCTCATAGCTGGAGCCAACCTTGTACCACACTTGGGATACAGCAATTGGTGCTCGTTTATCCTGCTTTACAATCACCTTCATACCATTTTCCAGCTGATGCTCCACAACACCGGCTTGAGCATGGCTCAAAGCAAACAGAAGCAGGGTCATAACCGTCATCAATCTTTGCATCAAGATCTTCCTTTTTTATCGTTTACGATTCGGCTAGAGCTTTACATATTCCTGTCTCAAACCCGTAACTGGAATGGAGAGAGAAATACTGGCACTTTATCAATGGCCCGGAGGCGCTGTAGAATAGCGCCGGCGACAATCCGATGGCATTGTTTCAGAGGCTCTGAGGATTGTCCAAAAAGCTCCAGGTAAAACTAAGAACCTGCGATCAGAGCAGAGTTCCAATCACCCCCTTGGTAATTCCCAATATGTTCGGTTTTGGTAAACGAAAGAAGTCAGCATCAGAAGCGCCAGCAGAGACACCCGTTGTTGAAGAAAAACCTGGTCTGCTCTCCCGTCTGCAAGAGAGACTGACCCGTACCCGTCACAATTTAACCGATGGGCTGGCTAATCTGGTGATGGGCCGCAAGGCCATTGATGAGTCGCTACTGGAAGAGCTGGAGACACTGCTGATCACCGCCGATGTCGGGGTCGAGGCTACCAGCAGGATCATTGATGACCTGACTGATCGGGTGAAACGAAAATCCCTAAATGACCCCGAAGCCCTTACACAGATCCTCAAACAACACCTGCTGGAGATCCTGCAGAGTTGCGATACCCCGGTCAGAGAGCGCCAAAGCGGTAAGCCCATGGTGATGGTCATGGTGGGCATTAACGGCGCGGGAAAAACCACCACAATCGGAAAACTTGCAAGAAAATTCCAACTCGATGGGGAAACTGTAATGCTTGCAGCCGGCGACACCTTTCGGGCAGCAGCTGTAGAACAGTTGCAAACCTGGGGTGAACGCAATGAGATTCAGGTTATCGCCCAGCATACCGGCGCTGATGCCGCCTCAGTGGTATTTGATGCCCTACAGGCCGCCACCGCACGACAAATTGATGTACTGATCGCCGATACAGCTGGCCGTCTGCATACTAAAGCCAACCTCATGGAGGAGTTGGAGAAAATCACTCGAGTAATGAAGAAAATTGACCCCGATGCACCCCATGAATTACTGCTTGTGGTAGATGCCGGCACAGGACAAAATGCAGTCAATCAGGCCATGCAGTTCAACGAATCAGTTGGATTGACCGGTCTGGTCATCACCAAGCTGGACGGCACCGCTAAAGGTGGAGTGGTCTTCGCCATAGCGGAAAAGGTCAAAGTCCCAATAAGATTCATCGGCGTCGGCGAATCCATTGAAGACCTGCGCGAATTCGAGCCAAAGGAGTTTGTCGACGCTTTGTTTGAAAGAGACGCTACACGTTGATCCATTTTGACAATGTCAGCAAGCGCTATCCTGGTGGCCATACCGGGCTTAGCAACATCAATCTGCGTATTGAAGCAGAAGAGATGGTCTTTCTGACCGGCCATTCAGGTGCGGGAAAAAGTACCTTACTAAAGCTGATCGGTCTACTCGAACGTTCCAGTGGTGGCCAGGTTCATGTCAACGACCGAAACTTGACTCGACTCAAGAACCGTCAGATCCCCTACCACAGAAGGGAGGTAGGGATGATTTTCCAGGATCATCGTCTTTTACATGACCGAACTGTTTTTGACAATGTAGCTCTGCCCCTGGTGGTTGCAGGACTGGGACACAAAGAGACTGGCAGGCGGGTACGTGCCGCACTGGACAAGGTTGGGTTACTGCATAAGGAAAAAAATTCCCCGGTAACTCTTTCCGGCGGTGAGCAACAGCGTGTTGGTATAGCAAGAGCAGTAGTCAGCAAACCCCCCTTGGTGTTGGCGGATGAGCCCACAGGTAATTTGGATCCAGACCTCTCCAAGGAGATCATGGATCTGTTTATGCAATTCAACCAGGTTGGTGTAACCCTGTTAATCGCCTCTCATGACTTGGCACTGATCAGTGGCATGAATAAACGTATTCTGACACTGACCAATGGCGCATTGAGTAATGACACCAAGCAGGAGTTCAGGGATGTCACTTAACAATCGACTGCTCGCACTCCCGGCAATCTGGTTGCAACGACACGCTCAGGTCTCTCTATCCAGTCTTGGTCGACTGTTTGGAAACCGCGTCTCCTCATTGATGACCTGTGCTGTTATTGGTATTGCCCTCGCTTTGCCTGTTGGCTTGCATGTGATGCTGAGCAACCTGCAAGGCATTAGTGGCGGATGGGACAGCGGAGCAAGCATATCTCTTTTTCTTAAACAAAATATTTCAGAGGCTCAGGCAATATCATTAGCTGAAAAACTTGGCCAACATGGCCGAATAGAAAATGTAGAACTGATCAATCGCAGATCTGCTTTGGAAGAGTTTCAGAATCTCAGTGGCTATGCAGATGCCTTAGAGGCACTTGATAGCAATCCACTCCCCAATCTGCTGGTAATTCAACCAAAAGCGAAATACACCACGGCAGATACGGCTCAACAGCTGGTCCAGGAATTACGCTTGCTACCCGAGGCTGAGATCGTACAGCTCGACCTGCAGTGGGTTCGGAGACTACAAGCCATTACGGTTATTGCACAACGTGCAGTGGTTGTACTCGCCGGGCTGCTCAGTATGGCTGTACTGCTGATCGTGGGAAACACTATCCGGCTGGAGATACAAAATCGTAGAACTGAGATTGAGATTACCAAGCTCATTGGCGCAACCAACGCCTTCATCCGCCGCCCATTTCTCTATACCGGATTCTGGTATGGCCTGTTTGGCGGTTTGATTGCCTGGATTCTAGTAGGACTGTCAATTATTCTGCTGAGCGCCCCTATCGCCAGGTTGGCTCAGCTCTATCAGAGTTCATTCAATCTAAGTTCCCTGGATTTCATGACTGTTCTAGTGCTATTGAGTGGCAGTTCTCTGCTTGGCTTAGCCGGCTCCTGGTTAGCTGTCGGACGTCATCTAAGCGCAATTGAGCCAAGCTAACTTATTGTTTTCGAAGACATATAACCATATTTTTCCTATTGAACTTTCTCTAAACTCACTGGTCTGACTCTACAATTGGCACTCTTCTTACGAGAGTGCTAATATTCACACAGTAGAAACTTGGGGTAATCTGCATGAGTAAAGAGATCGCACTGACCACCATGCCAACTGGTAGTATGGACACTTATATCAGCGCAGCATTTCAGTTGCCGATGCTGAGTGCCGAAGAGGAGCATAATCTGGCAGTACGTCTGCGTGACCAGAAGGATTTACAAGCAGCTCAAGCCCTGATCACCGCCCATATTCGCTTTGTTGTACGTGTTGCCAGAAATTACAGTGGCTACGGATTGGCTCTGCCAGACTTGATTCAGGAGGGCACAGTCGGTCTGATGAAAGCGGTTAAGCGTTTTGATCCTGATATGGGCGTTCGCCTAGTCTCCTTTGCCGTACATTGGATCAAAGCTGAAATACATGAGTACATTCTGAAAAACTGGCGTATCGTCAAAGTGGCAACCACCAAGGCCCAGCGTAAACTCTTTTTCAATCTTCGTAGTTCAAAAAAGCGCCTGGGTTGGTTTTCCAAGGAAGAGGTCGACAACGTAGCCCAGGATCTTGGGGTAAAACCTGAGACGGTTATGGAAATGGAGTCAAGACTCTCAGGTCAGGATATCGCTTTCGACGGCCCGTCCCAGGACGATGAAGAGCAGATCATCGCCACCCCTGCAGGATATCTTAGCGATATGCGTATGGAGCCGGCATCCGTGCTTGAAACTGCCGACAGTGAGATGCAGTTGAAGAAGAGCCTGATGTCAGCACTTCAGGATCTGGATGAGAGAAGCCGTCAGATCCTCGAGGCGCGCTGGTTGGGTGAGCAGAAATCGACACTGCATGAATTGGCAGAGAGGTTCCAGGTTTCAGCCGAACGAATACGCCAAATAGAGAAAAGCGCAATGAAAAAACTTAAGGTACAACTTGCCAGTTAACACCTAATAAACGCCTATCATAACCGTTTGCATCTAAAGCTAACTCGCCCCTGGCCGATAATCTCATCCAGGGGTTCTTTAATGTCCAGCTGCAAAACTGACTGAATTCCAAAACCTTTTTATATAATCTGAAAGTGCGAAATCCCTAATATGGAATATCGCTACCGGAAGGCCATACAGGATATAAATTCCTGGGAATTAACATGAGATGCAATGGAATATAAAGAATTCACAATTCAGGCGAGATTCAAAGCCCACCTTGCTGTAACCTTTCGATACATCCGCTAACCATGTTGGCCAAGGAGATGCAATCGATAGCAAAGCACGGATTTGCCCTACACCTATGTTGTCTATTCTGAATTCCCCGCTAAAACTGTTTACAGCCTTGGTAATGATCTGTCTGGTTGCATTGACCATAGCAGAGATGTCTGGTGTGTTCGTTGATGCTGAAACAGCAGAAGAGAGAAAATGGCAACACTACTCTGAATCCCTGGCAGTTAAACTATACCCTGCCATTTCGTCTGACAATCTCTCAACATTGGCCAAGATAGTCACCAATGCCCTGACAGATAACCCGGAAACAATTTCAGCGACAGTAGAAACGCTTTCCGGAGAGAAGCTTGAGTTTAAGTCGCCCAAGCATAATCGTCTGCCTGAATACTTAACCCCGGATTCATCTCATGAACTGCATGTACCGATCGGATTCGGAAGCAAGGTTAGAGGAACTCTGTCAATACAGTTTCTTAACAGTGCGACAGAAGATGATTGGTCATTTATTGAAATATCTATTCTCAGCCTATGGACCCTGCTGACGGCATTGATCCTGTTTCTCTCTTATACCGAAAGCCAAGCGCAGGGGCTTACAGCAAAATCCATGATCCCTGAACGGGTACGAGCCGCCTTTAATGCCCTCTCTGAAGGACTTCTGATTCTTGATGAACAACATAGAATAATTCTCGCCAACGACTCTTTCTGTCATAAAATCAATCATAAACTCAAAGCCCTGATTGATATCGATGCTGACATATTGCCTTGGAAACACAGAGAGGGAACAGATAGTCCCAGGAACCTACCCTGGCATATCAGTTTGAATAATTGCGAGCGGGTCACAGGAGTACCAATACGCCTTGCATTAGATGACGGCAGCGAAAGGGCCTTTTCAGTGAACAGTGCACCGATCTTCGACCAGAACGGCCAGATACGGGGCGCACTAACCACCTTCGACGACATGACTGAGTTGGAAAAATCCTATAGGCAACTCAAGTCGGCTCTATTGAAACTTCGCATCTCTGAGAAAGCCCTGCGAAACAAAACAGTAGAACTGGAATTTCTGGCGACCAGAGATTCTCTAACAGGTTGCCTGAATCGAAGAGCATTCTTTAAAAAACTTGATCATCTGTTCAACATTGCCAAGAAGCAAAACAGATCCTTGGTTTTTATTATGGTGGACATTGATCGTTTTAAATTTATCAACGATCACTATGGACACGCCAACGGTGACAAAGTCATCAAGTATGTCTCAGAAATTCTAAGTACAAATTCACGCCCCGAGGATGTTGTCGGCCGATATGGTGGAGACGAATTCGCTATTGTCCTACCGGATGCAACAATGGAAGAAGCGCTCTCCATAGCTGAACGTTTAAGAATGGACATTCAACAGAAGTGCCACTCCCTGTTCACCAATCCTCAAACAGTCACCACCAGCATCGGATTGGCGGAATTGGAAACAGACGTAGAGGATTCAATGCTGTTGATCAACAATGCTGATTGCGCACTATACGAAGCAAAACAGCAGGGCCGCAACTGTATTATCCAGTGGAATCCTGATCTCAGATACACAGCACAGAAGGACAAGGATAATCCAGCCAACATGGTTACCGACTCCGAATGGAGGGAGATGGATGAATCGGAGCGCCACCTAAGAACCGAAATACTTAGACTTGAGGATGTGGTAGGTCATCTCGAATCTGAACTCGAATTTAATCGACAGGAGATGAAACGACGGGAAGGCCGGGATGAACTCACCGGTCTGCCAAACCGTTATATCTTCAATGACAGGGTAGGACAGGAACTGGCCCGGAGTGAACGTAACCACAAGTTAACAGCCATCATATCTGTTGATATCGACAGCTTCTCACGAATTAATGAGGCATTGGGTGTATCAACCGGCGATCAGATTCTTAAACTGACTGCCGAGCGTCTCATTATCTCTCTGCGCAAGACCGATACAGTTGCTATGGTCGATGAGCAGAGCGAGTACGATCTTCCTAATATTTCGCGTATCAATAAAGATGAATTCGCCTTGATTCTCAGTGATGTTGAGGATGTAAAATCGGTAACCTGGGTGGCCCATCGAATCTTGAGCCAGCTCAAAAAACCTATGTATGTTGATGATCAGGAACTATTCATCTCATTCAGTATGGGCGTAGCCCTCTATCCTCATGATGATGAAACACCAGATGAGTTGTTGCATAAGGCAGCTACCGCAAGACGCTCTGCCAAGAATGAAGCTGGCAGCAACCACATCCGTTTCTTTTCAAGAGAGATCAATCGCAAGGCCTTTCACAGCATCTGGCTTGAAACCCAGCTAAACAAAGCCATCTTCCACCAGCAGTTCGAATTGGTCTATCAGCCAAAGATTAATATCCAAACTGGTCGCATTGTCGGTATGGAGGCGCTTGCCCGCTGGCCCCATCCAAAAGTTGGTTACATACCCCCAGATGAGTTTATTCCCATTGCCGAACAGACAGGCAGGATCAATAAATTAGGACTCTGGGCATTCAAGAAAGCCTGCACCGACATGCGTCGCTGGCACAAAATGGGTTTTGAGGATCTCTCTCTCAGCGTCAATTTGTCTGCCGTACAATTGCGCGACAATGCCCTGGCAGAAAAATTTCTACGGGTCTGTGAGAGACGAAAAATCCCCCCATCAAAAATCGAGCTTGAAATCACAGAAAGCACCCTGATAAAGAACTTTGAACATAGCCAGAACGTGATGACCGATCTGCACGATGCAGGTATTAATTTCGCGCTCGATGATTTCGGTAAAGGATTCTCTTCACTAAACTATCTTCAGAATCTTCCTATTAGGACGATTAAAATCGACCGGACCTTTCTGAATAACACACTACCCAATAAACAAACTCAAACCATAGTCGCCGCCATCATTTCCATGGCAAAGAGTCTAAATCTGAAGATAGTTGCAGAGGGTGTTGAAACCGAAGCTCAACGCAACTTTCTGGAAAGTCATGAATGTGATGAGATTCAGGGAACCCTGTTCAGCCCACCCGTGACAGCAGATGAGGTGATTGTCCTGCTAAAAAAGGTCAATAGCGGGTAATCTGTCGCAGCAAATCTATTCTGTTTCACCGCCTCGATCACCACCCAGATCGAAAAAGAGATTCTCATCACCACTAAGGTAACCGGCTACCGTGGTTGGCTCCGGATGTGAAAGATATGGAATCTCACCAAGGCATGGGGCGGGTAACCAGGCTCGCAGAGTCGCCAAATTCTCATCAATTGCAGACATCTCCGGATCAACCAGGTTGGCTACCCACCCTGCAAAAGTCACCCCTGCATTAAGCATACATTCTGCAGTCATCAGAGCATGATTAAGAGACCCCAGACGCATCCCAACCACCATCACAACAGGCAATCCCAACCCCCTTGCAAGGTCAGCCAGGGTGTCTTGCTCCCCCAAGGGCACATGCCAACCCCCGACCCCTTCAACCAGCACTTGATCAGCCTGCTTGTCGAGCATCAAAAACTCTTGAACTATCGCATCGATCTGAATTGGATTTCCCGCTTGTGACGCTGCCAGATGAGGGGCTATAGCAGGCTGGTATGCAAAAGGATTAACGGTTTCATAAGGCAGTTCGATGCTGGATTGAGCTTGAATTCGCACGGCATCTTCATTACGCAACCCATCCTGGGTCTCTTCTGCTCCAGAGGCGACCGGTTTCATACCCAACACGATATTCCCTTGTTGCTGAAGCTTCTGCATCAAGCCAAGGGTAACCTCTGTTTTTCCACACCCGGTATCAGTACCGGTAATAAATAGACCTACCATATAAAACTGTGCCCTAAGGCCCTAACTGTAATTGATCCAGGGGAATGGCGGTCACCCCATTGACCCTGGGTTGTGACGGAGCCCAGGCATGACCATAGACCACTTCGTAGCTGGCGGGCAGTTTACTCTCCACCCGCAGCTTCTCATAAGCCTCGATCATAGCGCGCATACGACCCTTACCAGTCAACCCCTTCGGTCGTTGAGCAGTCACATTATGTGCGCCGAGTGTTTTCAGGTCGCGCATCAGTGAGGGCACGTCATCATAACTCAGACAGATTCTATCCACATCAACTACAGGTTCAGCAAAGCCTACCTGAACCATGGCATCCCCAACGTCATGCATATCGGTGAATGGAGAAACATGACTATTTCCATCTACAGCCGACCAACTTGCCCGCAGCTCTTTAAGTGTATCCGGGCCAAAAGTTGAAAAAAGCAACATCCCGTTCGGTCGTAGCACACGCAGAAACTCTGCCATGGTTCCCTGCAGATCGTTACACCACTGCAGGGCGACATTTGAGAAGATCATATCGACCGACTGGTTGGCCAGAGGAAGCTGTTCCGCATCACCGCAAATACATCGGGGACGACGAAACCAACGTCCCCGTTTGCGTGCCTGTTGCAACATTGGAAAAGCAAAATCCAGGGCAATAACCTGGGCTTTATTGTAGTGATTGCCAAGTGCTTGAGTTGCATCTCCAGTCCCCGCCCCCACATCCAGCACAAGTCCTGGCTGGTGACGAATATAGCTGAGACGCTCTATCATTCTGCCCGCGATCTCCCGTTGCAGTTCAGCAACTTCATCATAATGTGACGCAGCACGGGAAAATGCAGCACGGGCCTGACGCTTGTCTATCCTTGAGGATGTTGCAGTTGTCACGCCATGGCCTCCAGACTTTCAATCACCAGTTTTTCAGTCTCTATAGGGTGGGATAGAAAGGGGGTATGAGCAGCCTTTTCGATAATGTGTACTACCGGATCAGATAGCCATTGTTGCAGGATCTCTGAGGCCCTGGAGGGCGCCAGACTGTCCCTCCCTCCATAGATCCAGCTCATCGGGCAGGTAATTTCCGCTAATCGCTCACGAAGATCACAATGTTTCAGTAACTCCAGCCCTGCATGTAATGCTTCCGGATTCGGATCGGGACGCTCCCGAAGTCTTACCTTGAGTTCACGCAGCACCTCCACAGCAAGATCACTGCCCAACATCTGCAAGGCCAGAAAACGTTCCAGCGCCCGGGTCATATCATCTCCCATCAGCTCAATAAATTGATTCAGGGTTCGCAGTGCCATTGCATGGGGCCACTCTTCACTCTTAACGAATTTTGGCATACCGGCAATTATCACAGCCCCCCTGACTCTCTCCGGGGCGCTAAGAATTGCTTCCATGGTGACCATTGAACCAAGCGACCAGCCAATCCAAACTGCCCTGTCTGGCGCGACTTCCAGGCATGCATTTGCCCAGGCATCTATACTCTGCTGACCGCTATATGGGCTTAGTCCGTGTCCAGGCAGGTCGATCAATGTCACTTCGTATCTGCGGGCCAGTTGACGGGAGAAATCATGCCATACGGCAGAGTTCATACCCCACCCATGCAACATGACCAACGGTTCACCGCTACCGATTGTTTCTGCGCCCAGTTTCATCTCTGCTTCATAGATAGGTTGTCCAGGGCATCCAGCAGTCTATCCAGCTGACGCTCTGTATGGTTGGCACTGAAGGTAATGCGTAGTCGAGCACTCCCCTCAGGGACCGTAGGCGGCCGAATCGCACTGACTAAAATGCCCTTTTCCTGCAGTGCCATACTCCAGCTCAATGCTTGCTCTGCGCTACCTGCCATGATCGGCTGAATTGGTGTATCTGAAGCCATCAATGGCACGCCAATCTGCTCTGCCGCCAGCCTGAAACGCTCAACCAGTTTTATCAGTCTCTCACGTCTCCAACTCTCTTGCTGTGCGATACGCAGACTGACACGGGTCGCCTCAGCAATAGCAGATGGCATCGCGGTGGTATAGATATAGCTGCGGGATTTTTGAATCAGCGTTTCAATCAACTCATCGCTTCCGGCGACAAAGGCGCCAAAGGTACCAAAACCTTTACCTAGAGTCCCCATGAGGATAGGTACTTCGTCTATCCCCAGGCCAAAGTGACTCAAGGTTCCACCACCCTGCTGCCCTAAAACGCCTAATCCGTGAGCATCGTCTACCATCAACGCAGCATCATGACGCTTTGCTATATCCGCCATCTCGGGGAGTGGCGCAAGATCCCCATCCATGCTGAACACTCCATCTGTTGCAATCAGCCGATGCTCCGCTTCACAGAGGCTAATCTGGCGCTCAAGGCTCTGAGAGTCGGCATGTTGAAAACGCTTTACTTTAGCCTGGCTGAGTTGGCCAGCGTCGACCAACGAGGCGTGATTCAAACGATCTTCCAGAACACAATCATCCCGTCCCAACAGGGCACTGATAACCCCAATATTGGCCATATAGCCAGTCGAGTAGAGCAAGGCTCTGGGACGATCGGTGAATTCCGCCAACTCCTCTTCCAGGGCATGATGAATAGTGCTGTGGCCATTGATCAAATGGGCGGCACCACTACCAACCCCATACTCACTCGCTGCCTGTTGCAGTGCACTGACCAGCTCAGGATGGCTTGCCAGACCAAGGTAGTCATTACTGCAAAAGACCAGCATAGGGCGGCCTTCGACAACCATCTCTGTCTGTTGTGGTGACGTGACCACCTTGCGAGCACGATAAAGTCCGGCATCACGCCGACGCGCCAGTTCTTCAGCCAATCTGTTCATACCACTCTACACTGGCACTCAGACTGCCTGAGCTTTCTGGCAGGGTGCCTTGGCGGCTTTGACCTCAGTCTCCACCAAAGTCTCAGTCTTCATACCGAGACGCTGTAACAACGCCCTATCCTGATCCGCTTCAGGATTATCCGTTGTCAGCAGACGCTCCCCGTAAAAGATCGAATTCGCACCTGCGAGAAAGCAGAGAGCCTGCATCTCGTCGCTCATCTCCCCCCGACCTGCTGAGAGTCTGACATAGGAATTGGGCATCAGAATCCGGGCAACGGCAATGGTTCGCACAAACTCAAGAGGGTCCAGATCATCAACCTGGGAGAGAGGTGTCCCTTCGATCTTCACCAACATATTGATCGGTACCGATTCGGGATGTTTAGGAAGATTCACCAGTTCACGTAGCATGCTGGCACGATCCCGCCTAGATTCCCCCATACCAAGAATGCCCCCTGAACAGACATTGATGCCTGCATCCCGTACATGGGAGAGGGTCTTTAAACGGTCATCAAAGGTTCGGGTGGTTATTACGTTTCCGTAAAACTCAGGCGAAGTATCCAGGTTGTGATTGTAATAGTCGAGGCCGGCAGATCGTAAACGCTCTGCCTGGGTCTCAGTCAACATTCCCAGGGTCAGACAGGTCTCCATGCCCAAGCCATTCACTGCTTCGACCATCTCGACGACCCGTTCCAGGTTCTTATCGGTAGGGTTGCGCCATGCTGCACCCATACAGAACCGGTTAGCTCCTTTCTCTTTGGCAGCCTCTGCTGCCTGGATAACATCTTCCAAAGGCATCAGCTTTTCCGCTTCAAGCCCAGAATCGTTTTTTGCACTCTGGGAACAGTAGCCACAATCCTCCGCACAGGCCCCGGTCTTGATACTCAACAGACTGCTCATCTGTATCTGGTTGGGGTCAAATGTCTCCCGGTGAATAGACTGGGCACGAAATACCAGGTCATTGAACGGTAGATCAAGTAGAGTTTCGATCTCACCCAGATTCCAGTCGTGGCGCAGTTGGCTTTCGGTCATGGTATTCACTCGCTAAAATGTCGATGTAATGTGCAAGGGACGCCTATGGTAAACATTGAGCACCAACAGTCAACCAAGGAAGGCATACATGGTTTACAATTGGATAAATTCTATACAACGCTATCTTTATCCGCAGAGCTGCCTTTTATGTGGCTCTAACGCCGATTTCGAAACCCGCTTCTGTCAGACTTGCTATGAAAAACTGCCTTTTAATCATCATGCCTGTCCCTACTGCGCCCTCCCATTACCTGTAAATACAGCTGAAGGGACTCGATGTGGTGGCTGTCTTCAGCAACAGCTTCCATACCACTCATGCATAACGGCTTTACGCTATGAACCCCCTCTGAGCCGGCTGATCAGCAATCTCAAATTTCGTCAACATCTCCATCTCACACTCCCTCTGGCAAAGCTATTGATCCACCGGTTGGCTGAACCTGACGATCCACCAGAGCTTATCCTGCCAGTTCCCCTGCACCCTCGCCGCTTGCGTGAACGTGGTTTCAATCAGGCCCAGGAAATCGGAAGGGTTGTAGCAAAACACTATGGAATACCCTTGGATAGTCGACTGGTTAAACGTACCAGGGAAACCTCTGCGCAATCGGACCTGAATGAACATGAGAGACGAAGAAACCTGCGTAACGCCTTCCGTATCTATGGCAGTCTGAAGGGAGTCAATGTGGCAATACTGGATGACGTGGTGACCACAGGATCCACTATCACAGAATTGAGTAAGGCACTGAACCGGGCTGGCGCCGATAAAATTACGGTTTGGGCAGTAGCAAGAACCGAGTCGAACTAAATATTAAAACATCACTAAACTGGCTGAATATGATCCACTTCAGGCTATAAATTGGTATACTTTAAACATCATCGCGGGATTGTTTAATGCGACGTGTTCTTAAAAAGCAATTATGATCAGATGCTTCATGTTCTACCCACAGGAACGGAGGTTGAGCGCAGTCTGTTCATGAGGTACAGCTATGCCAACACTGTGGGAAAAGATCACCGAGGATTGCAGGCTAATAACTTTGCCTGATGTCTATATTCGGTTAAAAAATATTATCGAATCTCCCGAATATCGTCTTGAGGATGTCGCCGACACAATACGAAGTGACCCTGCCCTGACTGCGCGAATCTTGAGACTGATTAATAGCCCCTATTTCGGCTTATCCAGCAAAATAGAAACTGTATTTCGCGCCGTTTCTCTCCTGGGTACACAGCAGATACACGACCTTACTCTAGCTACCTGCATCCCAGAGTCGCTGAGTAAACATGCCATATCAGAACTCGATATTCATCAATTTTGGAAGCGCAGTGTCTATTGTGGGTTGGTTGCACAAGGTTTCGCCCGACATCTGGGGTTGATTGACAGCGAACGTCTATTCATCAGTGGTCTACTGTTTGATTTAGGCCACCTGATTCTCTACCAAAGCATACCAACAGAGACTCAGGCAGCACTTCAACTCTCCCAACAACGATGCGAACCTCTTGTGGATGCAGAACGGGAATCGATCGGTCTGGACTATGCACGTGTGGGGGCTACCCTTATGCGTCAATGGAGTTTTCCCACCTGCTTGGTTGAAACGACAGAATTTCATCCTGAACCGGTTCGTGCTAAACACCATCCAACAGAAACAGCAATGGTACATGTCGCCTCTTTAGTAGCGGAAGAATTCATGGGTAATGGGAAGTTTGGCGAGGGGGTGCTGACACCTCACCCAGTTGCGCTGGAAAGATCAGAGTTGAGTGTTGATCTGTCTATTTCGATCGCAGAGTTGGTCAAAATAGAGTTTGATGCCGTCCTTAATACCATCTACCCCTTGAGCAAGGCCTCCTGATACATACAGAACAGGAGAGCTGCTAACGCTTAAGTGGACAAGTACTGCTTCTGGTAGTGCGCTTTTTTTTAACTATTTTCTTGACCTTGCGCTTGTAGGTTCGCTTGGACTTATTACTCTTTGAAGGTGACAGAGCGCTCTTGGGGACTTTTCGCATCTCCATGGAGGAAAAGGTGTCAGTGTTGATGGAAGCAGACTGACTGCCCTTTGGCGGTGGTGACTGAGAGTAGTGAACCTTTCCATTCTCATCATACCATTTGTAGATTCGTGCCTGACCCAAGACTGGGAATGCTAGGAGTAGACAAAGAGAGAGATTAATCAAAAGATTCTTGCGTTCCATCAAACCACGTTCCTTAAATTTTCCTGCAAATATTTTCTTCAAAAATCAATTATTTATAAACATGAATATATCGCAATCAGCTAATACATTCCATAAAACCAGCCTCAGCTAATCTGGCAGATGGTGCCGTCTGTCAGTCTGACAATTCATGGTTGTCAGATCAGAGATTCCCCAGGGGAAGAATAAAACGCTCGCCCATGTGCTCCATAACCACGCCCTGAGGTAGGATTTCGATCAGATTCGGCCCTTCTGCCAGGTAGTCCCCTTCACGATATTTTTCCATATTAATCAGCACATATCGTTTCGGTGGCCTGGGATCATAGCTGTGAATATCGATATTCATAGCGGGCAGATTCGATACGAATCCACTCGGCATTTTATGTAAAGGCCTGGCCCGGGGTGGCGGAGGTGGCGCCTGAACCGGGGCGGGTCTGACTGGTGGTGGCGTAACAGGAGCTACATTAACTTCAGCCTGCTCGATTGGCTTCGGCTTTTCCTCTACCGGCATGGGCTGAACTGCCTGTGGCGTTAGTCTAACCTCTGACATGGGCTGTGGATCGGTGGCTACCGGACGAACCGGTCTTGCCGTTAACTCACCCGCTGGAGGTGTTATTTCCGGTTCTGACTGAGCTTGTGTTTGTGGTGGAGGGGTATCCTGCATACTACCTAGATAGAGACCAACGCCAAGCATAGCCAAAGCGAAAATGGATAGAACTCCCCAGCCAAGTCGTTGCTTGCCTTGCCCATTCTGTTCAGATGCCTGAGCAGATATACCTGGCACCTCACCCAGCTTATGTTGACGCTCGGCTTTTTTCAGAGCCTCCAGGATCAGAGACATATCAACTATCCCCCTTTTCCATGGTGGAAAGGAGGGTTGGCGTTCCATCAGGCAAAGCAATATTATTCAGATAAATCTGTGTCTGCTGCCCCGCAACACCATCAGATTGCAAACCATTTTGGTTTTGGAAATCCTGCAGCCTAACCTTCAAGGCATGGTCAAAACGGTCAAGGCCTTCCACTTGTGCCAATGCCTTGCCATCAACAGTATGTAATTGCTGACGTAACCAGGTAACCGCTTCCCCGGTTGATCCGTCACCAATCAACGCTAGTCCTGCCTGCGGCTTCCAAAGCATCACGAAGCTGCCTTGCCAATACGGCTTGAGCTGATCCAGACGGACCACTCCCTGCTCTTCCCCTGTATCCACTAATAACCAATCATCATCTACATGGGTTAATACTAAAAGACGTTCCTGGTGTTCCTGTTTCAGTCGGATCAACAGTGGACGATTCAGGCGCAGCAGTCTCGTCCAACCTGCATTAGCATTCAAACATCGTAATCCATAGTCGGGCGCCTGTAGACAAGGGGGAATTGATAACTTCAGTTTGATTGAGGAATCCCATACCTGAAAAAGCTGCTGGTAACTATTGAAACTGTTCTGAGGTCTGGAAAAAAGTCGTTGTAAGTCGATCTCAGTCGGAGTGGCCTCTTCAACAACGGGGGGAGTTGATTCGGATATGGAAGCAGGCGCGCTATTTGCCTCGATTGGCTGTTCGGGCACAGAGGTAGCTTCCTCTGCATTTTGTTCAGATACCGGCTCTACTTTAACTTCAGGAGAATCAACCGCTGGCAGTTCAGACACCAATGGCTCTGAACCAGCAAGCAAAGGGGTTTGCTGATCTTCTGCCTCTGCTGTTTTCTTATCTGAATCTGCCTGCTGCAACGCCTGGTCGACAACCTTCTCAGGGACAACCGGCTTATCCATTTCAAACCAATACCAGCCTCCTGCCGAAAGCGCTAGCAGTAATAGAAGACCGACGCCCAACCCTAATCCCAATCCGCCTGTCCGCTTAGGTTTATATCCTCGCACTTCTCTTGCTGCCCGCCATACCATGCGACCATCGATACGCTGCTTGCCGCTGGTATATTTAGCCAGCAAGGCGCGTTCGCAAATAGTATTGATCAGACGAGGTATTCCCCTGGAATATCTGTGCAGAAGACGTATCGCCATAGGCGTAAAAAGATCTTCACGAACCTCAGCTACCGCCAAACGATGAGTAATATAGGAGCGGGTCTCCTGGGGAGTCAATGGAGCAAGATGGTAGCGGGCAGTAATACGTTGATCCACCTGTCGCAACTCTTTGCGTGCCAGCATCTGAAGCAGTTCAGGCTGACCAACCAGAATAATACGCAGCAGTTTATGGTGGGATGTCTCGAGATTGGTCAACAACCGAACCTGTTCCAGGACTCTCGGACTCAGGTTTTGCGCTTCATCCACCACAAGCACAGTGTGTTTACCTGCACTGTGAATTTCCAATAGTCGTTTAGACAGGATGTCACTGAGGTGTTTTAAAGAGTAGGGGGGCCCTTTGTACACAACGCCAAGCTCATCACAGATGGTTGCCAGAAACTCACGTCTTGAAAGACGTGGATTGAGAATCAGTGCAACTTCAACATCACTGAGCTGCTGTGCAAGCAAGCTTCTGAGCAACAGGGTCTTGCCGGTGCCAACCTCACCGGTCAACAACACAAATCCCCCATTCGGGCCGGCACCATAGATCAAATGGGCCAGACTCTCCTCATGTCCCCGGCTAAGATAGAGGTAGCGGGGATCAGGGGTTATGGCAAAAGGGTTTTCCTTAAATCCGAAATCGCTGAATTTCATTGTTTGCGGGACGAACTAATCACATCCGTCCTCCGCCTCCCCCTCATTTTCTGCGGCAATCTCACTCGAAAGCTCGATCCATTTTATTGCTTCAGCTTCATCCTGCTTAACCCATTGTCCAGAGAGGTAGATCTGACCCAGCTCATTCGCGGCCATGTAAGAGTAACCCAGCGCAGCCTGTTTCAACCAGGAGATCCCTTTTTCGGCATCCTGATCAACGCCCTTTCCATAAAGGTAGAGCATGCCAAGTTGAAACTGAGCCTCAGCATGATCCCGTTTAGCCAGGCGCTTAAAAGCCCTGTAGGCTGAGGTGTAATCCCCGTCGGTCATTACTGCTACCGCATCGTCATACTCATCAGCGTTCGTCTGCAACGCCAATAGAACCAGCAGAGCGGCCAAGAGATATTTTATTGTAGAATTTTTCATGATCGCACTATTCTGACACAGGGTGCGCTGATTACCAGACCGGTGAACTGTTTTTTCCAACTGGATTATGCTCCAAAATAGCAAATTGCAGCGAGGTTGAGACAGTCAAACCCCCAGAATTGTTCGCCATGCAGTGATTCATTGGAACCATTTCATGGAAATGTTTGCCATTTCACGCAACTTTACGGATTGTTATCAATCACATAATCATGAACTCTGGGCAACTCACTCAGAAAGCGCTGAAGCTTGTGCACGAAACAACAATAAACAGTTAAACAATATTGAATTAAGGTGCCTTATGATCAGACCATTCACTCTCCTATTTCTTCTTTTTGCATCCCTTCCCATATTGGCACAACCCCTGGTATCTGTTGAATGGCTACAACAGAACAAGGATAAACCTGGTTTTGTCGTGCTGGATCTGCAGAGTAACCAGAACTATTTGCGCTTCCACATACCAGGATCAGTCAACACCGATTACGCCCAGTGGCGGCTCGAGAAAAAGGGGCAGCCAAAAAATATGCCTCCGGTCTCAATAATGGAGAAGTTAATCGGATCCCTGGGCATCGACAACAACACTCATGTTGTTTTGGTTCCTCTAGGAGCCAGCGCGGGCGATATGGCCGTTGCAGCTCGGGTTTACTGGACCTTTAAAGTGCTGGGACACGATAAGGTATCAATCCTGGATGCTGGCCTGGTGGGTTATGCTGAGACCCGTAAATATCCATTACAAAAGGGTAACCACCAACTCAAGCCTGCAACCTTCAAGGCTGACTACAGAGCAGAAATGAACCCTAACGCCAAAGCAGTGAAGATGGCTCTGGATGCAGGCGTCCTTGCGGTAGACAACCGCACCAGAGCAGAATATATGGGCGTCTATGGCGGCGGAGGCAAGGAACGCCCCGGTAGCCTGCCAGGTGCAGTCAACCTCAACTATGACTGGCTCACCATCAATGGTAGCGGCAAGTTACACAATCTGGATAACCTGAAGCAGATCTATAGTGCCAGTCAGGTTCCCCAGGAGGGCGCTCAAATCAACTACTGCCACACCGGTAACCGCGCTGCGTTAGCCTGGTTCGTCTCCCATGAACTGCTCGGCAACACCCAGGCCAGACTCTACGACGGCTCCACCCAGGAATGGGCCATCGATCAGAGCCTGCCAATGGAACAGCAGGTCAGATTGAACTTCTGAGTGGTGGCGAGTTACCCGACATGCAACCTCGAGTGTACTCCTTGAATATTGGAAAGCTTCTACTGTTATTTACTGGGCTGCTGACTGTGCAGGCACCAGCCTATGCTGATGAGCACCTAAATCTACAGAGGTCCGAGGATATGCAGCAAAAACTCTATCAGGCATTTCTCGACAAGGGGATAGCCTACCGCCCCCGCACAGAACACTTCAAAGAGGATGGCACCCCCAGCTACATCAATAGGCTGATCCTGGAGGACTCCCCCTATCTGCTGCAACATGCACACAATCCGGTTGACTGGCATCCCTGGTCTGAAGCGGCTTTCCAGAAAGCCAAACAGGAGAACAAACCAATATTCCTATCGATCGGTTACTCCACCTGCCACTGGTGCCACGTGATGGAGCGAGAGAGCTTCGAAAACCTGCCGATAGCTTCCCTGCTGAATCGTGACTTCATTGCGATAAAGGTGGATCGGGAGAGTCATCCCGATGTGGATGAAGTCTACATGACCGCAGTGATGTTACTCACCGGTCGCGGGGGTTGGCCAATGTCCACCTTTCTCACCCCCGATGGCAAACCCTTCTTTGGTGGAACCTACTACACCCCTGACCAATTCACTTCACTGCTGGAGCAAGTTAATCAACTCTGGGGTGAAAGCCGCGAAGAGTTGATTGCCCAGGCTGAAAAGGTGGCCGAAGCAGTAGCAGACAGCAACCGCCTCAGAGGCGAGGCGAAAGCCCTCGATCAAGGAGTGATTGCTGAAGCGTTAAATAGCATGCGTAAGTCATTCGATGAGATCCAGGGTGGATTTGGCCAGGCACCCAAATTCCCCAGAGAGCCCTGGCTCTATCTGCTACTCGATCAGGCAGAACGTAATGCAGACACAGCTGCGCTGCAGATGCTCACAGTCACTCTGGATCATATGGCCCGGGGCGGTATCTATGATCAGGTCGCCGGTGGCTTCCATCGCTACTCCACCGATTATGAGTGGTTGATCCCTCACTTCGAAAAGATGCTCTACAACCAGGCCCACCTCAGCCGCATCTATCTCGGCGCCTGGCGTCTGACCGGTAGAGAGGATTTCCGCCGCATAGCCACACAAACCCTTGATTATGTTCTGCGAGAAATGACTTCAATGGAGGGGGGATTCTATTCCGCCACCGATGCGGACAGTGAAGGGGAGGAGGGTCTGTTTTTTACCTGGACCCCTGATGAATTGAAATCAGTGCTTACCGAGGAGCAGACCAGTCTGGCAATGGCCCTCTACGGTGTTACCCTGTCGGGTAATTTTGAAGGTCGCAACATCCTCCACCTACCTGAGCAACTGGGAGAATTTGCCCGGCAACGGAAACTATCAGAGGCGGATCTCCTACAGCAACTGGAGAGCATCAACCAGAAACTGCTGGTAACACGTAACGAACGCATACCCCCCCTGAGGGACGATAAAATAGTGACTTCGTGGAACGGCATGATGATCACTGCTTTCGCCCAGGCTGCCGATCTGCTGGACAATGATCGCTACGGAGAAGCAGCTGAAAAGGCGGCCAATTTTCTGTGGCAACAGAACCGATATAAAACAAGCCATCTGTGGCGGGTTCACCTGAATGGCCAATCATCCATACCCGCCACCCAGGAAGATTACGCCTACCTGTCTGAGAGTTATCTCTATCTCTATGACCTGACCGGGAAAGCGTTGTGGCTGGATCGTGCAAAAGAGCTTGCCGGGGCTTTGACCACCCGCTTTATCGATCAGAAGCAGGGTGGATTCTTCATGAACGAGGTGGAGAGCACGATCACCGGCATGGGGCGTCCAAAGGATGAGGGTTCTGATAATGCAATACCCTCCGGTAGCTCTGTCGCGGTACACAGCTTTCAACGGCTCTGGCAACGGACAGGTGAACTGGACTATCGTAAACATACCGATGCCCTGATATCCCGTTTTGCCCCTGCCATAGAAGCCGCCCCCATCAGCTATGCCTATCTGCTTGGCGCAGTCAGCAACCATCTGCATGGAGAACTGGGGGCGCGGGCCTATGCGGGCCAGGGTGGTATCCGCATAAAGGCTGCTATCACTCAGGCCTCTAAGCAAAACCTGTTAACTGTCCACATCGACATCCCCGACGGTTGGCATATCAACACTAATCAACCTAACAGCAAGGATCTGATCCCTACCCTACTCTCCCTTCCAGAGCGCGAAAAAAGTTGGCAGATAGGACCTGTAACTTATCCTAAAGGGGTTGAAGAGAAACTTGCTTTTCAGCAACAACCTCTATCGGTTTACGGGGGAGAAATTACCTTACAGACCTTGTTAAAACGAGGTAAAAAAACTGACTCAGGTATCACCACTCTGCCAATCGAGTTGCAACTTCAGGCCTGTAATGATCAGGTTTGTCTGCCACCGGAGACGATTACCCTCTGGGTTGATGGCCTGGAGGATGACTATAAGATTACACGTGACTAGCTGAGGTTGGACGACTCAAGTTAGTCAACTGCTAGGGTTATCCCTTATGTGTAAGGCACTCAACTAACTATACTATACAGAGTCAAGATCATTGATTTCGCAATCATGGATGATTATTAATGAAACTGGACCCTATAAAATCACTGTCTATTACATTCCTTATACTTTCGCTTACTGGATGCGGTGGAGGAGGTGATGAAGAACCCACCACGAATGAATCTGATACCCCGTCAGATGCTAACTCAGCCACTAGCACCCTTACCAGCAAACTTTGGTTAACTTCGGAATGTCTTTTAAATGCAGGCAATAACTACATAGAAGGCCTATATCAGTTCACATCTGATGGTCAGATTCTATATGGTTACCAGAAATTTCAGGATACAAGCTGTTCATCACCAGAAGAACAGATAACCCCAAACTATTTTGTTGGCTCTTATCAGATTCTTAGTGAAGAAACACTTCACGATGGCACTTATGGGCTTAAGATTCAGGTCGATATCGATGACAACAGTTATGTCGGATATCTCTCACAGACCGAACAAGATAAGTTCTGTACATCTGAAAACATTTTATTTAGCACGATAGGTCTCTATTACGATGCAAATGCCACTTCCAGTATAAATTATGAAAATTGCATCCGTGGTTATAGTTCGGTTAATGATCAAGATGATTCTGACACTGAAACCGATAACGATTCAGAAATTCCAACAAGTAGAATTTCTGCTCCAAGCCAACCTTCGGATCTAAAGGAACTTAGAGGCGTGATTGTTATGGGTATACAGCCGGGTGGTATGTTTGGTCTTACCGAGGAGTTCATAGCGCTGTTCAATGATGGAACCTACACTGATGACCTTGAAACAGTCTTCGCACATAATCCAGAAGTGTCAAAACAGGAAAACCCCTCTTCTTGGGGGCAGTGGCAGATTCGTGGAAGCGATAATGAACTATTACTGAAGGATAGCGATGATACTAGTTTCGATGACACGAGAGGCAACTGGATCGCAAGACCAGCAACAAACGGCGAAGCGCTTTCAGGATGCTTTGGAAGACTTACAACAAGTGGCGATGCATACGACAGTGACACTATAGTTGGTCTGGCGAAGACTTGGTGTTTTTGGGAAAACGGTCGATTTACAAACTCTTCAACAGCATTCGGTCACTCTACATCAGGCGTTGATGTCAATATGTTATCGATATCTCCAAAGGCGCGTGGTCGTTATTATGTTGATAACTATACGATTCGGCTTATTTATGATGATATGCATGAAATTCAAGCTGCATTTTGCTTCGCCAATGAGGAAAAGGATCACATCACCTTAAATGGCAAGCGATTCATGGGGGGAAGTGATTAACGTTTCTCAGGATGCTAATCATCTTACCAGGGATTTATTCGAAGACTTTGTGTGTATCCCTACGTGCTTCTAGTCACCCTATAATGTTTTCCCAAAGATGATTTCGACCTGATAAACAGGCTATACGAATGCGCATACCCGAAGCTGGCAATACGGCTTTATCCGGCGATGTACGATAGCGTGTTTATAATGTGTACAACCAAACACATTGAGGTAGCCATATCACACTCCACAACCATGACAATCCGCTTGAATCCTGAGCTTAAGTCCCGCCTGGATAAATTGGCCGAAATCACACATCGCAGCAAGTCTTATATGGCTTCAGAAGCGGTTCGGGATTTTTAGAAATTAATGAGTGGCAGATTCAGGAAATAAAGGCTGCAATCAGCGAGGCTGACGAAGGGGATTTCGCGACCCCGGAAGAAGAGGCCACTGTATTTAACAAGTGGGGTGCCAATGCAGATTAAATGGCTGCGTAAGGCACTAAAAAACCTCGATGATGAGGCGGAGTTTATTGCCCAAGACGCCCCCCAAGTAGCCCAAATTGCCGTACAAAGGATTCGACAGATTAATGAGGCTGGTATAAATCCTCCTGAAATGCCTGACACCTCCGGCCTAACTGAACAGCAGAAGTTTGATGTCTATTCCAGTATTGTACAAACTCGTGGTGACAACACAGCCCAGAGCGATCTACGGAATGGCAACAGCATAATTGTTGGCCTACGATCGGAAAACAGCACCCTGGAAAATAGTGGTCAAGGCGTCTATGACGACCGCATTGCGGTCATTTCCAAAGAAGCGAATGGCACTGTACATGTGGATGAGTTTAATCGTGTATCGACAGAACCTACTGCACAATATGATGCTAATTTAGCCAACCATCCTGACAATAACTTCAGACGATCGGTAGGTGAAGATGTAACTGGAGATGGTGTATCTGATCAAGGCAGACTCGCTTCGCCGCAAACCATACAAATGTACGAGGACACACATAGAAATCCAGCCTCGGCCGGAGGCACCGACTTTGCCCTAAGACCGACACAACAGGCAGTTAGTCAGGGGCAAGGCATGGTGCAGAGATTCACGGCTGGAAGCGGTTATATTGATACCAGTGATCCAGCAGCGATCAGTGATCTTAACCGCACATTCAAGATCCACTCGGGAAGCCGGACGAATACAGACTCAGCAGGTTGCACAACCATACATCCTAATGATTATATGCGCTTTGAAAACAGTATTAGAAGCAATTCCGCCCAAGGCACATGGAACTACGTGTTAACCGAGGTTTCACCATAATCACACAGCAAAAATACAGCATCGCCGCTTCAATTGTTAAGCATGCAGCTCTCTCACTAGTCTGTTCTCTTCAACCGACTGTTACGCTGGCAGATGAGATCTGGTTGCCCGCTTCTGAAACAGATTGTCGAGTTGAAGGTTGGTCTAAGGATATTAAAAAAAATGGCTTAAAGGTCTATTCCTCTCCAACTACTCATGCAGAAGTACTTGGAGTCTTACCCGCCTATGTGCAAAATTTCAGCAGCCACAACTTTGGCATCGAGTTCCAAATTATCGGATCGCACAATGGCTGGATAAAGATCACCGGAGCAAAAGACGATCCAAACAGAAGCAATCTGTCGCTGCGACCTACCTATAGCGGAACAGGCTGGATTCCAGGCAACAGTGTGGATTTTATCGTTCAATCGGGTATTGGTTACCTGCATCCCGATACAAAAAGTACAAAGGTACTCGACCTACAGGGTGATTGGTTAACCTCTATGGGAAATATCGAGCTTGTTGTTGCCTGCGATGGTGAATGGGTACTGCTCGATTATTCACTCAAAAAGAGACGCAATCTCCAAACCTTAGCACTGCGAAAACTATCACCTACGGAACAGAATGCCTCACAGGGACGAGCCTGGTTTCGCGGTGTTTGTGCGAATCAGGAAACCACTTGCGAAACAGACGAGTGAGCTACACACTAAAATCAAGCACCAAACCAACAAACACCACCATGCCTAACAGATTGTTATTCATAAAGGCTTTGAAACAGGCCTTGGGCTCTCGTTCACGAGTCAACCACTGTTGATAGATAAACAGAACAGCTGCCGCTGCTATCCCGAGATAGTAGAGTTCACTGCGATCACTCAAAATACCGATCAGAATCAGTAAGCCAATCATCACAACCTGCAGCACTCCAATGATCAAATTATCATAGCGGCCAAACAGGATCGCACTGGATTTGACTCCGATTTTAAGATCATCCTCCCGATCGACCATCGCATACTGGGTGTCGTAGATCAGCGCCCATAGGATGGCACTGAGGAACAGCAGCCAGGCCAACAAAGGCAAGCTTCCGGTCAGCGCCATAAAAACCATCGGTACTGCCCAACCAAACGCAGCACCGAGTACAACTTGTGGCAGGTGAGTGAAACGTTTCATGAACGGATAGAGTGTTGCCAGCCCCAAAGCCACAAGGGACATGAAACGGGTAGGCCAATTTAGAAATATCAGTAGACTGGCCGCCAGAAGTGAAAGTGTGACAAAAACCGCGATCGCTTCACCAGGCTTCACCAGTCCAGCGGCGATGGGGCGGCTCTCTGTTCTGGCCACATGGCCATCAAAATCCCGATCGGCATAGTCATTAATTGCGCAGCCAGCCGAGCGCATGATAGCCACTCCCAGACTGAACACCAGAACCATTCCCCAGGGCGGAGATCCCTCTCCGGCAATCCACAGTGACCACAAGGTTGGCCATAGCAGCAGCAGGATACCGATAGGCCGATGTAGCCTCACCAGTACAGCATAGTTTCTCAAACGCTCCCGCCAAGCTCCAGATTGCGACAAAGCCATATCCTGAGGAGGTCTGGTCATTGGTTGCCGCACTTCCGCATCGGTAGATCTGGAAGAAAAAGTTCATTCACCAATATCGGCCTGCTATCAACGTAAAATAGCGTTCGTCTTCCCCATAGCTGCTCTGGAGTCTGTTGAAGCTGCTCACTTGCTGCGTCAAATAGGGTATGTCCGGGCGTAAGCCTGGCAATCAGTGTAGAGCCACGAGAGACTTTCGGATCGGAGAAGAGAACCGCACCCAATGGCCGCTCCCCGAGTTGCATTAAGCGTCTAGCTGACCCTTTCAGGGTCGTAACGGGTATCCAGGTTCTGGCAAAAACCCATGGCGCATCCTCACACAGCAGAACCACATCACGGATCAGAGCCATACGCCCCTGTCTTATGTGCAGCGCCTGGCGTTCACTGTTAAGTGGTATATCCCACCCTTGCTGAAGCAACCTCACCCTGAACTTGCCATTTCCACAGTGCTGAATAACCCGCCTGGTCAGAGAACCAGTGTCACGTAGCCACGCCTGAGCATCAGTAGGAACACCGCCATAACGACGCTGCGACCAATCGCTCCAATTGGGTTCTCGAAGTGACCTCTTACTGCTTCGCTGACTCAAGCTATATCCCTTAAAAAAGCTCGATTATCGCACAGCAGACAAGCAGTTGACGAACATCTCTGCTTGTCTTGATATCCTGGATGGCGCTATTGATTCCAGTTACCTCAAACACGCCCATAGTCAACACGATCCCCTAACCATCTTTTGACCAGGCATGAAGCACCGGAAGGATCAAGTTTCAACATCATTTCTGCCGCCTCACGTACATCGTCCAGAATATCCTGATCCCTTATCAGGTCAGCGATACGCAACTGCATCTCTCCCGTCTGGCGGGTTCCAAGTACCTCTCCAGGCCCCCGCATTTCCAGATCTTTCTGCGCAATCAGAAAACCATCGCCTGTTTCGCGTAGTATCGCCAAGCGCTCCTTTGCCTGGGCAGACAATGGCGACTGGTACATCAGAACACAGTGGCTCTCTGCACTGCCGCGCCCCACCCTTCCACGTAACTGATGCAGCTGAGCCAAACCTAATCTCTCCGGATTCTCAATGATCATCAGGCTGGCATTGGGTACATCCACACCAACTTCAATCACTGTTGTCGCAACCAATAAGTCGAGCTCGCCCGACTTAAATGCCCCCATCACCCGCTCTTTTTCATCCTGTTTGATTCGTCCATGCACCAATCCAACATTGAGATCAGGCAAAGCCTCAGACAATATCTTCTCTGTCTCTTCTGCCGCCTGACACTGCAGCACCTCAGACTCCTCGATCAAAGTACAGACCCAATAGGCCTGACGACCTTCCGCACAAGCGGCCTGCACACGGGCAACCACTTCATCACGACGACCACTTGAAATCACTGCAGTAGCCACCGGTTTGCGGCCAGGGGGCAAACCGTCGATTACTGAAAGATCGAGATCTGCATAGGCTGTCATCGCCAGAGTACGCGGGATAGGGGTTGCAGTCATAATCAGCTGATGTGGTATATGGTTCTGACGCTGACCCTTTTCGCGCAGCGCAAGTCGTTGGTGAACCCCAAATCGATGTTGTTCATCAATCACTATCAATCCAAGATCACTGAATGTCACATCATCCTGAAACAGGGCTTGAGTTCCGACAACCAACTTTACCTGGCCTGTGGCTATGTGTTGTAAAACCGCCTCTCTGGAACGCCCTTTGAGTCGTCCGGTTAGCCAGGCTATCTCTACCCCCAGGGGTTGCAGCCACTGACTGAAATTACGCAAATGCTGCTCTGCAAGCAGTTCTGTAGGGGCCATTAGTGCAACTTGACCACCCGCCCCAATGACTTGGAGTGCTGCCAGCGCACTGACCACTGTTTTGCCTGATCCAACATCGCCCTGCACCAGACGCTGCATCGGTTTCGCAGAGGAGAGATCCTGTTCAATTTCACCGACAACTTTAACCTGAGCCTCAGTCAGTCTGAAGGGCAATGCCTTTATTAACTCCTTCTGAAGAGGGTTCTCAATAGGATAGGCAGTAGTTTGAATGCGTTGGTGCCGGGCTCGAACAGTTAACAGACTGATCTGATGAGCCAACAGCTCCTCAAATGCGAGCCGTTGCTGGGCCGGGTGTTGACCGGACAATAACAGTTGCAGATCCACATCCGGAGGTGGTCGATGCAGAAAGCAGACCGCTTGAACAAGATTAGATAACTGAAAACGACCCAGCAGGGTGTCTGGTAGTAGTTCAGGTAAGGAAGCGGGCTGTAGCTCTACAATATCGAGTAACTGTTGCATCAACCCTCTCAAGGTCAACTGATGCACGCCTTCGGTTGTCGGATAGACAGATGTCAATGCTTCATCGACAGCCATGGGTTCATCCGCATTGACTCTCTGATACTCAGGATGAACCATCTCCAGGCTGTTCGGTCCATTACGAACTTCACCAAAACAGCGTAAACGTACTCCCCGGGCCAAGGCCTGACGTTGTGCATTACTGAAGTAGAAAAAACGTAAAAACAGACTCCCTGTACCATCAGACAGATGCACCATCAACGAACGGCGTCTTCCAAACTTGATCTCTGACAGATCCACCTCGCCTTCGATAACAACCTGATCCCCCCGACGCAAGGCCCCAATAGGGCGTACCCGGGTACGATCCTGATAACGCAAAGGAAGATGAAACAGAAGATCCTGAAGTGAACTGATCCCCAGTTTGGCGAGTTTTTCGGCATTCCTTGCCCCGACCCCTTTCAACAACGTGACAGGCTGGTCGGCTAGACTTTTAATCGAAGTATCCTTGGTCAATGTGGTCTCGTTTTCACGCTTTTTAGATGTAAACTACCCTTCTTAACGATTAGCATGCCAGAACAACCGGGAGTAAAGCAAAAATGGTGGTACAGGAAACACTGAGTATTCAAACACAGGGCAGGAGGACATATGACATCACCCACCAGGTGTCAGAATCAGTCACCCAATCGGGTATCAGAACCGGTATCTGCCAACTCTTTATACAGCACACCAGTGCATCATTGATCCTGTGTGAAAATGCCGACCCCGATGTCCGTTCCGATCTGGAGAGATTCATGACCAGACTGGTGCCTGATGGCGATTCGATCTTCAATCATACCCAGGAAGGCGCTGATGATATGCCTGCCCATATCCGTTCAATTCTGACTCATCTGGATCTCAGCATACCAATCAGCAATGGACATATTGCTCTCGGTACCTGGCAAGGTATCTACCTTTGGGAACATCGAACCCATCCTCACATGCGCAGAGTGATAGTGACCTTAATTGGAGAGACCTAATGTGCCAAGCAGGAGCCTGTTGTTGACCTAATTATCTGTCATAGGTCTATCAGCCCTGTTTTTATTTCTCCAACTTAACGCGACCACCAAACAACCTGCCAACCAGGTTACTCTTCGATTTTCGCATCCACTCCTCCCTTTCACTTAACAACATCTTTGAGAGGTTGACCAAGGCTTGCAGAGATTTGGTCGCTGCTATCTGCATCCTTATTTCAGTCTGCTCAGTGGCACTGTTCCAGGGCCCGCCATTATGCTTGCGAATGAATTTGACGACATGTTGATGCAGGGAGTTGCGTAATTCCGCAACTAAATCCTCTTCTGCTTTTTTCGGGTCTCTACCCACTAACCCCTGGACATATTTCTTGGCTTGCTTCGGGGTGACCAATTTTAGTGTCACACAATCATTGACGAGTAGATGTTCCATTTCGGCGCGCCTGTCTTTGAGACGTTCGGGCATCGACTTGGCCTCAGGTACATAGCCTGTTGCTTTCTTGTGATGACGTTCAGGTTTACTCTGTTTCTGCTGATCTTCCTCGTCATCTTTATTTTGACCATCAGGTACTGAAGCTGCTTCTTCTGCAGCCGGGGCAGTGTCATTGAGCTGGTCTATTTCCCTTTCAAGCCAAGCCGCTTGCTCGTTCAGGACAGTATGAAAATCTGTGATGGAGCTGTCATCCGATAACTTTGCCATCGTTGCTTCTTCGAGAATCTGAACATAGTAAGCAATTATGCTGGGATCGGTAACACCTCGGGACTGACAGATAACAAATGCCCGCCCCTTGATATTAACCTGCATCATCTGCTGAAGTTGGTTGCTCATCACGCTCCGGTATCTGCTGATACCACAATGAGGGTTTTTTACAGCTAACCCATTATGAATCGATTTCCATAACTGCATCCATTTCCACTTCCGCACCTTTGGGGAGTGCGGCTACTCCAATAGCTGCCCGTGCTGGATAGGGTTGTGAAAAGTAATCCGCCATCACTTCATTAACAACGGGAAAATGGACCAGGTCAGTAAGAAAAACATTCAGCTTAACGACATCTGAAAGGTTTCCACCAGCCGCTCTCGCTACTGCATGAAGGTTGTCGAACACCCGCCTGATTTGCTGCTCTATATCACCCTCAACCATCTCCATGGTCTCTGGAACCAATGGAATTTGCCCCGATAAATAGACAGTCTGACCAACTTTAACCGCCTGGGAGTAGGTTCCTATCGCCTGCGGAGCCTGGTCAGTTCGGATAATTTCGCGGCTCATGATCAAATTCCTCTTGTTTTTATTGGATCTGTCATCTGATCTTATAGTATTTATCCAACTAAGAAACCTCTTGAGAAGGCATGGACCGATAACTGGTGACACTACACTAGTGTAGATTATTCTATTTACCCAGCACCTTAATAAGTAGGTTCAGATATCAACCGAACGTTCTATTTAACTCGATTGATACGCATCACTGATGGTAACGAACGTACCTGGCGCATAATTCTTGCCAGATGACGACGACTTTTCACTGTAATGATGAATACCAAAGTTGATGAGAGACCATCTCGTTCTTCTGATCCAACATGTTCGATATTAGATTCCTGCTGAGAGATCACCGAAGCCACCGAAGCCAAAACCCCTCGTTGGTTACCGGACTCGACCCTGATCTTGGTCGCAAATTCACCTTTTACTTCCGTTTCCCATTCAGCCTCAATCCATTTATGACCATGTTTCTTGTAGTCCCCAAGATTGGGACAACCCTGACGATGAATAACGATCCCCTTACCCGGATTGAATACACCAACGACAGCATCACCTGGTATCGGCCAGCAACATTTGGCGAAGTTGACGACCATACCCTCGGTGCCTCGTATCGCCAATCCCCCTGCAGGTTGCTGTTCAGTCTCTTGTGGGCTGACTTCATTCACAGCAGGCGCCATCTCTTCTCCCGCCATACGTCGAGCGATCAACATTGGCATATGATTCCCCAATGCTATACCGGCAAGCAGCATTTCCAAGCTCTCCAGACGGAACTCCTCCAGTACTTTTTCCACCTGCTCCTGATCAATCTCATCCAACTTCAATGAGATCAGGTTTAATTCTCTTTCAAGCAGTCGCTTACCCAAATTAACCGCTTCCTGATCCTGCAGATTCTTAAGGTAGGAGCGTATATTTGCCCTAGCCTTGCCGGTAACCACAAAATTAAGCCACGCAGGACTGGGGCCAGCAGTTTCAGAATTGATGATCTCCACAGTCTGGCCATTGTGCAGTCTGGTCCGTAGCGGGACCAAGCGACGATCAACCCTTGCCGCAACGCAGGTATTGCCAACATCGGTATGTACGCTGTAAGCGAAATCTACAACCGTTGCACCTTTCGGAAGTACCATGATGCGTCCTCTGGGAGTAAACACATAGACCTCATCAGGGAATAGATCGACTTTGACGTGTTCCAGAAACTCCATTGAGTCTCCAACGCCTTGCTGCATTTCCAGTAGGTTTTGCAGCCAGTCCGAAGCGCGGGATTTTACCCATTGTCCACTGGCCTCTCCCGTTTTATACATCCAATGCGCAGCAATGCCGGATTCAGCCAGCTTATCCATCTCTTCTGTGCGGACCTGGATTTCAATTGGGATGCCCTGAGGACCAAACAACACAGTATGTAATGATTGATAACCATTCGCTTTGGGTATTGCGATATAGTCTTTGAATCTGCCTGGCATCGGCTTATAGAGATTGTGTACCACACCGAGCACCCGGTAACAGGTATCAACCCGATCGACCACGATGCGGAATGCAAATACATCGACCACCTCAGAAAAGCTGAGCTTCTTCTCTACCATCTTTAAATAGATACTGTAGAGATGCTTTTGGCGTCCATAGACCTCTCCCTGGAAATCCTCTTGCTCCAGTCGGGCTCCCAAAGCCTTCTCGACATTCTCCACCAACTCCCGATGATGTCCTCTGGCATCAGCCACCGCCCGTTTCAGAGCACGGTAACGCATAGGCCAGTAGGCGGCAAAACCCAGCTCTTCCAACTCGAGTCGCATGCTGTTGATGCCTAAACGATTGGCAATCGGGGCAAAGATATCCAGCGTCTCCTTGGCGATTCGGCGAGACTTGTCCGGGCGCATTACCCCAAGTGTGCGCATATTGTGTAATCGATCTGCCAGCTTGATAAGGATCACACGGATGTCCTTTGTCATCGCCAACAACATCTTACGCAGACTTGCAGCCTGGGCCTCAGCCTGGGAATTGAAATCGATTTTTGAGAGTTTGCTTACCCCATCTACCAGTTCGGCAATCTCTGAATCAAAAGTATCAGCCAACTGCTCCTTGGCAGTTGGCGTATCCTCAATCACATCATGCAGAATGGCAGCCATCAGGCATTTGTAGTCCATTCGCATGGTTGCCAGGATGCGAGCCACCGCGACAGGGTGATATATATAGGGTTCGCCAGTCTTTCGATGCTGCCCAACATGGGCTTCCGCCCCAAACAGGTAGGCACGATAGACTTCGCGTATATGATCCGAAGAGAGATACTCTTCCAAGTAGGCGCACAGATCACTGATCAGGAAACGGGGTGTATCCTGGTCATTCTCTATTAGGCCTAAAGGGTTGCTCATTCGGGCACTCCGTGATCGCTGTTATAGCGATTCTGTGCCGATTCAGCCTTTGGTTGCAAGTCGATATGCAGGAATTTTTTTTTGCGCGGTCATTTTGACCGCGAACGGAGGGATCTGGTTATTGATTTGGCCCTAGCGGGGTGATATCCACATCCATGACTGCCTCATCCAAAACTGCATTATCGTTAGCAATCTGCGCATCCACATCCTTATGGTTAATCAAGCCATCAGCAATTTCACGCAATGCCATAACCGTAGGCTTGTCATTTTCCCAAGGCAGCAGCGGCTCAACACCATTCACTAGTTGGCGGGCCCGTTTCGTGGCAAGCAATACCAAATCAAAACGGTTTTCAACATATCCCATACAATCTTCAACTGTCACGCGTGCCATGATTTATCCCCAAAGGAATTGATACTTGAATGGCCTACAGGGCCGGGAAAAGAGAGTGATGATAAACCATGTTTACATCAAAGCCAATTTCATGGGATCAAAACACCATTAAAATAGGACCGCTCAGTTAAAAAATCTCGCAGGAGGAACTCCCAGGTTTTGACGAAACATGGCGATAAAAGCACTGGGGCTGGCATATCCAAGCTCGTAAGAGACCTCTGTAACTGAAGCACCGTTACCGAGTCTGCCAATCGACTCCAAGAGCCGCAGACGCCGCCTCCAGGCACCGAAACTCATCCCCAAATGACGCAAAAAGAGTCTCCCAAGGGTGCGCTCACTTGCACCTGTCAGTCTTGACCACTCTGCCAGAGTCCTGGCATCTGCTGGATTCTGAAGCATTGCATCAGTCACCTTTGATATCCTTGGCTCATTGGAAAAAGGCAGATGGAAATGAAACTGTTCGATTTTTTTCAGCTGATCAATGATCACCAACATTAGTCGGGCTTCGGCAGTACTGGGAAGATAATCATTACCTATCGCTGTCGCCTCAACTATTAAAGCCTGCAACAGTGGCGACACCCTCAACACAGAACACTGATCAGGTAGATCTGTCGTATGGCTGGGATCGATATAGATGGACCGCAGGGAGACTGCTTGTGCCATTTCAACCTCGTGCATCACCCCACCGGGAATCCATACCGCTTGTGATGGCGGCACGAGCCAGGCTCCTTCGTCAGTGGTTGCTTTCATCGTACCGCGAATGGCAAACAGTAGCTGCCCCCGAAGATGAGCGTGCTTGGATACCTGCTCAGATGCTTTCCGCTCACCGGAGATGGATAACACTGGTCGTTTGGGATCGACGACAAATCCCACGTGATCAAGAGGGTCTACTGTCAGTTTTTCACTATTCATTGTCATATTATAGCTATTACGCCAAATAGAAACGGTAGCATAATGGTTCCATGCTAAACACACTGACCAAAATTCAACGTCGCCCCGAAACCCTGCTGCTTCTGATGGCAATAGCAGTGCCTCTCAGTTTTGCCGCCTGGCAGACTCTTTTGAACAATTTCGCGATTGAACGGGCGGCTTTTACCGGGCGGGAGATGGGTATACTTCAGAGTATTCGTGAAATACCAGGCTTTCTCGCTTTTGGTGTGGTTTTTCTGCTGCTGTTGGTACGTGAGCAAAAACTGGCCTATATCTCACTGGCTCTGCTCGGATTAGGCACCGCACTGACCGGCTTCTTCCCTTCCGTGTTAGGGCTCTATATCACCACAGTCATCATGTCAGTGGGCTTCCACTATTACGAAACACTCCAGACCTCCCTTGCTCTGCAGTGGACTGACACATCAAATTCTGCCGAAATCCTTGGTCGATTGATCGCTGCAGGTTCATTCGCATCGATAATAACCTTTGGACTTATCTGGATCGGGGACAATCTACTGCAACTCGATTATCAGTGGATCTATCTGGTCATGGGCAGCCTGACTCTGATAATTGCTTTGGGAGCCTGGTTCAGCTTCCCTCTGTTCCCGCAAAAAACAGAGCAGCATAAACATATGGTACTGCGTAAACGATATTGGCTGTTCTATCTGTTGACCTTCATGTCAGGGGCCCGCCGCCAAATCTTTGTGGTATTTGCAGGATTTTTAATGGTGGAGAAGTTCGGATATAGCGTCTCCCAAATTGCCATGCTGTTTCTGATCAATGCTACTATTAATGTTTTTCTTGCCCCTCGTATCGGCCGAATGATCGGCAGAATTGGCGAACGCCGGGCTCTGCTCATCGAGTACGCCGGATTAATATTAGTATTTTGCGGCTATGCCCTGGTCGAAAATGTCTTCGTGGCCGGTGCCCTCTATATTGTCGACCATCTCTTCTTTGCCATGGCAATTGCCCTGAAAACCTACTTTCAGAAAATAGCCGCCAAAGAAGATATCGCCTCGACAGCCGGAGTCAGCTTCTCTATCAACCATATCGCCGCAGTTATCATTCCAGCAATATTCGGTCTGATCTGGCTCAGTTCACCCGCACTGGTGTTCTACGCAGGTGCGGCTATGGCAGCTATCTCTTTTACCCTCTCCCTCCTGGTTCCTGAAACACCCACACAAGGCAGAGAGAGTCGCCTTGCCTATTCAACAGTCAACGGGAACTGACGAGTACCCTCCCCGACTTCCCAGAAAATCCAGTGAAAGAGATATCTTTGGACCAATAATCCAAGGGAGATAGTGCATTTTTACCGAATTTCGAATACCCTCACCGAACTTTGTATCTATCTGCAACCTGACACTTCAGGAATAACACACAGACCGGAGTTTAGGTCGTGCCATTAGAAGCTATGCCTGTGTTGCCGGATAAAAACAGACTGGGCTTATAGATTCCATATTATCAATCCGGAATCATGCCCCGAATTTGAAGTCAGATGAAGATAAAAGTCAGTGAATTAATCGTAAGATATTTAGAACGTCTAGGTATTGATACCATTTTCGGCATGCCTGGTGCGCACGTTCTACCCATCTATGATGCACTCTACGATTCTAAGATTGAAGCCGTACTTTCCAAGCATGAGCAAGGCGCTGCATTCATGGCTGGCGGCTATGCAAAGTCATCCACAACAGTCTCGGCCTGTATCGCGACCGCCGGGCCTGGGGCGACCAACCTGATAACCGGCATTGCAAATGCCTATGCCGACAAACAGCCGGTACTGGTGATCACAGGTGAGGCCCCAACCTACATCTTTGGAAAGGGAGGATTGCAAGAGAGTTCAGGTGAAGGCGGCAGTCTCGATCAGGTAGCACTATTCAAACATATCACCCGCTACAGTAAATCCATCGAGCGAGTCGACTATCTACCCCAGGTCTTAACCCAAACCACTCAAGCTCTGCTGGACAGTAATCCCGGTCCGGTTCTGCTGAGCATTCCTTTCAATGTTCAGAGTGAACTGGTTGATGAAGAACTATTGGATGACCTCACGTTCACCCATCCACAAGCGCCTGTCAGTTTGACGAGTGAGTTGGTCAGTAGTGCCCTGGCACTACTGAATGAATCCAAACATCCTGTAATCATTGCCGGGTACGGTGCGATTCATTCAGGTGCCCAGCAAGCGTTATCAGAGTTCAGTAACCTTTTAAACATTCCTGTTGCTTCCAGCTTAAAGGCCAAAGGAGTAGTCAGCGAGCAATCGGCGCTCTCTCTGGGAAGTCTCGGAGTGACCTCGAATGGAGTCGCCTATCAATATATTCGAGAGAAAGCAGATCTATTGATTGTGCTAGGGGCCAGCTTCAACGAAAGAACCAGTTATGTCTGGGATAAATCACTCTTGGGCAATCTGAAAATCTTACAAATTGACCAGGCTGCTCGCCAACTGGGTAAAGTCTTCAATACCGATCTCGCAATATGTGGCGACATAAGACAGGTGCTTGAATCACTATTGAATGCTCTCAAAGCTCAGAAAAGAGAACTACCAGCCACACTAAAGACCGAACAATCCATCAGTCAACTGAAAAGCACGTCAGACAATGGATATGCCATTTTTAAATCAGGCTTCTCCCTGGTAGAAACCTTCTACAAAGAGCTTAGCGCAAGATTTCCTGATGAAATCAGAGTATTTGATGACAATATCATTTTTGCCCAAAATTTCTATGATGTAACAAGCCACCACCAATACCATCCAAACGCAGGTATCTCATCCCTGGGACATGCAATTCCGGCAGCGATTGGTGCACAATTCAATGAAATCCTGCCAAGCTTTGCAATTCTGGGTGATGGTGGTTTTCAAATGTGCTGCATGGAGATCATGACGGCAGTCAACTATGATAAACCACTCAATATCGTCATGTTTAATAATGGCACCATGGGTTTGATACGAAAAAACCAACATCAACTTTATGAAAAGCGCTTCATTAACTGCGACTTCATCAATCCTGACTATCGCCTTTTGGCTCAGTCATTCGGTATACAATATCAACAGATAACCAATATTGATGAGCTGGTAGATCTGTTCGATAACCAGGATCTTCGTCAATCCATCAACTTGATAGATATCTCGATTGATAAGAATGCCTTCCCTAGCTACTCTTCAAAACGTTGAGTAGACAATGACACACTTGAAACCTGTGATGCTCAACGAGCTAATCGGTTTTACCAATACCGATCCGGAAATAGATAGACTCATTAAGAGACTGAACAATCAGGTTCCTCAGCCTGACTGCCGGCTTTCACAGGATGAACTGGTTAAACTCTACGACATAGTATCTGCTAATTTGGATACGAGATTATCTGAAAACGACTACCCGGACAGCTTACTGGAACAACAACAACTTCTATTCCATGAGATGGAGTCACAAATATCTCAGCTTGCAACTGACGATCGCCATGACTTTTTCATTGTTATACCGATAGCAGACCGGCCTCAACACCTCAAAAACTGCCTGAACTCGCTGCTGACACTATGCGATCGATTCCGCTATGGAAGTCGAACAAACAATCGATATAAAAAAATCAATGTACTGGTCGCAGATGATAGTCAGAGTGAGGACAATAGAGAGACTATCAGACAGATTGTTAATAGCTATGATCATAGAGGTTTGTCCAGTAATTATTTCGGACCTGAAGAGCAGCAGAATCAACTTGCTAAACTGGATGACCAGCAAAGATTGAAGATTAAAAGGATCATCGGAGATCACCCAGCTCATGCCTTCTACCATAAAGGTGCATCTATCACCCGCAACATCTGTTACCTGAAGCTGAGTGAACTGATCAATAACAATCAAAAAACATTAATCTGGTTTGTAGATAGTGACCAGGAGTTCCGGGTTAACTTTAGCAGTGATAGCAGGTCTGTCTATGGGTTAAATTATTTTCACCAAATCGACCGAATATTTACTAAAACCAAAACCCAGGTAGTGACTGGCAAGGTAGTAGGAGACCCACCAGTCTCTCCAGCCGTGATGGGCGGCAACTTCCTGGATGATGTTGCCGGATTTATATCCAAAATGGAAAGCCTGGACCCTGATCATGCCTGTGAATTTCATCAACAAAAATCACCTGCAGTAGAAGATGCAGCATATCACGACATGGCAGAACTTTTTGGCTTCAAGACCAAGCATAACCAATACAACTATTCATGTACCTTGGATGGTGATCATAGCAACAAGGAGTGTTTAACTGACTTTGCGGCAAAACTGCATGCATTCTTTGACGGACAGCACCCAACACGTCAATCCTACTACATCCATTCATCTCTGGACTCGCGCATCACTCCCGCCCGTACCGTTTACACTGGCAACTACATAATCAATGCTGCAGCACTTTGCTACTTTATACCTTTTGCCACTTTACGCCTTAGAATGGCAGGCCCAGTACTTGGACGTCTACTTAAATCAGAATTAGACGGTGCATTTGTCTCAACAAATCTACCACTGATTCATAAACGCACCCTGATTGAGACCAGAGAGTCAGAGTTTAGACCCGGTGTAAAACGGCAGCGCAATAAAGTAAATCTAAGCGGAGAATTCGAAAGACAGTTTTTCGGCGATGTAATGCTATTCACTATACAAAAACTGACAGAACTAGGGTTTCCGAAAACAGTACCTGATGACAAAACAATTGAAAAAACCATCTCACTTGTCACAGACACAATACATGAAAAATACCTGGCTAAGCAGGACCAGATCAGCAACAGCATTGACGCACTCAGATCCAGGATCAATCATTCGGAAAACTTGTGGCAGACCCAGATCAACTGCAATCAGATACGGGATAACCTGAACCTCTTCCTAAATAACATGGAGGATAATTTTGGAAAACAATCCAACAGCTACCAGCTGATCAATAACAACACCCACCGACAGTCCAGATGCAATGAAATCAAACATGCAATTATCAACTATCCCTCAGATCAGAACAGTTGGGTTGAGATACTCAGAAGAGAGCAATGAATATATTTATACTTAACGCCGGCAGGTGCGGATCAACAACCTTCATCAAAGCCTGTGGACATATCACCAACTACACCTCAAGCCACGAATCAAGGGCCAACCTCATCGGTGAAATGCGCACTAGCTATCCTGAAAACCACATCGAGGCTGACAATAGATTGAGCTGGTTACTCGGACGCATCGATCAAAAATTTGGTAACACTGCTTATTATGTTCACCTGGTTCGAAACCGAGAGGACAGCATTACCAGCTTTGTCAAACGATCACACTTCGGCATCATGAAAGCTTATAAAGAGGGCATACTTTTAGGTGGCAACAATCAGAAACCTGAGCAGATTGCAGAGGACTATCTGGATACTATCGATGCAAATATATCGCTTTTTCTGAAAGATAAACCACTAAAGTCAGTTTTTAGACTTGCCCAGGCGCAATCCGATTTTAAAAACTTTTGGAATCAAATTAATGCTCAGGGAAATCTGGATATGGCATTAAAAGAGTGGCAGGTTCACCACAATGCTTCAACTCAGATTTGATTTATCCAGAGTCAGAATTGAACAACCTCGTGTGGTTTCAATAAACTCATGGCTTAAGCCAGGAAACCTTGCACACCACAGGGAAACGATCTCACGCTCATCCGGGCGAGCCGCATCATCAAGATAGACTTTACTCTGAGATGCAAGACTTGAATAGCAGACAGGTAATGCAGGATAGCGGGCATGCTTGCCGATATAACCAGATGGTCCATCAATAACCAACATATCTATATCATCTTCAGGCACTTTTTCTATCGAGTACCAGGAATACTCAACATCATCAAACTTCTTTGAAATGAGGGGGGCAAAAACAACATCCGCAAACTCTTGTAATCCATATTTTTCGATATAACTGCGAGTAGCTTCTGCATATTCCTGACCATTTTCCAGACTGACCACTCGTCCACCACCGTTGATCTGACAGCATCGTGCCAACATCAGGGTAGTTAAACCACTGCTGCACTCAAATACCAGAGACGGCTTCGTCTCAAGACAGTCATCCACTATGATCTGAAGAAAGTCTGCGCCAGCTGTCCAATTCTCTGTATAGGGTATCCCTTGAATCAGTTTCAGCTGTTGTTGAAGTGATCTGTATTCTTTCACTCTATTATTGACCATTCACATCTCTATACAGCGCGGCCATCTTTTCCAATCGTTTATCTGAATCGAAACTATCCCTGATGCGTTGTTCAGCTTTATCCAGTTTATTTCGGTAAACCTCCGGTGCATCCAGAAAGGACTTTAGCGCAGACACCAGCACACTCTCATTTTCAGGAGGGATCAATCTACCCACTTCAGAGCTATTAACTATTTCAGATGTACCACCAACATCTGTTGCAACTACCGGCACTCTCATCAGCATTGCTTCGAGGATAACATTGGGTAAGCCTTCAGTAGATGATGTCTGTACAACAAGGTCAATTTCACTGTAAACCGGCAGCATATCCTCTATAAATCCCGTAAATATAAAGAAATCAGCTATACCCAATTGTTCCGACAACAGACGTAACCTACTCTCCTCAGGCCCTACGCCAATAAATAAAACCTTAAAATCATACCCATCTTCGACCAGCTGTTTGGACGCCAGTATGAGTTGATCCTGTCGCTTCTCTGGACTCAGCCTGCCTATTTTCGCCAGCAACGGCGTCTCTTTAGGAATATTGAGTGATCGCCTGAAGGTACCACCGTCAATATGTTTATAATCCTGGGTAGCCAGAGTGTTATGAATCGTCATCAGACGAGCAGTGGGAAGATAGCTGTCAAGTCTCTGCTTAGCTGAATTCGATACGGTGATCACCGCATCAAATAGATATGACAACATCAGATTACCCAAAACCATAATCGCTTTTCTTTTTATACTATTCGCAACCCAACCATGCATTGTTGCGATAATAGGCAATCTCAACTTACGGGCAGCCAGCAAACCATAGACATTAGATCGCAGGTCGTGAGAATGAATAATAGTGAAGGGAGACGTTTGATGAAGCGCAATAATCTGATCAACGATTGCAGAATCGAAGGTTTTTGTCTCTTTGATCTCTATACACTCAAGACCTTTCTCCCTGGCTTTCTCAAGATAGTCAGAATCCGTCGAATTATCGGATACGAAACTGGCAATCCTGATATCAATTCCTTGAGCCTTCAGCCCTGATGCAACTTCAATAATCGTACGACCTGGGCCATCATGCCAGGGTGAGTCACGAATATCGAGAATTTGGATTGGCTGATTAGCACCAGTCTCGCTCATGTCATCTATACACTTTTGTTGTAACTCGAAAAATCAGTGCGTGTTACATACTACCTATAAAATTCTTACAGCAACCTGCACATGATCGTTAGTTGCAGCAATAACCTCATACTCCTTCATATAGGCAGAGGTATAGTCCTGGAGAGCCCTGAACTCATCGAGTACGCTATAAAACTCGTCGAAAATGATGACTGTACCGGGCTTTAGATATTGATTCATATAGGTCAATACATAGAGGGTGGCCGAGTAGAGATCTGAATCATTATGTATCAGGAGCTGCTTGTCAGGCTTAAATGTCTCGAGAAACCCTGGTAAGCTGTCCTGAAACAATCCCTTCACAAAACTGACCCTATCATCATCAATAGCAGGTAGGTTGCCCTCTGTTGTGAAGGTCTCTTTTTTGACCGTACGGGAGAATTCAATCCAGTCTTCAGGAAGACCTTCGAAGGTATCAAACCCTACGAAACGCGACCCACTTTGCTGATTCAATTCGGAAAAGTATTTTATGCTATCGCCTTTGAAAACCCCGAACTCCAGATAATCGACCTCGCAGTTCTTCAAAACCTCATTATTGACATAGTCGTACATTTCGAATCGCTGTTCGAAAAACGGATACTGGCCGGACTTTTTCTTCCAATCTTCCATCACCGGTTTATGAAGTAGGTATCTCAGACGATCTGAGTTGGGTATCATGCTCAGGATAAATTTTCTCATCCCGCCGCTTACTGACTTATCCACTTGATCAACTCCGGTTGTAAATAATCTTTATTCTCGGTGTATATACTCAGTCCAGACTGATCTGTTTCGTATATCGATGATTCAATTAATGAGACCTGACAGGCACACCCAGAGACCTTATGGGTGGGTGAGTCACATCAGAGTCGTAAAGATCGATCCCGTGATCTTCAATAGGGAGATAATGACAGCAATCCAAAGTGAACTCAATATGGTATCTCTCTGGATCAACGGCTTGTTTAGAAAACCAGCACTCTGGCGAAATTTTAGAGAAAATTGCTTTCAGATAAGGGGATTTTAGGTGTGTACAGGCGATCAAAAATGAGGCTGCCCTGGATAGCTACAACGTATCAACAGTAGCAGCCAGAGCTGAACCTCAATATAGGTACTCGATCTCGTCGTTTACAAATGTATATCTTGGTTGCTTATACCAGCCGTATAAAAGTGACCATTGAGGTTCCTTATGAACCTTGGACTGAAAAATTTTTAACATCCCTGTCTTATCATTCATCCAAAAATCAAGATCGTATAGCTTATCCGGCTCCCCCACCACATGAAAATCGGTACAGGCAAAATAGATATCGCTGCCGATCTGTCGCACCGGATCGTGGATACGTACGAATTTTAAAGCCAGCTCTTCTCCTGTCTTATCGTCACGAAGGCGAAATATACCTTCATCATCGACGTTATCCTCAATATGTTGAACCATCGTTGATTTTATGTCTTCGACATAATACTTACGATTATCGGTGGACCTACTATGCGACTGTTCATCAGCCCCATGAGCGGTGCCCACTGATATAACGATAAAGCTGGATAATCCGATTATGCCAAGCAGTAGCCTAAAGTATCTCGACATCGTAGCTAAATCCTATTTCATCGCCTTTCCGGCATGTTCAGCTGCCTTGCCTGCATGCTCTTTCTTCATCTTTTCCATTGCCGTTTCCCCCTCTTCTACAGCTGTTTCTACCTGACTCTTAGCATCCATTGCCTTACCCCCATGCTCGGCAGTCTTTTCAGCAACTGCCTTTTTCTGCATTGCTTTACCGCCATGCTCAGCAGCTTTACCTGCGTGCTCAGCAGCGATTGAAGCTAAAGGTATCAGTAATAACAGGCCTATAATCTTTTTCATGGAACTCCTCCTCAGAGTTTAAATTTTTTCGGGTATAATTATCGCTAGATTGTTAATCGGCTAACCCCATATTTCGACGACTAAAGGGTTCTGTAAGCCATGCACGGAATGAAAATGATAAATCCCGCGCTTCCGGTAAACCAATGCTATCAAGTTGCCCTGAAGTTCCGCTTGGTACTTGATTGTAACTGCGAAACAGGGGATCCCAAAAGCTGAATATGGTTGAAAAATTCGCATCACCATACTGTCGCTCGACCATATGGTGCGATGTATGAAATCGAGGTGTTACAATAACACGAGATAGAACACGCTCAATGGGATCCGGCAGATCAATATTGCTATGATGAAACTGGGCACAAAGGCTTATCAGACCTTCGAATACAAACCAGGCAATGGCTGTTGGTCCCCACACCAGAACCCACAGCGCCTTGGCAAAAGATGATAAAAACAGCTCCCCAGGATGGAAACGCAAGGCAGTGGTTACATCCATCTCGGTATCAGCATGATGGGCCTTGTGAAAGCGCCAGAGAAAAGAAAAACGATGATTTGCCCGATGCCAAAAATAGTCGAACATATCAAGCATGACGAGTGAGAGTATGATTTCAACCCAGCCGTTCAGGCCAAACCAACGCGAGATACCCCACCCTTGCTGCTCGACATAGACAACCCATAGCAAAAAGGGGACATAGATCAAAACCCGCACCAGCACAGTGTTTAGTGCCGCAACGGCGGTGTGGAACAGGACGCGTTTGATACGTTTACCAAGCCAGGCTCGTGCTGGAAATATTGATTCGATGAGGATAAAAAATGAGATTCCACCCAAAAAAATAACCAGGCGTCCACCATCCAGATTCAGTTCCATGTCATTTCAGCTCTTATGTCTCTGTTTTCAGCTAATCCGGCTTTGTGCCCGCTACTTTAGCTCAAATTCTACCTTTTTTAGTAACAGTATTTGCAATAGTGTTAGTGTTGTTTTTGTAAATCAATTCAAGATATTTGACTGTACACTCAGCTCAGGCAGACCAAATCATATGATAAACATTGCAGGTGTAAACATAAAACTGAAACCTGCGAACCATTTTGAACTGCCCATACACTGATTTAACCCCATGAAATATTTGACATTTTCAGGATAGCCATTTGAATCATCACCCCAGAAAAAGGTTTGGACAAAATTTTCTGCATGACCCCGCAATCATCCAGCGCATTATCCAGGTCATCTCACCTCAACCGGAGGACAACCTGGTTGAGATCGGCCCTGGCCAGGGAGCGATAACCATTGAGCTTTTACCGCTGCTCAATCAGATGCATGCAATTGAACTTGACCGGGACCTGGTGCCCCCCCTCGCTCAGCTCTGTGCCTCCAGTGGAGAACTCCAGATCCATAACACAGATGCCCTGAAGTTCGATTTCTCTACCTTGGCAGAAGCGGAACGTCCCTTGCGGGTGGTTGGTAACCTGCCATACAACATCTCCACTCCACTACTGTTCCACCTGCTTGACCAATCGACACATATCAAAGATATGCATTTCATGCTGCAAAAGGAGGTGGTTGATCGGATGGGCGCAGATCCAGGATCAAAGAGCTATGGCCGACTCTCAGTGATGTTGCAGGCCAGGGCAGTGGTGACACCCCTGTTCAACATTGGCCCTGGTGCTTTCAATCCACCACCCAAAGTTGATTCCGCCTTCGTGCGCTTAGAACCTTACGATTCATCCCCATATCGTATCGACGACTGGGAGATCTTCAGCCTTGTAGTCAGAGAGGCCTTTTCTCAACGACGCAAGACGTTGCGTAACTGCCTGAAGAAAACTATACCCGCCGAAGCTATTGAGTCTGTGGGTATAGATCCAGGGGCACGTGCTGAAACTCTCTCAGTGGTGGATTTCGCCACACTGGCCAAGTTGCTTAATTGACCAGCTGATCTCAGAGTCAACGCTTTGTTGACTCTGAGATCTGTGGATGCGCTTCGTTTTTTCCACCCATGCCAAACAGGTTACTGAGGTTTGGGGGTAATCGGGAAACTATTTCGCAAAAACACTATCTTCAACAATCAACGAATAGAAATAGCCATAACCAAAATCCTTATTGAGATATAAAATACCTTTAGCGACAACGTCATCGCCCACAGCCAGTCCAGCCTGTGTTGTGCGAAAGATAATCTTGTTGTTTTTTTCCTGCTTTGTTCCTGTCCCGTCTTCAACGTGAACCCAATCTCTTCCCATAATCTGACTGGATAATTTTGATATCTTCCCCTCTACCTCAATAGTTTTTCCGACCAGATCATCTTTCTGTTCAAAGATTTCCTTGATCGTAAAACGTCCAACAGGAATATCTGATAATTTTGGTTTTTGTTTCTCTGTCAGCTGTTCCGGTGGTTTTTTATTTGGAGAGGGTTTTACAATAGCTTTGTCAGGCAGTTTAGATCCTTTGTTAATTGCTTCGACAAAAAGAATCCTGTCAAAGGTTCGATTAAGTGATTTGCTGGTAAAGTTCTCCATTAGCATTTGTTCGTAAAAACTGACCTCTTCACCAACACTAACCTGAGTTTCCGGCAGCGCGATCCAGAATGCCTTGCCTTTTTCTTCAACTCGAATATAAGTATAGCCAGCACTGGACATGGTTTCCATAACTGTGGCTGTGTGGGCAATACCTCCAGGATTCTGATCAGACTTGCCTGCTCCATATGACCAGGCTTTGGTACCCGCAACCGCGAGGAATAATAATAAAAACCAGGAAAGTTGCCTTAGTGTATACATAATTATTTTCTCTAAGTTTATAATCTTGGGAGAGCATGAAACATTGCGATCAAATAGGCTATAGCCCTTAATACTTAAACACAGAGCAGGCATATTAAAAAGCAGCGCATCTCATACCATCAATCTGTCTTACTGTTATTATATTTTTCTTATTCTTATAAGGTTATGTATAAGATGAGGTTTTACCTGACACTATTCGAGAGTTGAGATCTTTTTTCTGGCTTTCTGATCCACTAACACTGCTTTCCTGCTTACTTCCACTAATTTTCCAGGAAGGAGAAGGGAGATACAGAATCGAGTTCTAAATAACACATCTCAGTGTCTTTTCCAGCATACAGAGCATGTTAGAACTGAGCAAGTTTCAACATATTTTATAACCCGATCTAACCTGATCGCACTAAGCGACTACAATAACTGGTAGATCGCAATATGATCACTGCTGTCCCGCTTACTCCCTCTCCCTCCGGGAGAGGGTTGGGGTGAGGGAATTAGAAAAGCTAACGCTTCAATTATTTAACCCCCCTCATCCTTTCCGTCTCCCAGAGGGAGAAGGAACGCACAAAATCAATAGTGATGTCTCACCGGATCATCGGCACCGAGAAATCACTTCTGAACAAACAGTTAAATTGATATTTAATGAAGTTAGCGGGACAGCAGTAAAACAGAATAAAAACCCCTGAGCATAACAAGGTCAAACCCGAACATGGCTTCAAATATAAGATACAGACGCCACTTCATTTATGGCTTTTTCTCAAAATTTTTATCGACCCTGTGTATGACCGTTGCGTTTTCATACCCAGCCATAGCCGAGAGTGGTTTTGAGGATCCTAACGATCCAGGCTTGTTCACCCCCTCTCAAAAATCGAATAGTAGTTGGTTGGAGGCTATCGGTCCCGGGCAGGGCCCAAAGCGACGGAACGCTATAAAGTCAGATGCACATGAAAACGTTAAATCGTTCTATCACGCGCGTTATTGTCTCAGTTGTCACGAAGGACAGCAGAAAAACCTGCATTACGCTCGCACCGATCTGGTATGCAGAGACTGCCATATTTCAAAACCTATCGCTGGCATAGACAATCCCAATGCTGCTGCTTACGCCAAACACCGTTATCAGAAGGTCTGCGCAAAATGTCATGAGGGGGCAGGCCCTGGCATGGGTAGCTATGTCATTCATGAGAAACCTCCCTGGTCGGATCAGACTCGTCAGGACTTCCCTGCCCTGTATTGGTCAACGATATTAATACTTGCACTAGCTGCCGGGGTATTTGTTTTTTTCATGCCCTATACCTCCGCCTGGGCATGGCGCGAGATCAAACTGCATTTACAAAACCGACATAGCGAAGTTAACCCCCCTAAACAGACGATACTGATTGAGCGTTTCACCCGTGGTGAGCGCTGGTTACACACCATCCTGATCATATGCTTTATGGCTCTTTCAGTGACCGGCGTAGCTTGGATGTATATTGAAACGGGATTGGGAAAGACCCTTGCATGGCCCCTTGGGGGGGCCGAAGGTGCCGTCTGGGTGCACCGCTTATTTGGTTTGATTCTTATGGCCGTTTTTGTTGCCCACATTGCCTATCTGATCCGGTCCACACTTAGCGGTAAACCTGGTCTGCTTAGCGGACCGGACAGCCTGGTCTGGACCTGGAGCGATTTCAAAGCCGTACTCCATCATATGGCTTGGTTATTTGGTCGCAGGGAACATCCGGTGTTCGACCGTTGGTCATGGTGGCAGAAATTCGACTACTGGGCGGTATGGTGGGGGTTGGTTATCGTCGGTATTACTGGCCTAGTGATGTTTGATTCAGTACTTACCACTACTGTATTGCCTGGCTGGATGATGAATGTAGCCCGCTGGGTGCACAAGGTGGAAGCAATATTAGCCATGGCACACATCTTCATCGTCCACTTCTTCATCGAAAGTTATCGACCCAATGCCTTCCCTTTGAACGCCCACATATTCCATGGTGCCGCAGAGCTTCAGGCACTCGAGCATGAACATCCCGCATGGATTGAGCGAATGCAAGCCGAAGGAAGATTAGAGGAGCGCATCATCACTCAGCCACCTCGAGCAGTACAGATCGCCTTCTTCAGCTTTGGCCTTTCAATGGTATGCCTGGGTCTGCTGCTGTTGCTGGGAATGTTGGTCTTTGCGGTAGATTTAAGCATTTATTAACCCGGCGACTAAGTATGTCGTCGGGTTAATAGTGAACTTGTGGAATAAACCTATCCACGGTTGGTCAGTAGCTCACAACTTGGGACATCGGGTAAAGGAGAAGTTATAGGTTTTGTCTTTCCAGGCACCGCCCCAGATCCTGGTGAGATTCATCTCATGCCCGTCCAGTCGGAGTATTTCGGTCACTGGCGTGCCCCAACCACGTATGGTCTTCGCCTCACACTCTGTAAAGGCATCATTGCAAGTGAGATCAGCCTCATATGTCCGTCCACTGCGACCGCCCCGAATAAAGAGCTTGCCCTTCTTAACGCTGTAATGGGTGATCATACGCTTCTTCTCACGACACCACTCACCAAATAGATCCGTGGGCGCCAAGATGGGCTCTGATACGCTAGGTTCCACCGTTGGCGTCGCACAGCCATACACAAGAAAAGTGGCGGCCAGAACCAACCACCAGCATCGAGGAAACGATGGCTTTTTCAATATAATCACGCCACGCCTCCAGATCACGAATTAGAAAATTGGACACCTGTAGTAGGCAATCCCGAACGATGGATAAGGATCATACGCCGTATCTCACGGCGGGTAAAATCAAGTGTCGATACGTCTATTTGTTTCAGGATAGTAGAGAAATACTATTGGATGGAGTAGAAGAAAAATCACAACCAAGTCTCCTTTGAGTTAGCAATGCACAATAAGCATTACTCAACCTATAACTTACAGAGATCGATAACTGATGGCTTTCATCCACAAAAATCAACTTCCAGGAATTAGGGATCAAATATTGCTAGATAAAACCTTAACAAACCACCAGCGACAGTCTGGCTCACAACCCAATTACAGGAGTCTGCCCCGGATGTTAAAAAGAAGTATTCCTCTCTGCCTGGCTTTATCTCTGATAGTAATCGGATGCAGCGATAATTCTCAAAGTGGACCAGAGACCAGGCAGTACACTAAGGCACAGGCTGTGGAAACCGCTCCGACCTCTGTTTCTGGAAATCAAATACAAACAGAACCCAATCCACATACCGCATTGTCTGCGGAGCAACAGATCTCAGTGGCAATGCAGCATGCTGAGAACGGCAGAATGGAGCAAGCCCTGGATGTTCTAACCAGAGCGATCATAACAACTCCGGATGATGCCGATTTAATTGGTACTCGCGGTAGTTTGTTACTTACCCAGGACCGTGTTTTTGATGCATTAGTAGATCTGGAAAAGGCGGTAACTCTAGCGCCTGAGAATGCTTTGCTTCTGGTTAATCGTTCCCAGGCCTACCGTAAATTTAATCGTTACCAGGAGGCTATGGCTGACCTTGATATGGCGATAACCTTAAGTCCCAAATTGGTTCCAGCACATTTTAACCGAGGGACATTACTCTACGCTGACGCCAGATACAAAGAAGCTCTCGCAGATTTTGATGTTTGCATCGAGGCTGCACCGGGAAATGCCGGTCCATATTTTAACCGAGCGATTACTCGCGATGCCCTTGATGATCAGGCCGGAGCCACTATTGATATGAACAAATTCATAGAACTTGCTGATAATCCTGAATGGATAAAAGTTGCACAGGAAGCTATGGCTGCCTGGGCGAAATAGCGTAATTAATGAGGACACCAAACAATCCAATGACAGGCATATTTATAGTTTAAAGTCCTAAAGCGCAGCGTGAATGACCGCCCTAAACACGACAAACCAGACTTTCTGTTTACCTATCGGGTGGAACAGTCCGTTCACACATATGGAGATCAATAGAACGAATCGTTCAATGCTTTCAACCCAACAGAGACTCAAACGCTCTAATCTTAATATCTGCAGACCAAATATAACCCTGGCACGTAGAATATGCTTTGCTTTGTGACCCCCTTATATTCAACATTTAGAGCCACTTCGACCTTACCCATTCAGACGCTTTTTGTTGTTCAGTGCATTTTCACGGGGCAGCGGCATAAATATTGCTCTGACATTTAGTCGGGGTCCATATCTTATTTCGCAGGGTGGAGAAGTTTCCGTGGGAGATGTTTTAACCTCCACACAATTCTAGCTTAGGAGTTTTTTAATGAAGAAGTTTGCTTTTGTTACGTTGGCTGCTGCACTCGCGTTACCAATGGTTAGCGTTAACGTTCTGGCAATGGATGGTGCCATGGCTGCACCTGATGCCAAAATGTTAAAAAAGATGGTTAAAAGGGGTAAGAAAGTTGCCATCAAGCAGTGTTTCGCTTGTCATGATATAACCGAAAACAAGCAAATCAGAGTCGGTCCACCTCTGTGGGGTGTCTACGACAGAGCTGCTGGTGCGGTTGAAGGCTATCAATACTCCGAAGCACACTTGAGCAAAGCAGATTCAATCATTTGGGATGAAGCCACCCTTGACGCTTATCTGCAGGACCCAAAGGCTCTCGTGCCCGGTAACAAAATGGCATATCCTGTCGCCGGTTTGCCTCTGATGAGTGAAAAACAACGCAAAAACGTAATCGAATTCATAAAAACACTAAAGTAGTCACTCCTCTTTCAGCTGTAATATTGAGGTAATCGTGAATCATGAAGCACTATAAAATCGAGCTTTTTTTCATTTTTTTACTCACCCTGCTTGTAGCGTCTCCAGCGTTTGCAGCTGATAGCAGTGTCGTTAAAATTGATGCAAAAAACTCAGCTACAGAGACCGTGGATAAACTGAAAAGGTTGATTGCTGAAAAGCGTTTCAAAATCATTTCGGTACAGGACCATGGGGATGAAAAAACAATAAAGCAGGTTATTTCTTTCGAAAAATCGAATCACAATGCACGCATCATGTGGCACGATCCCGCAGCCATTCTGGAACTGCCCATCAAGATTGCAGTTTTTCAGGATGACGTGGGAGCACAAGTGATCTATCGCAAGCCATCGGCTTTTCGAAACACCTATAGCTTACAAAACTGTAACCTTCTGGATGAGTTGGACCAGGTGATGGCCGAGTTGGCTCAGAAAGCAACCCAGTGACACGACTTAAACATCACCTCATTCTACCTTTTCTTATTGGGCTTCTTACAGTTCCAACGACTGCGGTCTCTACGCCACAGTCGCCTGAAGTATGCGAAAGTCGCGCTTTCGATAGTGGTATGTTTCGCGCGTATGCTAACCCTAAACCGGTATCCAAACACGCCTTCTCCACCAATGGTGGCAAACAGATCAAGCTTTCCACCCTTGCCGGTCCTCGTGCGCTACTTGTCAATTTCTGGACAACATGGTGTACACCTTGCAAGGAGGAGATGCCTTCCATGGACCGACTTCAGGGACGTATTTCTCCTGCAGAGCTATTGATTTTGCCGTTGGTTCGCGATGGAAAAGGGTTGTCGGAAGCGAGCCGATTTTATAGATCATTTGAAATCACCAACCTTCCTGTTGCGGCGGATCGTTTTGGTAAAATCTCTTATGATCATAATATTGGCGCATTACCTCAAACCCTGTTTATCGATCAAGAGGGGCTGGTGAAAGGGATATTGACTGGCGGCGTGGACTGGGAGAGCGAACCAATCTTAGATTTATTGGATAGCTGCTTGAATATAAAAATTGATCCATAGATCTACATTTAGTCACTCCATTCAGCTTTCAGTCCTTATTGACCAATGCATAGAATCACAATCTCAATACTCAGCAAATACTAAGTGAGTTCAACCCGACGAGTATCTAAGTTAAATGAAATATACAGGCATTCTCAGTTTGAGTTTATACCTACTCCTGCCATCAACCATTACTGCCAATGACATTGTGGAGGAGACATACTTCTATCGCACAGACGTTATGGAGATATCTGCCAACCACCTCAAGGCCTTGAAGGGTTATGTGAATGGTACCTTGGCAATCAAAGACCATGTACCGGTGCATGTAGATGCGTTGTTGAAGCTTAACCATATCTACCAGGATCTATTCCCGGCAGGTGAACAGCATCCTGAGTCAGAGGCCTTGAGCCTGATCTGGAGTGATCCACGAGGTTTTAAGAGCGCCATTCAACATAATCGTAAGAGGATCATGGCCCTTAAACAGGTTGATCCAAGTGACATGCCGACAATGAAGCGTGCCGTCAACGATGTTCGAATGAGTTGTGGGGATTGCCACTCTTATTTCAGGGAGCGTTAATCGAGTCTGGTGCGCTTGAAATAGTGTAAGTTATGCCTACTCGACTGCAGTACTCATGTTATTGCACTTGAGCAGAACTAACATCTCCTGATTTTCCAGTTTACTGGCGAAATCACAGGCATCCATCTCTGTTTTATCCATTTTCAGATACTCCGCTGCCTTCATTGTCTGACTGGCATCTGCACCATTTTCAAGAAGTAGTGTAACCAGCGCCGTTTTACCAGTATTGATGGCATACATGAGTGGCGTCAGATCCTCATCACTCACTCTGTAGTTGACGTCAGCACCATTCTCAAGCAGTAACTTAACCGCTTCGATTTTTTCCTCACTGACAGCCTCTTGCAATAGCGTCCTGCTGAACATAGTCGTTACATTGAGATCCAACCCGAGTTTTGCTGCCTCTTTTAATTGCGCACCCCGATTCTCAACACCTGGTTCATACAATACATGTTGAATTAACTCCCCTTTCTCAGCCGCCCCTGCATAGGCTTTACATCCTGCTTCAGAGCCATTCTCACAGGCAAGCTTGGTATATTTATACGCTTCAATAACATCTTTGGAGTTAATACCGAATTTAGCTTCTCCATCAAAATAAGCTGATGCCAATATGAGACAGAGTTCGCTGTTTCCTCCTTCAACACAGTACTCTTTTAGCTTATCACCCGCTTCTTCGAAGCGCTGTTGTGAAACGAGGGAGATAACTTCACTTTGCCATTTTGGGGGCGCCCCTGCGACTGTTGCGGTGGTAAACAGAATTAACAACGGTAAGAGTGAAACAAGTACTTTATTCATGGTTTTCCTTTACAAGCTATAGCCATGTTGCAACAAAACAAATATCAAATGCTAAAGAACCTCTGGTTAATTCCGAATCGAGTGTGTGGTGCGATAAAATATTTCGGGTCAAGGCGAAAAGCAGAGTTAATAGCTTTTCAACATAGAGCCGGGATAGTTCATCCACCACACGCAATCAGATGAAATGAGCAGGGGTTCCTTAGCCAATAGGACCACCCATATCATCGGTACTGTCATGCATCTCCCCACCCCAATCTATCCATTCCACCAGGGAGCCATCATAAAGTCGGGTGTGTGGATTCTCCAATATTCGGTGCAATACGAACCAACCCAAAGCTGCCCAGACGCCGGTATCACTGAATGTGGCGATTGCGCCGCTGGTTGGAATATCATAACTTTCAAACTCCCGCTGGATAGTTTCCGGGGGCAGGAAACGACCTGTGCCACCATCCAATAGCCGTTTAGGCGGAATCCCGACACCATCATAAATCGTACCGCCTTCATCCACCTGCGGGTCTCGCTTATAGCCATCAAAATAGAGGGTGGGCCGGAAATCAATCACCGGCTTGTTATCACTCAACAACTCTTCCACGCGATTGGAGTCAGCCAATAGATCGTGTTGGAAACTTACTGTGCACTCCTTTGGCTTAACTAATGAAGCACCTTTCACCAGATCGTGAGTGGACAGCGACTCAATACCACCATCCAAGAGTGCGACCTTATGAAAACCTGCCATCATCAGACTCCATACAACACGAGCCGCTTCAGCGATTTGCCTGGGTTGCCTTGCGGAACCGATCACCACCACGGATTCGGAGCCCTCTAATCCGAGGTTACCCAATAACTCTGCCAGCTTTTTCTCGTTAGGCAGATAACCGGGCAGTCCGTAGCGATCAACCTGCCAATCGAGCGCTCTAAAACCGGCCCAACGTGCTTCCGGCCAGTGTCCGCCCACGAATTCACCGTGCGGCCTGACATCCAAGACAACAACTTCAGCGCTGTTCCGGGAGAGCCATGCGCTATCCACCAGCGCCGGGACTGGTGATGCTAAAAGCGGTAAAGTCGATAGGCTCCCCAGTAGAAGCAGGATACGACACAGCAAAGACATCAGAGTTGAGTCACGCAGTTGTTCAGCTCGGAAGCCATTTTGCCAAACCACTGAAAGTAGCCCCCTGTGGTCTTGGACATCTCTTGGCCGGCAGGATCCAATACCACGCTACTAAGACTCGCCCGATCCAATACTGATTTAAGATGCTGGTCCAAGGGTTCGGTCGCAACCACACATTTGACGCCCCGGGCATTAGCCTTTTCAACAATATCCTGGGCGCTTCCGCCCGCTGGAACTGTGGTCAGTTTATAGCGCTGTTCAAGGTACTGAAATTCATCCTGTAAGACCACGAATGGCTTACTGCTGGCAATATGCAGCAGCTTGTTGACCCGAATATCCAGCTCCCAAAGCGCCTGGATAATCTGATCCGAATTACCCTGGTAGGCCCAGTGATTACGTTGATCCAATCCCTGAAAGACCATGGTTACCGCTTCCAGGGCTGCCATGGCATTCAACGGGTCAAGCCAGTAGTGGGTGTCTATAAGGCCTTCGGGGCGAATGGTTTGCACCATGCCATATCCTTTACCCAAAGACTCCATATGCGGATCTTCGTCTTCATTCGGTCCCGTCCAGTCTACCGGTGTCCGCTTGGCCAACTGATGTACACCAGCAGCGTCAATCAGAGAGACAGCTGCCTGGCCGGATTCCTTCAACTGTTTCCCCAGTTCGGGTTCTAATGTTGCACCACTCCAGAAAAGGACCGTGAGATCGCGTGGAATTTTCCAATGCTGCTTCTCATCCTTCTCCACCAATAGGACTTCGACTGGACTTCCCCAGGCCAGGGCGGAAGCAAGAGTGAACATAGGGGGCTGTGTAACACCCACGCGGAACCCAGCTTGAGGTGTCTCTTTTGTAGACATTTCATCGGCAATTACCGTTGAAACAAGTCCCAAACAGAGCGTGACAATTCCTGCTATTAATCTAGCCATAACTACTCCATACCATCTATTCACTATTCGGTCGCCGGATTAATTGCACTTGACGCCAGGTTGTTTTTCGCCAATTGCCCTTTTACTTTAACCAGCAGTTCCTTATATGGCCCCAGGTCGACCAAAGCAAGGTGACGGACTCCGCTGTAAGAGTTAAAAGTCAGAACAATTTTATTTCCATTCTCCATCTGCTGGAGGATATTCTCTGTGACCTCCGGACTGATCATCAGGTTATTACCTTTTGGTGCGGTAATCTGATGGCGATTTAGTTTATCGATGCCGATAGTGACAGTTGTTCCCTCTTTGAATCCCAGATAGGTTGCCACAACAAACCCAGCTGCCTCGGGGGAGAAGGCCGGCCCCAACTGGACAAAGTTCTTGGTTTTCCATTCGCCAAACTGCTCGATGTGAAACATGCGGCAGTAGACCTTGTTGTCTTGCATCTCATCACAAGTCGCCTTCCAGGTGCCTGCCTGCTCTTCAAACAGGTGATCCCGTTTGGTCATCGGCATAGAGATCTGTTGTTGCTTAATTCCACTTTGATCCATCGACTCAACATCTCTCCTTTCTGCCAATGCAGAGGTGGAACCCATACCTATCTGTGAGGCCAATAGTGCGGTGATTACAAACTTATTCATTAATCCGCCTCCGCGTCATTGCGAGCACCACGAAGCACCCAGTTGCTGACCAGCAGCAACTGCTCCGGACTCAGCTTGGTGTAACGGCGCATCTCTTTCAGGTTATTACGCCAATCGAACATGATCCATTTATCCCGCGGGTAGGTTTTGTGGCAGAGGTTGCAGTCCAGGTCGTAAAGAGCGGTGACGTAGTTCCAGAACTTCTCTTCACTAGACCCCAGTGCCGAACGGGGTACCCAGCCGGTGAGCTTGATATGGTTCCAGGTCAACTCGTACTCCGGCTCTAGTTTACTCCCTATCTTTTCCACACGATCCATGCCATCGAAACTCATCTTGGTCAGAATTACAGCACGGTTAAAATCGATGAAGATCTGACTGCCTTCCTCCCGATCCCAGCCTTCACTGACAACCTGAACCCACTCTCCATCCTGTTTGACAACTGTTACAGGTGTACCGCCATAAACGGTTGCCAGAAGGTCGTCACTACCAGGGGTAGCCACCATTTCCACTTCATGCTGAATAACAACCGCCTCATTTGCCAGTTGTCCATTCTGCGCATCGCTCTGATACGTCGCTTCCATCTCGGCATAGAGCTTCTCCATGTCGGGCAGCTTATGAGCAATCCCTTTGTGACAATTGATGCAGGTGGCATCTCCACTCATCAGGCGTTTGTGCATCTTTTGCGCTTTTGCAGTCTGTTTTTCAGCCACCATAGTCTCGTTGGTATGGCAGTTACGGCACTCGCGGGAGTCACTCTCTTCCATGGTGCGCCAGACGTTCTGGGCAAGCTGCAGTCGGTGCGCCTCAAACTCCTCCGGTGTATCGATGGTACCCAATGCCCAATGGTACAACTCTTTGGTTGCCATGATTTTGCGCATCAATTTCTGTGGCCATGGCCTTGGCACATGACAGTCTGAACATATTGCCGGAACGCCAGAGGCGTTATGGGCATGAACCGACTGTTGATACTCTTCGTTCACCACATCCATTTCGTGGCAGGAAGTACAGAATTCGTAGCTGTTGGTGTATTCCATAAAGGTATTAAAACCGCCCCAGAAAATAATCCCGATAACGATACCAACACCAAGAACCGACCAACTGAAAGCTTTTGTAACCATCACATTCCTACCGGTTTTGAATTTCACTATTTAAAGAATCGAACCTTCAATCAATGCCTATTCAGCAATTAATAGAGGCAAAATATTTGACTTAAAATAGACCAATTCTTTGACCAAAAGCATGATCAAAGTTGGTCAGAATTCCAGAGGTCATATCAAAATTTTCTCACTTGTTAATTTTAATATGGACTCTAAAAAATGGAGGGGGGATGAAAAAATGGAGCCAGCCCATAGGGCCGGCTCCAGTCAGGTGATAACCACCTGTTTACAACGTGTCCTTACTTCTTCTGATCAGCAATAGCCTTCAGCGCCTTCTTCATGAACTGCTGGTGTTCGAAGCTATCCATTACGCCAGGCTCGGATACCTTCTGCCAGAAGTCAGGATTGAAACGCTCTTCATGGCAGCCAAGGCAGACACCGGTCTTCTCGATGGCGTCACGCTTCTCATCAGGCAGAGGACCTGTCAGTGGCCAGTGAGAGCCTACGGAACTCAACTGTTCACCATCCTCAGTTACGATTGCAGACCAGTCGTAGGTCAGGCCGGGGATACCGGGGATCTGAACCTGGGTCTTCTGAGGAATGATCTTACCAGTCGCGGAGTCCTTCAGATCCAGAACGAAGTCCTTGTCAGCACCCAGCAGGAAGCGACCACCTTCAACACCGTAGCCAAGGGCCTTGGGGTTGTCGTGACAGGACTCACAGCTACGGGCGCTACGACCAGCGGTGTGAGGCTGTACAGCAGCGGTGTCGATACCGGGGCCTTCGGGGGTTTCCCAGATCTTGTTGTTAACCAGCGTCTTGCCATCTTTGTCGATAACCGTGGTGGTTACCTGACAACCAGGCATCATCGGGCTAACACGGCCTTCACCGTTGATACCGAGAACCGGAGTCTCCCAACGCAGATAGGAGCGGGTCTCCATGACTTTACCAGGGCTCTTCATACCGTTGGTGCCCGGAGGCGCATCAGGAGTCAGACCGGTCTTGGGATCACGGTTGTTAGCGTTGACGAGCCAGTCGGTACCCTTATTGTCTTTGGAGTAGTCAACAGTGACGTGACAACCATAACACTGTGGAACCCAGTCGGCGTGACAAGCGTAACACTCCATGTTGTTCTGATGTTGAGGAATCAGAAACATGGAGACCTTGGCCAGAGTCGACTTAAAGGTGCCTTCGTCACCAATACGTTTCAGCAGAGGTGTTTTGAAGTCGAGACCATTCGCAGAGTGAACGATGACGTCTTTGCCCTTCTTGACCACATTACCCAGTGGGTTACCACGAGCAGACAGCAGAAAACCGTCTTCGGGTTCGTACTGAGTCGCATCCTTCATATACTCGGGCCACTTCTTGGCCAGGCCACGTGCTTTGGTGTTGGCAGTCGGCAGACCGTCTTTCATTTCACCGAACTCTTCACCACGACCCAGGGGAAGATCCCAGGGTAGTTTATTGAAGGTACCGTGGCAGTCTTCACACTCGACCTCAACCTGAGCAAGAGTGGTACCGGGGATGTTGCCGTCACCGTGCAGGTCGATCGTGGTATGGCAGTCCTGACATAGCATGCCACCCTTCGGGTTACCCGCAAGAGAGTTCATCTCGTGGTGGAGATCCTCTTTGATGAACAGGTAACGCTTAGTGTGCATCTTTGGCTGCTTCTTACCCTTCTCATTAAAGGGGGAACCATAAGGTGCTTCCATGATGCCCTGATAACTCACACCAACACGCTTACCGCGGTTGTGACAAGAGACACAGGTTTCAACCGGAATACCGGAGTATTCAACTTCACCAACCTTAACCTTGGTCTTACGGGTGCCCTGCATGCGGTGAGTCAGTATATGACCAGCTTCGTCCTTTTTGATGGTGGGGTCGCCACCTTCGTAGAAGCCATCATTGGAGTAAGGCACGTGACAGGCGGAGCAACCTGCACCACGGTAGTCACCACGTTTATCGCGACCGGTGACACCAACGTGACAACGCTGACAGTCATGACGGGAGTAGGTCAGACCTGCGTGATTGGGATTGTCGGTCAGCTTTTCCAGATCCACCTGGGGTAGCTGTTTCAGACGCTTGGGCATCTGGTCAGGGTGTTTCTTGACGAAGTCTTTCATGTACTTCTTGTACGCTTTAGTACCTACCAGAGGCACTGGACCGTCTTCGTCTATGATGTCGTAGTTACCCCAGACAACCTTCATGTCTTTCTGATAGCCCCAGGACCACATGTTACCCTGTAGCTTACCGGCTTCAGTGTTCATCAGGGACTTGTTCAGACGATCAAAGTAACCGGAGTGACACTGACCACAAGCCTGATCATTGACTGGCATAGCACCAGGATCGGGTAGGAAGTTTTTGGGACCACCCTTTTTAGCCAAGTCGGCAGGGGAGCCCATATGGGCCTTCATTTTGTCTTTTTCTTCTGCTGGGTTACCACCGTGGCAGACCACGCAACCTGCGGGGTCACCCAGTCCGGCTCCCATCTTCTCGATATCCTCCTGCATGACGCCGTCACTAAAGCGTTCAACGCCTTCATGACAAGCCAAGCAAGCTTTACCTTTGGCTTCAGCGATGGGGACGAGAGTGTTACCTCCGCTACCCCATGCAACTAACGCCACTACTGCCAGTAGTGCTAGGCGTTTCATTATTAGACTCCCGGTTATTTTGATAAAAAACGGCTCCCTAGTCGAAGGGGAGCGGCGAAAAGGGACTTTTAACCCTTTCAATTCTTGTAAGTGTGAGTACGGTCTATGCGCAATCAACGCACACGCTATATGCGCAATATCTATACCAACACATGTTTTAAGGGGCAGGGAGAGAGTGATTCCAAGCGAAAAAACACCTCAAAAATTGTGCTAAATACCTGATAGCCGGGGGTCTGAGATGAATAGAGGATCTACCTATTTAGGTGTAAATTGACCTACTTCAAAAGAGAATGATTCCTATCAGAACAGCTTACAAATCATAAATATTGAACGAAACGTTCAACCCCTATTGGTATAAGTGAATAAACTGTTCCAGGCAATCAGATACAAAACCTGTTTGTCCTGGCAAGGATATGGGACCAAAAGCAATAATCATCTCCCAAAGGTTAATTCTTCACGCTCCGCTTGCAACCGGGAAATCCGCCCCCATATCAGTCCGATAGCGGTTTACAATTCAGTAAAATTGTGACAAGTCTCCGAAGCAGGAGTGGCGCGCGTGATAACTGTCCATGGCAGATTTCAGCAACCAAACCAAATCAGACAGAGAGTAGGACTAACCATTGGGTAGCATGATGTCAGAAGAAGAAAACGGTATAGATGAGGGTGTCGAAGTCATAACCGGTCATACCTTAGCCCGCTCTAATGAGGTATTACCGAATCTAATCCATATTTTGCCTGTATCGGCCCGACCGTTCTTCCCAGGCCAGGCAGTACCCTTGCTGATGGAACAGGAGCACTGGGAAAAAACCATGGATGAGGTCTCGAACTCCTCACATATGCTGTTAGGTGTTGTGCTCTCATCAGCTGACTCGGCAGAGTCTGCCACCCCCGACTCCTTCAAGGAGATCGGTACTGTCTGCCGGGTTCACAGAATTCAACGCTCTGAAGGTAGATTACAGGTTCTGGTTGAATGTCTACAACGGTTTCGTTTCGTAAAGATGGTAAGCAAAGGTGCACCATTCACCGCTCGTATTGAGTACATTCCAGAACCATCCAGTGACAGTAAAGAGATCAAACCTTACGCTGTTGCTATCATCAACACCATCAAAGAGCTTTTACCTCTCAATCCACTATATGCCGAAGAACTACGTATGTTCCTCGACCGGTTTGGCCCGGATGATCCCTCTCACCTGACCGATTTTGCAGCCAGCCTGACCACCTCAGATAAGTTTCAGCTTCAAGCTGTCCTTGAAACAGTAGAACTTCTACCGAGAATGGAGAAGGTGCTGGAACTGCTCCATCGAGAACTCGAAGTGGTGAAAGCACAGGCCTCGATCCGCAAAACAGTCGAAGAGCGCATGGAGAAGCAACAGCGTGAATTTCTGTTGCGCGAACAGCTCAAGGCGATCCAGCAGGAGCTGGGTATCGAAAAAGACGATCGTACCGCCGAACTCGATAAATTCCACGACCGCCTGGAAAAACTGAAGCTCTCTGAACAGGCACAAACCCGTGTCGACGAGGAGATGGATAAGCTGGCGGTACTCGAACCGGGATCGCCCGAATATTCAGTGACCAGAAACTACCTGGATTGGATTACCCTGCTCCCCTGGGGCATCGACTCTGAAGACAAACTCGACCTGCAATTTGCACGTAAATCTCTCGACAAGGACCACTATGGTCTTGAGGATGTCAAAGAGCGTATTCTTGAGTTTCTCGCACTAGGCATTATGAAGGGTCAGATTGCCGGTTCGATTATTCTGTTGGTTGGCCCACCTGGTGTGGGTAAAACCTCCATCGGACACTCCATTGCTGAAGCCCTGGGAAGAAAGTTTTATCGCTTTTCAGTTGGCGGTATACGTGATGAAGCTGAGATCAAAGGCCATCGACGCACCTACATAGGTGCAATGCCCGGCAAGTTCATCCAGGCCATGAAAGACGCTGGCACTGAGAATCCGGTCATTATGCTCGATGAGATTGATAAAATCGGCGCTTCCTACCATGGTGATCCGGCATCTGCACTGCTTGAGGTGCTCGACCCTGAACAGAACAGTGACTTTCTAGATCACTATCTGGATCTTCGATTTGACCTTTCCAAGGTACTCTTCATCTGTACGGCCAATCAGCTCGACACAATCCCGCGACCTTTGCTAGACCGTATGGAGACCATCTCACTCTCGGGTTATATCGCAAGTGAAAAACTACAGATAGCACGAAAATATCTGGTGCCGCGTCAACTGGACAGAGCCGGCCTGAAACGTCGGGATCTTAAACTCAACAGTCCTGTTCTGCGTGCAATTATAGAAGGTTACGCCCGGGATGCTGGAGTACGAAGACTCGAGAAGCAGATTGGAAAAATCGTACGTAAAGCGGTTGTGAAAATTCTTGAGGGTGCCAAAAAGCCAATCGAAATATCATTGGATAATCTGGAAGAGTATCTCGGCGGTCCGGTATTCAAAGATGAACGTAACCTAAGTGGAGCAGGCGTAATAACCGGACTCGCCTGGACAGCCATGGGAGGCGCCACACTCAATATCGAAGCAGTTGCCACCCACGAATTTAATCGAGGTTTCAAACTCACCGGCCAGCTTGGTGATGTAATGCGTGAATCCGCGGAAATAGCCTATGGCTACATCGTCAGCCACGCAGAGGAGTTTGGCGTTGATCTCTCCTTTTTCCAGAAAGCCTTTATCCACCTCCACGTTCCAGCTGGCGCCACACCAAAGGATGGGCCCTCGGCAGGTATTACAATGGCTTCTGCACTACTCTCCCTAGCCAAGCAAAAACCGGTGCGCAATATTGCCATGACTGGAGAGCTGACCCTGACTGGACAGGTTTTCCCTGTAGGGGGTATCCGTGAAAAGGTAATTGCAGCAAGACGCGCAGGCATCAGAGAATTAATACTACCGGAAGATAATCGCAGTGATTTTGAAGAGGTACCTGAACATATCCGTAAAGGACTTAAAGTTCACTTCGCCTCAGTGTATGAGGATGTAATACCAAAACTATTTCGCAGCAGTTAACAGTTGTGGTTTAGTCTAAAGTCACATTTCAAACATAACGCCATCGTCGTTCAGATATGATCTGTCGGAAAGCGAATCATTAACGGAAAACAATCTGTTTCAGGATGGGTTTCTAGGGCCTGTTAACACAATCAGACTCACCACAGATAGATTCAAAGCGAGTAATTTTGAGCCAGCTTTGTATGCGGCAGGCTATACATTGGCCCAACTCGTTAATCATGCTGATCATGATTCCGGTTATGATCAAAGACCAGAAAACGGTATCAATCCATGCATAGTGGGTAAGGCCTTCCAGGCCATAGACCATATATGACATCAGGCCAAAGAACATTGCCATTATCAGGCCAAGTAATATTGGTAACATGTCAAACTCCATATAAACTGAAATTAATTAGTATATTAGCAAAAACTTAATTTAATAATGTAATCTGATATTGATTTCATGAACAAGTTCATAAAAATTCACAATATCACTGTAATTCAATCAGATAGTCCCCTTCCACTTTAGTGTGAACCACACCGCGGTTTGAATAACGTAAAAAATAGATAAATTAAAGATTCACCTGTCAGAAAAAGATGAACCTGACATGCAGAGCAACCTAAATACATCACTTTTTAATCTATCTAAAACCTCACCGAGCGTTTGTAACCTATGCGATGTTTGTTGAATCTTAATCACTGCTGCGTAATTTAAGCACAGATCATTGAGGTTTATAGGGAAGATAAAACAGCCTTCCTTCACCCAGTTTTATTATTGACAAAGTGATACCTGCGTACCCAAACAAAGATCATTCGGCCAAATTATAACTAGAGAAAAACCATTCTCTATTTACTAAATAACACCTGCATAAACACATCGCCTCACACAGGCTGTCGAATGCGATGTGACATGTTAAATAAGATTAGTGTGCAATATTCCCTATCTCACTATTTAATCTGCATTTAGATTGATGACTAACACAGCAAGTAGCACTTTTTTTCAAAGGGCACTGCAAATGACGATCCAAAGAAAATTTGAAAATCAGGCAGCAGACAGGATTTCTCTGACTTTCTGAATTATTGGGACAGCATTGTTATTTTAATACTGAATGGAGATTAATATGATCAAGGGTAAGAACATATTTTTTAGCATTGCACTACTGAGCATTCTGATTCCTTTAACCGCTGCAGTACAAGCTGGAGAACTATTTCTAACAATTGAGTTTGAAGACGGAAGTATACAAAGAGCAACCATTGAGGGATTCAAGCTTGGCCTTGAAGGTGATGAGCCAAAGACAGCCCTTCTTTTACCTGCTGTGCAGGCAGCAAGAGAAGCCGCCAGACGCATGGAGGACGCTGTCACAAAGAATGAAAAAATTCCAACAATCATCTTACAGACCACTGCAGAAAATACCCTGTACCAATGGCGACTACAAAATGCCATGGTGAAAAGTTACTCAATGCATGGAAGCAGTTCTGCAGGAAACTCAGTGCCAGTTGAAAGCTTTTCATTGAACTATGAAAAAGTTGAAGTTTCATATAACGGCGAATCCAAACACTACGATTGCAGTTCCAGAACCTGCATTCTGGAAAAGGATACAAGTGGTAGAACAATCTATTGATCCTAACTGCTAATCTTAGAAACTAATACTGTTCTCCATCGAGCATGGATGCTCGATCATCTGCCTTAAAGATTAGATATTAAACCGGCACTTAATAGGTAGCTTCAGCCTAAGCGGCTTCCTCACCTTTGATATGCATCAAGGCCATTTGTGGTAACTGACCCTAGGGTTGGATGAACTATCATCACAGGTAATCAACTTGGCCGTCATACCCTTGGGCGAAACCCCTGCACCATCCAAACCTCCCAGAGGCTTCGTCCCTTTTGCCCTGGGATTCCGTCCATTTTTTGCGTTGGCGGCAGTCTCTGGCATGCTACTGATGCTGCTTTGGCTCTGGTTCTGGCTGAGTTCACCTGTGCTGAACTACTATAGCGCGGTTGGCTGGCACACCCACGAGATGCTGTTCGGTTTCACCATGGCCATAGTAGCCGGCTTTTTGCTTACTGCTGTCCGTAACTGGACAGGCATTGATACCCCAACAGGAAAACCATTGGCTCTGCTTGCACTGTTATGGGTTGCAGGCAGACTTTTCCCTTTTATCCCATCTATACCAGCCTGGCTGGTTGTTTGCGCCGATTGGCTATTCATACCTGCTCTGATCATCGCCCTCACTCAACCCCTTATAAAAGCGGAAAACCGGGTCAACCGCCTCTTCATTCCCCTGTTAAGCACAATGGCCATCGCAAATCTGCTGTATCACCTGGAGGGCTTGGGACTAACCCAAACTGGGCAGAATGGTATCTCATTGATGCGCAATTTAGTCCTGTTACTGCTTATCTTCGTCGGTGGCAGAGTTTTACCATTCTTTACAGAGAAAGCGATTCAAGGAGCAGCGCCCCGCTTCAGTAAACAACGGGAACAGTTTATCTACACCCTATTCACATTTTGGATAGTAGCCGAGTTATTGTTACCACAGAGCTGGTTGATCGCCCCTCTCGCCCTGGGCGTCGCAATCACGCAGGCTTGGCGCCTTTACGACTGGTACCATCCCGGTATTTGGCAGCAACCGATGTTATGGATACTGTTTTGTGGCTTGATATGGATGGTAATCGGTTTTCTGCTGAAAGCGATGGCTCTATATGATCTCTATCCGAACAACCTCGCAACCCATGCATTCACTGTCGGCGCCATTGGTATCATCACACTGGGTATGATGGCCAGGGTATCCCTGGGGCATACTGGACGTAACATTGATGCCAGCAAATCCATTGTTACTGCGTTTATCCTAATCAATATTGCTGTCGCCATAAGGGTATTTCTACCTGCCACCAACCTGCTCAGCTACCAGGCCTGCATCACAATATCCGGGGCTGCCTGGTCAATCAGCTATCTGTTGTTTGCCATAACCTATCTACCTATATTGCTTAGACCCCGGATCGATGGTCGATCCGGCTGAACCCCTCAAAACAGATTATAGGAACAAACTATAGAATTTAAACGGTCGATAGATAATTAGATGTTGAATATTTTAGTAAATACTAATATTCTTTCGCTCCATGAGTAAGGCAGTAACTACTTGTACTTTTTTAAAAACTAATTTTTGAGGAATATCTCATGTCCAAAATCGTAAAAATCGCAGCTGCTGCTGCTTTGATCGCCGCTTCTGCTTCTGCTTCTGCTTGGTGGGGCAACCCTTGGAACAACGGATGGGGCAACAACAATGACTTCATGGGCGACGGCTTCGGTGACGGAGATTTCTCTTTCAACATGAGCGGAAATGCTCGTGGCGCTGGCAACGGTTATGGCCGTGGTTACAACAACTACTACAACCGTCCTTACTACGGTTACGCTCCTTACGGCGCTCCTTATGGTGCTCCTTACGGCGCTCCAGCAGCTCCTTATGGCGCTCCAGTAGCTCCAGCTCCTCAGCAGGCTCCTGCTGCTCAGTAATCACTTAATAGTGATAACTGTGGAGTTCGCATAGCCGAACTCACTAGAAAAGGCGGGCCTAGTGCCCGCCTTTTTTGTTGCTCGAAGTACTAGTGGGCCATGCGGTAAATAAGGTAATGATCAGAGCCCCGCTCACAAGCCTCAGCAGCGTCGTTGCACTCACTTGAATGGCCTGCCAGTCCTAAATATTTCATTTAGTAGAATGTGTCTGTCTCCTAGATGGCTTAATGCATAACCTGATGTAGGTCGGATAAGCGGAGCGCCATCCGACAATCTCCTGCGGGTACCACCTGAAAATGTTGGATGGCGCTCCGCTTATCCAACCTACCCGTCATTGAAATCCACTCTAATCCCAGATTAATATCTAGTGGGACCGACTGATCGTTAACTTATTTTCCGCATGGCCCACTAGTGTGGTGTAACGTATAAACTGCACCTCGTAGGCACCGCCAGTCGTTTCTTATCTCCATTGGAACGGGCAAACTCTCGCAAATCGATCTCATTAGAGACCGGGGTCACCAATCTCATCTATCTGCACGATTGAGTAGTGATCTCTTTTTATCTGTCAAAAGAAGAGTAATTTGATAATAAAAGCGGATAGTGCAATGTAAAGCACTCGACGAATCAGTGTTTCACCATGAGTGATGGTTGAGTGAGCGCCTAACCAACCACCAATCGAGTTACCGATTGCGAGCCCAATTCCGGTCCACCAAAGCAGTTCCAGATTAGTTGCAAATACACTTAATGCGACCACGGTATAGACCAGCACAATAAGCACTTTATGCATATTTACCCGGACCAGATCCAGACCAAGCACTTTATGCAGAATCGGCATCAGGATAAAACCAACGCCGATTTGAATAAATCCTCCCCAAAAACCCGCGCCGACCATCAGTATATGACCAGCTAGAAGGTTTTTTGCTTTTCCATCACCTCCGGTTGGTTCTACCTTGTCGTGTCCCGTAGCCATCAGCAGCATGACACCGACCATAACTAGAGCAAGGATGCGATCAAACCAAACCCCTTCGAGGTGTACACCAAGTAAAGCGCCACCAATGGCACCTACCGAGGCAGCGGCGGCCAGACTGAAACCCAACTTAAAATCCGAATACCCTCGACGGCTGAAGGCGGTTACCGCAGTAATATTCTGAGCCAAAATAGCGATGCGATTGGTACCGTTCGCAACTGGAGCTGGTACGCCCATGAACAGCATCACCGGGACTGTTAAAAGTGACCCTCCACCAGCCATAACATTTAGCCAACCCGCCGCAACTCCAACCAATGCGAGCACAAGAATCTGCCAGATTTCCAAACTTTAGCCCTACCAGTCATCTCATAATTAGCTATCAGACTAGCAGACTTGATACTAAAGTAGGTGATAGAGGTAAAAAAAGATAAAAATCTGCCGATATAGTCCTAAATAGCTGCTATTACCGCCCTGACCTCTTAGGTAGTAACAGTTAGAAACTTTGCCGGGTATTTAACGCATGCAAATGCTCCCTGGACGCCAATAGAATCTATGAATAAGACACGACATCCTTTAATAGCTGTATCTCTTATTCTTCTACTGATACTTCCTATTGGCCAGAGTGAGTGGATTGCCCTGGCTGATAATATTACACCAGTCGCACAGACCAGCCATCTTATTGCTGCAGTTCCGCACTCATTCCCACCTCACTATGACATTGATGATCATGGCAGACCTTATGGCTTTGCAATTGATGTTATGAACGCTGTCGCCGAACAGGCAGGTTTGACTGTGGAGTACCAGACCTATGCGACGTGGCATGAAGCCCACCAGGCCATAAAAGAGGGTCAGGCACATTTAATACCCAATATGGGGATAACACCTGATCGAGAGTCATTCGTTGACTTTACCTCTCCGGTTGAGACCTTCTCGGTATCACTTTTTGTACGCGCTGAAACAGAATTTATCAATTCAATCCATGATCTGGCAGGACATGACATAGGCGTGATAAAAGGCAATGTTGCAAAAAAGTTACTCAGTGACAAGCAACTGAAGCTGAAGCAATACAGTCAATTATCTGAGGCTCTGATTGAGTTGTTAAGCGGCCATATTGACGCTCTCGCTTACCCCGATCCTGTTGTCTGGCACTATACCCAACAACTTGGTTTAGATGACCATATTCGTAAGCTCCCCCCCTCACTGATAGAGATCAAACGTGCCATAGCTGTGCGTAAAGGTGAATCAGATCTAGTTCAGCGCTTGGACCGAGCTGTCGACACAGTTGTCCAAAGCGAGCGATTCAAGAAAATCTATTCTCATTGGTACGCTGCGCCTGCGCCCTACTGGAATACCCAAAGAACTATCCTGGCAATGTTAGTACTATTAATGTTGGTTGCCTCAGGAATGTTGGTCTGGCGTTATCGCAGTCTACAGAAACTCAACCGTCGTCTTACTTCTGAAACCGAGATGCGCAGAGATGCAGAGAATCAACTGCAACAGTTGAATGTCGACCTGAAGGAGACAGTTCGCAGACAGACAGAGGATTTGGCAGAGGCCCAACGCATGGGAAAGATGGGTAGCTGGGTATTGGATCTGCAGCAGAATAGTCTAGAGTGGTCTGATGAGACTTTTCGAATCTTCGAGATTGACCCGAAACAGTTTGATGCCACTTACGAAAATTTTCTAGAAACAGTTCATCCAGATGATCGAGAACGAGTCAGCAATACTTACATGAGTTCACTGGAAGACAAAGAGTTTTACGAGATAGAGCATCGTCTGCTGTTTGCTGATGGCAGAGTAAAATGGGTGAAAGAGCTGTGCGAAACCCAGTTTGACCGCCATGGACACCCGGTAATTTCACGAGGAACGGTTCAGGACATTACAGAGCGCAAAGCCTCTGAACGTCAACTCACGCTAACGCAATACGCACTCGACCATATTTCCGAAGCGGCCTACCTGACAAAAGCCGATGGCCGTTTCATATACGTCAATACAGCTGCTTGTAAAGCACTGGGATATTCATGTGAAGAGCTGATGACGAAATCTGTCATGGATATCGATCCATCCATTTCAGCTGAGAGTTTTATAAAAATAGACCAGCAACTTAAAGAGATGGGTTCATTACGTTTTGAAACCAACCATCGGCATCGTGACGGTCACATTTTTCCTGTTGAAATCGTAGCCAGTGCAATCTTTTTCGAAGACGATGAACTCTCATTTGCTGTAGCACGTGACATCAGCGATATAAAGTCGGTACAACAGGAGATTAAGCAACAGCATGCCCTTCTGCAACAGGTCATTGATGGTGTAAGCGATCCTATCCTGATGATCGGTTTGGATTATACCGTCCAACTCATGAACCAATCAGCTCAATCGATGGCGCCCGCCCAGGCCCTTGAGGCTGAACAACCAAAATGTTATGCCATCTCACATCACACGAATCAGCCTTGTCAGGGTGAGGATCACCCATGCCCCCTAACTCAAGTCATTAACACTCGCAAAACAGCTAAAGTGGTTCACAATCACCCCGGGAAGGATGGTGTGATGCTGACTTATGAGCTGCTCGCAAACCCTCTGTTCGACAAGCAGGGCAATATTACCGGCATCATAGAATCGGGGAGAAACATAACCGACTACCTGAACGTCATGGATCAACTCAGAAAAAATCAGAGCCGCCTCGATCACATAGCCCATCACGACCCGTTAACCGGCATGCCAAATCGGCTACTCTTTGTGGATCGTTTGCAGCAAGCCATCTATAAGGCCAAACGTAGCGGTTCCATGGTTGCCTTACTGTTCATAGACCTGGATCGATTCAAGCAGATCAACGACAGTTTCGGTCATCCAACCGGTGATCTGATATTGAAAGAGAGTGCAACTCGGCTTAAAGAAATGATTCGTGAAGAAGACACCATAGCACGTATCGGTGGTGACGAATTTACCGTGATTCTTGATGGAATTGATCAAACTCAGAACATCGTAAAAATAGCAGAGAAGCTTCTTGGCGCATTCACCCAGGGCTTTATGATTCAGGGAAGAGAGCTATTCCTGACAAGTAGTATCGGTATCAGTATCTTCCCCCAAGACAGCGACGATCCTGACACACTCATACGAAATGCAGATTCTGCAATGTACAAGGCCAAGGAGATGGGTAGAAACGCATACAGTTTCTATACAACCGAAATGACCGCAAAGGCCTTTGAACAACTGATGATGGAGAACAGCCTTCGCAAAGCTGTGAAAATGGATCAATTGGTTCTTCACTATCAGCCGCAGATCGACATTCGTAGCGGCAAGGTAATTGGAGTCGAGGCTTTAGTTCGTTGGCAGCATCCAGAGCTTGGTCTAATTCCCCCTGCTGAATTCATCCCTCTGGCAGAGGAATCTGGGTTGATCCAACCTATAGGTGAGTGGATACTACACCAGGCCTGCCAGCAGGCTCACAAATGGTGTGAAAAGGGTTTTAGCCCTGAACGTATTTCAGTCAACTGCAATCTTTCTGCAAGCCAGTTGAACAGTGAGCGCTTTGTTGAGCGCATTCTGAATGTTCTTGAAGAGACAGAGATCGATGCTGATCTGCTGGAGCTAGAGATAACAGAAACCACCATCATGAACAATCCGGAGCATATGTCAGATGTTCTGAATCGCTTGCGTGATATCGGTATAAAATTGGCCATTGATGACTTTGGAACAGGTTACTCCTCACTCTCTTACCTGAAAGCTCTGCCTATTTCCAAACTCAAGATTGACCAATCCTTTGTACGTGACATTCCCTCCGACCAGGATGATATGGCAATTACCCGAGCGATCATTGCCTTAGGTGAAAGTCTGCAGATGCAGGTGATTGCTGAGGGTGTGGAAACCAAAGCCCAAGCTAAATTCTTATACGATGAAGGCTGCTTCCTCGCTCAGGGATTTCTCTATGCGAAACCAATGGGATCTGATGAACTGGATCGCTACCTGGAATCGATTCACTTGGATACCTGACGAAAGAGTAGATGACTTTTAAACCGGATACTCCTCACGCTCGTATTTGAAAACACTACCAATCTCAAAACTTAAGATTGATCAATCGTTCATCAGAGATGTATCGGTTGACTATGATGACTAGGCGATCACACGTGCAATAATTGCCTTGCTGCAAATACAGGTGATTGCAGAAGGCGTAGAGACCGAGGCACAAGCCTCGTTTCTGTAAGACGAAGGGCACTTTTAGCTCAGAGATTTCTTTATGCCAGACCCATGCAATCAGAGGTACTTGATGGATTACTATTAACCCGGCGACTAAATATGTTGTCTTCAGGGTTAATAAGATCCATTCGCTGAGCCCTCTGTTATGGGTCTGTTGCAACACAAAATCCGTTATGCAGGGCTCCTTCAACTATCTTCAAGGACACTACTAAGGTTCATCCAATCATTCAATTCATTAGGCGTTAGTGGGCGGGCATACAGGTAACCCTGTGCCTCTTCACATCCTTTGCTGCGAAGAAATTCCGCTTGAACCTCGTCCTCGACACCTTCTGCGATAACCTTCATGTTCAACGCTTGTCCCATCGCAATCACAGCCTCTGCGATCGCCATATCATCTGGGTCAGATGGTATGTCACGCACGAAGGACTGGTCTATCTTGAGTTTATCGATCGGCAGAGTCTTCAAATAGCTCAATGAGGAATACCCGGTACCGAAATCGTCAATCGCAAGCTCGACACCAATCCCGCGGACCTTCAACAACACATCCGCTGCATGACCAGATGCTCTCATCACAAAGCTTTCCGTAACCTCCAGCCCCAGTCTTTCTGCTGGCAGTCCAGTCTCAGCGAGACAATCACGAACCAGTTCAACAAATCCGACATCATGTATCTGCGGCCCAGCAACATTAACGAATATCCGACCAAAATGAAGCCCCTCATCCATCCAGGCTCGCCCTTGAGCACAAGCAGATCTCAGGATCCACGCTCCCAGATCACGGATCATGCCGCTCTGTTCAGCAACAGGTATAAATTCACTTGGTGGGATAAGACCGCGTTCGGGATGTTGCCAACGTAACAGAACCTCAAGGCCCACCAATGTCTTTGTGGCTAAGTTCATCTGTGGCTGATAGACAAGAAAAAACTGCGATTGCTCCAATGCTTCCCGCATGGCGCTTTGAATAAAACCGTACTCAAGTGCTTGTTCAGTCAAAGTCTTAGTATAAAAACGGTATGTATTTCGCCCGGCCTCTTTCGCTTCATACATCGCCGCATCCGCAAAACTCAACAGGGCATCGGGGTCCTGACTATTGTCTGGGTATATCGCAACGCCGATACTGGCTGTCATGCGTAGAGACTGACCATTAACCGCAAATGAATCAAAGAAAACCGACAACAGCTTATCGACGAGTGGCACGGCATCCGCCACTGAAGTCAGATCCTCGAATAGCAAGCAAAACTCATCACCACTGATACGTCCGATAGTGTCACCCGCGCGAACCAGTATTTTCATGCGCCGTGCGATCTGAATCAGCAGAACGTCCCCTATGCTATGTCCAAGCGTGTCGTTAATATTTTTAAAGTGGTCCAGATCGAGAAATATAACTGCGATTTTCGAACCGTTACGCTTTGCACCTGCCAGGCTATGTGTCAGTCGATCTCTGAATAGCATTCTGTTTGGCAAGTCTGTCAGTGGATCATGATGGGCCATATGATCCAGGCGGGCTTCTGTCTCTTTTAATGACGAAATATCTGCAAACACACCAACGTAACCTTCTGCCTCCCCGTTTTCGTTTTCCACCTTGCTAATCGTAAGTATCTCTGGATAAACAGTGCCACTTTTCGTTCGGTTCCAAATCTCGCCATGCCAATGACCAGTGTTGAGCAACTGTTTCCACATATCATTGTAAAACTTATCATCATGGCGCCCCGATTTGAGCAGGCGTGGATTTTCTCCAACTGCCTCTTCACGGGAATATCCCGTAATACGTACAAATGCATCGTTGACATCGAGAATCGTACCATTTCGATTTGTAATCGTGACCCCTTCACCGGTACTGCTAAAAACAGCTGCCGCTTCTCTTAATTTCTCATTCGCTTTCTTTCGTTCGTTGATGTCCTCAATTACCGAGATGAAATAGAGTGGAGCCCCACTAACATTTCGGACCAGGGAAACAGTGAGGCGAATCCATATCAGATCACCAGATCGTTGAATGTATCGCTTATCGATTGCATAGGCGTCGCGTGTTCCTGCAAGCGTCTGCTCTACCAGCGCAAGATCCCCATCGAGATCCTCTGGGTAAGTAATATCCTGAAAGGTTTTTGCCAGCAGCTCTTCTCGTGAATAGCCAACGATCTCACAGAGTTTTTTATTGACATCCAACCACTGTCCGTCAGGGCCTACTCTGGCGATGCCAACCGCTGCCTGATCGAAGGTGGCGGTAAAGCGCTGTTCGCTCTCCCGCAGTCTGTCTTCCGCCTGTTTACGCGCTGAGATATTACGGCCAATACCCAACACACCAACAAGAGCGCCATCAGGACCATATGCGGGAGCTTTGATCGTTTCAAGTTGCTCTACACGGCCATCGGCATAAATGGCATCTTCTTCGTTAGTGTGAGGCTTGCCCGTATCTAGAACTATCTTGTCGTTTTTTCGGTAGGAGTCCGCTATATGGTGTTCGAAGAGGTCATAGTCTGTTTTTCCCATGATCTCCACTTCTGAAAGATCCAAAAACTCAAGGAAACTTGTATTGCAAGAGAGATAAACTCCCTTTGGATCTTTTAACCACACCAGATCCGGAATGGTATCGAGCAGGGTTTGCAATCGCTGCTCACTCTCATGGATTTTCTTTTCCATCCGCTTTTGTTCAGTGATGTCTGACGCAATGGCTTCAATTGCTACAGGATTGCCCTCATCACCTGTAATCAATACATTGCGCTGGGTGATCCATTTGATTTCACCGGATGGTGTTATAATCTGATACTCATAGGTGGGCGGCATATCCCCAGATAAAAGTTTCCCCCACTGCTCTTCAAAATAGTCGTACCATGCAGGATGGATTATCTCCTGAATTATTTTTGGCGTATTACAGAACTCTTCCGGTGTGACTCCGAAAAGATCGATAGAAGCAGGATTTACATACTCATACTGCCCTTCCGGTAACGACATTCGATAGATCATATCTGTTGAGTTCTTGGCCAGCCGGTTGAACTGCTGAGTACTATCTTCAAACCTGTCAGATATCTCTCTGCTTGTTCTGTAATAGATGGTAAAAACCACAAGACTTACCAATGCAGAAAGCGTAACGATGATCAATCCCGTCTTGATGAATGGCTTGCGAATCTCCGCCATGTCAATTTTAGCCACAATGCCAAGATTAAGAATTCTGACCGGTTCGTATGCTGCCATCACATACTCACCTCTGTAATCTTTTCCGATTATTGATCCAGACTCACCTGATAATGCTCTTCGCATTGGTTCAGCCATATCACCTTGATCAAATGATACAGGATCAGGAACATCCATCCCGGCGAGATGTTTTCTCATCAGGAATACAATTTTTTGTCCCTCTTTTTTGGCTAGAGTGAATTCACCGCTTGTACCAAACTGAAATTTTTTATGAGCAGCTTTTATCTGATTTACCGTCGAGTCGTAGACCCTGGCTGCTGAAGAGTGGGAACCCAAGTGCTGTTTATTATGTTTTGCTATCACCTCAATCAACCGTGCATTACTTTGCGCAGTTTCTACAAGTCGTTGAGCTGATTCTGTAATGGATGTCTGATAAAGGATATATCCGCCAGCACCCGAGGCGATGAGTATGGCAATAAATGTTGTAAGGGCGAGACCAATGAGTTTTTGACGTATAAGTTCAAGCCTAAACACAATGACCGACCTCGATTTCGGCAACCATCAAAAATCCATCAATTCTTATTAATAAAAAAGCGGTGTTTTTCAGACTTGAACCAGTCAAATCAATTCTTAGTGTAGCGTCCTATACTAGTAAGCACAGTCTTCTGCTCCCTTACCGAACTTGTGTATCGCAGTTTCCCAACCATCCACACAACTAACGCAAGTTATTAACCCGGCTCCTTTAGTATAGGACAGCACTCAAACATTCCCAGGGCAGCGGTAGTACCGTAGATAGATTCGTTAAAAGATCTAGTTTTTTTATATGACCACAGATCCTGTGGCCTCAGTCTCAGCAATGCTGTAGTGAAAAGTAATTGCTACCTCTCACATGAATCATTCTTCAAATACCTTCACTATCTCGAGAATTAAAATCATCTCTATTCAAGAGTTGTCAAAAACTAAAAAGGCCCTGTATAGACAGGGCCTTAAGAGAACATTCTTTACATTAGATTCTGTGGTATTTTTTAGAATGGGATATCATCATCGAAATCATTGTCTGGCACTGATGAGGGCGCAGGAGCTGACTGAGGTCTGGACGAGCCCTGAGACTGTGGCGCATCGAATGAAGCGCTTCCGCCACCCCGACTGTCGAGCATTTGCATCTCACTGCCAACAATCTCTGTCGTATATCGATCCTGCCCATCCTGACCCTGCCACTTGCGGGTACGCAGACTCCCCTCAACATAAACCTTGGAACCCTTTTTCAGATACTCCCCAGCGATCTCTCCGAGCCGATTGAAAAACACCACCCGGTGCCATTCGGTCCGCTCCTGTTGTTCACCGCTATTTTTATCTTTCCAACTCTCGGAAGTTGCCAAGGTGACGTTTGTGACCGCACCGCCGCTTGGCATGTAACGCGTCTCCGGGTCCTTGCCCAGGTTACCGATGAGTATTACTTTATTGATTCCACGAGCCATCTAATTTATCTCCACAGCAGTTTCAGCCCCTTCCATTGGAGCCTGTAAGAATCCCTTAGTGTACCTCACCCTTGTACGGCATATCCATCCAGGAGCTCCTGGTCAACGATCTTCAGATCAACTTTCAGATAGGCAACCCGGTCTTCGGCAATGATCACCGCATCATCCACACCATTGATTGCCATCAATTGGTCCGCCAATTTACCCACCTCAGACTCATCAAGTTGGCCTACAGGGAGCATATAGTTACTCAGATAGCTGGGATCCGGCATTCCACGAGCCACAAGAAACCATATTAGAATCATTCCACTACAGAAAAGGAAGACCCCCTCGTTCCCGTAGTGAGTGTGAATCCAACCACCCAGCGCGCCCCCCAGAAATGCCCCGATAAACTGGGAACTGGAATAGACTCCCATAGCGGTACCCTTGCGCTCCCCTGGTGCAGCTTTGGCGATCAGGGATGGTAAGGTCGCCTCGAGTAGATTGAAGGCGGTAAAATAGATAAACAGGGCTGCAACCAGAGCTACCAGTTGATGACTGTACCCATAGAGCAGTAGTGCTGACAGACCCAAGGCAACGATTGCCCCAAGAAAAACCGGGCGCATGCGCCTGCGACTCTCAGCGATAATCACAAATGGCACCATGGCCGCCATCGATAGCAGCATCACCGGCAAATAGACCTGCCAATGAGCACTGCTCTCCATGCCCAAGTCACGTAACGACAAAGGATAGGCGAGGAATACTGCCGTAAGGGACATGTGCAGGGTCAGGATACCGATATCAAGTCGCAACAGTTCCGGGTCAGCGAGAACCTTACCAAACTGGGCAGGGACCGCCTCTGCATCCCGGTGAAAATGACTCTCTTTGGGCGTAGGCACAACGAATATGACAATACCTATCCCCAGCAGGGCAAGTACAGCCGTCAGCCAGAAGATGCCTGGAACACCGATCCAGCTATTCAGAATGGGACCCAGAATCAAGGCGACAGCGAAGGCAAAACCAATACTGATGCCAATGATGGCCATCATCCGTAAGCGACGCTGCTCTCGGCTGAGATCGGCGGCCATCGCCATGATCACGGCTGCAATGGCACCGCTTCCTTGCAGGGCTCTGCCGATGATGATGCCGTAGATGCTTTCCGCAGAGGCCGCCACCATACTACCAAGCGCAAAGATCAGTAGCCCACCGACCAGAACCGGTTTGCGCCCAATTCGATCTGAAAGCATGCCAAATGGGATTTGCAATACAGCCTGAGTAAGTCCATAGATGCCAATCGCTATCCCTATCAGTAATGGCGTTACATCAGGCAAGCCTTCTGCATAGAGGGAAAATACCGGTAGTATAAGAAATAACCCCAGCATTCTCAGGGAAAAAAGACCGGAAAGAGAATAGGCGGCACGGCGCTCTGTCGCATTAAGTCCGGTAGTTTCACCCTGCTCTGTCGTCATTACTCTGTCACTTGGCCAGTCAATCAAAACAGCGCGTATAGTATCAGGTTCGTTCAATTCAATGCAGTACCGGCATGAGAAAACCCTGGTCATTTAGAATTTCAGTGCTAGGTAGAGTTGAATCCTTTGCGAACACCTCCCTGCCTAGAGTGCCATGCGGTAAATTCGAAATCGCTCAGAGTCCCGCTACTGGGACAAGGCAAGGTGCAGTTTGCCTGGAGTGGTATGCCCAATCCAAGAAGTGCAATGCAGAATAACCATGCACTAAACAACGTATTTCCAGAGTTGCTTAGATACCCGCTCCGGCCAATTGTGCAGATATGTTGACAACTGATTAACCACTTAACTTATTCAAGGACAACATTATGCGTAAACGGAATTACATATACCTTTGTTTAACTACCTGTTCATTTCAAATAGCGTCCATGCCGTTTTTTGGATTAACATCGAAGGTGACTACGACATCAATCTGCAACAATTCAAAAACAAACATTACCCCATAGAGCTCCCACTCAGGAATCAATCACAATATCGATGTTACTAGACGCTATTGGATATAGGTGCACATCAATACTCTGATTTGATACTTGAGCAAGCAATCAAGATTAACAGTTACTTTCCAGCGCTACCTGTAATCAGCAGCATTAACTGGATATCGGAAAATGTCACATACAAATCTGTCTCTTTTTATCAGCACTACTTAGATACAGACATTTCTAACTAAAACTGGCAGTTTCTATAAACGTGCTTTTAGGTAACGTTTACAAAGCGGTCAAAGTATCGTCAATAGAGTACTCAATGATTCTACTCATGGTTGAAACCGGTTTAAGTCGATAAAAGCATGCCCCTTCTCCCTCAATGGGTTATATATGGATTACAACAAGCAGGTGCCAGAGGCTTCTTGTCGCCCTGAACCTACCTATTAAGGTGCCGGGTTAATAACAGTTATCCGAAAGATCGCGTATAGTATCTGGTTGGCTCAATTCGACGCAGCTCAACCACTATAAGATTATGGACACCATCAGTATTCGCGGCGCCCGCACCCACAACCTGCAAAATATCGACCTGGATCTACCCCGTGACAAATTGATTGTATTCACCGGTCTCTCCGGCTCTGGCAAGTCCTCACTGGCATTTGACACCATCTACGCAGAGGGGCAGCGACGTTATGTGGAATCACTCTCTGCCTATGCCAGACAATTCCTCTCACTGATGGAGAAACCGGATGTGGATCATATTGAGGGGCTCTCACCCGCCATCTCAATAGAGCAGAAGACCACCTCACATAATCCACGATCGACAGTAGGCACCATAACTGAGATTTACGACTATCTACGGCTGCTGTTTGCTCGGGTGGGTACGCCTCGCTGCCCTGAACATGACACGACACTGGAAGCACAGAGCATCAGCCAGATGGTGGATCAGGTGCTTGAGTTGCCCGAGGGGCAGCGCATGATGTTGCTGGCACCTGTAATACAGGAGCGAAAGGGTGAGCACCACAAACTACTACAGGAGTTGCATGCTCAGGGGTTTATCCGCGCGAGAATCGATGGTGAGGTATATGAACTCGATGACGCCCCGACCCTGGAATTGCATAAAAAGCACAGCATCGAAGTGGTGGTGGATCGCTTTAAAGTACGTGAGGACCTCTCCACCCGATTGGCAGAGTCCTTTGAGACAGCTCTAAACCTGGCTGATGGGCTGGTACGGGTAGCCTGGATGGACGGCAGCCAGCCAGATCTGCTCTTCTCCTCCCGCTTCGCCTGCCCACACTGTGGCTACAGCCTCTCGGAACTAGAGCCAAGACTATTCTCATTCAACAATCCTGTAGGTGCTTGCCCTACCTGCGATGGTCTGGGGATTGAACAGTTTTTTGATCCTGAAAAGGTCGTAGCTCACCCTGAACTCTCTCTTGCAGGAGGCTCAGTGAGAAGCTGGGATCGGCGCAATGCCTACTATTTCCAGATGATCAAATCCCTGGGACGGCATTTGAACTTTGATCCGGAAACGCCTTGGATGAAGTTACCAAAGCGTGTGCAGAAGATCATTCTTCAGGGTAGTGGTAGTGAGTCAATCGAGTTCAGCTACCACAATGAAAGGGGCCGTTCAGTCAAGAAGAGTCATCCTTTTGAAGGCATCATCCCGAATATGCAGCGACGCTATCGGGAGACCGATTCCAATGCTGTACGGGAAGAGTTGTCACGCTACATATCCAGCCAATCCTGCCCGGACTGCAAAGGAACCCGGCTCAACCAGGCTGCTCGCCATGTGTTTATCAACACACATACCTTGCCAGAACTCACCGAGATGCCCATAGGCCAGGTAAAGAAGAGCTTCAAGGCTCTGAAATTACAAGGCAAACGCGGCAAGATCGCCGCCAAGATTCTGAAAGAGATCGATCAACGACTCCATTTTCTGGTCAATGTCGGGCTCGACTACCTGACCCTGGATCGCAGTGCCGAAACCCTATCTGGTGGTGAGGCCCAGAGAATCCGCCTCGCCAGCCAGATCGGCGCAGGGTTGGTCGGTGTGATGTATGTACTCGATGAGCCCTCAATCGGCCTACACCAAAGGGACAATCAACGTCTACTGGACACCCTGATCTACTTAAGGGATCTGGGCAACACAGTAATTGTTGTGGAGCATGACGAAGAGGCGATTCGCAGTGCAGATCATGTGGTGGATATCGGTCCAGGTGCTGGTATGCATGGCGGAAAGATTATTGCCCAGGGTACAGCAGAACAGATCTCAAAAAGTAAGGGTTCACTTACAGGCGAATACCTCAGTGGTAAGCGTTGCATCGAGATACCTGAACGAACAACCGAGGAAGATGACCGCACTCTTGAACTGCATGGGGCCACAGGCAACAATCTGAAATCGGTAGACCTGGTGATCCCAGTTGGCAGTTTTTGTTGTATCACCGGTGTCTCAGGCTCCGGTAAGTCTACCTTGATCAACGACACGCTCTACCCGATCTGCGCCACCACCCTGAATAAGGCCAATGCCACCCCCTCCCCCTACAGCGAAATAAAGGGGTTGGAACATTTCGACAAAGTCGTAGACATCGATCAGAGCCCTATTGGTCGCACGCCAAGATCCAATCCCGCCACCTACACCGGCCTCTTTACCCCGATTCGGGAACTCTTTTCAGGCACACACGAGGCTCGCTCCAGGGGTTACACCCCCGGACGCTTCAGCTTCAACGTGAAGGGTGGAAGATGTGAGTCCTGCAGTGGTGACGGCGTTATAAAAGTAGAGATGCATTTTCTACCCGACATCTATGTCCAATGTGATGTCTGCAAGGGGAAACGCTATAACCGTGAGACCCTTGAGGTCCACTATAAAGGCAAAACCATTGACGAGGTTCTAAGCATGACCGTTGAGGAGGCACTGACCTTTTTCGATGCGGTTCCTGCGATCAAACGAAAACTCCAGACCCTGATGGATGTGGGCCTCTCCTACATCTCCCTGGGACAGAACGCCACCACCCTTTCAGGGGGTGAAGCCCAGCGGGTCAAACTCTCTCGCGAGCTATCCAAAAGGGACACAGGCAACACCCTCTATATCCTCGATGAGCCTACAACCGGACTTCACTTTCACGATGTAAACCACTTATTGGAAGTACTGCACAAGTTGCGTAACCACGGTAATACGGTAGTGGTCATCGAACACAACCTGGATGTCATCAAAACCGCCGATTGGGTTATCGACCTTGGACCGGAAGGGGGTGATAAGGGGGGCGAAATCATCGCTCAAGGCACACCTGAGCAGCTGGCAAAAGTCCGTAAATCCCACACAGGGAAATTTCTCAAAAAACTGCTCAGCGCCTGATCAACAATCTAACTCGCTGCAGCAACACTAACCACAATACCTTGTGATGTTGACCCCGGTGCGGCAGGCCGCACCCTACAGCCTATTTAATACCCCGTAGGGTGCGGCCTGCCGCACCATGTCCAAGCCAGAACAACAGAAGAGTCTCGCAGACAGCACTCAGACGCAACAAGGCCTCAATCAACAACAATACTCTGTGATGTTAACCCCGGTGCGGCAGGCCGCACCCTACAGCCTATTTAAAACCCGCGTAGGGTGCGGCCTGCCGCACCATTCCGAGATTGATTGATAAGAAGAAATCAAACAGATTAAAAGGTTTCATAAGCACCCTGATCCGGCGCTGTATCCCGAGTGTTACCCAAAATATCAATCGTGGGTGCTGAAAGATTGGTACCACTATTTCGGGCAGGAGACGCCACACCGAGGCGCAGGTCGTCCGGTGCATTGAGAAACAGGGGATCACTGTTTGATGCCATGCCATCCATACCAGTGGTACCGCTGTCGAAGATGGCACCGAAACAGAGATTACTGTTTACCATGGAATAGGTAGAGGCAGGGAGATCAAAGTCATAACAACTATCGCCCGCCTGTGGATTGGCAAAGTAGCCGATATTGTTAGTGACCACATAGCTACTACCACGCTCACCCACATAGTAGGCACGACCACTTGCAGTGCCACCAAAATAGACACTGTTATTACGAACGATGGTACCACTCACATCAACATCCGGCGCAGTGGTAAGACGATTCGGTGAGGCAATGCCGATAGCACCACCAAAAACAGTCTGCACCACAATATTGTTTTCGATAATACAATCGACACAACTTGAGATACCAATCGAAAGATTACCAACATTGCGTACCACATTACCCCGAATTATCGCATTGTAATGGCTCTCTGTAGATGCCCCAGCCGCATCAACCGTTAGCCCCCAACAGCCGGGAGACGGGTTACTCTCTTCAATCAGGTTGTTCTCGATCAGCAGATTAGTACTGTTATCATTATGTGCCACTAAGCCGGCACCAACACAATGGCCATTGGCATCAACAGACGAATCACTGAGCCAGTTACCACGAACTATGCCATCACTCCTCATTTGGGTCAGATAGACGTTATGTAGAAACATACTGGCATTAAGCCAGCCATTGTTATGAAACCGGTTACGTTCAAGCAGGGTGCGATGAGTCCCTCCCAGCCATCCCATACTCCCGTTATCGTGCAGATATGAGTCACTGAGTGTGACATCTCCACTCTCCAAGCTATTACTGTTTAGATGAACACCAATTCCGAAACCATCCACCTCCAGACAGCTCATAGTCACGTCATTGATATTACGAAACAGAAACAGGCCAAAACCCTCGCCATCCTGACTCTGTTTCGAAATATGGAGATTCTGGATACGTATCCCTTCCCAACGCTCCGGGTCTGAATGGGTATCGAATGACAACCCATTAACGTGACCGGATTGAGTGATCCTGATCAAAGGTCGGGCCAAGGCAGCATCTCCATAATCCTGCATTGTGCAAGGTGAATTACTGTCGCAACTGCCTGATTCAAGCGCTAAAGCTGAATCGTTGTGCCAGACACCGCCACGACAGAAAGCCAGATCACTACCATTATTGAAAGCCGCCACCGCTGCTGCAATTGAGCGTAGTGGATTAGTTGCGTCACCTGAACCGGTATCATCACCATGTACACAGCCTGAATCAGCACCAGTTTGGCAATCACAGACATGTATCACTGTAGCCCCACGGTCAACGGCAGTCGCAGGGCATTGACTAACGTCAGGACCAAAGCTGGGCAAAGAGAGAGTCACCATTGGATTGACTCTGATACTCACACTGTCAACGGTTGTTTCATCATCATCGTCGGTGACACTCAGATTGAATTCTAAGGTCTCAGAAACAGTTACCGACGGGGCATTGAAGCTAGCGACTGCTGTATCGGAATCACTGAGATTCACGGCACTACCTGAAAGCTGCGTCCATTGATAGCTGACAACCGCACCATCATTGTCACTACCACTACCTGACAGGATTACATACTGAAGGGAGACTACAGTCTGATCAGCTCCGGCATTGGCCTGTGGTTGAGTATTAACGGGAGAATCACTATCGTCACTACTACCTCCTCCCCCACCACAACCAACAAGGAATATATTGATAAGTAGCAGGATTGCAGCGAGCGGTGGTCTCATCATAATCAACAACTTCTTCATAACAATCACCTGCTGCTGCTTTCAAATGGATAAAGTGGAAATATCATTTGGTAAATAGTTTAGACGCAGCAGTCTCACATAGCGCTCACACGGATTGCCTTTAATCAGAGAAACAACACCGTGTGTCGATAACTTCCCGAGTGAGAGAAAATATTTGAGCTATCCACACTGCAACACAGGTTAGCGGTATGAACGAAACTTCGAATCCATCGATTCAAAGAGGATCCAGACTAGTGGTCAGGAGGGGGAACAGATTAAGTCTGTATATTTATTCAAGAAGAACAATTGGCTCAGCAAATGCGTAAACATTACCTTGGCGCTTCGATTCGTACATAGCGGTATCCGCAGCCCCTAATAGACCCTCAACATGGTGTTCTGTTTCTCTATTAAATGTTGCTATTCCAATGCTTGCTGTTACTGAGAATTTTTGACCTTTCCAGGTAAACGGTGCACATATCAGATCGTATATCTTTTTTGCGATTTTGATTAGATCCCCGTCGTCTACGTACTCTTCCACAAGCAGCGCAAATTCATCCCCTCCCAGACGAGAGAAGGTATCCCCTTGACGTATGGATTTGCTGATTTTGTGAGAGATTGTCTTTAATACAAAATCACCTGCTGCATGCCCAAATTGGTCATTTATCTGTTTAAAGCCATTTAAATCCAGTACAAAAACAGCAAGCGTATGACCATGCCTTAAGGTCTGAGCATAACTATGATGCAGCATATTCATAAAACTGAGCCTATTCGGAAGTTCGGTCAACATATCCGTGTGCGCCAGACGTTCCAACTCATGGTTTGCTACTCTTAAATCACGGGTTCTTGCTTGGACTTTCATTTCCAGGACTGATGCATGATTCAAAAGATCCTGCTGGGATGCTTCCACTTTGTGTGCCAAAGCATCAAAGGCTGTTGCCACAGTACCAATCTCATCACTACGTGCTGTCAATTCCGGCGGTAGCGCTCTCGCTCTATCGGGTCTTGTACTTCTGATATGTTGCAACAGTGACTCAACTGGTATTCCAAAATTCACCTTAATAAATACAACCATCACCAACATACCAAGAACAGTCAGTACAAATCCTGCCACTACAATGTCCTTCAACAACCTGTTAACTTCCAGGTTGATGGTACTTTGATCCACGGCAATCAAAACAGAACTGCCTAGTTCGTAAGATGCATAGTTTAGAGATTGCTTTATCAGAAGCGACCCAATACCGGCTTCAGGCACAGTCTTGGAAGAAGTGAAATCAACACCGGGATGAACTCCACTTTGGTGTAGAATCCTGCCCGATTTATCAATTAAGGCCGCATAATTAATCCCAGGTGAAGAGTTGACAATTTCAAGACATTGCTGCTCAAATCCAAGAAATTCTTCAACTTGCAACCCAAGCTGAATGAGTTTCTCAGCACGACCCGCCAATTCGTTTGCGGCAGTCTCCCCACGCTGTAGAAACAGGCCTGTGTAGTGCTTATCCACTTCAGCCATTGTAAAAACAATCAACGAAGCAATGACCAGAGTCGTACCCATGGCATAAAGCAGTACAATTTTCGCCCGGATTGATAGCATTGTTAAGGATCCCAGACATAATCCGAGAAAACTTTGATATTGAGTAATAGATTAACGTCTGGCTTTATCCCAATATCTCGTGCTCTCGACAAATTGACCATTGGCGTACCGTCTCTGCTTGGCTGAACCGGTATTTCATTAGGAGGAGTACCATCGAGTAGAATGCTTCTCGCCTTTTTTCCTGCCAGAAAACCCTGTTCATACCCTGAAACGGCAACAGCACATAAAGTGCCGCGTTCAACGCGTGTCTCCCAGAAGGAGAAATCCGGCAACTTACTGTTATCCGCCACCCAGCGCTGAATCAGTTCATAGTCAACATCATTTCCAGAATCATCCTTAATATTAAAAACGCCAAGCATGGCAATCGCATCTACCTGATCCTGAAGATCTATAATTTTCTGTTGGAATTGAGAAAGATCTTTAACTAGAACCCATTGAGTAATTTCAACGCCCGGAATATGTCGAATACTGCTACGGATTCGACCCATTACACCTTTCCATGTGGGATCGGCATCAACAATCACAGCAACCCTTTTTATATCGGGTGCCAGTTTTAATAACAACCTGAATGTAGGTACTATGTGCTCTTGTTCCAGCACCCCGGTTACATTGGCTGTATTAAGATAGTTGTACTCGGATGGATCTCGATTAACACCACTGAAGACAATTGGAATATCCGTATTAACGTAATGCAGAGCAAAATATTTCTGTGCATTATCATCATTTACATAGAGCAGATCCGGCTTCCAATCCTGAATTAACTGTTTAGCTGCATTAACCTTCTTTTCAATTTCCGATGGCTTACTGTTTCGTTTTGTGTCGAGCTCTACCACCTGGTATTCCACATCAGCCCCTTCTAAGGCAGATTTAAAGCCCTGAAACTGATCCCGGTTCCACTTCCAGCTTGAGTGATAACTCATCACATGCAGGATGCGAAATCCATCATCATTCTGAGGCGCGGCAATAACACCAGAAAAACTCACATAAACAGAGAGAAAACATATAGTTAGAATCTTACTGGAGAAGTACATATATAACCAACATCCTGCTACTGATTCTGATCCTAACAGCTTAGTACCATCATATTGGAAACTTGTAGGCTCTCATCCGTAAGACCCAATCTCAAGGATCATTGGAAACCGTGAACATTCAGAGCGATAAACCAGCCTGCATAGAGAATGTTAACTCTGACCGGCTCATTCCAAGATGTCCCAGATCAACCAGTAAACGCTTCATTACCTCTATTCCTAATAATAAACTACTTTGACGTAACTTGCGGACATTTAAAAAAAATTCTATGCATTATTTAATTGCTCTCCCATATACTCACTCCCCTTCGGTCGAGGGATAGGAGGAGTGGAGCTAAATAGTTAGCGCTCTTATCCCTGCATCTTTTCCCCCCTTAGGGAGGAGGGACCTCCGAATCGATTTAGATTTTTCACGAGACGATCGACAACATCATTTATTATGTTTCCGACTACACACGCTGTCAGATGCAGGGATTATGTTTAAGCATAATTTCCAACACTTCAAAGAAACCAGAATAGACAGGATTGTAACAATCGTTGGCATTTAGTCTGTACAGCTATTCTCTATTGCCTGATAGACTCCAAACTCTTGAAAATCACTGAAAACTGTTGCGTATTCGCTTTAGGTTAATTGCTTAATAAACTGATATTTCAGTTCCTCACATTTATAATCAGGAGATCGTCATGGATTTAACTTCTTTATTCATTTTTCTGGCTATCGGGGCCATTGCCGGGTGGCTTGCAGGCACACTTATGAAAGGCGGCGGTTTCGGCCTGCTTGGTAACATTGTGGTCGGTGTTATTGGTGCATTTATCGGTGGCTGGGTTTTTGGTCTACTTGGACTCTCAATAAACGGCTTGGTTGGTTCCTTGATTACCGCAGTTGCAGGTGCTGCAATTCTGCTTTTTGCTGTAGGACTGATTAAAAAATGATATCGGTTTATAAGATTCATTTTATCACTCCTCTCAGCAAATAAAGTGAAAAACACTTCAGGCGTCTCTGAGTAAATCAGGATCAAAGGCATAGTGTAATAAGCGTATTTGAATCAAGGCGAAAATCACACCACGTAACACGCTATTGTGAAGCTTCTTCAATCCAGAATTAAAGCCTTTCGACTACCATACACCGATTCCTGGATAATCAGAGGCCCCTGGAGCCAACCTTTTATCAACGACTCTGGGGGCCTAAAGTATTAGACTCCAGTTAGAGAAGTCTGTGTCCATTTTGACTGGTTTTTACACAATTCAACAACCGTTCGAATTTACAAAAGAACCATAAAATGTAAGCCAGCCACTCGATTAAATCCTCTAATTACTTCTACGCGCCATAATTCGATTAAAAACCCCTTCCGATGTCATTGCTATATCTCACTAGTTTCGATCACCATAAGCGCCTCACCATTTTCTAATAGATTAAGAACAACTGAGGTAAACTGTTACACCATAAACACCATCCAAATCACCCTCACTCATGATCACTGAAACCGCTTTGTGCAAAAGTACCTTCACATTTCCATTTTACGGCGCTAGTCTTTTAGATACTAACTCAGCACCATAATATGGTTGTATTCAGGGCTTCGAGAGTGCCCTTGCTCAAGGCGATTATAATAATCTCAATATAAGGATCAGAGGATGGCATTTACACAAAGTAACAGGCAACTTCAAATCAAAACGCCTTTAGGCCCTGATGAACTCCTTATTTTAAGCATGGAGGGCAGAGAGGAACTAGGCCGGTTATTTGAATTCAATATAGACCTGTTGAGTGACAACGAAGCCATTTCTCACTATGACTTGCTCGGCAAGAAGATGACCGTCGAAATGGACATGGTAAATACCACAAAGCGATATTTTAACGGTTATGTAAGTGATTTCACTCAGATAGGGAATATTGCTTTTTTTGCCCACTACCGCGTTACGCTTCGCCCCTGGCTATGGCTTATGTCCCAAACCTCTGATTGTCGTATATTTCAAAATCAGACCGTGCCGGACATCATCAAGGAGGTCTTCCGCGACAATGGATTCACCGATTTTGAGGAACGCATCAGTGGAACCTACAGCGAGTGGGAATACTGCGTCCAGTATCGGGAAACGGACTTCAATTTTGTCAGTCGCCTGATGGAACAGGAGGGTATCTACTACTTCTTCAAACATACTGCGGATAAACACATACTTGTCATTTGTGACGATTACGCCTCTCACAACACCCTGGATGCTTATCCTGAGATACCATATGTCCCTCCAACAGAAACCGGGGCAAGCCGCTGGAGAGATTATATCCACAGCTGGAAATTTCGCCGATCCCTGCGACCAGGAAATTATGCTCACACTGACTACAATTTCAAGACACCGAAATCAGATCTCTCGTCAAATGCATTGATACCAAGAGAACATGCGTTCTCAGACTATGAAATTTATGATTATCCAGGTGAGTACTCAGTACCCGCGGATGGAGAACGCTATGCCAAGCACCGTGCACAGGCGTTACAGAAGGATCACGAACTACTTGAAGGAGATGCAAATGCCAGGGGTATAACCACTGGTGGGCTGTTCACCATGACCGAACACCCCCGAGCTGATCAAAACCAGGAATACCTGATCACCGGTAGCTACTATTCACTTCAGTCCGATGCGTTCGAATCTGTACCTGAGATTGCAGAAGGTCCTCTGTTCAGCTGCGAGTTCAGCTGCATCCCCCCATCAGTCACTTTTCGCCCAGTACAAATCACCGCTAAACCTCTGGTTCAAGGCCCTCAAACAGCAGTGGTGGTTGGCCAGGCCGGAGAGGAGATAGACACTGATGAATATGGTCGGATCAAGCTGCAGTTTCACTGGGATCGATACGGTAACAGTGATGAAAACAGCTCATGCTGGGTTCGAGTGGCACAGGTCTGGGCCGGAAAAAACTGGGGAGCGATGCATATCCCTCGCATTGGTCAGGAGGTCATAGTCGATTTTCTCGAAGGTGATCCTGATCGACCCATTGTCACCGGCCGGGTCTACAATGCCGACCAGATGCCACCCTATGAGTTACCGGCCAACAAAACCCAAAGCGGAATCAAGAGCCGAAGTACAAAGGGCGGCAACAGTAATAATTTCAACGAAATCCGTTTTGAAGATAAAAAAGGCTCTGAGGAACTCTACATTCACGCAGAGAAGAACCATACCAATGTAACAGAAAGCAGCCGTAGTGAACGGGTTGGTTACAACCGATCCTTGACAGTCGGCCATGACAAATCAGAGCAGGTTAATAACGATAAAACCATCACTATCGCAAAGAATCACAACGAAACCATCGGTCTAAACATGAGCCAGGTGGTTAGTGTCGATAAGAAAGAGACCGTTGGATCGAACAAAAATGCAATCGTGGGTATCAACAGCTCGGAAACCGTGGGTGTTGCCAAGGAACTCACCATTGGCGGTCTGTATCAAGTCTCCGTTGGTGGAGCGATGAATGAGACAGTCGCAGGAGCAAAGGCTGAGGAGGTAGGCGGGGTTAAACTGGAAACCGTAGCTGGTGATATGAAATCATCTGTCGGCGGTGACAGAGGCGATACAGTTGGTGGAGACCTGACAGAAGAGGTCGGTGGTGAGAAGAAGTCTGAAATACAAGGTAAATACAGCATTAACACTTCGGATGAGTATGTATTAGAAGCTGCCTCAAAAATTGAACTGAAGACTGGCGCTTCATCCATCAGCATGGATTCGAGTGGGAAGATTGAGGTATCAGGCACCGATGTAACCTTTAAAACCGCCGCAGGTAAGGTGCACATCGATGCAGGAGGCATCATTACCATCAAGGGTCCAATGGTTAAAATCAACACCTGAGGTTGAGACAACCGTCAGAGCCGAACGAGTAAGGAAGAGATAATTATGAGGAGAGGAAACAATGAGTGGTAAACCTGCCGCACGCGTGGGTGATACAATCTTGTGTTTGCTACCCCAAGTAGTGCCAGCCGTACCGCCGCTCCCCCATGCACCACCGCCCGGACTACCCATCATACCACCGGGAGGGATCACCGTAATGATTGGAGGCAAACCAGCTGCGCGTATGGGCGACGCAAGCCTCTGCGTCACTCCGGTACCGGTGCCGAATCCCATCATGCGCGGTGCTTTTCCTGTACCCATCATGAACATGCCCGCCGCCAGGATGAGTGACTCAGGCACTCATCCTGGATCAATCATCATGCCGCCATGTTGCCCAACCGTGCTTATCGGTCTAGCCGGGGTTACAGGCAACCCCAGATTAGGCAATCAAGCTTGTCAAAACATGGCTGCAGGGAGAAATCCTCCCCCAGGATCAACCAACTCAAGCGGAAACCCTATTGCTGCAAACACTGCAGGACAGAGCTATAACAATTGCGGCATCGAATCTTCAAGACAGATCGTACAACTGGCGACCGGTGCAAACCCGGGACAGGAAACGATGCTGAACAATGCCATCGCAAACAGTAATGCATCCCAACCCGCCATCGGCAGTGCAGGAAGCGGGGGCCCGGTTACCGCGCAAAACCAGGCTTGGTATAGCGGCGGCACCACATCAGGCCAACAAGTCTCCTTGCTGGGAAATAACGGTGTTCCAGCAAGCAGAATCGCTCCAACCTCAACCGGCCTCCAACTGAGTCAGTTTGAGACAGCACTTTCCCAGGGAAGAGGCGTGATTGCCAATGGTGATGTTGCAGGTTTGCCGGGATGGGGAACTCAAACCGGTGCTCATGCCGTGCTGGTTACCGGTTATGAATATGATGACGATGGCAATATCACACATGTTATCTACAACGATACTGGCATCGGCGCTTGTAATCAGAGGGCAACAGCCGCCCAGTTTCAGAGCTTTCTGACTATAGGTGCAAATAATGCTACTGCAAATGGTTTTGCGATGAGTGGTGCGTCTGTTACCAGCAACCCGATTTTTTAACCATTATGGGTAAGAGATTCTTTTGGCATATCAGTCTATTCATACTGATATGTGTTAACACGACAGGGGTATTCGCCATGTCCATGAAAGACGCGGTGCAACAGATTGGTCAGCACGCGAACATGATGCCAATGGAACGAGGTATCACTTTACCAATGGTAAAGGCTGAAATTGATAGAATTATCGTGCGACGACTGATCTATTTCACCCGCACAACACCAGAGTCTGGGACGGCGATTACGGAACCTCAATATATAGCCAGTTACGATCTGACTAACGCCCAATTCATCACCCTGAAAAAATTTGAAATGGACGTTCCTAACCTGAGGCCTGCCCCCTGGATACACAACCGGCCAACCTTTGAAAGCCCTGATGAGATCATTCCTGAGTTCGAACGCATCTGGACATTGTATGACATGCTGATCCCTGTGTTCGCAAAAGGTGACATACAAGTTAGCGCAGAAACCAAACAGGCTGCCAAGCTCTATGTAGGCTATTTTGAGCGTCATGCAGAAAAACCACTGATGCCTTATTACGAAATATTCAGCGGAGACTTTTTACGATGGGTCGGGCAGATTGCCAACGACTGAAGACCATAAAGGTAGAGCTACAATGTCCGATCAACCTTCCACAGCGATCATAACCGCAGCAGCAAGAAACCTCATTCCCCCGTCGCTGCAGTTTGTCAATTACATGAGCCTGCCCATGCCGGCAGTTGGTGATAACAGACTATTTATTGCCTTCCTTTTAGGCCGTGGAGAGGCACTCAACCCTGAGCTCGGGTACCAGGTCTGGCCGCCCAGCCTGCTTGCCCTTTTCGAAATTGAGAATGGACAGTTTCACGAAATAAGAGCAGTAACCCCTGCCTATTTTTCTATCGATCAAGAGGCAGATCAGCCAATTGGCAAAGGCGTCTCGCCGCCGGATAAAAACACCACAGACTATTTGCAAAACGAACTGCACCTTTTTCAAAGTTGTGATGCACTCATAAACGCACTACAGACAAAGCAACCTTATCAAAAAGAGCTGGAACGATTTGATGACTATGTAAAAGCCCTGACTGATCCGCCTCTGATACCCTATTTACAACAACTGCGCTTATCAAAAGTCGAGTGATCCAGAATCAAATCAAATGGAGATCATAAACAACACACCTATGCAGACCGGTTACACCCTGAGTCCTGTCCCTGATGGTCGGGATCTACTGGTCATCATTACAAAAGGCACCTTTATGATACCGGATGAACAGAAGCCATCCGAGCTCGCAGCGGCTCAACTGCCGTTATTTGAAACAGATATCTACCCTGGTGAACCAGGACTCTCAGCACCAGCATATGAGTACGATTTCAGCCCTTTCAAGCGATACTGCGATGTACTCTTGCATGGTAGTGCCTATGCGCCAGGTGGAAGGCCAACAAGTCGGGTTGAAGTGAGCTTAAGATTGGGATCGCTGCAAAAGTCTTTCGCTGTTATTGGCGATCGCTGTTGGGAATCTGGAAATTTTACGACACAACCAGGCTGCCCTGTTATCTTCGAACAGATGTCACTCAGTTATGATCGCGCATTTGGCGGTATCGACGATTTTCACAGTAACCGTAATAAGCACACCACCTTCATGAAAAACCCCGCAGGGAAAGGCTACCACCTGCAGTTAAAAAAGTCGTTTATTGATGGCGCTCCCATGCCAAACACCGAGCAGTTAAGAGATCCCGTCAAAATGCCGAATGGTGACTATATGCCGATGTCATTAGGTCCAGTGAGTAGAAGCTGGACGCCTCGCCTACAGCTGGCAGGTACCTATGATCAAGCATGGGTGAAAAATCAATACCCCACCCCTCCGAAGGACTTTAACACCGCCTATTTTCAAGCCGCTCCACTTGATCAGCAGATCCCCTACCCGCAGGGAGGAGAGTCTGTTTATCTGAAAAACCTGACCCCTGAAGGCGAGACTGGTTTTGTTTTGCCGGCAATCGATTTACCTGTCACCTTTATCAACAGACAAAGTCACCACATTGAGAAGCAAGCGGTAATCGACACCATAGTCCTGCAACCTGACGATAGACTTTTTACCATCACATGGCGTACCTACCTACCAATCAATGAGACGATACTTGAAGTACCTCAGGTATTGATTGGCAGTAACTCCACTAGCCACTATTAATCCGACACCTCAATAGCCGCTGACACCGCTACAACAACAATGGTCACGCCGCCAAGGTATTTTCAGATTCCATAGGTTCAGGCTCAGCCACCTTCATTGTCACCAACTCCTCAGCACTCACCGGATGTATGGCGATGGTCTTATCAAAGTCTGACTTGGTTGCACCCATCTTCACTGCTACAGCAAACCCCTGAAGCATCTCATCGACATTGTCACCAACCATATGGATACCAGCTATAAGTTCATTCTCTCCGACACAGACCAGCTTCATTGCTGTCGTCACGCCCTGTGAGGAGAGCGCATAGCGCATTGGCGTGAACTCAGTCTTATAGACTCTGACCAAATCATGTTGGGCACGAGCCTCTGGTTCAGTAATTCCAATAGTGGCAACAGGAGGATGGGAAAAGACGACACTTGGAATATTCTCATATTCAACCTTGCTATCAAGCTGATTATCAAACAACCGCTCTGCGAGATGACGACCTGCAGCTATCGCTACCGGAGTCAGAGGTGTTCGCCCAGTAATATCCCCGATAGCATAGATACCAGGGATATTGGTATTCTGATATTCATCCGTAGGTACGATACCATTACCCAGTAGGGTAACCCCAGTCGAGTCAAGATTGAGACTAGCCGTATTCGGTGCCCTCCCAACGGCCCATATGACCGTATCAAAGCCAGATAGAGAATCACCACCCATGCCATTTAGAACAATCCCCGTGTCACTCTGCTCCAGACCGGTGACCTGAAACGAAAGCCGTTGTGTAACACCCTGCTTTTCCATTTCATCCATCAAAACCCGGCTGACCATAGGATCAAAGAGTTCGAGCAAACGCTCCTCCAGGGCAACCAGGGTAACCTGTGACCCCAATGCCGCGAGTAGCCCGGCAAGCTCCACGCCGATATAACCACCACCAATCACAGCCACCTTTTTCGGTTGTTCACTCAGTGCAAAGAAACCATCAGAAGTGATCCCCAACTCGGCACCAGCCACACCAGGTACAATCGGATAGCCACCAGTGGCAACAACAATATGATCAGCCGCATAGGTCTGACCCTCTACATCAATCTCCCCAGGCCCAAGGAATCGCGCCCTACCTTTAAGATGAGTAATATTGAGTTGGTCGACGTAACCATCCCAATAGCTATTGATGTTCTGAATGTAGGCCTGCCGACCACTAACCAGTTTGCCCCAATCTGTGTCACCTCTTTGCGCTGTAACGCCAAACTCATTCGCGTCATCAACCGCATGCGCCAAATGCGCAGCAGTCCACATCACCTTCTTGGGCACGCAACCGCTATTGACACAGGTGCCACCCAGACTGGCTGGCTCCACCACCGCAACTCGACGGCCATACTGAGCAGCCTTTTCCGCTACAGCTAAACCGCCACTGCCACCACCGATGGCGATTAAATCGAAATGTCTGTTCATGATGATCTCCATTGCATTCTGTTGCTATCCCTCATACCTGATGAGGGACAGTCTCAAGGCAGGGTAAGGCCTTGCGCATCGTATTTGGTTAAGCAGCACTTCTGCTCTGTTCTGAAAGATAGACATCCAGATCATCCGACCCACCGATACGTTCACCGTTGATGAAGACCTGTGGTACAACCGACTCACCGGCAACGGCACGTAGACTGCCTTCGTTGTAATCCCTATTGAGCACCAGCTCTTCGAACTCGATCCCTGCATCTCTCAGCATCCCTTTGGCTCTGACACAGAAGGGACAACCTTCACGGGTAAACAGGGTGACATCCAGAGGCTTAGGTTGTTGAGGCGCAATATATGCCAGCATATTATCGGCATCCGAGACCTCAAAGGGGTCTCCTGGAACATCAGGCTCGATGAACATCTTCTCGATTACCCCATCTTTAACAAGCATGGAGTAACGCCAGGATCTATCACCAAAACCGAGATCCTCTTTTGATACCAGCATGCCCATACCACGGGCGAAATCACCATTGCCATCTGGCAGAAAAGTGATCTGGTCAGCCTTCTGCTCCAGCTTCCACTCATTCATTACAAAGGCGTCATTAACAGAGATACAGATCACCTCATCAACCCCCTGTCTTTTCAACACCGGAGTCAGCTGGTTATAGCGGGGCACATGGGTAGATGAGCAGGTGGGCGTAAAGGCACCTGGTAAGGCAAACACCACCACAGTCTTACCTTTGAATATCTCGTCACTGCTGACATCGACCCACTCGTGCTCACGACGGGTACGGAAGGTGACACTAGGTACGGTCTGATTTTCGCGATTGGTTAACATTATTATCTCCTGAGTTTTAAAAAAGTCTGTAAACTTGGAGGGAACTCTACGCCAACCCAATTAATTGGTATATTCGTTTATTTATATCTATTTAATAGATTCTTCCTATCAACAAAAGCAGTCAAGAGAAAGATCTTCCCGTAGGGTGCGGCCCTGCCGAACCATGACTGGCAAACGGTACCAGAGGGATTGAGATCCCCTCTCAGTCAAATGTAGGCCTTTAGACGAAACTTAAGATGGTTTAGGCTTTACTATTAACCCGCCAATTAAATAGGTCATCTTCAGCGTGGTTAGTAAGTAACAATGTCTGAATTCAAACATTAAGGGACCATCACCATGACATCGGAAAGCTCTTCAGACAAACTCGACCGCATCGTTGCTGAGGCACACCATAACCGGGAGCAGCGAGATAAAGGGTACCGCGAGCGAGCATTGAAGATGTACCCCTGGGTTTGCGGACGCTGCGCGCGGGAGTTCAGCCGCGAAAATCTACGTGAACTGACGGTACATCATCGCGACCACAATCACGACAATAACCCAGCGGATGGCAGCAACTGGGAGTTGCTGTGCATCTACTGTCACGACAACGAACACTCCCGCTACAAAGATTCAGCCTATGGTGATGCCGCAGACAGCAAGCAGACAAACACCACCACCCATAACCCATTCGCAGATCTGGCGGAGATGCTCAAGGAGAAGAAGTAGCCATGTCGAAGATTGAATTTTCAAAGGACGAAAAGGAACTTATCGTGCATAAGATCAAGCGCTACTTCAGCAAGGAAATGGATCAGGAGATTGGACAATTCGATGCGGAATTCCTTCTGGATTTCTTTTCCTCGGAGATTGGCCCCTACTACTACAACCGCGGATTGCAAGATGCCCGAGCTGTGCTGGAGAGCCGGTTGGAAAACATAGACGAGGCACTCTACGAGATTGAGAAGCCGACTGAGATGGTTCGTTAATCCTGAACGAATGAAGATTGAGAATAGAGCGATGTGTAGGGTGCGGCCCTGCCGCACCATGTCCAACTAAAAACTAAACCACTCTACAAGTCATCATAATTTTAGTGGTGTACCAACAATGTCGTCAAAATCGAAAGGCAAGGTAGCCTGGATCGAGTGAAGCGGAATCCGGGAAGATTGATGCAGTGTTCTCCCGGATTCCGTTGCACTTCATCCAGGCTACGGGCTGAGATGGTTCAGAACGAGTGAAGATTAAGAAAAGTGCGATGTGTAGGGTGCGGCCCTGCCGCACCATGTCCAACTAAAAACCAAACCACCTAACGAATCGGTGTAGAGACGCTGCTGGTATTGAACAAACTATCTGGGGTTTTTAGTGAATGCTCACCCTGATGGTGCGGCAGGGCCGCACCCTACGACTCATCATGTCTTTTGGTGGGACATGGCTCTGCCGCACCATATTATTTGAGTGATACTTACCAGCAAATAGTCTTCAGGCTATTGCATCGCTAATTTAACCTTCTTCAAAGCCTCTTCAATCTCCGCACGTCGCCCCGCATCGGCAATGGGTCTACTATCACGGGCAGGTGCTGCCAATGCACGTGTTAACACTTCTACGGCTTCACTGTACTCTCCTTCCTGCAACAGAAAGTCGCCATAAAAATAGTTCGGATCCATGCCATTTGGATTAACCGCCAGTGCTTTTTTCAGATAACTTTTTGCCTTGTCATCACTGCCGAAGCCGATCGGCCATCCAGGTACCTGATAGTAGAGACTGCCTAGTGAGGTATAAACAGAGCCATTCAGCACATCAGGATCGAAAGCCTCAGCTCGCTCAAGCAGCTTCTTCGCCTCCTTAACCAGAGACAAGGCACCTAAACCACCCTTTTCACCAGCTAATGTTGAAACAATGATCGCATGCCAAACAATAGGCTCTGCCGTACCAGGATTATCTTTAACCAAGGTTTCTGCCTTTTCAGTGAGCTTTTCGAGTGCCTCAACCCGCTGATCTTCCGGCATCTGATATTTTATTTCCGCCCAACTTTCGCTTAAAGCTAACACCTCGGTCGACATGGCGACCGCAGCATTCAGGGAACCCAGGGGAAATATTGTAAATAGCATGAGTAAGAATAACTTTTTCATGAGACACCTTCTTTCGTAAAAGTCATCATTTTATGATTCTGTTTTTTCAACGCGCCATCCACCACTCTCGGCAGCAAGGCATTGATACGTACAAACAAGGACTCTGGAAAACCCAGATAGACATCTTTGCGCTCTTTAACGATCGCATCCACAATCTTTGCGGCAACCCACTCTGGCTCATCCATATTCATCTTAACTGCATCAGCCATACGATAAATTGCTGATGAGTTAAGTTTGGTTTTTACCCCTCTGGGTGCCACATAGGTAACGCCAACGCCCGTACCTTCCAACTCACGACGCAGCGCTTCTGAAAACCCACGCAAGCCGAACTTACTGGTCGAGTATGAAGCAAACCAGGCAAAGGCGATCGATCCGAAGGTTGAACCTACATTGACTATCTGCCCTTTGCCCTGATCCATCATTCTGTTTACAACCTGCCGGGCTAACTGCATTGGCACCAAGGTATTGAGTTGAATAATACGATTAATCATCTCCGGATCCTCTTCTGCAAAAGGCCGAAAGCTGAGCAGACCGGCATTGTTAATTAATATATCAACACCACCCAACTCCTTTATTGACAGATCGATTGCACTCGAGCGAGCCTCAGCATCAAGCAGATCAACCGGAAACAGTAGCGGTTTTGAGGTTGCTCCCTCGACCTTGCCGGCAGCTTGTTGCAATGCGGATTGGTCTCTTCCCAACAGTGCCAATCTGGCACCTTTTGCAACCAACTTCTCAACCACTTCAGAACCAATCCCGCCACCAGCACCGGTGATAATAATTCTTGCACCTTTAAGCTTCATCCTATTCATCCTCCTGAATATTAATGTTAGAAGGGAGTGACAAAGCCAGTCGTTGTTCATGGCCAGTAACCAAATCAGATGACCTCTCCTGCTTGCTTTTCACGAAACGAAAATAGGTTTGATTTGAAAGAAAAAAGTGCAGACCAGCATAGATAATCCCAGTAATTGTCAGTACCAAAACTGCAATCATTGCCAATTCAAGCCACTCCATCAGATAGGTTGGATCTATGAACCAGGGCATGACATTTCCGAACATTATGTTATTCATACATACCTCCTCTAAGCCACTTTTACAGTACTGTTTAATATCAGCGGAAGATTGCGAAAGATATCGCCGTACAATTTGTAGAAGTGTTTCGCTGTGTGTATTACGAAACAACGATCACCCTCACTCTCGAGACGATTAACCAAATCTTGATAAAACTGCATATGGGAGATATCCAGTGAACCGTGGCTGGTCAGGTAGGTAAATGCATTGCTCGGCAGATTGAGATTAGCCTGGGTTGCCTTAGCCGCTTTGGTTGCCAGTTCAATACTGGTGCCTTCCAACACCAGCACCATGCCAAGGAAACCGATTGGATTGCGGCGTTGAACAATATCGTAGGCATAGGCACACATCAGCTCTGCAGAGATCCCCGGTGTTCCATGACGAACGGCTTCCGGGTCACCACCACAGACTTCAATATCATTTAAAATCCACTCCTGATGCCCCAGCTCCTCTTCAATGTAGTGTGCCATTGCATCTCGCAGCCACTCCATCTGATGAGGCACTTTGGAACCACAAGCCATCAATAGAGGCGTGGTGTGTTTCACATGATGGTAGGCCTCAGTCAGAAAAGCGATATAGCTCTTAAGCGAAAGCTCTCCTCTTGCACCATGTTGAACAAAAGGGATATCAAATAGCGCCGCCCGCTCCTCTTCGGTCTCTGCTAACATCTGCTTAAAAAAATCACTCATGAGACAAGCTCCTCTAGATAGAGCGCATCAATGCGCTCCTGATAGTATTGATAAATGGTTTCTCTACGGAGTCGGCCGGTACCGGACAGTTGACCGTTCTCTATGCCAAATGGATTATCTGCAATCAGCCAACGCGTAATGCGGGCGTAGTCAGGCAACAGCGCATTGACCTGTTCGATTGCCGCCTTAACATCGATATCTTCTGCACTGGCAGATGGAAGGATGACCGCGCAATTCCAGGGTCTTGCTTCACCAAATATTGCAGCTTGCGCAATGGCCGGTTCCATCACCAACTCCCGCTCAACCCACTCAGGGGAGACATTGCGACCATAGGCCGTAATGAAAATATGCCGACGACGACCTTGCAGATGCAGGAAGCCAGCATCATCGAGAAAACCGATATCTCCGCTATGCCACCAGTGCCTATTTGATTCCTGATTGGAATCATCCAGGTAGCCAGTAAAACAGTTTCCGCTGATCAGCACCTCTCCATCATTAGCAATCTTCAGCGTCACATGTTTGAGTGGCTTACCGACTGAGCCCAGACACTGATCCCCAAGGCGATTCAGACATACGACAGAGGAAAATTCAGATAAGCCATATCCTTCATAGACCGGCAACTGCAATTCAACCGCTTGCTGTAGCAACCGCTTGGATAGAGCGGCTCCACCAACGGCAACGAAACGAAGTTGCTCTGGACAGGGGGCACCGGCCTTGAGCGCAGTGATCATGCCCTGCAACATCTGCGGACTGAATATGGAAGTGGTAGCATCGTAACGCGTCATTGTATTCAACATCTTCTGCGCATCGAGTCCCGCTGCACCCAGCAGACCGGTATCCCTGAGCGAGGGTAGGGCTACACTGGCACCCGACCATAGTGGGATATAGAGACCTGCAATATTCTCAAGCAATACAGCCATTGGCGTCAGGGCCACGTGTCGGTCATTGGTTGTAACATCAACCGCTTCAGCCAGGGATTCAACCACCTGTTGCATATGCTTCCACTCGAGCATGACCCCCTTGGGTTCTGCAGTCGTGCCTGATGTAAAGGTGATTTTTGAAATAGTGGATGGCAGGTTCTGCGGTGGAAGAGCAGTCGCCAGGCACGCCAGAGTGTGGCCATATAGTTGCAATTTCTGCACTTCGGAGAGGGAGAGCTCAGGCAGACTTTGCTGCAATCCCTGACCATTATCAGTAATCACCATCTCCACCCCAGCCGCTTTCAAGGCATGCTCAAGCTGTGCCGGAGAGAAGAAGGGGGGCAGTGGCACCAAGGTGATACCACAAGAGATGGCAGCCAGGTCGAGCAGTGCCCATGCAGGCCCATTGCCCAGGGACAGAGCGAGCGTGGAGACCTGCAAGGCCTGCAGCTCAGCTTTCAAACAACTTAAATTCAGTTGCAGCTCTGCATAGGTGATCTGATCCTCACCAGATACGATTGCGGGCTCATCAGGCTGCTCAAGTGCATATCGTGAGATGCGATCAAACAATTTCATGCCACTTGCCTTCCAGCCAGCTCAGCATTCTGCCACAGCTCCAGCATCGGCTGCTCCTGCTCACAGAGAGACCGCAGCACCTTGTGGCCATGGGCGATATTGCCCGCCATGACTCTTGGCCTTTGGTCGTAGTAGCGGCCCCAACGGAGTTGCTCTTCTTCAGATAGACATTCAGCTTCAGCCTCACCCAACTCTATGAGTTCCAACCCCAGGCGATTAAAGGCATTAATCAGAGCCGGGCCGATAGTGAACAGGGCCCACTCAGCACCTGAATTTGAAAGGTAGGCGGTCAGCGCTGTAATCAGCCACCGACCACCCCCAGCTGTAGCGACAGCGAGATTTCCAACCTCGACCAGGCGTGCCCTGTCCACAGGCATCATTATTTTGGAAGCCAAAACCTGCTCAACCGGTTGATTTAAATAGTTTTCCAAAAACAGCGGATCACTATCTGCATGACAGAAACCAAGCACTGCCATCATGTTATCCTGCTGATCACTGAGACTCATCAGCAACGGCATAAAGTGATGAATATCAGCACCATAGTGCTGCTTGAAACACTCTTTGACGAACCGTTCCGCAGTGACGCGTTCCGCCATACCCGGCTTTAATGTTTCAACAAGCCTGGGATGAGGACCCATGGCAATCTCATCACGCTTCCTTACGTTGGCCATTTCACTACTCCAGTAATTTAACTTGGCGCCTAGAGTAAACAGCGAGTCTTAATCGGATCTTAAAGGGGAGGAATTAATTTAGTGAAATGCCGGTGATTCAATTGAGAGAGCCAACAGAATGCAGTGAGAGCAGTGCTATTATTGCTGCAGCAGCTTGTCGTTTTAGTAATTCTGCTTAAGCCTACTTACAATAACAGGGCACTTCAGCAGAGACGATGTGTCTCATTCAGGAGCCGACTCAACCTATAATAACATTTTCACTAACTCCGAATAACTGGGTCCGCACTCATAACAGAAGAGGAAACCGATGACCAAACACTATGACTTAATCGCTATCGGCGCAGGTAGCGGCGGACTCTCTGTAGCTGAGCGCGCAGCGAAATATGGCGCGAAGTGCGCAGCTATCGAAGCCAAGCGAGTCGGTGGCACATGCGTTAACCTGGGTTGTGTGCCTAAGAAAGTGATGTGGTATGGCGCAAGTGTTGCACATACGCTGGCTGATGCAGCAGATTACGGTTTCGACATCGATATAAATTCATTCTCATGGAGCACCCTTAAGCAGGAACGGGATAAGTATGTCGAGGGTATCAATGGTTGGTACCACACTTATTTAAAAGACTCTGAAATCGACGAAATAGACGGCTACGCCCGTTTCATAGATGCTCAAACTCTGGAGGTGGACGGTAAACAGTTTCAGGCCAAACATATTGTTATCGCCCCTGGCACCTACCCCCAAGTGCCCTCAGTTCCTGGCGCTGAACATGGCATCACATCGGACGGTTTTTTTGCCTTGGAGGAGAAACCGAAACGGGTTGCAGTGGTAGGTAGCGGCTATATTGCAGTTGAAATCGCGGGCTTGCTCAATGCACTGGGCAGTGATGTCACCCTACTGCTGAGACGCGAACATCTGCTGCGGCCATTCGATGCCATGCTACGAGAATGCCTAATGGAGGAGATGATCGATGCAGGCATCAATATCGTCACCTCGTCCCAAATTGGTGAAGTCATCAAACAAGAGGATGAAAGTCTGGATCTGATCTGTGCTGATACCGGACAACTAATTGGCCGATTCGATCAACTGCTATGGGCCATTGGGCGTGCACCGGCCTCAAGTGGATTAGACCTGGATAACGCAGGGGTAGTCACAAATGAACAGGGATACATCCCAACCGATGAGTGGCAAAACACCAATGTATCTGGCCTTTACGCTATCGGTGATGTCACGGGCAGAGCCCAACTGACCCCTGTTGCTATTGCAGCGGGACGTCGCCTTGCTGACCGACTCTTCGGTGGCATGAAGGAGCGAAAACTTGATTATGATTTAATTCCTACAGTGGTCTTCAGCCACCCACCAATCGCTACCGCCGGACTGACCGAAAGCGAGGCGAGGGAGATTCATGGTGACGCGGTAAAGATCTACCAATCACGATTCACACCGATGTATCACGCCTTTACCAAACACAAAAGCAAAATGGCCATGAAACTGGTCACTGTAGGCGCCAAGGAGAAAGTGGTGGGTTGTCATGTCATCGGCATGGGTGCTGATGAGATGCTACAAGGATTTGCCGTGGCGATGAGAATGGGCGCAACGAAAAAAGATTTTGATGACACCATTGCTATTCATCCGAGTGCCGCAGAAGAGTTAGTAACCATGCGTTGAGAACTATTCAGTAATCTTAGCTAGCGCTTTTTCATGGAACGATAATGACTAGAACCTTACATCCTGCACTGCTTATTTCAGTAGCTTTGCATCTACTATTGCTTTGGCTCATAGCCAATAAACTGGAGTTTAATCTCAGCGAGAATATTCCAATAAAACGTTCGCCGATACATGTTGCGATTATTCATCAGAACATGAAACCAAAACCATTCAAAAGTCACGAACGAACCTCTTTGCAGAATAGTGAAATAACTGAAACTATAGAGCCACAACAAAAGCCACAGACAAACAACCAATCACTACAAAAAGAGAGTTCAAAGCAAAAGATAGATCAAACCAGCTCACCTGACGGATCGAGACGCAGAGTAACCTCAGCTAAAATCATCTCTTCATCGTCAGAGGTAATCAATAAACTCTCCAACAATGAGAGCATTCAAACCACCATTCAGAAGAGTGACTCGGTATCTGCAATTTTAGACCGAGCTTTAAATCCAAAAAGAGAATCCCCAGGCATCACTACCCAAGCAGACGGCACAACAAGAGTTGTCACTGAAAATGGTTTAACTTACTGCATAAAGCCTTTGGACGATTGGAAGATTGTCGATCCTGAAGATGACATGCGGGTTTCAATGTATTGCAGGTAGGTCAATTAAGCCATTTACACTTACATCAGCTAGAAAAAAGCCAGATAGCCCTTAATGCATGACTTTCAAGTGATAATGTAACTACATACAAACAACCTAGTGAATACTGCTTTTGCGCTAATAGAGGCCGGCTTGTTCAAGCTAGACCAAATGGAAAACCAAATACTCATGCACCCCTATGACTTGAACTATCCTTTAGCGAAATGAACAGATATATTCAAATAAAACTGGCGTCATTAAGTGGTATTAAGTATTACGTTTTGACTTTTTACGAATCGAAACAATTTCTTCTGACGATATTCCAATTGATTCAAGAAAATCTTGGTGAGCTTCCGGCGAGTTCTTTTCAAATTCAACATGCCAGTTCCGCATACCCTCTTCATCAAGTCCTGCAGCACTTAACATCGACACCCACTTATCCTTAGTAACTATTCTGCTTTTTTCAATATTCCCCTGACTTCTGACCATTTTAATAATAACTTTCTGCTGATTCCTTAACACCTGTATCTCTTTATTTATTGAAAAGAGACGCTCCTCTAAAGCTTTCTCGACCTCATCAAAATCCTGACCAATTATTTTCTTGATGTCGGCCAATGACATTCCAGAATTCCTAAAAAGGATTATCCTCTCTAACTTTTGAGTATCGCTACTTGAATACATGCGATAGTTTGAGTCGCTTCTACCACTCGGCTTAAGCACCCCCTTTGAATCGTAATAGAGTAACGTGCTTCTCGATAGTGAATAGCGTTTCGCTAACTGACCGACAGTAAACATTGTCAACGTAACCTTTTCTCCTGGCACAAAAGACGGCAGCATGACTACCGCCTTATGTACCAAGTCAATTATAGAGATCGAATTTCGGTAATTTCATTACTTGGAATATTTATCCATTCAAGAAACTCTTGATGACCCTCAGGATTTCTAGCCTCAAATTCCTTATGCCACCGGCTCATCATTTCGTCAGTCAGACCAGTTGCACGAAATAGTTCGATCCATTGTTTTTTATTCACATGGTTAGAATTCATCTTCACAGCTCCTGTTTGGAATCGTAATTTAACGGCGAATTACCGCTGATGTGAAGTTTCAACTATGAGGCTATAGTCAGGTCAAATGTTTTCCTGATTACTTAGAAACTGAGATTCAGGCGCAATCAGGAATATTCTTAAAGAATCGCCTTACAACTCTGGCTTTCTTGATCCACCGCTAACCACCCTCAATAGAGCTTTAGATTCGCAGTTCTCTCATACCACTCCATCTCATCCTGCTTGGTGACAATCTCGAGTTCTTCCACGCTGGCAGTTGGATTATCCACCCATTCACGAAGCAGGCTGGAACCATTGATAAGATCAATGGCAAGCCGTTCAAACTCATACTCATAAGGAAAATCACGCCATAGCGGGTAGTCTGGCTGAAGCTGACGGAGTGCTTTGAAGGCCAGCGCTTGCAGGCGCCAGGGTTTGAAGTTTTTATGTTGATAGTGTTCTGAAGTTTCCACATGAATCTGCACACCCTGACAAAGTTTACCTGAGTGTTTGTGGAAGGTGGGTTCAAACCAGCAGGCTCGCAGAAGACACCCTTTGAGCCATTGCGGCGCTATCTCATACATGCATTGTATTAACGCTGAGGCGTCGATATCAGGTGCGCCGAAGAGTTCCAGTGGCCGGGTGGTGCCACGCCCTTCTGAGAGTGTTGTTCCTTCGAGCATCACTGTTCCAGGATAGCACCTGGCCATCGACAGATTTGGGGCGTTGGGGCTTGGATTGACCCAGGCACGCTCCCCCACAGGCCAGCCGTAACCCGGTGATAAATTAGGCTGCCAGCCAATCATGGTCACTACCTTGCAATCCACATCGATTTTGAAGTGATCCACAAACCACAAAGCCATCTCACCTAGAGTCAGTCCGTGTCGCATCGGCATAGGACCGGCACCGACAAAGCTTTCCCAGCCCTCTCGCAGGGTAAGACCCTCCACAGGTCTGCCTACCGGATTTGGACGATCCAGAATCCACACTGATTTGCCATGCCTGGCAGCTGCTTCGAGCATGTAACGCAGGGTAGTGATGAAAGTATAGATTCGGCAACCCAGATCCTGGAGATCTATAAGCAGCAGATCAAAACTCGCCATCATATCTTCTGTTGGTCGACGCACCTCGCCATAAAGACTGAAGACAGGAATACCAAGACGGGAATCAAACTCGTTTTCTGACTCCACCATGTTGTCCTGTTTATCGCCGCGAAGGCCGTGCTGAGGACCAAAAGCAGCAGTCAGCTCAATCTCTGGTAGCTCAGCCAGGGCATCCAGACTATGAGTCAGGTCAGCTGTTGTTGAGGCCGGGTGGGCCAGCAGGGCGATGCGTTTACCCGCCAGTTGACTCCGTAATGCAGCCTCCTCTATCAGGCGATCAACTCCAAACTTCATCCCAGGTCAATCCTTACTCAGCGATACACAGAGAAACTGCCATGCAATGTAATCAAGTATAGAAACAAGATCAAAAAACCATATGATCCAGCCCTTCGTATAGCGACCTCAGGGTTGGACAAGTGGTTCAGTCACGCTTTTTAGCCAACACAAGGGCATCGTACATCATGACACCCACCCCGACGGTGATTGCCGCGTCGGCAATGTTGAATGCTGGCCAATAGTGTTCATGGTAGTGGAAGTGTAGAAAGTCGATCACATGCCCAAACAGAATACGATCAATAACATTGCCTACCGCCCCTCCGATAATCAACGATAGCGAAACAGCAACCCACTTCTCTTGCTGTTTCAGTCGCCATAGCCACACCGTCAATACAGTAGTTACAATAATGGCCAGGATCGTAAAAAACCACCGCTGCCATCCACCCTGTTCACTGAGGAAACTGAAGGCCGCCCCTTTATTGTAAAGCAGGGTCAGATCAAACACAGGCATCACATAGACCGACTCGTAGAGGGTCAGCATCGCTTCTGCCATCTGTTTTGTAACCTGATCCAGCAGGATCACGACAAAGGAGAGCCACAACCAGTTGATCATCACTAAATCCCTTTAGGTAAAGCGTCGGGGCTCACCATCTCCGGAGACATTCTCCACACAGCGGCCACATAGTTCAGGATGTTCAGCATTTGTTCCTACCTCTGGGCGGTGATGCCAACAGCGGACACACTTTCCATGTGGTGACGCTGAGACCTGAATACCAATGCCAAGTTCATCATCCAGTGCAATCTCCTCTGGCTTCTTATCGAGAGGCTGGATCTCTGCTTCTGAAGTAATCAGCACAAAACGTAGCTCATCTTCCAACTGCTCAAGCGCCGACCTCAAACCACCATCACAGTAGATCGTCACATCGGCATCCAGGGATGAGTTGCCTGCTGCGCGGAAAGCTTCCATCGCCTTACTGACTGTTTCGCGAACATCTATGATCTGCTGCCAATAGTCTGCATTGAAGCGGTCATCGCTTTCGAGGGCAGTGAGGCCTTGGTACCACTCTTCAAGAAAAACACTCTCACTACGCTCACCAGGAATGGAGCGCCAGATCTCTTCACCGGTAAAACTCAGAATTGGTGCCAACCAGCGCACCATTGCCTCGATGATATGGTACATGGCGGTCTGACAGGAGCGACGGGGCAGACTGTCGGCCTGCGTGGTGTATTGCCGATCCTTGATGATATCGAGATAAAAGCCACCCAATTCATTGACACAGAAATTGTGGATTTTCTGGTAGATGACGTGAAACTGGTAATCCGCGAAGGCCTCAACGATCTCCTGCTGTAGTTGCAAAGTACGATCCACTGCCCAACGATCAAGCTCAATCATCTGAGCCGGCTCAACCAGGTTTTGCTTCGGATCAAAACCATTCAGATTAGAAAGCAGAAAGCGAGCCGTATTACGGATCCGACGATAGGCATCAGCAGTACGCTTGAGGATCTCATCAGAGACTGTCATTTCATTGCGATAATCAGTTGCAGCCACCCAGAGGCGGATAATGTCGGCACCCAGGTTTTTTATAACCTTTTGCGGTGCCATCACATTGCCCAGGGATTTCGACATCTTACGCCCTTGGGCATCCACGGTGAAACCATGGGTCAGTACAGACTTGTATGGCGCACAGCCATTCATCGCCACAGAGGTCATCAGAGAGGACTGAAACCAGCCCCGGTGTTGATCAGATCCTTCCAGATAGAGATCAGCAGGCAAGCTAAGTTGCTCACGGGCATCCAGAACACAATGATGAGAGACCCCTGAATCAAACCAGACATCAAGAGTATCCGTCACCTGTTCATAGTCGTCGGCAGCATCTCCCAAGAACTGTTCCTGATCCAGATTAAACCAGGCCTCAAAACCCTGAGCCTCAACCAGTTTTGCCACCTGTTCGATCAGTGCCGGTGTATCTGGATGCAGTTGGCCAGTCTGTTTATGGATAAACAGGGTGATCGGCACCCCCCAGGTGCGCTGACGGGAGATACACCAGTCAGGGCGACTCTCTACCATGCCTTTGATTCGAGCTTCACCCCAGTCGGGCATCCAATTAACCTTCTCGATCTCTTTCAGAGCCGATTCCCGTAAACCATTATGATCCATACTGATGAACCATTGAGGTGTGGCGCGAAAGATAATCGGGGTCTTGTGCCGCCAACAGTGTGGGTAGCTATGACGCAATCGCTCTTCATGCATCAAGGCACCTTGTTCCTGCAGCACCTCAATTACCTGCTCGTTGGCAGACAACACATGAAGGCCCGCGAACAGCTCAGTGCCATCCACGAAGCAGCCGTTACTACCTACTGGATTGTCTACCGGTAACTTGTAGCGCATGCCAACCAGATAGTCATCCAGACCATGCCCTGGGGCTGTATGCACCGCACCTGTACCGGCCTCAAGTGTGACATGCTCTCCGAGAATCACCGGAACCTGGCGATCATAAAAAGGGTGTTGAAGCAGAAGACCTTCAAAAGCCTCCCCTTTGGCATAGGCCACAACATGGTAGTGCTCCACGCCATAACGATGCATAACATCTTTAAGCATCTCATCGGCAATCACCAGGCGCTGTTTACCCTGCTCACCCTCATACTCAACCATCGCGTATTCAAAAGAGGGATTTAGTGCAACAGCCTGATTGGCAGGTAGCGTCCAGGGTGTGGTGGTCCAGATCACAAACGCAACCGGGCCCTCTCCGCCACCTTCGGGTACATGGTGACAGCGTTCCAGAACAGCTTCCGCATCCACCGCCCGGAAGGCCACATCGATAGCGAAAGAGTCCTTATCCTGATATTCAACCTCGGCCTCAGCCAGAGCTGAACCACAATCGGTACACCAATGAACCGGCTTATACCCCTTCTGGATGTGGTCATTGGCCACAATCTTCCCCAGTGAGCGAATGATATCGGCTTCGAACTGGTGATCCATAGTGAGATAGGGCTGATCCCATTCGCCTAGAACGCCAAGACGGATGAAATCCTGTCGCTGACCATTCACCTGTTTGGTTGCGTATTCACGGCACGCTTTACGAAACTGCGTGGTGGTGGTTTTCTTCCCCGGCTTGCCAATTTTTTTCTCTACCTGCAACTCAATGGGCAGGCCATGGCAGTCCCAACCTGGCACATAGGGCGCATCATACCCATCCAGCGTACGACTCTTGACGATAATGTCTTTGAGAATTTTGTTCACTGCATGACCAATGTGAATGTCACCATTGGCGTAGGGGGGGCCATCATGCAGGAGAAAGGTTTTCCGGCCGGCAGAGACCTTACGAATCTTCTCGTAGAGCTTCTGCTCCTGCCATTTTTTTAATGTCTCCGGCTCACGCTGAGCCAGATTTCCCCGCATAGGAAAATCTGTTTTCGGAAGATTGAGAGTCTGCTTGTAGTCGCTCACTGAGTGCTACCTGTTGAGGATGCAAAATAGGATATTGAAACTTAAAAACGCCTCTGGCGCAAAGATTCAACAGATAATTAATAAACATACGGTATCACAGTTTAGAAAGGGTGCTGTCCGTTGCTCCTCATGACCTACTCTTATCAGTCAAAGAAGGAGGGGATCCACTCAACCTATCTGGTTGCGAACGGATTATTATTAACCCGCCCTTATAGGTAGGTTCAGCATGCTGCATGCCTATCCACAACCGAAGATTGATACTCGTTCATCATTCTACATTATGGACGTTCAAAAAAAGCCCTGGCCTGTTCAACATCTCGCCAGATCTGTTGACGTAGCAGTTCAAATGAGTCAAAACGCTCCTGATCGCGTAGTTTGAGCAGAAACTCAACTGAAACATGCTCACCATATACACTACGATCGAAATCAAAAAGATAGACCTCAAGCAGATAGCGGGGATCCCCCTCCACCATCGGACGTACGCCTATGTTCGCCACCCCTGGCAGGGGTTGCGATTCCAGCCCAGCAACCTTCACTGCAAAAACCCCATCCAGAGGACTGACCTGTCGGTGCAGATCCACATTCATGGTTGGAAAACCTATTGTTCTTCCCCGCTTGGCACCATGCCCCACACGGCCGCAAATACGGTAGGGGCGTCCCAGGCACTGGGCCGCACCCTGCAAATCCCCTTGAGTCAAAAGCTCCCGAATGCGTGTACTGCTGACACGACCCGCATCCAGCCGGAATGTATTCATGTTTTCCACTTCGAAACCATGCTGCTCACCGACAGCTTTCAGCAAATCGAAATCCCCTTCCCGGTCATGCCCAAACCGAAAGTCATCCCCAACAGAGAGAAACCGAACTCCCAAACCCTCTACCAACAACTTTTTAACAAAATCCTCTGCCCGCATGGATGCCAAACGTTTGTTGAATTCCAAAACAACAACACGCTCTATGCCCGTATCCTCAATCGCTTGCAGCTTCTCTCTCAATCGGGTCAATCGGGCAGGTGCTTTGTCACCCTGAAAAAACTCACGAGGCTGGGGCTCGAAGGTAACCACAGTGGTCGGCTGACCCAGTGTTTTACCCATCTCCATCAGATGGCTGAATACCGATTGATGGCCAAGATGTACCCCATCGAAATTACCGATGGTGGCAACACAGCCATGGTGAATTGCTTTCAGATTGTGTAGACCGCGAACCAGTTGCATAAATTAACTCGGCACCTTAATAGCCATGTTCCGCCGAAGTGTACCCGCCTGCAGCAAGGCACACTTCGGCCTGTCTTATTAAACTCAAATTGTAAGGGGTTTCAAACGTACCCTTGCTCTGCATTGCGGCTCCCGACAAGGGAGAGACCCTTTTCGGCGACCCACGCCTTGATCAAGGGCCTTCTTATCGCCCTGAAACTACCTATTAAGGTGCCGGGTTAATAGAGACCACTCAGAATTAAGCGGTTAATTATAGGCCTTGCTGCATCTTAGGGCATCCCTATCTACTCAGATAGAGGGTTTTGTTAATCCGGCGACCAAATAGTTTACTTTCAAGGCAACAACAGTTACCCCTACCTATGATATCAAAAGGGCAGAATGTAGGATTAATCGATGGAAAAAGGTCTGCTCAAGACAGGAAAACAGCCCTGTCGAGGCAGACAACACGCAGCTATTACAATGAGCCGGACACTATTCGGGTTATTTTTACCCCGCATAGCGATCGTGATTAAAGACCAGATCACCAATCACTTACTTTGAATACGAGTCGCAGAGAGAGATGGATTCAGCTTTTTACAGATCGAAAATGGCCCGGACGGCCACCCAACAGAATAAAAAGCAAGAAGTAGAGCAGCATGGCAACCACTATCAGCCCGGTAAGACGGCCTATCCGATCCCAGGCTGTTGCATCCAGCCAATCATTGATCGCCCCAGCCCCCCACCATAGCAGCAACCCCATTGCCAGGGCGGACAGCCCGATACGTAGTAACAAAATGGGCCAACCTGGTTCCGGTCGATAGATTCCCTGCTTGATCAATGCATGATAGAGAAGATAGGCGTTGAGCCAGGAAGAGAGTGTAGTGGCAAGTGCCAGTCCTGCATGGGCCAGGGGAAAGACCAGTAATAAGTTCAGAGCCATATTGGCAGCCATGGCAATGATACCGATTCTAACCGGCGTCTTCGTATCCTGACGAGCATAAAAACCCGGCGCAAGGATCTTGATCAGCATTATGGCCATCAGCCCTGGCGTATAGGCCATCAAACTCAGGGTAGCCATATCTACATCATGACTACCAAATGCATCGGAATAGAAAAGCGTCGCCAACATAGGCCCCGCCAGCATAAACAGGCCAACTGCAGCCGGAATACCCAAAGCAAGGTTCAATCGCAACGCCCAATCCAAGGTTCGAGAAAATTCTGTTGGTGATGACTCAGCATGCTTACGCGAAAGATTCGGCAGAATAACTGTGCCCAATGCTACCCCCAGCACCCCAACCGGAAACTCCATCAATCGGTCCGAATAGTAGAGCCAGGAGATGCTGCCACTGACCAGAAATGAGGCAATCAGTGTATCCAGCAGGAGATTGAGCTGACTGACTGAAACACCAAACAAGGCAGGAATCATCAGACGCATCACCCGCGACACACCAGGATCCTTAAACGCTATTCTAGGCCTTGGCAGTAACCTGATCCGGCTTAGAAAGGGTATCTGAAACAGGAACTGGGCAATACCAGCGATCAGCACCCCCCAGGCAAGCCCGACAACCGGCTGATCCATCATCGGCGATAGCCAGACTGCACAACCTATCAGTGACAGATTAAGTAGCACAGGAGTAAACGCGGGCACCGAAAATCGGTTATGTGCATTCAGGATCCCACCCGCGAAGGCGGTCAAAGTAATGAAAAACAGATAGGGAAAAGTGAGATAGAGCATCTCAACAGTCAGTTCATACTTGCCTTCGCTTTCATTCCAGAATCCAGGCGCAAAAATCATCACCAGGATCGGAGCTGCGACCACGCCAAGCAGAGACACCAGCAGCACCACAAGCCCAAGTGTGCCTGCCATATCGTCTACAAAGGTCTTCAGCTCCTTTTGAGAGCGTTGAGTACGATATTCACTGAGAACCGGCACGAAGGCGACCGAGAAGGCACCCTCCGCAAACAGCCGACGCAAAAAATTGGGAATTTTAAAGGCAACAAAGAAGGCATCAGTCGCCGCATTTGCACCAAACATCCGGGCGAGCACGAGATCCCGCACAAACCCAAGAATGCGCGACAGCATGGTATAGCTGCCAACAGCAGCGAATGAGCGAAAAAAAGAGGCCAGAATCTATTCCTTTAATCTGTATTGATTAAATGCCCGCCTGTCGAAGACCTGCCGGGCGACCATACCAGCAGAAACAACTTAGATCAAAGATGTTGACATGGGCAATTTTTTTGGAGAGAATGCGCCCCCTTTGAAAAGCTAGTTTCTTCTAGGAGAGAACCTTGGCCAATTCAGCCCAAGCAAGAAAGCGCGCTCGGCAAGCCGACAAAAGCCACAGCCGCAACCAGGCTCAGCGTAGCGAAATGCGTACCCATATTAAGAAGGTTACCAAAGAGATCGCAGCCGGATCAAAAGATGGCGCAACAGCAGCTTATAAGCTCGCTGTGCCTATCATTGACGGCGCCGTCAGCAAAGGACTTATCCATAAGAACAAGGCAGCTCGCCATAAGAGCCGCCTGAACGTTCAAATCAAAGCCCTATAGCTGATTTTGAAAGCCCGAATATAAAAAAACCGGCCTTTGGCCGGTTTTTTTATAGTCTCAAACGCTGTTGCCCCGCCAATTTCATTCGATATCAATGCAACTGATTGTGCAGCGGTGGTTATACATTGCCTATGGCCTTAGGCACCAACATCAATTCTGAGCGTCACTTATCTTCCCCTGAGTGCGCTGTAAAAGCATTCCAGGCTAAGATCGAATGAATTGTCGTGATCTCTTCTGAATCACTCTCGACATGGTGCGGCAGGCCGCACCCTACAGTCGAAATGGTCTATAGCGATCCACGATGGGAAAAAACTCAGACAGAAGCCGCTCTCTTGCGACTCACAGCGATCAAACCAAAGAGACCAGAACCCAGCAGCCAAAATGCACCAGGCAGAGGCACAGGGGCCGGATCCTCAACTGAATCACCACTGGCGAAGTGCTGAGTCCAATAGGTATATAGTGGGTAGTTAAAAATCCCTTCATTATCCAACAGAATCGGATTATCTTCGTTAATTAGTGAATCTGCCGAGTCCCAGACATAACCTACGCCCAGGTCATCATACAACCCGTTAAGAATGGTATTGCGATGGCCGCTACTCCCCATCCAACCGCCAGAGCTGCCCTGAGCCGTATACCAGTCATCCCAGTCATCTCCATCCAGGCCATTACCCAAATCATCCCAACCTGTGGCTGTAACGTTTGAGTTGGTGGTAAAGAAGTCATTGATCGCATCAAAATCTTCAGTGCCATACATCACATCATGAGCGGCATCGATAGCCGATGATGGGGTGTTGAACTGCGTCGGTGCTCGACCTTGGCCCGCAGCAATATTCTCCCCCCAACGGGTATAGTCATATCCACCATCACTGATGCGCTCAGCTGGGGTTTGGCCTGCATCAGGCCCAGCCAAGGTGGTATGACTGAAATAGTTGTAGTCTGCCATCGACTGTGAAGTTGCCAAGGCGGAGTCGTGCAGGCGTTGATCCATTTGAACTGGATCGAGGTTGTGAAACCCGCGTTGCAGATTTACCAGATCAACAACAATCAACTCTTCAGGCACCCAGGCAGCTGCGTTTACACCGAGTGGTGCAATCAGGCTTACCCCCAGCAACATTCCTGGCAGTAGCTGCCGGCTAATTAAACAAGCTTTATTTTCTTTCTTTTCACCACGAACCATCATGATATTTCTCTCCTTGAGTTCCCTATATCATGAAATACTTTTTGCTAAAGCATTTCTTAATTTCAATAGCGAGTCTGGCATGCTGCTCCACTAGAAAAAAGGATCATAAATCCTAATAGCGTGACATGCGACACAATTCATTCATTGCACTCAAAATGAGCCGTTACTAATCCAAGGCTAGTAATGCGCTTTATAACTCAGTAAAGAATCCAACCATAACTGAGGTTTGCCGGATTGAAATCATTGATATAAATGAAGCTGATACTAAACAGCATTTTCTCATTACTATCTGAGTCGTATTAAAAATGTTAGGAGAGGGTGAAACTGCTTTAAGGTGCAGGATTAATAATATAGCCATGTCCAAACCTTTAAATCGAAAGCCTGGACCTAAGGAACTGTGACAGATGGAGTGCTTTTCTGTCAGAGACCTCAAGAATCTGATGACGACAGGAGAAACCATTCGATACCACCAACGCTTCCGGCTGCTGCTGTAACGCCGGTAGCAGTGCCTGTTCTGCCATCCCTTTGGCCATCTCAGCATGTTCTGCTTCAATACCAAAACTACCAGCCATTCCACAGCAGGCTACCTCCATCATCTCAAACTTGAGTCCGGGCACCTGCTTTAACACCTTACGCATCGACTTCATTGCACCCACTGCTTTTTGATGACAATGACCATGCACCAGAATCTTATCAATATCAGAAGAGTCAGTGTTCCAAGGCAATTCAGCCTTACCTGAGCTCAACTCCTTAGCCAGGTACTCCTCGAGCAATAGCACCTGATCCGCAACAATTTTAGCCGCATTACCTAAGCCCAATGCACTGTACTCATCCCTCAGTGTCAGCAAACAAGAGGGTTCAAGGCCAATGATAGGCACCCCTTTTTCTGCATATGGCAGCAACACATCCAACAGTTGCTCAGCCTGCTTACGAGCATCATCCACCCGCCCTTGCGATAGATAGGTCCGGCCACAACAGAGAGTGGATGAACCAGCCTCCTCACCACGCCCGCCAATCAACCTGACCTGAATACCAGCAGCATTTAAAACTTCAATTGCAGCAACAACAATTTCAGGGGTGTATTGTTTACAGAAGGTATCTGCAAACAGAACTACACTTTTATCACTATCCACTTCCTGGGGTATCTGTTCCAGAGGATGAACAGCAGGTTCAGGTAGTTTTACTTTTGCACTGATACCCAGGAGATGTTCCATCATCTTGGCTAACCACTGATGTCGATTACGAAAACCAGTCAGCTTCATAAGCCAGGCGTGGTTAGCTAGCAGTTTGGGCAGATCAGAAAACAGACGCGCTCTTAGAGAGAGCCCTTTCGATGCATTTACCTGTGCCAGATATTCGATTTTGATACGGGACATATCCACATTGTTTTCGCACTCACGCTTACACCCTTTGCAACTGATACAGAGATCCATCGCCTCTACCAATTCCGACTCCAGAAATGGTGCATTTCCCAGCTCCCCATTCAGTGCAGATTTGAGTAAGCGTACCCGCGCCCCCGTCGACAGAGCTGAGTCCTCATTAAGTCTATAACTCGGACACATCACTCCTCTGCCCGTACTTTCGCATTGGCGGCTATTGATGCAGACAGCCACTGCCTTGGCAAAATCACCACCATGCTTGGGGATATCAGCATAGGCATCGCCCATACCGGCATCCGTATATTCGGACCAGTCAAGGTAGGTTTTCATAATTGATTTCTCGCCACTACTCAAATGAGAGAAGGGGATGCAAGAGAGATACCACTACGATTTTAGGGGCTTAGTTGCCTGAGATCGGGATGTTATGGCCACACAACTGTCTGCTTTACGACAAAATAGCGTTACTTGAGACAATCAACTGATAACCCGGCGACCAAATAGTTTAGTTTCAACTTTATCTCTTATTCTTGACCAGTGAGAGCACAGTTCTGTCACACTCTGGCCTCTCCTGCTGGTATTGCCACTTCACCGCCAGACTTTGAGTGAGAAAGTCGATCCGCTTGATGTCAATAGAGTCTCGTACCACCTCTGCCACCATCTCACCCACCGGAACATCACTCCCAGTATCCAGAAAATGCTTATGGTAGATAATGGTTATCTTTGCCCAGGCTTGGGGACTCAAGCTGAGGATAAATTCACTGCTGAATGACTTTTCTGCACTGGCCAGACACTCGTCCACCAGTATTGAGGCATCCCCCAACTGAGGTACCAGTAGACGGATACAGGTTGTCGCTTGATCACGAAGTTTTTCCAGCTTCATAGCACCTCCATCTGGTATCAGGTTAATCTCAGCTTAGCTGAAAATAAGCGGTGTTTTTTGGTCCATAAATGAATCAGGGTATCTCTCTGATTAGCAGGTGTCCCACTACAGCTATACCCAATCTCCACTCACCCAACCGACAACCAACCTTTTCCCAACCTAAGCCCTTTACTCTGTGTTAACAGCTGGGGTGATCCACCCCTGATTATAAGAGACATAACCCCCTACCCATTGAGAGGAGATCAACCGTGTTATATGCCAATCCCAACACCGAAGGCGCGGTAATCAGCTTTAAAGAGACATATGAAAATTTTATCGGCGGCCAGTGGGTCGCCCCAGTAAAAGGGGAGTATTTCGACAACATCTCCCCAGTCAATGGCAGACCATTCTGTAAAATTGCCCGCTCCACAGAAGAGGATATCGAGCTTGCACTGGATGCTGCACATGCAGCACGTGAATCCTGGGGCAAGACATCCCCTGCGGCCCGATCAAATATTCTGCTGAAAATTGCTGACCGCCTGGAAGCCAACCTGGAAACATTGGCTATCGCAGAAACCTGGGACAATGGCAAAGCAGTTCGGGAGACCCTGAATGCCGATATCCCCCTCTGCGTTGATCATTTCCGATACTTCGCTGGATGTGTACGTGCCCAGGAAGGCAGTATTGGCGAAATCGATGAGCACACCATTGCCTACCATTTTCATGAACCGCTCGGTGTCGTCGGTCAGATCATCCCCTGGAATTTCCCGATTCTGATGGCAGCCTGGAAACTGGCGCCAGCCCTGGCTGCAGGTAACTGTGTTGTGTTAAAGCCTGCAGAGCAGACCCCCGCCTCAATCATGGTACTTATTGACCTGATCCAGGATCTTTTACCAGCAGGTGTATTGAACGTGGTCAACGGCTTTGGCCAGGAAGCAGGCAAAGCCTTAGCAACCAGCACACGTATTGCCAAGATCGCCTTTACCGGTTCAACACCAGTCGGCTCCATGATCATGAAATACGCGGCAGACAACATCATTCCATCAACAGTAGAACTGGGCGGCAAATCTCCAAACATCTACTTTGAAGATGTCCTCGACCAGGAAGATGACTTCGTCAGTAAATGTATTGAAGGTGCAGTGTTGGCTTTCTTCAACCAGGGAGAGGTCTGTACCTGCCCTTCACGCCTGTTGGTACAAGAGTCTATCTATGAAAAATTCATTGAGTTGGTGATTGAACGCATCAACCAGATCACCCGCGGCAATCCACTCGAAACAGATGTCATGGTTGGTGCTCAGGCATCCGAGGAGCAGTACGAAAAAATTCTTGACTACATTCGCATAGGCCGGGATGAGGGGGCGCAGGTCCTTATCGGTGGTGACACTGAGGCTATGGATGAAGCACACAGCTCTGGCTACTACATCCAGCCAACCCTGCTCAAAGGTAGCAATGAGATGCGCGTTTTCCAAGAGGAGATCTTTGGCCCGGTGGTCTCTGTCACCACATTTAAAGATGAAGCGGAAGCCCTGGCCATTGCCAATGACACGGAATTCGGATTAGGTGCTGGCGTCTGGACCCGGGATATGAATCAAGCCTACCGTATGGGTCGTGGAATTGAAGCAGGCCGTGTCTGGACCAACTGCTACCACCACTACCCAGCCCATGCGGCTTTCGGCGGTTACAAGAAATCCGGTGTTGGCCGTGAAACCCACAAAATGATGCTTGACCATTATCAGCAGACCAAGAACATGCTGGTCAGTTATGATGTCAATCCGCTGGGTTTCTTCTAAACATCAAGAAGACCAACTGTTACAAGCATCTTACAATGTTTGTTGAGAAATTGGTGGGGCATGGCCCCACCCTACATCCTCAGTTTTGTAGGGTGGGGCCATGCCCCACCTTCAGTGCTGAACAGAGCGCAATCAGCCTTAGCTAAACCCTAAAACCTGATCCGGAGACGTTATCCTCAATCTGTGGGTTCAGGATTATTTCATTGAGACGTTCTCGCACCAGTTCACTACCTGATGTACTTCGACAAAGCTTATCCAGCAACATAGCAGGATCCTGACAATTACCTAGCGCCTGACTCATTACCGCATCAATGCAATGCCGCCACTCTTCCAACTCAGGTGACGCTGAATCAGGCAACAGGGTACCTCTATAAAGAGAGAATGCCTCACCACTGTTCTTCCTTCGTAATGCCTTCCAGATCTCAATAAAGTCACCCCATACTGAGATTTGCAACCGGTAGGGACGTGAGCCGATTTTGCCATTCAGTAGACGCCGCAGATGCGAAAGTTCGGCTTTCAAAGTGGAGAGTGAAACCGGCGTATCGCCATAAAGTGCCGCATGAAATGCCTCAAGACTCAATCCCCTGGCGTTCAGCGCTAGAAGACAAAGGATCTCTATCTGCCTCAGCGGCAGTCGAAGTTGTCTACCACGGTAGATGACTTTGGGTTGACCCAAAACATAGATTTCAAGCTCAGCCCTGGGTTGTTTGTCAGGCAGCTCTTTGGCAATAGATCGTGCTAACTCTGCAACTGCGGCCTGACCCAATGGTGTATGTTGTTGCCACAATGCAGAGATTGACAGAATGCCGGCACACTCTCCTCCCTTAGGATAAAAGATGGGTGCTGCATAAGAGACCCAGTCATGTGCAAAAGGCTGAAAGTGCTCAGTTGAAAAAACCGTTGCGGGACGAGACAGCGCTATAGAGAGCCCAATGGCATTGGTGCCCATGGCCTGTTCATGCCAGTGGCTGCCCACAGTGAAATTGACCCGATCTGCACGCTGCCGAATTTGCTCATTGGCGTAGACCCAGATCAAACGCCCATTCATATCAGCAATTGACGCAACCAGATTACCTTCATCAGCCATCTTCATGATGTCACTGAGAGATGGCTCAGCTGCCCGACCTATTATGGATTCCTGCCAATATCGCTCCGCATCGCCCTTATCACCTCCCGGTGCGTGCAATTGAAAAGTCTCGGCAATACCTTCGCTACGGCTGCGCTCCCAGGAAGATAGGATCTCACTCTGCAGGCCATGCTGCTCTGTCAGGGGCTGACAGTTACGGAAACGACGCCACTGAAAAGAAGTCGAATCTCTTCGCCTGGCCAGGCTGTCGCAGGTACTGTCTAACTGGTCAACGACTTGGTGACTTTCATAGAGATGGGTCGTATCTAGTAGCGTGCCACTTACCCCCATTGAGCACCTCTCGCAATTGACAGCGTCTTCAGTGAGTGGTTTCGGCCAACCATATCAAACAACATCAGCACCTTTGGCACTTCAATTGCTGTAGCAGGGTCTGTCATACAATCCTCCGCTTATCATTATCATTTCGATAGACTGCTGGACTACGGAATGGCAGTTTTCATGCCAAGCAAATTGAGGATGCACCTGTTTAGTGGCTTTTATTCCCAGCAGTTCATGGACTTAGAAGACTATTGGGCGAAATTCGTCAGAACGTCTACACTCATAGCTCACTGAATTGATAACCCGAGCCAAGTGATCTGTCGCAATATGCGACACCCTTGCTGTCGCGCCACACAGTGCAGATGCGGAGAGACACCTATAATGACGAAGCAGAGAGCCCTTGGAACCGATACCAATACCGGGCGCCAGCTTTTTTTTGAAAAGGGTCAGAACCCTGCAGGCTGGGTGCCCGAAGTTATTGCTCGCTCTTGGCAACGTTGTGCACAACGGCTGGATAACAGCCACACCTCACCTCCGTTGCGAATCGACAGCAACCAACTCAACGAACGTCGGGAAAGAATGGCGAGACTACGGGATGTTGCTCAACCTGAAATGGACGCCCTGGCAGAACTGGTCTCCGACAGCGATAGTTTGGTACTGCTGGCGAATGATGAGGGGCTGATCCTCGATGCAGCTGGTGGTCTCAATTTTTTACGCAAAGCGCAACAGGTCTACCTCCAGCCCGGGGTTCACTGGACTGAACCCGAACGAGGTACCAATGCCATCGGTACAGCGCTGATTGAAAAAATGCCGGTGCTTGTCCAAGGGGGTCAACACTTTCTGGATGCCAATACCATTCTGAGTTGTGCTGCTGCACCCATTCTATCCCCCCAAGGAGAGCTGCTGGGGGTGCTTGATGTCTCCGGTGATTCGGAACACATGCATCGCCAAGCCTTGGGTATGGTACGACTTGCTATACAGATCATCGAGCACAGACTAAGCAGTAGTGATGCTGCCCCAGGAACCCTGCTTCGATTTCACCGCCGACAGGATCTACTGGGCACACACCGTGAGGGCATTCTGATCCTGGATGACAACCAGGTTGTTGGCGCTAATCGCATTGCTCTACAGTTACTCGACGCCGACTGGCAGAAACTGATCGGCAGCAACGCCAGTCAATGGTTACAGCTTCCAGGTTACAAGGAGAGTAACGCCAACCATGGAATGAAATCTCCCAGAGGGCAAATCTTCCACAGCAAGATCAACCACCGGCAAACACTACAGGTAGCAACCAACAGACCCAAAACAACACCTCAGGACCAGCACTATTTCGATACAACCACATCAGACCTTCTGGATAAGGCCCAACGTGTTCTTGATGCTGGAATCCCGGTACTGATCCAAGGCGAGACAGGGGTTGGCAAAGAGGTTTTTGCTCGCCGCCTGCATGCCAGCAGCCAACGTCAATCCGGGCCATTCGTAGCAGTCAACTGCGCTGCCCTGCCTGAAACTCTGATTGAATCTGAGCTATTTGGTTACACCAGCGGTGCCTTTACCGGCGCCCAACGTAGCGGCATGCCAGGCCGCGTAAGAGAAGCCGATGGCGGCATTCTTTTTCTGGACGAAATCGGAGACATGCCGCTCAACCTTCAAGCCCGACTGCTGAGGGTACTGCAGGAACGCCAGGTCACACCGCTAGGCGGCGGACAACCGATCTCAGTTGACTTCACCCTCCTCTGTGCAACCAACCATGACCTGCCGAAGCTTGTTAAAAAGGGTGAGTTCCGTGCAGACCTCTTTTATCGCATTCAGGATTTCACCCTTCAACTCCCCCCTTTGCGTGAAAGGGAGGATTGCAAACAGATCATTCAGGAAATGATGAGGTTGTTAGGTGGTCATCAGAAACAACTTACCTTAAGCGAGTCGGCACTATCCGCCCTGGTGAATTATGACTGGCCAGGTAATCTGCGCCAGCTAACCAGCACACTACGAACATTAATTGTGCTCTGTGACCCACAAGAGACCATTGAGCTACGCCAACTTCCAGGCGAGATACAAAAGCCCCATGCTCACACAGGGACAGAGAAAACCGACCTCAAACAACTTACCCGTCAGGCCATCGAAAAGGCACTCTCAGAGAATGGAAACAATGTCAGCGCCACAGCACGTCAGCTTGGTATCCATCGCAGCACACTCTACCGCCAAATGGCAAATTACAACGACCAGGCTTAAGCCCATGGAAAGCAATATATTTTTTGCAAGGAACTAGTGTACCTCGTCATAGATTCTGTACCACCAGGCTATCTCAATAGAGAACAGTCTAAAGGAAAGGTTACACAGGCCGAAAAGCTCAACAGTTAACACCTGTTAACAATGGATATCTTATAATTACAAAGCGGGGCTTGTTATGGGGCGAATCAACGTCGGCACCAAAATCGCAGCTGGATTCGTTACTTTAGTTCTGGTTTTACTGGTTACCGGTGGCACCAGCTACTGGATCATCAATTCCCTTTCGATATCCCTTGCCAATATCACCGGCCCGGTATGGGATGCCATGGCAACCACTGAAGCAGGCATCCGTGCCGTTCAAAAGGAGCTGATCGCTGTAGACTCTGTATTATTGGGAAGTGCAAGCGATCACACAAAAATTGAACAAGCCAAAGATGAAGCTCAGGTAGCATTAGATAATCTGATCGCCAGCAAGCAGGTTGAAGCTGGTGTCATCAACGACCTGAAAACCCGAATGCAAAACTTCTCCGCTACCCAGGGCCAGCTCATAAAACTTCATCATGACTATCTGCAAAGAGAACAGGCACTAACTCAAAACAGTTCAAGTTTTCTTGATTTCCTGGTCGATGTGGAACGCATCTCCAGTGAAGAGATGATGCGACAGGATATGAATGCCGAGAGTGGCTCTGAAACTGATGACGATGCAGTAGATGAACAAGAGAGATGGGCTTCGATCAATGCAGCTGGAGAGTCAAAACTTGCGCTTCTGAGCCGCCTCGAACTCTATCGCCGTTTCAAGGAAGAGAGTGACACAAGCGACATCATCTCCCGTATCAATCTACTCCATGAAGATTTGGCCTACGCCATTGAGACCATTGGCGAAGACCCCCTATTCGAGCAACAGGTCAAAAACGGAAAGTTTGACGGAAAGCCATTCAAGCAAGCACTGGTTAGCCTGACGCAGGAGCATAAGGCACTTTTACAAGCAGTGATGGAAGATCACAAGAAGATGAAGACGGCCCGTCAAGCGTATTCAATCGCGGCTGATGAACTGATGCAGATCGGCGAGCAACTGAATCAGCAGATCCGTCAAAAGGTGGAAACAGAGAAACTGGATCTCAGTGACCTGGTTGAAACTGGCTACCAGGTCTTAATACTGGCAGTGATCCTTGGCGTACTGATATCTATACCAGTCTACTGGATCACAGTTAGAGCTATTGCCGGACCTATCCGCGAAATTCACAGACAACTCGAAGCCATTTCCCAGGGAGACGGTGATCTAACAGTACAGTTGCAGATCAAGAGTCGGGATGAAATCGGTGATCTGGCCACCGCCTTTAATCGTTTTGTAGTCAAGCTGAGAGATATGGTTGCAGGACTGCAAGTCTCCACCCTTCGCTTGCTGGATACCACAACTCAAATCACCGAGGTTTCCACTCAGACTGGACGGGAGGTTGAGACTCAGCGCATGGAGGTAGAATCAGTCTCCACTGCCATTAATCAGCTATCCAGCAGCTTCAGGGAAGTTGCTGACAACACCACCCAGGCTGCACAGAGCGCTGAAGAAGCCGACCGGGAAAGTGGTAATGGCAAACAGATCGTCCTCGATATGGTATCGAAGATTAAAAATGTAGCCGAAGAGGTTGAACGTGCAACCGCTGTGGTCAGCGGCCTCGGAGAGCGCAGTCAAAAGATCGAGAGTGTACTTGATGTAATAAGAGGTATCTCAGAGCAGACCAATCTACTGGCCCTCAATGCAGCCATCGAAGCGGCCAGGGCAGGTGAACAGGGCAGAGGCTTCGCCGTAGTAGCAGATGAAGTACGCAGTCTTGCAGCGCGTACCTACGACTCCATCAGTGAGATACAGGAGATGATCGACCAACTCCAGAGTGGCGCTGCAGATGCAGTTGAGGCCATCCAGGATGCCCATCGAATTGCCGATGCCAGTGTCGCACCTGCAGAACAGGCGGGAGAGAGTCTCAACCAGATTACAAAAACCATGGCCGATATCTCACAACTCAATCAGGATATATCAAGTGCTACTGACCTGCAGCATCAAACTGTTGTCGGTGTAGACCAAAGTATTGTCAATATAAACCAGGTTGCGATACAAACATCAAACAGTACAGAAGCACTGAGTAATTCCACCCTTGAACTGCAGGCCCTGGCTTCAGAACTGGAGTCTCATGTTGGACGATTCAAGGTTTGAAGAGGCGGTAGATATTCCACCGTCAATGGAGAAAGTGACTTGAAATGCTGCTCACTATAGTTTGTGGCTACTATCTGATCATGGTTTCTGTGTTATTTACACTTAAGGACAAAAAAACAGGCTTTGCCCGCAACGGGTGGGGCCTTGCCCTGGCAAAAGGCTTGAGTAAAAAATACTAAAGACTGGATCAAACCTCAAACTGTCACTCACCTTACTTGGTGGGGCAGGGCCCCACCCTACCGTTTTTTTAAGAGCGGAGAAAGGATGCATTTCTAAGTCATATTATGTTTCAGCTCGCAGTTATTTATACATACCAATCACCTCTTTATAGAATCCTCCGAACTGTTTTTCAGCCAGTAGCATCCGTGTGTAACAAATGTTCCAGACTACTATCTCAGGATTTATAGAATGAAGTTAGTGAGGACAATCACACCGTGTTTTTTAACATTAAGGAGTTATCAAGATGACTGTAGAGAAAATTACATTTGCTATTGTTGGTATTCTGATTATGGCTACCGTTGGAGCTTACCTAACGACTAAAGTCGATATTTTTTTATATGCTGCTATGTTTGTAGGCTTCATGATATTCCAGGCCCCCCTCACAAAATTCTGCCCACTCCCCGCATTACTAAAAGCTATGGGAGTACCTACTGGGAGTCTATTTGGAAAAATGGATTCTGGCTCCTGAATCCATTCGTGGTGCCATTGACATCGTGATTCAACACCACAGATAGCTATCATTTTCTATCAGGAAAACTATGGCGGTCTAAGTTTCTACTGAAAAGATCAATGGCACCATAACCAAGGTAACAATCAATGCCAGTGCCTGGAGCGGCACACCAATCTTCAGAAAATCGCTAAAGCGATAGTTACCCGGACCAAGTATCAATGTATTTACCGGTGAGGCCACGGGTGTCGCGAATGCTGTGGAAGCTGCGATCGCGACAGTCATCAAAAAAGGCGTTGGAGAGAGTCCCATATCAAGTGCAAGGTTAAGCGCAATGGGCGCAATCAATACTGTAGTTGCCGTATTCGATATAAACTGACTAAACAGTGAGGTAAGCAGAAACAGGCCGCCAAGTACCGCCCTGGGTCCCATATCATGAAAAAATTCTGCCAAGCTAGTGACCATCATGCCCGAACCACCAGTCACTTCCAAAGCGCGCGCCAGGGGTAACATGCCTGCAATCAGCACCAGACTCTGCCAGTTCATTGACCGGTAGGCCTCATCCATACTGACACACCGAGTTGCTATCATGGCAAAGGCACCTAACATCACTGCCACCAGATTAGAGGTAAGCTGAAGGGTCATTACAATCAACATACCAAAGGTGACCAATACTGCCCAGGGCGCCTGGTTTCCATGCCATGTACGCTCGACTATCTCCTGAGGCAGCTCCAACAACACAAGGTCACGTCTGGGGCCGTTCATCTGTTCCAACGCTTCCCATGGGCCAGCCAGTAACATCATGTCGCCCGCCTCCATCCTGGTTTGATCAAAATCGAGCGCCATTGGTTGATCAGCCCGTCGAATCGAGAGTACGGTCAGACCCTGACGGTTGCGGAAGTTACCCTCTCGTACGGTCTTGCCAACCAGCGGTGACCCTGGCACCACCAAAGCTTCTGCCATACCGAACTGGCCCTGTAGACGTCTGCGCATCCCAGAGGGAAAACCCAGGTCACTTAATCCCAGATAATCTGCATGGCGATCTATTAATGGCTGAGGTGCCACTACATATAGTTCATCACCCTGACGCAGGCGTGTGCCGATCAAAACCGGCTTCAAAGCAGTCAATAGCGCGCCATGTCGCTCCACTGCCATTACGGTAATAGCGAAATTTCTTCTTAATCCAACCTCACCCACAGTCATATCACAAAGGAGTGATCCGGCTCGAACCTGCAGTCGGTGCAGTCCCTCCGTTATACCGTACTCCTCTGCCATATCATGCAGGCTGCGCCTTGCCAACTCACCTTCAGCCACCTTTCCGCCAGGCAATAATCGCCTTCCCAGAGTCAGCATGTAGACAATACCAACAAGCAGGATTGCACCACCGATAGGTGCAAAGTCAAAAAAGCCAAAACCTTCCATGCCGGCATCCACCAAGGCCCGACTAACTGCAAGATTTGGCGGTGTACCAATCAGTGTCAACATACCACCGATGAGCGAGGCAAAGGCTAGAGGCAGCAGCAATCTACGTGCAGCCAAGCCAGCAGAACGGGCCATGCTGAGAACCACTGGAATAAAAATCGCTACCACACCGGTTGAGCTCATAAAAGCGGAGAGTATCGCTACTGTCGGCATCAATAGAAGAATCAGATGCCACTCACTACCCCGTCCTAAGGTAGCAATGCGCTGTCCAACCCACGCTGCCACACCGGTTCGATGTAGACCTTCACCAACTACAAACAGGCCAGCTATCATCATCACCAGCGGGTCACCGAAGCCAGCAATAGCTTCGGAAGGTGTAACCACACCGGAAACTGCCAGAGCAAGAATTACAAAAGCTGCTGTCAGGTCGAGTCTTACACGACCGCTAAAGAATAAAATTATCGCGACAAGGATTAGCGCGAAGACAAAGTAGGGTTGCCAGATCACATAGATTCCAGGAGTCAGCTATTGAATTGTTTCGATCCACTCATCAGAAGCAAGTGGAAGCGTGAAAAGGAGTCGAATAAAGCCTAACTCTAATGCAATCAACCATCCCCTTACAGTAATACCAGATTATCCCTATGTATTAACTCATCCTCATCCACATACCCCAGAACCTCTTCAATGCGACTGCTGGGTATACCCTTCAGACGCATAGTCTCCTGGGCATTATAATTGACCAGACCCCGGGCAATTTCATTTCCTGCAAGATCAATGCAGACCACGACTTCGCCACGCCCAAAATCTCCCTTAACGTCACAGACCCCAACCGCCAGCAGACTGCTCCCCTGCTCACGTAACACACGTACCGCACCATCATCCAAGGTTAGGCTTCCTCGCGGCTGAAGCTGGCCCGCTAACCAGCGTTTTCTCGCTGCCTGACGCTCCTGAACTGGCACCAATAATGTACCGACTTCCTCACCTCGGGAAATGGCATCAAGAACATGCTGAGTTCTACCCGATGCGATAATCGTCCCCGTACCAGAGCGGGCAGCCAGTCTTGCAGCCCGTACCTTGGTCACCATACCCCCCAAACCAAGACCGCTTGCACTGCCTCCTGCTACAGCATCGAGCTGTGGATTATCAACACGAGTCATTTTGATCATGGAGGCCTCAGGATTGAAACGTGGATCGGCATCGAATAGACCCTCCTGGTCTGTTAACAGCACCAGTAGGTCAGCCTCAATCAGATTTGCCACTAAGGCCGCAAGCGTATCGTTGTCACCGAAGCGAAGTTCATCGGTTGTCACCGTATCGTTTTCGTTGACGACAGGGATCACACCCAACTCAAGCAGGGTTCGGAGGGTACTACGTCCATTCAAATAGCGGGAACGATTTTCAAGATCATCCCGGGTCAGCAGAATCTGGGCTGTATGCAGGTCATATTTCTGGAAGCCAGCCTCCCAGGCATGTACCAATCCCATCTGACCTATCGCCGCTGCCGCCTGGAGTTCGTTAAGATTATGTGGGCGGGCTCGCCAACCCATACGGCTCATACCTTCCGCCACCGCCCCAGAAGAGACCAGCACCACTTCATTACCGGCATGCCGGAGTGCTGACATCTGTTCAACCCATGCAGAAAGCAAATCATGGGACAAACCCTTGCCGTCAGCAGTGAGTAGTGCACTACCGATTTTTATGACCCAGCGCCTCGAACTGGTGATCTTTTCCCGGGAAATCATTTGCTACCTGATCTAGTGGTTTAGCCTGAATCCGTGGGTTGCTGGCGGCGCATAGCGCAACCTATTAATTCCCCAGCGGTTAAAAAATGCCTGCTTAACCTATGGGTGCAGCTAAGATTATTTGATTCCATTTAGAAACCAATATCTTACACTCTGCTCTCGCCATCAACCCTCGGATTCAGGTTTAAGTCAATCGACTATCTTACGACATCATGGGGCAAGCCAGTGAACTGCCCTCATCGGGTTTTCTGTGTCTCAGCAATAGCCGCTTTTCTTTTATTGCCTTTGCAGTGGATCCCACTCATCATCATCAACCTCTTCAGGCTGCTCGTCGACCCGCCAAATATCCTCCAGGCGCAGCATGAGATCTGACATAAGCTGTTTGGTACCCTCACCACTTACCGCTGAGATACCATAAACGGGTCCGGTCCATTCCAGGGATTCACACAGTTTATCACTGCGTTCCTGAAACTCTTCATCCAATAAAAGATCCTTTTTATTCAATACGAGCCATCTCTCTTTACCAGAAAGCTCATCTGAAAAATGTGATAACTCATGCTCAATCTGACGTACTTCAGCTGCGCTATCTACAGACTCATCCAATGGCGCAATATCGACAAGATGAAGTAACAGGCGGGTACGTGCCAAATGCTTGAGAAACTGCAATCCAAGCCCGGCACCTTCTGCCGCTCCTTCAATCACTCCGGGAATATCCGCCACGACAAAACTGTGATCATGGCCAAGACTGACTACACCGAGGTTAGGATAGAGCGTGGTAAATGGATAGTCTGCCACCCGGGGACGAGCACTGGAAACCTTGCTGATAAGACTCGATTTACCCGCATTAGGCATACCCAACAAACCAACATCGGCCAGCAGAATCAACTCCAGGCGTAATTCCCGCCGATCCCCTTCGGTGCCATGAGTAAACTGTCTCGGTGAACGGTTCGTGCTGCTTTTGAAGTGCACATTCCCGATACCCCGTTCGCCACCCTGAGCGACTAGCATGCTCTGCTGATGATCCAGGAGTTCGCCCAATAACTCTCCGGTTTCATCATCAAGGATTCGCGTTCCCACAGGCACACGTACATTCAAATCACCGCCTTTGCGACCGGTACGCTCACGCCCCATCCCATTCTGGCCCCGTTCAGCCTTATGGGTTCTCTGAGTACGAAAATCCACAAGGGTATTGAGGCCGCTATCAGCAATCAAATAAACACTGCCGCCATTACCCCCATCACCACCATCAGGTCCGCCTTTGGGAATATACTTTTCACGTCGAAAACTGGCGCAACCGTTGCCCCCGTCTCCGGCAATAACTTTTATCTTAGCTTCGTCTACAAATTTCATAGCTGGTGCACTAAAACGCAAAAAGCCTCGTACTTAGACGAGGCTTTTGAGCGTCAACTCCGAGTAATAAACTAGTCGGCGACAACGCTCACATACTTGCGATTGCGGGGGCCCTTAACTTCAAACTTCACGGTACCGTCCGCTTTGGCAAACAGGGTATGATCCTTGCCGATGCCAACATTTACGCCATTATGGAACTGAGTGCCACGCTGACGAACGATGATATTTCCAGCTTTTATAGCCTGATCACCGTAGATCTTGACGCCAAGTCGTTTGGATTCCGAATCGCGGCCGTTACGTGTACTACCGCCTGCTTTCTTATGAGCCATCTCTCTCTCCTCAACCGCTAATGCCAGTGACTTGCAACTCAGTGAACCACTGACGATGTCCCTGACGTTTCATATGGTGCTTGCGGCGACGAAACTTAATGATCTTCACTTTCTTGCCACGGCCGATAGATTTAACAGTAGCCGTTACCTTGCCGCCTTCAACATAGGGCGTACCGACTTTCACATCATCACCATTGGTGATCATAAGAACCTTATCCAGCTCCACCGAAGCGCCCTCATCAGCAGTCAGCATTTCGACTTTGATGGTATCGCCTTCAGAAACGCGGTACTGTTTTCCGCCGGTTTGAATTACCGCATACATTGCATTAATCCCCGAAATATCCCGTTATTCCCCCGTCCAGACATCTGGCGAGGTAAAGAGCCGGAATTCTACCCGTACGCCCGCAATGGGTCAACCCAAACCTGTAGCAATCTCTTTGATTTAGCGATTATGGTGTTTTCTGCGCATTAGACCTGCACTGCGGCACGCTTTTCGGCTTCTATAAAGATCCGCTTTACATGAGAAAACTCTGCTTTGATCGCCAAATCCATCTCTGCAATCGACGTTTCGACCTCATCAGCGCTTAGATGATCCTTAAAGTCCACACTGAGATTGACCAACACAAAATCGGGTCCCATATGCATCGTCAATACTTCATTGACGTGATCGACACTCTCCCTGTCGGCGACTAACGCCCTAACCCCCTGAATCACAGGCTGATTTGCACTCTCGCCAATTAATAATCCCTTCGTTTCATAGGCGAGCCAGATCGCTGTACCCACAAGAATCAAGCCGATCACTACCGATGCTAAACCGTCGAAAAAAGGGATACCTGTCAGCTGGGCCAACAGGACGCCAAGAAATGCCACTATTAGCCCCAACATGGCTGCACTATCCTCGAATAAGACCACAAATATAGAAGGATCTTTCGCTCTCTGAACTGCTTCCATATATCCCCATTTACCTTTCACCTTACTGAATTCCCTAAAGGCGAAGACCCAGGCGGCACCTTCAAACACCATTGCCAGGCCCAGAACCAGATAGTTAATTATTGGACTGCTGATAGGCTCCGGGTGCTGAATATGCTTAATCCCTTCATAGATCGAAATACCACCACCCAGTGCAAAAATCAGGATCGCAACAATAAAACTCCAGAAGTAGATCTCTTTTCCATAGCCGAATGGAAAGGCTTCATCCGCCGGCTTTTGAGCGCGCGCCATTCCGTACAGCAGCAAGCCCTGGTTACCTGTGTCCACAAGAGAGTGGATACCCTCGGATAGCATCGCAGAGCTACCGGTAAAAAATGCAGCGACAAACTTGGTAATAGAGATCAGAGTATTACCTATCAGTGCCGCGATAATTACTTTTTTAGAACCAGATGCCACGAAAGAACTCCTTTCAACAAGTAGCGTTCAAACCTATCAATGCGGCGAGGAGTATATCCTTTATCAGGAAACCCAGGGAGTTTAGTTCACAAAAAAACAAACATGTTGCGGCGTCATGACAATCATCTGATTTATTAATGCATTCAAGGAATCCCACATTCATTCTGGATCCAATCCGTAGTGAGAGGGGAGGCTTTGGATCAAACGATTAGTCCACACAATAGTCAGCTGCTGTAAAGCTTTTTAACACTGAACCTGGGTCATCCAGCCACCATGCCCCGATTCAAAAACTGATCAAAGAACCCTTAACTCTTCGTGATCGGTATCTTCTTTAAATCCCGATCATTAAATATCGAGGTTATCTCAGATGCAGGCAGAGGATGACTAAAATAGAACCCCTGCAATGCATCACAACCATATTGGCGTAAGTTATCAGCCTGGGCTTCAGTTTCAACACCCTCAGCAATGACCTCAAGTTTCAAACGTTTGGCCATTTCAATGATCGTCATAGTAATCTCTTTTACACTCTCATTATCCTGAAATTCGCGGGTAAAGGATTGATCTATCTTGATACGATCGAATGGAAAATGTTGCAGATTACTTAATGAAGAGTAGCCAGTACCAAAATCATCTATTGCAAGCTTCACACCTTGCTCTTTCAGCAAGCGCATGGCAGCCCTTGCTTCATCCAGATTTTGCATGATCGTGCTCTCAGTGACCTCAAGTTCCAGAAATCTGGGATCAAGCCCACTGTCCTCGAGAGATCGGCGCACTTCAGCCACCAGGTTCTTGTCACTGAACTGTACTGGAGAAAGATTGACAGCCAAACTTAGCGGCCCGAAACCCTGTTGATTCCATTGCTGTACCTGCTCACAGGCCGTGCGCAACACCCATAAACCGATTGAGCGAATTAACCCGGTATGTTCAGCTACCGGGATAAAAGCACTGGGGTAGACTAAACCTAACTCAGGATTATGCCAACGTATGAGAGCCTCAACCCCGAAAATACGTCCGTTGTCAGTAACCACTTGGGGTTGATAGTAGACTTCAAACTCACCTCGCTCTATCGCGTAAGTCAGTGCTTGTTCCAGCTGTGACCCCTCTTTAACCTCTTTAGCTATTTGTTCCGAAAAGAGACAAATGGAATCTGAATGTTGCATCCGAGCTCGAAACACTGCCATATTGGCATCACGTAACAAACTCTCTCCATCCATACTCTCACCTGGCCATATGCTCACGCCTATGCTTGGTGCGAGAAAAACTGAAGATTCCTCGAATGCCATGGGCTGCTGTAATACTGCCAGAAGGTTTTTAGCTACCATGTAGGCGGATTCCTGATCACTCAGTCCATTCACTAAAACCCCGAAGTCATCACCACCGAGGTGGGTAACAAGATCATCACTACGCACCACATCACGTAGTTGCTGTGCTATCGATTGTAATAACTGATTACCAACTGTACGGTCAATAACGCCTCCGGCAGAGCCCAACCATTTGACATGCACAATCATTAATGCGGAGATTTTTGACTCATCAGAGTCCGAACTACTTAAGCCTCTCAAACACTCATCCAATGCATATTGATTCGGTAATCCGGTTATCGCATGGTGCGTTGCCTGATCATGCATTTTGGTATTCAGTGATTGATTCACCTTTTTCTCATGCAGGTGGAGCCAGGCTCCCCATAGGGGGAAACCTATTAAAAGCGGGACAATCGAAGCGGCAGGAGCAAACCAGACCTGGCTGACAGACAATGTAAGCCCCGATAAAGCCGGCACACCAACAATAGCAATTAGAAATAGAACAACAGACAGAGGAAACCTGGCAGAAGCCAACACCAACGCAACCACCCCAGTTATGATCAAGGTCAGGAGCAGATGAAAGCCACTATCCATCACTCTCAATAAGCTTCCATTCAACAGGCCACTCAACACATGAGCATTTAACCTGACCCCCGGCATGCGCTGATGATTCTGGGATACAGGCGTTGAAATAACATCCCCTAAACCGGTAGCAGTTGAGCCAATCAATACATACCGACCTTCAACCTTAGCTGCAATATCATCATCATTCAGCAGTTGATGAACTGAGATGGTATTAACCGTATTCGCTCTTGGATCATATGGAATTAAGAACTCTCCTGAGCGCAGCCAACTGGACTTGCTTTTAAATGGCAACTGTTCATTAACCATTCCAGGTGGAGAAGTGAACCCACCAGCAACATTAAGCAGTGCCAGGGAAAACGTAGGCCAACGTGCATCATCCAGCCCAGCATAGAGGAAAAATCTACGGCAAAGTCCGTCACTGTCGATCTCAAAATCAACATGCCCCAACCCAGCTGCCGATGATGCCAGTACGGGAAGTGGAAGAACCTCAGAAATAGAAACACCCGCCAATGGATTACTGGGCGCTACAGCAAGTACGGTAACCCCATTTGCATCAATTGCTTCGGCAAAAAGTTGATCAGCCCTGGGATCATGTTGTTCAGCTTCAGAGAAAAGCACATCAAATCCAATTGCCCTAGCATTCATACTAGTCAGGCGATTGAGTATTTCGGCATGAAAACGCCGAGACCAGGGCCAGCGGCCAAGCTCGTGCAAACTCTTGTCATCAATGGCAACAACTACCAACTCGTCACTGATACGATTATCAAGAAGATTGAGAAAATAGTCGTAAAACAGATAATCAAGGCGTTTGATTGCAGCACTATCAATGAGCAAATTGGCACAAACGACTAGAGCTACCGCCAGGATTATCTGACTGAATTTACCCGTATTTAAAAAGTGCTTAAACATTCCTCTATAAAAACAACAAACCGTATATCAAGCTTGTTGGGACAATCCATACACTTATACCCAGCAGAGGATCGATCTTATGAACACTACTCCATGGCCCTTGGTAGTCATCTACATCCACAGCACTAACCCTTAAATAGCGTAACTGACTATAGATATGTTCGATTGCAATCTCATTTTTTGAGGTCACCTGATCAAGTTCAAGATGTTTGAAATCTGCATCGTGAGCTACCTGCACATGATAACGATGATCTGGATCTAACTGCTGCCACGAACCTACGACCTGTTCATCTGAAACTGTAACTATGACATCAGGCGGTTCCAGCTCCGACCTGAGATGCCATGAACGAACAACCCCGGCAGGCCCCAACTCTCCATCTTCCGATTTAGCAGACACACGCCAAAAGTAGGTTCCTGGTTTGGTAATGTCGGTTAATTTTATATGATCTATATCCTCAACATCCCTCTTAACAACGATATCCTCGAAAGCCTGATCCGTTGCCACTTCCATGAGGTAACCACTGGCATGGGCAGCTCTATCCCACTTCAGCTCAATATCCCCGCTCTGTAACATCTCTCCATCAGCCGGGCTAAGTGATTGAGGCGGCTGAGGATGCCTATCAAAAACAATCCGCTCTACCGCACTGTTACCTTCAAGCCCATCTGAATCGATACCACGAATTCTTACCCAATAGTCTCCATCAGGCAGTTCCGGCACACTCACATGGAGATCAGTAACAACCTTTTCCCAGAGCAGTACTTCCAATTGTTGATTATCGCTGACCTCTACCCGATATTTGCTCGATCCCTCAATATTTTGCCAGCCAAGTTGCCAATCCATCACTCTGAGCGGTTCAGGAATTTCGTTTATCGCAGGTGAAGGTAATAGTTTTCGTGGTTGTATTGGTGCTTGCCCCTGAGTTATCCGGGTACCAAACCCGGCTGTAACCAGAGTTTGCTCATCAGCACCACTGACCACCACATCTCCATCCAACACCTCAATGTTGGAGGACTTTCCATTTGGGCTGACAGCAGCACGGTAAGCTGTACCACGCACTGCAGTTATAGCGGATGGCGTATGAATTTCAAAACGCGAGCCGGGACCTTTAGAGGGTTTGACAATGGTTTTCAGGCGACCGCGGCCAAGATGCAACCTGGAATCAACCATCCCCGTTTCACCATGGGCGCTGAGGTGATCGAAGCGCATCTCGGCATCACTGTGAAGCGTCAACCTTGTATTATCAGCGAAGACGATAGCAGCACTGCTGTTTTGTCCCGTCTTCAATGTATCGCCCAAATGAATCAGCGCACCGGGCTTAAGGTTCTTCTGTTGCGTTCCATCTGAACGAGAGATTTTGACCTGACCACCAACCAGATCGATACGTGCAGGAACTGCATTGCTTCGGATCCACTTCATCGGAACCCTCAACCAACTACCAGGTTGTAAACGTTTGGGGTTTTCGATGTTATTCAGCTTTCGAAGCTGTTCGAATCTCATCACATCGTCTAGATATTTCGTGCTGAAATCCCACAGGTTGTCACCATCGACAACTGTATATACCCAATCTGAAGAGTGTGCGGGTAGCGAGAACAACAGCAAGACAAGTGCAGATTTTAGTAATGACATACGCTTAAGCAATGGACTTCCCCTTTTTTGTCCCAAGATTAGCGATATGGTTGAACTCCTATCAAAAATCCGAACAAATCACTTTCAGGAATAAGTCTATACCAAACAGACTAGACTGACAGCGTACTCATATCATGAAAGTGTCGGATATTACTCAGGTATCATCTGATCAACCTAGAGTGGCCTCATCAAACATCATAAAAACATCTAGAAATGAGAATCAACAACAATATGATGCTCTGTAACAGATTGAGACAAATTTAGGAAAACAATGCTGATCGATAGAGAATTCTATCGAGGAAGATCGATATTCAGGAAAGCGTAAGTGAGCACAATCCCCTAGACCCCCCGCAATTACACGGGTTAAGGGAAAATTGGAGCCGGCGAGAGGATTCGAACCCCCGACCAGCTGATTACAAATCAGCTGCTCTACCAACTGAGCTACGCCGGCTAAGGAGTGCGAATTCTAAGCGTTTATTCTCTTTCTGGCAATCCTATCTACACTCTATTGCCTTAGAAACCAATTCAGGAAAATCATTCACCAGTTCCGACCAGTCTTGATCACTGATTATTGCAGGGTCATTAGCCTGATAACTGAGCCAATATTTGGTTTTTTCACGGTATCGGGGCTGAATAACTGAATTAAAACCTAAAGCATCGATTTCACGTTTTCGATCCCCAGCTCTGACCTCATCCCGGAACAACCCCAAGGAGATAGCATGCACCAATTCACCGCTGGTAAACCGCCAAAGGTCAGAGACACCGGACTCTTCCAACCTTTTCGCTATATTGACCGCTTCCCGTCGGGTGGATTGTTGCGGAATCAGTACCCAATATCCGGCCTGCTCATTGCGTGTCTCCGACTGAAGTTCAGGTTTTAGTCCCATGGCTCGGAGACGCACAGATATCTTTTCCGCAGCTGATCTGGTTTCCACATACCCAACCATGGCGCAACGCGGTGCCACCTCAGGTGTAACAACTGTTTGGGGGTCAACAGCAACGTCTTCAATTTGCGAAAGCGTCTCAACTACAGCCTGTTCTTCAGTCTGTACTATAGGAGACTCGCCAGATTTGGCTTGTTCTGCTGCCGATTCGGCAGTGCCATCCATAGCTTGCACCGCCTCATCATCATTAACACTATTCGTTTCATCGACCATAGTGTTCTGTTGAAGCTCGCTGGCAAGTCTTAACTCGCCTACATCAGTCATAACAGGTGAAATCTCTACATCCTTCTGCTGAGGGTAAATCAACAAAAACAGGCCAAGATTAATCAGTATCAGAATAGAGAAGAACCATTTCATAATTCAGTTTGCTTGAGTCGACTGTAATGCCAAGCCTTGTATAACCAGATCAGGTACGACCTGGTGGGCGATCGTAAGGTATTCAGACAATTGATGGGCATTTCCACCTGTAAGAATGCATTCTGCACTCCCGCCAAATAATTCCATTAAACGTAAAAGTGATCTTTCTACCATGCAAAGATGCGACAGCATAGCACCACTTTGAACGCCTGTTGCGGTATCAGTCGCAAAATCGTTTAAATTCAAGTTACTGTTATCTATGGAAAGATCAGTATTTAGATCAAGGCATTTGGCATAAAGTTGCAATCCAGGGATTATGATCCCTCCCAAATGGCGCCCTTCACCATCCAACCCATCGATAGTCGTGGCAGAACCCAAATCCACCACAATTACAGGCCTGTTACTGATTCTACGCGCTGCCAACAGTGCCAGCCAACGATCCACGCCCAACTGAGAAGGTATGGTGTAACCATTTTTTACCCCTAGCTCCTGGTGCATGGTTTCTGATATCCGAACATTGGCCCGCCAATTCAGAGATATCCACGAGGTTAGATTATTAACGATATTCTGTTGCCTGACAGAGGCAATATGCACAGTATCAGGCTCAGGCATCTCAGACCAAGGGAGATCAATCGCCTCTGGTAATGCATGAGAACTTGCTCGGTGGATAATATGAGAATGTAAATCCTTTTCACTTGCCCACTTGATTGCTGTATTGCCAATATCAACAAAAAGCTTCATGGCAAGACCTATTGAGTAGCCCGGAGACTGACTTCACCGGCATGAAAACAGCGAGTCTCCCCATCAATCCGGATAAGAATTCCTCCAGATTCATCGATACCAAGGTGTTCACCAATGTAAGCATTACTGGCACTTCGAATTACCACCTCTTTTCCCAAAAACAGATCAAATGAATGCCACTCATCCACAAAACCACGTAATCCTTGAAGTCTATATTGTTCAGCAACATCACGTAAATGCATAGTTAAACTGGCGGCAAGTTCACTACGGCTACAGTTTTTTCTCTCTGGGATCTCTCTCAAATCACTCCATGGTTGATCTATCCCTTCACCGTGATGCCCCATACCAATATTGAGCCCCACACCTACAACCACCTGAGAAGGTCCGCTTGCTTCTCCAGAGACTTCAAGCAGTAAACCAGCCAACTTTTTACCACCCCAAAGGATATCATTGGGCCATTTAAGTCCTACTTCATAACAATTAAGCTGACGTAATAACCGTAATACAGCAATCGCAGAGGCCAGGCTTAACCCAGCAACTTGCATAGGAGCAAGGTCAAAGCGAAATAGCATGGAAAAGTAGAGGTTTCTGCCAAATGGCGATATCCATTGACGACCATGTCGACCTTTTCCACCATTTTGCTGTTCAGCCAGGCAGACCGCCCCTGATTCAATTCCCAGGGCAGCCTGTTGCATGAGCCATCTATTGGTGGAATCAATTGTAGTGTGAATAGTAAGCGGAGGTATCGGATCTAAGCCGGATTGCTGGAATTGTTCAGCTATCTTTTTTCGATCGAGTAAATCAAGTGACTCACGGAGTCGGTAACCCTTACCTTTAACAGCATCAATCCCGAGTAGATACTGATCTTTTACTACTTTAAGCTTTTTCCAAACAGCAGCGCGGCTAACACCAAGTATATCTCCCAACTCTTCACCAGAGTGGAATCGTCCATCTGCCATTAATTTAATTAATTCAAAATTATCTGACATGGCCCATCAGCCAAGCAGACTGTCTATTTGTCACTTCACTATCTTTGTCATCATTCAGTTTAAAATAACAGGTATCTGCAGGTGCTTCTGTTGGCTCCAACAGAACAGTCATCATCAAGTCACGTCGAAACAGATGAAGCTCAATCGTAGACCCGAGATCAGTGTCTGCTATATATCTTTCCAGCTGTTTGGCATTTGTTCTGAGTCCATCTACAGCAACGATCTCATCACCAGCAGATAGACCGCTTTTTTGTGCTACTCCTCCATCAAATACCTGTTGTACACGCACTGCCCCATTTTTATCTGCCCATTTCGCTCCAACTGCAAGAGTAACGCCAGGATCAGTTTCAGATTGACTAATAACGCCGCCTTTATCTTCCTGGGAATTTGCTGGTAACAATTTCAACTCCACACCAAACGCCTCAAGGCACTCACTAAGCGGTAACTCTGCAGTCGAGCGGAGCCCCAAATCAAAGAGCGACTTGAGATCTAACGATGTTACTTCAGCAGTTACCTCTTCAAAGCCATTTTCAGGCACACCATCACCGGGTTTACCGTATCGTAACCACATCTCACGCATAACCTGATCCAGTGAAGAGGAACCATTGCTCTCCAAGCGAATCGTCAGATCAAGTATCAGCGCAAACAATGCACCTTTTGCATAGTAACTGACAATGGCATTGGGAGCGTTCTCATCCTGCTTATAAAACTTGGTCCAAACATCGAAACTTGATTCCTCAAGTGTCTGCTTGAACCGTCCACTACCACGCATTACACGCGTCACTGTCTCAGCTAACATCGTGAAGTATTCGTCTCGTTCAATGACGCCACTACGGACTAACATCAACTCATCGTAATAAGAGGTTATGCCCTCGAAAATCCACAATTGACGAGTGTAAACCTCATGAAGTGTATTCTGTTCAAGAAATACCTTTGGTGTAATGCGTTTCACATTCCAGAGGTGGAAATATTCGTGGCTACATAGCGCCAGCAGTCTTCTGTATCCTGACGAATTCTTCATATTCCGTTTACTGGGTAAATCGTCACGAGGAAATATCAAACTGGTAGAATTTTTGTGCTCAAGTCCGCCATACCCACTATCGACCAGTCGAAGTAGAAAGAGATAATTATCAGTTGGCATTTCACCGAACAGCTCGATTTGCTTTTCGCATATTAGGCGCAAATGCTTACATATCCTTTCATGATCAAACCTTTTAGCGCCACTTACAACAAACCGATGTCTGCAGTCGGAGAGAAAATATTCACTCTCTGAGAAGTCACCGATTTCTGCCGGAGAGTCAATTAGCGTTTCATAGTCATGGGCAATGTATGAACCAAAACCGGATTCGGTGCTAATTTGTGGAGTTATTGGATAGGCTACTTTCCATCCAGCTAGCTGCTCATCATCTGGTTCAACAATTTCCAGAGAACACTCACTTTTCTCTTGTCCACTTACACCTAAGAAAAGTGCAGGGCCATTAAAATAGGCATGATTAATATCAAAGTGAGCAGACCTAACAGACAGTTCCCATGCATAGACAAGATACTTAAGTGTAAGCGTGCCTTTTACTGGGGGTACTTTCCATGTTTGCTTATCAAGTTTTTGAATCTCGATTTGCTCTTCATTACATAACGCTTGAATAGATGTGATATGTCTAGCGTAATCGCGTATTAAATAGCTGCCACGTATCCAAGCAGGAAGATAAACAACCTGACCGTCAGGATCTGGATTATTAATGTTGAGTTCAACTTCGAAAGTATGTGACTGAGGAGATTTAAGTCGTAATTTATAAAAAATCATTATCATTTCCAGTTCTGGAGAGCCATACGACCTTGATCATTAATAGGACGTGCGATCAGCCCAGAGTGTGACGCACTGACGCGAAAGCGAGCACCTTCCCTAATTGGCATGTAGACCGAACTACCATACATCACATCCAGGATTCCAAATCGATCTATAAGATATGATAAGAGTCCATCTAGCTGATCTATCTCAGAGGAAAGATGATATATCTGTTCTTCATTCTGGCTTTTGCGATTCAACTTTCCACTTAATGTTTCCAATCTGACGATCGGTTCTTTACCAAGCACAGTAAACCAGGGTTTCCATTTTATAAACCTGGCATCAAGTCGCCACTCTTCTGCTGCAATTAGATAGTTTGATTGCCTACCATCAATAACCAGTTTAACCGTAGCGCCCTGATTGGTAATTTCGGAGATGCTAACCTCCACCAAATCAATCTCTTTCGTTAACTGGACATAAGTTTGAATATTCAATAGAAGCAGAAAGAACAGTACCGCTGAAAATAGAAACGTTGTCCCAATCGCACCACTGATGCCAGCACTCAATATTCGCCTTTTAAAAATAAATAAGCGAACAGAGAGTATAACTAGTGAAGATCCAATAATTAGTAGAACGAGAGATAAGAGCATTTATTAAACATAGGTTGGTTTGACAAACGTGGCTTTAGAATCTGTTAACCAGGATTTTACGCTTTGTAGCAAAAAAAAACCCCGTATCGGTTCCGATACGGGGTTTTTTGAATAAAAACCTGGCAGTGTCCTACTTTAACATGGGGAAACCCCACACTATCATCGGCGCTATGTCGTTTCACTTCCGAGTTCGAGATGGGATCGGGTGGTACCAACATGCTATGGCCGCCAGGCAAACTGTTGGAGTCGCCCCTGTTGGGACGACTCGCATTCGGTTAGATCGCTTAAGTTTATTGAGTATGCGTTTGCTCGAACCAAACCCAAAACATTTGGGTGTTATATGGTCAAGTCTCACGGGCAATTAGTACTGGTTAGCTTCATACATTACTGTACTTCCACACCCAGCCTATCAACGTTGTAGTCTTCAACGGCCCTTCAGTGTCTTCAAGAGACAAGTGAGATCTAATCTTGGGAGGGGCTTCCCGCTTAGATGCTTTCAGCGGTTATCCTGTCCGTATTTAGCTACCCGGCAATGCCACTGGCGTGACAACCGGAACACCAGAGATACGTCCACTCCGGTCCTCTCGTACTAGGAGCAGCTTCCCTCAAATCTCAAACGCCCACGGCAGATAGGGACCGAACTGTCTCACGACGTTCTAAACCCAGCTCGCGTACCACTTTAAATGGCGAACAGCCATACCCTTGGGACCGACTTCAGCCCCAGGATGTGATGAGCCGACATCGAGGTGCCAAACACCGCCGTCGATATGAACTCTTGGGCGGTATCAGCCTGTTATCCCCGGAGTACCTTTTATCCGTTGAGCGATGGCCCTTCCATACAGAACCACCGGATCACTAAGACCTACTTTCGTACCTGCTCGACTTGTCTGTCTCGCAGTCAAGCACCCTTATGCCTTTGCACTCGTTGCGCGATGTCCGACCGCGCTGAGGGTACCTTCGTGCTCCTCCGTTACTCTTTGGGAGGAGACCGCCCCAGTCAAACTACCCACCATACACTGTCCCTAACCCGGATAACGGGTCGAGGTTAGAACTCCAAATATGTCAGGGTGGTATTTCAAGGTTGGCTCCACGAAGACTGGCGTCTTCGCTTCGAAGCCTCCCACCTATCCTACACAAACATATTCAAAGTCCAGTGCAAAGCTGTAGTAAAGGTTCACGGGGTCTTTCCGTCTAGCCGCGGGTACACTGCATCTTAACAGCGATTTCAATTTCACTGAGTCTCTGGTGGAGACAGCGTGGCCATCGTTACGCCATTCGTGCAGGTCGGAACTTACCCGACAAGGAATTTCGCTACCTTAGGACCGTTATAGTTACGGCCGCCGTTTACCGGGGCTTCGATCAAGAGCTTCGTCCGAGGACTAACCCCATCAATTAACCTTCCGGCACCGGGCAGGCGTCACACCCTATACTTCCTCTTTCGAGTTTGCAGAGTGCTATGTTTTTAATAAACAGTCGCAGCCACCTGGTCACTGCAACCCTCTTCTGCTCTGAGAGTAAATCTCTTCACATACCAAGGGCGTACCTTCTCCCGAAGTTACGGTACTATTTTGCCTAGTTCCTTCACCAGAGTTCTCTCAAGCGCCTTGGGATTCTCACCCTACCCACCTGTGTCGGTTTGGAGTACGGTTACTTATTATCTGAAGCTTAGAGGTTTTTCCTGGAAGTATGGCATCAATCACTTCGTCTCACATGGAGACTCGTCATCACGTCTCAGAATTGCCAGTCCGGATTTACCTAAACTGACTCCCTACACGCTTAAACCGGGTAAACCAACACCCGGATGACCTAGCCTTCTCCGTCACCCCATCGCAATAATAAGTAGTTCCGGAATATTAACCGGATTCCCATCGACTACGCATTTCTGCCTCGCCTTAGGGGCCGACTAACCCTGCTCCGATTAGCGTTGAGCAGGAAACCTTGGGTTTTCGGCGAGGGGGCCTCTCACCCCCTTTATCGTTACTCATGTCAGCATTCGCACTTCTGATACCTCCAGCATGCTTTACAACACACCTTCGCAGGCTTACAGAACGCTCCTCTACCATACGTGTAAACACGTATCCGCAGCTTCGGTACATGGCTTAAGCCCCGTTAAATCTTCCGCGCAGGCCGACTCGACTAGTGAGCTATTACGCTTTCTTTAAAGGATGGCTGCTTCTAAGCCAACCTCCTAGCTGTCTATGCCTTCCCACATCGTTTCCCACTGAGCCATGATTTAGGGACCTTAGCTGGCGGTCTGGGTTGTTTCCCTTTCCACGACGGACGTTAGCACCCGCCGTGTGTCTCCCGCGATTGCACTTCCAAGTATTCGGAGTTTGCATCGGTTTGGTAAGCCGGGATGGCCCCCTAGCCGAAACAGTGCTCTACCCCCTGGAGTGAGACGCGAGGCGCTACCTAAATAGCTTTCGAGGAGAACCAGCTATCTCCGGGCTTGATTAGCCTTTCACTCCTATCCACAGCTCATCCCCTCATTTTTCAACATAAGTGGGTTCGGGCCTCCAGCGCGTGTTACCGCACCTTCACCCTGGCCATGGATAGATCGCCCGGTTTCGGGTCTACTCCCAGCGACTGAACGCCCTATTAAGACTCGGTTTCCCTACGCCTCCCCTATACGGTTAAGCTTGCCACTGAGAAGTAAGTCGCTGACCCATTATACAAAAGGTACGCAGTCACCCCCGAAGGGGCTCCCACTGCTTGTACGCATACGGTTTCAGGTTCTATTTCACTCCCCTCTACGGGGTTCTTTTCGCCTTTCCCTCACGGTACTGGTTCACTATCGGTCGGTAGAGAGTATTTAGCCTTGGAGGATGGTCCCCCCATCTTCAGTCA
>JBEVXD010000004.1:285000-453241 GCA_040506275.1 Candidatus Thiodiazotropha sp. DIVDIV
GTCGATCTTTTGGTTACCCAAAATCAACGGAGCACCCACACAAATTACCTAACCTAATTGTTAAAGAGCTTCTCAAAACTTTTGCTTGAGAAAGACCGCCTATTTTACAGTGCCGGTAGCTTGTGTCAAGAAGTTTCTTAACCTTTTTTAAGCTGGCTGGTCATCCCGGCCCTGTTCGAGAGCGCGTATTCTACAGTCCAGTAAGTCATTGTCAACAACTATTTGAACTATTTATTACAACTCTCTTTCATTCGTTTTACCGTCTCCGGCTCAACCGAATGAGGAGGCGAATTATACGTCGAAAATTCTTGCCGTCAACAAAAAATCGGAAAGAATTTTCATCAACTAATTTCGCCTCTTCTACGCCTTAAATCGTGCTGCTTTCAGGCAGCGGTCAACTCAAGGAGACGCGCATTATAAGCGTGAAATCTCCCAGGTCAAGCACAATTTAAAAACTCATGTCTAAATGACAAAATCACCATATATATATAAGTAAGCATCACTTTAAGATCAGCTCACAGTGATACGAGCGAAACGGCGTTTACCAACCTGATAAACCGCAGTAGACCCCAACTCAATACTTAACGTAGGATCCTGCAACTTTTCACCATCGATACGTACTGCGCCCTGTTTGATCATTCGATTCGCCTCAGAGGTGCTTTTCACCAGTCCGCTATCTTTCAGTAGATTAGCTATTGGATAACTCTCCCCTTCAGGCTTTAGCTCATGCTCCGGCATTTCATCAGGCATCTGTCCTTTCTGAAACCTTGCAACAAAGGCCTGGTGAGCCTCCTCCGCCATCTCCTTGGAGTGAAACCGCGCAACCAGCTCTTCGGCGAGACGAACTTTTACGTCTCTTGGATTTCCCCCTTCAGAAACGCCTTGCTTCCAGCTTTCAATCTCATTCATCGGCCTGAAACTCAGCAGTTCATAGTAGCGCCACATAAGCTCATCGGAGACAGACATCACTTTCCCAAACATCTCCTCAGGCGGATCAGTAATACCTATATAGTTATTGAGTGACTTGGACATCTTTTGCACACCATCCAGACCCTCAAGAATCGGCAGAGTGATAACTACCTGGGGCTCTTGCCCATAGGATTCCTGCAGTTGGCGGCCTACCAGGAGATTGAACTTCTGGTCTGTACCCCCCAATTCCACATCAGCCTTGAGCGCAACCGAGTCATACCCCTGTACCAATGGATAGAGAAACTCATGGATCGCTATCGGCTGGCCACTGGTATAGCGTTTGTTGAAATCATCCCTCTCCAACATTCTTGCTACGGTATGCCTTGCCGCCAATTGAATCAGATCAACCGCAGACATCTCTCCCATCCAAGCGGAATTAAAGAGCACTGTGGTTTTGCTGGGATCTAGGATCTTGAAGACCTGGTGCTCATAACTCTTAGCATTTTCCAAGACTTCATCACGAGTCAAAGGAGGTCGGGTTGCACTTTTGCCCGTCGGATCCCCGATCATGCCGGTAAAATCCCCGATCAGAAAGATCACCTCATGACCTAACTCCTGGAATTGCCTGAGTTTATTGATCAACACGGTATGCCCGACATGTAAATCTGGGGCAGTAGGGTCAAACCCGGCTTTAATTTTGAGAGGTTTACCACGCTCAAGCTTCTTTATCAGCAGCTCTTCTGGCAAAACCTCTTCTGTACCTCGTTTTATTAGATCCAGGGATCCTATGACATCGATCATTTATCAAATCTCAAAAATTAAGACAATGGTTGCACACTCTACTAGAAGCATCTGATAAAATTAACCATTAAGCGTTATGATTCTATGTTCTATCATTAAGACTCATAGCAAAGTTCTATCATTGAGGAACCTGACTGCGGAATTGAATAGTGCAGCAACTCACCATGCAAGATTTTAAATCGTATACCTTAGAGAGAAGACCCGCCAGAGGCCAGCTTGTAAAGCGTTTGGTTTTCGCCTTGATATTCCTGGTGATTCTTGCATTGGGTTTCCTCTTTCTGATATCCAAACCTGGTGAGACCCCCCAATCGGAAACACGCCCGAATTCTGAATCAGAGACACAACCTGAACAGAACAGAAAACTTATTCTGCCTCTCTCCCTCCCTGGACAACCCAATGACAGCAGCGGAATAACCCCTGAGAACCAGAGTCCAGTAGGTTTCATCAAAGAGGCGGTAGCCGCTGATCAGCCAACCATCACATTAGAACCTGAAACAGCACCATTAGAATCAAAACCGACTGAAGTAATAAAAATAGAGACCCACGAAATTGCTTACAAGATTCGTAGCGGTGACTCGATGGCCTCCATTTTCAAGAAACATGATCTTAGCGCCAATTTGTTACACAGGATTGTCCATTCCAGTAAAACCGCAAAACAGCTTACTGACATCAGACCGGGAGAGATGCTCCATCTTGAGTACGATCATGAAAAGCATCTTGTTGGTCTACGTTTAGAGCACAGCAAAATCGACAGTCTTGAGATCGCAACCACAGATGATGGTTTTAGTGCCAAAGAAATCAGTAAACCAGTTGATACCCGCAATACCCACTTAAGCGGAGTGATAGAAAATTCACTCTATATTTCAGCAAAAAAAGTAGGTCTGTCTGAGAAATTGATAATGCAATTGGCAGATATCTTCGGTTGGGATATCGACTTTGCTCTGGAGATTCGATCCGGGGATCGCTTCACCGTGATTTTTGAAGAGGATTACCTGGATGGCGAAAAGCTTCGGGATGGCCCGATCCTGGCAGCAGAATTCATCAATCAGGGCCGCAGGTATCAAGCTTTACGCTATGTTGATGAGACAGGAAGAGCAGACTACTTCAATCCCGAAGGTAGAAGCATGCGCAAAGCCTTTTTGCGCGCCCCTGTTGATTTCAGGCGCATCTCATCAAAATTTACTAAAGAGCGCTGGCATCCTGTACTTGGCAAAAAACGTCCACACCGCGGTGTGGACTACGCTGCAAAGACTGGCACACCTATCAGGGCAGCAGGTGATGGGAAAATCATTTTTCGGGGCAAGAAAGGGGGATATGGCCGAACTGTAATTATCCAGCATGGTCAAACCTATACCACGCTCTACGCCCACCTATCCCGTTATATCAAAAAAGTAAAGAAAGGCAGCCGGGTTAAGCAGGGACAGACCATTGGTTATGTAGGTAAGTCGGGAATGGCAACCGGTCCACATTTACATTATGAGTTTAGAGTCAACGGGGTTCATCGCAACCCATTGACTGTGAAATTGCCTGCCGCACAACCGATTGCAAAAAAATATCGGGATGACTTCCAGATAAAAATAGAGCCATTGAAATCGCAACTTGAGATCATCAGTAGAACGCTTGTTGCCAATGCTGAATAGCACCGATTTTTGAGGCCTATGTGGACTGTGTCTTCTCGGATTCAGAAGCATCATAGATAACTGTTCTATTGCGTCCTTGTTGCTTGGCCATGTAGAGGGCGCAATCAGCGGCTTCTAACAGGCATTTTGGCGTGGAATCCTGGCACTGATGCAAGGACGCCAACCCAACACTTATAGTAATTGACACCCCATCAATAACAATCTGGCTTACTGCCTTACGGATATCCTCTGCTGTCTTCAGTCCACCCTCACGACCCGTACCGGTTAAAATCACTGAGAACTCTTCGCCACCGTATCGGCAAGCAAAATCTGAATCGCGTAGCCGTTTGGTAAGCAAATCCCCTAATTCCTTTAACATCCTGTCGCCCATTCCGTGGCCATAAGTATCATTCAATCTTTTAAAATGATCCACATCCAACATCAGCAGGGTCAGGGATTTGTTTCGCTCTTTTGCCTCTGAAACTGACTGGGCAAGCACATCAGTAAGTGAACGACGATTCAACAGACCGGTCAATTCATCCTTATAGGAGATGGCTTCCAGGTAAGCTTCACGTTGCATCTGCGCTGTCACATCGCGAATCAATGCGGCCTTACCAAGCATCTCTCCATGTTGAGTATGGATACAGGCTGCCATAACACTTAGATATCGATCGCCCAGCAAAGCTGATTCGGCATAGTTGGAATCGGGATGTTCAATCAGTCTTTTCATCACCTCGGGATCATCAACCAGATTTTCAAATTCATGGCTGATAATCTCAGCCCTAGATTTTCCTATCAGCTGTTCAGCAGAGGGGTTTACCAAAACTATATTCCCTTCGCTATCTGTGACGACAATACCCTCGCCAGCATTTAGAATAATTGTGGTTAACTTATTCTGCTCTAACTCCATCCCTGTGTAGGTTTCAAGGAGTTTTTCGGTCATTCTGTTGAAGGAACGAGCCATGTGTCCCAATTCGTCATCGCTCAACTCGGGCACCTGCTGATTCAGCTCTCCCTGCTCTACCCGGTGCATTGCCGAGGTCACTCGTCTTATTGGTGACATGAGTACATTATTCAGCAAGATATATGTGAGTGACAAAAACAGAATCAGAACAACGGAAAGAACCAGAGTGATCCAGTTTCGACTTACTGATATCGCCTGATCGACATGCCGCATTGATGTTGTGAACTGAGCAAAGCCAATTATCGTTTTTTCGTTGCCATGGCACCGATGACACTGAGGCGCACTTTTTATTGGCATCAAAATCTTATATAGCTTCTGAGCATCATCGAGACTCCGGTATGCTTCACCGCTCTGCCTTGTACTCACCAAGATAGGATCATCTACATCATACAGGCGGTTTATCTGTGTCAGTTCGCGTTCATTAAATTTACTTACTCCATTCAATTTATTGACTTGGCGAATGGTGTCATTGTCCAGAAATGCTTCAACCCCACTTAATCTCACAAAACGGAACTCTTCCAGCCCGAGTTCATTCTTAATATTTCCCGCATAGTGTTGAGCTATATTTGCTGTACCCATTTCCATGATCGACCTGAGCCCCACCACCACAGTCGACACCATACGATCGGTGACCAGCTTATGCTCTTTGATGATAACCGCGCGTTGGCTTTGGGTATAGAATAGAATCAATCCCACCATGGATATCAAGGCTGTTATACCGACTACCACCAAGATCTTTGCGCCGATACTTTTTTTTATCATGTCCTAATGAAACCTGCTGATCTGATCACTTCACCAACCTTAATTATATTAATATCCACTCATCCCTAAACGTGGTATGTAGCAGTTCCTTTATTTCGACCAGATATATAGAACAATTTATCTGATGAGAAACCAATAGAGTTCGACCAGCAGTAAACACCTAGAACTCATTCAGGTATCAGATTAATACCAACCATAAAAAAGGAATGCTCTTCTTATCATCGACCATTATCAAGTTGCCTTTAGAAATCTGCTGTTTCACTGCGCTGGATCAGGGAAGTAGTTATTACTAATAAAGTAATATGTAACAACCAGGTCATAAGTTTCCCAACACTCAGGGCTACAAGAACGGCCTGCTTAGTAAGTAATCAATGATCTCGGGTTCCAGGTCTATGCACACCTCTATCCAAGACACTCATTTTCTATTACGCCGGCTTCACTCATTGCTCGGACTCGTGCCCATTGGTGGCTTTTTACTTTTCCATCTTTGGGAAAACTCCCAATCAAGATTTGGCCCAGAGCACTATAATGAACAGGTTGTTGGCTGGCTTCAAAGTCTCAACTATCTAATCTTCCTAGAACTATTTTTCATTGCACTCCCCCTCTTTCTTCACGCTGGCTATGGCTTGGTAATAGTAAAAAGCGGTTCCACTAATATATCTGCTTTCCCCTGGGCAGGTAATATTCGTTACACGCTGCAGCGATTATCTGGCATCGCGATTCTGCTGTTCTTGCTGATGCACATTGGCTGGACACGTTTATGGGGCATATGGGAGCCAGATATAAAGGCTGACCTCTTCAGCCATATGCAGCTATTACTCAGTAATCCAATTATCTTTTTCCTCTATTTTTTCGGGCTGTTACTTTCAGTTTTTCATCTATGTAACGGTCTATGGAGTATGGCTATCAGCTGGGGACTGACAACCACTCCTCGGGCTCAACGTATCTGGTTGTACTTCTGTAGCCTATTGTCATTGCTGTTGTTTGCACTGGGGCTGCATGGCATGTTGGGTTTTTTGCTATGAAGAATCGACCCCGCAAAGTAATTGTTGTTGGTGGCGGACTGGGTGGACTATGGTCAGCACTACGGGTCGCTGAGTCAGGGTTTCAGGTAGAGATTTTCTCCCTGTTCGAGGTTAAAAGATCCCATTCTGTCTGTGCACAAGGCGGTATTAATGCCTGCTTCGACACCAAAGGGGAGAATGATACGATTTGGCAACATATCGTTGACACATTGAAAGGCGGGTCATACCTGGCCAACCAGCCACCCGTTAAATCGATGTGCGAGGATGCACCGGGTTTGATCCAAACCTTTGAGCGTATGGGGGTCACTTTTTCCCGTACAGCTGAAGGAATTCTGGATCTTCGTTTATTCGGTGGCGTCAAACATCGCCGAACAGTTTTTGCCGGTGCCAGTACTGGACAACAATTAATGTATGGCGTTGACCAGGAAGTCCGCCGCCAGGAGTCTCTTGGACGAATACAAAAGTTCGAGTGGTGGGAATTTCTCTCAGTTGCTTTGAATAGTGATGGTGCCTGCCAGGGAATCATCGCCATGAATCTGAGAACCATGGAGATTAAAGCCTTCCCTGCCGATGCAGTGATTCTGGCCAGTGGCGGTATGGGACAGGTGTACGGCCACCGTTCCACCAACTCCACCAATTCCACTGGCGCTGCCGCCTCCAGGGTCTACCAGCAAGGTGCATGGCTAGCCAATACTGAATTCTTTCAATTTCACCCTACGGCTATGTTAGGAAAAGACAAAACACGTCTGATGAGTGAGGCTGCCCGTGGCGAGGGGGGGCGTATTTGGGTACCCAAGGATCCAGGGGATCGACGCAGTGCCAATCAGATTCCTGAAGGAGATCGTTTCTATTTTCTTGAAGAGTGGTATCCAAGCTATGGCAATACTCTACCCCGTGACCTGGCCTCTAGAGCTATCTGGGAAGTGGTCCATAAAATGGGTATGGGCGTGGGTGGAGAGCACAAAGTCTATCTTGATCTGACCCATCTCAATCCCGGATTTATCGAGCAGCGGCTGCATGCAATTTTAGACATTTACCGCAAGTTCCATGGTACAGATCCAGTCTATGAACCCATGGAGATCTACCCTTCAGCACACTACGCCATGGGGGGGCTTTGGGTAGACTTTGAAAAGGATACTTCAAATGGAGGCATCAAACCCGGCAGTCCACGAAATCATGCCACCAATATCGAAGGCCTTTATGCCTGTGGTGAATGTGACTATGGCTACCATGGCGCAAACCGGTTAGGTGCCAACTCTCTGCTCTCAGCCTCATATAGTGGCCGGGTTGCCGGTGAGTCTGTAGCCAACTACCTTAAAAGTTTGCAGCGCGGACACCAACATGTCAGCGATGAGATATTCAAGTCTGAGGTCTTGCGTCAGAAAGATATCAACAAAAAGCTGATCAACAACCAGGGAGACGAAAATCCCTACCAACTATTGCATGAACTGGGTGAACTGATGTCGAGCCATGTGGGTGTGGTGCGGGATAATCCCCGATTACAACAAGCGATAGATAGTCTGAAGGAGTTACAAGAACGCAGCCAAAGGGTCAATTTGAACGAGACAAACAGCTGGAGCAATCAAGGCCTGGCATATGCCCGTCAGGTTCAAGAGATGATAGTACTCGGCGAAACTATCGCGACCAGCGCATTATTCCGTAATGAGTGTCGAGGTGCCCATTTCAAACCAGAGTTTGATTTAAAGATACCGGAGAACACTTACCCCGGAGATCCAGCATTTGAAAGCTACCGTACCAAATGGAAAGAGCAGAATGAAACCTGGCTTAAAACCACTATTGCAAAGCATACAACTCAAGGCCCAAGCATCGAATATCAAACAGTAGACCTTAGTGTACTAGCACCAGAGGAGCCACGAGATTATCGTTAAGGATCTGACCATGGCAGAGATGATTGAGTTTCTCATCAGAAGACAGGACACACCTTACAGCCCTCCCTATTGGCAGCGTTTTACTATTCCTTTCAGAGAGGGCCACAACGTTGTTTCAGCGTTGATGGTAATTCGAGAAAATCCAATAACTAGCATAGGCCAACGGGTTGATCCTGTTGCCTGGGAGTTTAACTGCATGGAAGAGGTCTGTGGCGCATGCACCATGCTGATCAATGATCGTCCAAGGCAGGCCTGCTCAACTTTGATTGCATCCTTGGAACAACCCATAAAACTTGAGCCATTGAGTAAATTTCCGGTTATCAGGGATTTGATGGTGGATCGCTCTCGTCTTTTCTCAGACTTAAAACGTGTTCATGCGTGGATCGAAATCGATGGTGCCTGGGATATTCACCAGGGCGCGCCACGAATATCTCCAGAGGCATGGCAAGACAACTATCTATACAGTCGTTGTATGAGTTGTGGCAGCTGCCTGGAAGCCTGTCCTCAATATGGGCATAACCTGGCTTTTGTCGGTCCGGCTGTACTGGCGGCAGTTCGACTGATGAACAACCATCCAACGGGGCAATATCATAAACAACAACGTCTGCACACCATAATGGGGGATGGTGGCCTGAGTGACTGCGGAAATGCCCAAAACTGCGTGCAAGTCTGTCCAAAGAAGATACCTCTGACCACAGCTATCGGCGAGCTTGGACGTCAAACAACCTTGCAGATGCTTAAAGATCTATTTGGAGCCAGTGATTGAACCACCTCGCGCGTACTATTGTCCGACTGTTTTAGTGTAGCGCTTCAAGCCTGAAATCAGCCCTGCAAGGTAAATGTAAGCTTTTCACTGTGTAGATAGGTGGCATGTAACAATATGTCACAGTATATCGACACGTTAGTGATTATGATGATATTTCTGGATTTGCCAATGCTGTTTCTTTCCACCCTCACCCAAATCCATCCAAGCCTTAGAAATTGAAGGAGAATCAATGATTATGAAAAGCACCCTTTGCTGCATGATTGTAGCGCTCATTACGCTACAGGCCTGCACCACAGTCGATCCCTATTCAAGGGAAGAGAAGACAGCCAAATCTACAACTGGGGCGGTTATTGGTGCTGTAGCCGGTGCTGTGATTGGAATCGCCAGCTCCAAGGATAAAAAGAAGCGAAAAGAACGCGCACTCAAAGGTGCTGGCATCGGTGCAATTGCGGGCGGTGGTGTTGGTTACTACATGGATGTTCAGGAAGCCAAACTTCGCCAACGTCTGGAGAATACCGGAGTCAGTGTTACCCGTGATGGTGACAATATCATTCTTAACCTGCCTGGCAACATCACATTCGAGGTTGATAAAACGGATGTAAAACCCGATTTCGTGGAGATTCTCGGCTCTGTTGCTTTAGTACTCAATGAATACAAATCAACCATGATCGAAGTTGCTGGCCACACCGACAGCACCGGATCAGAAAACTATAACCAGCTACTCTCACAGCAGAGAGCCCAATCGGTCTCAGATATTCTCAATCGCAAGGGGGTAACAGGGGTTCGAATCGATACAGTGGGCTATGGTGAAAGTCGTCCGATCGCAACGAATAGCAGCCCCGCGGGTCGTCAGCAAAACCGCAGGGTTGAATTGACCTTACTACCTTACATTGAGAATAAATAGCCATCCTCAGGTAGAACCAGTCAACCTTCGCTAGGCTATTTCCAAACAGCAAAAGAGGCGCCTAAGCGCCTCTTTCTGTTATTCCCATAGGGTGAAATTCAGACTGAAAACGAGGAACCACAACCACAGGTAGTGGTTGCATTTGGATTGCGAATAACAAACTGAGCACCTTGCAGGCCCTCGCTGTAGTCAACTTCAGCACCCATCAGGTATTGCATACTCATCGGATCAACCAGCAGTGTCACACCACTGGTAACCACTTTTGTGTCACCCTCGGTCTCATTTTCATCGAATGTGAATCCATACTGAAACCCGGAACATCCACCGCCTTGAATATAGACGCGCAGCATCAGCTCTGGATTACCCTCTTCCTCAATCAGTGTCGCCACTTTATTGGCAGCTGCTTCAGTGAAAAGGATCGAATCGTTAGTTGTTTCTAAGCCGCTCATGGTTAAATCCTGCTGAATTCAGCCTGTCAAATACAGGCTTTGGGTCGTTTGATTACCTTATAGTATGCAATTACCGAGGAAAACAGTCAAGTATTACACAAACTCCTTAGTGAAGGGTTATTCCTGTGTGGCGTCAGACACGACGGTTTCACTAACCGTCTTACTCTGATCCTCTTCTCCATCATAGGCCAGTTGAAGTGGATCCTGATCGGCTGCGTGAATTAATTTTCCATTCACCTCAGCCCCCATTGCCATCTCGAGCATTGCATAGGTTAATGTGCCTGTAATCCTTGCCCGGGGGGCCAATTCCACACGATTTCCAGCAAATACATCACCGACTACCGTGCCATTCAACATCACATTGCCTACCCTGACGTTGCCATCAATAGTGCCCAATTCACTGAGTGTCAGGGTTGCTGACGGGTCTTCCTGATCCGATATGACATTACCCTTTATGGTACCGTCAATATGCAGACCATTTTTGAAGGTAATATCCCCCCTGATTTCGGTTCCTGACCCGATCACCGTAGTGATTCTAGGAGTGCGTAATTTTTTCTTACTGTTACCAAACATGGCTCATTTCCTATATAGACCTCAGGAAACCGGCGACCATTCGAAAGTCTCATCAACAGGGGCAAGCTTTTTACCTGTTGGTCTCACTTCAATCATAATTTTGGCCGGTTGAAAATCTGTGGGTATTCGCAGCTTACCTTCTACGTTCTGGAAGTATCTGAAACGCATTTTATGGTTACCCAGCTTCTCATCATGAAGCTGCCCCAAGTTCATCACAGTGGCTTTACCCGCTTTCAAACCGGAAATGCTCATTTCGATTTTACCTTTGACCACTGAGCCGCTGTTGATTACCTGGCTTACTGTATATTTGTAGATGTATTGATGCTCTTCAAGTCCTGCTTCCAACTTGAAGTTCTGTACTCGCAATACCTGTTTCTTTGATGAGGTCGAGACAATACCTCTAAGAAAGGCCAGCTCCTCTTCCATCTTCAGGCGTTCACTTTGCATTAACTTGATCTTGTCTCGAATCGAAAGCAGGGCTTCCCTGTCTACCTCTGCGGCCTGCCTGACCATGGCCAGTTCCCTTTTGAGATCAGTTCGTTCCTGTTCCAGGATCTCCACCCGATCCTTTCCCCCAGATTGTAAACGGGCAAGTCCATCGGCGATTCCGCTACCCCCCTGCTGATAGGCCAGCCAGGCCACTCCGCCCAGGATCAACAGCACCAAACTGAGGCGAAACCATACAGGCGGCCTCTGGTGAGCCGCAACGATCTTTGGTACACGATATTTTTTATCCATGCTCATAGATCATGGCATCAGTGCAACTTGTTCAAGTCCGCAATCTTCATCAAGCCCGAACATCAGGTTCATATTCTGCACTGCCTGTCCTGCGGCTCCCTTGACCAGGTTATCGATCACAGAACTGACTACGACTACATTACCATCCATAGGGCGATGCACAGCAATACGACAGTGGTTCGAACCACGTACACTGCGTGTCTCTGGATGTGAGCCTGGCTGCATTACATCGACAAAAGGCTCATTCACATAGCGTTGATCATACAAATCCTGCAACTCAGGCTGTTTATCACCGAGACGAGCATATAGGGTTGCCTCTATTCCCCGCACCATTGGAACCAGGTGGGGTACAAAGGTTAACTGAACGCCATCCCCGGCGACCAGGCTCAGGGTCTGACTGATTTCTGGCTGGTGGCGGTGACCAGGAATGCCATATGCTTTGAAGCTTTCACCTACCTCCCCCATCAATGTACCGATATTTGCGGTACGACCTGCACCACTCACACCTGACTTTGCATCTGCAATCAGGTTTCCAACATCCACAAGTCCTGCTTCCACCAGAGGCAAGAAGCCAAGCAATATTGCAGTAGGATAGCACCCCGGATTAGCAACCAGCCTGGCACTCTTAATCGCGTCGCGGTGTAGTTCAGGCAGACCATACACAGCTTCAGATAACCGCTCAGGACAGGCATGAGACATGCCATACCAATGCTCCCACGTAGCCTGATCCCGAATTCTGAAATCAGCCGCCAGGTCGATGACCCGAATACCTTTATCCAGCAGTTCCGGCACCTGCTTCATGGCTACTCCGTTCGGAGTTGCGAAAAACACCAGATCACATCCATCAAAATGAGCAGGCTCAGGTTCGACAAAAGCCAAATCAGTATGACCACGTAAATTGGGAAACAGATCGGCAACAGGTCGTCCAGCTTCAGAACGGGAAGTAATAACGCTCAGCTCAGATCCCGGATGTCTGCTCAACAATCTGAGAAGCTCGACACCGGTATAGCCAGTACCGCCGATTATACCTACTTTAATCATACCTATACCTACCAGCCAGAATTAGCCAGCTATTCCTGTTAAAAAAACCATAAGTCGATGGTGTAAAAACCAATGCCCTTCGCACCCGAAATCACCCAATCTGAGGAGACAATCATAAGCTTTGATCAATCAAAGAAAAAGCAAAGCGGGGAAAAATCCTAAACATTTGTGAACTTAGGGGATAAAAACCGCCAGGGAGTGGAAATTCACTTCAATAGGTATCACATTAACAGTAGAGACATCTACTGAGACAACTGATTATGGAAACCATCGATACTCTGGCACTTACCCTTGGGGCCAGTTGGGCCGCCGGCATAAATCTCTATGCAGCCATTCTTGTATTGGGCTACCTGAACCTTACAGGACACGTTGCTTTGCCGCCAGGTCTGGAAGCGCTCAGTGATCCGCTCGTCCTTGGTGTCGCGGGTATGATGTACTTTATTGAATTTTTCGCAGACAAGACCCCTGGAGTGGATAGCGGCTGGGATGCTATTCATACCTTTATCCGCATCCCTGCAGGTGCATTGTTGGCCGCAGGTGCTGCCAGCGGTATCGATGTGGGCCAATCTGCTGAACTCGCTGCAGCATTATTGGGGGGCACTGTGGCAGCAAGCAGCCATTTCACCAAAGCAGGATCCAGACTGCTTATAAATACTTCTCCCGAGCCTGTCTCCAACTGGACTGCATCAATCGCTGAGGATCTCGCTGTTATCGGTGCGCTATGGGCTGCTCTAAACTATCCGATAGCATTTCTGGCGTTGCTGGTCGTGTTCATTGCACTTGTAATCTGGCTGATGCCGAAGATCTGGCGTGCATTGAAAACTCTATTTCAGCGAATCAGTGCTTTTTTCAGTGGGACAAATAGAGAGGTCGATTCAAACCTGGCTGAAGGCCGGTCTGAAACCCTGAAATCACTTTTTCACGCAGCAAGCAGTGCTGACAATACAACCCATAAGTAGAGGCCTACATCAATCTACTAGCAGTCTCTGGCACTCCTGGTAGGATCGAATAAGACTATCTTCTATTGACACACCGGAGAACCAATTCCCGGTTAACCCAAGGGATTGCCCTTTCAACTGATGGTCTATCAATTTAACCCGTTTACCCTGCCCCAGGCGCAACGCAGGTAGACGGTTGGGGTAACTGACACTGTCAACGATAGCCTGTTCATCCACACCAAGCACCTTGGCAATACGACGTTTACGCCCCACCTCATCAAGACGACCAGGTTTGAAATGAAATGTGAAGGCACGGTAGGTTTCATCAGGCACCGGATCCCGCGATACCACTGAGTAAAAATCATCATCCTGAGCAATAATCCCTGCCAGCGGTGGAAATGGTACGCGATCTGCACGAACCAACACGGCTTGACTGTCGATTTCCCTCATCTCAATCTCTGCCAGATGACAAGCTAATTCCGGCATCAGACCAGCGATCAGGGATGATGCTGTGTCAGGTGCTACCGCCAAAGCCAGGCGCTCTGCCTGAAGTGGCTCTCCACCCTCTATTTCAACCAGATATCTATCACTGATTCGCTCAATCCTGGATACCGGACTCTTTGTGCGGATATCGAGCCCTTCAGAAATTCCATCGGTAAAGGATTGCAGGCCCGAAACACCGGTAAAACTACGCATGACCTCTTTGCGTCTTGGCTTTTTACGAAACAGTGCATCCGCCGGGAAATTACTGGAGGGCTGACATACCACGGCATCAAGGGCCGGCCTGAGGACTTGACGGAAATTACGAGTACCGATAATACGGCCAAAGTACTCCTCGACAGAATGCCCCTCCTTATGCCCCGTCCATAGTCGAGGTAGAACGCCAAGCAACTCCCATATGTTCAGCTGAGACATTATTGATTGGAGCTTGTCACCAATCAACATCTTGTATGGTAGCTTTAATTTTGGGACCAGGCTGTCGAGCTGGCCTGTCTCCTCAAGAAGTTCGAGAAGGTTTCCGTAACTGTTGTAACAGGTATGGCCTCCAAGCTCTGCCCAGAACTCCCCATCGTCTGCCTGAAACCGATGAGTGTTTATTGCCCCTCCGATATGGTCACTGGCCTCGATGATGACCGGCTTGAAGCCATAACGCCTTGCCATCTGTGCCAAACCCAGGCCGCTGATACCAGCCCCTATTACCAAGAGATCTACTGCTCCAGGTTTCATCACTCCACCTTGATCCGGCTATGCCACCCGGATTCTTAACTAATTGGCCAGCCATAGAAACACCGGCAACCAAATAAAGATAATTAAACACTATGATTATCAATAGAAAAGTCTGTATGGCGTATTGCACAACAGAACTCGTATACAGCATACCAGCCATGCTGAATCAGGGACAAAAAAAACCGTGCCAGGAGATAACGCCCTGGCACGGCCTTTTAACGATTCAGTATTGAGGCTGCTGGTTTAACTGCAACCACCACCGCTCGAGGAACCACAAGTACCACAACCACCACCGACAGGTTGCAGGTTATTGAAGACGAAACTTGCATTTCCATCTCCTTGATCAACAAAATCGATCTCAACACCACGCAGGTACTGCAGAGTACCGTCATCGACGATCACCTTGAATCCTTCACAGTTCAAAACACCGTCGTTGTCATTGATTTCATCGCTAAAGGTCATGCCGAAGCTTACCCCGCTGCAGCCACCGGGGGTAGCAAAAACGCGTACTCCCTGAATATTGTCGTCAACCTGTTGAAATAACTCGCCCATTTTTGTCTGAGCTGTGCCTGTCAGGGTTAAATCAGTATCGGTCAGGGCATTCGAATTCATGCCATATCTCCTGGAAAATCTGTCTCAATTGATCGACATGTTATCAAGAAAGTCGGGCAATTTGCCAATTAACTTAGAAAACAAGTTGGTTTTTACGAAATAGCAGCGGACTACATGGCAAGTTGATTTCTGGCATTCAGCTCGAACAGATGACGCTCTGCATCCAGCAGATGCTGCCCCCAGTGTAGGTGGAAGCCTTTGTGCCAACCCTCAACTGCCTGTTCCGGCTCACCATCCAGTATCTTCAGACCACTTTTAAGCTCACAGTATATATCGGTCAGGTCATCAGCCAGACTGCCACTCATACTCTGCCCGTCACCAGCCACATCAAACTCCATCCAATATCCATCACGTTCGCCAAGTAGTGTACGCAGGAAAGTATAGAGCTCAAATCGAGCATCCAGGTCTGCCGCAGTATAGTGGGTGTTCCGAGGGGTTGGCAGATTGAGCGCGCTAACCGCCTCATGAAGACGGGGTAACAAACCGGCTACCTCTTGCAACCACTGGGTGTTCCCATCATGTAGAGATTCGACTAATTCGCAGTAGCGTCTAGCCAGTGTTTCAAGTTTTTCAATTTTTGGGCTCATAGTCTCTTCCTCACAGCTATTTATTGCTGTCCTTCCCTGGGCGTGCCAAGGGATCTTTTCCCGATCCCATGTTAAACAGCTGCACGGTACTTTGAATTGTCGTACATATCAGATTCTAGCAGTGATCGTGATCAATCCTAGGAGAAACCCTTAATCCCCCCCGGCAGTTTGATAAATAAAATATATATGCTGCTTTCGGTTAATACTGCCAATTCGGTTTCAGAATCACTGAGATACGTGAAAAAGGGACGAAATCTACAGCCATGCAGACTAAATGACAACCACAACAGCTTGATCCCTGTTCCGATCCAAAAAAGGATACAATGAGCAAATGCAAACAGAGACCAATTATCCTCCGGTAGTTTTGGCCATCGGCGGACACGATCCTGGTGGTGGCGCGGGTATTCAGGCAGATATTGAATCCATTGGCGCGAATGGCTGCCATGCAGCAACGGCACTCACCTGTGTGACGGTACAGGACAGCTGCAATGTCGATCAGCTGATACCACTTCCTGCTGAGACGCTAGGCGCCCAGTGTATGGCGGTACTCCAGGATTGTCGGGTTTCAGCAATCAAAATAGGCCTACTGGGGAGTCCTCAGGCCGCTGAGGTTGTGATTGGGATTATTCAGGACCACCCCGAAATCCCGATAATTTTCGATCCTGTACTGGCTGCAGGGGGAGGTAACGACCTGACAAGCCAGGCTCTACTTACGATTATCCAGCAGCGATTAGTGCCACTATGTGATCTGATCACTCCGAATACCGAAGAAGCAACCAGACTCTCAGGATCTAGTGATAATGCCTCTATAGATCACAGTGCTGAAACCCTGCTCCAATCAGGCGCCCAATCCGCTCTGATCACAGGCACCCACGATTTAAGCGACACAAAAGTGGTCATCAATCGACTTTACCAGCAGAAAAAAGTACCTATTCTCTCCTCCTGGCCTCGTTTAACGGGTGAGTATCATGGATCGGGCTGTACCCTTGCTGCTGCGCTTGCCGCCCATATTGCTCATGGGGCGTCTATTGAAGGCGCCACACAGAAAGCACTCAGTTACAGCTGGGATTGCCTGAACTCCGGATTCAGAATCGGTAAATGCCAATCGCTACCTAATCGTTGGCACCAATCCCGCTGCGTATCTGACAAACAATGACAGCAGATACGATGAAATTAAAGGGGCTGTACGCCATAACCGACAGCAAGCTCTGTCCACCGGATCGCATACTTCACCAGGTCGAATCAGCGCTACGCGGGGGTGCAAGTGTTATTCAATACAGAGACAAACGGGAAGAGAAGTCAGATTGTGAAGGCGAGATTGCAGGAATCCTTGCTCTGTGTCACCGATTCGAGGCGTTGTTGATCATCAATGACGATATCGGCCTAGCCAGAAAAACAGGGGCCCATGGCGTCCATCTTGGAAAGGATGATGCCAACCTTCTGGAGGCGCGTAACTTACTGGGTTCGAGCGCCATTATCGGGGTTTCCTGCTATAACAGCCTGGATCTGGCAAAAAGCGCCTCAGCCAATGGCGCTGACTATATCGCCTTTGGGCGCTTCTTCCCGTCTCTAATCAAGCCGGATGCTATACAGGCAGAGCTGAGCCTATTGACCGAAGCCAGGCAGGAAATAACCAAACCGCTGGTTGCCATTGGTGGAATAACGCCGGAAAATGGCGCCCCATTGATAGCAGCAGGTGCCGACATGCTGGCGGTTATACATGGCGTCTTCGGACAGCCGGATATCCACACAGCAAGCCGTCGTTTAAGCGCCCTATTCACGCCGTAGGAGAAAAAGCATATGAGTCGTTCCGAGGAACTCTTTCGTCACGCACAACAGCACATACCTGGTGGAGTAAACTCTCCTGTACGGGCTTTTAAGGGTGTTGGAGGAGACCCGGTATTTATCGACTGTGCAGCCGGACCCTATATTTACGACCCGGAGGGTAAGCGCTATATCGACTACGTGGGTTCCTGGGGGCCAATGATTGTCGGCCACTCACATCACGAAGTAATCGATGCGGTCGCTTCAATTCTTAACAAAGGACTCAGCTTTGGTGCGCCAACCGAGTTGGAGACGCAGATGGCTGACAAGGTCTGTGAATTGGTACCCAGTATGGAGATGGTACGCATGGTCAGCTCTGGAACAGAGGCAACCATGTCAGCTATCCGCCTCGCAAGGGGTTTCACAGGTCGAGACAAAATCGTGAAATTCGAAGGCTGCTATCACGGCCACTCAGACTCCTTGCTGGTGAAGGCCGGCTCTGGAATGTTAACCCTGGGCGAGCCCTCCTCTCCCGGTGTTCCTGCCAGCCTGGCGGAGCACACAATTACTTTGAACTATAACGACAGTCAGCAGGTTCGTGATGTCTTCGGGCGTCTTGGCGACCAGCTCGCTGCGATCATTGTTGAGCCTGTTGCTGGGAATATGAACTGTATTCCACCACAACCCGGATTTCTTGAAACCCTGCGTGAAGTTTGTGACCAGCATGGCACTGTGTTGATCTTTGATGAGGTAATGACAGGGTTTCGGGTTGGCCTTGGAGGGGCTCAAGCCCATTATGGCATCAAGCCCGATTTAACCACCCTGGGAAAAGTGATTGGCGGTGGTATGCCTGTCGGTGCATTTGGTGGCAGACTCGATATTATGCAGAAGATCGCACCCTTGGGACCTGTCTATCAGGCCGGTACGCTGTCTGGTAATCCGGTAGCTATGACTGCTGGACTGAAAACCCTCGAGCTTATATCTGAACCAGGCTTTTACCAACGCCTCTCAAAGCAGGTTGAGACCCTGGTAGACGGCATTATGAAGCAAGCCGAATCTGCCGGAATCCCATTGGCAGAGAATCATGTCGGGGGTATGTTCGGATTGTTTTTCACAGACCAGGGTTCTGTCACAGATTTCCAGGGTGCCACTGCCTGTGACCAGGAACGATTCAAGACCTTTTATCATGCCATGCTGGATCGGGGGGTCTATCTTGCACCTTCTGCTTTCGAAGCAGGATTCGTCTCTGACGCCCATGGCGATGAGGATATCCAAGTCACTATCAACGCATCAGGAGAGTCCTTCCAGGCACTCTCAAAATGATTTTCTTCATTAGGTTGATCCTCGGAGTAACTATCGTTCAACTGGCAGGATGCAGTTCAGACAGTGTAAAACTGATAACCTCACCGTCACCAACAAAGCCTTAAACAACAGGATAGCCGGGCATGTGATGAACAGGCGAAATGCTATGGGGAGTACAAGGCGTTGCGTGATCAGCATACTAAGGAAGGATAGCGCTATCGTATCTGAGTCATCGGATTTTGACCGATGACTGAGTTCTTTGCACCTCTGCTGGTATGGATCGGCGCAAATCCCCTGTGGGCTGGTATCGCAGTTTTCCTAGTGGCCTTTTCGGAATCTGTTGCAATTGTTGGTCTCTTGGTTCCAGGGGTAGTGGCGATGTTTGGTTTCGGTGCATTGATTGCAACCGGCACCCTCGAATTTTGGCCTGTATTCTGGTGGGCAGTGGCCGGCGCAGTGGCCGGTGACGGTTTGAGTTTCTGGCTTGGCCGGTACTATCAGGAGGGGCTACGAAAGATTTGGCCCTTCAATCGTTACCCGAAAACCCTCTACCAAGGGATTGATTTCTTCGAAAAATATGGTGGAAAAAGTGTCGCAATCGGGCGATTTTTCGGCCCGGTACGAGCAATCATTCCCCTGGTAGCAGGGATGCTGGGGATGTCCACATGGCGATTTTTAATCGCTAACATCAGCTCTGCCTTGGCTTGGGCACCGATTTATCTCTTACCCGGTATCGTCTTCGGTGCTTCGCTTGAACTTGCTTCAGAGGTTGCATTCAGGCTGGTGATTCTGATGCTGATACTATTGATTCTGGCCTGGGGACTTTTCAAACTGGTTCATACCCTGTTTCGACTATTTCAACCACATGCCAAGGAACTGATCCAGAAAAGCTTCGAATGGGGACAGCTCCACCGCGGTTTTCGTTCAATTTCTTCCGCTCTGGCAGATCCACAACACCCTGAAGCAAAAGGGCTGGCTTTTCTGGCAACGCTTCTACTGCTTGCCACGCTATTGTTTGTTCTGCTTACAGGGATCGTTTTGGATGGCTCACTGACAAAGTCAGCCAACGAGATGGTCCATAACGCCCTGCAGAGTCTCCGCACACCCTGGGGTGACCAGGCCATGTACCTGATCACTAGCCTTGGCGATCTATCGACCACACTGGTTTTCGGTGGTGCCACAGCAGTGATTTTGCTTTTGCGAGGACACTATCGCACCTTTAACTATCTGATGGCTGCTGCAGCTTTCGGCCTCTTGACCCCTCTGCTGTTAAAGTACGGTTTACGCATACCCCGTCCCACCACATCACCGGATGAACTGGGCCCCTGGTCTTTTCCGAGTGCGCATGTGCTGCGAAGTGTCACACTGTATGGCTTCTATTCAATATTGGTGGCACGTATCCTGAGCCGTGACTGGCGCTGGCTTCCATATAGTATTGCCACCGCTATCGTGGGAGCCGTAGCCCTCTCAAGACTCTACCTTGGTGTCCATTGGGCTACTGACATTCTGGGTAGTCTAACTCTTGGCATTGCCTGGTTGGCCCTACTTGGAATCGCTTATTACCACCATGTTGAAGCAGAGTCTCGCATTTCGGCAATCGTTACCAGTGGGTTGGCTATCCTGGCACTTTGTATATTCTTCCAAGCGTGGCACTTAAAACAGAACCTGATACCCTACCAAATTCAAGCCGAACCTCAGATACTCTCGCAAACAGTCTGGTTATCAGACCAGCATGAGATCCCAACATCACGCCATGACCTCCGGGGTGAGGGCAGCCATCCTTTGAATCTTCAATACTCCGGAAACTTAGACCGGCTGACAGAGCAACTTGCCCTAAAAGGATGGAAACCAGCCAAAATACTAAGCTGGAACAATATGTTACGACTACTCTCTCCGAGTACATCACTACCAGACCTACCACTATTGCCCCATGTCCATAACGCCAGCCATGAAAAACTGGTACTGATTAAAGACCTGACTCCAAATAGTCGGATTGTGCTGAGACTCTGGGCAACCCGGTTTGCCATTGATACATTAAGTACCCCTTTATACTTAGGCAATGTATCGACCCAACTGGCAGAGGAGTCTTTCAGCTTATTGGTTATTCCGCACACTAAATCTGACTTTATTACCCCGGCAAAACAACTACAAAATGATTTAGAACAGAGTGAGACAATTACCAACCACTCTTCCGAGGCAGGTATTTTACTGCTATCGGATCAATACTATTAACCCGGCGACAAAGTATGTTGTCTTCAGGGTTTCAAGCCTACCCTTGATCAAGGCGCGGCTCGCAGGCAATGGTTGTTCCCTTGTCAGCGAACACCTAATTCAACTTAATTGAACAAGATCGCTTATACTCGGCATCAGAATGGATATTAAGCTGCACAAAAATTCTCTTGATATCACCATGACAGAAAAGCATTTTTATCCCTGAAATAGATTACTGACGCTGACAGCTGCTAAAGCTCAAGACAATCCTGCCGATTTAAAAGTAACTCTATCTGGAAGAGGAATAAGAGCGTATAGCCACTTTTATGTGGATTGCGTAAAATAATCCAGGAGAATTTCAATTACCAAACCCACTGAAAATCAGCTCATATGATCAGGTCACTTACCATTTTTTTCTGTCTGTTGTTTTGCGTCTCTGACCTTTGGGCTGGGCCACAAGAGGTAAAAATCGGTGTCTTGGCAAAACGAGGGTATGAGAAAAGTCATCAACGTTGGGATGCCACCGCCGCTTATCTTTCTAAATCCATACCTGAATACCAGTTTACAATTGTACCAATGGGATTCGACGACATCCCCGTTATCGTTAAAAACAAGCTGGTCGATTTTGTTATCGTCAATTCCGGAATTTATGTCGACCTTGCCGTGAGGTATGGTGCCAGGCGAATCCTGACATTGGTCAACGAACTCTCGCCTGAAAACCGCACATCTCAATTTGGCAGTGTGATATTCACACTGGAGAGTAATGACGATATCAAGCGCTTGGGGGACCTCAAAAACCAAAGGGTAGCAGCTGTACATCCCACTTCACTGGGTGGCTGGATAATGGCACAGCGGGAGCTCCAAACTAATGACATTGACCGCTGGGATTTTGCCTCACTAGGGTACCTGAATACACATGACGCTGTAGTCAATGCGATCCAAAGCCGTGAAGCTGAGGTTGGTATTGTCAGGACGGACACATTGGAAAGAATGACCAATGAGGGTCTGATTGAGAAAGAGAATTTCCGTATTCTTTCTGCAAACCAGTATGATCATTTTCCCTTCGCAATCAGCACCCCCCTATATCCTGAATGGCCTTTTGCGATGCTATCCCACACCCCTCTGGAGCTTGCCCGAAAGGTCTCTATTACACTATTAAGCCTTCCCTCTGAACATTTAGCTACGAAAAATGCACATATATATGGCTGGACTATTCCTGAAAACTACCAGACTGTAGACGACCTGCTGCGCTTATTGGCGCTACCCCCATATAACAAAAAAACCCATGAAAAACTTATCAGCATCTTAGCCAGATATTGGTACTGGTACTTACTATTCTCCGTAATACTATTGTCAACTACCATCCTGAGTATGAGGGTCATTCGGCTAAAACGCTCCCTGACAGAGCACAAAACAACCCTCGAAATCAGCAGGGAAGCTCAAGTTGCCACTTTCGAGCAGGCAGCTGTAGGTTTAGCTCATATCATACCGACTGGCAAATTTTTAAGGACGAATCAAAAACTCTGCGACATTATCTCTCTGACCCGACAACAGCTGAAGGAGATCAACCTGAAAGATCTTCTGTATAGCGATGATCTACCCACATGCATCAAAGCTATCGATCAACTTCGCCAAAACAAACTGGCCAGCACTTCCCTGCAGTTACGTATAAATTGTGCTGACGGTCATTCAAAATGGATTCAGCTTTCCCTTTCCACCAAACCGGATATAAAGGGCCAGGTGGAATACTTAGTTGCCGTAATAGACGATATCGATAAGTATAAAAAGCTTGAAGAAGAGAACAGCCGGACACAGCAACAAAAAGAGCTGATTCTTGATATTGCAGGAGACGGTATTATTGGCTTAGATGATCAAGCCAGGCATACCTTTGTCAATCCAGCTGCAGCAAACCTGTTGGGTTATTCCATAGAGGAGATGATCGGCAAAGAGAGTCATCTACTATGGCATCACAGCTGCGAGGACGGCTCACCTTTACCAACAACTCAATGCCCTATAACCGAAGTATTAAAAACTGGTGAGATTCAACGAGGGGATAAAGAGATTGTTTGGAATAAAAGCGGTGATCCTGTAGAGGTTGAGTATATCAGCACACCAATTAAGGAGAGTGACAAGATAACCGGTGCTGTTATCATTCTGCACCCATTATCTTCTGATCAACCAGACCCACCATCGCCTCAATCGGCATCATGAATATCGGCAGACTCTTCCGTTATTATTTTCTCTTTCTGATACCGATAACCGCGTTGGTAGGCCTTGCATTCTGGATACTCTATTCCCAGACCGAAAATAGTGTCAAAAATGAACTGAAACTTGAATCCAATATACTCATCAATCAGCTGAGTGATCAACTTAGTTTGGCTTTTTTTGAAATTCACTCAGACTTAAAGCTACTCGCAGAACAATACAAACTGCATGATTTGAATCATGAAACAAAAAGCCCAACAGCAATAAACAGACTGGAACAACTGTGGACTTCCATGTCAAAACAGAGAGGGCGATATGACCAGATTCGTTTTCTCGACAAGAGTGGACAGGAAGTTATCCGCATAAACTACAACAGTGGCGACCCCTCTCCTGTGAGTAGTCAATATCTTCAATCAAAAAAGCACCGATACTATTTTATAGAGGCCATTAATACACCTATTGACGAAATCTGGAACTCGATCCTTGACCTTAATATTGAGCGAAAACAGATAGAATTACCCTTGAAGCCTACCATCCGCTTTGGCCAGCGAATCAATATCGATGATGGAAGGGCTGATGGGGTGATAATTTTAAACTTTCTTGCCAAGGAGTTGCTGGATGACTTCAGAAGAATCTCGGCGGGCTTTTCAGGGCAAGCCATGCTACTCAATTGGCAAGGATACAGTCTGGTAAGTCCAGATGCCGCCCAGGACTGGGAATTCATGTTCCCAGACAGCCCCCAGGCAGGAATGAACGTAACTCACGAGCAAGCCTGGAAGAGCATTCAGAACAACCATCAAGGACAGTTATTCAATCAACAAGGATTCTATACATTTAATACAATTGACCCTTCAGGTAGCTTTCAAGCCACGCAGACCTGCAAAGGTTGCATGAGGATGGTATTGCATGTACCTAATGAACTTCTGCAGGTAAAACTTTGGCGAAAACTGTCCGACTTCATCCCTTTGATAATTTTTATCTACATACTATTTGCAATAGTACTTGGCTTTGCTCTATGGCAGAGAGAGAAACGAAACGCTAATGAACGAAAGAATCATGCTCTAAGTCGCGAAATCACACATGAGCATGAGCTTTTTCTAAATGGGCCCGGTGTAGTTGCAAAATTACGCAATGAGGTTGGCTGGCCAATATCTTTCATTTCAGCAAATGTTGAAGAGCTATTGGGATTTAAACAGGAACATTTTCAATCAGGTAATATTACCTTTTCCAGTATTATTGACAGTAGCTATTTAGAGCAATATACCCAGGAGACTTTGAAGGCTGACCGGAATCACTCAATCACATTCAATCGTTTACCTTACCTGGTTGTTGACCACAATAACAATCGTAAATGGGTGGACGAAACCACCCATGTTATTCGTAATAACCAAGGCAGATTGACCGGTTTTTTCGTCCATATCCATGACGTCACCCAGTTAAAGGAAGCGGAACAGCAGCTTACACAATCAAGGGACTATATCCAAAAAGTGGTCGACACCATCCCTGATCCAACTTTGGTAATTGACATCAATACTTATGAACTTCAACTGATCAATCAATCTGCATTAGATCTCTACAACAGAGGTCAAATGATCACCTCGAATACCACCTGCTATCATCTCTCTCACAAACGCACTTCACCCTGTAAGGGGCAGCTCGACCCCTGTCCAATTAAAGAAATCTTAGAGAAGAGAACTTCAGTATCGGTTATTCACAAACATTTTGATCATAAAGGAAAGGTGATACATGTGGATGTACGAGCAACACCTATCTTTGATGAATCTGGCGAGAATATAATTCAAATTATTGAGTCTCACCGCGATATAAGCGAAACGGTGGAGATGGAGAAACAGCTCCAATACATTGCAGAAACTGACAGGCTCACGCAAATTTTCAACCGCATGAAGTTTGATGAAGAGTTAAAAAACCAGATTGCCTGGGCCGGCCTGACCAATAACCGATTTGGTTTGATAATGTTCGATCTGGATAACTTTAAACAGGTCAACGATTTATATGGTCATGACATGGGTGACAAAGTATTGAAAAATACTGTGGATACCTTAACTGGTAGAATTCGAAAATCAGATATTCTTGCACGATGGGGAGGTGAAGAGTTCATGATAATAGCCCCGTTGATAGACACTAAAGAGTTAAGAATTCTGACAGAATCCCTGCGTACCGCCATCGAACAGTTACAACATGAAGAAGTCGGTAAAGTAACTGCCAGCTTTGGAGCCAGTGTCGTAAGATCCAGCGACAACATAGACTCACTGCTCAAACGGGTTGACAGCGCACTCTATGAATCCAAGCAGAAGGGACGTAATCGCTGTACTGTATTTTAACAGAGACTGACTAACCTGCTTGTAACCCAATTCCACCTCAAAGTTCCCCGACAGATACCATATTTCTGACAGGACTACGGTTATTTGACCAGATGCACTGAAACAGAATTCAGCTGAAGACTATTACTACCCCCACCCTATCCTTACCCAACAAAAAAAAGTACTATCTCCGCCGTCAGCTGTTTGACCGCTTTGAACTGTAGAACGACCAAGTCACAGTGTGGTTGAACAATATTTTCGAAACGGAGGCTTAACATGAATAAAATTTTCTACATCACCAGCATCAGCCTGCTTGCCTTGGCACTTTCTGGCTGTAGCGACTCAAATAATTTCAAACCAGTTACGGGTATGGACGGCATGGATATCTACGCCAACGCTTGCTCTAGTTGCCACGGAAGCAATGGTCAGGGCAAGTTCGGTTTTTTACTTAAACTCGCAGGCACCGATGACTCAACAGAGGAAATTTCTGAAAAGATCATCAAAGGTGGTCACATAATGCCATCCTTCCCAAACATCAGTCAGCAGGAAGCTGAAAAAGTGGCTGCATACCTGAAAGCGCAATAAAAAGAAGTACTCTTCAACGAATGAGAAAACCTACTCACTCCCCCCACCTGGGGGAGAGGTTGTTCTCAACATCCAGTTGATCCAGAATTCTGGACACCATGAAATCGACAATATCCTCAATTCTCTTTGGGCTGTTATAGAAGCCAGGGTTTGCCGGCATGATCACGGCCCCCATACGACTAAGCTTGAGCATATTCTCCAGGTGAATTTCAGAAAAAGGGGTCTCACGAACTACCAGAATTAACTTTTGCCGCTCTTTTAAAATCACGTCTGCAGCCCGCTCCATCAGATCATTGCTGGCTCCGCAGGCGATGGCTGACAGGGCACCAACAGTACAGGGGCAGACCACCATCGCCCTGGGTGGATTAGATCCGCTGGCCACAGGAGCCATCCACTGCTGACGCCCGAATACTTGCAGTTTTTCCAGATCGGCATTGAATCGCTCGCAAAGCACCTTCTGCGCTTCGCTCGGCTGGGATGGCAGTTCAAGACCAGACTCCATACGCAGCACAACCTGGCCGGCCTGGCTGATCATCACATAGAGTGGCTGCTCTGCCTGAACAAGAGATTCGATCAGGCGCAATGCATAGGCACTTCCGGATGCTCCGGTAATGGCTATGGCGATCGGTTTTGTTTGGATACTCATACCCGACATTGTAATGCATCAAGCAATCGCTGATGAATTCCTTCAAAACCACCATTACTCATAATCAGGATATGATCCCCTGGCTTGACGATATCCATCGACCTGTCGATCATCCCCTGGGTATCGCGAAACACCTCAGCACGGGGCCCTAAGGGCGCCATAACGGTCTCTGCGTCCCACTCAAGATCACTGGGGGCAAATAACATGACACTATCAGCCGCCTCCAGGGCACCTGTCAGGCGCTGGGTATGAATATCCTGCTTCATGGTATTGGAACGAGGTTCAAGCATGGTGATGATACGCGCCTCACCAACCTGGCTTCTCAAACCATTCAGCGTAGTTTCAATTGCAGTCGGGTGGTGAGCGAAATCATCATAGACACGAACGCCCCATACCTCACCACGCAGTTCCATGCGGCGCTTAACATTCTTAAATCTTGATAAAGCGGAAATGGCAACACCAGGGGGAACCCCAGCATGCCGGGCTGCTGCGATAGCGGCGAGGGCATTCGCAACGTTGTGCTGCCCGACCAACGCCCATTCGACTCGTCCTTGGGACTCTCCTTCACAGATCACATCGAATTGTTGTCCATCTACTGTACCATCGGCTGCATACCAATCGGTTGCGTTTAATGGATCGAAGTACTCCATGGGTGTCCAGATACCCATATCAATCACCTGACTGATATTTTCATCGTTTTGCGGAGCAACGATCAGCCCTTGCGATGGGACAGTCCGTACAAGATGGTGAAACTGTCTCTGAATCATCGCCAGATCATCAAAGATATCAGCATGATCAAATTCGAGGTTATTCAATACCAGAGTACGGGGGTGGTAGTGAACGAATTTCGACCGCTTATCGAAAAAAGCTGTATCGTATTCATCAGCCTCAACCACAAAAAAAGGCATCTCTCCCAACCGGGCGGACACCCCAAAATTTTCCGGCACACCGCCAATGAGATATCCAGGATTCAGTCCAGCATCTTCCAGGATCCATGCTAACAGACTGGCTGTACTTGTTTTTCCATGTGTCCCGGCCACGGCCAGCACCCAACGCTCAGGTAAAACATGTTCAGCCAACCATTGGGGGCCAGAGGTGTAGGCCAACCCCTGATTGAGCATATACTCCACCGCAGGATTCCCCCTGGACATGGCATTACCTACCACAACGACATCGGGAGCCGGATCCAGGTGTTCCGGTTTAAAACCCTGCATAAGCTCGATCCCTGCCTGTTCCAGCTGGGTGCTCATGGGAGGATAGACATTGGCGTCAGACCCACTCACCTTATGACCCAAAGCCCTTGCCAACAGGGCAATGCCTCCCATAAATGTGCCGCATATTCCCAGGATATGTAGATGCATCATGTTACTACCGGAAAAAAGATCGCTACCAGACTGCCTGCGACCATGGTGTAAAGCAGTGCAGCGGCAATACCGACATTCAAAGAAAAATCGAAAGTGTGACGTAATATATGACCGAACACCACGATACCCCAGGAAAACACAATCAGAAACAAAAGACCTGACTCCACAGATTGACTCTGCTTACTCCAGGAGATCAATGGCAGTGCCAACATACCTAACAGAAAGCCACTCAACATGAGTGCCGTAACTGCCTGTATGAGTCGTTGTGTTAATCCTCTCAAACGTAATGCGGTATAGAGCATACCCAGCATCAGCGCTAACTCAAACAGGGTTTGCCAAATGGCACGCACAATTCCAGATTGAGCGTCCGTCAGCATCAATATTCCAACAAACATATTCAACAGGGTAGTGAGCCACAGCAGATGGATGGACGTAGGTAGATCCTGCGGACCACGTTTAAGCAGGCAGATCTCTATGGCCGCATTGAACAGTGCCTTCAACGATCCTTACCCAGGGTTCGATCAATTGCAAAAGGGCTCCACGACTGACATACCGGCATTACTTCGAGGGTGTTGATATTGACGTGTGGTGGCAGGGATGTCGTCCAATAGACGATCTCGGCAATATCATCTGCCGTCAAGGGTTGGGTATCCTTATAGACATCCGCTGCTTTGTCACTATCCCCTTTCATCCTGACCAGTGAAAACTCAGTCTCAGCCAGGCCCGGCTCGATATTGGTAACCCTTAATGGCGTGCCAATCAGGTCTGCTTTCAAGCCTCTGGAGAACTGCTGCACGAAGGCTTTGGTTGCACCATAGGCATTACCGCCAGGATAAGGCCAGTTAGCTGCAACTGAACCCATATTGACAATGTGCCCACGTTTACGTTGAACCATACCAGGCAGAATCAACCGGGTAATACGCATCAAACCCTTGATATTGGTGTCGACCATAGTCTCCCAATCCTCAAGATCGGCTCGATGAGCCGGCTCAAGGCCAAGGGCCAAACCCGCATTGTTGATCAACACATCGATCTCACGACTGGGTTCTGGCAGCCGGTTTAGAAAACCATCCACAGCTTGACGGTCGGTAACATCCAACGTCTCAACATGAACCTGCCCTGTTCCTGAGAGGGACTCTCTGAGTGCATGCAGCCGATCCTCTCTTCGGGCACAGAGTACAAGATCGTCACCTGCATCAGAGAAGCGGCGGGCACAAGCTTCGCCAAAACCGGATGAGGCGCCAGTAATCAACACTCGTTTTTTCATGCGTATATTGGTTTATCTAGATTATTTTGACAGGACATTTGACCATTCAAACACAATCAAAACGGCTTTTGAACCGCACACCCCCCATCTCTAAAATCATCGCTGTTGAAAAACAAATCCTGTTCTCAAATCAGCCCCCCGACCATTTTTTGGTCACAGCAACATTCACAACCAAGGTCACTATCAGCATTATCAGAACAGCAAGGTTTCCTACCCGTGCATAGGGCGTCAATCCACTCATCGGCAAGATCTCTCCTTGCAACACATCCTGTCGTTGTAAAGCTGATCTACTCAGAAACTCGCCATGGGGGCCAATGATTGCTGAGATCCCTGTATTTGTTGAGCGCAACAGATACCGACTCGTTTCAAGGGCACGCATACGGGCAATCTGCAGATGCTGTGGAGGGGCCAGTGAATCACCAAACCAGGCATCATTACTAACATTGATCAGGTAGGCAGCTTCTGGCAATGCTTTGATTATCTCATTGCCAAAGGCATCTTCATAACAGATCGACATACCAACAGAGTGGTTACCAACCTTCATCAATGGTTTCTCTTGCAAACGAGCAGAGAAATCAGACATCGGAATTGTAAACAGTTCAACCAAAGGCCACAGAATCGATTTTAGTGGTAGATACTCAGTAAATGGCACCAGATGACCCTTGTAGTAGCTATCTCTCTCCTCGTTACCCAGCGCCACCAGGGCGTTGTAATAGTGCTTCCTAGTCTGATCCATCTGCACCACACCGAATACCAGATTGGAATTATGATCCCTGACCCTTTTTTCAAGTGGTTGTATAAATGCCTCTTCGACTTGATATTGAAAAGCGGAAACAGCCGTCTCGGGCCATACCACCAGGTCTTTATCGAGATTATCCCGTGAAAGATTGGCATACAAAACCAGGCTAGGGGTTAATTGCTCAGGCGCCCATTTCTGAGCTTGAGGTATGTTGCCCTGTATTAAGGCAACACTGAGTGGTTGACCATTTTGAGTGCTCCACTCTATCTGACTGGCCAACCAGCCTCCCATCCAGATCACGACCAAACCAGACAGTAACCAGAGCCTGCGGCCCCGAACATCAGTTAAATAAGACAATAACCCAGCAGAGAGAGAGACAGCCCAGGTAACCCCCAATACCCCCAGCAGAGGTGCATATCCAGCAAGTGGAGAATCTATCTGGGAGTAACCTAACTGCAGCCAGGGAAAGCCGGTTAAAAACCAACCTCTGAACCACTCCATCAACACCCATAAGGCGGGATAGACCAACACCAGCTTTGGTGCAGCCGCAACTGAATCAAAATATGAGGCCACCCATCCCAGCACGCCGTAGAAGAGGGCAATAAAGAGGATAAAACCCAGGGTAAGCACCAAAGGAAACAGCCATCCCAGGTCACCAAACTGGGCGACACTGACATACAGCCAGGAGACTCCGCTTCCAAGCAGGCCCACACCATAGGCATAACCCGTCTGGAAGGAGGGGCCTCTCCCATGATGCCAGATAAGGAATAGCAGTAGTGGGCTTAAAACCGCCAATATCCAGAAATTGAAAGGCGCGAATGCCAGTGTGGCAAGCCCACCAGAGATAAAGGCCATTAACCGTGGGGCGCGTATTAGGAATTGCACTGTGCTTATACCTTCTATCCTCTACCCAACGGCTGGGTTAATAACTGCCAAATCCTCTTGTATCTGTCCATCTAAACCGAGGTAAAACTAATTCCGAATATCGACCTGGGCGCCGGTTATCGCTTGTGGTTCGTTTTCAGGTGTATCGTGTTCATCCTCGATTTCACCCACGATCTGCTCAAGCAGATCCTCCAGCGTGACAATACCCGCAGTTGAACCATACTCATCAACAACAATGGCCATATGGTTACGGCTTAATTTCAAGTTTTTTAACAGCTGATTGAGCCGCATGGCTTCTGGGACAAACAGCGCTTCACGCATCACCTGGTGTAGATCAAATTCATCTTTTTGTTGTTTCTGAAAGAACGGCAGCAGATCCTTTGACAAAAGCAGCCCCAGAATCTCATCCACATCCTCACCGATAACTGGCAGTCTGGAATGGGCCGACTCTATGGCAACCTGTAATATTTCATCCAGACTATCTCCAGCTCGCACCACCTCCAGCTTCGAGCGGGGATTCATAATGTCCCTTGCTCGCCTCTCGGAAACCAGCATTGCGCCCTCCATCATACTCAGGGCATCAGTGTCTAATAACTCCCTCTCGCTGGCCTCCTTCAGTAAATTGTAGATCTGCTCCTTGTCTTGCGGTTCACTGCCAAACATTCGACTGATTCGTTCTAGCCAGCGTTTGGAGGAACCGCTACTTAATCGATCTTCGCTGTTCATTGCTTCTCGTTAATGTAGGGGTCTGAAAATTTTAAGGATAGAAGGATATCGCGCTCTCTACCCTCCATGATCTGAGCTTCGTGATCGTTTTGGTGGTCATATCCCTGCAGATGCAGAACACCATGAACCACCATATGCGCCCAATGGGCTTCTAAAGTCTTATTCTGCTGATCCGCCTCCAGGGCAACCAATGGAACGCAAACCACCAAGTCCCCAATCAAGGGGGTAGAAACCACTTCAGGGGCTTCAAATGGAAAGGAGAGCACATTGGTCGGCTTGTCCTTGCCTCGATAATCTCGATTCAATTGCTGGCTCTCTGGCTCATCAACCAGACGGATCACCATCTCCACATCATCCGTCCCGGTCTCAAGCGCAGCCTCAGCCCAGAGATGCAGTTGTTGATCTGACGGCAGGCCCTGAGAGGTCTCAGCAACCCGTTGTATCTCCAGCAGCAAGCGGCTCATGTCGGTGATCAGGATCTCAGGTCGAAATCGTCATAGGCGCGAACCACCCGCTGTACTACAGGGTGTCGAACCACATCACGTGCATTGAAGAATGTAAAACTGATACCTTCGACATTGGCAAGCACCTCTGTAACCTGACGTAACCCCGACTGCTGCCCCCTGGGCAGGTCGATCTGTGTCACATCTCCTGTGATTACAGCAGTTGAGCCGAAACCGATACGAGTCAGAAACATCTTCATCTGTTCGGGGGTAGTATTTTGTGCCTCATCAAGAATGACAAAGGATTCATTGAGAGTACGGCCTCGCATGTAGGCCAGTGGCGCAATCTCGATAATATTCCGTTCCACCAGCTTGGCAACTTTCTCAAATCCCAACATCTCATACAGCGCATCATAGAGCGGACGCAGATAGGGATCGATCTTTTGTGCCAGATCACCAGGCAGGAAACCAAGCCGCTCACCGGCTTCCACCGCAGGTCTCACCAGCAGGATGCGTCTCACCTGGTCTCGTTCCAGTGCATCTACTGCGCTTGCTACCGCCAGATAGGTCTTACCTGTACCAGCGGGCCCAACACCGAAGTTGATGTCGTGAGTGAGCACCTTGTGCAGATACTCCTTCTGATTCCCACCACGGGGGCGTACCAATCCACGTCGGGTTTTGATGACAGTTTCAGGCAGATCAGCCTGTGTATCCCTGTCGAGCAATTCATCCACTCCTGCTTCCTGCAAAAACAGATGCACTCGTTTCGGCTCCAGCACCTCATTCACGGATGCGCGATAGAGATCCTGCAACACCTGTTCACCGGCTTGAATGGCATGTTCCTCTCCAATCAGCCGAAAATGATTACCCCGATTGTTGATTTCTATACCCAAGCGGCGCTCTATGAGGCGCAGATGCTCATCCAACTGACCACATACATTCGCAAGCCTTGGGTTGTCCGCTGGCTCCAGAGCCAGATCGAGAGATTGAGGATGTTCAGCCAACTGCACTTTCCTTAAGACGGCCTGACCATTCGCCTCGCAGTGAGTTTGGTAGCGCCTCGGTGATTCGAACTTCGACAAATTGCCCGATGAGATCAGCCGGGCCATCGAAGTTAACCACCCGGTTGTTTTCAGTACGACCCGCCAATTGTGCTGGATTCTTTTTTGCTGGGCGCTCAACCAGAATACACTGGGTAGTTCCAACCATCTGACGGCTGATGCTTTGGGCCTGGGTGTTGATTAGCTGCTGCAACCGTTCCAGACGCTTCTGTTTGACTTCCAATGACAGATCATCGGGAAGATCAGAAGCCGGCGTTCCGGGGCGGCGACTATATATAAAACTGTAGGAGTGATCAAAACCAACCTCTTCGATGAGTTGAAGAGTCTGTTCAAAATCCTCTTCGGTCTCGCCGGGGAAACCAACAATAAAATCGGAAGAGATGGTAATATCAGGGCGTACTTTGCGTAAACGGGCTATCTTAGCTTTGTATTCAAGTACCATATGTCCCCGCTTCATCATTGCCAGAACATGGTCTGAACCTGACTGCACCGGTAGATGCAGAAAACTGACCAATTCCGGAACCTGAGCATAGACATCTATCAGTCGATCTGAGAATTCAAGCGGATGGGATGTGGTGAAACGAATACGCTCAACACCATCAATCGCCGCTACAAATTCAATCAGCAGCGCAAGATCTGCAAGCTCCCCATCGTGCATTTCTCCACGATAGGCATTCACATTCTGCCCGAGCAGATGAATCTCACGAACACCCTGCCCCACCAGACCCACCACCTCAGCGATAACATCATCGAAAGGGCGGCTTATCTCTTCACCTCGAGTGAAAGGCACCACACAGTAGGTGCAATATTTTGAGCATCCTTCCATGATCGAAACATAGGCCGTAGGGCCATCTGCCTTGGGCTCTGGTAGACGATCAAACTTCTCAATCTCCGGAAAACTGACATCAACCATAGGCTGTCGCTCACGGCGAACCTGCTGCACCATCTCAGGCAGCCGATGCAAGGTCTGAGGGCCAAAAACCAGGTCCACATAAGGAGCCCGCTCCCTGATCGCCTCACCCTCCTGACTGGCCACGCATCCGCCCACGCCAATAACCAAAGCAGGATTACGCTCCTTCCAGGGTCGCCAGCGCCCCAGCTGGGAGAAGACCTTCTCCTGAGCCTTTTCCCGAATTGAACAGGTATTTAGCAGCAGTACATCTGCCTGTTCCGGGTCATCGGTCAACTCCAGGCCAGCAGCCACGCGCAAGCCATCCGCCATACGCGATGAATCATACTCGTTCATCTGGCAACCGAAGGTTTTGATATAGAGTTTTCCGGCCATCATCAGTCTCAGTTCAAATCAGGGGTCGCTATATTATAGCTTGTGGGATTGAGATCCAATCCTAAATGGCCAGTGTTGCGTCCTTATGAATAGAGACGGATAGCATGGATAGTCGATAAAAAATTGCCTATTCACAGTCAGGATGGCGCTTATCAGGCTGTTGCTGCAAAAATATCTGCCCCAGAAAAGGGCAGTTCTATTAAACAAGCACTGCCATAAACCAATCCGTAGAACCCTTAAACTACAACCTGAAGCAGGGCATGGATCTGTGTTGCATGGCGATCCGACTGATATGACAGTCGCAACCGCTCGGCAATGACAATAGCCCTAAGCTCTCCCAAGGCAATATCGAATTCGTCATTTATCACCAGATAGTCAAACTCGTCATAGTGGGACATTTCGCTCACGGCCTGTTGCATGCGTCCCTGGATTACCTCCTCACTATCCTGTCCCCGGGCGCTCAGGCGATCATGCAATGCCTCAGGGCTGGGTGGCAGGATAAAGATCGACACTGCTTCAGGAAAGCGCTCCCTGACCTGGCGCGCGCCCTGCCAGTCGATCTCCAGAACAGTGTCCCGACCAGCATCTAACTGCCCTCTAACCTCAGCCTCAGAGGTTCCGTAGTAGTTTCCGAATACCTCAGCATGCTCTAAAAAAGCGCCCGCTGAAATCATCTGCTCAAACACTTCCATTCCGACAAAATGGTAGTCCCGACCACTCTCTTCCCCAGGTCTCATTGGACGGGTGGTATGGGAGACAGAGACATGCAATTCACCATCCTGTTCACGAAGTACCTTTAGCAGGCTTGTTTTACCTGCACCAGACGGAGCAGAGAGGATGTAGAGCGTACCTGTGGCCATATTGAGTCCTGTTCTCCTGAATCTAAAAATATCAATAGTTTAAACTGGGGCGCTCACCAGGCGCCTCGAAATAGGGCATCATCTTATCCGCTAGCTTACCCAGTGTCTCGGCGCGATTGGAGGGGCTGGGGTGCGTACTGAGAAATTGAGGTACCCGACTACCTGAGACTTCACCCATCTTTTTCCACAAAGTGGCCGCCGCCCGCGGATCATATCCAGCCTTGGCAGCCAGCTCGATGCCAATTCTATCTGCCTCTTCCTCAGCAGTGCGGCTATTCGGTAAATCTATCGCCAGTTTTGCCGCCATCAATGAACCGGCAAGTACTGCCCGATTGTCAGTCGACGCAGCTACCGCCACCATCCCCAACTGACTGGCCATGGCGACAGACATCTTTTCAGCAGAGTGTTTGGCCAAGGCATGGGATATCTCATGGGCCAGCACCTGAGCCAACTCATCATCAGTTGGCTTTACCTGCTCTATCAGGCCGGTGTAGAGCGCCATCTTTCCTCCAGCCATCGCCCAGGCGTTTACCGTATCAGGATCATCTAGAATCTTCATACTCCACGCCCAATCCCTGGTCTCCGGACGCATCTCCACTGCCTGAGCAATGAGACGGCCTGTGATTCGTGACACCCTGGCCTTGAGTTGTGGATCACTGTCCAGTTTACCCTCTTGCTCATAGGGTTTTATCATCTCAACATAGGCGCCTTTCGAGGAGTTGATAGCTGTCTCTTCACTGATGATCATCAGCTGTTTGCGGCCAGTGGGACTGGTGGTGCAGGCAACAAGAATCAGAAGAAGTAATATACTGGTAAGAGAGTTGCAGCTTTTCATGATACTAAGGCTCTCACGTTGCAAGATGGTTTGGCCACTACACAAAACCGGGCAGTTCAATAATATTGACCGTAGTACAGCTCATGATATCGCCAGATCAATTTCCAGTCAGTAAGTGGGGAGAAAAACCACACAATTAATAGTTAATAACCAGGCCATTCGATTGACCTGGAGCATCGTCCATGAAAAGAAAAAACCTGCCTGCTAAAGACCGGCCTGCATAGTGCCGATAGGTTTATAGTCCTCTTCTAAACCAAGTTAAGAAAAACAGGCTGCACTTCATAGGATTCATGAATTGAAAGATCAAAGGAATCGCCGGCGGCATCCTCGACTCAAGATAGATATTCCTGTCGTGATCGAATACCAATCTCAGGTTTACGATGATTGTCGTATGCTCAACTATTCCCGTGGAGGTGTCTACCTGCAATGTTTGAACGAAAAGCTGGACAAGGTATTTTCCCACGGCTACATAGCTGAGCCGGATCGACAGGATGCACTGATTTCCATCCCAGACAACTCTAAGCAGGTTGCTATCAAGGTGGTCTACTTTGACAATGGCGGGTTGGGAGCCTCATTTAGCGATGACGATGGCGACAGACTCTACAAGCTTCTATCGAAACAGACATCTGCTGCAGATACCCAGCGAGAAACAGGACAAAGAGCCTATGAGCCTGACCAAAGCCGGAAGACACTCAGTCAAATTGCAATAACAACAAAACCCTTGCTTGAAGGCTGTCTGGTCAGTTTCTTCTCACAAGCACAGCTGGAACTTCAGCAAAGGATTTCTGAAACCAGTGATCCTCAGGAACAATCAGGCCTCTTCTTCGCCCTCAACAGCCTGGAAAAAGATCACGCAACCATAACTGAGCAGTTCATTCAGCAAACAGAAATGAGCTTTTCTGAGTTGACAGGTGCGTCAACAAGCAAACCCACCCCAGAGTCCAACCTATCAGATGAGATGGCCTTGGTAGAGACACAGGAAATTGAGATATGGATTCTGGTCAATGATATGGCTCGTCAGGTTGAATCCGAAGTTTCCCGTCAGCTCTACCATATTGATGCGGCACTCAGCCACCTGTGCCAGGATAATATCCATAACGAACTCAATCCGATCGCCCCGATTAGTTTGCTCAGCACATTCAAAAAGGTTTTAGATGCTTATCAGTTTGATACTCAAATCACGAGACTTATTCTTGGTAGTTTTAGCAAAAGCCTGATCAACACCCTCAATAAACTCTATGAAAAACTGCTGCAGCAGATGCGACAGCAAAAGATAGTTGGAGAACCTGAAAGCCAACCCCAATGGACTATTATCAAGACAGCTGAAACCAGCAATATTGCCAACACGCCTATCGGACATCTCAGTGACCTGCATCACCTTCATCATATTGATGATTCTCAGACAGCAACACAAGGCATGTCGGCCGATGAACAAAAGGAGATATTGACCAGTCTCTCTTCTCTCTCACAACAGCAGACTGCCTCCCTGCAACAGCAGATCGAAAACCTGCTACAGCAGGAGAGTACCAAACCAATTCAGCTATCAAACGAAGCCAGGGCAGCCATCGGTGCAGGGGAGGAGTTGGTTGCTACGCTGAGCGAGGACCCACTGATCAGCAACGAATTACGCTCACTGATGGGTAATCTCAAGTTCCAGATCATTGAAGCAATTCTGAAGGACACCAACCTGCTGGAAAACCCTGATCACCCGGTACGACACCTGCTCGACTCGATTGAATCAATGAAGCCCTATGTGAATAAGGGTTCCCGTAATTCAATACTAAGGGATAGGGAATCGCAACAGTTGTCAGTGATCTCTGAAGCGGTGGAAAATGGCCACTACAATCACATCGATGAAGTGACACAAGAACTTGCCAGGCTACTCAAGGAACAGCATGAGCGATTCGAAACCAACCGAAAGCTCTCTATCTCTCGCTGCCTCAAAGATGAGAAACTTAGACAGGCCCAAACTACAACTTACGATGCTCTTGCCAAACTTCTGCTTAATCAGACAATTTCACCAATAGTCGACAAACTGTTTCGTTTTGGTTGGGTCAACCTTATGGTTCAGACTGCGGTTTTGGAAAAATCTGGCAATCAAGGCTGGCAAAGTTATCTACAGATAGTGGAGCAGCTTCACCAAATCTTCACCGACCCGCCAGGCGAGCATCACCTTTCTGAGCTTCAGCAGAAATCCCTACTTTCGACGATTCACAAAGGTTTTACTGACTATCCAATCTATGCTGAGGAGGCGCATGGGTTTGAACTGGAGTTGCAGCGACTGCTCGAAAGCGGCGTAGAGGGTGATAACTTTCCCCATCTGCGAATAGAGGTTAATAAAGCTTATCTACACCACTACTTTCAGGGGATGCATATCCGCCAGGAACCTGTTGACAATACAGCTGAAGATCAACAATGGCAAAAACAGTTAAACGCGATTGCCCTAGATACCTGGCTGGTGGATCAGGAAAATACTGATCAACCAAGAATTCTCAGTCTGGCCTGGAAGAACCCCCAATCAGGCAGATATTTATTAGTAGATGGTGATGGGTTCAAGGCATTGGATGAAACACTGCAACAACTCGCAAATCGCTTTGCCAGACAACAGATTCATCCAATGGCAGCTTCAGCAAAACCGGTCGTTGAAAGAACCATAGAGACCATTCTTTCCAACACTTATAACGACTTCAAGCAGGAGTCAGACATTGACCGACTAACCGGTCTATCCAACCGACGAGCCTTTGAGTCAGAGCTGAATAAGCACATCAATGGACAGCAACAGGAGTGCGCAGGAGTATTGCTTCAGATTGACCTGGATAAATTTCAGGTGGTCAACGATTTATGTGGATTCGAGGGTGGTGACAAACTCCTTCAGACTGTTACAGACATTCTTCTCAGCTATCTACCAGATGAGGGTCTACTGGGACGCATTGGTGATGACGAGTTTTCCCTTCTACTCAGTGGACAGAATCTGGAATCAGGATATCAATCTGCAGAGATGTTGCGTCAGGCCATCGATGAAACCGCTTTCAGATGGAAGGGGAGGCTAATTCCATCAACCGCCAGCATTGGAATAGTTCAGATCGAAGCGAATACCCAGCGGACGGATAAACTGATGCAAGCCGCCCTGGCTGCCTGTAATACCGCAAAACGGGGAGGCGGCAACTGCACACGCATCTACCTGGAGAGCGACCCAGTCTACCAGGAACGCCAACAGTTGGTTGAATCCCTACCCAAAATAAAAGAGGCATTAGCGAAAGGGCGCATGGAACTGTTTGTTCAGCCAATCGTGCCACTTCAGAAATCGAATACACTGCCTCATCACCATGAGATCCTGTTACGCATTCTAAATGATGAAGGAGAACTCGAATCGCCTGTGGCCTTCATACAGGCCGCTGAAACCTATGACCTTATGCGGGATGTAGATTTCTGGGTGGTAGAAGCATTCTTCCAACAGGTTGAGCCCTATGCTGACCGTCTACCGGAAGGTCACAGTTTTTCAATCAACCTTTCTGGCAAATCACTGGGAGATGGAGATTTCAAAGCTCAACTTATTGATCGCATAAAATCATCGTCTCTACAGACTGGACATTTTGGTTTTGAGATCACTGAAACCGCACTGGTTGGAGACATCAGCGACACTGCCAATACAATCAATGAGATACGTGCTCTCGGCTGCTCATTTTCTTTGGATGATTTTGGCTCCGGTTACGCCTCATTTTCATACCTGAAGGATTTTCCGGTTGATTATGTCAAGATCGATGGCATCTTTGTACGTGAAATTCTCAACAAACCGGCAGACTACGCCATGATCAGCTCTATTACTGAGATTGCTCACTTTATGGAAAAGATGGTCATTGCCGAATTTGTGTCAGATGAAAACACCAGTCAGGCCCTGACACACATGGGTGTGGATTACGGGCAGGGTTATCACTTCGGGAAACCGAGGCCTCTGAAGGAGATGCTGACAGAAATCATCGGGACCAATGAGTGACTCCTCACTGCGAATATAATCCACTATATAGTAACCACTAAATTCTGGACTACTGGCTTTCGTCACTATTAAAGTTAGAATAGTGGGATTTCAAGCCTGACCCAGGAATTACCATGTTACGAATCACCTTCCAATCACTCACTTTAAGCTTACTCCTGGCTGGCTGCGGTTTTTCCCCCGAACCCTCCAATGTAAAGATCAGTAAACAGTCAGCTGAGGGAATAACACAATCCTCATTCGACCAGGGTTACCTTCAACAACTGGTGATGGAGTATCAACAGGGGGCAGAACAGAGTCTCCAGCATGCCTATGACAACAACAACATTCCCCAGCAAGAGCGAGTCAGCCATGCCCAGGCTAAGGGTCATTATGAGTGGATAGGTGAACGCCAACTGGCAGTGATTGACCTTATTTACAGTCCAAATCCAATGAGGGTAATGCGGGTCGTAGGCATTGATGGAGACCAACTGGTAACCATCAGCTGTATATCACCTCAAGGAATCCATCTGGACATAAACGTTGAAACAGGGGATTGCGCCGAAGCGATTTCAAAACATTTTAAACTAAAGTAGCTGCAAGCATTTAACCCCTACAACTGACTTGCTACTTCTCTTTAATATTGAGTTGATGATACGTTTTCAGATTGGGTGATTCTTCAGCTGTGACTCAAGTAATTCTGTAATCTCATCCGCCGAAACAGGCTTACTGAACAGATAACCCTGGGCATAATCACAATCCTGTTGAGCTAATAAATCAAATTGCTCCTCGGTTTCCACACCTTCAGCAATTACCTTAAGCCCTAAACCATGGGCCATAGCTATTGCTGCATTGACCAACTCGTAATCTGTAACATCAACAGTAATATCGTTAATAAAACTGCGATCAATTTTTAGCACGTTGAATGGATAGCTACGCAGATAGCTCAGTGATGAATAGCCTGTACCAAAATCATCCATTGCAATACTGATACCCAGATCACTGATTCCAGATACGGCATCATCAACATATGCAAGCCCGCTCATCAAAACACCTTCAGTTATCTCTAACTCAATAGTATCAGGCGTAACATTTGCTGCTTTAAGCATCTTTTTAAAACTTGTGACCAGATTTGGATCACGAAATTGGCGAGGCGAAAGATTAACAGCAACCCTAAAAGGATTTACACCAAGCCCTCTCCATTTGGCAGCCATCGATAACGCTTCAGTAATCACATATTGCCCAATTGATACGATCATTCCGGTCTGCTCTGCAATTGGGATAAACTCTGCAGGAGAAACCTGGCCAAGTGTAGGATTAAACCATCGTAACAACGCCTCAACACCAATAATTGTTCGATTTTTGAATGCAACCTGAGGCTGAAACTGAATAGTGAATTCGTTGCGTTCTAGAGCACCATGCAGTTGCCCCTCCAGCAATAAACGCCGCGAAGCATTTTTGTTCATTGAATCTGTGAAATAGGAAAATGTATTCCGCCCCTGTGCCTTTGAATGATACATGGCCGAGTCAGCATTCCGTAACAGTTCAGATGCTTGTAGACCATCATTTGGATAAACTGAAATTCCGATACTGGCTGTTAATAACAGGTCTCTGCCATCTATATTAAATGACCGGCGAAAGCCCTCAATCAATGGCTTAACTACAGCGATTGAATCTTTTGGATGTTTTAATCCACCCAACAGAACAATGAACTCATCCCCCCCCAATCTGCCTACTGTATCACCTTGACGTACTGAATCACCCAAGCGTTCAGCAGCTTTAATCAATACAACATCTCCTACCTCATGCCCTAGACTATCATTGACCTTTTTAAAATCATCAAGATCAATAAAAAGAACAGCTACAAGGTTACCGCTTCGTTCCGCTTCCTTAATTAATTGCCCGAGTCTGTCGAGACTGAGGAAACGGTTAGGCAAGCCAGTAAGGCTGTCAAAATGAGCTTGTTGAAGTATTTTTTCAGCCTGTTTTTTCTGTAAGGTGATATCTTCTTTTATTGCCAGATAGTGAAAACTGTTTCCAGTGCTATCAGTAACCGGTGAGATATGAACATGCTCCCAGTAAATCTCACCACTCTTTTTACGGTTCTGTAGCTCTCCCTGCCAGGTTTTTCCATTTGTGATTGCCTGCCATAGCTCTTGATAAAGTGCCTTTGGAGTATTACCCGACTTAAGTATTCTTGGATTTTGACCTACAAGCTCCTCAGCACTATAACCGCTAATCTTTAAGAAGGCGCTGTTGACATACTCAATCTGCGCATCTTTATCAGTAATCACAACTGACACAGGACTTTGCTCTACGGCTTGTGAAAGCAGATCAATCTGGACCTGTGCCATTTTAAGTTGAGTCAAGTCAACATCTATACAATACATCTCAGGCGAGTCATCTTTCCCAGTCAACATAACATGGCTTGAAAATACCTGAACCAATGATCCATCAGCCTTTTTCAATGTTAGCTCTGCAGAAGGAATTTTCTTTCCTCTCAGTAACCATTCATCTACGCCGCTAATAACTTCAGTGCGCATCGACTCAGGGATAATCAAATCCTCCAGCTTAGTTCCCATAGCCTGTTCAGCTGTATAACCATAAAGATCCTCGCTGGCTTTGTTCCAGTAGATGACTTTACGCTCTTTGCTGTATCCCTGAACTGCAATCGCGTCCGTTGCCTCAAATATTTTTCTAAATCTTGCTTCACTCTCTTCAAGCTGGTTTCGTGCATGAACCACTTCAGAAATATCTTGAGCAATTACCATAATCTGGTTTTTTCCATCCTGATCCTTAAGTGGTTTCTTTATTGATCTATAGTGATGGGTTTCGCCTGATGCAGCATCAACGCTGTCTTCATAAACAATATCTGTGTCACCCCTTGCCATAATCGAAAGCACATTCTCCCGCATAAAGTCGGCCATCTCTTTCGGCACACCAAAATCACCATCATGCTTACCGATCATTGCTTCAGGTGTCGTATTATAAAGATCGGCTACCGCTTGGTTACATAATAAAAAGTTACCCCTTTCATCTTTTAAAACAAAAACATCCGGCAACTGATCAATCACATTCATTATCAGGCTTTCACTGCGACGAAGGGATAACTCTATTAAATGTCTTTTTCTGATTTCATGTTGCAGACGCCGGTTCCAGATAAGAATAATAGCAACAATAGTAATCAATCCGAGAGCAACCACTAAAACCAACGAATAGTCTGTTTTTTCTACATACTTTGTGTGCACCCAACGCTGTCGAATCTCCTGTTTTTCAGCTTGAGACATCGACTTCAGAGTCTTATTTATAATTGAGTAAAGTAGAGGTTGCCGTTCTTCAACAAACAGCGTTAGATCCATGATGATCGAGGTTTTACCTACAACTTTTACGTTATATATACCCATCTCTGCTATGTGGTAGCTTGCCAAAGCCATAGTTGCAAGCATGGCATCGAATCTACCCTGTGAAACACCCTCCAAGCCTTCCTGGATATTTTCCACTTCAATAAAATCTACTAATGGATAGTGTTTGAATATATCTGCGGTATAGCCATAGTTCTTAATGATAGCGATTCTACGATCTGCGATTTCCTCCAATCTTTCGATATAGTTTTGCCGATAATCCATTATGATAACGATTGGGTTTCGACTATAGGTATCAACAGGTATGAAATGCTGATTGAGAACTGCATCTGCAGCATCCCCTGATATAACAGACACCTTGCCCTGAACTGCAAGATCCAGTGATTCACTCCAGCTTGAAACCGGTATCGACTTAAATTTCAATCCAGTCTCACGTTCGATCAAATGGAGATGATCTGCCACCATGCCAATATAAGAACCATCATCTTTAAAGGCTTCATAAGGAAGCCAGTTGGGATCACCAGTAAAGTAGATAGTTTTGTTGTTTGCAATCCAATCCAATTCAGCAACGCTTAACGCCTCGGCAACTGAATGATTTGCAACCTCTGAAATCTTATTGGCTTCAATCATCTGGGGCATCAAACAGAGATAGATAGCCAGACTGATACCAAGCATATAAAAGTGTAAATTAGGCATTAAAATCACATTCTATCTACAACATCATTATCCGGATCAAGTTCCTAAATTTTGAATATGCATCTACAACTATTCATTATAGGTAAAAGTTACAGATAACAGGATATATATTATGGTTATTGAATTCCTTTTATATCATCTTACTTCAACCAGTTATTTGATTCTTTCTCAAACACCATCCCTACATTGAAGTTGCTACCATTCCTGTAGCAATCTTAAAGCATCGATAGGAAATAGAATCTGATTCCAGCAACATACTAACTCTATATCCTGACAGATATAGTGGAGATTGAGTAATCTCAATGTTAGATATGTCTGCTTTCGGGAAGATGCGCCAACTATTTATTTTATCTCTAATCTTCCCAGGAAAGCACTACCATGAATTACCAGAAAACTCTTTCAAGACTAATCTTAACGCTTTTCATGACTGCCTCATCTGCTGCCATGTCTCTCGACAACTCCGTTCCGTTAGATACTGAAACATCTCACGCCATAGTAGTCGAACGCACTGTCCAGCAAGACTATCGCAAGACTCTGGATACCCTGAGACAACAGTTGAAGGACGACGGCTGGAAACTCATCGCCGAAATAGATCTGGGCAAGAGACTTGCGAAGAAAGGTGTCGATGTCCCTGGAGGCCTGGTGATTTTCAAGCTGACAAGTGGCAAGAATGCTATGCCCCTGCTCGCTGCCGACGAGACGCGATACGTCTCTGCCATGATGCCCTGCGGTCTATCTGTTTACGGGAAGAGCGATGGTAGTGTCGTTATCTCACGAATGAACTTCGAAATGATGAGCGCCATGCTGGAACCAAAAGTTGCGAAAGTCATGACGAAATCGATCAGCAAACTGAACAAGACCGTCGATTCCGCCTTGGCCAAACTGACCAGTAACTGATTTATTACGTATATCTTAGACCCGAGGAGATATCCTCGGGTCTATCCTTCAAAACACGGTTTTATAAAAAACGCGATCCAAACAACACAGCTGACACTATTTAAGTGAGTATCGATCACTAACCACAAAACCAATAAAAACCCTGCGAAATCAACCATATTTAATCTGCTATACATTAAGGTAAATGGCTCGGTAGCCGATATAATAAAAGTAACCACCTGCATCCTGTATCAAGACTAAAACACCATCCATCGCCTGTTGGTCTGAAATAAGTCTGGAGGGTTAAATGAAACGTATCAGTGAATTGTTAACTCTGCTGTTACTCCTCTGCTTCCACTCGGTTTTTGTCTACGCAGAAACGACCGTTGCCAAAATCCTGGTCGTACATAGTTACGGCAGTACCCATGTCTGTGGCAAACCGCAGGGAGATGGTGTTGCCAGAGCACTGGAAGAGCATGGCTGGCGACAGGGCGAGAACCTGGAATTGCGCTCTGTTTTCATGGACACCAAAAAAAACCACACCACACCTGAGGCAATCCGCGAACAGGGTAATCTTGCATTGCAGATTGTCGAGCAATTTAACCCTCAGGTGGTAATAGTCCTGGATGATAATGCGATTCGCGAAGTTATGCTGCCGCTGGTTAACCGAAACGACCTCTCTATTGTCTTCAGTGGTATGAATGGCCAACCTGCCGAGTACAATAGAAAGACCGAGTTCCTCAACTCACTGGCCTCCCCTGGCCACAACGTCACTGGGGTTTACGAAAAACTTCACCTGGTAAAGTCCTTGAGAGTGATGGCTGCCGCAATCGGTGATATCGAGGAGGGCGATAAAGTCGTCGGCATCACCGACTACTCACCTACAGGAAATGCAATTACCAAACAATTTGAAATCGAACTTGAACAGAAAACACCAAAACTTAAATGGGATCTGCGTCGAGTGCGGAATTTCGAAGAGTACAAGGGCCTGATCAATGAGCTGAATCAAGACCCAAAGGTCAGAGCCATCTATCCAGCAGCACTGAAACTGCTCACAGTTGATGGCCAGACATACACTGCTGGCAATATCTTCAAGTGGACGACTCAGAACAGCCTAAAACCTGAAATGGCATTGAACTACTACTTCTCAAAAATCGGCTTGTTCGGTGGTGCTGCTGTTGACTTTACCGCTATGGGCTACATGGCAGGTAAGAAGGCAGCACAGATTCTTGGTGGAACCAGCGCTGGCCAGATCCCAATTGAGGATGCCTCGGATTATGCAATCGTTTTCAACCTGCAGAGAGCGGAGACCCTCGATATAGAGATACCCGATGCCCTCCTTACCGCTGCAGACCAAGTCTACAAGGAACAAACAACCAAGTAATAATTATTGATGCGGAAAACACAATGATCAACCTGGGGGACGAAACTAGAAAACGACCAGTAATTTTTCTGGCCATGCTGCTTATGCTATTGCCCGCCATACTGGTGGCTGTTGTGTTATGGCAAACATTTTCACATCAGATAGACAACAGTTATGAGAAACGACTGATTGCAAACCTTAGTGTTCTCGAGCTGGCCATTGGCCGTAGTGTCAGTGATTTTCGTAACGCTCTCACCCGTCTTAGCGCAGACAACACGCTGCAGGTCACCGTAGACCTGGATATCAGACCCCAGCTAAAACGCTATCTTACTTCCCAATTTGATATCAGTGATTTCAGCCACATCCAGATTGCCAGTAATGATGGAAAACCATTGGTTACAGTCGGTAGAGAGAGTGATGCCAACTCAGGGTGCCGCTACGCTGAGAATTCGACAACCGAAGTGATGCATGCAAGTGGAAACTATCTATTCCTGAGCAGAAGCGTCCCTTTGTTGAATGGCAAGCGACACCTTGGCTACGTATGCGCCGGATACGCAATTAATAGCGAAGAAGCCACCAATGCAGTAATACAACGCATGGAGGGCCTGGCACAGCTTGGCTGGCAAGGTATCTTTCTGCCATTCGGTGGTGACCGGTTGTCACTCGGTCAATCCATGCCAGTCGGCACTGTTTTCGACACCTTGGTTAACAAGGTTAAATACCTTGCGATGGGGGGAGACCTTAATCTCAGCAAGAGTACCATTCGAATGGTGGTGCTGGTTGACACTTCACACAGCAACGAGCTGTTTAACCGTGCCCTTTGGGTTACCGGTTTTGTAGTCTTAGCAATTCTAATTTTTGCAGTTTTCGCACTGAAGATGCTCGGTATGCGCCAGCAGGCTGAAGGTGAGCTACAGCTAGAACGTGAAAAAGCAGTCGTTACCCTTGCATCCATTGCCGATGGGGTGGTTACTGTTAATCCTAACGGTGATATCACGTACACAAACAGCGCTGCCTGCAAGCTGATTGGTGGTGGCGAGTCGAATCTGCTCGGTAAGCCGTGGCAGGAGATTTTCGATCTGCAAAGCGAGAAGACGGGTAAACGGGTTCTTGATCTGATAAACCTGGCCCACGGTCGGCAGGACATAGATACCAACGATTCGATACTGATTGGTAACGACGGCACCCGCAAAGCGGTTCATTTCTCTGTTGCCCCCATCTATCGCGACCGAACTTACTCAGGAGCTGTGATCACCTTCCGCGATGTTCGACAGGAACGTGAACTACGCCGACGACTTGCCTGGAAGGCCAGCCGAGACGACCTGACCGGGTTGCTCAACCGTTCTGAATTCCGTCGGACTCTGACCTCTACCCTGGATTCAATTCAGAACAATACCATCCATCACTGCCTGCTCTATATTGATCTCGATGAGTTCAAGGTAGTCAATGACACCTGCGGTCATAAAGCGGGGGACGATCTTTTACGCCAGGTCTGTTCGGGAATACTGATTCAGTTACGAGAATCAGACATAGTTGCCCGTCTTGGTGGCGATGAATTTGGTGTCCTGCTACAAAACTGTCAACGCAGCCGAGGCATTGAACTGGCAAACAACCTGATTGAATCAATCAATGACATACGTTTCACCTTTCAGGAAAAGACATTTCATGTCGGCGCCAGCATCGGCCTGGTATCAGTTACCCAGGAGACCAAGAATCTGGAAGACCTGCTTGCTACGGTTGATGCTGCCTGTTATGCAGCAAAGGAAGAGGGGCGCAACCGGGTTTTCGTGGGTCAGGTCGATCCGACCAAGATCTCGCACCGCATGGAGGAGTTACGTCAGGCCTCCCATATTCGGCATGCTTTGAAAGATGATCGATTCACTCTCTACAAGCAGCCAATTGTCCTCACTGCCAACCCGAGCGAAGCTGTACATTCCGAAGTGCTTGTTCGCATGATCGACAAGAATGGGCAACTTACTGTTCCCGGTGCTTTCATTCCCATTGCCGAACGACATGGCCTTATGCAGGATGTGGATCGTTGGATCATCAACCATCTGTTCGAACTCGAAGGGGAAGTGTTGCGTTACTGGAAACCGGGTAACACTGCAATGGGAACAAAGAATTTTGTCTACTCAATCAACCTGTCGGCTGCTTCACTAACCGATCCTACTTTCTTCCAATTTGTTAAAGAGTGTTTCCGCAAATATCAAATCCCAGCTGGAGCAATTGCGTTCGAGGTAACCGAAACACAGGTCATCACCCACCTGGAAAAAGCCGTTGGACTGATCGTTGCCATCAAGGAGCTAGGTTGTAGTTTCCTTCTTGATGACTTTGGCAGTGGCATGTCCTCTTTCGGCTATCTGAAAACTCTACCGCTTGACTACCTAAAAATTGATGGATCTTTCGTTAAGGATATACTGGCCGACCCGATAGACCGATCAATGGTAAATATGATGAATGAAATCGGTCATGTTATGGGGCTGACAACTATTGCCGAGTATGTCGAAAATGAAGAAATCCTGCGCGCCATACAGGATATCGGCGTCGATATGGCACAGGGTTTTGGCATCTCAATGCCTCATCCGATGGAAGAGAATCTGTTAATCAATCAAAGCAATATTGCTTAAACAACGACCGGCTTTCGATAGAATCTGTGGCTGACGTTAAACGGTGAACCTGGCTGGAACGCGATCATCTACTCAGGTTGCACGAGTCAGAACTGATTCCGTTTAACTCAGTGCATCACAGTTCAATCAACACTATCTTGATCTATTCAAGCACCTTGCACTTATTCATCGAGCAGGAGACTAAATTGCTGATTTTTCTCTTATTCTCCACAACCCGAGTCTCTTTCGGCAACTGGTGATTTTTAGCCTTGGTCTGTTTCGGATTGCATCAATCTCAGCCATTCATCGACACATTCACCTGCATCACTGTGATTGCATATCTACGCGAATAGATATAAAGTATATCTATTACGATAGATATAGAGCAATCTAGATATGCTTCCAGATACCCTTTTCAAGGCGCTTTCAGATCCAACACGCCTCCGCTGCCTTACCCTCCTAGTGGAATGTGATGAGCTTTGCGTTTGTGAGCTTACCCATGCCTTAGCACTCCCCCAGCCCAAGATTTCCCATCATCTTGGAACGCTCCGCAAATCCGGAATAGTCAGCGACCGTAAAGTGGGACTTTGGAACTACTACACGATCAATCCCGACCTCACGGATTGGGCTTTCGAAGTGCTGAAAACAACCTCGAAAGGCGTGAGTGGCTGCGAACCTTTCGCCAGCGACATGATTGCATTGCTCGACATGCCCAATCGCCCTGGAGGTATCTGTAGTGCATGAGCTAACGGCTTCCATAAGCAAAGGCCATCACAGCCCTGAATGGAATAACAACAAAGCGTCCGAGCACACCTTGCCGACATGAGATTACTTGTCGCAACTACCATACCGGTTGCGAGTAACGAAACTACGAGAGGTCCCACACGATGAAGAGTATCAAGGTACTTGGCTCAGGCTGTAAGAATTGCGAAACCACAGCCAAACTGATTTCTATTGCAGCCGACCAGGCCGGGGTGGAAATCGAGCTTGAAAAGGTAACGGACATGGCACAGATCATGGCTTTTGGGGTCATGTCTACGCCTGGTGTTGTAGTGGATGGGAAGGTTGTCCACGCAGGCGGTCTTCCCGGCCCTGATCAGGTCCGCGAATGGATTAGCAAGTGATATTGAGCATCAACTGAAAACAGACACTTTGAGGATATATTTGTGGCCATCCACCCTTTTGATATCTTGCCCCTGAACAATGGTGGCAACTTGATTTTCACACCCTGCCCGGGAACCAAGGGGGTCGACCTGGAGACGTCTGTAAGACAACTCAAAGAAGCGGGTGCAGAGTCCATTATCACCTTGATGCCGACTGAAGAAATGCATCAATTTGACGCCGACTCTTTGCCTCAAGTATGCAAACAAAAAAGCCTGGAATGGTTTCACCTACCAGTGGAAGACGAAGCAGCACCGGGTAATGACTTCCAACAAATCTGGGATGAACACAAAACCCAAATCCTGCAGCTTATTGAGCAAGGAGGTAGCACAGCAATTCACTGCCGAGGTGGCTCTGGTCGAACAGGATTGATGGCTACAATTCTGTTGCTAGCACGAGGCATTGAGTTCGATAATGCGGTGGCTTTAGTGAAGAGCCTCCGTCCGAACTCACTCAAACTACCCGCTCACCTTGAGTACCTTACCCAGCATCACCATATCAACAGTTGAGTAACCCGCAATGTCAGCCAGAGCAGTAGGAAGACCGAGTTCTCTCGGTATAGCTGAACTTAAACAAGAAACCGACCTAGGTTTCAACCATGTTTGAGCAGTTCGCGGACCTGGTTGTTTATCGCATACTGGCAATCACACCGGAAAGCCATGCAGGAGCAGCATTGCATTTCTTCGTCATGGACGTGGTGAAGATATTTGTCATGCTTGCCATCATCATCTATGTAATGGGCTTATTGCGGGCAATGCTATCGCCCGAACGGGTACGGGAGTATGTACGCAATCGCCCGGATTGGCAGGCAAGAGGTATGGCGGTATCACTTGGTGCAGTCACGCCCTTTTGCTCATGCTCTTCGGTGCCACTGTTTATTGGGTTTGTCGAAGCCGGCATCCCTTTAGGGGTTACATTTTCATTCTTGATTGCCTCACCCATGATCAACGAAGTTGCTGCCGTCATATTGATCGGTATTCTCGGGTGGAAACTTGCGCTGCTCTATATTTTTAGTGGTTTGATTATCGCCTGGGTAGGCGGTCTTGTGATGCAGTGGTTCAAGCCCGAACAGTGGGTGGAAGAGTACGTATGGAAAATACAGATGGGACAAATTGCAATTCCTGAGCAAGATACCTCGCTGAGAGGCAGGCATCGCTATGCAATTGCAGAGGTCAAGGAGATCGTCGGCAGGATCTGGAAATGGGTATTGATCGGGATTGGCGTTGGTGCTCTATTCCATGGATTTGTCCCCCAAGAGTGGGTAACCCAACACCTAGCATCCGGCAGTTGGTACGACGTTCCCGCTGCGGTTATCATGGGCATCCCTCTCTATTCCAATGCCACCGGAATAATCCCCGTTGCTGAGGCCATGTTGACCAAGGGGGTGGCAATTGGAACCACACTGGCACTGATGATGAGTGTCGCAGCGCTCTCATTACCCGAAATGCTGATATTACGCAAAGTCATCAAGTGGCAGGCTCTGGCACTGTTTGCGGGTGTTCTGGCAATTGCTTTTATACTTGTCGGCTGGATATTCAACTTCGCCGCCTAACATCAGTGTATCTTTAGCACAAATGCGCGGCACCGGAATACCGTCCCACACCAGCATTAGGCTGAAGCTGTCCAAGAATTGATACCTATTTTCTTAGGGCCTGTTAACACTAATCCAATATGCCCTAGGATCGACCACGGATGAACAAATCCTTACTGCAATCACCGGACGTGTAGAAGGCGATGAACATCGCAATGCTTTCCATACAACAGCTGAAAAGCAATTTGAGCGGATTGCAGCGTCTGGAGAAACAACTCCCTGGAAAAAAGAGAGTTATTCCAAATTTTGCACCTGCTCGCGCATCTGTTCGATCAACACCTTCATCTCCACCGCAGAGCGAGTGACTTCCACATTGTTCGACTTTGAGGTCAGAGTGTTCGCCTCCCGGTTAAGCTCCTGCATCAGGAAATCTAGTCGTCGTCCAATCGGCTCATCAAGATCGAGTACGCGTTTCACCTCTTCGATATGGGTCTCCAGGCGATCCATCTCCTCATCTACGTCGAGTCGCTGAGCCAACAGCACCATCTCCTGTTCAACACGAGACTCATCCAACTCTTCCATCACTTCAGCCAGACGATCCCTGATACGGCTGCGCACAGCATCCAACACCTCAGGCATCAACCCCCTTACTCGACTCACTTCCCCTTCCAGGGCATCACATCTCAGACGAATAATTTCACCCAGCCGCTCCCCTTCACGCAGCCGGTTATCGATCAAGCTGTCGATCGCAGTCTCCAACAGCTGTAAAGCCTGTTGCTTCACAGGCGTATAATCCCGCTCTGCCTCTTCCAAAACACCAGGCCATCTGAGTAAATCGCTGGAGCGCATACTGGAATTGAGGTCAGTTGTATCCACCAGTTGCTGCTCTGCTCCGATCAACTGTTCCACAAGGCGTGGATTGATTTGCAATGTTGCATCCGCAGTTACACCAGCTTTAAACTTCAGACTGACATCGAGTTTACCTCGTCCTAAACGGCTGTTGAGACGCTCTCGAATAGAAGGCTCCAACGCCCTAAGCTCCTCGGGCAAGCGCAAAAAAGCCTCCAGATAGCGGTGGTTAACCGAACGGATCTCCCAGCTCATATTCCCAAGGTCGCCTCGGTACTCTTCCCTTGCGAAGGCAGTCATACTGCTGATCATAGTCATTTGCCTGAATTTTCTTGTTGCAACAATATTGTGGTCATAATAAGCCGCAGCCATAACCACCCGTTAAGAAATCCTGTCTATCATAAGCGATACGCCACATTTTGGGGCGAAAAATATACCCATATCTGGGTTGTGATTTCAGATTTCCTTTGAGACGCCGCTAAATCTGGGTGTGCAGCAACTCTACGTACGCTCCGAGCTCCATGTGCCTACTGTTTTTTTGATGAAAATCACCTTTTCACTCTCAACGGCGCACAAAACCAGAGAGAGTAGCGGCATTTCTATAAAAAGGCCTTATAATCAGCGTGATGATGGATAGCGACACAAGCAGAAACGAACCTTCACGGATCTTATATGGATAAGCTTCGAGACAGCATGCCAGAAGGCACAGAGATTGACTGTTATGTCATCATGAAGGTCGTTGCGAGTGGCGGATTTAGTCTGATCTACCTGGCTGAGGACGAAGACACCCAGGACGAGGTGATAATAAAAGAGTTCCTACCGAAGAAACTCGCCCGTCGCAGCAGCAACGGTAAAGTCGTCCCCCTTGAAGATAAACAGATTGATAATTTCAACCGCAGCCTGCGCCTGTTCTACCAGGAAGCGAAGGTTCTGGCGTCACTGCGACACCCCAATATTGTTCAGGTCAGAGGCTTCTTTCTGGCCAACAACACCGGTTATCTGGTAATGGATCATGAACGGGGAAAGAACCTGGCCAGCTATATAAAAAAGCGCAGCGGCAGCCTCAGCACCAGATTCATCATGACCGTGTTTCCTCCGATCCTGGATGCACTAAGTCAGATCCACTCCCGTAACCTGCTGCATCTCGACATCAAACCCAGCAATATCCACCTACGAACCGGCGGTAATCCCCTGTTACTTGATTTCGGTGCGGTTCACGAAGTGCGCAATGAAGGCACACGTACCGGCCGGGTTGTAACTACAGGCTTCTCCCCTGTTGAACAGTATTACCAATCGGGAAATGTCGGACCATGGAGTGATGTGTATGCCATAGGTGCAAGCATGCGCGCCTGCCTGGATGGCAAAGCCCCTCCCTCCGCTATAGAACGGCATGCCAAAGAAAAATTGAAACCTGCGGCGCGAATTTACCGCAGAAGATATCCTGCAGCGATGCTTGAAGCGATCGACTGGGCCATGGAGATCGATTATGAGAAGCGACCGCAAAATGCCAGCGAGCTGCTCAATGCACTGCAGAACAACAAAAGTGCGATCGATACTGAAAGTGCCATTTCAGAGCTGTTCGACGAAAAGAGAGCGATATGAAGTACGAAACAGCCCAATGCAGCCTGATTGGCAATCGCTCCATGAACCAGGATCGTGCCCTGGTCATGGAAGCACCTGACGCTATATTGCTGGCACTCGCAGATGGTATGGGGGGACACCCGAAGGGTGAAATGGCTGCACAAATCCTCATGGATAATGCCCGCAAGGCCTTCCTCACCAGCCGCAAACCGATTTCAAATCCTCGCTTTTTCCTCTCAGGTCTGATGGAGATGAGCCATCAGCAGATCACCGCATTTGGTGATCGTCAGGAACCCCCCATCGAACCGAGAACCACAGGAGTTCTCTGCCTTGTACAGGAAGATAAGGCGTATTGGGCACATATTGGCGACAGTCGACTCTATATAATGCGTGATGGCGTCATCCACATGCGTACAGATGATCACTCCTATGTGGAACATCTCAGACAGCAGGGCATCATCTCTGCAGCCCAGGTACATACCCACAAGTTCCGGAACTATGTCACCCGCTGCCTTGGGGGAAACAGCAACCGCCCTGTTGCTGAACTCAGCGGACCACATGAACTCAAGCAGGGGGATGTGGTATTACTCTGCAGCGATGGATTCTGGGGACCACTACCTGAACGCCCCTTGGTGGAAATGTTCTACAAAAAGGGAGGGCCACTGCTGAATAACATCTCCCAACTGGCCAAACGGGCAGAGACCACCAGCAGCCCTGAGAGTGATAACGTCACTGTAGTCGCACTACACTGGCGGGAGAGCAACCATAAACTTGAGCCTGCTGATATCAGCATGTCACTGACGAAAAAGAACAGAGGTATCCTCGACCACCCCAAAGAGAACGCCGATGTTAGTCAGGCGATAGAAGATCTAAGAAAAATGGTGGACAACCTGGAAGAGGATTGACTGCCAGGCTCTACGGACGAACGCTTACAGGTCACTCTCTTTATCCGCAGCATCCCCACTCGGCTGCTTAATCAATTTGTAGGCAAACAGAATCACAAAAGCCCCAGCCGTCGCAGTAAGAATATTACTCAGGCTCAAGCCACCTGCATTCCCGATCCCAAGAAAACTACCGACATAACCGCCAACCATAGCACCGGCGATACCCAGCAGCATGGTCATGAAAATGCCGCCGCCATCCTTGCCAGGCATAATCAGTTTCGCCAACGCACCGGCTATCAAGCCCAGAATAATCCAAGAAATAATCCCCATTCTGTTACCTCATCTGTTCACAACTGTTTTGAAGCAAAGGTGTCACAGCGCTTAAGTTCACCGCTCTGAAATCCCACTTTGAACCATTTGACCCGTTGCGCTGAACTTCCATGAGTAAATGAGTCCGGACTGACATAACCCTGGGATTGCTTTTGTAAGCGATCATCCCCAATAGCGCTGGCAGCCGTCAGCCCCTCTTCGATATCTCCCGACTCGAGCAACTGACGGGAGCGATCTGCATTATGAGCCCATAAACCGGCAAAGCAATCGGCTTGGAGCTCCTGACGCACAGAGAGTTTATTGCCTTCCACTTCGCTCAATGATGCCTTTGCCTTTTGCACCTTTCCGGAGATACCCAACAGGGTTTGCACATGGTGTCCCACCTCGTGGGCAATCACGTAGGCCTGCGCGAAATCCCCTGGTGCTTTGAAACGCTTCTTCAAGTCATCGAAAAAGCTGAGGTCAATATATACCTTATGATCACCAGGACAGTAGAAGGGCCCCATAGCTGCCTGACCGAATCCACAGGCGGTTTTTGTGGCCCCCCGAAACAGCACCAGATTGGGCTCTTCGTATTTCGACCCCATTTTTCTGAAAAGCTGATGCCAGGTCTCTTCTGTATCGGCAAGCACAACAGAGACAAAACTGACCAGTTGCTGCTCCTCAGCGCTCTGTTTAACCGGCTCTCCGCCGCCGGTTGAGAGAGACTCTCCTCCAGAGCCACCGCCGAGCATGCTGCCCAGATTACCGCTCAGTAACCCATAGGCACCGATCGCCAAAACGGCAACAATCCCACCCTTAACCCCAAACAGCTTGAACACCATCGGTAATAGCTTGAGCAATCCACCCCCTCCACCGCCCAATCCCAGGGGTGAGGGTGATCTCATACCACGTCGGTCTTCTACATTGTTACTCTGCCTTTGACCTCGCCAGCGCATTGGATGCTCCTTAATCCCCTTGCAGAACCTTAGCTACAAGTGAAGAGACCCCATCACCACCTTGAGACTGAAGAAAGGAGAGTACGATAGGTACGAATTTACCGATCATGCCTGCATCCAGATCGAGCTTGGAAAAACCACTCGCCAATGCAGCCATGTTTCCAGCGCTTTCACCGCCTAAGGCAGAAGCCACACCACCAAGCAGTCCACCCAAACCACCAGAATCTTCACTTGGTGCTGCATTGATCAAAGAGTCAATGCCTGGTACGGCATCTGCGACCTGACTGAAATCCCCCGATGAGAGTTGATCCTTAACCAACCCTAATAACAAACCTGCACCACCCTCTGCCTGTTGCTGATTGACCCCAGCTCCAGCCACCAATTGTTGAACCAATTCCATCATCTTATTAATCTCCAAGGTCTGCAAAGAATAGTAAATAAGTTATAGGATACTTGATCCCGCTTGATCAATGAATTGTCATCAGCGTATAAGTATAGCGGCTAGATCTTTCACGGAGTCTACCCCAACTGCAGCGATTGACCAGTTAAGAAGGTAAATCTTTGTCAACTATCAGATCAGGACCATAACCATGACAGATAACAATATCCTGCTCGGCGGTAACGGCGACCGACAGATTCTCCTGAATGCCGGCATGGCCAACCGTCACGGCCTGATTACAGGCGCGACAGGAACCGGAAAAACCGTCACGCTGCAAGTACTTGCGGAATCCTTCTCTCGCCTGGGTGTACCTGTTTTCACAGCTGACGTGAAAGGTGACCTGTCAGGCCTCGCAGGAGCCGGCAAAGCACACCCGAAAATCACTGAACGTCTCGAATACATCGATATTGAAGGGCATAATTTCGAACCCTGCCCGGTGCTGTTCTGGGATGTTTTCGGCAAACAGGGCCACTCGGTGCGCACCACGATCTCCGAAATGGGTCCCACCCTGCTGGCCAACCTTTTGGAGCTCAACGAAACCCAGGAGGGTGTTCTTCAGATCGCTTTCAGCCTGGCGGATGACGAAGGCCTGCTACTGCTTGATCTGAAAGATCTGCGATCGATGCTCAACTGGGTCGCCGACAACGCCAAGGACCTGGAACGGGAGTATGGTCGGGTTTCCCGTCAGAGCGTCACCGCAATCCTGCGCAGATTACTGACTCTGGAAGAGGCAGGTGGAGAGATCTTTTTCGGTGAACCGGCGATTCATATCGAAGACCTGATGCAAAATGATTTCTCCGGCCGGGGTGTGGTCAGCATCCTTGATGCCACCACCCTCTATCACTCCCCCCGTATCTATGCCACCTTCCTACTCTGGCTACTCTCGGAACTGATGGAAGAGTTACCCGAACGTGGTGACGCCGACCTACCAAAACTGGTGTTCTTTTTTGACGAAGCACATCTACTCTTCAGCCATGCCCCCAAAGCACTGCTGGAGAAGATAACCCAGGTAGTGCGCTTGATTCGCTCCAAGGGCGTCGGGGTGTTTTTTGTTACCCAGTATCCCAACGACGTACCAGACCAGGTAATCGGGCAATTGGGCAATCGCATACAACATGCCTTGCGCGCCTTCACCCCCAAAGACAGAAAAGCGGTCAAAGCGGCAGCAGAAACCTTCCGTGAAAACCCCGCCTTCGATACTGAAGAGATGATCAGCAACCTGGGGGTAGGCGAAGCGCTGATCTCCACATTGGATGAAAAGGGTGTTCCAAGCATGGTGGAGAAGACCCTGATGTCCCCCCCTCGCTCCCAGTTCGGCCCAGTCACTGAGGATGAGCGCAAAAAAATCGTAGATCGCTCCCCTGTAAAATCCAGATATGGCGAATTGGTTGACCGGGAATCGGCATATGAATTGTTGAAGAAACGTGAAGAAGAGCTGATAAAACGCCGTGAAGAGCAAGCAAAGAAAGAGGCTGCAGAGAAAAAAGAGAGTCGCAGCAAACGCAGCAGTGGAGGATCAAGAAGACAAGGTGTAGGAGAAGCGTTCGCCAAATCAATTGCAAGAGCCATAGGCTCAAAACTTGGGAAGCAGATCATCAGAGGGATTTTAGGGTCAATTATGGGCGGAAAGAGTTAGTGTAATGCCAAAACTGAGTCGAAGAGATGTGCGGTAGATTCTATCTTGACGTCATGCAGGATGAGCTTGAAGCCTACTTTGATCTTCAATCATCACTCACGTCTGTCATATCAAGATATAACATTGCACCTTCGCAAGAGATCCTGGCCGTTGTTTCAGAAGAGAAAAAAAGAGAACTGAAAAGTTTTCATTGGGGTTTGATTCCGTCCTGGGCAAAAGATCAAAAAATCGGCTACAAGTGCATCAACGCCAGGGCCGAATCCGTCGATACCAAACCGGCATTCAGGGCAGCTTTTAAAACCAGACGATGTCTGATTCCATGTAGTGGGTTCTTCGAATGGAAGCTGGAAAACGGGCACAAGCAACCCTACTGCTTCCGACCAACCATTCAACCACTGTTTGCACTGGCCGGACTCTATGAACACTGGAGAGACAAGTCCGGTAAACAGATAGATTCATGCACAATAATCGTGGGTGAAGCGAATAAGGATGTCGCCCCCGTCCACGACAGAATGCCGATCATCCTGGCACCAGAAGATTTCAATTGCTGGCTGGATCCCGAGATCAAAACCAAGGAGATACTCAGCCCTCTTTTGAAGGCCTGGCCCGATGGCGCGATAGAACACTATCCGGTCAGTCAGGAATTAAACAATCCTAAGAATAACAATGCTGGGCTACTCAAAAACATCTCTGAAGGCGATCAACTCAGGCTCTTATAACCAAGGTCAAACCAATTAGCTGCATTTTTAAGGATCATTACCCCAAAAATTGTAAACTCTTTTCTGCAAAGCTGACATCCAAACCCCGTTAACCCATAATAGCGCCCCCAAGAATAGACAATCTGTAGCCCTTCCACTTTCCAAAAGGAGATACCCTGCAACATGAGACCTTCCGGACGCCAAGCTGATGAGCTGAGAGACATCAGCATAACCCGCCACTACACCAAACACGCTGAGGGATCAGTGCTGGTCTGTTTTGGGGACACACAGGTCTTATGTACTGCAAGCGTGGATGAATCGGTCCCAAGATTTCTTAAAGGCGCCGGCCAGGGTTGGATCACCGCAGAATATGGCATGCTGCCCAGATCAACCACCGACCGCATGGGGCGGGAAGCCGCCCGAGGTAAACAGGGAGGAAGAACCCTGGAGATACAGCGTTTGATCGGACGCTCGCTACGTGCCGCAGTTGACCTGAAAGCGCTAGGCGAACGGACGATCACCCTGGACTGCGACGTCATTCAGGCCGATGGCGGGACCCGTACGGCCTCAATTACAGGTGCCTGCGTAGCCCTGGTGGATGCCATAGAGCATGTCCGTGGAAAGGGACTGCTTAGTGAAAGCCCTTTGCTGGGTATGGTCTCCTCAGTCTCTGTTGGCATTTTTAAAGGCACTCCAGTGCTCGACCTCGACTATGCAGAAGACTCAAATGCCGAGACTGACATGAACGTAGTAATGAACGAAAATCAGGGTTTCATCGAAGTACAAGGTACCGCCGAAGGGAATGCCTACAGTCGTGACGAACTGAATGCAATGCTCGATTTAGCGAATCAGGGCATAGATCAGATCTGTAAAATTCAACATCAAGCACTGGCGACCTAGTGGGTCTCGTCATAGATGCTGGGTCAGGCGACTATCGATCCCTGACTCGCTCCGAAGCTGCGTAGTTTGAGTTTAAAATGGCGCTCCACTCTTGCCCCGACATTGAATGGCGTTTAAAAGACTGTGCTAACTATTATTAACCTGGCGACTAAGTATGTCGTCTTCAGGGTTTCAAGCCTGCCCTTGATCAAGGCGCGGCTCGCAGGCAATGGTTGTTCCCTTGTCAAGAGCCGCAATACCGAGCAAGGGCAGGCTTGAAACCCCTAACACTATGATTTTTAAAAGAGAGGCCGAAGTGTGCCTGCCTGCAGACTGCGTTATCAAAACTTGCTGTAGGAGGGCTACAGCGGCGTTTTGATGCCTTGCCACAGGCAGGCACACTTCGGCTGAAGACAACATACTTAGTCGCCGGGTTAATAATGTGAAGTCGGCCCAGCGATTATTGGTTGGGCTGGTCTGGTCTGGTCGATAGCAATGGGTGTTAAACGAGAAACTGCCAAGCTCAGTTTTCTCAGTTAGTCACTTAAGCGAAGTAACTATTGGGATAGAGGATAAGCAAAATGACAGGACATCATGCAGGTGAGCAGATCGTATTGGCCAGTAACAATGCAGGTAAGGTTCGTGAGATTAATCAGCTACTCAGTAGTGAGCAAATCACTGTTGTGCCGCAAAAGGATTTCAATATTCCTGATGCAATCGAAGACGGCCTCAGCTTTGTAGAAAATGCCATCAAAAAAGCACGCCATGCTTCAAGCCTGAGTGGACTTCCAGCCATTGCTGATGACTCCGGTATAGAGGTAGATGCACTGAATGGTGCGCCTGGCATCTACTCAGCCCGTTTCGCCGGCCCAGGGGCCTCTGATGAGGAGAATTTAAACAAACTTCTGGATCATCTTAAAGAGACCCCTGAGGAGAAGCGCACAGCACGTTTTCAATGCCTTTTAGTCTTTATGCGACACTCAGAAGACCCTACCCCCATTATTTGCCAGGGCACCTGGGAAGGCCGGATTCTATTTGAACCTCAAGGTGAAAACGGCTTCGGCTACGATCCAATTTTCTTTGTGCCTACCCATGACTGTAGTTCGGCTCAACTCGATTCAGATACTAAAAACAGCCTCAGCCATAGAGGGCAAGCCCTTAAATTATTGCTGCAGAACCTTACAGCTTAGTCTTTTTTTATATCTATCCCTCACTATCAAACAGTGCGATACAAAACAAATTGTAGATTAATGGAAAAGTAGATAGATAAATCTGATTATTGATCCAGCATATTATATGGTGCGGCACGCCGCACCCTACAGATAGTTAATCATTTTCATCTTTACATCACGCCGGTGTTGCCGAAAAGAGAAGTGGCTGCGTCACACCACACACGCAGTAAGTTAGAGAAATATCACAATAAGTTTAAACTCAATTTATGAAACCGGTTCACTCAATACCGATATCTGGTGGCAAATTGATCTAAGAAGATCAATGTAACCTGATTGTCAGATACTGATCATAATATTATTTAACCATATTCCACATATAATTCCCTGGATTGGTAAACGAATCGACACCACGATTCATGTCTCCCCCCATGCGATTCATTGTCGGCCCCATGGTCGCGACAGATGGTGCCATAATCTGCATGCTATAACGCATCGCATCCAAATCTTCAGCCATTATCTTATACATATTCGACATATGTTGATCAATCTCTGTGATCTCTCTACTCATGGTTTTCATATTGCCAGACATTAATGAGATATGATTTCCCATGCCAGTCATACTGCCCTTCATATCACTCATATCAGAACTCATGGTTTTCATATATATCGACATATCACCCATAGAATCACGCATAGCTCTCATTGACAACATCATATCGTACATAACGAGTAACATAATCATTGCCCCCGTCCATGAACCAATAACGACACCAACGATACCCCAGTTAATTCTCATATTTTTGATGTTCATTTACAGCCATCCCCAGTAGTGCATAAAGATTTTCAGCAATTTAATATTGTAAGTATGATTGTTCAAGGGATTACGTAATCTGCCGCAATGATTACTTTTAGGATGATCACCTAAAAGGCAATTCAAAACTGAAAGTTGCGCCCTCACCCTGAATGCCATGGGCAGATACTTTTCCACCATGTTTTTGAATAAAGCGCTTTACAATCGCCAAGCCTACACCAGTACCTTCAAACTCCTCCATACCATGTAATCTCTGAAACATTACAAACAGCTTGTCTTTATAATCATTGTTGAAACCAATACCATTATCTTTTACTGAGTAACGGATGCAGTCATCACACTTCTCACCTTCCACTTCAATAACGACAGGATCTTCTGAAGCTGAAAATTTAACTGCATTATTTATTAAATTAAACAAAACCTGTCGAATAGCACCCGGATCGGCCTTTACAGGAGGCAAGTCGCCATAGTAGACAACAATATGACTCTCTTGATATTGCTGCTTTACATCTTGGCTAACACTTTTAACCAGTTGCACCATATCCAAATCTTGCTTCTCCAACTGCATACGTCCCGCGCGTGAGAAAGCAAGAATATCATCAATTAGTTCACCCATTTTGCGCGCATTATTCTGAACAATGGAAAATAACCTTAACCCCTCCTCATCCAGACTATTGCCATACTCATCCCTAAGTATGGTAATAAATCCATCGATTGCGCGTAATGGAGAGCGTAAATCATGAGACACAGAATAACTGAACCCTTCCAGGTCACGATTGGCCTGTTCCAATTGATCTGTTTTTGCCTTCAGCTCTGTGGTCCTGAGCTCAACAGCTTGCTCTAATTTATCCCGGTAATTTTCTCTTTCGATTTCCGCTAATTTTTGTTCTGTTATATCTCGTGCTTGCTCGAATCTTACATAACGGCCATCATGCCACTGAATAGATCTATCGACGATGCTATACCATCTTTTATCTACTATATTCTCAAACTCCCAAACATGCACATTGCCAAAATTGACACCGAATATTAAGTGGTTAGTACAAAATTCACAGGGAGTATCTTTACCCTGTAGAACTTTATAACATTTCTCTCCCACTACATTTTTTCCAAACTTTCTTTTAAAGGCTGCATTAACAAAAAGCAGCTCGTATGTTTCAGGATCTGATAGATAGATCACATCATCAATACAATTGAATACATCAATGAGTTGCTGCTCAGCTTTCTGCATCGATAACAACATCGCATTTGCACTTATGGCCAAACTCTTAAACTCACTAAAGTAGAGTTGATTGACCTTGATTGGCAGGGCCTCGTGAGTTTTACGCAGGAAAAATTCATTAAAATGTGAAATTTCTTTATTAAAACCTTTAATTGACAAAATAACCAACCAACCTGTGATTCCCAGTAAACCGATAATAATAAACGCGCCAAACAAAACACTCTTCTTTAACATACTGGCAACCAAATCATCTTGGATCGACTGCAACTCAATAACATCATCAATATAAAAGCCTGTACCAACAGCCCATTCCCAGTCAGGATAAGCCATTGTGTAACTCATTTTCGCATCCGGTTTCAATTGATTGGTATATAGCCTTGAATCATCCATACTTTTATTTAGAGCCCCATGCTTATACCGGTCCCAAGCATATTCAACATAACCACCACCACGTCGACTGACATCTAACAGCTGCTTAACGATTTCAACTCCATCACGATCTTTAAGACCAATTAGGTTTTTACCTACCAAGTCCGACGATACATGACTTAGACAGAGACCATCATATTGAAAAACATACAGGTAACCAGTCTCATCATCACCATAGTGTATATCTTTCACTAATTTCAGGACTTTGTTCTTTGCTCTTTCTTCAATTTGCTTACCCGAGAGACCAACTGACATCATCAAATCAAGCTGGACAAAATAGCTCACAATAAATGTATAACGATTATTATCTTTAGTGGTAACATTACAAATCTTCGCCACTCCAGGTTGCTTTAAAACCGCTGCAACACAATCTTGTGAAAGATTAATGGGATAGTCACTCGTAACATGTTGACTCCTAAAAAGAACATTAGCTTCGTGATCCAGCACTAAAGTTGAATCAAAATATTGTGACGTCAGGATCGGTTTCATCTCATCTAAAGCAATTTTTCGCAGCGCCTCTTTCGGCAACAGCCCTTGCTCATCCTTGTAAAACGCTTGAATAATCTGCATTGCTATAACCAGGTACTCTTCACCTCGCTGAACTAATTCATTTCTGGTATCAATACGTATTTCATCGATTTTGATCAGGAGATGATCAACTTCATGTTTTACTATACGTTTGTGTATATCAATAAAACGTTGTTCAACCTGCTGCCTCTGAATAACGTTTATATTCATCAGATTATTCAACCAGACCAGGGAAACAAGCAACAGTGGTAGTAGAATAATAAAAAAATAAGTTACTGGAATAAACCGACTAAGTTTCCTTGGAACAGGGACCATCATCCATCCTTTCTATCTAATCGATCCTTGATTTAACTTCAATGCTATCTTTAAGCTATGTTTTGAGCTATATAGTAGACTATAGCTTGGAGATGTGTACCTTATGGAAATATTATGTTCCCTCAAAATCTCACTATTTAGTTTCTTTCAATACCAACTTCCAATGTGAAAAATATTTTTCACAGAAATAACAATACTTAATAATGCAGTAATAATTTTGAACACTGATTTACATGAATGGAATAGACGTATATTTTACTAATAATGGCGCTATATAGTAATGAAGGACAACATAGTTGATATTTTACTGGTTGAAGATAATCCCAATGATGCCGAACTGGCAATCCATGCACTAAAGAAAAATAATCTGGCAAACAGATTACACTGGGTTAAAGATGGTGTAGAAGCACTGGATTTTATTTTTTATCGGAATGCTTATTCAGAGCGAAACTCAGATCTTCCCCGGGTAATTTTGCTTGACTTGAGATTACCTAAACTAGATGGCATTCAGGTTTTATCTGAAATACGCAAACACAAACAGACACGTGATATTCCTGTTGTAGTACTCACATCGTCAAAAGAAGACAAAGATTTGGTAAAAACCTACCAACTCGGTGTAAATAGCTTTGTACCTAAACCAGTCGTATTCAAGGAGTTTATGCGTGTAGTTGCAGACCTTGGTTTATACTGGGTACTCGTCAACCGCGTACCACCTCAAATCCGGGCCGATTGATGCCAGATCCTATCAAGATTCTGATGCTCGAAGACAACCCATTTGATGCAGAACTCAACGAGCGTGCACTACGCAAAAACGGCCTGAAATTTGTTATTAACAGAATAGAAACTGAAGCATCATATCTAGATGCGCTAGTAACGTTCAAACCTGACCTGATTCTATCTGACTATAATCTACCAAACTACAATGGACTCAAAGCACTGCAAGCGGCACAAAAACTAGACCAAGAGATTCCATTTATTTTTGTAACTGGCGCAATAGGCGAGGAAGCATCTGTCAAAATGCTTAAACAGGGCGCTGTTGATTACATTTTGAAAGACCGCCTCACCCGGTTACCGGAAGCAGTCATTCGCGCTATAGAGGACGCTTGCCAGAAGAGAAGCCTTAAAGCAAGCGAGGAGCGCTACCGCCTGCTTATGCAATCAAGTCACTATGGAATCTGGGACTGGAACCTGCGAGAAGATATGCTCTACCTCTCACCTGAATGGAAACAACAACTGGGTTACAAGGACCATGAACTTGAAAATAGTTTTTCGACTTTTGAAAAACTACTGCACCCACAAGACAAGATACATGTCATCGATACAGTTAAATCCTTTATAGCGAATCCTGAAGATCAGTGGAATGTAGAGTTCAGAATGCTGCATAAAACTGATGGTTATCGCTGGATCAACGCTCGAGCCAGCTATAAAACCGATACATCTGGCCGGGTTGTGCGAATGCTAGGGGTCCATATTGATGTCACACAACGACGCAATTCCGATGAAAAACTTCGTCAGGCCGCCCAGGTTTTCAGTAGTACCATAGAAGGTGTAATCATCACCGATGCCAATGCGCGCATTCTTCGTGTTAACCCAGCATTTGAGCAAATTACAGGATATACCAGCGATCAAGCGATTGGCAGAATGCCAAGATTTCTTCAATCAGACGATCAAGATAAAGATAATATTAATTCGATATGGAATACCCTGTTGTCTGATGGCTATTGGAGCGGGGAAATTTTAAATCAGCGTGCCGATGGAAATAGCTATCCAGCGCTTATGACGATTAGCGCAGTAAGGGATGACAGCCAGAAAACCACTGGTTACGTCTGCCTTTTCGTTGACATCACCCAGTCAAAACGCACTGAAGAGAGACTTGAATTCCTAGCTCATCATGATGCCCTGACCAAGCTTCCCAATCGATTATTATTTAAAGCCCGACTGAATCAAGCCCTACAGCACGCAATTCGAAACAGAAGTAAAGTAGCTACCATGTTCATCGATCTAGATCGCTTCAAGCATATCAACGATAGCATGGGCCATAATGTAGGTGATGAACTGCTGCAGCAGGTTTCTGAACGACTCATCCATTCCATACGCGCCGAGGACACCTTAGCACGGATAAGTGGCGATGAATTCGTCTTAATGATCGAACACGATCTATCGGTTGAGAGCATCACAAATGTTTTGACTAAAATCATGAATACGTTTCGAGAACCCTTCAAACTTAGTCATCACAAGGTATTAATAACCTGTAGTATCGGAGTCAGTATTTTTCCGGAAGACGCCGACAATGCTGATGAGTTGGTAAGAAATGCCGATGCGGCAATGTACAGAGCCAAAGAGCATGGTAGAAATACCTATGAGTACTACACACCGGAAATGACTGCAAGCGCTCTTGAACATGTATTTCTTGAAAACGCACTACATCATGCCCTCTCAGAAAATCAATTCACTCAATATTATCAGCCACAATTTCGACTTGATAACGGCCTGCTCACCGGTTGCGAAACATTAATAAGATGGCATCATCCTCAAGAGGGCAATATTTCACCCCATCGCTTTATACCATTAGCCGTACAAAATGGCACAATTCAGGAGATTGATTTCTGGATGTTTAGAACTGCTTGCATACAAGGCAGAGCTTGGCTTGACCAAGGTCTACCTGTTCAACATATATCCGTAAACATGACTGGCTCGCAAATACAACACAAGGACTTTGCAGAAAAAATAAATAATATTTTATTGGAGACAAAATTCCCAAAAGAAAATTTGGAAATAGAGGTCACTGAAAGTTTCGTTATGCAACGACCTGAGGTTGGTATCTATCAACTTCAGAAACTCTATGATAACGGAATCAGCATCGCTATCGATGATTTCGGTACTGGATACTCCTCCCTCAGTTATTTGAAGAAATTACCCGTAAGTAAAATCAAGCTTGATCGCTCATTCATCAAGGACATTACTGAAGATAAAGACACATTGGCCATTGTTTGCGCAATCACTGATATGGCTAAATCTCTAGGCAAAACCATCGTTGCTGAGGGCGTGGAAACTCTTGAGCAAGCCAAACAACTGAAAGAGCTAGGTTGCGAGCAGGTTCAAGGCTACTATTTCTGCCATCCAAAAGATGTTAAAAAAATGACCGATCTCCTGCGATCAGAACATAGAGATGAGTCTTTCTTGTCTAACGATTTTACAGAACTGGCACGCAGCAGAATCCAGTAATCAGCCCTCTTTAGACACAACATCCAGTTCAACCATAAACTATATCTGGCAACCAAGTAGCCAGTTGAGGCCAATAGGCCAGCAGAGTCAGCATCAATAACTGTATAACAATGAAAGGTGCGACCCCACGATAGATCGCACCGGTTGTGATCTGCTTCGGCGCTACACCACGCAGATAGAATAGAGCGAACCCAAACGGTGGCGTTAAAAATGAGGTTTGCAGATTTATTGCGATCATCACTCCAAGCCATACCGGGTCTAAACCCATGGCCAGCAGGATTGGTCCGACAATGGGCACAACCACAAAGGTAATTTCTATGAAGTCTAAAATAAATCCGAGCAGGAACATCACCAGCATTACTACAATCATGGCACCTACCACACCACCTGGCAGATCGGTCAGTAGCTCAGTTACCACATCGTCCCCACCATAACCACGAAAGACCAATGAGAAGAGCGAAGCGCCGATAAAGATCATAAACACCATACTGGTGACTTTGGTGGTACCGGTAACGACCTCTTTCATTGTTTTCAAGTTGAGCTGCCGCTGGCTTAACGCCAGTAACATGGCACCGATCGCTCCGACTGAAGCAGCCTCTGTTGGTGTTGCCAAGCCACCCAGAATGGAACCCAATACCGCAACTATCAGCAGTAGTGGCGGTAGCAGCACTTTCACTACCTTGGCTAATAACGCTCCCTTCTGAGGTGCTTCACCTGCAGGCATGGCCGGTACAGCATTCGGCTTTACAACCGCCACGAGAACAATATAGAGCAGGTAGAGCAGCACCAGCATCAAACCGGGTATCAAGGCTCCGACAAACAGATCCCCAACCGATACTGTCTCAGGTGAGAATATACCCATATCGAGCTGTGCCTGCTGGTAGGCAGCGGATAGCACATCGCCCAGCAGCACCAGGATGATAGAGGGGGGAATGATCTGCCCCAGGGTTCCAGCGGCACAGATCACACCACATGAGAGTGCTGGATCGTAGTTACGTTTGAGCATGGTGGGTAGGGATAACAATCCCATGGTGACCACCGTTGCACCAACAATGCCTGTACTTGCAGCCAGCAACATACCCACCAGGGTTACAGAGATACCAAGACCACCACGTAACTTACCGAATAGACTGGCCATAGTGTCGAGCAGATTCTCCGCCACTCTGGAACGTTCAAGCATGACCCCCATGAACACAAACAATGGCACAGCAATCAGCGTCTCATTGGTCATGATGCCATACAGTCGGTTCGGTAAGGCATGCAGAAAGGCATCATCGAAATGACCGGTCTGGCTTCCAAGCCAGGCAAAAGCCAGTGAAGTGCCCCCCAATGAAAAGGCAACCGGATAGCCCAGCAACAACACCAGGCATACCAATAGAAACAGTATCAACGGAAGATATTCAGCCATCAATGCTTATGCTCTGTCGACGCTAGCTGATGCCATCCAAATAGCGTACTCAGACAGCGGATTGCAATAGAGAATCCCTGCAACACCAACAGAGTGGCCATAACCAGTATCAGTGTTTTGAGTAGAAAAACCCCATCCAGCCCACCAACCTCCCGGGAGCCTTCATAGAGAGACCATGATTGGGAGACATAGTCCCAGCTGATGAAAAAGATAAACAGACAGACCGGCAGCAACAAAGTCAGGGTACCAATCAGATCGACCCATGCCCTGCCCCGTTCAGAGAATTTTCGGTAGACGATATCAACCCGGACATGACCTTCGTGTTTGAGAGTATAGGCAGCACCAATCAGAAATAGCGCTGCATGCATGAAGGTGACCGATTCCTGGAGCCAGATCCACCCCAATTCAAATACATATCGCAATATCACCACAGCCACGGTCACCAGCACCATCAACAGACTCAACCATGAGACCGCTTGGCCCAACCTTTCGTTTATCCCCTCAAATACTTTTGCCAGGGCTTGGATTGTTGTAACAAAGTGACTCATCGAATCCCATTTACCAACGCAATAAAATCCACTGAGGCACTGAAATATTGGTTGGGTCGGTACTGCGAGAGTCAAACTCTCCATCTCCGTCCCGGTCGCTCATGTAGTATGGCGGTCCGTTATCGGGATCGATCTTTACCATGTAGAGCTGTCCGTTTACCCGGTACTCGGTAATCGTGCCTTCATCCCGTTTGATAATCGTTACATCAGGTTCGATAACCTCACCATCGACGATCACTTCAGGCAAAGGGAGCTCCGGCGGTTCTGGAACAGCCTGATCCTCAGCAACGGCTGACAAGGCCACAAACAGACCGGCACATAAGAGGATTCCGACAGATGTTTTCAGATGATCATTCATTGTCTCCCTCCATGGGAGAGGTCGTTAACAATATAATCACAGCTCAAGCAGAATCTCCTGCTCAGCTGGAGAGGGTTCAAAACGCCGAGTCTCATAGTGGTCGAAAATTGCATCCACTACCTGTTGCGGCTGTTCACATACCTGCACCAATTTGAGGTCTTCCTCATCGATGGTACCTGCCGGACATAGTGTGTTGCGAAACCAATCCAACAACCCGCCCCAAAACGCCCCGTCCACCAGGATGATTGGAATCTTACGGGTTTTGCCAGTCTGGACCAAAGTCAGTATTTCCGCCATCTCATCCAGGGTGCCAAACCCCCCCGGTAAAACCACATAGGCAGAAGCGTGTTTGACAAACATCACCTTACGGGCAAAAAAGTGGCGGAAATTGAGAGCGATATCCTGATAGGCATTACCCGATTGCTCCATTGGCAGCTTAATATTCAGTCCAATACTTGTTGATTTACCTTCGAAGGCACCTTTATTGGCCGCCTCCATGATACCTGGCCCACCACCACTAACTACGGAGAAACCACTATCCGACAGGAGCCGGGCGATCTCTTCTGCCAAAGCATAGTGAGGATCGTCTCTGAGGGTCCGCGCCGAACCAAAAAAACTAACCGAGGGGCTGATTTGAGCCAGCTGCTCAAATCCTTCGACGAATTCTGCCATGATTTGAAATACACGCCACGATTCACGGGTCAGCTGACCTTCTGCGCCACCGCGTGGATTGCGACGTCTATCTTGTGTTATTGCCATTTATTTTCTTCTCTTTGGGCTCTTTTCCGGACATCTAGCTATCGAACTCAAACCTATCCAAAGCACTGATATATATGCAACAGCCTCACATCAGAGCAGTAGCACAGGTTAAGCTACTTTATCACTGGATCATATCAGGCATTAGTCCCCGCTGTAGCGTCTAAATCATTTTTTCTTATTCCAACAGGGCACTATGCAACGCAGCATCACTGCTGATGAGGTGTTGTTATTCACCCAGCACCTTAATAGGTATTGAAATCAATAACACCACTGCGTAACCTTTCGCCTCTGCCGACCACTCTGGAATACCAGCCACCCATGTCCGACCTCAACCCAAAACAGAAGCAAGCGGTGAACTACATCGATTCCCCGCTACTTGTTCTGGCTGGCGCAGGCAGTGGCAAAACCAGGGTAATCACCGCCAAAATCGGTTATCTGATAAAAACTTGTGGACACGACCCACAACACATCGCTGCGGTCACCTTCACCAATAAGGCGGCCCGAGAGATGAAGGAGCGTGTTGCAAAATCCCTGGGAGATCGGCCAGATAAACTGCCAAGAATATCCACCTTCCATAACCTTGGCCTGAACATTCTTCGCCAGGAGCTCAAAGCACTCGGTTACAAGCCAGGGTTCTCAATCTTCGATCAGCAGGACAGCGCCGCCCTGCTGAAGGACTTACTGCGCAAACAGAACCTCGGCGATGATGCTGTGATCAACGCAGCCCAATGGACAATCTCTGCCTGGAAGAATGACCTGGTGACACCGGAACAGGCCCTGTCACAGGCTGAAAATGACCTCCAGGTCGCGCAGGCCAACCTCTACGCGGACTATCTGCGTAGTCTAAAGGCATTCAATGCCGTTGATTTCGATGATCTGATCCTGTTGCCTGTACTGCTGTTTCGAGACCATCCGGATCTACTTGATCAGTGGCAGAACCGAATCCGCTATCTATTGGTGGATGAGTACCAGGATACCAATCAGGCTCAGTATGAGTTGGTTAAGCAGTTGGCCGGTGTACGAGCCGCTTTCACGGTGGTGGGGGACGATGACCAGTCGATCTACGCTTGGCGTGGCGCCAGACCGGAAAACCTGGCCCGTTTACAGACCGACTTTCCAACCCTAAAACTGATCAAGCTTGAACAGAACTACCGCTCAAGCAGTCGCATCTTGAGGTCAGCCAACCACCTGATCAGCAAGAATCCACATGTGTTTGAGAAAAAGCTCTGGAGTGAGCTTGGGCTAGGCCCTGAATTGAGAGTACTAGTCTGCCCTAACGAAGCCCAGGAGGCAGAACGGGTTGTCTCTGAGATCATTCATCTGAAATTTACCGCCAAGGCGAGCAATAGTGATTGTGCGATTCTCTACCGGGGCAACCACCAGGCCAAACTATTTGAGAAGGCCCTGCGCACCCATAACATTCCCTACTTTCTGAGTGGCGGCACCTCCTTTTTCTCTCGCACAGAGGTGAAGGATGGTATGGCCTATCTGCGCCTGTTGGCCAATCCGGAAGATGACAGTGCATTTTTGCGCATCGTCAACACACCACGGCGAGAGATCGGCCCCAACACACTGGAAAAGCTTGCTGAATATGCACAACAAAGAGGTAGTAGCCTGCTCCCCGCCTGCGATGAAATCGGCCTCCAGCATAAACTCAGCGCTCGACCCTACGAACGGCTGCAACACTTTGCAAAACTGATTCAACACTACACCCAAAAGGCTGAGTCTGACCCTTCTGCTGCCTTCCGCAGTCTGATTGAGGAGATCGACTATCTGGACTGGCTGAAGGAGAATGCCAGCAGCGATGCCGTGGCAGAACGACGCATGGAGAATGTCACCGATCTCATGGACTGGCTAAAAGCGCTACAAAACGGAGAGCTGCAGGAGAAGAGCCTCTCTGAAATGGTCAACCACCTGACCCTGATGGATATGCTTGAGCGACAGGATGATGAGGAGCAGAAGGATCAGGTCCAACTGATGACCCTGCATGCGGCGAAAGGATTGGAGTTTCCCCATGTTTTCCTGGTCGGCATGGAGGAGGAGCTACTCCCTCATCGCAGCAGCATTGAAGAGAACAATATCGAAGAGGAGCGCAGACTCGCCTACGTCGGCATCACCAGAGCGCAACGCACCTTGACCATGACCTACGCCAGTAAGCGCAAACGATTTGGCGAGATGATCGCCAGCGAACCGAGTCGGTTTCTGCAGGAACTGCCCGAAGACGACATGCTCTGGGAGGGCCGGGGCAGCAAACTCAGCAAAGAAGAGAAACAGGAGCGTGGATCGGCCCACTTGGCCAATCTCAAGTCGATACTCGGCTGACCGACATTCAGCAGCCGCTATTGGCGGCTGCTGAATCTGGCTATCAGAGGGTCAGAATCCACTCAACCACAGCGCGGATATCCCCATCCGCAATATGTGCATTAGGGGGCATGGGGATCTGTCCCCAGGTACCTACGCCACCAGCTTTCACTTTTGCGACCAGCGTATCCACAGCAGCTGCGTCACCTTTGTATTTGGCAGCAACTTCTTTGTATGCAGGACCAACAACCTTAACCTCGACCTGATGACAGGCCATGCAGCCAGAAGAGGTGGCCAAAGCCAATTGATCACCACCGGCTGAGGCAGGCGCTGCTTCAGCTGCTGGTGCTGCTGCACTCTCTGCTACTGCAGGCGCTTCAGCGGGAGCCGCTGCTTCAGCAGGAGCGGCTTCAGCCGGTTTGGCGGCACCCTCTACATTCACCTTGCCGATGGGAGCAATGCGCTCCAGGACATCTGCACGATCTTCTGCCAGAAGCTGGCCAGAAACCAAAAGTGTTGCGACCGCCATTCCGATCAACACACCAGACTTAGATACAACATTGATACTCACGGGCATAATCCTCCGTATTTCAATCGATTGCGCCCCATGTAACAGGCAATTCCCAAAAACCCGCCGATTATACCCGTCGAGTGAAAAAAGAGCGAACAGGGTTGGACGGCACCCCTTGAGGGGGCTAAACTACGCTTCGCCGCGATAGTTGCATAACAGGTTCAATCGTTGGCGCCATAAGCGCCCGTAGCTCAGCTGGATAGAGTACCGCCCTCCGAAGGCGGGGGTCACAGGTTCAAATCCTGTCGGGCGCGCCAAATTCAATAGGTGGCAGGGCAGCATAAACCACGTTTCCAACCTGATATCGAACTGGCCATATTGGTATTTAACAGCCTGATGCGAATCTAGCTGATGATCGCGTGTAAATAGTGCTTTGCGTATCTACTCTCGTAATAATACCTCTCTCCTCATGCCGTCGGCAAAAAATCATCTAGCTGCTTTGATGTAAGCTCCAAAATGTGGATTTTGGGAAGCTTCCCGATCATGGCTAAGGTCCACTGGTGAAGTTGCCGGTGGTAGAGACCGACTCATTTGGGATGCCGGTAACTGTTACAGGTGCGACGAATGGTAGTGAGCGAAACTGCTCCGGATATCCGAGATCATCTGTATGGCTGGCAACAACACGGACATATCCAGCCCCGGATTCTGCCTCCCATTTCACTTAGGAAGCGCAGCTTCAATTCCCGATCAATGGTTTAGAACTGACAACCTGCCAAAGTCACGGTTTTGCTCTATCTGAGGGTATCTTCCTGATAGCCAGAAACGGTATGATCCATCTTTCTGAATTTGTACAACATGCCACACAAACAGCTCACAAACACCAACGAGAGTCCATGACATCATGAATCTGTTAAGACTTGCCATTACGTTCCTGTTTCTCTATCCAATGCTATCTGCTGCTCAGGAGAATCCAGCCGCTGATAACACAGAGTCAAAATTAGTTATCATTGGCGCCTCTTATGCCGAAAACTGGCCGATCAGCAAGATCGGCTGTCTTGATGTCTTAAACAAAGGCATCAATGGGCAGGTCTCCACAGAGGTTAGAGACCGCTTTGAGAAAGATGCACTTGGGATCAACCCGAAAGCAGTGCTGATCTGGGGATTCATCAATGACTTCTCAAACAACCCCCGGGAAGTGGCAGATGAAACCAGGGAAACAGCCATTCGAAATATCGAGGCGATGGCCGAAGCGGCCCATAAGGCTGGTGTTATTCCAGTTTTAGCAACAGAGGTCACCATGGGAGCGCCGGATTCATTACTCGACAATCTGATGGGGTGGATTGGATCGATCAGGGGCAAACAGAGCTTCCAACAATATATCAGCACCAATGTTATGACGGCTAATGAGTGGATTAGGGGGTACGCGAAACAAAAAGGGTACCCTCTATTGGACATCGAAAAACTGATGACCAATGAAGAGGGCAATCGCAAGGCTGGCTATTTCACGCAAGATCTCTCACATATCACTGACAAGGCCTACCAGGATCTGGATGCATTCGCTGAACCAGCCCTGGAGAAAGGACTGATCAAACCCTATCACTTATGCTCTGAGTAGTCGGATCACCCTCGATTCTATTAAGAATCGAGGGGTTCTCATTGTCTGCTGTCGCGTCATTGTCAGGTTTAAATTGAAAAATCCTGGCAATTTGTGGAGTAGATTGCGGTAACAAGATCCTTTGTGACCCGAACGGTATCAACAGCGAGCCCCAGGGATTCAGGTATACCTGTCTCGTGGCGGAGCGCTGGATATGGCTGATTATTCTTTCCCATAACGTATACCCTGTCTCCCAACACTGCCTGCAAGGCACGGAAGCTACCTTTTGATTTGATACCTCTTGCATTCAAATCATGTACAACCTGGTTGATATCTTCCAGTCGATAGACCTTGCCATCCTGTTCCTGGTAGAGGGTATGTTTTTTCCCTTGGACATCAATACCAATAACCTTCTCAACCACCACCAGGGTATCTGGCCCATGAGTAGAGCGTGTATCTGCAGCGCTTGAAATCCGGTCATCGGCAGATAGAACTGAAACCTGTAATAACCCAAAAACCACCACTATGAACATTCGTACTACACTCGTATAGTGCTTCATTTTTTACCTCCGGTACCCGGGATCCGGGCATTCAATTCAATGCCATTTGACACTGATGTGTAACTAAATTTCGTAACATCTGTATTCAAACTAGCTCCGAAAGCTTAACTGAAACTTAAAATACGGGAATCATTTCCCAAAGTGTGAACAATAACTTAAGCGTTAATTAAGGCTTAAGGAACCCTTGGACATGTCTCGGATCGACATCTCACTGACAAAGAATTACCTGATTACCCTCAATGCTCAGTACTTGAATCACAGAGCTGAGAAAAGAGATTAAGCAAAACATTCGAATAGGTTGTGAATGTTTGCCGAGTACGGTAGGTGTTAAGGTACTTGTTGCCTGAGTAAATTATTTTTCAGATAGTGTGGCTTAGTAGGGTGCGGCCTGCCGCACCTTAACTCGATACCTTGGTGCTGAAGGCCATTTATCCAAAGGCTTTAGATGTAAATATCTACTGTTGCAAGTAGCTTGGAACACCGCGTGGTGCGGCAGGCCGCACCCTACGAAGCTACGTTAGTTAGCTTAGGCGTGCTCTGGTAACGGTAGGTGTTAAGGTACTTGTCGTCTGAGTTAATCATTTAAGGGTAAGCTAGAAATTGGTGGATGGGCATCGCTTATCCACCCTGCCGGCCATTTGAATATTACTTGGTACTCATGGCATTCTCCCTACCAAAATCTGCGGTGAATGCGCTCTTGCTTTATACTCATTGCAACGGCCGTACGAAACCTATCGGCCAGTGGATCATTGTCTACATCAAGTGACACTGAATTGATAATCAAAATAACGAACGAATCACCGCTATTAAGGTTAACATCCAAAATTATGACTACACTTCCATTCGCCCGCATAAGCTGCCTATCCATTCTGCTCTCGCAACTGCAAGCCTGTACCGGTATCGGCGAAGTATCTGGTGAGATGCCTTTGCGTATCGAAACCATACCCAGTGGCGCAACTGTCTATATCATGGAGAAAGCCGTTGGAAAGACCCCTATGGAAATAACACAAAGCCAACTCTATCCCACTGCATATGATGTGAGTAAAAAAGATCACTATGGCAATATTACTATTCGAAAAGCGGAGTGCGAGGATTACACTCAACGGGTGAAGTATCAGGAATTCTCCAAGGGCTTGAAGATCGAACTGGCGTGTGGTGAATTTTCTGCAAAGCGTGTAAAAACCGAGCAAGAGCAGACTAAACATACTGATACTGAAAACAGACCGTCTGTAAAAAAACAAAAGATCGAAGAACAAACCAAGGCGTTAAAATACTCTGCGGATGAGGCTAGCCAAAACACTTCAGAAGCTAACATCAAGCAACGCTTGATACGACTTGACAGTTTGCATCAGGAGAATCTTATTAGTGACGAGGAGTATCAGTCAGCCCGCAAAAAAATCCTAAGCGAACTGTAAAGGCTAACTTGAATTTGATCAGCCTTTATTGGTGGGGCATGGCCCCACCCTACAACCAATAGTTCCAAACCAGATCAGTACACCTCTTGGTATCCCGTTTTGACACGAGCGAGAAGCACAGGAAAAACCAATCAGCTGGCCTGACTGTTTGAGCACAGCGAGTTTCAGGCCTGCCGGTTTTTCCGGCATCGCAGCGGACCCGTAGGGGCGTGGCATACGGGCGCCCTTTCTTTTGGTTACTTTTCTTTTGGCGAAAAAGAAAAGTGACTCGCCCGAGGGGGCGAAACAGTCGCGTGATGAGTTGATGGTAATAAAGACAGGGTACTCCCCCGAATAAATTCAAGTGTAGGGTGCGGCCTGCCGCACCATGACCAACAGAAACGTAATCACCAGACAATTCGGATTACAGGCACTGCTGGTGGTGAACAAAGTATCTGGTATTTCTGGAGAATCTACACCCCAATGGTGCGGCAGGCCGCACCCTACGAATCATTATGGTTTTTGGTGGGGCATGGCCCCACCCTACAATCAATAGTTCCAAACCAGATCAGTACACCTCTTGGTATCCCGTTTTGACACGAGCGAGAAGCACAGGAAAAACCAATCAGCTGGCCTGACTGTTTGAGCACAGCGAGTTTCAGGCCTGCCGGTTTTTCCGGCATCGCAGCGGACCCGTAGGGGCGTGGCATACGGGCGCCCTTTCTTTTGGTTACTTTTCTTTTGGCGAAAAAGAAAAGTGACTCGCCCGAGGGGGCGAAACAGTCGCGTGATGAGTTGATGGTAATAAAGACAGGGTACTCCCCCGAATAAATTCAAGTGTAGGGTGCGGCCTGCCGCACCATGACCAACAGAAACGTAATCACCAGACAATTCGGATTACAGGCACTGCTGGTAGTGAACAAAGTATCTGGGATTTCTGAAGAATCTACATCCTGATGGTGCGGCAGGCCGCACCCTACGACTCTTGAATTTGATCAGCCTTTATTGGTGGGGCATGGCCCCACCCTACACCTGACTATCTTGTAGGGTGGGGCCATGCCCCACCAATACGCTGAAATCATCGTTATTAACCCGGCGACTAAGTATGTTGTCTTCAGCCGAAGTGTGCCTGCCTGCGGCAAGTTTTGATAACGCAGTCTGCAGGCAGGCACACTTCGGCCTCTCTTTTAAAAATCATATTGTTAGGGGTTTCAAGCCTGCCCTTGCTCGGTGTTGCGGCTCTTGACAAGGGAACAACCATTGCCTGCGAGCCGCGCCTTGATCAAGGGCAGGCTTGAAACCCTGAAGACGACATACTTAGTCGCCGGGTTAATAGTGTAAATATTTACACTTCAAACCTCTGCAATAACTGAGTTCAAAGAGTAATCTGTTATTGTTGAGGAAGTAATCTTATATAACTAACAACCCCTTCGATCTCCTCTTCCGAGAGAATATCCTTCCATCCAGGCATCAAAGATTTACCAGGCGTTCCATAGGTAATCACTTCGGTCAAATGACTGTTGGAATGCTTGTTCATCTCAGCACTGTTAGTATGGTTTTGTGCGTTTATTTTCAACAACTCGGTCAATGGGCCATCACCCTCTCCAGTTCTGCCATGACAGGCAGCACACTTTGCCATGTAAACCTGTTGACCCACTTCCGGATCACCAGTCAAAGTATGTTTTGAGTTCTGTAGAAAACGGATATAGGCAATCAGAGATTGGATTTGATTTTCTGGCAATGCCAATCCCCATTTAGGCATCTCACTCTTCTCAGTACCATGTCTTATGGTGCCTTTGATCAGGCCAAACAAGCGTGCATCATCAGTTTTTCCATCACTGGTAAGATCGTCTGGCTTAGAATCCAGCTTTTTAGCCAGCGGGCCATCTCCTTTACCACTGGTACCGTGACATAGAAAACAGGTTTGATTAAACAGGGTGTAACCTTCATAGGCACTTGCAGAGTATGCTGTAGTTGAAATCAGACATAACGCACTGAACATCACAGCGAACTCAACAACTCTAGTAACAATTCTACTCATGAGTCTATCCTCATTGGTTTCTGACACTCCACCTTCATGGTGAAGTGATCTGGGTATTGATTCGGTAACCGATTAATTTTCAACAGAGCATTAATAGCCGGCAAACAACTGAAACAGCCACTTGCTGTCACGATCATCTGGATTTGAATCGACACCACTTCCACTCTCTTTTACATAATAGAGTTCAAAACGGATATTCTGTGAGAATAAATAGTTTCCACCAACTGTTGTAGCGTTAAATTTATTATCATTATCCGCACCACTATCCAAGGTTCGATAGGCAAGAAATACATTCGCTTTATTCGGCAGTACTCCCAATTGCCCAAGGATTGCAAAAGAATCAGCATCATCTGCGCCGTTACAGAACGAACTGTCTGCAAAATGCGTCAATCCAGTGTTAGTTGCATCGGTACCTGAGCATTGACCAAAGCTACCATAGAGTCCCAGAGGCATACTTCCGAGATTACCCTGCATTTGGGCATCAACCACCCAGCCATCCGTTGGAATAACAGTATCATCTCCATGATTTTTTGCTTCAGCATCTCCACTCCAAACCTGAACCCCAAAACCGGTATCCCAACTGCCAATAAAAGGGGTATAGGCGGCACGAAAATAGTGTGCCAGACCTGAAGGTTTTACTGTGGTATTGTTCTCCTCCCAACCAGGTATCCAAGGCGTATAATTCACAAAGTAGTTATGACCTGAGGCCACCAGTGCTATGCCCGTCGCTTCACCACTTCCCAACCCCAGAGCTTGTGCTGCACTGAATCCCTTACGCTCTTCTATTGGACGCTGGGAACGTTGCGCGCCAGTGTTGAGCAGTTCGAAACCGTAGCCCGCACCCAGTCCATCAGTGGAAAAAGGTATTACACTCAACTGGGTTGCGCCAACTTTAGCCACATTGAAGTGCACCTTAGTAGAGAGAAATGAGTTGGCATCCGTCAACCCAAGCTCCATAAGAAATCCAGCGTCTTTGGCTAGCTTTCCGCCGACCAACAGGGCCGCCTCATCAGGCCACTCTATCTGCCCATAGTCGCTGCCATCATCGGTGTTGCCGTTGGTTTTTTGGTAGCGGAGTTTGGTTATTACTGAGGCATTCAGCATCAATGGAAGAGAGATATCATCTCCCTCAATTAGACCCTGGCCACCGGTAAGCGTGTAACCCCCGGCTCGAAACGAACGCCCAAACGAGTTCAGCGCAGGAAAGTGTTGGAAGTGGCAGGCAGTACACGGCATGCTGGTTTGACGCGCAAATGCCGGAACTGCGGCAGCTTGTTCGTTCACCATCAACCCACCCAAGAGCAGCAACAGACACAAAGCTGCGCGATGTAGATTTGCAAGATTCAGACTCATTAAATTCTCCCATTTAGAACATATGAGCCAGGCGGTTTGTGTTGAGATCAAATGTTCCAGCAATACTGTGGATCAATTTTTCACTGACACCCCATAACCAGCCCAGCAGCTACTGCTCACATATACCTCTCTTATTGAAGGCTGTAGCAGATCATCCAGAATGAGCGAAGTGTTAGGCAAAGCACCAGGAAAGAGTCCGGCCAAACTGACCAGAACAGACCTGCTTACTTGAAATTGTTAGAGTCGTACTCGTTGCCAATGTGGACCATCCGTGATCGACATACGATGAAACAGCACTTTTGTATGTCGATCACACCAATCCCTTCTTATTATTTTCTGTACGACACAGAACACCCCATCCATCCCCACATGTTTCACTGATTATTATTACCCGGGTAAATACGGCCGATTCAAAGAACCACTAGAACCCTGGGAATGTCTATTTCTGTTTTGTGAAACAGCTACTAAAAACCCTACCAATCAAAGCGTTGTTTTATTATGGGCAAATACCCTACTTTTGATGGGTAGCAATACCCCTACGCTGCCAGCAATTTAAAAACTTGCTTTCTACTCCACCATCAACTACGAAAAGCCTTTAAACTTCACTAACCAACCACAGCTAGTGCGACACGATAGATTCATTGAGAGAGCAGATATGCATTCGATACCGATCATTACCGCAATCTTGAAATTCGCCGACCGGCTTCGCTTTCGTCAGCTTTTCCTGATCACTGCCACCCTTTTCTTTCTCGACCTGTTGATTCCGGATTTTATTCCCTTTGCCGATGAACTGATCCTCGGTCTGCTTACCCTGTTATTCGCGTCATGGCGAAAACCGAAGCAGGAGCAGCAGGCAATCGAACACGATGATTAGTGGAAACTGAGACTGAACTATACTTCCAAGGCATGGAGTAAGTCGTGAACCAATCAGGATCCACATCACCCAATCAAATCACCCTGCAAGGTCAGGGTCTGACCAAGGTTTATCATACCGGCAGCGTCGATGTGCACGCCCTGCGTGGTGTGGATCTGCAACTCAAAGAGGGTGAACTGGTAGTGCTGCTTGGTCCATCCGGCAGTGGAAAATCGACTCTGCTCAACATCCTGGGGGGCTTGGACACACCCAGCAGTGGTGAGGTACATTTTCGCGATATGCAGATCACCACCGGTGATGAATCCACTCTGACTAAATACCGGCGGGATCATGTCGGTTTCGTGTTTCAGTTCTACAACCTTATTCCCAGTCTGACTGCCCAGGAGAATGTCTCTCTGGTCACCGAGATTGCCACCCATCCAATGGACCCGGCGGAGGCGCTCTCTCTGGTTGGCCTAGGAGAGCGTCTGAACCATTTTCCTGCTCAACTCTCAGGCGGTGAACAACAACGGGTTGCCATCGCCAGGGCAATCGCAAAGCGACCAGATGTTTTACTCTGTGATGAACCTACCGGCGCATTAGACAGCCATACTGGCATTCTGGTGCTGGAGGCTATTGAGCGGGTCAATAGAGAGATGGGTACCACCACAGCGGTAATTACCCACAATAGTGTCATTGGCGGCATGGCTGATCGGGTACTTCACTTCGGTGACGGTCAGGTTGTCGACAGTGTGCAGAACAGTAGCAGGCAGCAGGCTCAAGAGTTAAGTTGGTGAGATGATGCGCGCATTGAATCTGAAATTGCTGCGTAACCTTTGGAAATTAAGAGGCCAGGTTTTAGCGATTGCTTTGGTTATTGGTTCTGGTGTTGCTGTTCTGGTGATGTCCCTATCGGCACTCCAGGCACTCCAGGAGACTGCAGCTGCATATTATGAAAGACAACGATTCGCTGATGTATTCGCGACAGTCAAACGAGCCCCCCGTCGACTGGTTGAACGTATCAGTACCCTACCCGGCGTGCGTTCGGTAGAAGACCGGATATTGGAGTTATCCACGCTTTCAATTGAAGGCTTTGAAGAGCCGGTTGTCGGACAACTGGTCTCCATCCCGGAACAGGGTGACCCGCTACTAAACCAACTGGTTTTAAGATCCGGACGCTTGGTCACCCTTGGCCATCCCAACGAAGTAGTGTTGAACGAGCCTTTTGCCGAGGCCCACAATCTGCAATCTGGAGATCGATTCAAAGCATTGATGAATGGCCATCAGCGTACCCTCACCGTGGTCGGCATCGCCCTCTCACCTGAATTCATCTACACCATCGGTCCAGGGGCACTAATGCCTGATAACAAACGTTTCGGTGTTATGTGGATGGGGCGGGAAGCTTTGGCTGCAGCCTATGACCTGGACGGAGCCTTCAACGAGGTTAGCATTGGATTGCTTCACGGAACCAATCCACAGCAGATCATCGTAAGCCTTGACCGAATTCTTAAGGCTTATGGCAGCCGGGGGGCAATCGCCCGAAAGAACCAGATATCCAACTGGTTTCTGATGAATGAAATCGAACAGCTGAAAACCATGTCCACCATTCTGCCCACTATCTTTCTGGCAGTGGCCGCTTTTCTCAGTAACATGGTTTTAAGTCGTCTGATTGCTACAGACCGAAGTGAAATCGGCTTGATGAAAGCGTTCGGATACAGTAATTGGCAGGTCGCCTGGCATTACGCAAAAATGGTCATGGCAATGGCTGCTGTCGGCATATTTCTTGGCTGGCTGTTAGGCGCTTGGCTCGGCCGTGTGAATACCGAAATGTATGCTGAGTTTTTTCGCTTTCCTTTGCTCATCTTCCGCCCGGACCCAGGCGTCTTCGCGATTGGTGCATTTGTCAGTCTACTCGCGGCTCTAGTGGGTTCTTTGGGATCAGTCAAACACGCCGCCACCCTTCCACCAGCAGAGGCGATGAACCCCCCATCCCCGCCTATGTATCGCAAGAGCCGGTTCTCCCGAAGCAGACTGGGACTATGGCTCGACCAGCCAACCCGAATCATACTGCGTCAGATATTCCGTTCGCCAGTGCGGGCCTTGCTCACCAGCATTGGAATTGCCCTGTCGGTATCAGTAATGGTGATGGCAATCCAGTGGATTGACTCAATAGAAGAGATCGTGCAGGTCCATTTTTACGATACTCAACGTCAAGACATGACAGTCGGTCTGGTGGAGAGCCAATCAGACACCACCTTGCACGAATTCAGGCGTCTACCCGGAGTACTCGCAGCAGAGCCAATGCGCGTAAAAAGCGCCGACCTGAAAGCTGGGCATTATAGCCACCGGGGAGCGATTGAGGGAATTCTACCCAACCCAAAACTACAACGGGTTTTTGATGCCAGCGGCCACGTCGTGTCGATTCCACCTGAGGGCCTGCTACTCTCCACCATGCTGGCTGAGAAGCTCAATGTAGGCATCGGTGATTCGGTATGGATAGAGGTATTGGAGGGTAAGCAGCCTAGGGCCTTAGTCCCAGTAGTAAAACTGTTCGAAACTTATATGGGGATGCCTGCCTATATGCATATCCATGCCTTTAACAGATTAATGGGTGAGGGATCGAGTCTTGAAGCAGTCAATCTGCTGGTGGATGACAACCAACTCCCCGCACTCTACAGCAGTCTGAAGTCACTACCTAAAGTCTCATCGGTAACGTTAAAGGACGCCGCAGTAGAGGAGTTCAACCGTACCATGGCTGAAACTTTGATGATCTATATCACCTTTTTTGCAGCCTTCTCCTCTGCTTTAGGATTCGGCGTAGTTTATAACAGTACCCGTATTGCGCTTTCAGAGCGCGGGAGAGAGTTGGCCACCCTAAGAGTATTGGGATTTCAATCGGGGGAAGTCTCCTACATCTTGCTGGGGGAAGCGGCACTACTGATTTTGGTCGGCCTACCTCTAGGTTGTTTCGTTGGACATGGCCTGGGCTGGGTGATGACCAATGCCATGAATACAGAGTTGTACCGAATCCCACTGGTGATCAAGGCAGCCACAGATGCAACTGCCGTATTGGTTACCCTTGGGGCGACTGCCTTCTCTGCTGCTATTGTCAGAAGACGCCTCGACCATCTCGATTTGATTGCTGTACTGAAAACACGTGAATAATATGAACGCAAACTGGAAACGCATTGTTGTCTGGGGGCTGTTGAGCCTCATCCTGCTGGCCTCACTGATCTGGGCTTTCAAACCTAAACCCATTTCGGTGGATCTGTTGACCCTGGAACCTGGGGAATTGGTAGTAACCATTGATGAAGAGGGTGAAACCCGTGTGCGTGATGTCTTCACCTTATCTGCTCCGATAAGTGGACTGGCGATGCGCATCGACGCCGAGGTTGGGGATGAAGTGGTGGCGAATGAGACCTTATTGGCAGAAATCGAGCCTATCGACCCAACCCTTCTTGACCCCCGCAGTGAAGCACAGGCCAGGGCTGACATTCGTGCCGCCGAAGCAAACCACATCCAGGCGGAAGCTTCTGTTAAAGAAGCCAGACTGGAACTCGATTTCGCACTCAGTGAACTAAGAAGGGCTCGCAGCTTAAAGCAGGATGCGGTGATATCCACAAGAGAGCTTGAGTCTACCGAACGCACTTACCAGACCCGACAGGCCGCCCTTGAAACAGCTATTGCCAATCGTCAGGCTAGACAAGCAGAATTGGATAGAGCCAATGCCGAATTGATCTCACCCACTGAACCCCGCAGCAACAGCGAAGCATGCCAATGTGTACCGATCCGCGCTCCAGTCAACGGCCGAATTTTAAAAATAGCGCATAAAAGCGAAGGCGTAGTCAGCGCCGGGGAGCCTCTGCTGGAGATTGGGGATCCTGGTAAATTGGAGATTGTGGTTGACCTGCTCTCATCAGATGCGGTCAAGGTAGAAGCTGAACAGCTGGTTTTTATAGAAAACTGGGGAGGAGAGCAGATCCTCAACGGCCAGGTACGACGAATTGAACCCTTTGGTTTCACCAAGATCTCAGCCCTGGGTATAGAAGAGCAGAGGGTCAATGTAATAATCGACTTCACCTCACCTAAAGCGGATTGGGCTCGTATCGCCCATGGCTATCAAGTAGATGTAAGAATCGTGCTTTGGCAAGGTGATAAGGTCTTAAAACTCCCCCTCACCGCACTCTTTCGCGACGGTAATGCATGGGCTGTGTTCGTCGAGCAGAATGGTCTCGCAATACAGCGGCAGATCAACATCGGCCGTCGGACAGGTTTCGAGGCGGAGGTTATAGATGGATTAGCCTCGGGCGAACGCATAATCGTCCATCCAAGTGACAAAATAGCCGACGGGGTATTAATCGAAGCTAGATAATATTAATCCGGCGACTAAGTATGTTGTCTTCAGCCGAAGTGTACTCGAGCAGCTACGGATCTCTATCAGACAGATTCCGCAGCTACATCCTGATCCATCCCAACCCAAAGCAAAGCTTCACCATCGACACCAACACTTCTCGCCCGGCCACTGGTCTTGGCGGTGTACATGCGGTGATCAGCCAACTCTATCTGAGACTTCCAGTCACTCAAATTGTCCTCCTGGACTTCTGCAACACCAATGCTGGCAGTTACCGGACCACCCTCAGGCCGGTCCCCGACACCAGCGTGCATTATTCTGCTCACTACGTCATTAGCCTCATGTGGATCAGCTGTAGGCAGTACTACCACAAACTCTTCACCACCCCAACGAATCACACTATCCCCTTTTCGCACACTGTTGCAGATCTGTTTGGAAGCGGCTTTAAGCACTTGATCACCTTTATCATGGCCATAGGTGTCATTAACCGTTTTGAAATTATCCAGGTCAAAATAGAGGATCGACATCGATGCCCCACCCATAGATGCCAGACGGAACTGTAGATCCAACACCTCAATACCAGCTCGCCTGGTGAGCATACCTGTTAGTACGTCATAACTTGCACGACTAACCTGGGAAAGCATATAACGCAACTGAGTCAGGGAAGAGAACAGAGCCACACCAAGAATCAGAATCAGTAACCACATCGTGGAAACCGCATGTGGTATCTCAGCAGTAGTAGCGGGATAAGATGAAACCAGGGTAATCAAGAACATCGGCACCGCATAGATCACAAACTCCAACAACGTTAGAGGAAAGAGGGTCAACCCGGCTACCATCACAAAGGGTAACAATCCATAGAGCCCTGCAATGATTTGCTCCTGACTATTCAGAGGGTAGTCTGAAATCCAGTAGCCTGATGCAAGATAAAATATCGGCGTTACCGCCAGCATCCCAGCCAACAACAGACGCGCAAGCAACATTGTAGGTTCTCGACGCGATAACCAGGCGAGCGTGCCGAACACCAATCCTGAGACCAATCTTATAGTCAACAATCCTCCCCAGAGTGCGCTGGGCAGAAACAGCAGATCGATAATCGACCAGGCGGGCACAAGAATGGCGAAAACTACGCAAAAAAAGAAAACCCGACTCTGAATGATTGTCGCTCTGTGCCGGGATATGGGTAGACCGTGATCCTTGGTAGTGAACAGCTCGTAGAGCTGATCAGCTGTGTAAATTCCCAATGATTCGCTAATTGAAATATACATCTTCTTAATACTGATCATTCCATTTATCCCACAACATCGTGGTCGACAATATAGCGCTCATAGAGTGGTTTTCTTAATCCCTATCCGCCTAATCCATGACTCAGATCAAAAGACACCGCAAATCATAACCATCCATCTCAGGCACTCCCGCCCAGATAATGCGTTATCGGTGCAAACCGTCCACACAACCCCAGTTGCAACCAAAAAAATTGCACCATTTTACACATTAAAACGAATTCAGGCGCGATGGCATTCTCAAATTGAACTATATCTAAATAAATCGTAGTACGGTTTTAATGATACATGCCTAAAGGATAAAACCATGGGAATGACAACAGATTTAGTAAGAATGATCTCCGTAGACTGTCCCAGGTCATTTAAAACAGTTTCCATTATAGCTATGTTTGACGGTTCTCCGATCAAACCATGAATCATCTGATGATGGCTAAAGTACACGGGGGGAGCATTGATCAACAGTGCTACTGTGCGATTTCCCATTTGCACTACATCAATCCCCGCCACATCACGCCTTATCGAGTTCCTGATCCAGAGTATGCTTTTGGAGAATTAAGGAATAAACCTAAAAATCGTCTCCAGTTACTAATCAATAAAACCTGTGTAACCCTGACCGGATGCGATACTAATGGAGTGACACATGGAGAGTCTGGCTACAAATTTTTCTAAATACTTCTTACCTCGCTATGCAGCCTCACGGCACCAAAAGCGTTTTTGCTACAGCATCAGATACAAGGTATATGCAGAAGAGTTAGGGTGGGAACCACCTAACAACAACCGCCTGGAGAGAGATCATTGCGACAACTACGCCCATCACTGCCTGCTTGAGCATAAACGCACTGGTGATGTTGCCGGATGCGTTCGACTCGTAGTACCACAACCAGACCAACGCGACGCTTACCTCCCTTATCAACTTCACTCTATACCCAAGATTGGAGATAGTTACCTTAGCCGGTCCTCATCTGCATCTGTGGGAGAGATTTCCCGATTGGCCGTACCGGACCACTTTCGGCGACGCTCAAATGAATCGGGCAGACCATTCGTACTCGACCAACACAACAGCAACACCATATTCAGCGAAGAAGAGAGACGCAACTTTCCAAACATCGCCATTGGCCTCTACCTTTCTGCTATCGCATTGGTTGAGCTCAGCAAGCTTGAATTGGTTCTGGTCGTTATGGAACCCAAATTACAGCGACACTTGAAGCGCTTTGGACTACATTTTCATAAGATCAGTGAGCATTTTGAACTTAGAGGACAGAGAGCCCTGTTCGAACTGCCGCAAGAGCAGTTAACCCAACATATGTCTGATCAAATACTGGAACTTTATGAGTTGATCAGAGATACCCTGGCGCAACAGCCCTGGCAGACACCGCAAAATTCAGTGCGGGTACAATCCAATGACAGGCTTTGACTATAAGAATGCCTTTTCAAGAAATATCGGCTGGGTAACTGAAGAGGAACAACAACGCTTACGTCAAGCACGGGTCGCAATCGCGGGCCTGGGGGGTGTTGGTGGCAGTCACCTTTTGACCCTGACCCGTCTTGGAGTTGGCCAATTTAATCTCGCAGATTTTGACAGCTATGCCGTTGAGAACTTTAATCGCCAGGCCGGCGCCAATCTGAACACAGTTGGCCAACCCAAACTCGACTGCATGAGCCAGGCAGCGTTATCCATCAATCCAGAGCTTAATATCAAATCATTTCCAGATGGGGTCATTCCGAATCAGGCGATGTCGTTTCTTGAAGGCTGCGATCTCTATCTGGATGGTCTCGATTTCTTTGCCATGGATGCGAGACGATCTGTATTTTCCGCCTGTCATGAGTTAGGCATAGCTGCCGTCACAGCAGCCCCTTTAGGCATGGGATCGGCGCTGCTCTGCTTCCTTCCCGGAAAGATGACATTCGAGTCCTATTTTCAACTCGAAGGGGTGGAAGAGTATCAGCAATACCTTAGATTTTTAGTAGGACTGGCACCGGCAAGGCTACATCAAGCCTATTTGGTTGAGCCGGATCGGATCGATTTAATCGCAAAACGCGGCCCATCCACGGCCATGGGATGTGAATTGTGTGCCGGTATTGCTGCCAGTCAAGTACTCAAGCTGCTGTTAAACAGGGGCAGTGTTCCGGCGGCACCCGTGGGCCTGCAATTCGATGCTTACCAAAATCGTTTGCGACAAACCTGGCGCCCTGGAGGAAATCGTCACCCACTCCAAAGGCTGGCCATTTGGCTTGGTTCACGCCAACTGAAACAGACTGCAGTGGCATCCGATTAATTTTTAAACTATTTTCCAATCATTGAATAAAATTCGTTATATAGAACCCGCTCTATTGGAGGATTCATGTGGCATAAATGGTTAAGAGAGACAATTTATCTGCTTTTCGTTGGCCTGCTCAGCACCACTCAATCGATAGTCGCGGAAGAGGCTACGGTTCACTACGATCAGGTCAGGCTTAGCACCTATGCGACGATGGAAGTGGAGAATGATATCCAGATTGCAGTGATGTATGCTCAAAAAGAGGGTTCCAACCTCGACCAGTTGGCCGATCAAGTCAATCAACTCATATCAAAGGCTGTGCAACAGGTAAAACAGCAAAAGAACATTAAAGTCACGACCCATAGATACCAAACCTCACCCCGCTATCATCAACAACAGCTCACTGGCTGGCGTGTACGACAGTCGATTCGCCTGGAGAGCCAAGAGAGTCAGGCGATGAGTAGTCTGCTGGGAAGCTTACAATCCCAGCTCGCCCTGGAGTCCCTTAGCTACAAGATATCTACAAAGCGCCGGGAAGCGGCAGAAGAGAGACTCACCAACCAGGCGATTACAGCGTTTCGGAAACGGGCTGAACAGATCACTCAGCAAATGGAACGCCGCCACTACCGGCTGGTAGAGATGAACCTCCAGACAATCGACCAATCACCACAACCCTACCGCATGCGCGCCAGTATGATGGCCCTGGAAAGCGCGGCTACTGCACCAACAATAGAAGGCGGCAGTCAAACCCTGAGAGTAGAAATCAGCGGTCGGATTGAACTTCAGCTGGATTAGTTGATTCTCAAACATAGCTGCCACGGGAAGGTGGATAGGGCAGCAAACAAGAAGGGTATTCCCAGAACCAAATAATCCAATAAATAAAGTAAGAAATTCGCCGATATACTCCATTGTAAGCCTATTAAAGATATATCTTGCACCTAATCGCCTGAATTAACGCCAGGCAGACAAAGTGTTACACCAGCTCAGCTCCATATAACCTAAGAGCAATTGCAAGCCTATGGGTATTAAATTCAAGGCAAGGATGCTATCGCTAACACTACTATTGTCACTAATCAGCCAGATGACAGCTGGTGAATCTGAGTCCGTTCCCAACACTTATACCATTGGCGTATTGGCGAAGCGGGGAGAACAAATAGCGATTAAGCGCTGGGCTGCTACTGCTGATTACCTCACAAAACAGATTCCAGAGGCCCAGTTTCGCATTGCTCCCTTGCAATTCAAACAGGTCGAATCGGCTATTCGTGAAAAGAGAATTGATTTCTTACTTGCCAATTCAGGTATCTATATTGAAGTAGAACACAATTATGGTGCGTTTCGGATCGCCACACTGATCAATAAGGGTGGAGGGCATACGGTAAACCGCTTTGGCGCGGTTATCTTTACACGTAGAGATAACCACTCATTACGCACTCTATCTGACCTTAAAAATTTAACTTTTGCAGCCGTCAGTCAAAATTCATTGGGTGGATTCCTGATGGCCCGGCGGGAATTAATTGAACAAGGCATTGACACTGAAGAGGATTTTTCGCTCCGCTTCTTAGGGACCCATGATGCAGTTGTCGAAGCAGTACTCACCGGCCAGGTAGATGCTGGCACAGTACGCACAGATACTCTGGAGAGAATGTCAGCCAGTGGATTGATATCGTTAGATAGGATCAAGGTACTCAATAAAAAGAGTATCGAAGAATTTCCCTATCGATTGAGCAGCCGTCTCTATCCTGAATGGCCTATGGCAGCACTGCCCCACACATTAAAGTCACTCAATGAAAAGATCTCTATTGCGCTACTGAACTTGTCTCCGGACCACCCGGCAATACTCTCCAGTGGCATTTATGGCTGGACTGTACCAGCAAACTACAAACCTGTTCACGAACTCTACGATGCCTTGAATATCCCCCCCCATCATCGCCCCCCCCCAACGCTGATAGAGTGGAGCCATTATCACCCTATTACTGTCATAGCTACATTGGCATCTTTACTACTGATTGTGGCCTCACTGATTTTACTCACGCGATATAATCGACGCCTGCAAAGGACAAAGAACCATCTCTCCCTAACCATTGAACAACTACAAGCCACCAAATCTCAACTTAAGGATAACCTCTCACAGCTAAAACAGAGTGAAAACAAATTCTCTCAGCTGGCAGAATCCGCTCTTGATGCCATCATCATGCTAAACCCTGACGGTAAGATTGAACTCTGGAATCCCGCAGCGTCAACTATTTTCGGCTATACCCAGGAGGAGGCAAAGCAACTGCACATATCCCAATTGCTCTCAGACGATCTCAAGCAGAACCCAGATGGAGAGCAACATGCAAACCAGATTATGCGTTATATCGGTAACAGCGAAAGCCCTCCTCCCAGCAGCTTGTTGGAGCTTCAAGCAATACGAAAGTCGGGAGAAATTTTTCCCATCGAAGCGTCGATTTCATCAGTTTTTCTTCAAAAAGGTTGGTTCGTCATTTGCTTGATCCGCGATATTACGCAAAGAAAAGTTATCGAAGCCGAGCGTGAACAGATGACCTTACAGCTCACCCAAAATCATAAAATGACCGCGTTGGCTCAATTGGCTGATGGTATAGCCCACGAGATCAACACACCGATTCAAGCGATCAACAATAATCTCGCGTTTCTTCAAGATGCCTATCAGGACAGCAGAGAACTTGTCTCCACCTTTCTCGAATTTGCATCAACCATTGATGCGCCATCGCAACACTCAGACAAATACGCTATCTGCGAGGAAAAATACGAGGATACCGATCTGGGTTTTCTTGATGAAGAAGTTGCCGCCACCGTAGAACAGTCCCGGCAGAGCACCGAGCAAGTTTCCAGAATCATCCGCTCGATGCGCATATTCACCACCTCTGACTGCAGTACATATGAGAAAATAGACCTGAATAAACTAATCGATGATGTTCTGAGAATCAGTCGTTACCAGTGGGAACCAATCGCAGAGCTGGAGACAGATCTTGATGACAACCTGCCATTGGTGACCTGCGCTCCCAGCGAACTGCATCAGGCCATGATCAATGTGGTGATGAATGCAGTGCAAGCAGTAGAAGATAGTCCGAAGGATATCAGTGGAAAAATCACAATAGCCAGCCAGCGAACAGGCAATCAAGTCCTTATAGAAATCAGTGACAACGGAAACGGCATTCCCGAAGCAGCTCAGGAACACATATTCAACCCCTTTTTCACCACTCGTGAAGTTGGTAAAGGTACAGGTCAAGGATTAACACTTTGCCATGATATAGTGGTTCGAAAACACTCCGGTACACTTGAGTTCACTACTAAAGCAGGGGAAGGCACCACCTTCTATATCAAGTTACCGATAGACTCTGCCACTAAAAAGCCTGAGATAGAAAAGGTTGAGGATAACAGCTGATGCCCGGTACGCCCAAAGGGAAACACACTGAAATCCATATCCCTATATTGGTTACCATTGGAAATACCCATAAAAATCGCCCCTGAAACCGGTGGATGCGCTTCACTTACCCATCCTACAGGCATGCTATCTGGGTCGATCGTCTTCAGCATATCCTTAATTCCGCACTAAGCAATTCCATACCCGCACCAGATGACCGAGATAAATCGCTAATCATTTCCATGTATCGGACTTTTAACGACGACTTCTGGAGGGATAATGGACGCACAGAACTGATATTGACGAAGTCAGTCTGTCTGGAAATATGACAGTTTTACTTCAAAAAAAGCCACTCCCGCCGATACCAGTTCTACAGCATCTTTTTTTCCAGCAGTTCTCAGCGGAGTTTGCCATGTTTGGCCTAAACAGCAAAAAAACAATCACACAGCAGACGCAACAAATATCAAAACAAAGTGATCAGATTCAGGCTCTTGAGCAACAGGTAGCCCGCCTTACGGAAGAGAACGAAGCATTAAGAAACGAATCAGACAACCTAAAAACCGACCAACAGTTGCAACAGCAATTGTTTAGTAATTTCGTCAGTTTTGGAGAGTCTTTCACTCAACTTCAGCACTCCTTGAGCCATACGGCTAACTCCATGAAAGAGGAGAAGCAGAACGCAATCAAAGGCTCTGAAATATCCTCTCAGGCTATCTCTGGGGTGGAAGTTATGAGCAGTGAGATTGAAAATGTCACCGCAATTTCCAAGGAGAGCTCCGACAGTGTAGTCAAGTTGAGCACTATTGCAGATAGTATCAGCAACTTTGTCAGCATCATCCAGGGGATTTCTGAACAGACCAACCTATTGGCGCTGAATGCCGCCATAGAGGCAGCCAGAGCCGGTGAAATGGGACGCGGTTTTGCGGTTGTTGCCGATGAAGTGCGTAATCTTGCAGGCAGAACCCGTGAAGCGACATCTGAAATCGCCACCCTGGTGGATACTATAACCCAGGAGACAAAGAAATCTGTTGAGACCATGTCATCAGTCATGGATGTAACCGATAACTTCCAGGTTCAGGTCTCCCAATCCATTGAAAAAATAAAGCAGCAGTTCGACCTCTCAAAGGTGATGGAGAGTACAATCGCCTCCACTTCACTGCGTGCTTTTATAGAATTGGCCAAACTGGACCACTTAATCTTTAAGTTCGGTATCTATAAATCCTTCATGGGACTCGCAGACCTGGATCCAGACAAATTGCCGGATCACAAAAATTGCCGGTTGGGTAATTGGTACTACCAAGGGGAAGGCCTCGCCTGTTTCTCTCAACTGCCTGGATATCGCGAGATAGAAGCGCCGCATAATGATGTGCATAAAAACGGTAAACTTGCCTTGAAATATGCTAACAATGGAGATCGCAAATCAGGAATAGATGCTATTTCCCAGATGGAAAATGCAAGTATGCTCGTGCTTTCAAGTCTTGAAGAGCTGGCCAGGTCTGGAGAACAAAACTCAAATATTCTCTGTGCTGGGGATTAACTCAAATACTTTCACGGTTACTAAAAAATAGTTACGGCAATCCATCCGGGTTGCCGTATTAAGGTTTATTGGCACTCGAGGCGACCGCAGCTCGCTCAACCATCTTATCGACAATGGCATAGATACCCACGTGCCGATTGGGGCTGAGATGCTCTTCCAGGCGTAGACGCTTGAACAAACCATCCACATCCATCTCTTGAATCTTCTCAAGAGAGAGATTCGAGAGCAGATCAATCAACAGAGCCAAGACACCTTTGATTATTGCTGTATCACAATCACCTGTAAATTGTATAAGCTGAGGATCAAGCAGATCCCTCCGAGCCTCCACATGTACCGTACTCATGCAGGGTTTGACCCAACTCTGCTCCGTTTTCAGCTCATCACTCATTGGCGGGAGCTGTTCGCCCAACTCTATCAGATACTGATATCGAGCCTCCCAGTCATCTAGAAATTCAAAGGTTTCAACAATGCGGTCAATGCTCTCAACCGTTGATAGCGTAGTCATAGTCAGACAGTCCAAGCCAATAAATAATCCTCATACGCTGAAAGACTCACCACAGCCACAACTCTCCTTAACATTCGGGTTAATAAACTCGAATCCTTCATTGAGTGCGTTCTCCTTTACATAGTCAATTGTCATGCCATCCAACATAGCAAGACTGCTACTATCAACCACAACCTTTACACCATGACTTTCGAAAACATTGTCGTCGTCATCTATATGCTCAGCATAATCGACAACATAGGCAAAACCGGTACAACCACTCTTTTTTGTCCCTAATCGCAGGCCTATGCCCGAGGCATGACTCAACAACATTTTTTCTACATGCCTGGCAGCATTATCAGTCAATTCAATGGACATCTTTACACCTCATTATCTCTAGACATGCTTCGGAGGCACTGCTACATCAAACCTAACTGCAGCAAAGCCTCTTCACTCATTCGTTCCTTGCTCCAGGGCGGTTGCCATACCAGACGAATAGTGGCATCTCGCACACCAGGTACAGCATCGACAACCCGGCCTACCTCTTTGGGCAAAGTACCCGCCACTGGACAGGCAGGCGCAGTAAGTGTCATCTCCACCTCAACACTACCCTGATCATCTATATCCAACCGATAAATCAAACCCAGGTCATAAATATTGATTGGAATCTCTGGATCATAGACAGTTCGCAAAGCATCTATCAGGTCATCCCTGCTAGGAACTTCAACTTCGGTTTGATTGGAGCGAAAAAAGTTCAACCCGGTATCCTCTTCATGTTTCGACCAGAGTTTCCTGAAAGCTCATTCTTTGATTTAAAAGATCTATCAGTGTCTGGTGCTCGAATTGCTCGACTACATCTGCAATGAACCCCCGGCATAGCAAACGCCTGGCCTGCTGTTCATCGAGTCCACGTGAACGCATATAGAACATCGCCTGTTGATCCAGCTGTCCTACTGTCGTGCCATGACTACAGACCACATCGTCAGCCAGAATCATCAACTGGGGTTTGGTGTCCACTTCAGCCCGCCGCGACAACATCAGATTGGCATTATGTAAATGGGCTTCACTCTTTTGAGCCTGTTCACCCACCTGAATAAGACCATCAAAGACGGCTCTGCCGGAACCATTCAGAATACCTTTGAAGTTTTCTCTGCTCGTGCAGCGAGGAACCCGATGATCAACGTTAAGATGAAAATCACTCAACTGACCTTCACCGACCATATACAGACCGTCCAACTCACAATGGGCATCGGGTTGCATAAAACGATTATGAAGAACCGTTCGTGACCATCGCCCCCCGACCGAAGCATTAACACCACAATAACTTGCCTTTCCCTGTAATGAGATATGAATATCGCTTAGGTGGTAAGTCTGGGGACTCTCCAATTGAAGTCGTTTATGACTCAGGCTGGCAGATTCTGCCAAACTGATTTCATAGACCAGATGATTGAAAGAGCTGACACCCTCCTCAAGTGGCAGGCATCGTTCAATCAACTCAGCCTCAGCACCCGCCTCCATCAATAACAGATGGCGTGTTGGTACTTTACAGCCATTTGCCTGACCACTGGTCAAATGCAATAACTCTATTGGGTCTGTCAGCTTGGTCCCCTCAAGCACCTGAATCAAAACACCATCTTGAAAGCTCGCAAGATTGAGGGCGGTAAACCCATCATCTCCTAATCCGGTCAGTGTTCCCACCGCTTCAAGTGCCTTACGATCCCCTTGTGCGATAGCAGACCTCAAGCTGGTAATCTCGACCCCCTCTTGCTGACACTCGGAAAGGTCGGGTTGGTAGACCCCGTCAACAAACACCAAACGACCAGCAACCTGTTGCTGAAGAAAAAGTGCTTCAACTGCCAAATGACTCACCCTGGGCTCTGTGGGTGGTGTAGTAAATTCCTGCTTGAGTAGACCCTCAACACTGGTATAGCGCCACGCTTCAAGCCGTGTATTGGGATAGCCAACCGCCTCAAATCGTTCCAATGCCGCCAGACGACGATCAACTAGACAATCTTCCGGTTTCATCAGGCATTCGATGCTGTGTCGCGCCTTCTTTCTGCACTCAGCCAATGGAGCATTCACGCCGCAACCCCTTCAAGAAGCCAACCATAGCCTTTAGCTTCCAACTCCAATGCCAACTCTTTTCCACCGGAGCGTATAATCCTGCCACCTGCAAGCACATGTACATGATCCGGTTCGATATAGTCGAGCAAACGCTGGTAGTGGGTCACAACAATCATTCCCCGATCTGGAGAGCGCAGCATATTGACCCCCTCGGCCACGGTGCGCAACGCATCGATATCAAGCCCGGAATCGGTCTCATCAAGAATTGCAAGATTAGGTTCCAACATCGCCATCTGCAGGATTTCGTTGCGTTTCTTTTCACCACCTGAAAATCCCGCATTGACTGACCGCTTAAGTAGTTTTTCATCAAGCTTCACCTGCTTGGCCTTCTCTTTAACCCGCTTCATGAAAGTCAGGGTATCGATCTCAGATTCCCCCCTGGCCTTGCGTATTGAATTCATCGACTCACGTAAGAAGGTCATGTTATTCACACCGGGCAGTTCCACTGGATACTGCATCGCTAAAAAGATACCTTTTTGAGCACGCTCTTCAGGCTCAAGGTCCAATAGATTATTCCCCATATAGGAAACTTCACCACCACTTACGGTATACCCATCACGACCTGAAAGAATATGAGCCAAAGTACTTTTTCCAGAACCGTTCGGCCCCATGATGGCATGTACTTCACCCGGCTTGATCTCAAGATCAATACCTCTCAGGATCTCCTTGCCCTCTACGCTGGCGGTCAAATTTTTAATCGATAACATCTCTAACTCCTCACTCATACTGCACGATTTGTATTACTGCTTAGCCAACAGCCCCTTCAAGACTCACTGCGAGCAGTTTTTGAGCCTCTACCGCAAATTCCATCGGTAACTCTTTAAAGACCTCTTTGCAGAAACCATTGATGATCATCGACACAGCGTCCTCTTCAGAGAGCCCACGTTGTCGACAATAAAAAAGCTGATCTTCGCTGACTTTAGAGGTGGTCGCTTCATGCTCCACCTGGGCAGTGGGATTCTTTACTTCGATGTATGGAAATGTATGTGCCGCACAACGATCACCGATCAACAGAGAATCGCAACGGGTATGATTGCGTGCATTTTCTGCCTTGGCTGCCACTCTGACCAATCCACGATAAGCATTACTGCTGTTCATTGCAGATATACCTTTTGAGACAATGGTGCTGCGGCTGTTTTCACCAATATGAATCATTTTAGTGCCGGTATCTGCCTGCTGATAACCCTTGGTTACCGCGACTGAATAGAATTCACCCAATGTATCCTTACCGCGCAATATGCAACTGGGATATTTCCAGGTAACCGCTGATCCTGTCTCTACTTGCGTCCATGAAATGTGGGAGCGATCGCCGCGGCAATCTCCACGTTTGGTTACAAAATTGTAGATGCCACCCCGACCTTCCATATCCCCTGGATACCAATTCTGCACCGTCGAATATTTAATCCTGGCATCTTCAAGTGCCACTAATTCGACAACTGCTGCGTGCAACTGATTTTCATCCCGCATGGGTGCGGTACACCCCTCAAGATAACTCACCTCGCTGCCCTCTTCCGCCACAATCATGGTGCGTTCAAACTGACCTGTCTTGGCCTCATTGATACGAAAATAGGTAGACAATTCCATCGGACATTTAACCCCCTTGGGGATAAACACAAAGGTTCCATCACTGAACACTGCACTGTTGAGCGCAGCAAAAAAGTTGTCTTTATAGGGCACTACTGAACCCAGGTACTGGCTAACCAATTCAGGATATTCACGCAGCGCTTCTGACATGGAACAGAAGATGACACCTACCTCGCTGAGGTTCTCGCGAAAGGTAGTGGCAACCGACACGCTATCGAACACAGCATCAACAGCAACACCCGATAAGGCCTTCTGTTCCTCTATAGGTATACCCAGTTTTTCGTAAGTCGCCAGCAATTCTGGATCCACTTGATCCAGACTCTCAAGTGTGGCTGGTGCCTTCGGTGATGAGTAGTATGAAATAGCCTGAAAATCGATCGGGGGGTGGTTGATTTTTGCCCATTCCGGCTCATCCAGTGTTAACCAGTAACGGTAGGCTTCCAGACGTTTCTCCAGCATCCACTCCGGCTCCTCCTTACGTGCAGAGATGGCACGAATAACCGCTTCACTCAGACCAGGGGGAAAGGTATCCGATTCTATCTGTGTAACAAAGCCTTGCGCATATTCGCTTTCAATCAAGGCTTCCATTTCTGTACTGGTTTGACCCATTGTCTGCTCCAATATTTAGTACCGCGTAAGATTGGTGTCCAATCTAAATATAGAAATGTGTTTGGGCATTGCGGTGGCAACGGCTGGCCCCAAGATAGAGGCACAAGCCAGTTGCAATGAGTCCAACTGAAATGAATACAGCACCTAATTCAAGCGCGGCCAACATTAGAAACAACACGCCGAATCCAGCACTGATGACACTCAGCAAAAGCACCGGACCTCCACAGCATTTAGGAGAAAATAAAATGTCGAAGCTGCTCATCTCAAAATACCTCTGTCCCAATAGAGAGGGATCCATATCTAATAACATAGTAATATAGTCAGGTATTATGTATTGCAAGCTGTAAACCCAAGAGGAATACAGGGGAATAGATGAATCAAAATCTTATGGAGAATTTATTTATTCTAATAAATCAAATAGATAGGCAGCTTTAAGTTTAAAGAAATTGCAAGACTACCCTGTTATGGCAGGGGTTACAGTGCATACTTTTCCCTCTGCGTTCCTTACCTCTTTGTGAAAGTTACAAATATGATTAATCCAGGAATCAGGATTGACTACTCTCGCAAAGAGTTTCCTGATTACCTGCTATAGAGTTTCTGAGCCGAGATTAGAGATCAAGCCAAATAGCCTCCCTTTGGGGACCTCACTCTTCAAGTATCGATTTCACACCCTTGGAAATGAGCCTTTCATAGAGAAATTTTTTCTTACCGTCCACATTGGCACCTAAACCACCCATCATGGTGAAAAGGTCATCAATAATTATCTCAGAGATATGTTGACCGTCCTGAAGTGACCCCTCAAGGTCCTTGTTCATTGCCAACATACAGGCCAGTGCGCCAATAACATTCAGTTTATCCAGCTCCAGATCTGTGCTTTCCAGCGGCTCAGATTGCGGGGAGACCTGCTCGGGTTCTCCAGGAAGAATGCCGATGGTGGTACACATCTTGTGTAGATCATCCTGGTGGAAACTGATATCCGATGGATAGTTGAATGCATTCTCACCTTTTTTGATATTGAGACCGATCAGTAACTCATCATCAAACACCAAAAACTTCCGAAAGAGCTCTTCTCTTATAACACCGTTAATACTCATGTGGTGATCAATCAGCGCACTACTGCAAGAGACAGAGACACCTCTCTTCAGCTCTTTGACATCCGCAGGATAGAGTCTCAGATAACCATCGACATACACTCGTTCATATGAGCGCTCTTCTACTTCAACTGATGCAAATCCGGCAAAATGAAAATAGAGTCGATCGATCTCCCTTAGCACCTTTTCATCGCCAACAAAGTGGCTGGCGTCTTCCCAACTAAAAAATATATCGGCTTCACTCGTGAGAGTCATGGTGCTTCCATCTCCTAACCTTATCCATATCCAGGTGTGATTCTAACCATTTATAATAGTTAAAGAAAAGCAAACCACACATAAGGAAATCGTATTCAATGGATTTATGCCTGACACCTCTCTATTAACCCGGCGACTAAGTATGTCGTCTTCAGGGTTTCAAAAGACAGGCCGAAGTGTGCCTGCCTGCAGACTGCGTTATCAAAACTTGCTGTAGGAGTGCTACAGCGGCGTTTTGATGCCTTGCCGCTGGCAGGCACACTTCGGCTGAAGGCAACATACTTAGTCGCCGGGTTAATAATCAGCACTCAACAAGATTAACGGCTAAGCCACCACGGGAGGTCTCTTTGTATTTCGTCTGCATATCCGCACCGGTCTCACGCATTGTCATGATCACTTTGTCCAGGGAGATGAAATGGGAACCGTCACCCCGCAGCGCCATTCTAGAGGCATTTATCGCCTTAACCGCTCCCATGGCATTCCGCTCTATACAGGGAACCTGCACCAGGCCACCCACGGGATCACAGGTCAAACCCAGATTATGTTCCATACCTATTTCTGCGGCATTTTCGACCTGCTGAGGGGTACCCCCTAAAACCTCGGTCAGAGCACCCGCAGCCATGGAACATGCTGACCCGACTTCACCCTGACAGCCGACCTCGGCACCGGAAATTGATGCATTCTCTTTATAGAGTATGCCGATGGCACCGGCACACAGCAGGAAACGAACGATCCCATCCTCACTGGCGCCTGGAGAGAAGCGCCAGTAATAGTGTAATACCGCAGGAATAATCCCAGCCGCACCATTGGTCGGGGCAGTAACGACCCGGCCCCCGACTGCATTCTCTTCGTTCACCGCAAGGGCAAAGAGATTAACCCAATCCATGGTTCCCAAAGGGACCGTACTCAGCTCAGCGTCATTACTTAATTGTCGGAATAACCTGGGTGCCCTGCGCTTGACCTTCAAACCACCAGGCAACAGACCTTCACTGACACACCCTTTTTCAACACACTGTCGCATAACTTGCCAGATCTCCAGCAACCTCTCCTTAATCGCTGTTTTGTCCTGCCAGACAGACTCATTCTCAAACATCAACTGACTGATAGAGAAACCATGTGACTCACACTGCTCAAGCAATTCACGACCGCTTTTAAAAGGGTATTTCTGTGGCGTCTGGTCTTCAACGATTTGTGGCTGCCCCTGCTCATCTGTTTGAACAACAAAGCCACCTCCCACAGAGTAGAACTGAGCTTCCCGCAAACTGCCTCCGTTTTCATCCAGGGCATAGAACTGCATCCCATTGGGATGTAGACCCAGTTGTTTCCTGCGATAAAAAACCAGATCATTTTCAGGGTCAAAAGGGATTATATGGCCACCATGGAGCTCGATCTCTCTCTCAACACGTACACTGTCCATACGTAAAGGAATAGCTTCAACTTCGACCTGTTCCGGTGTCTCACCTTGTAAACCAAGAATCAGCGCCTTATCCGTACCATGCCCTTTGCCGGTTGCGCCCAGCGAACCGTAGAGCTCAATTTTCAGGCGGCGGACTTCCGTCAGACATCCTGCTTCAGAAAGCTGCTCTACAAAACGCTTTGCAGCCAGCATCGGGCCCACAGTGTGGGAGCTGGAAGGTCCAATGCCGATTTTAAAGAGATCAAATACACTCACAGCCATGACACATTTCCTCTATTCCCGAATACGATGGTAGAACTGCTAGGAAAGCTAAACATCTCATAACAGCCAACAACAATATACCTACTTTCAACCGGGTGTAGCGCTACCCGATACTATTCACAGGCTCTCTGACAACGACTATAGATGGGCCTTACCCATAGCTATGAACTGTTGCTGATAGGCCAAATCTTTATCTTCCTTACGGTATGCCGCATAGAGCCTGCGCCTCATACCTTTGCGCCCCAGGCGAACACGTTTCACAGGAAGTGAGCCACAGGCCCTATTGGCCAACCAGTCCGGCAAAGCAGTCACCCCCCGTGACAATGCCACCAGTTGCAGCATGATTTCGATCGATTCAATCTGCTTATGTTCAGAGGGTTTTACACCTGCAGGCCAGAGAAAACCGTTAAGAATATCAAGTCGTTCAGCCTCCACAGGGAAAGTGATCATGGTTTCATTGGAGAGTTGTTGGGGTGTGACCCAATCCCGCTCAGACAAGGGATGGGTATCGGGAACAAGCAGTAACAGCTCGTACTCAAACAGAGTTTCATAGACCAAGCCGGGATGATCAACCCGATCCGGGGTTATCAGCATATCGATATGGAAATTAAGAACCCCTTCGAATCCGCTGAAGCGGAAGCGTTGAAATATATCCACATCCAGATCGGAGTTCGATTCAAGATAATCTGCGATCACTCCGGTTAGCCACTCATAACAGGGGTAGCACTCCACTCCGAGACGCAACACCCCCCGCTTCCCTTCTGCATAGGCTTTCAGGGTGCGCTCGCTCTGTTCCAGCAAAGGTAAAACCTTATCTGCTGTCTCAAGAAGAAGACTACCCGCTTTGGTCAGGCGCAACCGTCTCCCCTCTTTAACCCAGATCTCCACCCCTGTTTTCTTTTCCAGATAACGTATCTGGTGAGAGAGGGCTGACTGACTCAAACAGAGTGCATTGGCCGCTTTGGTCAGTGTGCCATGCTGCTGTAACGCTGAGACAATTCTTAGATGTGCAATGTCGATCATATATGTAGTATTTTCATGGTTCAGCCAATAATCATCATTATATATTCATCGTTTACAGTTCTAAACTACCTCCCTGACATTCATTTGAAAAGGTTAGGGATCATGGCAACCACACACAATCTGGGACTCCCACGCATCGGCGACAGGCGTCAACTCAAATTCAGCCTGGAGGCATACTGGAAAGGGGAAATCGGGGCGGATGATCTGGCTTTCACAGCAGATCAGATCCGATCAAGCAATCTTCAGGCTCAGCAGGCACTGGACTGGGCCTGCATTGGAGATTTTTCTCTCTATGACCACGTCCTTGATACCACCATTTTGCTGGGAAATCTGCCACCCCGATTCAAGCAATCGGAATCACTCAGCCCACTGGATCGCTACTTCCAGGCTGCCAGAGGCCGTTCAACAGATGACAGCGCGCCCCTGCCTGCGGTTGAAATGACCAAATGGTTCGATACCAACTACCACTATCTGGTACCCGAATTCACCAGTGAAACCCGCTTTGAGCTAGCTGCTGACAATCTGTTGCTGCAGATCAAAGAGACGCAAGGGAGAAACATCAAACCGGTAATCATCGGCCCCGTGACCTATCTGTGGCTTGGTAAAACCAAGGATGGCAGTGACCCACTGGAACTGCTTGAGCAGTTACTCCCTGTCTATGAACAGCTACTGAAACAGTTGTCAGAAACAGGTATCGAGTGGCTTCAGATCGACGAGCCTGTGCTGGTGACCGAGCTTGATCAACCATGGAGACACGCCCTTAGAAAAAGCTACTATCGACTACAGAGCCAACCGATAAAAATATTATTGGCCACCTACTTCGGCACTCTGAAGGAGAACCTGCAACTGGCTTGTGAACTTCCCGTTTCCGGTTTACATATTGATGCCACCAGGGCAAAGGACGAAGTTGAAAAGGTCATCGATTGGCTACCAAAACATAAGATACTCTCACTGGGTGTAATCGATGGCCGCAACATATGGAAAAGTAATCTCAACGCTCTTCTGGACTGGTTAGAGCCCATCCAAAACCGTATCTCGGATAGACTCTGGCTGGCACCCTCCTGCTCCCTGCTACATGTACCCGTTGATCTCGACATCGAAACCGATCTGGATCCCGAGATCAAATCCTGGCTCAGTTTTGCGACTCAGAAACTGTTTGAACTGGAGGTCATTGCCACAGCACTCAACAATGGACGGGAGTCGGTTGCTCATCTGTTGGCCGACAATGCAAAAGCCATTCAAGACAGAGCCAACTCACAGAAAGTCTTTCATCCTCAAGTACACCAAAGAGTCACTCAAGTTACCCAGGGAATGACCCAACGCCAACATGACTTTTCCACTCGTCAGCACAAACAGAACCAGTTACTCAATCTACCGCTGTTCCCCACCACAACCATAGGCTCCTTTCCTCAAACCAAAGAGATTCGTCAAACCAGACGGAATTTCAGGGAAGGCAAACTATCTGAAGGTAAATATCGTGCTGCCATGGAACAGGAGATCGCTCACTCGATTCGCCAACAGGAGAACATTGGTCTGGATGTATTGGTCCATGGCGAGGCAGAACGTAACGACATGGTGGAGTACTTTGCAGAGTTTCTATCAGGTTTCGCCTTCACAAGATATGGCTGGGTTCAGTCTTATGGTTCTCGCTGCGTGAAACCACCGATCATCTACGGTGATGTTGAACGACAGGCGGATATTACAATCAACTGGATAGGCTTTGCCCAATCCCTGACCGAAAAACCTGTAAAAGGAATGTTGACCGGCCCAGTCACCATGTTGAACTGGTCCTTTGTACGGGACGACCAACCCCTCGCCTTAACCTGTAACCAGCTTGCCCTGGCACTGCGAGATGAAGTATTGGCACTGGAAGAGGCTGGAGTCCATATTATCCAGATCGATGAAGCTGCGTTAAGGGAGGGACTTCCCCTTCGAAGAGCTGAATGGTCTGGTTACCTTGACTGGGCGTTGAATGCCTTTCGACTAACCGCAAACGGTGTGCAGGATCAGACTCAGATTCATACCCATATGTGTTATTCCGAATTTAACGATATCATTGAATCGATTGCCGAAATGGATGCTGATGTCATCACCATCGAAACATCGCGCTCTGACATGGCACTTCTGGATATCTTTGAGTCATATGAATATCCAAATGAAATTGGGCCTGGGGTGTATGACATTCACAGCCCGAACATCCCCAACACAGAGAACATTCTCAAGTTAATGCGGCTGGCGCAACAGCGGATACCCGCCGAACGACTGTGGATCAATCCGGATTGCGGCCTTAAGACCCGTCAATGGCAGGAAGTTATCCCTGCCCTGGAAAACATGCAGCAAGCCGCACGGATTTTACGTGAAGAGATCGCATCAAAGAACAGGCAAATTTTGGCTTAAAAGTTTTTCCTGAATACCCCTAAACCTCAGCAGGCTTAGACAGCCTGCTCGGTCTGGGTGGTAGGGTGGAATCTTGTCAATAACTGCCTGACCCTCGATACTGGCGACTATGTTGGCTTCACCTCCGCGATTATCGGATATAGATATGTAAACGAAGAGTCAGGTTTGTTATAGCGGACGATATTTTCAATGCCGATCCCTCAAGGAGTATATGGGGATTGGAAGACCTGATCCTACTATCTATCATCGACGTACGCCCAATTTACCGGTATTCTTCCCGCGAAAGGTGAGACCTTACCGATCATCAATAATCTCGATGATTATATGTCGGGTAATTTAGTGACCTGGATATTAGCAGGAAACTTACCGCATATCGGCATAGTCACCGACAAATAGCACTGGGCACTGATGCCCCCTTGTGGCTCAGAACATCGGCACATACCTTTATTACCGAACTGATATATGATTTTCTTTGATGCTGCATTTTACCTGTTACATAAAGATTATAATGCCGCTATTTAAGACTTTGGAGATGATAATAGTATGAGCGATGAGATCAACTATAAGAACAATCCCCTTCATGGTGTGGGATTGAAAAGATTGTTAAATGAAATAGTAGATCAGTATGGATTTGAGATACTCTTTGCTTATTTAAATCTCAACTGTTTTAAGACCAATCCAAGTATTGATTCAAGTATTAAGTTTTTAAAAAAAACAGAATGGGCGAGAGAGAAAGTTGAAAACTTCTATTTATATCAGTTTAAAAACTTACCTAGAGCATCGTCTGAACAGTTTTCATTGCCGCCAAGAGATCGAATTATTCCAGAAGATCAAACGCCAGGTGATCCTAAAGAGCTGAGTTTAGAAGATGCTGACCACTTGTACGAGAAGCGTGCAACAAAGTCAGTTTCGCGAGAGCGGTTGACTGAGAAAAGCTCAAGAGGGCCTATCGACCCTTGGGCGAACTGTAAAAAAAAATCTGAGCAATAATGGGGGCAATGGCAGGAAGTTATCCCAGCCCTGGAAAACATACAGCAAGCTACGCTTCATCCAAACAGGTAGGGTGGGGCCATGCCCCACCAAGTGGACTAAAAACAGTGCGTCTGATTTGAATGAACAGCCACCTGCTACACCCAGACATCAAAGTATCAAAGTTTAGATTCTTTAGCTGAGTATGGAGAGTAATCAGGCACTCCTTACTACGACACTCTGACATTGACACGGTGACAGCCTCATTTAAGACAATGGGAAAAACAGACAATTAACTCAACCCTGCACAGAGTCACTGTTATCTCAATCACGGTTAACCGAACGAATAAACTCTACAGTTTCACCAACTGAGTTGGATTGAATTTCACTTGAAATTGCAGTAAAGCCAATCACAGGCACACCACTCCAACTGTTATTTACATCAGAGCCTAAACCTCCGGCCGGCTCGGTTAGCACTCCCATGCCTTGGCTAGTTTCGTAGTTATAAATAGAATAAAAATCGAATGTCATCCAACCCGAAGCAAAACCAGCATCTAGATTCAGTGGCACGCCATTCACACTTGACGTTCCAAACAACGATGAAGATTCCTCATTCGCAGGGACAACTTGATTAACATTAACGCTACGTTCTTGCATGAGTTGAAACGCTTTAATGACGGCGTCCACAGGCATTGGACTATATATTAGCTCTTCGCGTATTACCATCACCCCAGTAGCCTCTTCATAATCGTAATAAAAGACTTTCATCCGAGTATCACCGATGACATCACCCCAAGAATCAAACGACACCTCAAAGCCACTATTTTCACAGAGAGAGCCATTTGCGTTATGAGGATAATCCTGAACTACAGCATTTAAGGATGACAGAAACACAGCTTGACCATCATCAATCCCATCGTTCAAACTTCCTGCGCAAGCTTGTCTTTCCGGATCAGCCTGATTGGTTAGAGTGCCACTATTAAAGATGGAATGCTTACGCATAGGAAAGGTCATTACGACATCTGTCGCTCCATTGAGGTTACTCTCAACAAAATAGGGTGTAGAAATACTCTCGGCACTAAGTACGGCTGCAATAGGCAATGGATTAGAACCCATTGGCACTGATGGTCGTGGGGAGATATCCTGCAGCGCACCGGTATCGTACTCAGTCAGTGGCATGATGTCCCCCTTCACGCCCTCCCCTAGTGCATTAGTAATATAGGCTTCGCGAACATCGCCCGATGCCAATGACGGCAGACGGTAGTGCACCGGATCATCAGGGAGGTAGTGTTGGGCTACAGTTAAGTAGCGGTCGATATGCGTAGCTTCCTGCACAAAGGCTTTGCCATTTGCCACATCGATCATGATGCCATAGGCATTGATCCCGCCGCTTGGTGCCACCAGACCTGCATTGTGACTGTTATCATAAGGCAACGCCGAGCCACCACCATCTTCAGCGATACCTTCGGCACTCATGCTGCCAGACTCAAAACCGTTTATGTTATCTGAATCGGCATCACCGGCTTCCCAGGCATCCGTCACAACTGAACAATCAGCGGGCATGCCTGTAACATCGTGAAGCAGGCCCATTTTGATTGAACGATCGCCACTACTTATCACTCCATCAGCAACGCCATCAGTATCAATTTCAGCTTCATTCCCACCATCTTCCGCATCCCAAATGCCATCAGCAATGTCGCCCATTTCAATGATCTCAATGAAACCTTCTGTAAGATCATCATCAGTTGTTGCGACATAGTGGTTTTGAAATTCAATACCTGCCTGCAACTCAGATTTATCTGGGTAAGTGCAAGTCTCATCTTCCGTGATCAGATTGGGTAGTCCGCTAATCGGGTCTTTTCTCAGTGTCCCATTCCAGACATCGAAGGGGCTGAGGTAGAGATTGATGTTCAGCAGGTCGGCCGCTATTCGGGAATCAACGATGCGTACCCGTACTGCTTTAAAAAGTGAGGTGGTGTTGGTTACCGTGAAGTTACTAATGAAGTTATTGTTGACCGTGTAGTAAGGCAGTAAGGCCACCTGCCCTTTACGATCATGATTGATATGGACGGCATTGGCTAGCGCACTGACCAACATAAAAATAAGCAGGATGCCCGATTGATATCCCTTCAACATGAAATAATTCCTTTAAGTTACAAACCTACCTGACCTCATCTTAGCTTATTTAAACCGCAACTGGATAATTTACTTTTAACCACTGCTGCAGCTACTACAGCAATCGTTACTTATTCCTGAATCCTAAGTTAATGACACTGCTGTCCCACTAACTTCATTTAACATCAATGTAACTGATTGTTCAGAAGTGATTTTGCTTTGCCTATGATCTGGTGAGACATCACTATTGATTCTGTGCGTCCCTTCTCCCTCTGGGAGAAGGACAGGATGAGGGGATTAGAATAATCAAAGCATTTGCTGTTCTAATTCCCTCACCCCAGCCCTCTCCCGAAGGGAGATGGAGTAAGCGGGGCAGCAGTGAGTTAATGAATAGTCACTACAGGTATACCAACAAAACCCAATCCGACATCCAGACTCAGACCGAGAAACTGGAAAATCAACCTATTGACAAAGACTTCATTCAACTGCGCCCAGATCCTTGCCAGCACGGTTGTAGCAACCCTGCGTGCTATTAACGATCTTTACTACTGAAAGCATCACAGGTTCCTCAACCAATACACCAACTACAGTAGCCAGCGCCGCTCCTGAATCGAACCCGAATAACACGATCGCTGCGGCTACTGCCAACTCAAAGAAATTGCTTGCGCCAATCAGAGTTGAGGGCCCTGCAACACTATGGGCTACCCTGAGTTGACGGTTTAGCAGATAGGCAAGCCCGAAATTGAAATGACCTGGATCAGAGTCGGTACTGCGAACATCCCGATAATGAATGGTCGATCTAAGATCTACACACCCTCAAAACCGAACAGGAGTACCAGGGCAGCCAGTGTAGTGCTTCATACTAATACGTGATTATAGAGGCTCGCATAGATCCATTAGCCACCACGTCTATCCGTTACCTGGCCACTTTCACTAAACAGAGCCAAGTGACTGTGTAATATCCAGGGCGAAGGTCAATTCACAGACATAGAGCTCGTCATATTGCATCAGCAACATAACGCAGCGCGGACGGGTTTCGTTGGCCAAGCAAGATAAAAGAGTGTCTGGTTTCATATCCATGCAATGTAAATATGACAATCTCAGTTTAAAAACTGCAATTAGTGTCGATTTGAAGCGTTCCAAGCCATAGCCCGATTGCAGCCTATAAGATAGAATGCTGCATTTAATCCGCACCCGAGGAAATCCAACGTGTTCCGCAAAGAGCTTAAAGTCCTGGACTGCACCATTCGTGATGGTGGCCTGATCAACAACTACCATTTCACTGACGACTTTGTGAAGGCAGTCTACCGAGCGGCTTGTGACTCTGGAGTTGACGTCATCGAGCTTGGCAAGAAGCTGATGGTCAGTGAGGATTACACCCGTGAAGCTTATGGCAAATGGAATTTCTGCGATGACGATGACCTGAAGATGATCATCGACTCACACGAGTGTGAGAAGCCACCGCTGGTAGCGGTGATGTTCGATATTGGTCGGGTCGACATCAACAGTCTACAACCCAGGGACCAGAGCCCGTTCGATATGGCACGTGTCGCCTGTTATGTTCCTGATATCGATAAGGGTCTGGATCTGGTCAAGCGCTCCAAGGATCTGGGCTACGAAACCACCATCAATATCATGGCCTGCTCTGCAGCAATACGTACCGATCTGATCGAGGCCCTCAATCAGGTGGAAGAGACCCCGGAACTTGACTATCTCTACCTCGTTGACAGCTATGGTGCCTTCTACTCCGAACAGGTCACAGATTACCTGGAGCTATATAAAAAACATGCCCCAAGTAAAGAGCTAGGATTCCATGCCCACAATAATCAGCAACTCGCTTTTGCCAACACCCAACAGGCGATCATTGATGGCGTAAATCTGCTTGATGCCACGATTAACGGTATCGGGCGTGGTGCAGGCAACTGCAATCTGGAACTGCTGCTCAATTTTCTGAAGAATCCTAAATTTGATGTACGACCAATCTACAAGGCGATTCAGGAACAGTTCGTTCCTCTGCGCGATGAGATCGAGTGGGGATTCAACGATATCTATGGCATCAGCGGTCACCTGAACCAGCACCCCCGCGCCGCAATGAAGTGTCGTTCAAATAGTGAAGTACGTGATCTCTGCTACGACTTTCTGGTCGAACAGAGCCGCCTCGACGAGGGCATAATCTCTTAATCGATTGAGGCCCTCAGTCAGAGATCAAAAGCAACTTGCTCCATCACGGTCTGGGTAGCTGTAATCTGCCCAGACCCACCACTAAAGAGCAGCAGCCTATCGTGAAATAACCCAACTCATAAAGGCATCCCTGGTCTGTTTATCTGCTTTCAGCCACCAGTACTGCAATTGCTCTCCCACTGACACATTCGCCTTCACAGGGACTTTAATTTCAGACACCTGTTTCGATGACACCTTACCAGCAACAGGTTCTTTAACAATCAAAACCTCAGGCCTCGTTCCCTGATCTGCCGCCACATGCAGCGGCTGTGACGCCCCTTGGCTATGAACAGTCACTTGAGGATTTTTGGCAAATGTCTGCTTATCCTTAAATGCGACCGGCTCAGGCTCCAGTTGATAATCACTGCCAGAATTGACCTGCAGCGATATCACAAACGGCCTTGAATTTATCACCGACTCATAACCTAGATCCGGATCAATGACCACATCTTTGTAACGCAGCGTAATCTCATGTTTCCCTTCACTAAGAGTCAACTCAGATTGGTGCGACAACAGGGAGCTACTGATGGCTTTGCCATCCAGTGCTAAGAACTCAAAACTGTCAGGAATGGTGAATTTCGCGGCTTGCAATGGAAGCGAAACTAAACTGATTAACAGCAATTTCACCACTTGTCCGACTACCACTCCAGATCGAATCAGCATGACATAAGCTCCTAAATTACTGTCCTGGGGACATTGAACAGGTGGCTATCTCGGGCGACCCACCAAAAGGCATGATATGCACCACAAAAAGGCCCTGCAGCGACACTGCAGGGCCTCTATTATGCTTATTGGAGAAATTAATCAGAAAGCATATTTGGCAGCAAACTGAATTCGGTCCAGATCACCATCGTCTCCCCCCTCTTTCTCAAGCTGGCCATGCAGAAACATAGCGCCCAAGGTAATCTGCTTTACCGGGTTGTACATCAGGTTGACCTGAATACTATTTGCACTCTCATTCAGGCTATCTGGGGCAGAGGATGGGTTATCCACCTCAACCAGACTCAGGATCAGGTTCGAACGCCATTGACTGTTCCACATATGACGATAGGCGACAAATCCAGCCAGTGACTCCACCGTTTCCAGATCACCATTGGATGGATCGATCACCGCATCCCGGACCACACCCAAACTGGTGTAACGCCCCATACCATCACCATAATTGACAGCAAAGCGCAGATCATCAGCACCGGATAGTTTAACCTTACCACTGACACCAAGACCCCAACCGATAGTCGAATCATCCGCGGTGCCGGAGTCATATTTCAATTCACGCAACAGTCCATTGACTCTGATATGACCCCAACCCATTTTCATGCTGTAGTTTGCAGCTAAATCGGGGAATGAGTTGTCATCATTCACCCCGGTATTGGTAAAGGTCTCGGGGTTTTCCAGTGCGATTTGCATACCACCCAAGCTGTATCTGATCATGGGCTGACGTACGAAAACAGTACCTTCAGGGGCTCCCAGAAAATCGAGCGCATCAGGCAGCGCGCCTGTGTCCATAAAGGTTGACCAGGTTTGTCCGAATAACCAGTTATCAAATGTCAACAGATAGTGGCGCAATCTGGGTGAGTAGCTGTTACTCACTGCTTCGTTACCAAACCCTGTGGTTAAAAAATCCATTTCAAGCACAACACCAAGGGCATGATCTCCCGACTTGGTTTTACCCTTAAAATTAATTCGGGACTCACGAGCAGTCATATCAAACACAGCATCGCCACCATCACCACCGGTTGGTATCGAGGAGGGTAGATAGAATGTTCGTCCCGCTCCCCCGGAGCCCCCTACCAGACTGCCACTGTCTGTATCTGTCCACATGGCACTGAGCTTTGCATAACCACCAATACTGACATCCACATCACCACCAAAGACATCGCTGAAATTATAGGCCGAAGCAGTAAAGGGCATAAACATACAAGCAGTGAGCAAACCAATCCCTGGTAGAGTTTTCTTCATATGACTCATAGTTGGATTCTCCACGGTATCAATTGAATTCAGCTGTTTTATTTTTAGTTGCTGAAGTGATATTGCCAAGACGGCAGCTGCCCTACGTTATCGAAATTGTTATTCAACCTGCGCTCATTGAGCGCGTTATGTCAGGTCTATTCACCGGGCACAGATACGACAAAACCCACGATATGACTGATCAGATCTAAAGTTACAGATTTATGAACATTCAATAGAGTGTAGTCACTATCTACGAAGATATTTAAATATCATACCTAGTCGCATGATTTTTGGATGTGCTAAGTGGAATCGGACGACTGGGCTCTATCCGGATACTGCTGCAATTCCCCCTGCAATTGATGCGTCAACTGCAAAGGAGAACTGGTGTGCCTGGCCAACAGATAGTAGGCCACGGGAACGATATAGAGGGTAAAAAGAGTGGCAGCAATGACACCTGCCAGGATAACGGTACCGATTACCAGACGTGTTTCAGAACCGGCTCCGGTTGAGAGCAGCAGAGGCAAAGATCCCGCAGCGGTGGTAATTCCGGTCATGAGAATAGGACGAAAACGCACCTCTGCAGCTTCGTAAAGAGCCTCACTGAAACTTCGCCCCCGATCCCTTAACTGATTAGCGAATTCAACAATCAGGATACCGTTCTTTGCCGCCAGACCAACCAACATGATCAGTCCGATCTGACTATAGATATTAAGACTCTGATCCGTCAGATAGAGCCCAAGTAACGCTCCAGCCATCGCCAGGGGTACGGTCAACATGATCACCAGTGGGTGAACCCAGCTTTCGAATTGGGCAGCAAGCACTAGATAGACCACAACAACACCAAGAACCAAAACAAACAGCACCGATGCACCAGCGCCTTTATAGTCTCTGGACTGCCCCTTGTAATCAATCACTGCATGGGCAGGCAAATGCTCATCAACCAGATTTTCCAGAAAACCCAGAGCATCCCCCAGGGCCAGGCCGTCTTTCATATTGGCTTCTATGGTGATCGCTCTTACCCGGTTGTATCGGTTGAGTTTGATAGAGTCTGCCATCTCATGCAGGCTGACCAGATTGGAGAGCTGAACCAGTTGTTCATCATTGGATGATCTTACATAGAGATGACTCAGATCGTTGGGGGTTCGTTGATCCTTTCGATCGCCCTCCAGAATCACATCGTACTCTTCACCCTCTTCAATGTAGGTCGTTACCCGGCGTGAACCCAACATTGTCTCCAACGTTCGACCTATGCTCTCCACGGTAACGCCAAGCTGTGCAGCCCGATCGTAATCAATCACCACTTTAAGCTGAGGCTTGGTCTCCTTATAGTCCCAATTAATGCCCTGCAACCCAGGATTGTTGTTATCAATCTCTGTCAGCAGAATATCCCGCCATTCAGCCAACTCGTCATAGGTACCACCACCAATGACAAATTGGACCGGCTTCTGGATTCGCCGCCCAAACCCCTGTCGCATGACAGGAAAGGCTTTGACTCCCGGCAGATCTGAGAGCTTTTTACGCAACTCTGCCATGATCTCCCAGGCAGATCTGCGAGCGCCCCAATCATTCAATACATTGATCACAATACCGCTGTTGAAGATAGCGAAATTACTGAAAGTTCTTGGTGCACGCACCAACAACCTGGTGATCTCTCCAGACTCAACATAGGGCATCATGCGCCGCTCTATCTCGTCCATATAGGTCTTCATATAGTCATAAGAGGCGCCCTCCGGACCATTCACCAAGAGATAGAAGGCACCGCGATCCTCCTTCGGAGCATACTCATCGGGGATCTGATCAAATAACCAGTAGGCGCCACCAAGAATCCCACCAAACAGTACTATTACCACCCACAGGTGGTGCATAACCTTTTCCAGACTACGAATGTAAAAACGACGGATACGTTTAAACAGACTATCCACCCTCTTACTGAGCCAATTCCTGTCACCCTCTCCCTGGGGCAGAATCTGGGAAGCCAGCATTGGCGAAAGAGAGAGGGCCACCAGACTGGAGAAGATCACTGCGGCAGCCATGGTCATGGCAAATTCTGAGAAGAGGCGTCCTATATCTCCTCCAAGAAATGCGATTGGGGTAAAAACCGCAACCAGCACCAGAGTGGTAGAGATCACTGCAAACGCAACCTGCCGTGCACCACGAAACGAAGCGACAAGTCGACTCTCCTGATAGGTCTCCATTCGCCGGTGTATGTTCTCAAGCATCACAATCGCATCATCCACCACCAACCCGATTGCCAGAACCAGCGCCAGCAAGGTGAGGATGTTGATGGTAAACCCAAGCATCAGTAAAACCAGAAAGGTCGCAACAAGTGAAACAGGTACGGCTACCGCTGGTACGATCATCGCCCTTAGACTTCCGAGAAACAGAAAGATCACTGTGACCACCAGAGCTGTGGCGATAAACAAGGTTTTATAGACCTCATCAATGGCCTCTTTGATGAACACCGAACTATCAAAACTCTGCTTGATCTCCATCCCTTCGGGCAGGGATTGATTGACCCTGATACGTTCAGCTTTAGCCGCTTCTGCCACTGTCAACGTGTTAGCCGTGGATTGCTTGATAATCCCTATGCCCACCATCGGCACGCCATTGCCACGAAAGAATGTACGCGTCTCCTCCGCCCCCTTTTCCACCCGGGCAACCTCACCGAGTCTGACTAAATAGCCGTCATCACCCCGCGTCAGTACCAGTCGCGCAAAATCCTCTTCGGTGTGAAAGCTACGATCCACCCGCACAGTGAAAGCGCGATCAACGGAATCGATACTGCCAGCAGGCAGCTCCAGATTGCCAGCGCGTAGTGCCTGTTCGACATCTACCACAGTCAAACCCCGGGCAGCCAATGCCTGACGGTCGATCCAGACTCGCATGGCGAAGGTCTGTCCGCCACCCACCAGTACCCGGGCAACACCATCCAGCACCGAAAAACGATCCACCAGGTAACGCCTTGCATAGTCAGATAGCTGCGGCACTGTCATCCTGTCACTTACCAGGTTGAGCCACATGATGACCTCTTCATTGGTGTCGACTTTCTGGATCTCAGGCGGGTCTGCTTCCAATGGCAGGTTATCAAGGATTGCCGATACCCTGTCCCGAACATCATTGGCAGCTGCGTCTATATCCCGTCCTATATCGAACTCTATGGTAACCACCGAACGACCATCTTCACTGACCGATGAGGTGAAACGAATACCTTCGATGCCGGAAATACGATCCTCGATCAATTGTGTAATTCGTGTCTCGACCACATTAGCAGCAGCGCCTGGATAGATGGTCTCTACTGAGACCACCGGGGAATCGATATTCGGATACTCTCGCAGAGGGAGCTGATTGAAAGCCACCAATCCGAATGCAATCAATAGCAGCGAGATGACTGCTGCAAATACAGGCCTTTTAACTGAGATATCTGAGAGGATCATTTCAGACCTGGCGATTTACTAAGCTGCGGTTTCAACATCATGTCGACGGTCTGAGAGCCATCATCAACCCCTTTGATACGCACAAAGCCATTCACCCGCGCCTTATCCGTGCCATGGGTTATCACCCTGTCACCAATCTTCAACCCCTCGACCACCTCCACTTCACCTGGACGGCGCGAACCTATTTTGATCTCAACTTTTGAGACCAGATTCTCTGTGCCATTGACTGTCAGTACGAACTGTTTTCTCCCTTTTGGCATCAGTGCAGACTCAGGAATCAGCAATGTCCGACGGGGGTTGTAGAGCAGCTCAACTGTCATCAACATACCCGGTTTCAACTGGCCCTCTGTATTGGGTAACATCGCTCTCACCACCACTGAACGATTGACCGGGTCCACCCGGCTATCGACCACTTTCACCCGCCCCTCGAAGACCTTATCTTCATAGGCTCTGGTATGCGCTCGAATCGATAATCCCGGTTGCAGTTGAGAGAGATAGGACGAAGGCACGGCAAACTCCAACTTCATCACCCGGTCATCATCCAGGGTTGTGATGGTATCGCCAGGCTCAACCAAGGCACCCACACTGAGGTTGCGCAACCCAACCACACCGGGAAACGGCGCTTTGATCAACCTATCGGCCAAACGGGACTCTATCGCAGCCAGTCTTGCCCTGGCGGTATCCTGCTCCCGGCGCCGTTGGTCTAGCAGGGATTGAGCCTCAATACCTCGAGACTGGAGGCTCTTTACTCGTGAGAACTGCCGTTTGGCCTCATCCAGATTGGCACTCGCCTCTTGCAGCAATGCATGCTCTTCACTACTGGTCATCTCGACGATCACCTGTCCCTGGGTAACCCTTTGACCGTCATCGAAATGGAGTGCCGTCACTGTTTCGGTGACATTCACCGTCAACTCAACTGACTCGTTCGCTTTGAGTGTACCCAGAGCCTCAATCTGCTGAACAAAATCGTCTTCTTTCGCTTCAGACACAATCACCCAGGGTGCCGGTTTATCTTCAGCAAAGAGTAGCGGACTAGCCAACATGAGCAGAAGTGAAAGCAGACTGGTGTTGAAAAGTAGCATATCGTTTGCGCGCTCCGTTACTCACAAATATGGTGCATGACGTTAGCCATAATTTGCCCTGTGGCACAATAGAATAGTGAACCAGAGAGATATTCGCACTATTTTGGTGCATAAAAGATCAAGTTGCACCCAGTGAACGCCCTGTTATGAGCCTAATATTAGAGGGGTGGTTAAATAGAGTTTTTTATTCTCACGATGTTCCATCACAACCCATCATTAGGAAAATGCAGGATGACAATTTCTACAGAACCTGTCCAGCCTGATCAGACTCGCCTTTACACGCTCTGCACTGAAGCCCGCTGTAACAGCTGAAATGCTGAGTAACGGCATAGCGCGCCATCAGTTCTTCAACTGTAATAACACTTTGGCACAGAACCTGCTCCCTCAGGTTCAACTTTAGAGGATCCTGCCAAGGACCGTGAACATCGTTATACCTTTATTTGCCAATAGTGATTTCAATTCCAAGATATATCCCATGCCATCAATTTTTATTCTGTTGTCCTTACTATCCGAGCTCTAAACAAGTCATGCAAAACCTCGTTTCAAACTGCCATAAGTCATTCAATTTTGCCTGCTTAGCGGTATGCTGGCCAATCAACACTTCACGGTTTGGCGCATCAACAGCCAACCGGGCCACGCTCAACAATACCAAAAAGATATAGAAAAATGATGAATGGATGGCTGATCTTTACCGATTTGGATGGCACGTTACTGGACCATAACAGCTATGATTACTCCCCGGCATTGCCTGCACTTCAGCGACTCAAGGAGCATAAGGTACCGGTGATACCAACCTCTAGTAAGACCTATGCTGAACTCAAGGTCTATCTACAGCAACTTGAGCTGAATGGCCCGATGGTCGCGGAGAATGGTGCCGTGATCATCTACCCTGGCGAAGCGCCTCAGGTTGCACCACCTGGTTACATGCTGATGAGGGACTATCTGGTCGATTGCCGCGCCAACCCTGAGTATGACTTCATAGGCTTTGGTGATATGAGCCTGGAAGATGTCATTGAGGCGACAGGGCTGGATAGAAACTCGGCAGAACGGGCCATGCAGAGACTGGCATCAGAACCGATGATCTGGCGGAGTGACGAAGAGAGCCTGAAAAAATTTAAACGTAAAGCCAGCAATGCTGGATTCAGGCTACTACAAGGAGGGCGTTTCCTTCATCTACTAAGCGACACTGATAAAGGCCACGCAGTGAGGCATGTTATCAATCACATGATGACCAAAGGTAAGAGAGTAAATCGAACCATCGCTCTGGGAGACAGCGACAACGACAAGGATATGTTGATGGTTGCAGACATCCCGATCATTGTCCGCAAACATGATGGTAGCCACATGACATTACCAGAACGGCCTGACGCCAAAATAACTGACCAGCCTGGTCCGACCGGCTGGAACCAGGCAATTCTAGACCTGATACAACAATACGAGGATAGATAATGGCTGACTTTTTCCAACATGGGGATATCACGACATTACACAAACTGACCAATCGTCCTCTGGAGGAGATGGAGCAGGAACTGAAAACCTTCTCAGTGAAAAAACCGATTGGACTGGTTCTTCCCAGCCTGTTTTCGGAACTGACCGGGCCAGCGCTTTCCCATATTGTCGATGAGCTGCAACACGCTACCTATATTTCCCATATCATCATCGGCCTCGACCGGGCCAATGAATCAGAATTTAACCAAGCCCAGGAGTTTTTTGCCCGACTCCCCCAGCAGACCCATTTGCTATGGCAGGATGGGCCACGTCTGCGCAGTCTTGATGCAGAGCTTCAGGAACGGGATCTATCCCCACCGGAGCCAGGAAAGGGGCGCAATGTCTGGTTCTGTCTTGGATATGCATTGGCTATAGAGGAGCTGCAGGCGATCGGCCTGCATGACTGCGATATCGTCACTTACTCACGGGAGTTACCTGCCCGCTTACTCTATCCATTGGCTCATCCCAACTTCAGCTTTGAATATGCAAAGGGCTACTACGCCCGAGTCAACGAGGACAAACTCAGTGGCCGTGTGACCCGGCTATTCGTCACACCCATGCTGCGCGCCCTGCGACTGATGGTCGGACCACTCGACTACCTGAAGTATATGGACAGTTTCCGTTACCCGCTCTCCGGTGAGTTCGCCATGAGCCGGGATCTCGCATCACAGGTTCGCATACCCAGCGACTGGGGGCTTGAGGTTGGCTTGTTGTCAGAGGTCTACCGAAATATCTCTTATCACCAGATCTGCCAGGTCGATATAGCTGACCAATATGACCACAAACATCAGGAACTCTCAGCAGAAGATCGCACAGGCGGACTCGCCAAGATGAGTCGGGACATCGCAAAATCCTTCTATCGAAAACTGGCGACAGAGGGCATTCAGATGAACCAGGCCTTCTTTCGCAGCCTCAAGGCGGCCTATCTGCGCAAAGCCCTAGATATGGTGGAGATGTACTACCACGATGCCAAAATCAACGCCTTGACCTTCAACCGCCATGCTGAAGAGGAGGCGATCGAAGTCTTTCAACAGAGCATTGTTGAAGCTGGTCAGGCGTTTCTCGACAATCCGCTGGAAGCGCCGTTTATCCCGAATTGGAAACGGGTACTCTCCGCCATGCCCGATTTCACATCACGTCTGTATGAGGCGGTGGCTGAGGATAATCGTTAAGACTAGTGGGGCTTGGCCCCCACCAAAAGCCATGTTAAGACGTAGGGTGCCGCGCTACCGCACCATCCAGGGTAAGGATTCGTAAAAAACCAGCCACTTGGATCATTACCCGCTGTGTCAGTAAAGCAGTTCGTCAGGTGGTTTTCGTTTCAGTCGAAGATGGTGCGGCAGGGCCGCACCCTACGCTCGAATCTATACCGGAGCTTCAGCGTCATATAAACTGGGTGAGGAGGGTAATCAGCATTTTGGAAGCGGGACAGGCGCTTCTTAACAACCCACTGGAAGCCCCGTTTATACCAAACTGGAAACGGGTACTCTCTGCCATGCCCGATTTCATCTCCCGACTGTATGAAGCGGTAGCTGAGGACAATCAATAAGACTAGCGGGACCTGCCACTGGCTGATTCTGCGTTGCACTTCTTATGAAAGGCATGCCATTCTGGTTAAGTGCGACTTGCCTTGGTCCAGTAGCTGCCTTGAATGGTGGGGCATGGCCCCACCCTACCCCACAACACCCAACTATTTGTAGGGTGGGGCCATGCCCCACCAAAAGGCGCTGCGAATCAAAACTCATACTTCAATTTACGCTTCAATTCATATATCACGAAGCTAAAGAAATAACTGGGTGAGAAGGGTAACCAGTAATAGACTTACACACCCAACTTTACTGCTTAGACATCAACCAGACTGTCTGGTAGGGACGAAATCTCAAACCACGCTCATCCAAATCGGGAACCACCTGATGCAACGCATCAAACCAGCGCACCTCATCACCAAGGAATGAGACATCAACAGACATCAGATCACCTGTGGTGTTGTGGATAGCGTAGACACGTTGCTCCCCATCGAGGCTGACTCGCTCCAAGCCAAATATTCCGTCAGGCATATCGAGCACTCGCTGTGGTGCATCAGGATGAAAAGCTTTGATACCACCGCGAATACGCAGACGACGAATATATTCAGGAAAGACCTGTCCTGCGTCAGTGAGAGGCAGATCTATCAGCCTCTCAAGCTCAGAACCATCCCATTTTCGACGATTGATCGCCCGGGTCATTCCAGTCCGTTCTACGCCTAACGGGTCATTGGGCGTCGCACCCAACGCGTTGATATAGACTGCTGGGATACCCCGAAAGGAGAGTGGCAGGGTCTGGGATAACATAAAACGTGCAATATGCCAGGGATCGACATCATCATCTTCAGCCGCAAAAGCATCGAAATAACTGACATTGAGTTCATAGGGTCTGTCCCGACCTTCAGTGGTGGCCCGCATAGAGACATAACCACCACGTCGACGCATCATATCGAGCAGGTGATCCAGCTCATCATCCGGTACCAAACCCTCCAGGGGACGCAAACCCACCCCATCGTGAGAGGCAGTAAAATTGAGATAGGTACAACCATCTGGCAGCTTTTCCTGTTCCAATGAGCGGGCCCAGGGCACCAGATACTCAGTGGTCTGACACATGATGGCATGCAGAATCAGTGGCGGCAGGCTGAACTGATAGACCATGTTGGCCTCATCCCCGCCATCAAAATAACTGATATTCTCCTGATGAGGTACATTGGTTTCGGTCAATAGAATGGCACCAGGCTCAAGCAGGTCAATCAAGGTTCTGAACAGCTTGATCACCTCATGGGTTTGAGGCAAGTGGATGCAGGATGTACCGATCTCTTTCCAAAGAAATGCCACGGCATCAAGACGAATAGCACGAGCACCTCGACGGATGTACTCCAGCAATATATCTATGAACTCAAGCAGAACATCAGGATTGGCATAGTTAAGATCAATCTGGTCATTGCTGAAGGTGGCCCAAACGTCAATCATCCCGCGAGGCGTACGGACATGGCTCAACAGGGGCGTACTGCGCGGTCGCACTACCATCGAGAGATTCTCTTCCGGTGCCACCTGCATGACATAGTCTCGACCAGGCTCTTCGTCATGTACAAAATTCACAAACCAGAGATGCTCCCGGGACATATGGTTCAGCACCAGATCAAACAGCAGGGTAAATTCCTCTCCAAGCTGTTCAATGTCTTCCCACTCCCCCAACACAGGATTAACTGTACGAAAATCTGAGACAGAGAAACCATCATCAGAGCTGAAGGGAAAGAAGGGCAGAATATGCACCATGCTGAAGACACCATTAAGACGTCGATCCAGGAAGTGCTTTAATGCAGCCAGGGGTATCATTCCAGGGTACTGGACACTATCACCGTAGGTGATCAGCACGCTGTCTTTTTCGTCCCAGCGAGGAATCTCCAGACGCTTTCCCTGACGAGCCTCGATGTGGCGACTGATCAGTTCAAGTACTTTAGGCACCAGATCTGCTGCCATCTCTTGCCCATACAGCAGGCTTAAATGGTCCAGTAGTTTGCTATCCAACTCATCAACGCTCATCGCTACTCTCATACTGCTACCTAATGGATTTCTCTAGTGAAATCCATTATCGAGCCGCTTTAACTAATAAAAACTGACTATATTCAATATCTCTTAAGTATGAAAGTGTTGACTCAGGTCAACTTCACTCCAAAAAACCTTAGATCTCTACTGCTATTGTTATAGAACAAGCATTAAAAAAACAGATTAGATAGAACCTGCATTTCACCAAGGAGATCCACTATGAGGTTAGAACACTCAGATACCCGCACCCCTCCAGAAAGCCTGAAAGAGTCACGTCCCTTAGAAGTGGAAGGGCGAATGATTGCAGTAGATAAAGATGGCTATTTAATTAATCCTGAGGACTGGAGCCCAGTGGTCACAGAAGCCCTCGCCGAAGCTGATGGAGTAGCACTGACAGAAGAGCACTGGTTATTGATCGATTTTCTGCATCGCTTCTACGAAGAATATGGTATTGCACCGGAAATGCCCATTCTGGCGAGAAATCTATGCAAAGACAAAGACGATTGCCATTGGACCAAACGCTATATCGAAACCCTTTTTCCTGGTGGCGCAAAAATGGCCTGTCGCTATGCCGGACTGAGCAAACCGGTTGGACGTAGTTGCCTTTAAAACAATCAATTGGGCTATGCCCTCGATTGTATTAACCCGTCGAACAAATGTTTGACGAGGTATGCGCAACGTGCCTGTCATTGACTGTGTAACGACCTGTTTATGCATACACTTCGATGGGCACGTCACTTTTTGACCATCACCAAAACACCCGAGACCAATCCCGTAGGGTGCGGCTCTGCCACACCTACTTATCTATGGCAGAACCCTGAGTAACTCGTAACCCGTCGTAGGTCGGATAAGCAGAGCGCCATCCGACCTACAATTCTGCTCCCCCCCACCTGAACAACATCGCATCTATTCCAAAACAGATCGTTTCACACCTCTCTTTCTAATCCTGATCCGGTACTCAAAAAAGCGTATTATATCCACCAACACTGAACCACCTCCTGGTGTGCGAGGTCAATGTTGAAGCTCACTACTATTCAGCCGTCACATACAGCATCCCTAATATGTACAAAAAACTGATTTGTCTGATTACCCTTTTTCTAAGCCTGGGTACGCTACATGCCGAGCAACTCGGAGAAGTAAACACCAAGTTTAGAATGCTTGGGCCTAACGATAAGGTTGTTATCGAAGCCTTTGACGACCCGGCTGTTCCCGGTGTCACCTGCTACCTCAGCCGTGCTAAAACCGGAGGCGTAGGCGGAGCCATTGGTATCGCTGAAGATACTTCTGATGCTTCCATCGCCTGTCGTCAAACCGGCCTGGTCAACCTTCCCGGTGACATACTCAATCGATCCAGAGATGGCGAAGAGGTGTTCAAGCAGCGCACATCGATCCTATTCAAATCCATGCAGGTGGTTCGCTTCTACGACGCCAAACGCAACGCCCTGGTCTACATGACCTACAGCGACAAACTGGTCGATGGATCACCCAAGAACAGCATCACAGCAGTCCCCCTCTACAATCCACTAACCACACAGCAACAGAGCCCAGCAACTCAATGACCCAACGGCTGCACACCGGACGCCTCGTTCTAACGCCAAAGGATCCTTATCTACTCCCTGAAGACCCAGAGGCCATCTTTACCAAGTTGCAAGAGATCGGCTTGATAGATGCACCTCTTCAGATTGGACAGGCATATCTGCCAGGCGAAGCATTCATGCAGCTGATCACCTTCATGGGGTGCTCACCAGCTATCCGGCTAGCTCCAGACGAAACTGATCAGCCTTTCTGCCATCTTTTACTGGAGGGTCCGCACTCACGACCAAAGCTAATTACGGGAAAAAACACCCTACCCCCACGCTGCGCAAGTTGCCGCAAGCGACTTAATGATTGGCAGAACACATTTAAAATCCGGGAAGATAAGGAGGATGGCTGGGAGTCCCAGTGCCCCCACTGCGGGCATTCCCAGGATCCGGCTACTTATGACTTCAAACAGAGTGCCGGCTGTGGGCGATTCTTACTATTTGTGGAGAATATTTTCCCCCAGGAGGCGATCCCGGCTCAAAGTCTGCTCGAAAACTTGAAGCGTTCCGCTATGGGGGAGCCCTGGCACTATTTTTACCAACAGGAATGAGTGAACCTGATCTAAGAAACTCTAATCAAAGAGCGTTGCGCGCCATCTTTCAACTTAACATCAAACCAGTTCGCAACGATTCTTACCGTTGCGTTTCGCTTTGTAAAGCGCCTTATCCGCCCTGGAAAACACCTTCTCCAGGCTATCCCCATCGTGAAAACTGGTAAGACCGCAAGAGATTGTGACCCGCACAGGCTTGCCCTGGGAGTGAAAACCATTGCTCTCCACTGAATGGCGCATCTCTTCAGCCACACTCTGCGCTTCTTCACCTTCAGCACCACAGAGCAGACAGACAAACTCCTCACCACCGAACCGGGCAATGAAATCAGTCTCTCGCAACCGGGCCTGGAGACTCTGGGCAATGATCCTTAGCGCTTTGTCCCCCGCTTGGTGACCATAACGGTCATTGATCAGTTTAAAATCATCCACATCCCAGACCAGCATCGACAACGGACTGTTAAATCGCTTCCAACGGGCCAGCTCCTGCTCAACCCTCTCTTCGTATGCCAATCGATTAGGTAGTCCGGTCACCGTATCCAGCATCGCCATATGGTGAGCTTCTACCATACGTGAACGCAGATCGGAGGACTCTTTCTCAAGATGCGCCAAACGCTCACGCAGTGCATGCTCCCCCTGCTCTGCCTGTTGATGCCACTCCTGCTCCTCTTGGAGATAGGTGTCGATACTGTTCTGTATCGATAAGATCCGCTGACTGACCGCCTCTTTCAATTGATGAAGATCGGTAGCATCAGCAACATGTGAGCCGAGATCACCAACCTGCCCATGAACATTGGCACTCAAATCACGCCCATGTTGAACCATTTTATCACGACCCTCATGGGCCGTTTGCAGATGTAAGCCAAGATCCTGTAAACGCTGTGTAAGCTCTTCAAGAAAATCTTCAGCCTCCTGTATCTCAGACTGAATCTCCCCAAATGATCTGGCCGATAGGGACAACAGATCATCCAGAACACCAACCCAGGCGTCTGCCTCGGCATTCTTGATAAGTCGCAGCTTCAAACTGCTGATCGTCTCGCCCCAATGCCCAGGCCAGGAGGCCTGTTCAAGTAAATTCAGAAGGATATCGTTAGGTTGAGGCCCTGATTGATCGGAGGGATCGGCCCGCCCCAGTATACGACCGAATAATCCACCACCCTTCTTCTCAGTGGCGGTGGCGGCATCACTACCCTGGCCCAGTAATTGGGTCAGACGAACGAAGGCTTTTTCATCCATCGTTGCCGGGTCATCCAGCAGCTTCCTTAACAGATCACCGGCTTCAATGGACTCTTTCTTGGAAAGTCTCAACTGAGCAATCAGCTTCAGGTGGGTACCATCATCACCATCTTTGGTAACACTGTCGTTCTCCTCTGCAAAATGGAGCAGACCATCAGTAATCTCATTTAGCTTATCGCTGAGTTTGATAGTTGATCCGCCTCGGACTGTGTTACGTACAGCCTTCAGATGCGGTTCAAGCCGTTTGTCCAGACCGCTGGCGGCAATGGTCAAGCGAATAATGGTTCGAGTGAGCAGCTCTTCTAGTGCCTTATTTGCCTCTTCCTCACCTTCATATTGGCCTAACAGCTCTTCATAGCGTTTTTTCCAATCGACATCGTTCATAGGCTTTCAGGTATAGCTAATAGATTAATAGCGCAGTATCACTGAACCAGATCAAGCTGCAGCAGGTAAAACAACATTCTCAGGCAACTCAATCTCAAGACTGATTGGCAAGTGATCCGAATGTGCATAATTGAGCACCTCAGATTTTGACACCCTGAGACTTGGCGAGGCGAGGATATGATCCAGTTTACGATTCGGCCGCCAACTGGGAAAAGTCATCATATCGCATGCACTGCCTTGTAAATTGGTGTGTTCCATCAAGTACTGAAACTCCTTCGAACTGCATCCGCAGTTGAAATCCCCCATCAGTACAAGATGGGAATAGTGGGAGACCAGCTCACTGACGTATGAGAACTGACGCAGTCTGGCGCGTCGACCTAGAGCAAGATGCATCATACAGATGCCCAGGGGCTTTTCGTTGGTGTGATACTCCATCAACACAGCACCCCGACCAGGTAGACCCGGCAGCCGATGCTCAGTGATCATCCTTGGCTCTACACGGCTCAACACGCCATTGCTGTGTTGCGCAAATTTACCCAGCTTGCGATTGACCTGTCGATACCAGTAGGGAAAACCGGCCTGCTCTGCCAGGTAGGCAGTCTGATCTATAAAGCCGCTACGGAAGCTTCCAGAATCAACCTCCTGCAACCCAACCACATCAAAATCCTTGAGCAGATGGGCAATACGATTCAGATTATTTCGCTTGCCTTTATGGGGGAGAACCTGTTTCCAGCCACTGGTGACATATTCACTGTAGCGACGGGTATCGGCACCCGCTTGTATATTGTAGCTGAGCAAGCGCAAACGATTGGTATCATCCAGAGCCGTGTGATTTTCTAAGATTTGCTTATTCATTATTCTGCGACGCTTAATTACTCTCCGGTATCTATAGATATTGCGGATAAAAGCTAAAAAACTTAAGACTAAACCGTCACTTTAACCTGAATCCTGGGTTCAGATTTAACATACAAAGCAAGGATCTTCTGGAACTACGTTCAATCTCAGAATATTAGTGTGTTGTGACCATCTATGCCAGCTCAGTTAGACAGTCCAGCCTATCAACACTGTCAGAGCCATCCTGAAAGCCACTGACACAAAAAAGGCGGTGCCAAAGCACCGCCTTTCGAAAAAAATTGCATAGGGTCAGGTTACCGACTCAGCCCCTGAATGTACTGAGCAACTTCAGCGATCTCATCATCAGTCATTCTTTCAACAACACCCTGCATCATATTGCTTGTGTCATTGGTACGATTACCACCACGAAAATCCTTCAGTGCCTTCTCAAGGTAGGCGGCATGTTGACCGGCAATAGCTGGGAAATTAGCTTGAGGATTACCAGCTCCCGATGGGCCGTGACAGGCCATACAGGCTGCCACGCCGGTGTCAGCATTGCCTGCCCGATAGATACGCTCGCCTGCCTTCGCCTTATCAGCAGCAGCAACACCACCTTTCACAGTCAGACTGGAAAAGTAGGCAGCCAGATCGGCAATACCCTGATCGGTCAGAGGTAGAGCCATTGGAGTCATCATCGGATCGCTGCGTTTAGGATCTTTTGCCTTGAAATCCCTGAGCTGCTTCTCGATATATTGGGGGTGCTGGCCAGCAAGCTTTGGCCATACCGGGTTGATAGGACTATTGCCCTCAGCGCCGTGACAGCCGGCGCAGACAGCGGAATTCTTTTTACCCTCTTCTGCATTTCCGGCGGCCTGAGCCAGGCCAACACTGAATGATAGGGCTAGGGTTGCGGTTACGAGCCATTTATTCATGATCAATCCTGCTCTGAAATTATGCTGGATAGGTTAAAAACCTGAGTCTATCAGTGCCTAGCCAGACCTCAGTCTGAACGCCGAAAGACCCTAAAAAAGCTGCGGAACTATACCAGAATTTTCTAATAAAGGTCAAAATGGATCTTCGTCCAATCTGCCATCTAATGATCCGCCGCACCATTAGTTTTCATCATATATACCATTGAAAACCATATTTGATCCTATGGTATCACTATCTGAACGTTGGGATAATCAGATAGTTCATTTACCTTTCGCAAAGATGCCAACACCCCGTGGGAAAGCTTCTGATCACACCAGACCCCAGTGAACAGATAGCACGGAGTAGGTCGGATAAGCGTAGCGCCATCCGACATTTCTCAGGTGGTTGCCATGAAGGACTGTCGGATGGCGCTACGCTTATCCGACCTACAATTCTTACCCATGCGTGTAGTGTTTTATATAAAATTGAGACTCTACAATAGGTTTCAGGACTAACAATATGCAAAAAGACCCAGATCAGTCCATTGTGCGTACCAGCTATGCGGTCATCTATACCCCCAGCCAGCGAAGAGACCGCTTCCCCGAGAATTGCGTCACCCTGGTATCCACAGCTGAAGAGGCACTGGAAAAAGCTGCTGATAAAGAGAATTACCATCCAGCACAGGTGAACGGCCCTTCCCGCTCTTCTGAGGGGTTTCGCCTCTTCTACCTGGTTAACTGGCTGAGTTGAAGTTTTTTCAGCTCACTGGTGATGGCATAGCCTTCCAGTGTGTCGAAATCTGAACGACTGAAGGTTGTGAATCCACCGGCGAGTTCATACCAGGCAAATCCCCTGGTCCATGGCTCGTGACCATAGCTCCCCTGGCGTTTTCGCGGTATGCAGTAGAGCTTGCCCGGACGATAGATCAAATTATAGCTTGTCTCACTTTCGTGCAGTGCTTCGATACGCTGCCAAGCCTGATCTACTGACTGGTAGAGTTCACAATTCAACGGATAGTCACGATCTCCTCCATTGTGACGCCAGTGATCCTGCATCAATGGCAGGGGTTCGGGTTTTACATAGAGCTGAAAATGCAGGTGGTTGACCGAGGCATAAGCACCAAAGCTGTTATAGGCAATCCCAATATCCTCTATCGAACCGGCCATCTGTTCAGCGAGGGCCCAGACATACCTGTGGTACTTAGGTGTCAGCAATTGGGGTAATCGACGGGTCCTGTCTGGTACCAGCAAACAGTGCATTGGAACAAAGGGGAATTTGTTATAGAGGAATTCAACCTCCACCCCATGAAGCTCACCTGCCCAAAATGCCTCTCTCCTAAGAAAGGGCTTATTGAAATGGAAACCATCCGCATCGAAGGGGCGACTGATCCCGGTGACAGCTTCAGTAGTCATCCGGGATGGTCGAAATGCACGCAGATGATTGAACTGAAGTTCCCAGTCATCTTCTTGACGAAACGCCGCCGTCTGCACGCCATCAAAACCGATCGCCATCAGCTTTAGAAAGACCAGACTGTCGTCCCCCGCGCCAACCAGCTCACGCCCTTCACTGAGCGTTAAACGGCAATACTCTGCATGTTGATCAAACCGGTGACGCAACTGGGTTCGTAAAATCCGCTCAACTTCCTCATCAAAACTGGCGTTGGCGTGAACCAGAATATAGCTGCCCAGACCCGGTTGCAGCAGCAGACGCTCCAGACCAGTGGCGAATGCTTTTTGCATGCCTGCAAATGAATCAAAGGGTAATTGGCCCATCGAGACTATGCCTTAAAGCCCTCTTTCGAGGTTCATCAGAGTGGAAACCTCTGATCAAGCCATAAATCGACAAGCAGTCAGCCTAGACTTAATTCAGAGGTTCTCTTAGATATCAGTGACTATGTCCGCTGTGATTTGATTGCTTCATCTGCATGCGCAACTTACGTACTGGCGCATCCACTTTGAGCTGCGAACCATCATCAAATGACAGGGTCAGGCCTACCATTTCACCTGGAACCAGCTTTTGTTTCAAGCCAATCAACATCACATGCAGCCCGCCGGGCTTCAGGCTGGTCATCTCTCCAGCAGGGAGATCTATCTTTTCCACTCTACGCATACGCATCATGCCCTCTTCCATGGTATGGGTATGTAATTCGACCACCTCAGCGGCACTACTGCTGGCTGAAACCAGAGCAATCGCTTTGTCGCTCTTGTTGTGGATTGACATGAAGGAGGCGGAATTTGGCTGTCCAGGGGGCACTGCCCTAACATAGGGATCGTCAACCATGACCATCTCTCCGGTAGAACCGGCTAAAACCAATTGACTCATGACGACCAGGCAAAACCCGATGAGTAGAGGAAAACGTTGAAAGGTCATTACTTTCTCCCGAGAATTCAATTTAGCTAGGGGAATGGCGGTCTGGCATGACAACCTGTGCGTGCATACTCAGCCACCCTTCTCTTTAAGAGGTCTAATAAACCCCTTGGCGCAGGAGAATGGCATTAATGGGCTAACAAAGGCAATCCCATCTGACTAATGTTTATTAAAAAACCGCCTCAAATTGTGCCAAATCACTCATTTAGAGTCATATCCCACATATCCATTAAAAATTGTGGGTAAACTTAATCCGTTACCCATAAAAAAAGCGCCTGCAAAAAAGCCAGGCGCTTTTCGACCACTCGTAGCAAGTGGTAGCTCTCAGAGCAATCTTAGAGGGTCATAATCCACTCAACGACTACCTTGATATCTTCATCGCTGACATGGGCATTAGGTGGCATAGGAACAGGACCCCATACACCAGAACCACCAGCTTTAACCTTGGCTACCAACGCATCGACAGCGCCGTCCTGACCTTTGTATTTGGCGGCAACTTCTTTGTAAGCCGGGCCAACGACCTTAGTCTCAACCTGGTGGCAAGCCATGCAGCCACGTTGTGTTGCAAGCGCAATAGGATCAGCTGAAGCTGTAGCAACAGCACCAAGAGCAAGCACAGAAGCGCTGGTAGACAGCAGCAATGATTTCATCTTATTCATCAGGGATTTATCCTCATGTAGTTCAGTTATTTAGGGTACAGCTGCGGGGGCTAATTCAAGAGTCGTTTCCCACAAAATTGCTGGATTATACGTTAAACGGGCAGTAAATGCCTATAAAGGACAATTATCAATCAAACATTTTCACAAAAAATAACTTCTTGTTTGTTCAAACGCTTGCCAGCAACTGACGCAAATCTACTCCAGTTGGGTTTGACATCAGAAATGAATAGGTGACTCCCACATTCACAATCTGAAGCGCCAAATCCAGGAATCGGCTGCCTATGTTTAAGGTGACTTGCTAGTAATCCAGCCCACTCATGCTCTCGCCGACAAGGATCATGAGTAAACCATATTTCGCTCAACACAGACTCAGCACGCAGATAGTCAATATGCCAGTGAGGGCGTTGACTGACACGCTGATGGTGTCTACATCGCGCCGCCACCCCACCGGGACCAAAGGCACTGCCGACATAGAGATACCAGCCTTTTTGAAAATCATACTCGCCCAGACGTCCCACCCGAATCGTCTTCTTTCTGCTATTTTTCAGTAGCAGAACATAGGTGCCAGGCAATTTGAGTTGCGGGCCGGTCACGCGTTAGTGAGAGCCCTTATCCGCCATGTGCGATAAGTAGAGGGCCAATCCAAGCAGTGCAATCCCCCCGGCAAACTGAAGCAGATCCATCGGGGTTGTGAACTCCATCCCCAGGGCAAATTCAAAATAACGCACCACCAGGATCATCATCACCACCTTGGCCAAGCGGCTTTTCAGATCATCCAAACTGGTTATCATCAACACATTCGAGGCACTCTCCGACCCTTCAGCATGATCGATCTTACTGATAAACAGTTCATACAAACCCAGAGAGAAGATCAGTAGCACCGTGGCCAGCAGATAACCATCGACGATTTCCACGACATGGGTCACTGTGGATGATCGCAAAGCCACCCGCTCTTCTCCCGTCAATGCCGGAGAAGCATACGAACCCAGATGGGAGATCATATAGAAGGCATCTACAGAGGCCATATAAAACATAGCTACTGCTGCTGCCAGGCTGGCAATCACCGCCGCCAATACAATTAGGCGACTGTTCCAGAGTATTTTCTCAAACATCACTTCCACTATTTAGTTAATCTCAGTCTTGTCAAAGCGGTCAAATCATACCAGACATGACCAGGCAGAGTGTTACCAGCCGCCTCAACATCGCAAATCTATATTTTAACCCTGATCCCGGCACGATCATCAGATCAGACCCGAAAAACCATATAGCATGCTGAGTGAATAGCCATTATCATCTGCCCCTTTTCGCCAGGATCATATAAACATGCCATCTTTTCTACCAGGCCAGCGCTGGATCAGTGACACGGAATCTGAACTTGGCCTGGGGATTATTGCCGACTGTGAAGGCCGACGTGTCAGCATCAATTTTCCCGCGATAGACGAAACTCGTGTCTACGCTATTGAAGGGGCGCCTTTGACAAGGGTTGCCTTTGCCACAGGTGACGAGATTCAAAGCCGGGAAGGGTGGCAAATGCAGGTACGTGAAACCCAGCTCAATGACGGACTGATCACCTATCTGGGAGAAAAAGCCGACGGCAGCCAGGCTCGTTTGGATGAGATAGATTTGGACGACACCCTACGCATTGATCAACCCAAACAGCGCCTGCTCACCGGCCAGATCGATCCACCACACTGGTTCAATCTTCGGCAACTTACCCTTAAAAATATTGGCGAGCAGCAGCAATCATCACTCCTCGGTCTGGTGGGTCCCCGTATTGACCTGATACCCCATCAACTCTATATCGCCCACGAAGTGGCAAGTCGCCTTGCCCCGAGAGTTCTGCTTGCGGATGAGGTTGGCCTTGGTAAGACTATCGAGGCCTGTCTGATACTTCACCAGCAACTATTGACCGGCCGCGCCAGCAGGGCGCTGATCCTGGTACCTGACCCGCTGGTACACCAGTGGCTGGTAGAACTTCTGCGACGCTTCAATCTTAAATTCCGCATTTTCGACGAAGAGACCTGCCAGGCAATCCAGGATTCAGGCCAGGGGGATAATCCTTTTCACTCAGAGCAACTGGTTCTCTGCAGCCTAAACCTGTTTCATCATAATCCCGACCGACTTAGCCAGGCACTGAACGGCGAATGGGATCTGTTGATTGTAGATGAGGCCCATCATCTGACTTGGTCAGAAAATGATCCAAGCGCCGAGTATCTGCTGGTAGAGGCACTCTCTCTCAGGACACCAGGTGTACTGCTACTCACAGCCACGCCGGAGCAGCTTGGCCAGGCCGGTCACTTTGCCAGGTTGAGACTGCTCGATCCTGACCGTTATTATGATCTGCAAAGCTTTTTACAAGAGGAGCGCCACTATCATCCTGTCGCTGAAGCAGTAGAACATTTGTTACGCAATGAACCCCTTCCAGAGCAAGCAACCCAGGCACTTCTGAGCAAACTGGATGAGACTGAGAGTACCCCTCTGCTGAATCTTCTGAATGATTCAGGAAGTAGTGAGGTGGATTGCCATGACGCCAGAGAGACGCTGATCAATATGCTGCTCGACCGGCATGGTACAGGACGAGTCCTGTTCCGTAACACTCGAGCGCGCATCAGCGGCTTCCCTGAACGTAAGCTGTTGGCCACGCCTCTGCCACTTCCAGAGTCCTATGCAGATCTACTGGAGAATTCTGACATTGCGTCTGCTGAGTTACGTTTAACACCTGAGCGGATCTGTAGTGAACATGGGCACCCAGCCTGGTGGCAGGATGATCCCAGAGTACCCTGGCTGATCGAACTACTACGACAACACGCTGAGACAAAGTTATTACTAATCTGTACCCATGGGGAGACAGCCGTAGAGTTACAGGAAGCGGTTCGCGCCCAATCCGGCATCTCTGCCGGACTATTTCACCAGCAGATGAGTATTGTTGAACGTGACAGAGCCGCTGCATGGTTCGCGGATCCGGAAGGTACGCGTCTTCTGATCTGTTCAGAGATCGGTAGTGAAGGCCGGAATTTTCAATTCGCTCACCACCTGATTCTGTTCGATCTGCCCTTGGATCCTGACCTGCTTGAACAACGCATTGGTCGACTCGACCGGATCGGACAAAAGCAGACAGTAAAGATACATCAACCCTATCTGGATCCAGGCCCACAATCGGTCATGCTGCACTGGTACCGGGATGGCTTAGATGCTTTCAGCAACCATGTTCCAGGCGCCCAGCAGATCAGTGAGCAGCTCAGCTCTGAACTGTGGCAGCTCATTGAATATGGACAGGATAACGCTTCACTGCCCCAGCTAATTGATCAAACCCGTCAGCTTAGAGAAGAGATCCAGACCCGGTTGCAACAGGGTCGAGACCACCTGCTTGAACTGAGCGCCTGTAGAGAACCCGTGGCAAGCCAGGTGGTAGAGCAACTGCGAGAACAAGATAACGCCAAGGCTTTGAACGACTACCTCAACCAACTCTTTGACAACTACAACATCGAGATCGAAGAGCTGGGTAAAGCAGGACTCATTCTGCGTCCTGGTGAGCAGGTAGTCGCGGGCTCTCTACCCGGTCTACCGACTGATGGATTGACTGTAACATTCAGCCGGCAGGACGCCCTGACCCACGAAGAGCGGCAGTTCCTGACCTGGGAACACCCATTGGTCCGTGGGGCCATGGAACAGGTGATAGGCATACAGACAGGTAACAGTAGCGTTATGGCCTGTGCACATCCTAAATTGAAAAAGGGGCAGTTACTCCTGGAGTGTCTGTTCGTTGTCGAATGCCCTGCACCACGAAAACTTCAGATAGGTCGTTTTCTGCCACCAACCCTGAAACGTGTCTTTATCGATTCAAAAGGCACTCGATACGACCACCTAATCGACTGTGAAAGCCTATTGGACCATGCCCAGGAACTGGACCGACAAAGCCTGTTGCCTGTCATCAGTAGTTACCGGCAAGCAATCAGAGCACTGATATCACGGTCCGAAGAGGTCGCCCAAAAGCAGATAAAGAAAACAGTCAAACAAGCATCAGCCAAAATGATGAGCCACTATACGACAGAGATTAAACGCATGCAGGCACTGAAAAAGCACAATCCCTCTGTCAGAAGCGAAGAGATCGATCTGCTCCAGGATCAAGGGTTATCACTACACCAGCACCTTCAATCAGCCCGTTTGCGTCTTGATGCGGTCCGGCTGGTGGTTACTGTTTGATTAGTCCCTATTGAGGAGAACTAGGGACGGTATCGACATATTTAGGCGAGGAGCAGCATCTCGCACCCCGATAACCAGTGATAGTAATGCGCTAATATTGCTTGCAGCATCACATCCAGGCAGAGCGGGAAATCAGAAACCCATAAAACGCCTCGACACAATCAGATAACTTCGATCTGATCCAGCCACTTTTATCCCAGGGTGGATAAGCGCAGCGTATCCACCATAACGTTAGTGTAACGGGTCGTCATGGGCCAACTTAATAGACCACCATGAATAGAGTAGTCAAACCACTTCGTCACCTCGATTATTTGAACCACCAGACAATAAAGAATGATGCAGATCATCTGATTTAGCTGCCTTTACCGAGAAACGCTGCCAAGTCAAATTAGTTAAACATTCATATGGTATAAGGCACCATTTTTGGATCTTAACCTGGCTTTCTCTTGGCCCCAACTGCCATCTTTTTGAGGTAATTCCGTGACTCCGAAACCGGCTATTTCCGACCGCTTCCATCAGAAAATCTTCAGCTCCCTATATCAGCGCTCCCTGGTCTATAACACCTGCTGGGAAGACCCGGCGGTCGACCGTGATGCCTTGCGCATAGGGAGCGATGATCGCATGTTGGTGATCACCAGTGCAGGTTGCAATGTGCTGGATTACGCCCTCTGTGCGCCCAGCCACATTGATGCAGTGGATGCCAATCCCCGCCAGACTGCGCTACTGGAGTTGAAGCTGAGCACGATTCGCCATCTCGATTTTGACGATTTCTTTAGCTTTTTTGGTGAAGGGACACATCAGCATGCATCTGAGGCTTATCACGATGCCTTGCGAGCTGACCTATCCCCCTTTGCCCGCGACTACTGGGATAAGCACATAAAGTGGTTCAATCCCAAAGGCAGCAGCTTTTTCTACTATGGATTGTCGGGTCTGGTGGCACGGGCTTTCCGCCGCTATCTCAAGATGAGGCCCAAGTTGCGCTCGGGTATCCACTCTTTGTACGAAGCTTCGGATATTGATGACCAGCGCGAGCGATATGATGCTGCTGTCGCACCCTTTTTATGGAGCCGAGGGGTCAATTGGGCTATCTCCCGGCCTATTACCATGAGTTTGCTCGGTGTACCCCATCCCCAGCGCGAGGAAGTGGTTCGCAGCCATGCCAATGGCATTGCGGGCTTCGTGCGCGATGCCATCGACTATGTCTTTCGTATGTTACCGGTGGGGGATAACTATTTCTGGGCCGTCTATATCTACGGTAAATATACTCGGGATTGCTGTCCTGAATACCTCAAACCCGAGAATTTCCTCGCACTTAAGAATGGCCTGGCAGATCGCATCTCGCCACACACCTGTACCGTCACCGACTTTCTACAGCAGCATGATGAGAAGATATCACGCTTTGTATTGTTGGATCATATGGATTGGATGAGCGCTTATTATCCCCAGGCGCTGGTCGAAGAGTGGCAAGCGATCATGGCGCGTGCCACACCGGAAGCGCGCCTTATATTCCGCAGCGCCCATCACACCCCTGAGTATCTGGAGAAGCTGGAGCTGCCCGGTCATGGTCGCTTGACCAATCTCCTTGGTTTTGAGAAAAATCTTGCCAAAGAGTTGAATCTGCGTGATCGGGTACACACCTACGCCGGTTTTCACATTGCTCACATGAATGCCTGACCCGGCATGCATCTAAGATATTTCACCCGGAATGATGGTTTTAAGTGTTGGTGTCGTTGCGTATGAGTTCAGAACAGAAAGTAACAACTACAGCTGACCCAAAGCGTCTCAGCTCAGGACTCTTCAGTGAGGCTCAGGTGCTCTGGTCGCTGTTGCGCGGCCAGCCTGGTGGTGGTGATCATGCTGAACGGCTTACAGCTTTTTATGGCCCCCAGGCGGCACATTATGATGCTTTCCGCGAGCGTTTGTTACAAGGGCGGGGCGAACTATTGCAGGGAATATGGCAGCGCTTGGCCGAGGATCAGGGTTCGACACTCAGCTTACTGGAACTGGGGGCGGGCACCGGTCGTAATCTCAGCTACCTTGGGGAATCAGTCACACATTTTGATCGTATCGACCTGGTGGACCTGTGTGAGCCTCTGCTGAATCAAGCCCGAAGCAAGTGGCAGAGGCATGAGCAGGTCCATTTTCATCTGGGTGACGCCACGACTTTTCAGACCCAGACCCCCGTGGATGCAATCTATTTCTCTTACGCTTTAACCATGATTCCAAACTGGTTTCAGGCAATCGATAACGCCATCGCCAATCTCAAGCCCGGTGGCTGGCTGGGTGTGGTGGATTTCTACGTCTCTCGTCGCTATCCAAATCCCGGTTCAGTACGTCATAGTGGTTTTTCCCGGCACTTCTGGCCAGCTTGGTTTGCCCATGATGGGGTGCGCCCCAATCAAGATCTGCTGCCCTATTTGCAACAGCGGTTGCGCCCGGAATTGGTACATGAGTTGCGAGCCAAAGTGCCCTATCTACCCGGACTACACGTTCCTTACTTCCTCTTTATTGGCCAAAAGGTCTAGTGGGTTGTTTTCTATGTAGAGAGAACCAGTAGTTGTACAGCCTCGGGATGGTGTGGTTCGCAACTCACTGAGCATGATTCATCACCATTAAATCTCTCGCAAAGGCGCAAAGCACGCTAAGGGAGTAGTAATATTGTTTTTGATTAACCCCAACTCCCAGCGAACAGATATCACATTGTAGGTTGGATAAGCGTAGCGCCATCCGACACTCTTCTACGGTAATCACCTGAAACTGTTGGATGGCGCTACGCTTATCCAACCTACAACACAGTCCATCTAAAACGAAATCACCTGACAATTCGGATTGCAGACACTGCTGGTAGTGAACAAAGAATCTGGGATTTCTGGAGAATCTACACCCCGATGGTGCGGCAGGCCGCACCCTACGACTCACTATGGCTTTTTGGTGGGGCATGGCCCCACCCTACAGCTAATAGTTCCAAACTAGAATAGCGCACCCTCTTGGTATCCCGTTGTGACACGAGCGAGAAGCGCAGGAAAAACCGATCAGCGGGCCTGACTGTTTGAGCGCAGCGAGTTTCAGGCCTGCCGGTTTTTCCGAGCATCGCAGCGGACCCGTAGGGGCGTGACATACGGGCGCCCTTTCTTTTGGTTACTTTTCTTTTGGCGAAAAAGAAAAGTGACTCGCCCAGGGGGGCGAAACAGTAGCGTGATGAGTTGATGGCAATAAAGACAGGGTACTCCCTCGAATAAACTCAGGTAGGGTGCGGCCTGCCGCACCATGCCCAACTGCAACGAAATCACCAGACAATTCGGACTACAGACTCTGCTGGTTGTGAACAAAGTATCTGGGTTTCTTCGAAAATCTACACCCCGATGGTGCGGCAGGCCACACCCTACGATTAAAGTGACAGATTTGATCAGCGTACCTCTTGGTATCCCGTTTTGACACGAGTGAGAAGCACAGGAAAAACCGATCAGCGGGCCTGACTGTTTGAGCGCAGCGAGTTTCAGGCCTGCCGGTTTTTTCCGAGCATCGCAGCGGACCCGTAGGGGCGTGGCATACGGGCGCCCTTTCTTTTGGTTACTTTTCTTTTGGCGAAAAAGAAAAGTGACTCGCCCAAGGGGGCGAAACAGTAGCGTGATGAGTTGATGGCAATAAAGACAGGGTACTCCCCCGAATAAACTCAGGTAGGGTGCGGCCTGCCGCACCACGCCCAACTGCAACGAAATTACCAGACAATTCGGATTACAGACTCTGCTGGTGGTGAACAAAGTATCTGGGTTTCTTCGAAAATCTATACCCTGATGGTGCGGCAGGCCGCATCCTACGACTCACTATGGCTTTTTGGTGGGGCATGGCCCCACCCTACGTCTAACGTGACAAATTCGAGCAGCGCACCTCTTGATATCCCGTTGTGACACGAGCGAGAAGCGCAGGAAAAACCGATCAGCGGGCCTGACTGTTTGAGCGCAGCGAGTTTCAGGCCTGCCGGTTTTTCCGAGCATCGCAGCGGACCCGTAGGGGCGTGACATACGGGCGCCCTTTCTTTTGGTTACTTTTCTTTTGGCGAAAAAGAAAAGTGACTCGCCCAGGGGGGCGAAACAGCAGCGTGATGAGTTGATGGTAATTAAAGACAGAGCACACGCTTTAATGCCTTAACATGAGAATTAATTCTGACGAATAACCTGAAGAGGTGCGGCAGGCCGCACCCTACGGCTGAACGGTCATACTACTCTCCCGAGTAAATTCAAGTGTAGGGTGCGGCCTGCCGCACCATGTCCAACTGAAACGAAACCACCTGAAAATTCGGATTACAGACACTGCTGGTAGTGAACACTGTTTCTGGGATTTCTGGAGTATCTTATACCCTGATGGCGCAGCAGGCCGCACCCTACGACGCGGTATGGCTTACGGTGAGGCGCAACCCAACTCTACAACCATAATTCACAAACTCGTACTGCGTCATTCAAAAAAGAGGGCACTATGTCCCCGCTAGCAGTTGATCTATAGGAAAGGGCCTGCAGATACCATAGCCCTGCACAAAATCCACACCAATCTCTCGGAGGCGATCATGAATTTCAGGGCTCTCGACAAACTCAGCAATAGTCTCCAGTCCCATGATATGACCAATACGATTGATGGCGTCCACCATTGAGTCGTCTATCTGATTAACAAGCATCTCTTTGACAAAGGCCCCGTCTATCTTCAGATATTCCACAGGTAGATGTTTCAGATACCCGAATGAGGAGAGGCCGCTACCAAAATCATCCAGAGCGAACTCGCAACCATGGCGTTGCAAGGTGCGCATGAAGTGTTCGGCGGATGTTAAATTGGAGATAGCCGCGGTCTCGGTAACCTCGAAACAGAGCATGCCTGCCGGTATATCATGCTCCTGTATGGTCTGCAAAATCCACTTCAAGAATTCTTCATCGCATACGGAGTGACCCGATAGATTGACGAAGAACCGTCGCCCCGATGCAAAACAATTCGCACGATTACTGGTAATAAACCGGGTGACCTGATCGATAACCCAGCGATCTACAGCTGGCATCAAACCGAAACGCTCGGCAGCAGGTATAAAAGCACCAGGGGGGATCATCCCCGACCCCTCATCCAGCAGTCGGATCAGCACTTCCACATGTTCCCGCTTCCCCTCACCTGTAGTAACCGATGAGATCGGCTGAACATAGAGGGTGAATAGATCATCTTCCAGGGCGGTTCTGATGCGGGTAACCCATTGTGTCTCACCATGGCGCTTAGCAGCGGAACTGTCTACCGAATCATAGATATGGATTTTATTGCGACCTTCCTCCTTGGCGGTCAGACAGGCAATATCTGCGAAACCGAGTATCTGCTCAACACTATTGCTCTCATTATCTATGGGAATCATGCCGATACTTATGCTCTGGGCGTAGATCTTACCACCCCAGGCAAAACGAAAACCCTGTACCGCTTTACGTATTTTTTCAGCAATGGATTCGGCTGCTTCGAGGGTACACTGGCTAAGCAGGATGCCAAACTCATCCCCACCCAAGCGGGCCAGGAGATCGCTGTTACGTATCGACCGTTTAATCAATGCTGCCAGCTGGCGTAGAAGCTCATCACCAGCAGCATATCCACAACTGTCGTTAACCACGATAAAGCGATCTATATCCAGGTAGAGCAGGCAGTGACGGTCCTCCTCAAACACGGTCTCTTCAAGAAGATGGGATAGCCGTCGATCAAATTCAGCACGATTATAGAGCCGGGTGACCGGATCATGGCTTGCCTGCCAACTCAACTGAGCCGCCAGTTTCCGGGACTGACTGGTATCCTTGAATACCAGAACGATTCCTTCCAGCCCCCCGTCATCACCTTTCAGACGGGTAGTCGTCTGCTGAATCGGGATACTCAATCCCTCACAGTGGGTCAATACCAACTGGCGGCTTTGGTCCTGCAGAATCTGTTCAAGAGTGAGCATTTCGCTTGATTGAGCCGATTCATCGTAAACCTGATAGACATCAGTTAAAGCGCGGCCGGTGATTTGATTGCTTTGAAAGCCTGTCATACTCTCCGCAGCCAGATTGACAAATTCAATCCTGCCATTTTCACTCATTAGAATTACCGCATCTTCCACAGAGGAGAGAATGGCATGGGTACTGTTTTCAGAGAGTCTGTTGAAGTGTCCTGAATCCGGCTCCTTGTGTTGGACATTCACTTCATCGATCTGCACCAGGCAATATCCCGGATGCATTACCAATGGACGGACACTGACACGGACAATACGCTTCTTATCCAGATTGAAAAGATGGCGGGGTGTCTGAAACTGCTTTTCGAACGAACTGCTTTGATGCGCTCTGGATTGATCTATTGCTGATTCGACCATGTCATCAAATTTTGGCCCGGCAAGAGAGGGAATAAGATCATCAATTTGCAGGAGGCACTGTTCATGATCTGACAATCCAAATCGATCATTCAGCCAGTTGTTCCAGGCAAGGGCTTTTTTATTGGCATCCACTAAACAGATGCCAACATCACAGGCATCGATTACCTCTTGTAAATTCAAAATAGAATCTTCAGAGATCTGCGGCCACTCTCCAGTCGCTACTAAACCCTTCCCTCGCACGATACATACCCTAAAAAATCACCAAGATAGTGATAAAAAGTGATGGTAAACAATCCGTAATAAACACGGAGTTAACCAATACCCCTAATCATTTCTTCCATGACGATACCTGTTTCAGGTATTCATCCACCCTGGATAACATTAGGTCTGTTTATAGTTTTGTGCAGACTCAACTCTAGCCAACTGCACACTACGACAATATCGTCGGCCGATCATCGATATAACTTTAGCTTGAATCCGCATTGGTCTGACGGACACTAGTGTAGAGCTGAAAAAAAACAGGCTAAAACAGATCGACTTCTTCCGCGGTCAGTGAACGATGTGCCCCTGGAGCAAGTTGCTTATCAAGCGTCAAAGCACCAATCGATTCCCGATGCAAGGCAACTACCCGATTGCCTACAGAGGCAAACATACGCTTGACCTGGTGGTATTTACCCTCGGTGATGGTAAGACACAGATGATTTTCACTCAGCATCTGCAGTGTTGCCGGACGGGTCGGTTTCTTTTCATGATGAAGGGTCACCCCTTGCTCTATCTGCAACGCATCAGCGTCACTGAGCGCAGATTTGAGTTCAACCCGGTAAGTTTTCCCACAGGCCTTGACCGGGGAAGTTACACGATGGGACCACTGACCATCGTCAGTGAGCAACACAAGACCCGTGGCATCGATATCTAGACGTCCAGCGATATGCAGATTGTCATATCTGTCCTGCCCCAGAAGATCCAGGACAGTACGGTGACTGGGGTCCTGGGTGGCACACACCACGCCAGCCGGCTTGTTCAGCATATAGTATCTGGGCAGTGGCGTGGCCAGGATCTGCTCATCAAACAGTACTGCAGCAGCTGTATCCACCTGATGTGCAGGTCGTACTATGGCTCTACCATCGACCGAGACACGTCCAGCCCGGATAGCACTGCGCGCTTCGGAACGACTGAGTTCTGTGACCTGACTGAGATAGCGATCAAGCCTCATAGCTCTTTATAGAGCTTGCCTCCCTGGGTTTTGAACTCCACTGCCTTCTCCTGCATACCCTGTTCAAGCGCCTCTCCATCAGTGACACCAAGGGACTTTGCATATTCCCGAACATCCTGAGTAATCTTCATGGAGCAGAAGTGAGGTCCACACATGGAGCAGAAATGTGCCACTTTATGGGCCTGATGAGGCAGGGTTTCATCATGAAAAGCAATCGCCTTCTCAGGATCCAGACTCAATGCAAACTGATCTTCCCAACGAAACTCGAAGCGCGCTTTTGACATGGCATTATCTTGCAGTTGGGCACCGGGAAAGCCTTTTGCCAGATCCGCTGCATGGGCTGCAACCTTGTAGGTGATAATACCCTCTCTTACATCCTCCTTGTTGGGTAGACCCAGATGCTCCTTTGGCGTGACATAGCAGAGCATGGCGGTACCATACCAACCAATTTGCGCGGCACCGATACCGGAACTGAAGTGGTCATAGCCAGGTGAAATATCTGTGACCAATGGACCGAGGGTATAGAAAGGCGCTTCAAAGCAGTCCTGCAGTTCCTTCTCCATGTTCTCCTTTATCATCTGCATCGGCACATGACCCGGCCCTTCAATCATAACCTGGACATCATGCTCCCAAGCCACTTTGGTCAGCTCACCCAGTGTCTCCAATTCACTGAACTGCGCCTCATCGTTGGCGTCGGCCAGACAACCGGGACGCAATCCATCACCCAGGGAAAATGCCACATCATAGGCCTTCATGATTTCGCAGATCTCCACAAAGTGGGTGTAGAGGAAGTTCTCCTGATGGTGAGCCAGACACCACTTGGCCAGGATTGAGCCGCCACGGGAGACAATACCGGTCACTCGCTCAGCGGTGAGAGGGACATATCGCAACAGCACACCTGCATGGATGGTGAAATAATCCACCCCCTGTTCAGCCTGCTCAATCAGTGTGTCACGCATTATTTCCCAGCTTAACTCTTCTGCCTTACCATCAACCTTTTCAAGCGCCTGGTAGATCGGCACAGTACCGATCGGCATTGGCGCATTACGCAATATCCACTCACGAGTCTCATGGATATTATTTCCGGTTGAGAGGTCCATCAGAGTGTCCCCACCCCAACGAGCAGACCAAGCCATCTTTTCCACCTCTTCGCTAATCGACGAAGTGATGGCACTGTTACCAATGTTGGTATTGACCTTTACTCTGAAGTTGCGGCCGATGATCATCGGCTCCAGTTCCGGGTGGTTGATGTTCGCCGGGATAATCGCCCGACCTGCCGCCAGCTCTGAACGTACAAATTCAGGGGTCACTTGATCTGGAATTTGTGCCCCGAAACTCTCTCCTGGATGCTGTCGCAACAGCTTCGCATACCGTGGATCATTACGCATTTCCTGGAGTCGGCAATTCTCTCGTATCGCCACAAACTCCATCTCAGGGGTGATCACACCCTGGCGGGCATAGTGCATCTGAGTGACGTTACTGCCCGCTTTCGCCCGCCGTGGTGCTTGAATGTGTTCGAATCTCAGATGGGAGAGTTGTGGATCGTTCTGACGTGCCTGGCCAAACTCGGAACTGGGCCCTGTAAGCAACTCAGTGTCATTGCGCTCTTCGATCCAGCCACTGCGCAAATCGGGCATACCACGCAGCAGGTCAATATGTTGTTCAGGGTCGGTAAAGGGACCAGAGGTATCGTAGACAGGTATCGGAGGGTTTTCCTCTGCTCCAAAACTGGCTGAGGTTGCTTCCTGGCTGATTTCACGTATTGGCACTCTGATATCTGGCCGGGAACCTTCAACATAGGTTTTGTGAGAGTTATAGAAGGGGCGAGTTACCTCCTCCGAGAGACTTGCGGTCTTTTTAATGAAATCTTCTGGAATGGCACTCATGTAGGAAACCTCGCTAAGGCAGAGAGTGCGTAGACCTCAGTGGGCTTCAGCTTCCCTCCGCCGGTATGATCCGGATCAGGTGATTAAGGGTCTTTCTCAGTCCGAGATAAAATACCGGACACCCCTAGCCTTTGATGAGGAAGAGTATAACCTGAAACAGTTTTTTTTATAGCGTGGCTGAGCAGATACGGCCTATTACCAGCCCTACAACTTGTTGCAGTAAAGCCAGATCACAACGAAATAGAAGATTTATCAGGTGCATTGAAAGATCGCCACAAACTCAATAATTTCCTTTAATATCAAAAGGTAACCCACATTAAATACTGAATTTATCGATCATTGAAAATCTCTAACCCTATAATTTTCCAGGAATTATTGTCGCATTATCCTCGAACCCATCTTGAAACCTATCCCATCTAGAATCTTGCCCACAAGGATCAAAAAACGTAGTCTAATGCGTCTGCCAGACTAAACCATAATAAATTTCAGGATATTTCAAATGATGGCAAACCTCTTCGAAAAAGCACGTTTCAACATGGTGGAGCAGCAGATTCGCCCATGGGAAGTAATCGACCCAAGCGTCTTATCGCTAATGGAAACACTACCCAGAGAAGCGTTTGTCCCTGAGGCCTATCAGGATCTTGCCTATGCAGACACAGAAATTCCGATTGGTCACGGACAGAAGATGATGTTCCCGCGAATGGAAGGCCGGCTGATGCAGGCCCTTGATCTGCAACCTGACAACCGGGTGTTGGAGATAGGAACTGGCAGCGGCTACCTTACAGCCTGTCTGGCAAACCTGGCCAAAGCGGTCGTCTCTATCGATCTCCATCAGGCGTTCACCGACGCCGCTGCCGCTAAACTTGAGCAGCAAGGTCTACACAACGTAACACTCCTGACAGGTGATGCCCTGGCAGAACCCGTGGAAGGAGGCCCCTTCGACGCAATTGCGGTAACCGGCTCACTGCCTACCAGCAATCAAGTTGAGATCTTTCGTCAACAACTGTCTATTGGGGGGCGAATGTTTGTTGTCATCGGTGTCCCGCCCGTGATGCAGTGCCTCTTAATCACGCGGCATGAAGAGAAGATATTCCAGGAAGAGAGCATTTTTGAAACTGAAGTTGCTGCTTTAGAGAATGCTCCCGCTCCAGTGGAGTTTGAGTTCTAACCCCCTGTCGCTGCCTTTGATTGGAACCAAGCAGCACAGTGGAAAATATAATTATTATGACGAGTAGAGGGAGATCATGAGCATAAATAAAAGCACATTACCACTGACACATGCAGCAACCAGTCAACTACTGATCGTCAATACCCAGGAGAGACTGACAAAGGCAATGCCTGATCAGGACCTGGCGCAGATGATTCCAAGTATGGTCCAGTTGAGTAAAGCTGCCAGTATGCTGGATATTCCCATTATCCTGTCAGAACACTATGGACAGGGACTGGGAAGCACACTTTCAGAAATCACCGAACACCTTCCCCCTCACACCAAGGCCAAAGATAAGCTAACCTTTTCCTGTTGTACTGCACCAGGATTCGAAGAGGAGTTGGCTGAAAACGGTGCGCGGAAACAGATCGTGATGGTGGGACTGGAGGCCCATATCTGTATTCTACAAACTGCTGCAGGTCTACAACAGTGGGGATACCAAGTCTTCGTCGTGGAAGATGCCATCGCATCTCGCAAGGTCATCCATCGTGAAAATGCCATCATGCGCATGCGTCGTGGTGGAATCAACATCACCAACATGGAGTCTGTCATTTTTGAGTGGATGGGAGATGCAAATCACCCGAAATTCAAAGAGATTTCTCAGTTAATAAGATGATGCGCCACTGATTAATTCAGGGTTGTGTATGACTCAACCAGATAAAATACGGATTACACAATCACTACATACCGATCCTTGAATTAGTCAGCATCCCTCATCTCTTTTCTAATCCCGCACTCTAATCGCCCCTCATTTTCCAGCCTGCAAAAAAATAGATTGCAACAGCAGCTTGTATTCTGAAATCAAATTCAAGTTTTACATTTAAACAGCGATACATTTAGCACAGACAGTACTTTTTACATCGGACAAACCTCTCCTACTCAGGGATTTTGAGGAAAAGACTAGTAATCAGCCAAAAGGGGGGTTCTCTCCTGATGGAAGATCAGTCCAACACTCAATTTCTGGTGATATCGATGTCATTCCTAAATAATCTACCCATCAAATTACGCCTTTACATTCTGGTCGGCACGTTACTCTCAGTTTCACTATTTGTTGGTCTTATGGGACTTAGGGGTATGCAGCAGGCCGACCTCGCAATAGATGGTCTATATCACACCGATATGGAACATATGCAAGTCCTGTCAACAATCGTCGAAAAGCTCGAAGACAGCCGGGCGGAAATTCTGCTGTCACTTCAGCATGATCCCAGCTCCCCTTTTTCGAATATGCACGACCACCCAGCGTCCAAACATATTCAGCAAGTTCATGAAAATATTGAAACCATCAATGAGCATTGGGCGGAATTCATCTCTTCACCGCTATCCAGTGAGGAGAAAAAGCAGGCAGAAGAGTTCAATAGAGAACTAAAGCACTATGAGGCTGACGGACTGGAATCCATCACCAAGTTGCTTGAAGGAGGCGAATACCATAAGGCCAATGAACTCTTATTGAAGGTCATCAACCCATCCTTGCATAAGATCAACGAAATAACCAAACAACTACTTGATCAGGCTGAACACAATGCGGAACTCGCTTTCACTGAGACGGATCAGTCATACCACAGCATGATAACAATCATCACTGCCAGCCTGGCGCTGGGTGCATTGGTCAGCCTTATATTGGCCTACTTCACAATCTCAGGTATATCCAGGGGCGTCACTCTGGTTGAGCAAACCGCCAAGCAGCTTGCAGATGGTCAACTGAATGCCCGGGTCGATTATAAGAGCAACGACGAGATAGGACATATTGCTGATTCGTTCAACCAAATGGCTGAAGTTTTCCATGATGCGATGAACCAGGTTAAAGACTCTGTCGTTCAGCTAGCCTCAGCAGCAGAAGAGACCTCCTCAGTCACAGACCAAACCACCGCAGGCATTAACCAGCAGCTGACCGAAACCAGCCAGGTCGCGACTGCCATTAATCAGATGAGTGCCACTGTGCAGGAGGTCGCACATAACGCAGTCGATGCCGCCACTGCCGCCAAGGAGGCAGATAGCACCTTTGTTGAGGGTAGAGAGGTCATCGATCAAGTCATTGAAGGCATTGGAGATCTGGCGAAAGAGGTGGAACAGGCAGCAACTGTGATCCAGGAACTTGAGCATGAGAGTCGAAATATCGGCAGTGTACTCGATGTTATCAAGAGCATAGCCGAACAGACCAACCTACTGGCCCTCAATGCAGCGATAGAAGCAGCGCGAGCTGGAGAACAGGGTCGTGGATTTGCTGTCGTGGCTGATGAGGTTCGCACCCTGGCTGGACGTACCCAGGACTCAACCCAAGAGATAGAGGAGATGATCAGCAAACTCCAGCATGGCGCGGATAACGCAGTCAAGGTCATGTCGAACGGGAAGGAGATGACACAAACCGGCGTAGAGCAAGCGGCATCCGCTGGTCAGGCTATGCAGAAAATCAATACTGCAGTAACCCGCATCTCTGAAATGAATGCTCAGATTGCCAGTGCAGCTGAAGAGCAGAGTTCGGTCACCGAAGAGATCAACCGCAGTATTGTCAGTATCAATAATGTATCAGAGCAATCTGCTGCTGGTGCTCAACAGACTTCTCTGGCCAGTGATGACCTGGCAAAACTGGCTGATCAACTCAAGACTCTGGTCGACCGATTCAAGGTTTAGACCGGATAGTGTAGTGCCTCATACTAGATGTTCTGATCGAACCCTTTTCGATCAGAACATTCAATCCCCTCAACGATAAACAGTGCAGGCCGCGTCATGCGGCCCTGCTCAGCCCTCCTTTGCAACAGATACACCCAGCTGCATAAGTTACCTGCAGACCCGTTTTTCCTTTCCATCAGCTCGGCTGTGTCTCAAAAAACTTAAAATCCATCTAAAATTAGAGGTAATAGAGAGAAAGTGTCGACATATTTAAAATAATTGTCTATAAATTAGAGAAATTAAGGCAGTTATCACTAATAAATGTCGACACATGATCGGCAAAACAGACACCAGAGGAATCCATCACATGTCCAAATATGCTGAGATTTACAAACACTCCCTGGATGACCCGCAAGCCTTTTGGGGCGATGTTGCCCAGGGACTGCATTGGGACAAACCATGGGACAAAGTCCTGGATGAGAGTGCCAAACCCTCTCCCCGCTGGTTTGTTGGTGGCCAGCTCAATACCTGCTTCAATGCCCTGGATCGGCATATCGATGCTGGACATGGAGACCGTTTGGCATTGATCTATGACAGCCCCGTCACAGATCAGAAGCGCAGCTATAGCTACAGCGAACTGCGCGACAACGTCGCCAGACTTGCCGGAGCACTAACCTCCCAGGGTGTCGAAAAAGGTGACCGGGTTATTGTCTATATGCCGATGATTCCTGAAGCCGCAATCGCAATGCTGGCCTGTGCCCGAATAGGTGCCATCCATTCAGTCGTATTTGGTGGATTTGCGGCCAAAGAGCTGGCCACAAGAATCGACGATTCAAAACCAAAAATGGTGCTTTCCGCTTCCTGCGGCATCGAACCCAGTCGAGTGGTGGCCTACAAGCCTCTACTGGATGAGGCGATCGAGCTATCACAACATAAACCGGATGCCTGCATCATCAAACAAAGACCCCAACTGGCAGCAGAACTGCAACATGGGCGGGATTCCGATTGGGATGAAGCATTATCCCAAGCAGAGCCGGCAGATTGTGTCCCGGTAGAGGCAACCGATCCACTCTATATCCTCTATACCTCCGGTACCACAGGCCAACCCAAAGGGGTGGTCAGAGACAATGGAGGACATGCCGCTGCACTGCTCTGGTCAATGAAAAACATCTATAATGTCGACCCGGGCGATGTCTACTGGGCCGCTTCAGATGTTGGTTGGGTGGTTGGCCACAGCTATATTGTTTATGCCCCGCTGCTGGCGGGCTGCACCACCGTCATCTATGAGGGAAAACCGGTCGGCACCCCTGATCCCGGTGCATTCTGGCGGGTAATTAGCGAATACAAGGTGAAAGTCCTATTTACTGCACCCACAGCCTTCCGTGCCATAAAAAAGGAAGATCCTCAGGGCGCCTATATGTCGAAGTATGATCTCAGCTGCATGGATACACTCTACCTTGCAGGTGAACGCTGCGATCCGGATACCCTGCATTGGGCGGAGACGATGCTGGAAAAACCGGTCATCGATCACTGGTGGCAAACAGAAACCGGCTGGGCCATTGCAGCCAATCCGATGGGTATTGAGCCGCTGCCCGTGAAGGCAGGCTCACCGACGGTGGCCATGGTTGGTTATAACGTACAGATCCTTGATGAACAGGGTCAAGAGAAGCCTGACGGCGAGATGGGCGACATTGTCATCAAACAACCTCTTCCTCCCTCATGCCTGCCTACGCTATGGAATAATGAGCAGCGTTTCGTGGACGCCTATCTGCGTGCACATTCCGGCTACTATCTGACGGGTGATGCGGGCTATAAAGATGAAGATGGTTACCTCTGGATCATGAGCCGTACCGACGATGTCATCAATGTTGCTGGACATCGTCTCTCCACCGGTCAAATGGAGGAGGTATTGGCCAGCCATAGTGATGTTGCTGAGTGTGCTGTAATTGGCGTTGCCGATCAGCTCAAGGGCCAGTTACCCCTCGGTCTTGTTGTATTGAAAACCGGCGTGGATCGCCCTGTCGACGAACTCTGCAGCGAGCTGGTCAAACTGGTGCGCAATCAGATTGGGCCTGTCGCCGCTTTTAAACATATTTCCATCGTCAATCGTCTTCCAAAAACCCGATCAGGCAAGATCCTGCGCGGCACCATGGTCAAGATTGCGGATGGGGATGAGTGGAATATGCCGGCGACTATTGATGACCCGGCAATCCTCGACGAAATCTCCACCTCTCTTCATCAGATGGGTTATGGAAAATAGCCTGATATGGGCGTGAGCAGCTGAAAAACTCTCACGCTCAACGATCACTCTATAGACTTTTTAAAAACAAAAGTGTCGACACATTTAAAAATATAGTCTATAAATTAGGCATATTTTGGGATATATTAGTCAAATATGTCGACACTTTGAGCCATAACATGCAAAATCAATCGACTAAAAACAGCGCTGACACGCTCAATATCACCCTGACAGACCGCCTCTTCGACTCCCTGCAAAGAGCTATCGTCGAGGGGGAGATTCCCCAGGGCAGCAAAATCAGTGAGCCGGAACTGGCCCGCCAGCATGGCGTCAGCCGTGGTTCACTGCGAGAGGCTATCGCCAGACTGGAGGCCCGAAAGCTGGTCGAGCGCAAGCCCAACCTGGGAGCACGGGTTGTCACTCTCTCCTATGAGCAGCTGATCGAGATATTCCAACTGCGTGAGGCACTGGAGGGGATGTCCGCCAGGTTAGCAGCACAAAACATGACAGAGATGGAGATCGAGGAGCTGCAAGCTCTGCTGCAACAACATGGCGATCAGATCGCCGAGCAGCATGGTCAGGCCTACTTCCAGAAACAGGGGGACCTCGACTTCCACTACCGCATTGTTCAAGGCAGTAAAAACAAACAGCTGATCGCCTTGCTGTGCAACGACCTCTACCAACTGTTACGCATGTACCGTTACCAGTTCGGCATGCGCAGTAAACGCTCCCAGCAGGCCTATGAGGAGCACCACTACCTGATCAATGCCATCACCGCCCGGGATGCGGAGATGGCTGAGCTGTTGATGCGACAGCATATCCGCTCTTCCCGCAGGAATGTGGAAGCAGTCTTTCTGGAACAGTTATGAGTAATGAGTGGGTAATGGTGCGGCAGGGCCGCACCCTACGAACAAATACCAAATGTAGGGTGCGGCCTGCCGCACCGTGCCAGGAGAGAGTATGAATTTTTTGTTTGCTTTTTATCCCCTCACCCTGGCCCTCTCCCTGTGGGAGAGGGAAATCTAGAATCGGCTACATCGCCATATTTGAGATTTGGGAAATAGCAAATACGGCCACTTCTACCCAATTTTATTAAGTAGATCCCCTCTCCCGCAGGGAGAGGGCCAGGGTGAGGGGGTCGATAGAACCGTAAGCATAGCGAACACTAAAAACGCTCAAAACCATTTTTTCAATTTGAGGATATGAAATGACCCAACACCAGAACCCTGGCGCCCAATTCCGGGCCGCCATTGAACAGGAGAAACCTCTGCAGTGCGTGGGTGCAATCAATGCCTACCACGCCCGCCTCGCTGAGGCCTCCGGGTATCGCTCTCTCTACATCTCAGGTGGTGGTGTCGCTGCCGGTTCCTGCGGTATTCCTGATCTCGGCATTACCACTTTGGAAGATGTCCTCACCGATCTGCGTCGTATAACCGAAGTCACTGAGCTGCCGGTTTTAGTCGACATAGATACCGGCTGGGGAGGGGCATTCAATATTGCCCGGACCATCCGAGACATGAACAAGTTTGGTGCTGCCGCAGTCCACCTGGAGGATCAGGTGCAGCAGAAACGTTGTGGGCATCGTCCCAACAAGGCCATTGTTTCCCAGACTGAAATGGTCGACCGTATCAAGGCTGCAGTGGATGCCAAACTGGACGACGACTTCGTAGTCATGGCACGCACCGATGCGCTCGCCGTAGAGGGTATGCAGTCCGCCATCGACCGGGCCTGCGCCTGTGTCGAAGCTGGGGCCGATATGATCTTCCCTGAGGCCATGACCGAACTCTCCCAGTATCGGGAATTTGTCGATGCGGTGAAGGTACCAGTATTGGCTAACATCACTGAATTTGGCTCCACGCCGCTCTTCACAGTTGAGGAGCTTGCTGGAGCAGGTGTCAGTATTGCGCTCTATCCCTTGAGTGCTTTTCGGGCGGCTAACGCCGCTGCGCTTAATGTCTATCAGACCCTGCGTAAAGAGGGTACTCAGAAGAACGTTGTCGACACCATGCAGAGCCGGGCTGATCTCTATGACTATCTCGGTTACCACGATTTCGAACAGAAGTTAGATCAACTTTTCGTATCAGAGGAGAACGCCCAATGAGCGAGCCCAATCAAACACTCCCCAAGGCTAAAAAGTCTGTTGCCCTCTCCGGCACAGCCGCTGGCAACACCGCAATCTGTACTGTCGGACGCACCGGCAATGACCTGCACTATCGTGGTTATGACATCCTCGACTTTGCAGAAAAGGCGGAGTTCGAGGAGATCGCCTATCTGCTGATTCACGGCACCTTGCCAACCCCATCGGAACTGGTCGCCTACAAGACCAAGCTGAAAGCGATGCGCGGACTGCCCCAGGCAGTGATGCAGGCACTGGAGGCGATCCCCGCCTCTGCTCATCCGATGGATGTGATGCGTACCGCCTGCTCGATAATGGGCAGCTGCATACCCGAGAAGGAGAGTCATCCGGCTGCCGAAGCACGTCAGATCATCGACAAGCTGATGGCTAGCTTTGGCTCTGCCCTGCTCTATTGGTATCACTATTCATTCAACGGCAAGCGTATTGACGTGGAGACTGATGATGACTCCATCGGCGGTCACTTCCTCCATCTCCTACACGGGGAGAAGCCTAAGGAGAGCTGGGTTCGTGCAATGCACACTTCGCTAGTGCTCTATGCAGAGCATGAGTTCAACGCATCCACCTTCGCCGCTCGTGTCATCGCTGGCACCAACTCCGATATGTACTCCGCCATCACTGGCGCCATCGGCGCTCTGCGCGGTCCAAAGCACGGCGGCGCCAATGAGGAGGCCTTCCGCATCCAGAGTCGTTACCACACTGCTGATGAGGCAGAAGCTGATATTCGCGAGCGGGTTGGGCGTAAAGAGATCGTGATCGGTTTCGGTCATCCGGTCTACACCGTAGGAGACCCTCGCAACGAGGTAATCAAGGGCGTAGCAAAAAGTCTCTCTGAAGAGGCAGGCAACATGACCATGTTCAGTGTTGCAGACAGATTGGAAGCTGTGATGTGGGAGATCAAGAAGATGTTCCCCAATCTGGATTGGTTCTCTGCAGTCTCTTATAACCAGATGGGTGTACCCACCGATATGTTCACGCCCCTGTTTGTCATCTCTCGTGTCAGTGGCTGGGGTGCGCATGTGATCGAGCAACGCGAAGACGGCAAGATTATCCGACCTTCCGCTAACTATACCGGCCCGGAGAATCGCAAGTTCGTACCTATTGAAGAGCGCGGATAGCACAACTAGAGGCCATTCGAGTCGAATGACTCTGACTGACCACTAACCCGCCGTAGTGGGGCATGGCCCCACCCTGCCGTGAGATCCGGAGTGCAGGGTGAGACTCTGCTGCTCCACCGCGAAATCCATAATGTAGGGTGGGGCCCTGCCCCACCAAACTACCGCTTGGTTTAAGAGAAAACATCATCATGAACACCGATTACCGCAAACCCCTGCCAGGCAGCGACCTGGACTATTTCGACACCCGCGAGGCAGTAAATGCAATCCAATCCGGCGCATACGAACTGCTCCCCTACACTTCAAGGGTGCTTGCGGAACAGCTGGTACGTAGATGTGATCATGACCTGCTGACGGATGCCCTGAAGCAACTCATACAACGCAAACAGGATCTCGACTTCCCCTGGTACCCGGCACGGGTGGTCTGCCACGACATCCTAGGTCAGACCGCCCTGGTCGACCTGGCCGGTTTGCGTGATGCGATTGCAGACAAGGGGGGCGACCCGGCCAAGGTCAACCCGGTGGTGCCGACGCAACTTATCGTCGACCACTCACTAGCGGTTGAGCATGCGGGTTCAGACCCCGAGGCTTTCGAAAAAAACCGCGCCATTGAAGATCGCCGTAACGAGGATCGTTTTCACTTCATCGAATGGTGTAAAACCGCATTCGACAATGTGGATGTGATCCCCGCCGGCAATGGCATCATGCATCAGATTAATCTTGAGAAGATGTCTCCAGTCATCCAGACACGCGACGGCGTAGCCTTCCCCGACACCTGCGTAGGCACAGACAGCCACACCCCTCACGTTGATGCACTTGGTGTGATTGCCATCGGCGTAGGTGGATTAGAAGCTGAGAATGTCATGCTGGGGCGGGCTTCGATGATGCGCCTGCCTGAGATCGTTGGGGTCAAAATGACTGGGCAACGACAACCAGGTATTACTGCAACCGATATTGTTCTGGCGTTGACCGAGTTTCTACGTCAGCAACGGGTGGTTTCGACCTATCTAGAGTTTTTCGGTGAAGGTACTGAGAGCCTCACCATTGGTGACCGGGCCACCATCTCCAACATGACCCCTGAGTTCGGTGCCTCTGCAGGCCTCTTCTACATTGACCAGCAGACCCTCGCCTATCTGAAACTGACTGGACGTGATGCAAAGCAGGTGGCTCTTGTAGAAAACTATGCCAAGACAACAGGTCTCTGGGCTGATTCGCTGCAGGAAGTGGTCTATGAGCGTGTTATTGAATTCGATCTCACCTCAGTAGAGCGCAACATGGCAGGGCCTTCCAATCCACATCGCCGTCTACCAACCTCAGCCCTAGCTGAGCGCGGCATTGCAGGTAGCTGGGAGGAAATACCTGGTGAGATGCCAGACGGGGCCGTAATCATTGCTGCGATCACCAGCTGTACCAACACCTCCAATCCACGCAATGTGGTTGCGGCAGGTCTATTGGCACGCAAGGCTAACGAATTGGGACTGGTCCGCAAGCCCTGGGTTAAATCCTCCTTTGCCCCCGGTTCAAAAGTGGCCAAACTCTATCTGGAAGCCTCCGGATTGCTGACTGAACTGGAGCAGCTTGGCTTTGGTATAGTCGCATACGCCTGCACCACCTGTAATGGCATGAGTGGTGCGCTTGATCCGAAAATCCAGCAAGAGATCATCGACCGCGACCTCTACGCAACAGCGGTGCTCTCCGGCAACCGCAACTTTGATGGACGAATTCACCCCTATGCAAAGCAGGCGTTTCTCGCCTCCCCTCCCCTGGTTGTGGCCTACGCCATTGCCGGTACCATGCGCTTCGATATAGAGAAGGACGTACTCGGCCATGACAAACAGGGCAATCCGATCACCCTTAACGATGTCTGGCCCAGCGACGAGGAGATCGACGACATCGTCAGTCAGTCAGTGAAACCGGAGCAGTTCATCCAGATCTACCAACCCATGTTCGACCTGGGTGACCGGGAACAGGCTGAAAGTCCACTATATGAATGGAGGCCTCAAAGTACATATATACGTCGCCCCCCATACTGGGAAGGGGCATTGGCCGGAGAGCGCAGTCTCAGTGGTATGCGCCCGTTGGCGGTGCTTGGAGACAACATCACCACCGATCACCTCTCCCCATCCAACGCAATACTCTCCAGTAGTGCAGCAGGGGAGTACCTGGAAAAGATGGGCCTACCGGAAGAGGACTTCAACTCGTATGCCACCCATCGCGGCGACCATCTGACCGCTCAACGGGCCACTTTTGCCAACCCAAAACTACTTAACGAGATGTGCAAAGATGATCAAAATGAGGTCATCCAGGGCTCCCTGGCCCGTCTCGAACCTGACGGCGAGCCAATGCGCATGTGGGAGGCCATTGAAACCTATATGTCCCGCAAACAGCCATTGATCATCGTTGCAGGCGCTGACTATGGACAGGGCTCCTCCAGAGACTGGGCTGCAAAAGGAGTTCGTCTGGCTGGTGTCGAAGCGATTCTGGCCGAGGGCTTCGAGCGCATCCACCGCACCAACCTAGTGGGCATGGGGGTTCTGCCATTGGAATTCAAAGCGGGAGAGAACCGTCTTACATACTCGATTGACGGCACTGAGACCTTTGATGTTATCGGCAAACCGACCCCAAGGACCGAGTTGACTGTGGTTATGCATCGTAAAAATGGAGAGACCGTGGAGATCCCGGTCACCTGTCGCCTCGATACCGCAGAGGAGGTCACCGTGTATGGCGCCGGTGGTGTACTACAGCGGTTCGCCCAGGACTTTCTGGAGGCGGGGGCTGCTTGATGTTGATATCACCCTGTGTGGCTGATTTCTCCCCCTCTCCCCTAGCCCCTCTCCCGCAAGGGGAGAGGGGAATACCTCATGAAAAGTGTTCAGGAATCTGCAACATTTTTCCACAGCTACACTCCTATCCTAAGAATGGGGAGAGGGAAAACCCATCACCAACAACCCACTCGACCTTACCAACTCCCCTCTCCCCTTGCGGGAGAGGGGCTGGGGGAGAGGGGGAGAAAATAGGCGGAGAGGGGGAAAAAATAGGCAGAAACGAGTCCCCTCATCAAAGAAATGGAAAATACACCTCAAGGAAGGACAGCATGGATCAGCGCAACTTCGCAAAAGGACTACGCAAAAACATGACAGACGCCGAGCGGCTCATATGGAAACACCTGCGAGCACATCGACTCTCTGGAGAAAAATTCCGTCGCCAGCAACCCATCGGGCCCTATGTAGTGGACTTCGTCCATTTTGGTGCGCGTTTGATTATCGAATGCGATGGTGGCCAGCACAACGAAAGCACCTATGATCGCCGACGCGACACCTGGCTTCAAAAACAAGGTTTCCGTCTAATACGCTTCTGGAACCACGAAATAATGAATGAAACCGAATCAGTCCTCACCACAATTTTCACCACCTTAACCCCCCTCTCCCCTTGCGGGAGAGGGGCTGGGGGAGAGGGGGAGCAATTAGGCGGAGAGAAGGAGCAAATCACCCCATGAGCCACACGCCACAAATCAAGATCCCCGCCACCTACCTCCGTGGCGGTACCAGTAAGGGTGTTTTCTTTAACCTGTCCGACCTGCCCGAAGCAGCCCAGGTAGCTGGTGAAGTCCGGGACAAACTACTGTTAAGAGTCATTGGCAGCCCCGATCCTTATGGTAAACAGACCGACGGTATGGGAGGAGCTACCTCCAGCACCAGTAAAACAGTAATCCTCTCAAAAAGTGATCTGCCAGACCATGATGTGGACTACCTCTTCGGCCAGGTCGCTATCGACAAAGCATTCGTCGACTGGAGTGGCAACTGTGGCAACCTCACTGCAGCGGTGGGCTCTTTCGCCATCGCCAGCGGACTGGTGGAGAAGGATCGCACCCCCGACAATGGCATTGCTGTGGTGCGTATCTGGCAGAAGAACATCGAGAAAACCATCATCGCCCATGTACCCATTACAGACGGCCAGGTGCAGGAGACCGGCGACTTCGAACTCGACGGTGTCACCTTCCCCGCCGCTGAAGTCAAGATCGAGTTCATCAGCCCGGTCGATCCCTCGGAAGCCATGTTCCCTACCGGCAATCTTGTAGATGAACTGGAAGTCCCCGACATCGGCACATTCAAAGCCACCATGATCAATGCAGGCATACCAACCATCTTCCTCAATGCTGATGAGATTGGCTACACCGGCACAGAGCTACAGGAAGTTATCAACGGTGATCCTGCAGCACTGGAACGTTTTGAAACCATTCGTGCCTATGGTGCAATCAAGATGGGACTTATTGAAAAAGTGGAACAGGCTGCAGCTCGTCAACATACTCCCAAGGTAGCCTTCGTTGCACCCCCCAGTAGCTATACGGCTTCCAGCGGCAAGCTAATTGATGCAGACACCATCGACCTCAATGTACGTGCCCTCTCTATGGGCAAACTCCACCACGCCATGATGGGGACAGCAGCGGTCGCCATTGGAACTGCAGCGGCGATCCCAGGCACCCTGGTCAATCTGGCTGCAGGTGGAGGAGACCGGGAAGCGGTCACCTTCGGCCACCCTTCAGGCACACTTAAAGTCGGTGCAGCGGCATCTCAACAAGCTGGCAACTGGATCGTGGAGAAAGTGGTAATGAGTCGTAGTGCCCGCATTCTGATGGAAGGCTGGGTACGCATTCCGGGTGATGCATTCTAGTCAACAGAGTCACACACCATAACCGGGGACTTTGCAGAAACACTATCGTAGTAGATTAAAAATCTGGTGGGGCATGGCCCCACCCTACAGTAAATATAAAGCGGTAGGGTGGGGCCATGCCCCACCAAATAAACTAACGTTTTAGATCTCATCTGAGGTGATGCTGCCTCCAGAGACTGATAACACCTCACTTCCAGGCCTGTCGTGCACACTTCATCAGGGAGTGGTGGGCATGCACTTGGATAACCAGAAAATACCAATGTCGTAATCAGAAGATTTCGTTTTGATAAAACAAAACCATGGCAGCATTCAGAGTTACCATTTCGTCATGCCGACGCTTGCGGATATACTTGCCACCCTGTTTACCTCCACCCCTGACAGTTTAAGAGGATATTTCTGTGCCTAAAGCTTGTGACCTGAAAAAAGGCGTCGTTGTAGAAATCAACGGCATGCCTCATTCCGTCAAAAATGTTGATGCAAAAAGTCCCTCTTCCCGTGGTGCCTCAACACTTTACAAGATTCGCTTTACCAATCTGAAAACAGGCCAGAAACTAGATCAATCCTACAAAGGCGATGACATGCTGAAAGAGGCTGACTGCCTTCGTACAGCGGTACAATACTCCTACAAAGACGGCGAAGACTATGTATTCATGAACCTGGATGATTACAGTCAGTATGGCCTCAACGAAAGCGAACTGGAAGATGAGATTCCCTATCTTATCGACGGCTTGGAAGGAATAACCGCATTATTAGTGGATGGCGCATTAATGGCCATCGAACTACCAGCAACAGTCAACATGAACATCGTAGATACCGCTCCCGGTATCAAGGGTGCTACGGCGACCGGTCGTAACAAGCCCGCAACCCTGGCATCAGGTTTAGAAATTCAGGTACCGGAATACCTGGAACCAGGGGAGATGATCAAGATCAATACCAGCACAGGGAAATTCATGTCGCGGGCCTGACTCAATTTCCCTCCATATATGGACTACGCCACTTCAAGTGACCAATCGATCAGATCACCTCGAGGTTGGCCTGTTTAACGGGCGGGAACCGCTCATCCAGTGCCACAGAAGGTCCGTCGGCAGTAACGATTCGGGCATGTTGACGTCTTAGATCCCGCGCCGATTTAACACCGCAGGAGTGCGCAATAACACCCACCTCATGAACAAGATTGTTCACATAACTGGCTATTCTGTCTGCCTTTACTTCAGGCACCAAACCTTTCTGTAACTTGGGATCATGTGTAGTGATACCTGTAGGACAACTGTTCTTATTACATTGAAGTGCCTGTATGCAGCCTAGGGCAAACATAAAACCTCGCGCAGAAGTTATAAAGTCAGCACCGACACAAAGCGCCCAAGCTACATCCGCAGGGGTAATTAATTTACCTGAAGCAACGACTTTGACCCGGTCCCGAAGACCATGGGCATTAAGTCGATCAACCAGGATATAGAGACTCTCCCTTAAAGAGAGGCCTACCGCATCGATTAAAGGCATTGGTGCTGCACCAGTACCACCATCACTGCCATCAAGAGTGATGAAATCCGGGGCGGATGAGGCGCCACGTTTATTGATTTCAGTAAACAGGCTGTCGAGCCATTGGGGACCACCGATCACGGTTTTAAAACCTACCGGCTTACCTGTGACCTTTCGTACCCGCTCTATCATGGCCAACAAATCTTCGCTGTTGCAAATATCCGGATGGCGATTCGGACTGATTGCATCCTGGCCCTCAGGTATCCCGCGAATGGCAGCGATCTCCTTGGTGACCTTTTTACCGGGTAGTATGCCTCCCTTGCCCGGCTTTGCCCCCTGACTCAGTTTAATCTCAAACATCTTCACTTGAGGCAGTGCAGCCACTTCACGCAACTTGTCATCATTCAGATTACCGGCAAGATCGCGCACCCCATTTTTAGCAGTGCCGATCTGAAAAACAATGTCCGCCCCACCCTGCATATGATAGGGAGAAATCGCCCCCTCTCCTGTGTTCATCCAACACCCAGCTTTTTTGGCGCCCAAGGAGAGTGCCTCTATTGCCGGCTTGGAGAGTGCACCAAAACTCATTCCGGAAACATTGAATAGAGATGCTGTTGTATAGGGATGAGCACACCCCTCACCGATGGTCACAGGCCCCGGTGGTACCGCATCCTCACCCAGTGTTGGAAAGGGACAGTTGACGAACAGAATCGAGCCTGGTCGGCGAATATCCCGTGTCGATCCAAAAGCCACTGTATTTGGCAGGTTCTTACCTGCACGATAGACCCAGCTCCGCTGAGCACGGTTGAAAGGTAATTCCTCACGATCCATGGCAAAAAAATATTGCCGAAAAAATTCCCCCAGATGCTCGAAGAAATAGCGAAAATGACCTATCACCGGATAGTTTCTACGAATTGCAGTCTTTGTCTGGGTAATATCGAAGATATAAGTGACAATCACCGCAACCAGCGCTGTAGTGATTATCGCCAACAGGAGGATGGAAAAGACCTCTAAGGTACCCAGTAAAAAACTCTGTAAAGCTGAGTCAGGAACATTCATTTCAACCTCCTCTGATTCAATACAGTTACGCAAACCATTTGCTAACCTTATGAACGACGTCGGATGAAACTACAGCATACGGGTTGTCTGTTGATGACTTCTTATCGGAGAAGCAAATACACAATTCAGAGCAGCAGGCCCAGGACAGGGAACACATCCAAACTCGGATTATCCCGAAGTTTCATACCCTGTATCGGCCTTTGTGTTGCTAACTTGATATAGAGCCTTTGAACTATCGCTTATCAACCAAATGTAACAAACCAGTAATCCTTGACAGCATGATTCAATATTCAGGTTTGATAATCTGATCTTCAGGATGAGATAAACATCTCTATCGTTAGAACTATTTATCTCTAGAGACACTAGAGATGAACAGATAATAAGTGGAGTACACAAGTGACAGAATTAATACTTTTTAACTTGATCACTCAATGTACTGAAAACGTCATTAGGTTAAACTACTCCGTAGCTTAAATAACACTCAAGAACTGAAAACATGCACCTGAAAACCTGTCTAAACTCACTCTTCTTCATTCTGTTGCTCACTTGTTTGACAAATACAGGCTGGGCCGAAGAAGCAACTGAAACCGAACCTGAAGAAAAGACAACAGAATCTGTAACTGTCCCACAAACTCTGAAATCCCCCCGTGCCACCATGGAGACCTTCCTCCATGCCATGAATGACATCAAGCGGGGCTCACCGGAACGTATCGATGCCGCAATCTCTACACTGGATCTCTCCGGCATCAACTCACTGGTAAGAAAGGAGCAGGGCACCGACCTCTCCTGGATGCTGATCGAGGTACTGGATCGAACCCGGGTGGTTGATTTGAAGAAAATCCCCAACCACAGCGATGGACCAACCTATCTGTTTCATAGCTATGAACATGGGGATATCCGAATTGCACGTACCGAGTCCGGTGCCTGGCAGTTTGATCAAAACACCATAACTCAACTATCTGCGATCATGGACGAAGTTGCCGACATTGAGCGGGTCAGTGGTAAAGAGGAAGAGTCGAGCAAGGTTCCCTGGCACATCCGTTTTCGTCAAAAGATTCCTGATTCTCTGAAATCTACAACCTTTTTACTACCGAACTGGCAATGGTTCGGCCTGTTGGCAACCATTCTGATGGGTGTTATAGCAGACAAGCTGCTCTCCTTTTTCCTACGCTCTGGCGTGCGTAGTTGGCGAAATCAAACTATCCACAAAGAGTTCAAGGAGATCTCTGACGACATACTTCGCCCATTGGGCCTGATGGCAATGGCGCTCATCTGGTGGAGTGGTATCAATCTGATGGGTCTCACTGAGAATGTGATGTTGATACTGCTGGTGGCGGTTAAGTTTCTCGCCAGTATCTCTGGTGTCTGGGCTGCCTATCGCCTGGTTGATCTGGTCTCAGCATTTTTACACAAGCGCGCTCAGCTTACTGAAAATAAACTGGACGATGCACTGGTTCCCCTGATACCCAGAACACTTAAGATATTCGTTACCGTAATCGGCTTTGTTTTTATCGCCGACAATCTCAACGTCGACATATCCAGCCTGCTTGCCGGTCTTGGTCTTGGTGGTCTGGCCTTTGCTTTGGCCGCAAAGGATATGGTGCAGAACCTGTTCGGCTCGGTGACAGTGTTGATGGATCGCACTTTTTCTGTAGGCGACTGGGTTATTGTCGATGGTGCAGAAGGCAGTGTTGAACGAATTGGTTTTCGCAGTACCCGGATCAGAACTTTCTACAATTCGGTGGTGACTGTACCCAACTCAAAGTTCATTACTGCCACTGTGGATAACATGGGCGAACGGCGCTATCGCCGTCTCTCCTGCAAACTCTCCCTCACTTATGACACACCGCCAGATCGCATTGAAGCATTCTGCGAGGGGGTTAGAGAATTGGTACGACAACACCCCTATATGCGTAAAGATTACTACCATGTCTATTTGAACGAGTTTGCCGCTTCATCGCTGGATGTATTGTTATATGTCTTCTGGGAGACACCGGAATGGAGCACTGAGTTGAGAGAACGTCATCGTTTCATGCTGGACATCCTTCGATTGGCACAAGGTCTCGGAGTCGAGTTTGCTTTCCCAACACAGACACTCTATATGAAACAAGAGGGTGATGAAGCTGTAACAGACGATGAGATGAAACAGACCGAGGCACAGGAACTGGGACAATCACTGGCCCAAAAGATTGTGGCTGAAACTACAGGAACCGGTGTCAAACCCCCGCCTGTCATCATTCGCTAAACCCGCTATTGAATGACAAATTCCGTTCACAGGTAGGGTGGGGCCATGCCCCACTATAAGCCATTAGATGTCCACTAAAAACGGGAACACCAGATTCAACCCATGAGAATTTTTGCGATCTCTGACATCCACATCGACTTCAAAGAGAATGTTCGCTGGCTTGAATCCCTTTCCAACGCTGACTATGTCGATGATGCCTTGATCCTGGCTGGTGATATTTCAGATTCCACACCCCGTACTGCCAAATGTTTCGAGCAATTGTGCAGTAAGTTTAAATTTGTTTTTTATGTGCCAGGCAATCACGATATATGGGTTCGACGTGAGTCACAAACAGACTCTATCAACAAGTTTTCAGCACTACTGGCATTAGCTCATGAGCATGGCGTGATAACGGAACAAAGGTCGTTTCATGACATAGCCATCATACCTCTGTTTTCCTGGTACGATCTGAGTTTTGGTGAGATGAGCGAGGCTCTGGTTGCTAAATGGATGGACTTTACCCATTGCAAATGGCCTGAAGCATTAGAGGCCCCATCTGCTCAAAATCGTTTTTTCCTGCAGAAGAATGAGATCAGGAAACAGCCTGACTCCAAAACCGTTATCACCTTTTCACATTTTCTGCCTCGGATCGATTTAATGCCGAGCTATATCCCTGAAAGATTCCAAGATATATACCCGGTTTTAGGCAGCCCACTTCTTGATCAGCAGATCCGCGACCTGGACTCAAACATCCATGTCTATGGACATAGCCATGTCAATTGCAGAACAACAATAGACAACATCGAATATATCAACAACGCCTTTGGCTACCCGTCCGAAGCTCGCATCACCGCAAAAAGGCTTTTGGAAATTACCTATTAAGGTGCCAATTAAACGCAGCCGGTTCTTCTCTCTTTTTCGACTTCTCGATATGGATTTTCCTGGACGCTATCTCTCTGCCTTCAGCATGCAATGTCAATTTATGTTTGCCTTCATCCTGTGCCGCCAGTAACCCTCTCGGTCCTCGCCCCACCTCTTTTCCGTCAAGTTTCCATACCAACTCTGCAACTATCTTGCGCGTATGTTTTAGATCTTCCTGATCACCGGAAGACCATCTGGCGTAAAGCGGGATGGGCTGCCATGATGGCGCTTTTACATCCTCCTCTGGATGAACCAGCAGAATAGAACCCTGCCGTGGTGCAAGCTCAAAAGACTCACTCAGTACAGTAGTGCTGCGAATCCCATTGGAGTAGGTCACTGACAGCTGACAGGCTTTGCCTCCAGGTAAATCTTCAAAATCGAGTGCCAGCTTTCTGTTTGGTGCGCCGGCACCGATAAAGCGGGAGCGACTGCCGCCACTGATCAGATGGATCTCGATCAGCGCCCCCTCTTCCGGCGGTGAAAAATCGAGCTCAAGAGCGAAGCTTTTTTTACGTGATACTCTCTTATGGGGCCAGTTAAGCATAAGCCTAGGTGCATCCGCGATTACCCTTTCGAGTATGACTCGATCTGTACGGGTGAGCCTTAAGCTGGAAGCGTCATCAACCAATGCGATACGGCCTTGAACCATACACCAGCCAGGATTCTGACGGGCACAAATCACAGGATGCCGAGGTATCAGCTTTTCATGACTCAGCACCTTGCCTGATTTATCCAATAGTTCAAGCTCAAGTGGCGGCTCTTGCAACTTATGGAACGATCCGGATCGTGACCGGACTACCGCCTTCGATCTCATCGGCAAGGCATGAAACCGACCTTTAACATCAATCACTCCAGCCAGTTCGATATATTCAACACCACGGTCGCCTTTAGCGGGAAAGGTTGCAGCATGATGTATCTGTGATCTATTCATGAATCACTCTCCGACCATCTCAAACATCATCTGCCAGCGTTGGGGATGGGTCCAACGCCTGGTGCAGTAGGTCATCAGGTCGAATACCCGACCCGCCTCATCGTCAGTTGCAAATATTAAGGTATTGTTGTCGATATCCCAGACCACATCCGTAACCTCGCCACCATCTACCCAGTAATCTGGGTGTGTTGTCTCATCCAGTGGATTGGCAGCAGGGGGGGAGTCGTCGTCCGGGCAGGTGATCGCCAGATGGGATTGCCCATAAATATGACCAATTTCATGGGCAAGGGTCTCTTGATTGACCGGCGAGAGCAGGATATTGGATTCAGGTAGCGCCCGCCCCCAGGAGCCGATAGGGGTGAGTAAGGTCCATATAGCATCATCCTCATCCGGACAGAGAAAACCGGTAACATCAAGAAACTGGCAGGCTCGAATCAGCTGCAGCCATTCCAGATTGGTGTTTCCGAGAATATCGAACTGGTTCGAATCCGACCATCCAGGTGGAATATCGATATTACCTACCGGAGTGCTGATCACCCAGGCATCTGCGCCAATGGTAACGGAGAGGGTTGGGTGACGTTCGACGATACCAGGCACAGCGGGAAGATATCGTTGGTATGCGCTGTTAATGACCTCTGTGCATTCACTGTTGGTGGGAGGATTCGAGGCAAGAAAAAATACTGCAGGCGTGGTATCAGTAATCACAATGGTCGCCGGTATGTAGCGTACAAAAGGCTTGGCCCGCGCTTCAAACTCTACCGCTTCAATGGTCATTACAAATGAGTCCTGATACCCACGTTCACCGGGTGGTGCCGCTGCATCATCAACCCTAGCCTGGATCTGAATATCAATCGCTCCAAAACAAAGAGTAAACGGAATAACGAAGTTGAGCGTCTCTTCAATTTCACGCCGGTCAGGCTCAACCGGGAGGTCGATGGTTACACCCGGATTTGGGGTAGCGTCTGAAGAGCCATTGACCGCATCCATCCAGGGCCACCAGGGGTTGTTACCATGTTCACGTACCCGTATCCGCCCCCTCACACCTGGTAACTGATCAAGACCGCCGAAACCGTCAAGTTGATGAGTTGCGAATAGACGCACACCGGTTCGTTTTTCGGCCACCAGTACCACATCGTTCTGTTCGGTTTGCACACCCTGTGTAATCTCTGCGTGAGTGATTTCAAGCTGGGGTCGTTTACTCGCCAGGATCCGAACCTGCTGGCGCACCACCCCACACTCGTTACTCGCCTCAAGTTCGTACGTGAATAGTGCCGGTTCATCATGAGCCAGGGGTTCGAGCGTCCAGGCGCTGCCTGTACTGATAGTCACTTCAGGGTTGCCGCCAAAATCTGGGCCATCATTGCTGACCCGACGCAGACTCAGTGTCTCTGCTCGTTCCACAAGCCAACGTAACACCACTACATCACCAGGAGACGCTAGCACTGAGTCACCCACTTCACCCAATCCCTCGTCATCCCGTGAATCGGCCTCAAACAGGTGAATTAGAGGATTACCCACATCCAGGTAATTTATCCCGATATCGGGAGGACAGGGTATTCCTCTGATTGCAGGCCACTCAGGGAAAAGCAGTGGTGCCCCGAGACAGCGGCTTGCAGTAAGAATCGACCGGGTATCGGCATTGGCTTGACCGGCAAACTGGTTCCAGGCGTTGACACCCATAGGATCATAGAAACCGACCGGGCCTGGCTCTACTCCGTTGGGCAGGGTAATGACAATCTCGGTATCGCTCCAGGAATCCGCCTCAACGACTCGACATCTACCACTAACATGAAGCACTAAGAGACGGTTCTCAGGCTGTGTGTTACCAAATCCTGAGCCGTGAATGATCAGCAGCTGACCAGCACAGGGTCCTTCCATCACGATGCTCTCGATACCATCGGCAAAGGCTGTTATACGCCCATACCAAGCTATCGAAGGCGCCCCCTCCTCAAGTATCTGAAGCAGCTGATCCTCACACCCTGAACGCACCAGCTCTTCTGGAATTTCAGGTGGTGGTGGACAGGGGGAACCAGGACCAAAACCAGGGTCAATACCCGGGCCCCAGGGGTCGCCCTCCGGATCGATCGGATCACCGGGTCCCCAGGGATCTCCGGCGGGGCCACCATCCGGGCCATGACGGTTACCCGGTCCTGGCTCTCCTCCAGATGCGCCCCAGTTCAAGGCTTGGTTCTGCAGCAGAAAACTGTTTAATGCTCTATCCCCGCCCCTCAATTGGGTTGCACGCGCCACTTCCAGATAACCATGGCAGTCACTCAGCCCTGCAATGACATCAAAAGCCTGCGTTAATCCAGCACCTCCCCGATAGGCCATGGCAGCGCCCATGTAGATACCCGCCAAGCCACCGAGCTGTATCAACCTGGTCTGATCAAAGTTGGCATGCTGCTTTGGCGCTGAACGTGCTCGATCCGCAAGCCGTTGACGACCACCGGAGAAGTGCGGATGGGATTGAATGAGTTGCTTGATCGCGCTGCGAAGCTCTACCGCAGCTTCAGGTTCATGATTCAGCACAGATCCGGCAAGTTGATGCAGATGTTGCAAAGTGTCGAGCGGCTGGTTGAGCCGACGCATCAAAGCACTCGCCCTGGCCCCGTCACGTTTTGCCAAACGCCTGACGGTGCGTTGCAGATCAGCAATGTTTTCCCGCGCGACGAGATCAGGAAATGGTATGACCTCAGGCTGCTGTGGCTTTTTCGATTTACCTGTTTTGGACTTAGCTTCGCTGCAAACGGATGACTTTTTTCGGTTTTTCTTCACGCCCCCTCCATTACGCCCCAATGCAGCTAACGAGCGTCAATTCCATGTTTCCACCGAGTATAGGTCGCGAATATCCCTTTTATCTGAATCCCCCATTTATTCAGCGCCTATTTTCAAATTTATCGGGTGCGGCCTGCCGCACCAGGCCCAACAGAAACGAAATCACCTGACAATTCGGATTACAGACACTGCTGATAGTAAACAGAGTATCTGGGATTTTTGGAGTATCTACTCCCCGATGGTGCGGCAGGCCGCACCCTTGTATCTCTCCTGATGAATTGTTTAGCTATCAATTCATCACTCGGTGGTTAGACCTGCCCCGCACCCGA